>NZ_JAPMOV010000016.1:0-1049 GCF_026420705.1 Bacillus sp. NEAU-CP5 | reverse complement strand
TGTAACGGCACCTGAACACCGAACTCTTTGGCGATGCGGGAGACGAGAGCCGTCGCTTTTAACGAATGGCCGCCCCGCTCAAAAAAGTGATCCCGGATGCCGACGGGGCCGTTTTTCAGCACCTCTTCCCAAAGGGCGCAAAGCTTCATTTCCGTGACGTTCCGCGGGGCGGTGTACGCCTGTCTGTCTGCCGCTCCGTCGGGAGCCGGCAGCGCGCGGCGGTCAAGCTTTCCGCTTGGCGTGACCGGCCATTCGCTCATCTTTATGAACTGAGCCGGCATCATGTAGGCCGGAAGGCGTGTCGCAAGCTCCGCCCGCACGTCATCGCTTTCCCGTCCTTCAATATAGGCGTAAAGCGCGGTTTCGCCGTGTTCGTTCCGGGCGGTGACCGCCGCCTCACGAATGCCGTCGATGCGCCGGATCGCCGCTTCGATCTCTCCCGGTTCAATCCGGTAGCCGCGGACTTTCACCTGTCCGTCTGAACGTCCGAGCCATTCGACTAGGCCGTCTTCTGTCCAGCGTGCGATATCGCCCGTCTGATACATGCGTTCTCCCGGGTAAAACGGATCATCGAGAAAACGCTCCTCCGTCAGCTCAGGCCGGTTCAGATAGCCCCGGGCCACCCCTGTCCCCGCGATGTACAGCTCTCCTGCCACGCCCGCAGGCTGGATGGTTCCTCCGCTATCTAATACATACAGACGGGCACCCGGAACGGGTTTACCAATCGGAAGCCGCGTCCGTCCGCTGTCCCGTTTTCGGTCACAGACGTAAAACGCCGCATCAACCGTCGCTTCCGTCGGCCCGTAGCCGTGAATAAGCACGGTCTCCGGCAGAAGATCGGCAAACCGGGCAGCCGTAAGCGGTGAAAGAGCTTCCCCTCCGGCAAACACGCGTGTCAGTGTTCTGCCGAGGTGTGTTCTTGTTTCCGCAGGCTCTGTTTCCAGCGCGTCTAAAAAGCTGTTGACCATCGCCGGAATAAAATGCGCGGTCGTCACCTTTTCTGAGGCAAACGCTTCAATCATCCGCACAGGATCTTTCTCCCAGCCGGC
>NZ_JAPMOV010000015.1:0-1371 GCF_026420705.1 Bacillus sp. NEAU-CP5 | reverse complement strand
ACTCTCAATGGTTTGGTGGCGATAGCGAAGAGGTCACACCCGTTCCCATGCCGAACACGGAAGTTAAGCTCTTCAGCGCCGATGGTAGTCGGGGGTTTCCCCCTGTGAGAGTAGGACGCCGCCAAGCTTTTTTATTTTATCTACCATGTTTTTGTTTATGAAGCTTATAATATTCCGCAGTAGCTCAGTGGTAGAGCTATCGGCTGTTAACCGATCGGTCGTAGGTTCGAGTCCTACCTGCGGAGCCATTGCTTCCATAGCTCAGCAGGTAGAGCACTTCCATGGTAAGGAAGAGGTCAGCGGTTCGAACCCGCTTGGAAGCTTATCTAAATACGTTGATCTGAAGCAGTTTCCGCATGTTATGGAACTGTTATTTTTTATTTGGATCAGTAAAAACTGTTACTGATTGCAGCAGTTAAGGTATAGGTGTTTAAAGCGCGCTTTCTGATGAAGTTAGCCTTGCTTCAATGATTCAAAGAGATTAAAATAATTAATTGTTAAACGGTATTGACTTTTATCAAAACCTTGATATAATTACCTTTGTCATAATAAGCAGTATGTTTAGATTGATCTGCGGGTTATACCGTTTGGAGTTTTACTGAATAAATAATAATACAGTTTACCGCTATCTGAGGCTGTATTCTGGCCATGCTTTACATTTTTACTTGCGGAAGTAGTTCAGTGGTAGAACATCACCTTGCCAAGGTGGGGGTCGCGGGTTCGAATCCCGTCTTCCGCTCCATTTTATCCCAACGGGATATTGTGATATTAATTGCGCCCGTAGCTCAATTGGATAGAGCGTTTGACTACGGATCAAAAGGTTAGGGGTTCGACTCCTCTCGGGCGCGCCATAATATTTTTAAAAATCGGGAAGTAGCTCAGCTTGGTAGAGCACATGGTTTGGGACCATGGGGTCGCAGGTTCGAATCCTGTCTTCCCGACCATTCTCAAACTTTAAAGATAATATACTGGTTTTCTTTTTCTCTCTTTTTTTAAAAAAAATGCTTGATTTATAGAGAGACACCGTGGTATATTATTAAACGTCGCTGATGAACAGCAGACAACAACAAAAAGCTTCGGAAACAACTTAAAAAAAGTTGTTGACATAAAAGAAGCTGAGTGGTAAGATAATAAAGCTGCTTCAACAAGCGGCAATGATCTTTGAAAACTAAACAAGACAAAACGTACCTGTTAATTCAAAGTTTTAAATAAATCGCACAGTGATGTGCGTAGTCAGTCAAACTACTTTATCGGAGAGTTTGATCCTGGCTCAGGACGAACGCTGGCGGCGTGCCTAATACATGCAAGTCGAGCGGACAGATGGGAGCTTGCTCCCTGATGTTAGCGGCGGACGGGTGAGTAACACGTGGG
>NZ_JAPMOV010000012.1:0-8764 GCF_026420705.1 Bacillus sp. NEAU-CP5 | reverse complement strand
GCGCGATTTTTTCTCTCCAGTCAAGTTCTTGGGCTTTGCCCAAACCCACCAACGGATGGCCGTTGGATGCCAATACTCAATCCCCCCAACCCCCCGAATCTTCGGGGGACTCCCTCGCCGGTTGGCGTCAAACAAACGGGTTTGTTTGAGTGCTGAAAGGGTTCGGGTGGCGCTGAGTGAGTCAACTCCTTAATCCTCCCTACGGTCCGGTTACCGTTGACTCACGCCAAAATCGCCCGCTTCCCATTTAGAGATAAGACAGCTCAAGCGCTTTTCTTATGTATTCTTCTTCTGTGATTTCTCCATGAAACCGCCTTTCTAAAAGCTTTTCCTCTTCTTCAGTCAGCACTAAGCCCTCAAAGCCAAGGGTTGCTCTCACTTGTCTCATAGCCGTTTCAAAATCAATCATTTGTCTCTATACCGCAGGTTCAATCGTCAATTTTGTTCCATCAGGCAGAGACATTTTCAAGGTATTCAAAGCATCCTCCGCTTCCTCGATCGTCTCGAATATCTCCTCTCGTTTCTCTCTGTCTGGGTGTGTGCTCGTGAACGTAATTTCCGTCCCTTCCAGCTCGCCCACAATACGATATGCCATGTGATTCCCCTCCCTTTTTCTGTTAGATTATAGCATCCCTTTTTTCAAAGCCCCTGCAGGTCATTTCCGCCAGTACGCCCCAATTTATTTGGTGCGTATAACTGGGCACTCCGTGACCGCTCCTAAATTCCAAAACAAACTCAAACACAAAAGAACCCAATCAGTCCCCTGTCATGACTGGATTTTTCCTCTCGTTTAGGTATGCAGCGCTCCTTTTGAAATGCACCCTTTTCAAAACAACTCAAACATAATAAAGGGTGCAATACTTAAAGGTGTCTGGCCTCGCCATAGCGAACCTATTTTACGAGGTGATTCGTGATGGATATGGGAGTCAAATTATCGTCCAAGGACGTCGCAAAACACCTCGGTATAGAGCCAGTGACTGTCCGCAAGTATGCCAGTATGCTTGAAGAACAAGGCTACTCATTCAATAAAGATTCGAAAGGATGGCGACTCTATACCGAGGATGACGTAAAGACTTTAGAGTATCTATGTACAATGACTAAGATCAATGGACACTCACTCGACGAAACGGTAAAGCATATAGCAAGCCTATATCGTTCAAAACTGACCATATCGGATACCGCTACATCGCTACAGAACAATCCTTTGGTCGAATTCATGAAACGACAGGAAGAATTCAACCGCCACATGGCAGAACGGATGGAACAATTCGAAAAAAGACAGCAAGAAAGGCACGAGACACTCACTGCCGCATTACGGGAGTCGCTCGAGACACAAAAAATGATCGCAGCCACTAAACAAAAAAAGTGGTGGCAATTTTGGAAGAACAGCTAATATCACCAACAGTCACCGCTCTAATTCATGGTCCTTATATTTATTCGCTTCTCTAGGCATTCCAGCCGTACGAAAAAACGATGCCGCTAATTTCCGCACCCTTGGCAACTTTTCTTTAGCCCACTGCACCATTTTATCTTTCCACTGTTCCAGTACGGCTACCCGCTCTCTTAACGTCTTATTTTCCTTGTTCAGCACCTGAAACTCCTTATTCTGCTCTTGGGCGAAGTTCAGCAGCTCACCATACCTGCCTCTTTCCGCTTTAAGGCTTTTTTTCGTTTCGTTATGCTTTTTGACCTCATTGTCTTTTTGTTCGCTCAGAGACAGCGTAAGCCGCTTCAAATCCTTATTCTCCGTTCTTAGCTCGCTGTTTTCTGTTTTCAGAGCAGACAGCTCTTCTTTCACTTCCTGACGGAGTTCTTCCCTCTGCTCTTCCGTAAATTCTTTAGTCAGCTTCCGCCGCATCCCCCTTTTTGCTTTTTCGACCTCCTCGTTCATAGTCGTCTGCAGATCCAAGAGCATCTTATCTTTCGAATCTGCCCGTTCCCTTTCTTCGACGGCTATGGACTTCCACCGTTCCTTCTCTTCCGTCTCCGCTTCAAGTTGCCGCGACAGTTGCGCCGCCATTTTCCCTTGATCTTCCGCATAAGCATACAAATTTTCAAGTTCATGCTGCGGCACAGTCACCTTGTCTTTTTTGAAAAGACCGGCTTTTTCATACTCAACGGTCGGGAGCCGCCGCTCTTGTGTTTTGGTCGTCAGTGCTTCTTTTTTGGCGGAAACCACTGATTCAACCGCTCGGTTCTGCTGTTCCAGCTCGGCTTTCCGTTTTTCCTTCAAAGCGATCTCAGCGTTCAGCCGCTCAAGCTCCGCTTTCCGCTGATTGATTTTGTACTGGTGAACATTTTCATGCTTCTTTTCGCTTGGTTCTCCCCGCTCCAAGTCAAAACCGCTCTTCACCATATGCCGGTGAAAATCATCCTGAATGGCTTTCATCTTCAGCTTGCCGTTAAAGAAATCTTTAGCAGAAAGCCGGCCATCCTCAGTGATCGGCACAATCCCGACATGCATATGCGGGGTCGCTTCATCCATATGTACCGTGGCATACAACATGTTTTCCGCACTGTATTTCTCTTTCAGATGATCAGCCGCCGCTTCAAAGTAGCGCCGCTGCTCCGTCTCGCTCAATCCGTTCATGTAGTCAGGACTGGCTGTAATCAAAAACTCACTCACCAGAACGGCATCGTCCCGCACTTTCCGTTTGACCCTGCCCTCGATTTTTTCACGAACCGCCTGTGCGTAGCTGATCGGTTGCCCGTTGATCAGGTCATAATTGAGATGCGACCGGCCACGATCAATGTTTTCGTTTTTGCTTTTTTGAAACTCCCGCTGATTGTGTTTTTGCGTCCCATTCAGTCTATCTTTCTTGTATTTTTCCATCCTGATAACCGCATAATTTGCCACACGAATTCCCCCAATATATACCACTCTATTAGGGTTATGGTAACACAAAATTTCAGTTTTGGTGTAACGCACTACACCAAATTGTTCCTACGGATTCAATTTGGACGTGCGACCTGCGGTGCCGGTGGCTCTCTCATTCTCGCTATCGCATCGAAAGTTCGTGCCACTTGTCGGCTGTCCGCCGACCCGATTTTTCCGCCGATGAGAGATCGGCAGAAAATCGGAAAAACCCTTTCCGCTCCCGCAGCATTTAACACATGAACATTTTGTTCTATGTATTAAATTTTCAAAGAAAAATAAAAAACAGACCTCATAGCCTGTTTCAGTCTGAAAAATTATTTAGCTTGACGCACATTACTAAACGGAAAAAAAACAAACTCTTCAGTTCCCTGAATATCATCTTTAGTAAAGAGACCAAGACCGTTACGACTGTCCATGGATTCTTGTCGATTATCACCCATAACAAAATATTTACCTTTTGGAACTTTAATTGGCCCAAAATCCCCTGTAAGATTTATTCCCATACTCTCAGCATTTGTTTTATTAGAGGACAAATATGGTTCCTTCACTTGTTTTCCATTAATAAAAAGGTGGTCATTCTTCATTTCTACAGTGTCTCCAGGTAAACCAATTAATCGCTTTACATAGTGTACGCCTTTTTCCTTTCCGTTTAAAATTATAATATCTCCTCGTTTAAAATTGCCTATATACTTAACCGTCTTATTCACAAATAATCTTTCTGAATTAACCAAAGTGGGTTCCATAGATTTACCTTCTACCACATACGGCTCAAACAAAAAATTCCGAATAAGAAGAGCAAGTATAACGGCTATCACAATAGCCTTGCCCCACTCTAAAATAGAGCTCTTCTTTTTAGAAACTTTTTCTTTTGTCAAAGAAATTTCCTCCTCCGCATTTTCAAAACTCGCTTATCACATTTTACCAAAATCAAAATAAAAAAGCAGGATTAATCCTGCTTCTCATCATCTACTATCCGGACTCCAAAGGAAATTAATTTTCCCTTTATCTCCATCGAAACAAAGTCTAATAGGAACTCCCTTTCCGTATCTTTCAACAGCATAATTGGTAAGGTGATACGTGTTCCCCTTTGTAACATATTTACCTAGACTAGCTTTATCTTTTCCAGAAACATTTACCCAGTGCCTTTTTCCTTTTCCTTTGTTCGCATCAGCATCGACGTAAACAAGCATATTCCGACCACTTCCATGAGACAATACTTTCAAATAAACACCACTAGTATTTGCTTTTTTTGCAACAGTAGTACAACCATGTGATGCATTAACATTTACAGTTCTGTCCTTTGTATCTGCCTTAGCCAAAGGAGGATAAGAAATTATTGAAACCATTAAACATAAAACAGCTCCAACTATAATTAATACTTTACTTTTTTCTAAAATATTTCGAATAGCCATATAATACACTCCTTAACTTAAATTTATCTGGAGTCTGGACTCCAAAGAAATTCAACTTTTCCAGACTTACCGCCTTTATCAACAAGTAAACGTATAGGAACTCCCTTTCCATATCTTTCAACAGCATAATTGGTAAGATGATATGTATGTCCTGAAGATACATAAGTACCTAAACTGCCTCCAGAGCTACCAGAAACGTTTACCCATTTTCTTTTTCCTTTGCCCTTATTTGCATCAGCAAAGACAGAAACTAGCACTCTTTCTCCTTTTTTCACCTTAACGTAAACTCCACTAGTGTTTGCTTTTTTTGCTACTGAAGTCCAAGCCTTTCCGTTAGTGGTTGAAAATGTCTTATCTACTGTATCAGCTTTAGCTATAGATGAGTCTTTAACAGGAAGCAACGCATAACCAACAGTTAATAATAAAGACAAAATAATTGTTAAGGGCAGAAGCATTTGGCTTCTTTTTAATGAATTAATAACCATAGAAGTCTCCTTTCCATTAATTAAAAATATATACAATAGTACGATAGTACATTTTTGTTTATTTTTGGTTTTTAATTTTGTTTTTTAAGGAAAAATTAAGGATTTAATCAAAATAGAGGTTTTTTTGTCATATAACGCATTTTGTTAATACAAACACGGCATAAAAAAAAGACCTTTTGAGGGTCTCTTTTTTTATTTGAGTATGTAATTCTTAATGCCAGGATGCCAATAAGCCATGACTTCAAATGCACCATTTGCAACTTCGTCATCTTCTTCCTCAATCTTGACAAGATCGCCGCCCTCCGCATCACCAAGGTTCAGCTCCTTATGAATTTCCTTCAAAATACCGCCGTACCCGATCAGTCTGCGGGCTGAAAGCGCATCATCCAAGTAAAACACAGTATTCAAATTATCATCCGTCACCTTGCTGCCACGCACAACATCAGTATCTTTCACTGGATACTTAGAAATCTCTAAAACAGCTTTTTGCTCCATCATCGCTTCTCGTACATCACTCTCTATCTGCTCGGCATCAATTTTAACTCTTCCCTTGACCCTTCGAATATCGACGATTGGAGTGTAGTCCAACTTCATAGCTCTTTTCCAAAGACTCGTCCATTCCGCTTGCTTGATGTAATTTTTACCGAAATAATTTCTCTTCACAGGTAACAACACATGGAAATGAGGATGATATGTATCTTCTTCATGATTTTTAGTGATCTCTAAAGCTCTGAAAAACCCAAGAACAGAGGTCTTTACTTTTTTATACTGAAAAAGCTTCCGAAAACCTTCCATCATCTCAGAAATTTGTGGCTTCAGGCGTTCTCCCTTAACATTTCGAACCGTCAACGTCAAAAAAATCCATCCGCAGCCATACTGTCGATTCGCTTCCTCAATAATCAGCTTGTTATGATAAGCAATTTTTAACGACCTGCGCCACGCACACATCGGACATAACCTCACTTTACAAAAGTGGGCTTGATACAGTTTCAATCTGCCCGTTTCCGGGTCTCTTTTAAACGACAGATGCTCTGCACATTCAGATAAACGCTCAGCCTTTTTGCCATAGTAAGGCGCTCCGATTCTTTTCTCCAATGCTTCATAATGCTCCGCCATAAGATTGGCCCGTCTCTTTTTTCCTCTCCAATCCCGCTTTTTACCTGTTGCAGTTTTATCTTCGAGGATGCTATAATCATTTTCAGATGAATACATGAACAAAGAAACTCCTTCTGATGCTAGTCCTCTAGCAATCTATTATTTTGGTTTGGTCACCTTAAATAATAGCAGAAGGAGTTTTTACCTGTCAAAAAGGCGTAAAAACCTTGACACACAAGGCATTAATAAGGTTTTTCAAAATGATGTTGTTGCTATATAGTATCAAGATAAGAAAAGACCCGATTTCGACTCCGTCAAAATCGCAAAAAAGGCCGGCAGAATTGCCGGTCTTTTTTTAAAACCCAAAACCTAAGATCAAAACCATTCTTCCCCCGTAGGGGGAGATTTTTTTTAAAAATCGGCTTTTTTCATGCGAAAAAGCCTTTTTTGCGTTCAAAAACGTTTTTTTCTAATCGCATGTAAGCGATCAGTAACAAATCCGTTCCTTTTTGGCCGAAATCGGCCCGAAAAAGTCGCACTAACAAAATATTTTTGATGGCAGCCGTTCAAAAAGTTGCACTATCAAAATAATTCAAGGGCGCGTTTCTGAAAACATTGCTCTATCAAACTATTTTATTTTCCTGAAAAATTGATCTTCCGAAATATTTGATCAACACATCCAGTCATGGTCGAATGCGTAGCATTATTTATTTCGCCAGTGCGAAAACGAGCACCCTTTGACTAGGTGCGTAAGTGGGCACTCCGCTTTTGCATCCTGAAACCGAGCCGCCCTGTAATCAAAAATGAAGAAAAAGAAACCCTTATCCATTCGCATACTAAAAAAAGTATGCTACGGATAAGAGTCTCGAAAAGTGTACGGTTGTTAATCACCATTAAAAGCGTATTGTTACAGGCAGAAATGCATAAAATCCCCCTATGATTATCATATGTTTCTTTAATTTCCTAAAGCATTGGGAAAACATAGGGTAAACATAACCAAAGAACGACCAAAACACATGGGCCTATTGTTCAAACCCCTTTAAAATCATGATTGCGGTTTGTCGAAAATTTTCCCGCAACAAAGTTACAAGCGTTCTTCTTATGCTACCATTTTCAGTAAATGATTTATTTGGGGGGAGAGTATGAAGGGCGTTCCATCAGCAAACGTAGGGGTTAAAATCAGCGAATGGTATGATGCAGTAAATAAGTTTGACGTTAAAATGGCCATAAAACTAAAAAGACAAGTCGAAGAGCTTTTAGAGCAAATGGAAGAAGATCAGAATGTGCTGATATACTATCAACTCATGAAATTCAGACATGACTTAACCATGAACTACCTATTTCCCTCTGAAGCTTCTAAACCATTAGAAAAATGGGAGTATCTCAAAAAGTCCGAGGGGAAGGGTCAGAAACTGACTCGCTTAATGGAGTATTACGCCAACTTTTTTGACGGGATGCATCATTTTGCAGAAGGTGATTACATAAACGCCATAAAAAGCTACCGGCAGGCAGAGAAAAAGCTTAACCGAGTCGTAGATAAGATCGAACAAGCCGAGTTCTTTTATAAAATGGCCGAGGTTTATTATCACATGAAGCAAACTCAAGTATCCCTATATTACGTTAACCTCGCCTACGACATTTACAAAAAGCACGACACATATATTGTCCGGTCGATCCAATGCTTGACCGTTATCGCAGGGAATTATATTGACTTATTGGCTTATGAGAAAGCCTTGCCCTACCTAAAGAAAGCCCTATTGAATGCAGAAGAATTTAACAACAAACCGATGATAACAAAGGGATTGCTTAACGTCGGATGCTGCTACAATGCGATGGATGAAAAGACCGTAGCAATCGCATATTTCCGAAGAGCAATTAAAATCGGAAAAGAGACTGATGCCAAAGAATTAACACAGGCTTATTATGAACTGGCTTTGCTTCACTTTAAGCAAGATGAAAAAATTGAAGGGCAGGAGTTTTATGAAAAAGCTCTTGAAAGCGCCCATCATTATAAAGACGACCTCTTTTTATTTCTCTTGAAATTTCTAAAAGTTCTGTTTATTGAATCTGCAAATAGGTCTGATGTACTTGAATCCTTAAATAATTTGAAAAATAGCCGAGGTTACCCGTACCTTGAGGAACTGGCATTAGTTGCCGCTGAATTTTATACTAGGAAAGAGCGAATGGCTGATTCTGTCTTTTTTTACGAAGAAATGGTGCTCGCTCAAAAACAAATCCAAAGGGGCGATTTCCTGTATGAAACGTAAGCTGCTTCTTTCGCTAACCGTTGCTTTAAGCTTGTTGGTTGTATCCAGTCACAATTCAGCTCAAGAAAATAAATCTGCGGCATCGGAGAAAAGTGGAGATTTCGAGATAGCTTCCAGACTCGCCACTTGATATAAGCCCCTGGGGCAGGTCATTATGATCTGCTTTTTTTTCTGAATTCAACACACCCAAAATAATCATTTTAAGCCTCTTTATAGACGTTCTAACGAAAACCCTACCTTTTATTCCAGTAAGATTTTAAAACCGCTTAGAAACGAATCTGCGAATTCTCAGACGCATATATCAATATACGCAAAGGACAACAGCAACAAAAAAGGCGGATGCTTTATACATCCACCTTTCCTTTTTTACGCAACAGCCGGGAAGCAAAATGCGCTCATTTTTTATTTTTGCGATTACTACCCCCCTGTTAGCGTGGGGGGGCTTTCGGGTTGGATTCGATCCGGTCGCTTATCGCTGCCGCTCGGCGACTGCCGTCGCCTTACGCTCCCTTCTCTCACCAACAGTTCACGTTCATATTATCTGCCTTAATGATAGCGCGATTTTTTCTCTCCAGTCAAGTTCTTGGGCTTTGCCCAAACCCACCAACGGATGGCCGTTGGATGCCA
>NZ_JAPMOV010000011.1:0-14897 GCF_026420705.1 Bacillus sp. NEAU-CP5 | reverse complement strand
GGCATTCGTGAGGCGGCGGTCACCGCCCGGAACGAACACGGCGAAACCGCGCTTTACGCCTATATTGAAGGACGGGAAAGCGATGACGTGCGGGCGGAGCTTGCGACACGCCTTCCGGCTTACATGATGCCAGCTCAGTTCATAAAGATGACCGAATGGCCGGTCACACCGAGCGGAAAGCTTGACCGCCGCGCACTGCCGGCTCCCGGCGGAGCGGCAGACAGACGGGCGTACACCGCCCCGCGGAACGTCACGGAAATGAAGCTTTGCGCCCTTTGGGAAGAGGTGCTGAAAAACGGCCCCGTCGGCATCCGGGATCACTTTTTTGAGCGGGGCGGCCATTCGTTAAAAGCGACGGCTCTCGTCTCCCGCATCGCCAAAGAGTTCGGTGTTCAGGTGCCGTTACAAGACATCTTCGCCCGGCCGACGGTGGAAGAGCTCGCTTCGGTCATTCAGGACTTGGAAGAGAGCCCGTATGAAGCGATTCAGCCTGCGCAAACACAGGACACCTACCCGGTGTCTTCGGCGCAGAAACGGATGTATGTGCTCCAACAGCTTGAAGACGGCGGTGTCGGCTACAATATGCCGGCTGTGCTGGAACTGACGGGCCCGCTTGACCGCGGCCGGCTGGAGGAGACGTTCCGGGAGCTTGTGGAGCGGCATGAGTCGCTCAGAACGTCCTTTGAAACGGGGCCTGACGGCGAACCGGTGCAGCGCATCCATGACAGCGTACCGTTTCAGCTGGATGAGGCCGAGTCAGCTGACGCATTCGTCCGGCCGTTTTGTCTGGAGGAAGCGCCGCTCTTCCGTGCGGCTCTCGTGAAAGAATCAGACGAACGCCATCTATTATTAACGGATATGCATCATATTATTTCTGACGGTGTGTCCGTCAACACCTTGATAAAAGAATTCGGCGAGCTGTACGCAGGCCGTTCGCTTGCGCCGATGCGCCTTCAATATAAAGACTATGCCGTCTGGCAGCGGTCGTTTCAGGAGAAAGAAGGGTACCAGAAGCAGGAAGCCTATTGGCTGAAGCGGCTTGAAGGAGAGCTTCCGGTGCTTGAGCTTCCGGCTGACAAGGCCCGTCCGGCTGTCAGAAGCTTTGCGGGCGGCAGCGTATCGTGCACGCTTGACGCTGAAACGGCATCCGGCCTTCACCGCATCGCCCGGGATCACGGCTCCACTTTGTATATGGTGCTTCTCGCCGCGTACAATACGTTACTCGCGAGATTGAGCGGGCAGGAAGACATCATCGTCGGCTCGCCGATTGCCGGGCGTCCGCACAAAGACCTTGAACCGATTCTCGGCATGTTCGTCAACACGCTGGCCATCAGAACGGAGCCGAAAGGAGACAAACGGTTTACCGATTACTTGGCGGAAGTCCGCCAGGCCGCGCTTGAGGCGTATGAGCATCAGGACTATCCGTTTGAAGAGCTTGTGGAACGGCTCGGTGTGCAGCGGGACATGAGCCGCAATCCGCTGTTTGATGCGATGTTTATTCTTCAGAATATGGAGCGAGAGGAGATAAATCTGGCCGGTCTGAAAGCGTCGCGATCAGAGCATACCGAACATGATGTATCAAGTTTTGACCTGACCTTATCAGCGGCTGAATCCGATGGAAACATCCGCTTTGAAATGGAATTCAGCACCGAGCTTTTTATGAAAGAAACGATTGAACGCTGGATGGGCCACTTACTGAATCTCTTGCGCCATGTTGCCGCCGAACCGGAAGTCACACTATCGAAAGCTGACATTTTGGATGAAGAAGAAAAACAAAAGTTACTGATTGAGTTTAATAACACACAAACCGAATTCATGGAAAAACACAAACTGTTTCACCAGTTGTTTGAAGAGAAAGCAGAAGAAACGCCTCATCAGACCGCTGTTATTGAAGGAGCACAACAGATCAGCTATTTGCAGCTTAATGAGCGGGCAAATCGGCTTGCGCGAACATTACACAAAAATGGATTCGGTCCGGGAAAAAGAGCAGCTATATTGGCAAACCGTTCGATTGAAGCGATCGTCAGTGTTCTTGCCGTCATGAAATCGGGAGGGGCGTATATACCGGTTGACTCCCATTATCCCGAGGAACGGATTCGCTATTTATTAAAA
Organism: Bacillus sp. NEAU-CP5; assembly: GCF_026420705.1. Lineage (NCBI taxonomy): Bacteria > Bacillati > Bacillota > Bacilli > Caryophanales > Bacillaceae > Bacillus > Bacillus sp. NEAU-CP5. The sequence goes on along the minus strand of NZ_JAPMOV010000011.1, from coordinate 12,785 downwards.
GACAGCGCGGCATCCGTCTTGATGGTGCAGTCAGAATACAAAGAACTTGCTTCACAGCTGACGGATAACAATTTATTTCTCATTCAGCTTGATCATGAAGATCAATACGATATTTGTGCAAAGAATATTCAGCCGGCAGCGTCACCGGATGATACTGCATATATCATATATACTTCGGGAACAACGGGAACGCCGAAGGGAGTCGAAGTCAGAAATCGCAGCTTTACGCATGCAGCACTTGCATGGCGCAGGATTTATGAGCTTGATCTTATACCGGTCAGAGTGCTGCAGATGGCGAGTTTCTCATTTGATGTATTTTCAGGGGATCTTGCACGCGCCCTGCTAAACGGGGGAACGCTTGTCATTTGTCCGGATGACGTCCGGCTTGAGCCACAACAGCTTTATCGGCTCATTGATCAGCACCGTATCACGTTTATGGAGTCGACACCCGCGCTGGTAGTTCCGTTTATGGAATATATATATCGCCGGAACCTCGCGCTGCAAAGTGTAAAAATACTTGTACTGGGTTCAGATATGATCAAGTCGCAGGATTTTTATACGCTTCATGAACGCTTCGGAAAAGAAATGCGGATCATTAACAGCTACGGTGTAACAGAAGCGACAATTGATTCTTCGTATTATGAAGCCGAAATGAGCGAAGAGCCGCGGGAAGATGATGTGCCGATCGGTGTTCCGCTTCCGAATGTGCAAATGTACGTCTTAAACAAAGACAAACAGGTCCAGCCGATCGGCGTTTTCGGAGAGCTGTATATCGGGGGCGCCGGCGTCGCAAAAGGATATTGGGGACAGCCTGAGCTGACAGAGGACGCATTCAGTGACCCGTTACAAACGGGAGAAACGCTTTACAGAACCGGAGATCAGGCTTGCTGGCTGCCGGATGGTACTCTTCGTTTTCAAGGGCGGATTGATAAGCAGGTAAAAATCAGAGGCTACAGAATTGAGACGGGAGAAATTGAAAGTGTGCTTTTGAAACACGATCAAGTCAAAGAAGCGGCTGTTACCGTGATGAAAGATGCTGAAGGACAAGCCCGATTAGCGGCATACATCGTTCCTAAAGAGGCCGATATCTCATCACTTCGCCAGTCTCTTATGCAGGAGCTCCCGGCTTATATGATGCCGTCTCATATTATCGGTTTAGACAGCATGCCCCTGACACTGAACGGCAAACTTGATAAATCGGCACTGCCGGCAGAAGAGATACATTCAACACAGGCATTTGTCGCGCCCGGCGATGAAAAACAGGAGATGTTATGCCGGATTTGGGAAGATGTGCTTCATGTTCAGAAAGCGGGAATTCATCACTCTTTCTTTGAGCTTGGGGGAGATTCCATTAAGGCGCTTCAAGTGTCAGCCCGACTCGCGGGAGAAGGCTGGAACATGTCGATCCGCGATTTGTTTCAGTTCCCGACGATTGCAGAACTCGCGAAGCACCTCATGCCGGCTGTTGCAATGGCTGATCAGGGGCCGATAGAAGGAAGCGCTCCGCTGACACCGATCCAGCAGAGATTTTTTGAGGAGCCGGGTGCGTTTGAGCTTCATTATAACCAAGCGGTCATGCTGTGCAGTGAAGACAGCCTCGAAATAGATGCGCTGTATCAGGCGGTTTGCGCGCTGACAGAACATCATGATGCGCTGCGAATGACTTTCACTGAAAATGAGCATGGGGAAACGGTTCAATATAATCGCGGAATCACAAAGCAGTATGAAGAAATCTTTACGCTTAACGTCATAGATATTTCAGAAGAAACGCAGCCCGAAAAACGGATAGCCGCTGAGGAAAAAGAAATACAGCAGGCTATGCGTCTTGATCAAGGGCCTCTGCTTCATCTCGGAGTGTTCCGGCAGAAGGAAGCCGACCATCTTCTTATAACAATTCATCATCTTATCGTGGACGGCGTGTCATGGAGGATATTGCTTGAAGATCTGCAGACAGCTTATCAGCAGGCATTGGACGGCAAACAAATCAAACTGCCGCCGAAAAGCGATTCTTATATAAAGTATGCCGAAGAGCTTTTTGACATTTCCAAAAGCAAAGCATTGCTGGAGGAAGCCGCATACTGGGACAGCGTGATGTCTAGTGAAACAGCGCCGCTGCCGAAAATAACTGATGAAAACGCCGGACGATTGCAGGAAAACGCGCGCACGGCATCGTGGATATTAAGCAGCGAAGTCACGAAACAGCTGCTGTTGGAAACACAGCAGGCATACGGAACGGATGTTCATGAATTGCTTTTAACGGCGCTTGGAATGGCGCTTCATGAGTGGACGGGTTCTGAACAGATCCTTATCAGCACTGAAGGGCACGGGCGCCAAGGGCATATGCCTGACATTGATATGTCAAGAACAGCAGGATGGTTTACATCTGTTTACCCGGTGCTTTTGGATATGAGAGTGCCGGGCGGCTCAGGCGAAAAAACCGCTCACCGCATAAAGACGGTAAAAGACATGATGAGACGGGTTCCTTATCACGGAACCGGCTACGGGCTGTTGAGATATTCGCGAAACATTCTTTATAAAGACCCAGAAATAAGCTTTAACTATCTCGGTGCGTTTGACGGTCTTGAGGGAACGCTGAAGATGTCACCGTTCAAGCCGCAGCATGATATAGCGGCCGGGCGCATCCGCGAGTTTGATCTGGATATTAACGCGATGGTGGCGGCCGGGCAACTGGAGGTAAAAGCCGTTTATACCGATGTATTTGCACCGGGGGCAATCGAGGTCTTCATGAATCGTTTCCATACTCACATCGAGGACATCATCGCCCACTGTTCCGGCAAGAAAGAGCGGGAAAAAACATTAACGGATTACAGCCATACAGAATTGACCGTTCAAGCACTATCAAGCATTGAAGATCTCGTAAAAGGACTTTAATTTCATAAAAAGGTGTGTGGCATTCGTGACACAAGCGACAGAAATTCAAGATATTTACCCTTTATCATATATGCAGGAAGGCATGCTGTTTCATTCGCTTCTGGATTCCGGATCAAACGCATATGTCGAGCAGATTTCGTTTACAGTCAGCGGGGATTTATGCATTGATACATTCCAAAAAAGTCTGGATATGCTTGTCAGCCGTTATGATATTTTCAGAACGATTTTCATAAAAGAAGTGCCTGACCTTGAAGGGCCGCAGCAGGTTGTCCTTTCACGCCGTGACACAGCCGTACAGACTGAGAACATTTCAGATTATTCGGAAGAACAGCAGCAAAACATCATTAAGGAATTCAAGGAAACCGACCGGAATAAGGGCTTTGATCTGCAAAAAGGCCCCTTAATGCGCCTGACTCTTTTTCAAACGGGAGAAAACCGCCATACATGCGTTTGGACTCACCATCACATTATGATGGACGGCTGGAGCTTGGGCATTGTGCTGAAAGATTTCTTCAGCATGTATTATGCGATCCGAAACGGGCGGCCTGTAAACCTCGGCAGTCCGGCTCCTTACAGTTCTTATATCAAATGGCTCCGAAGCCGGAATAAAGAAGAAACGTCAGCGTTCTGGTCGCGCTGCTTGGAAGATTACGGAGAAGTCGTTTCCGTTCCGCAAACGAAGAATAAGCCGGCGCAAAACGGTTATGCATCTGAGCATTTTCAATTTTCCCTTGAGTCTGAAACCGTGCAAAAACTGACAGACATTGCCCGAAGCACCGGGGTCACGCTGAATACTTTATTTACGAGCATTTGGGGACTGCTTCTCCACCGTTACAACGGCACTGAAGATGCGGTATTCGGTTCAGTTGTTTCCGGCAGGCCGTCAGCTATCGCCGGCATTGAATCCATGGCCGGACTGTTTATCAATACCGTGCCGGTAAGGGTGCGCGCGGCTGGGGATATGACTTTTTCTTCTCTCCTCAAAAAGGTGCAAAAAGAGTCACTCGCTGCGGAAGAGCACAGCTATTATCCGCTTTATGACATCCAAAACGAGAGCGGTCTGCAAAAAGATCTCTTGAACCACATCCTGGTTTTTGAGAATTATCCGGTTCAGATGCAGACTGCGGTAAACGGCTGGCAGCAAACGGAAAGCAGTGCGCTCTCACTTGAAAACTTTTCGATGGCGGAAGAAACCAATTACGATCTTAACGTCGTCATCGTTCCGGGAGAAGAGTTTTATGTGAAATTCAGCTACAATGCGGGCATCTACGATCGGGAAGACATGAAACGGATCAAAGGGCATATTCTGGAGGTCATCTCCTGTGTAACGGAAGATCCGGACAGGCTTTTATCAAGCATCAGTCTCGTGCCTCCGGAGGAAGAAGCCTTGATTCATTCGTTTAACGAAACGAACCGTCCATACCCTGAGACAACCGTTCATGGGCTGTTTGAAGAACAGGCGGCAAAAACGCCTGACCAAGAGGCGTTGAGATATAACGGGGTAAGCTGGAGCTACAAGAAATTAAATCAGCGGGCGAATCAGATTGCGCATGCGTTAAGGGAAAAAGGCGCACGCCCCGACCAGATCACCGCTGTTATGCTGCGCCGATCAATGAGTACGGTTGCCGCTCTGCTCGGAATTTGGAAGTCGGGCAGCGCCTATATGCCGATTGATGCGGAATTCCCGCCTGAACGGATTTCATTTTTACTGAGAGACAGTGAAGCCTCACTGCTCGTGACCGAAAAGGACCTGCTCCCCCTCATTCCGCCGCATTTCAAGGGCAGCGTCGTCATCATGGAGGAAACGGTTTCCCAGCAGACCGCACCGCTTCCGCCGGTATCTGACAGCGGAAATTGGGCGTATGTCATTTACACCTCCGGAACGACAGGCCGGCCGAAAGGGGTGCTTGTACAACACAAAGCGATCAGCAATACATTGCAATGGCGGCGTGAAGAATACGGGATGACAGAAAGGGACATAGCGCTTCATCTTTTTTCATACGTATTTGACGGGTCATTAACGAGTCTTTTCACTCCGCTTCTGTCGGGCGCCTGTGTATTGTTAACTGATGAAGATGATGCGAAAGACGTCCTTTCAATAAAACAGAAAATCACCCGCCACGGAGTGAGCCATCTTCTGATCGTTCCGTCTCTGTATCGCGTTCTGCTTGATTCGCTGACGAAAAAGGATGCGCAGACACTTCGGGCGGTGACATTTGCCGGGGAAGCGGCCACTCCTGATATCGTGGAAGCGAGCCGCAACATATGCCCGAATGCCGAGCTGCTGAATGAATACGGCCCGACGGAAAACAGTGTGGCAACGACGATTCTGCGCAACCTGCAAAAAAGCAGCCGGATTACGATCGGGCGCCCGATTGCCAACACTTCTGTCTATATGATGCACGGAGATCGGCTGCAGCCGGTCGGAGCCGTCGGTGAACTGTGTATTTCCGGAAAAGGTCTGGCGGACGGATATTTTCAGCAAAAAGAGCTGACGGACAAAGTCTTTGCCCCTCATCCGTTTCGTGAAGGTGAACGGCTGTACAGAACGGGAGATGCAGCCCGATTTTTACCGGATGGAACGATTGAATATATGGGACGCTTTGACGATCAGGTGAAGGTAAGAGGTTACAGAATTGAATTAGGAGAAATCGAAACGGCACTCAGAAGTCTGTCCGGGGTAAAAGAGGCGGCAGTCACCGTGCGCAAAACGGCGGACGGGGAACAGGAGCTTGCAGCTTATGTCGTACTGGAAAACGCGGGTGTGACATTTGACCCTCATGCCGAATTGGCCGGGAGATTACCTGCTTATATGATACCGGGAAGCTTTACCAAATTAACGGAAATGCCGCTGTCTGTGAGCGGAAAACTTGATCGGGCCGCACTTCCTGAGCCGAAAGAAGCCGGGAGAACCGGTGATTATCAAGCTCCGCGCACAATGCTTGAGACTGAGCTGCTGTCTATTTGGCAAGAAGTGCTGAAACGGGAACACATCAGTATGAGAGATGATTTCTTCCAAATCGGCGGACAGTCGCTGAAAGCCGCGTCGCTTGTTTCAAACATACATAAACGGCTGCAAATTGAACTTGCCGTCCGCCATGTTTTTGAACATCCGACCATCGAGAGCATGGCCCGCTTCCTTGAACAGAGGAAAAGAGGAGAATATGCAGAAATCACGCCTGCTGTGGCAAAGGACTTGTACCCGCTATCTTTTGCGCAAAAAAGGCTCTATGCCCTTCATCAGCTTGCAGCGGACAGTACGGGCTATCATATGCCCGCTTGTCTGGAACTGAGCGGCAGACTCAACCGGGATCGCCTGCACGAAGCCTTTTCAGCGCTGTTACAAAGGCATGAAGCGTTACGCACTTCATTTGTTTTACGAAACGGGGAGCCGATGCAGCAAATACATGCACATGTCGATCTTGACCTCACAGAGATTCACATGCCATCCGGGAACCTTCTTCAAGAGGTGATGGAAACTTTCGTCAAACCGTTTGACGTGGAAAAAGCGCCGCTTTTGAGAGTGACTTTAGCCAAAGTTACTGAAGAACGTCATTTTCTGCTGCTTGATATGCATCATCTTATCGCAGACGGTGTGTCAATGAGCGTTCTGATTCAAGAATTGACGGATTTGTACAGAGGAAAAGAGCTGCGGCCGTTAAAACTCCAGTACAAAGATTTTTCCGTCTGGCAGCATGAGCGGTTTGCCGCTGAAGAATTCAAAAGACATGAGCGTTATTGGCTGGAGACGATCGGGGAAAACATTCCCGTACTTGATCTGCCGCTCGATAAAAAGCGCCCGCAGCTTCCTGATTTCAGCGGGTCCGCGGTTCGAACGCGCCTTCAAAAGGAAACGGCGGAGAATTTGCGCCAGCTCATGGATGAGACGGGTTCGACACTGTATATGATTCTTTTGGCAAGCTACTCCTTGTTCCTTTCTAAATTGAGCGGACAGGAAGACATTGTCGTCGGTTCACCTGCGGCCGGCAGAAGCCGCGCTGAGCTTGACGGGGTCATCGGCATGTTTGTAAATACCGTGGCAATGAGAAGCAGGCCGAAAGGGGATAAGACATTCCGCGCTTATTTAGAAGAGGTGAAAATGCTCGCCCTCGGCGCGGCTGAACATCAGGACTTCCCGTTTGAAGAACTTGCCCAAAAGCTTGATACACACCGGGAAGTCAATCGCAATCCGCTGTTTGATGCCATGCTCGTTTTGCAAAACAGTGATGATTTCGAAGTGAACCTTCCGGGCTTATCCGTTTCTTCACATGCAGTGAAGCATGACATTTCAAAATTCGACTTGACGCTTCATGCCGAGGAACGGCCAGATGGCTCACTGGATTTTCATTTTGAATACAGTACCGCGTTGTTTGAAAAAGATACGATCGAACGGTGGGCCGGTCATTTTAAAGAGCTTTTAGGACAAATTGCAGCGGATTACGAACGGAAGCTGTCTGACATTCATTTGCTGGGCATAAACGAGCGGCAGATGCTTCTTCAAGCGGAAAATCAAACGGCGGAGTATCCGAGGCATGAAACGATTGTCAGTTTATTCGAAGCACAGGCGGAAAAAATGCCGGATCAAATTGCAGCCGTCATGTCTCATGAGCGTCTCACCTACCGCGAGCTCAATGAAAAGGCGGATCGAATCGCCGATATGCTGTCGGAAAACGGCATCCGCTCCGGACAGATTGTCGGAATTATGACCGAACGATCTCCGGATATGCTGATTGGGATTCTCGGTATTTTAAAAGCGGGAGGAGCTTATCTGCCGATTGATCCTGACTATCCGGACGAGCGGATTTCATTTATGCTGACTGACAGCGGCGCGCGTGCTCTGTTGACGCAATCGGGTCTTGGGATATCCGGAATGGACGGGCTGCCGGTTTTATACATCGATAAGCCTGAATCCGTTTCAGCAGACAGAACGAAAGAAATGATAACGCCTGAACAGCCGGCTTACGTGATTTACACATCGGGCACAACCGGAAAACCGAAAGGCGTTATGACGGAACACCGCAATGTCATCAGCCTTATCACACATAAAGGACTGCCGTTTGATTTCGGCTCTGAAGACGTCTGGACGCTGTTCCATTCCTATTGCTTTGATTTTTCTGTCTGGGAAATATTCGGCGCGCTCTTATACGGCGGAAAGGTAGTTATCGTGCCGAAAGACACAGCCCGTGATCCGCATTTGTACCGGCAGCTGCTGCAAAGTGAAGGCGTAACGGTGCTGAACCAAACGCCGACGGCTTTTTCCGGACTCATTCATGAAGAGGCCGGGCATACGGACAAGCTGAAGCTTCGATATGTCATTTTCGGCGGAGAAGCGCTTCAGCCCGGCATGCTGAAAAGCTGGAAAGAGAAGTACCCGGAGACGGAGCTTGTTAATATGTACGGTATTACGGAAACCACGGTTCACGTCACATGCAAAAAACTGAATATGGATGATATTGAGAGAAACAAAAGCAATATCGGCAGACCGCTGGAAACCCTTCATGCTTTTGTTATGGACGCCTATATGAATCCGCAGCCGATCGGAATTCCCGGTGAGCTTTATATCGGCGGGGAAGGCGTCGCGAGGGGATATGTAAACAGGGATGATTTAACCGCCTCCCGTTTCATCACGAATCCGCACGTTTCCGGCATGCGGCTCTACCGGACGGGTGATATCGCCAAAAGGCTCTTAAATGGCGAACTGGAATATGTCGGGCGGAAAGATGCGCAAGTAAAAGTCAGAGGCCACAGAATTGAGCTGGGAGAAATTAAATCAGCGCTGCAAGAGCTTTCCTCCGTGAAAGAGGCCGCCGTGATCACACGTGCTGATCAGCACGGTCAGCACTCCATTTACGCATACGCGGTCTTACACGGGAACGAAAAGATAAAAGAAGCAGAGATTCAGGCCTCTCTCAGAGCTTTTCTGCCGGAATATATGATTCCCGCCCGCTTGATAGCGCTTGATGAACTGCCTTTGACGGCGAATGGGAAGCTGGACGAGAAGGCGCTCCCGCAGCCTGAATTAAATGATAGCCTTGGAGATGATATCAGCCTGAGAAATGAAACTGAAGAAATGATGGCTGACATTTGGGAAGAACTCTTAGGTGTTGAAGGCCTCGGCCCCAATGCTCATTTCTTCCATCTCGGCGGGGATTCGATTAAAGCGCTGCAAGTATGTGCGAGGCTGAAACAGCAGGGCTATGAAACGACCGTCCGCGAGCTGTTCGAGCATCAGACACTGGGAGAAGTATCGATGCGGCTCCGGAAAGTCCGCCGCGTGATTGATCAGGCTCCCGTCACGGGAGACGTGCCGCTGACGCCGATCCAGCACTGGTTCTTGTCGCAATCATTGCCGCATGATCATTTTAATCAGTCCGTAATGCTCCGCAGTGCGGACAGAATCAATGAATCTGCTATGAGAAAAGCGTTGGCACAGCTTGCGGTTCATCATGACGCATTACGGATGGTATGCGGCACGCAAAACGGATCGGTGATTCAATATAACAGAGCGGAAAAGCTTTCTGAAGAAGAACTCTTTACGTTTGAAACGCTTGACGTGAGAGGGAAAGGGTCATTACAAGAGGAGCACGCCGCAATTGAACAGGCGGCCGCCCGTATTCAAACTTCCATTCGGCTGGAGACGGGTCCGCTCGTAGCTGTCGGATTATTTCACGCTAATGATGGCGATCATCTGCTGCTTTCCATTCATCACCTTGTCATTGACGGGGTATCATGGCGGATTTTATTTGAAGATCTCACCGCGTGCTACAGGCAGGCGCTCGAAGGAAAAGAAACCGCGCTTCCGGCAAAAACCGATTCCTATCAGACTTACGCGAAGCAAATCTCTGATTATGCAAAAAGCCGCCGGCTGTTACAGGAAGCAGACTACTGGTCCGAAAGAGAAAAAGCGGCGGTCGAACCGCTTCCGAAAGATGCCCGCATCTCTTCCAATCTTCTGAAAGATACAGATGTGATGACCGTTACATTGACGAAACAGGAGACTGAGCAGCTGTTAACGGAAGCGAACAGAGCATACACAACAGAGACGGGTGAATTATTGCTTGCCGCGTTAAGCCTTGCGCTGAACAGATGGACCGGAAACGAGACATTCAAAATCAGCATGGAAGGCCACGGAAGGGAAGAGCACTTGGAGCATCTTGATATCAGCAGAACCATCGGTTGGTTTACGTCAATTTATCCGGTATTGGTTGACGCAAGTTTTCAAGATCAGGCTGATGACGGCGAGCGGCTCGGCTATCACATTAAGCGGACAAAAGACATGATGCGCCGCATTCCGCATAAAGGAGCGGGATACGGGGTGCTGAAGTATATAAGCAAACTCTGGGAAGAGACTGAATCCGATTCTCCTGAAATCAGTTTTAACTATCTGGGACAGTTTGACCGTGAAATCCGTTCCAGCGGCTTTGGTGTTTCTCCCGTAAAAGCGGGAAATGAAGTCAGCCCAGACTGGGAACGTCCGTACACACTTGATATCAGCGGCTCCGTATCGTCGGAATGTCTCAGCATGCATGTCGTGTACAACCGTTTTCAGTATCAAAAAGAAACGATTGAAGTTTTGACGGGATGTTTTCATGCCTTTCTCAAGCAAATCATCACGCATTGCACAGGCAAAGAGGAGCGTGAATGGAGCGCCGCTGATTTCAGTGACGAGGAGTTAACGCTGGAAGATCTGAGTGACATTATGGGAGCCGTCAACAAACTATAGAAAAGGAGTGGCGCAATGGGGCAGCAACCGGAAATACAAGATATATATCCTTTATCTTTTATGCAGGAGGGCATGCTTTTTCATTCTCTGTTGGATCATGACTCAAGAGCCTACTTCGAACAAGCGGTGTTTACGATCAGCGGACAGCTTGACCGGGAACGATTCCAAAAAAGTATAGATGCTGTTTTTGAACGATACGATATTTTCCGTACGACATTTATTCATAAGAATGTGGCGAAGCCCCGCCAAGTCGTGTTGAAAAACAGGCCGAGCCGCGTTCAGTTTCATGATATTTCTCATTTGGACGAGAAGGCACAAGATAAATATGCCGACCGGTTCAGAAAAGAAGATAAAGATAAAGGCTTTGATTTGCAATCAGACCCTCTCATGAGAGTCTCCATTTTGAAAAAAGCGCCTGAACGCTATGTTTGTATATGGAGCCATCATCATATCGTCATGGACGGCTGGTGCTTCGGAATTGTCATGAAGGAATTTCTGATGATCTATCAATCTCTCGGAGACGGGCGGCTCCCGTCTCTCGAGCCTGTTCAGTCATATGGAAAGTATATTAAATGGCTCATGAAGCAGGATCGTAAAGAAGCCGAGATTTTTTGGAAAACGAGACTTGCCGATCTTGAGCAATCGGCGTCTCTTCCGAAAAAATCCGCGGAACCAAATGGCGAACTTGAGCAGGCGGTTTTCACCATTTCTGAAGAGCAGACAAATGAGTTGAAGAACATTGCGGCAAGGGCGGGAGCAACGCTGAATACAGTGTTCCAGGCACTGTGGGGCATTTTGCTCCAGCGTGTCAGCCGCTGTGATGACGCCGTTTTCGGTTCTGTCGTTTCCGGCCGGCCGTCGGATCTCGCAGGCGTGGAAAAAATGGTGGGGCTGTTTATTAATACGATTCCCGTGCGGGTGAAAAGCGGTTCATTTTCTTTTCTGGAGCTCGTCAGGCATTTGCAGCAGGAGACGCTGCAAGCAGAAGCGTACAGCTATTATCCGCTGTATGACATTCAGGCACAAAGCCCTTTGAAGCAAGCGCTGTTTGACCACATTATCGTGTTTGAAAATGTGCCGGCCCAGCGTGAAATTGAAAATGTGAGTCAGGCCGGTTCATTTGATTTTGCGGTAGAAGATTTCACGATGGAGGAAGTCACAAACTACGGATGCAGCATAAAGGTGATTCCGGGAAATTCTCTTTATATCCGCTTAAACTTTGATACCGGTATATACGATCGTATTTTTATGAAGAATATTGAAACATTTTTACGGCATATGATGAATTCAGTCATCTCCGATCCTGAAATTTGCGCCTCCGAGATCGCATTGCTTGATGCGTGTGAAGCCAGAAGTATGCTTGATGCGTTTAACCGTACAGAAACGGTTGAACCGCCGGCTCCGACGCTTCACGGGCTGTTTGCCCGCCGTGCCGCGCTTTCGCCGCATCGTCCGGCGCTCCGTTTTCCGGGCGGCATGCTGACGTACGCCGAGCTTGACCAGTACACAGACAGACTCGCTGTTCGGCTCCGCCAAAAAGGCGTCCGCAAAGAAAGCATGGTCGGCGTACTCGCTGAACGCTCGCCGGAGATGGTGGTTTCTGTGCTTGCCGTGTTAAAAGCGGGCGGCGCCTACGTGCCGCTTGACCCGGAGTATCCTGAGGACAGGCTGCGTTATATGCTCGATGACTGCGGCGCTTGTCTCCTGCTTGCACAGCCGGGGTTATCCGTTTCCGGTTTTTCCGGCGAGACGCTTGAAGTGTCTCTTTCTTCTCTGACAGGCGAGACGGAGACAGGGGCTGTCTCTGACGAAGCGGATGCTGATTCGCTCGCTTATATCATTTATACGTCCGGTTCGACGGGAACACCGAAGGGAGTGGCTGTTGAACACCGTCAGGCCGCCGCCTTTTTATCAGGGATGCAAGGGCAGTTCCCGCTAACGGAAGAGGATATTATCGTGTTGAAATCATCCTTTTCTTTCGATGCCTCCATCTGGCAATTGTTTTGGTGGACGATGTCCGGCGCCTCCGTGTATCTGCTTCCGGCCGGCTGGGAGAAAGATCCTGTGCGGATGATTGAAGCGTTTGCCTCAGAAAAGGTGACGACCGCGCATTTTATTCCGGCGATGGTCAACAGCTTTTTAGACGCGCTGGAAACAGAGCCTGCGGAAA
>NZ_JAPMOV010000010.1:0-16992 GCF_026420705.1 Bacillus sp. NEAU-CP5 | reverse complement strand
CCCACGTGTTACTCACCCGTCCGCCGCTAACATCAGGGAGCAAGCTCCCATCTGTCCGCTCGACTTGCATGTATTAGGCACGCCGCCAGCGTTCGTCCTGAGCCAGGATCAAACTCTCCGATAAAGTAGTTTGACTGACTACGCACATCGCTGTGCGATTTATTTAAAACTTTGAATTAACAGGTACGTTTTGTCTTGTTTAGTTTTCAAAGAACTTTGTCCATCGCTCTTGAAGCGACTTAATTATCTTAACACATCAGTGTTAGTGTCGTCAACAACTTTTTAAAATTTCTTTTTCAAAAATTCGTTTCGTCATCAGCGACGTATATTAGAATACCACCCTTGATCTAACATGTCAACAATAATCGACAAATTAAATGATGAAGCGTTTAATGACTATCAAAGCCGCGATGCCGGGAATCCCCAGAATCCCGCTGATGCCCGTTGTAATCAGGTTAACAGGGATATGAATACCGAGACTGCCTCCGAACAAGTTCACACCCACCAGCAAAATCGCGCCGGCAATAAACTTAATCGCAGTCACACCAATCCATCTTAAAGGTTTTGAAGATACTCCCCATAAAAAAAGCAAAGCAACCAGACCGACAATCAAACCGATAATGAAAAAAGGCTCCATGAATCTTCCCCCTCGCTTGTTTAGTACAAGCTTATGAGAAGACCCCGGAGAATAGACCTTTTACTTCCATCTGCTCATTTTCAAATTCCGCTGCTTCGCTTCTTTTAAATAGAAAAAGTATTTAGATTCAGCGACTTTCAGCTCAAACAACACCTCAGCGGAGGGCTCGAGACTTTTCTCGACCAGACTCTTCTGCCTGTTCCATTCTTCTTTTTGTTTAAAGAGCTGTTCTATCAGCTTCTCGTCAAACTCTTTTCTTAATGTATTTCTGCGAAGAAAACCCATGCCTTGCCTTTTCCTCCCTTACAATTCACGTCTTCCTTCAAGAGCTTTTGAAAGAGTGACCTCATCAGCATATTCCAAATCACCGCCGACGGGCAGACCGTGGGCAATACGGGAGAGCTTGATGCCTGAGGGCTTTAACAGCCTTGATATATACATCGCTGTTGCTTCCCCTTCAATATTAGGGTTGGTTGCGAGAATGACTTCTGTCACTTGATCATCCTGAAGACGTTTCAGCAGCTCCGGAATCTTAATATCCTCCGGGCCGATGCCGTCCATTGGTGAAATCGCGCCGTGAAGAACATGATACTGGCCGTTATATTCCTTCATTTTCTCCATTGCGATAACATCCTTAGGGTCCTGCAGAACACAAATAACAGACTTATCCCTTCTTGTGTCCTCACATATATAACAAGGGTCCTGATCTGTAATATGTCCGCAAATCGAACAATATGTCAGGTTGCGCTTCGCATTTACTAATGCTTTCGCGAAATCTAATACCACGTCTTCTTTCATACCTAGAACAAAAAAAGCCAGACGAACCGCTGTTTTCGGTCCGATCCCTGGCAATTTCATAAAGCTGTCAATCAGCTTTGATATTGGTTCAGGATACTGCATGTTTATTTATCCCCCTAGAATAAACCCGGTATGTTCATTCCTTTTGTAAATTGTCCCATTGTCTCATTCGTCATGTCATCCACTTTTTTGAGGGCGTCGTTTGTTGCGGCAAGAATCAGGTCCTGAAGCATTTCGATATCTTCCGGATCAACGACTTCTTCTTTAATGGCAACGTCTACAACTTCTTTTTGGCCGTTGACTTTTACAGTCACCATTCCGCCGCCCGCTGTGCCTTCAAGCACTTTTTCAGCAAGCTCCTCCTGAGCCTTCGCCATATCCTTTTGCATTTTTTGCATTTGTTTCATCATTTTTTGCATGTTTCCCATTCCGCCACGCATATTCAATCACTCTCTTTCATCTTATTAGTCTTTTATTTCGATTAAATCCGCTCCGACAAGTTTCTTCGCCTCTGCAATCAGCGGATCTTCTTCAGCCGGTTCGTTTGATCCTTCACTTTCCTGCTGGTGATCATTTAAAAATTCTTCTCTTATTTTACCCCATTGTGCTTCCGGAACGCCAATCAAATCCATTCTTTTCCCGAGCATTGATTCGAGAATCTGTTCAAGATTCGTACGGACTCCGTTATTGTCTTCTGCAACCATTTTACAATGGATTTCGTATTTAAATTTAAGCACAAATGCCTTTTGAGCAGCAGCCACCGGTTCACTGTCATTCAAAAGAGCCGCATGAGACACCTTATTCTGCTGTTTCAGGTGTGCCAGCAGCTTACCCCAGCTGCTTTTAAGCTGTTCAAGATCAGGTCTTGTGGCTTCCTTCAATATCTCATGAATTCTTCCGACTGGAGCTTTGTAATGGCTTTTTCCGCCTTTTTGAGGACGCGGAGCTTCTTTCGGAGCGCTTTCCATCTGAACCTTCACACCGGAGGTTTTCAGCCTTTCCACTTCCTGCTCAAGCTGCTGGATCTTATTCATCAGCATGCCGACCTCAGGGATATCTCCCGCGGATTGCTGTGCCGTCTGGCATATTTTCACGACAGCCACTTCAAAAAAGATTCTTGGGTGGTTCGTCCACTTCATTTCCTGATGGCTTTTATTCAGGATATCAATCATTTCATATAAAGCGGGGGCCGGTATATCACCGCTCAGATTCCGGAACGTTTCATCGACCTTCACCTTCTCCAGGACTCCTTCTAAACCGGGAGCGGCCTGGTACAAGAGCATATCCCTGAAATAGAAAATCATATCTTCAATCAGTTTGGCCGCATCTTTCCCCTGCTGGAGCAATTCATTCAGTGTTTCCAATGCCTCGGAAACCTGTTTGCTGTGAAGAGCAGATGCAAGTTTCCCAATATAGTGCTGAGAAACGGCTCCGGTAATGAGCAATGCGTCATCCACCGACAGCTCCTCACCGCTGAATGATACGGCTTGATCGAGCAGGCTCAGCGCGTCCCTCATTCCTCCGTCCGCAGCACTCGCTATGATATCAAGGGCTCCTTCTTCCACCTTCAGCTGCTCTGCATCGACGATTGTCTTCATTCGTCCGACAATTGCTTTGGATGTAATCCGTTTGAAGTCAAAACGCTGACATCTGGAGATAATGGTTAAAGGAATCTTATGAGGCTCAGTCGTAGCTAATATGAAAATGCAATGTGCCGGCGGTTCTTCCAGCGTTTTCAGAAGCGCATTGAATGCGCCGATAGAGAGCATATGCACCTCATCTATAATATATACTTTGTAGGTGACGGCCGACGGGGCAAATTTTACTTTGTCACGGATGTCGCGGATTTCGTCTACGCCGTTATTCGACGCCGCATCTATTTCAATCACATCTGATATAGAGCCGTTTGTGATCCCCTTGCACGCCGCACATTCATTGCACGGTTCTTCTACGGGGGCGTGCTCACAGTTGACTGCTTTCGCAAATATTTTAGCTGCACTGGTTTTTCCCGTTCCCCGCGGTCCAGAAAACAGATATGCATGAGAAAATTTCTTTTGCAAAAGGGCATTTTGCAGCGTTTTCGTAATGTGTTCCTGTCCGACCACATCTTCAAACTGCTGAGGCCTAAATACTCGATATAAAGCTTGGTAACCCACAGGATGCGCCCTCCTCTGTTATTCATCATGTTTATTATACATGAACGTGCTTTTAACGCCAAAACCCGTTTTTCATATACGAAAAAACTCACCTGCCATAAACAGGTGAGTCTGAAATTTGATGATTGATTTACCGTGCACCTTCTGTCGATTCGCTACCCTAAGCGTTACTTAAGCAGTTAGCTCAGCCCAGGCAACCCTGCGGCACATGAGAGGTTTCACTTAATGCTGCTTCCTTCCGGACCTGACATGGTTCATGAATTCCCATTGCGCAGGACCCAGACGTCAACGCCACTTACTTAAGGCAGACCTTACAGTAAACGAACCTCGAGAAGGGATTCGGCCCCGCTAGAGCGGATTGCGGGTACAGGGCACCGCTACCTCCCCGCTTAGCACGGCAAAATAAATATCAAATTTTTATATGCGCACCATTCATGATGCACACATAAGTATATCTGCTTCAGGCAGAAAATGCAACCGTACTACTCAGACAACTTTTTCCTCATGTCTTTCTTTTGCCGGCGCAGCTTTCTGAAAAAAGCGCTGAGCATTTCTCCGCACTCTTCTCCGAGCACGCCGCTCACCACTTCCGCTTGGTGGTTGAACCGCTCTTCCTGCAAGAGGTTCATCAGCGTTCCTGTACAGCCCCCCTTGGGATCAAATGCGCCGAATACGACCTTATCGACTCTCGAAAGCACGACGGCTCCCGCGCACATCGGGCACGGCTCCAAAGTGACATAAAGAACGGCATCCTCAAGTCTCCATGTCCCCAGCTTACGGCACGCTTCGTCTATCGCCAGCATTTCGGCATGGGCAAGCGACCTCTGTTCAGTCTCCCGCAGATTATGCGCCCGCGCCACGATCTCATCATGCAGAACAAGAACTGCTCCGATCGGCACTTCACCTTTCGCTTCGGCTTTCTTCGCTTCTTTTATGGCTTCTCTCATATAATATTCATCATTCATCGGTTCAAGCTCTCTTCTTAAGTTTTTTCATGTCTCATAAAGGTTAAAATAGGAATACCCCAGCAGAAAGGAGTTGCCGGTATTGTCTGAACCTAACAACACAGCCCTTCTGATTGTCGATATGATCAACAATTTTCAATTTGATATGGGCGAACGTCTTGCTGAAAAAACCAAACAAATTGTCCCCCGTATTTTATCATTAAAGAAGCATGCAAAACAAAGCAACTGGCCGATTATTTATATTAATGATCATTACGGGCTCTGGAAGGCTGATATTGATGCCATCAGGGAGGAATGCAGCAACGACAGAAGCGCCCCCATTATAAAAGATATTTCGCCTCAGCCTGATGATTATTTTCTCATTAAACCGAAGCATTCCGCTTTTTACGAAACGGCGCTTCACACCCTTCTGACCGAATTACAAGTGAACCGATTAATCATCACGGGGATTGCCGGGAACATTTGTGTGCTGTTCACGGCCAACGACGCCTATATGAGAGAATACAGCATTACCATTCCGAAAGACTGCACCGCTTCCAATAACGACGAAGACAATGATTTCGCTTTGACCATGATGGAGAATGTTCTCTTCGCAGAAATAACCACGGAAAAACAAATTACCGCCGAAAAATAAACATGATCAGCCTCCTTTTTTCATATATTTGATAGCGGATATGAAAGGAGGCGTTTTTCATTCAGATCTATATAGTGAAACGGGGCGACACACTTTCCGCTATTGCGGCGCGCTACCGGACAGCCGCAAATGTCATTGCGGAAGCAAATAAACTGCCTAATCCAAATACATTGGTTGTCGGACAAACCCTTGTCATCCCGATTGAGGGTCAATATTACGAAGTGAAACAAGGTGATACTCTCGCGGCAATCGCCGGCCGTTTTCATATATCGGCCGCGGAGCTTGCGAGGGTGAACGGAATTCAGCCCGGCACCACATTGAGAGTCGGAACCCGCCTTTACATTCCGCAGCAGGCGAATAAGCCCGATATCGAATCAAATGCATATATAGAACCGCGGGGAACGAGCGTAAGCGCTAATCTGCAGCAGGCGGCAAGGGAGGCCTCTCCTTATTTAACATACCTCGGCGCATTCAGTTTTCAAGTGCAGCGGAACGGGACTTTAAAGGAACCGCCTCTGACCAATTTAAAAAGCATCAGTGACAGGCACAACACCACACTGATGATGATCATCACCAACCTTGAAAATGACGCATTCAGCGATGAACTCGGGCGGCTCATCTTGAATGACAATACAGTGAAAACAAAACTCTTTCAGGAAATCGTCGCCACGGCTAAAAAGCACGGCTTTCGCGATATTCACTTTGATTTCGAATATTTACGTCCACAGGACAGAGAAGCCTACAATCGTTTTTTACGTGAAGCGAGGACGATTTTCCATCGGGAAGGCTGGAAGATTTCAACGGCGCTTGCTCCGAAAACGAGCGCGACTCAGGCCGGCAAATGGTACGAAGCACATGACTATAGGGCACATGGAGAAATCGTCGATTTTGTCGTAATCATGACATATGAGTGGGGGTACAGCGGAGGCCCGGCTCAGGCCGTATCACCTATCGGCCCTGTAAGAAATGTCATTGAGTACGCGCTGACGGAAATGCCCTCTTCAAAAATCGTCATGGGCCAGAACATGTACGGCTACGATTGGACACTGCCTTTTAAACAGGGAACGACAGCCAAAGCCGTCAGTCCTCAGCAGGCAATCGCTCTGGCAGCACGCCATAAAGTCGACATTCAATATGACGAAACCGCCCAGGCTCCATTCTTTCGTTACACGGATGAAAATCAGAGACGGCATGAAGTATGGTTTGAAGACGCACGATCCATTCAAGCGAAATTCAATTTAATTAAAGAACTTCATTTAAGAGGAATCAGCTATTGGAAACTCGGCCTCTCCTTCCCGCAAAACTGGCTTTTGCTCGGTGATCAATTTCATATTGTGAAAGAGACGTTTCGTTAATTGGAAGCGTCTTTTTTCATGGGCTTTTCTGAGAGTGTGATACAATATAAAGGCCGGCAGCTGACGGATGTTTGCAGAATTAAGGAGGATTTTCAATGAACAGAGCCCCTTTTATCGCGGTAGAAGGTCCTATCGGGGCAGGAAAAACGACACTCTCTACGATGCTTTCTGAAGAGCTCGGTTTTCCTATGATTAATGAGATTGTGGAAGACAACCCTTATCTCGATAAGTTTTATGACAATATCGAGGAGTGGAGTTTCCAGCTTGAAATGTTTTTTCTATGTCACAGGTATAAACAGCTTGAAGACACCGACCGAGATTATTTAAAACAAGGACAGCCCGTTTTGTCCGATTATCATATTTATAAAAATGTTATTTTCGCAGAGCGTACATTGCACGGCCAAAAGCTTGAGAAATATAAGCAGATTTATCATCTGCTCACTCACGACTTGCCGAAACCGAATGTTATTGTATACATAAAGGCAAGCCTGCCGACATTGCTTCAACGCATTGAAAAACGCGGGCGCCCGTTTGAGAAAAATATCGAACATCAATATCTGGAACGTCTCATAGCAGATTACGACACAGCCATCAGACAGCTTCAGGAAGAAGACCCGGATATATCTGTACTGACCATTGACGGTGATACTGAAGACTTTGTTTTGAATAAGACAGACTATGAAAGAATTGCCCGTCAGGTAAAGGAGCTTATTAAATGAAAGACATTCATATTCCAAACAACGCCATTATAACAGTAGCGGGAACGGTAGGAGTCGGAAAATCGACTTTGACCAGAGCTTTAGCAAAACGGCTCGGGTTTCATACCTCACTTGAGGAAGTGGATGAAAACCCTTATTTAGAGAAGTTTTATCACGATTTTGAACGCTGGAGCTTCCATTTGCAAATTTATTTTCTGGCTGAGCGGTTCAAAGAGCAGAAAAACATGTTTGAATCAGGCGGCGGATTCGTGCAGGACCGTTCGATTTATGAAGATACAGGCATATTCGCAAAAATGCATGCCGATAAAGGAACCATGTCGCTGACAGATTACACAACATACACAAGCCTATTTGAGGCGATGGTCATGACGCCGTACTTCCCGCATCCTGATGTTTTGATCTATTTAGAAGGCGACCTTGAAAACATTATAAACCGGATTGAAAAGCGGGGCCGCGAGATGGAGCTGCAGACAAACCGCTCTTATTGGGAAGAGATGTATACACGGTACGAAGACTGGATCAGCGGTTTTAACGCCTGCCCTGTGCTGAAAGTACGCATTGAAGATTATGACCTTGAAGCTGATGAACAGTCACTGGAACCTTTGATCGAAAAAATCAGTCACGTGATCAACGAAAACAGAAATAAATAAAAATAGCAAAGCGATTTTCCCCGAACAGAGAAAATCGCTTTTTTTGCATATAAAAAATCCGCTGCATCACATGCAGCGGACAAAACAATCTCCAATATATGCTCGAGTTTCATTAGGTTTAAAATCAATATGGCGGAGGAAGAGGGATTCGAACCCCCGCGGGCTTTGACACCCCTGTCGGTTTTCAAGACCGATCCCTTCAGCCAGACTTGGGTATTCCTCCGTATCGACATTTAATAATATACCACATGACCTAAATTTCAGTCAAGCGCTTTTTCATATTTTTTATTTCTTTTCTTAAACGCTTGTCCGTCAGCTTTACTATCATACAAAAGTCTTGCGTCCAATTCAACCTCAGTATGCCATACGGGCAGGAAATCACAGTAAAAATCAAGAATAGATTCAAACAGATAACCTGCTCATAAAGGTGGAGAACATAATGAAAATCATCATTGCACCCGATTCTTTCAAAGAAAGCATGACATCAAAAGAAGCCGCTGACAGCATAGAAAAAGGATTCAAAGCGGTCTTCCCTGACGCGGAATATATCAAGATACCCGCGGCCGACGGCGGAGAAGGAACCGTTCAGGCTTTGACCGATGCCACTGGCGGAAGCATCATCAAAAAAACTGTGACCGGTCCGCTGGGAGCGCCGGTAAACGCCGCATATGGACTTCTGGGAGACGGACGCACGGCAGTCATTGAAATGGCGGAATCATCAGGGCTTCATCTCGTTCCCCGCCATCTCAGAGATCCGTTGAACACAACGACAAGAGGAACGGGTGAACTGATAGCAGATGCAGCTTCCCGCGGGGCGGGTGAGATCATCATCGGGCTTGGCGGGAGCGCAACCAATGACGGCGGAGCAGGAATGGCGAGCGCGCTCGGTGTGCGTTTCTTAAATGAGGAAGGTCAGGAGATACCTGACGGCGGAGGCGCTTTGCACACCCTAGCTTCTATTGATATAAGCGGTCTCTCTCCTGACCTGAAACATATCCGTATCCGTGCCGCATGTGATGTCGAAAATCCCCTGACCGGTGAAAACGGCGCGTCATATGTCTTCGGCCCGCAAAAAGGGGCGTCCGAGAAGACTAAAGTTGTATTGGATCGCAACTTACGCCATTTCGCTGACATATTGAGACGTCAGCACGATATCGAAGCGGATACCGTAAAAGGCGCGGGTGCCGCAGGGGGACTGGGCGCCGGACTGATCGCTTTCTTACAGGCAGAACTTCAAAGCGGGATTGATGTTGTATTAGATACACTGTCCTTCTCAGATCAGATAAGAGGCGCTGACCTTGTCATTACCGGAGAGGGGCAGATAGACGGACAAACGATATTCGGCAAAACCCCCGCCGGGATCGCCGCACGCGCATCTGCTCAAGAAATTCCCGTTATCGCATTGGCGGGCTCCTTAGGCAAAAATTTCGAGCATGTTTACAGTGCAGGAATAACAGCTGTATTTTCTATCGTGCCCGGCGCTGTAAGTCTTGAAGACGCCTTAGCATCCGGCCGTTTTAACCTTGAAAGCACAGCCCGGAATGCCGCCGCTCTATACCGGGCAGCAAAAAAGGCGCGCCTCTAGGGCGCACCTTTTACGGTTTGATGACTTCTTTATTTCCCATATAAGGACGAAGCACTTTCGGAATGATGACACTTCCGTCTTCCTGCTGGTAGTTTTCTAAGATGGCAGCTACTGTTCTGCCGACTGCAAGGCCTGAACCGTTTAATGTATGCACATGCTCCGGCTTGCCTTTCGCTTCGCGTCTGAATCGAATGTTTGCGCGTCTCGCCTGGAAGGCCTCAAAGTTACTGCAAGAAGAAATTTCACGGTATGTGTCTTGGCTTGGAATCCATACCTCAATATCGTACTTTTTCGCGGCTGTAAAGCCGAGATCACCGGTACACATGCTCATGACACGATACGGCAGTTCAAGCAGCTGAAGCACCCGCTCGGCTTGATTTGTCAGTTTTTCAAGCTCCTCATAAGAATCTTCTGGCTTCACGAATTTCACAAGCTCAACCTTGTTGAACTGATGCTGGCGGATCAAACCGCGTGTATCACGGCCGGCAGATCCCGCTTCTGAACGGAAGCAGGCGCTGAATGCGGCATAATTGATCGGCAGGTTCTCACCGGATAAGATTTCATCGCGGTGCATATTTGTAATCGGCACTTCCGCCGTCGGAATTAAGAAATAATCCTCTTCTCTGATTTTAAAAGCATCCTCTTCAAATTTAGGAAGCTGTCCCGTACCTGTCATGCTCGTACGGTTTACCATATAAGGAGGAATGACTTCTGTGTAATCATATTCATCAACGTGAAGATCCAGCATAAAGTTGTAGAGCGCGCGTTCGAGGCGGGCGCCTAATCCTTTATAAAACACAAACCGGCTGCCTGTTACTTTTGAAGCGCGTTCGAAATCAAGAATGTTTAAATGGTCTGCGATATCCCAATGCGGTTTCGGCTCATATGAAAATGCCGGCGCCTCTCCCCACTTGCGAATTTCAATGTTATCATCTTCCGTTTCCCCGACGGGCACTGAATCGTGCGGGATGTTCGGAATGGACAGAAGGATGGTTTCGAGCGTCGTTTCGACAGTACGAAGCTCTTCATCAAGCTTCTTAATTTCTTCGCCCACTTCACGCATCTCTTTAATAATATGATCAGCGTCTTTTTTCTCCCGTT
The DNA here is from genome assembly GCF_026420705.1 of Bacillus sp. NEAU-CP5. NCBI lineage: Bacteria > Bacillati > Bacillota > Bacilli > Caryophanales > Bacillaceae > Bacillus > Bacillus sp. NEAU-CP5. The sequence goes on along the minus strand of NZ_JAPMOV010000010.1, from coordinate 6,392 downwards.
TCAAAACGGCGACCTGCTGAGACACTTCATTGCGTTTTCCCTTCAGTTCTTCTACTTTACCGATAAGCTCTCTTCTCTTTTCGTCCAGCTCTTCAAACTTGTCAAAGTCAGATAAGTCTTCGCCTTTTGGAATGAGCTTCGCTTTTACCTCTTGAAAATTGGCTCTCAGCACCTTCGTATCAATCATGCCTAACAACTCCTATCTGTTTTTATCGAAAATAAAAAAGAGCCCTCATCCCCTAGAAGGGACGAGAGCTCTCGCGTTGCCACCCTGATTGAAAACAAGCTCACACTTGCTTCCCGCTTTAACACATAACGGTTTTCCCGTAAATGCCTACTTGTTTTCAGCATTTCGCTCAAGGACGGATTCGGACAGCATCTTTCACCGATTCGCACCACCCATCGGCTCTCTTTGAAAGAGGGGCTCCCTACTGCTTCCTGTCAACGCTTTTCGATCTTTATTTGTGTTTATAATGTACTATAAGTATCAGCGGTTTTCAACTGTTTTATACAGCTGTTTCCTGCTTATGCTTTTCCGCCATCTTCACAAACAGCTCTGTCACCCGGTGATCATCCGTCAGTTCAGGATGGAACGAGCAGCCGAGGAAATTCCCCTGCTTTGCAGCCACGATGCGTCCGTTATGCTCACAAAGCACTTCAACATCTTCTCCGGCTTCTAAAATATGCGGCGCGCGAATAAATACACCCGTAAACGGCTCATCAAGGCCTTTAATCGTCAGATCAGCTTCAAAGCTGTCGACCTGACGGCCAAAGGAATTACGCTCGACAACAACGTTCAACAGACCTAAATGAGCGTTATCCGTTCCCGCTATCTCTTTGGCTAAAATAATCAGACCGGCGCATGTGCCGAACATCGGCTTGCCTTGGGCGGCAAACTCGCGAAGCGGCTCCATAAAATGATACGTATCCATTAAACGCCGCATCGTCGTGCTTTCCCCGCCCGGCAGGATTAAGCCGTCGATATCATTCAGCTGTTCAGGACGCTTAATGACGACACCTTTTGAACCACATGCTTCAATTGAACGAATATGTTCTCTTACTGCTCCTTGAAGTCCAAGTACACCAATTGTTAACATGCTTCCAGCTCTCCTATGGTTTTACCAGCCGCGTTCTTGCATACGCTGTTCCGGCAATAGATTTGAGATTTCGATGCCTTTCATTGCTGTGCCTAATTCTTTAGAAAGCTCAGCGATCAGTTTGTAGTCTGTGTAATGAGTCGTTGCTTCAACAATTGCTTTGGCGAATTTAGCAGGGTTGTCTGATTTGAAAATACCTGAACCGACAAATACGCCGTCAGCGCCAAGCTGCATCATCAATGCCGCATCAGCAGGCGTCGCTACTCCGCCGGCAGCAAAGTTCACTACAGGCAGTTTGCCGTCACGCTTGATTTGAAGAAGCAGTTCATAAGGAGCGCCGAGGTTTTTAGCTTCAGTCATCAGCTCATCATCGCTCATCGCAACAACTTTGCGCACTTGCGCGTTTACTTTTCTCATATGGCGGACAGCTTCCACAATGTTTCCTGTTCCCGGTTCGCCTTTTGTACGAAGCATGGAAGCTCCTTCGGCGATACGGCGCGTTGCTTCGCCGAGATCACGGCAGCCGCATACGAACGGGACTGTATATTCATTTTTATTTAAATGAAATTCTTCGTCAGCCGGAGTCAGAACTTCACTTTCATCGATGTAATCTACTCCCATTGCTTCAAGGACACGCGCTTCAACGATATGTCCGATACGCGCTTTTGCCATTACGGGAATGGATACAGCATTCATTACTTCTTCAACGATTGTCGGATCAGCCATGCGGGCAACACCGCCGGCAGCGCGAATATCAGCCGGAACGCGTTCTAACGCCATTACGGCAACAGCTCCCGCCTCTTCCGCAATCTTCGCTTGTTCAGCATTTACAACGTCCATGATGACGCCGCCTTTTTGCATTTCCGCCATGCCGCGTTTTACACGATCAGTACCTGTTTGAGCCATTATTTGGTCCCCCTAGTCAATGTATAGTTAGATAATTTCTATCTCTTATTGTATCCCAGAAATACAATATTTCATATGGGTATTCTTATTTTACAGCGAGATGAATAAGATAGATATCATTTTTTACTAACAATTTGGTTTTTTCAGTATATTAAGCAAAAGAGCCCTAACTTTCATCAGAGCTCTTTCTTATTTCTTAAAACCAGCCTGTTACCGTGTCAACGGCGCTGTTCCAGATTCCCGAGAAGAATCCGCCGATGCCGCGCATCATCTGAACAAACCAGTTTGCTTTATCAACATCATTTTTCGTTACAAGATTCACGCTGAACTCTTTGGATTTGAGGAAGCCATAGTCTTTGTCACTGCCTTTGTATGTAACTGTCAGCGTTCCGACTTTCGTTCCCTTTTTCACAGGAGCCGTGATTTCTTTTTTATCTAAAGTCACTTCGGCTTTATAGTTCTTTTCATCCCCGCTTTTCACAGGAATAGAAAGCGCCTTGTCAGTAACAATATCGACTTGCTTGTCTTTCCCTTTTTCAACGTCAATCGTTTCGTGCCCTTTTACTTGAGAGCCTTCAGGGTAAAGATCTTTCATTGAGAAATTGCTTTTAAATGCGTAATCGAGCATTTTTTTCGTTTCATCAAAACGTCCGGTATGCAGGTTGCCTTTTGCGTTTAATACAACGGTGATGACCCGCATTCCGTTCCGCTGTGCTGTACTTGTAAAACAAGATCCCGCAGAATCAGTAGAACCCGTTTTTAAGCCGTCAACGCCAGGGTATTCAGAAACAAGACCTTTTAACATGAAGTTCCAGTTCGGCATGTCCATTTCATCATCAGTGCCGGCTCTGAATTTCGTCTTAGCGATGCTTGTTGTTTTGAGAACTTCCGGGTAATCAGTGATCAGGCGGTCTGCAAGAAGCGCCATGTCTTTAGCAGAAACTTCACTTTCTTCTTTAACGCCTTCTCCTTGCGGCTGCTTGCCGTGAAGGTCTTCATTCACAAGCCCTGTGGCATTTTTAAAATCATAGTTTGTCATGCCTAATTCTTTGGCTTTCGCATTCATTTCAGCGACAAATTTCGTTTCAGTTCCGGCAAGAATTTCGGCAACTGCAATCGCGGCTCCGTTGGCAGAGTAAATCGCCATAGCCTGATACAGTTCTTTAACCGTGTATTTGCCGTCTTTTCGAAGGGGGACGTTTGATAAACTGTTGTCTTGAGAAATTTCATAGACATAATCATCAGGAGTATACGTTTGATCCCATTTCACTTTTCCTTCTTTAATGGCTTCCAGAAGCAGATATTCAGTCATCATTTTTGTCATACTGGCAATCGGCAGTCTTTTGTCTGCATTTTTACTGTATAAAATTTTTCCCGATGAAGCCTCAATCATTATCGCAGCTGATGCGTTGACATCAATCGGGTCATTGCCGGCTGCCTCCGCTTTAGACATTGGAACAAAGCAAGTTGCGGCCAGTGCCAGTACCACTAATGACACCAACAGCTGTTTCCATTTCGTGATGTTCAATCTTACGACCTCCGTCATTCATTTTAAATCTATAATTAAGCCGTTAAGGACATATTCAAATTCAAAACACAACAGTATAAATTTTATCACACTCGATATAAAAAAAATAGACAGAGTCAGCGACCCTGTCAAATGTTTTTTATTTGTAACAATTATGAGATTGTGTAGTTTGGTGATTCTTTCGTAATTTGGACATCATGCGGATGACTTTCGCGAAGTCCGGCACCTGTCATACGGATGAATTGAGCCTCTTCTCTTAAAGCGCGCAAGTCTTTTGAACCGCAATATCCCATACCTGAACGAAGACCGCCGACAAGCTGATACACTGTTTCTTCTACAGGACCTTTGTACGGAGTCCGTCCTTCGATACCTTCAGGGACGAATTTCTTATTTTCTTCTTGGAAATATCGGTCTTTACTGCCTTTTTCCATGGCAGCGACAGAACCCATACCGCGATACACTTTAAATCTTCTGCCTTGATAGATTTCAGTCTCTCCCGGGCTTTCTGAAGTGCCGGCAAGCAGGCTTCCGAGCATTACGGCATGTCCGCCTGAAGCCAACGCTTTCGTAATATCTCCGGAGAATTTAATACCGCCGTCTGCGATAATTGTCGCGCCGTGTTTTCTCGCTTCAGTGGCACAATCATAAATGGCAGTGATCTGCGGTACGCCTACACCTGCAACGACGCGTGTCGTACAGATAGAACCAGGTCCGATTCCCACTTTGACAATATTTGCTCCGGCTTCAATCAGAGCTTTTGTCGCTTCAGCCGTTGCAACATTTCCTGCGATAATGTTCAGTTCAGGATATGTTTCACGGATTTTCGCAACTGTGTTCAGTACGCCTCTGGAATGTCCGTGAGCCGTATCAACCACGATAACGTCGACATTCGCTTCAACAAGCTTGCTGACGCGTGTCATTGTATCGCCTGTCACGCCTACCGCAGCGCCGACAATAAGGCGTCCATGTTCATCTTTAGATGAATTCGGGAATTCGATAACCTTTTCAATATCTTTGATCGTGATAAGACCTTTTAATTTGTTTTGGTCATCCACTAACGGAAGTTTTTCAATTTTATGTTTCTGTAAGATTTTTTCTGCTTCGTCTAATGTGGTTCCCACAGAAGCCGTAACCAGCTCTTCTTTTGTCATGACATCACTGATTTTCATTGAATAATCAGAGATAAAGCGAAGATCACGGTTTGTAATGATACCGACAAGCTTTTGATCGTCTTTATTATCTACGATCGGAACACCGGAAATTCTGTATTTCCCCATCAAATGCTCCGCATCGAATACTTGATGATCAGGTGTTAAAAAGAAGGGATTTGTAATAACGCCCCGTTCAGAACGTTTGACTTTGTCAACATGTTCAGCCTGCTGTTCGATGGACATGTTTTTATGGATAATGCCCAAGCCGCCCTGTCTGGCCATCGCAATCGCCATAGCTGATTCTGTTACTGTATCCATTCCCGCACTGATGACAGGAATGTTAAGCTTTAACGTCTTTGTCAGTTCAACAGATAAATCCACATCACGCGGAAGTACGTCTGATTGAGCCGGTACGAGCAGTACATCATCGAACGTTAAGCCTTCTTTTGAAAATTTACTTTCCCACATTAGTAAATCCCCCTCTTTTCGGCAAAATATTATATGTAGATTATCAACTAGAAAACAGCATGTCAAGGAAGCGAAAAAGAGTTGAAATATTTAGATAAAGGAAAGGGTTTAAAAATACATATGAGAGATCATGAGTGGAAAGAGTTATCATTATTTTATTCCGTAGAATCTTCCCAGAAATTTCTAAATAAAGTCTATACAGAAAGCGGCCTGGAAGAACCAAAACGATATGCGTTTAAGAACAGTGAGCGCTTCATATTCTTTATCAAACACGCCGAGTCCTTCTATAAGCAGGCATCTCTTTCCCCTTTAGAAATTAAGCCTATTCTGTTGTTTTACGGGATGTCACAATTGCTGAAAGCCTGCCTTCTGACCACAGATCCAAGCTATCCAAGCCACGCCTCAGTACTCGCGCATGGCGTGACTGCCCGGAAACGCAAAAAGCAAAATTACTCCTTTAGGGATGATGAAGTGAAGGTGCAGCGCAATGGCTTATGTATTCATGTAATGAAGCACTTATTCGGAATAGCTGGTCTTGAGGAAGAACGGTACACAATGAAGAAATTGCTGACAGCCATACCTGAATTGCACACTGTCTTTTACTTCCAAGAGAAAAAGAATTGGCTGACCAGAGTAGAGCTGAAAGATGACCTTATTTCAGTGCCTGAGCATGCGGTGATTCACTACAATATGTCTGATTCCCGCTTTGCTGAATATATCAGCCATCATTTAAAGTGGTCTTTTCTGAGGAAAGACCATAATCACTTGGTTTTTGAGGCTGACCCGATAGACAGAGAACCTTGGTCTTCTCCAAATTTATTGTTTCACTTGGAGAAAAATCAATATTACATTCCCTCTCAGCGTGATCACTTCCTGCATCTTCCGGAAATGATTATTCATTATTTGGTTCTCTACAATATCGGGATGATTGCGAGATATGAAACGGAGTGGTGGTATGAACTGCTGACACAGCATGTCAGTGATGATTATGTGATGATCCGCCGGTTCTTAGATGTCACGGAACGCAAATTTCCGTATTACGTTTCTAATTTCCTAAAGCAATACTTATAAACAAAAAAGGCAGCTCATCATGAGCTGCCTTTACCGTAATGATAGCTTGGCGGCGTCCTACTCTCACAGGGGGAAACCCCCGACTACCATCGGCGCTGAAGAGCTTAACTTCCGTGTTCGGCATGGGAACGGGTGTGACCTCTTCGCTATCGCCACCAAACCATTGAGAGT
>NZ_JAPMOV010000001.1:0-1102005 GCF_026420705.1 Bacillus sp. NEAU-CP5 | reverse complement strand
CATTCCGCAAGGAAGTAAGATCCCTGAAAGATGATCAGGTTGATAGGTCTGAGGTGGAAGTGTGGCGACACATGGAGCTGACAGATACTAATCGATCGAGGACTTAACCAATTTGAATGTATGCTTATTGTTATCTAGTTTTGAGAGAATTTTTTCAAAAAAACTCTTGCTTTTTCTGAAATACATAGTATAATAATACATGTCACTAAAACGTCTGGTGATGATGGCGAAGAGGTCACACCCGTTCCCATGCCGAACACGGAAGTTAAGCTCTTCAGCGCCGATGGTAGTCGGGGGTTTCCCCCTGTGAGAGTAGGACATCGCCAGGCAGACTTCATTCCGCAGTAGCTCAGTGGTAGAGCTATCGGCTGTTAACCGATCGGTCGTAGGTTCGAATCCTACCTGCGGAGCCATTTATGGAGAGCTGTCCGAGTGGCCGAAGGAGCACGATTGGAAATCGTGTAGGCGGTAACCCCGTCTCAAGGGTTCGAATCCCTTGCTCTCCGCCACTAATTATCAATACATAACAAACGAAAAAATACCAGGGCCCGTTGGTCAAGCGGTTAAGACACCGCCCTTTCACGGCGGTAACACGGGTTCGAATCCCGTACGGGTCACTTATATGATGGAGGATTAGCTCAGCTGGGAGAGCATCTGCCTTACAAGCAGAGGGTCGGCGGTTCGAGCCCGTCATCCTCCACCATTATCATCGCGGGGTGGAGCAGTTCGGTAGCTCGTCGGGCTCATAACCCGAAGGTCGCAGGTTCAAATCCTGCCCCCGCAACCAAAAAATGGTCCGGTAGTTCAGTTGGTTAGAATGCCTGCCTGTCACGCAGGAGGTCGCGGGTTCGAGTCCCGTCCGGACCGCCATTTATAACAAGGCTCGGTAGCTCAGTTGGTAGAGCAACGGACTGAAAATCCGTGTGTCGGCGGTTCGATTCCGTCCCGAGCCACCATTTGCCGGTCTAGCTCAATTGGTAGAGCAACTGACTTGTAATCAGTAGGTTGGGGGTTCAAGTCCTCTGGCCGGCACTCTAAATGATGGAGGGGTAGCGAAGTGGCTAAACGCGGCGGACTGTAAATCCGCTCCCTCAGGGTTCGGCAGTTCGAATCTGCCCCCCTCCACCATTTTATAAATAGGGGCATAGTTTAACGGTAGAACAGAGGTCTCCAAAACCTCCGGTGTGGGTTCGATTCCTACTGCCCCTGCCACTATATTATTTATTCATCTTCAGATTATGGCGGTTGTGGCGAAGTGGTTAACGCACCAGATTGTGGCTCTGGCACTCGTGGGTTCGATTCCCATCAATCGCCCCATTTTATCATTGGGCTATAGCCAAGCGGTAAGGCAACGGACTTTGACTCCGTCATGCGTTGGTTCGAATCCAGCTAGCCCAGTTGCATTTTTTTAAAAACAACAGCATAAGATGTATTAAGTTCTTTTACATGTTGCGGAAGTAGTTCAGTGGTAGAACATCACCTTGCCAAGGTGGGGGTCGCGGGTTCGAATCCCGTCTTCCGCTCCAAATTACGGCGGCATAGCCAAGTGGTAAGGCAGAGGTCTGCAAAACCTTTATCCCCGGTTCGAATCCGGGTGTCGCCTTTCTATTGCCGGGGTGGTGGAATTGGCAGACACACAGGACTTAAAATCCTGCGGTAGGTGACTACCGTGCCGGTTCAAGTCCGGCCCTCGGCACCAATTTAACTTTGAACGAACTACGTTAAATTGGTCATCAGTTTTCACATTATAAAACATATATGAGAGTGATTTGCATATTGCAAATCACTTTTTTTATATAATAAAAACGTAATGACTATCAATATAAGTTTCTTGCTTGTATCGTATATACTGCATTACCATTAAAAAAACTTTGCTAAAATCGTTGACGTTTTATGAAATACATGTTATATTTATATACGTCGGTTGAACACGACGCATTACATGCCGGTGTGGCGGAATTGGCAGACGCGCACGACTCAAAATCGTGTTCCTTCTGGAGTGCCGGTTCGACCCCGGCCACCGGTATACAAAGGCTTCTACATATTGTAGAAGCCTTTTTTGTTGTATGAAAATATCCTCCAAAGCTTGTGAAAACATGATACGCGTGCAGATTGTATAAATCCGCTTTTTTCAAAGATACTAACAGCAAGTTCTTTGAAAGAGGTGTTTTTTATGGAAGGGACTTGGGCTTGTCTTATCCCATTTATTCTGGTCATTCCCATTTCAATCATTACAAAGCAAGTGCAATCCGGTCTGTTTGTCGGTTTGCTGGTCGGAAGCTATCTTTTGCATCCCAGCTTGCTTGGCGGGATTGAACATATGGTTCAATATATAATCAGTAATATTGTCGTCACCAATAATATTAGAATCATTGTGTTTCTATATTCATTTGCCGGTCTTGTAGGGATTATAAAGCTGACCGGCGGGATAAAAGGATTCGTCCATTTGATCAGTAAAAAAGTTAAAACCAAAAAAGGTGCGATGCTGCTTGCATGGCTGTCGACATTTGGCACGTTCAGTGAACCGGACTTTCGCATCGTCACAATTGCACCGATCATGAAAGCTTTAAGCAAGCGTCTGGACCTGTCGAAACAGAAAATTGCGTATGCCATTGAGTTTACGGCAAACCCTGTCATTGCCTTGATTCCGATAGCAACGGCATTTGTCGGCTACATGGTTTCCATTATCGGACAGGCCCTCAAAACGTCAGGAATAGATCAGCCGGCTTACACGGTTTATGTGAAAAGTATTCCCTTCAATTTTTTCTCCATTGTGATTATAGTAGTCGGAATTTATTACTGCTTTTTTAAGAAACAAAAAGCGGATGAAAGCTTAGAAAAAACAGAAAAGAGCGGACAAACTTTTGCTCGCAAACATAACAAAAACACGGAACCAATTCCGCGGAACAGCGGTGTGTTGCTTTCAAAAGGCTCAGGTTCATTCAACATGGAAACAGGGACGATCTCAGATATTCACGGTGAACATACGGGAATGTTCGAAAGTGATGAGCATGCTGACCAGCAGGAGGAGCTGGATTCGGCGCACCGTGCTTATATTAAGGAAACACCGATTCGGCCGTGGAATTTAATCATTCCGATCGGGCTGTTTTTGCTATTGACACTCTTTCTCAGCTGGTGGGACGGCCATTCAAAAGCACAAGGGTTTTTGAATGCTTTTGTCAAAAGCGATATGCTTGGCGTCATGTTAACCGCATTATTGGCAGCGGTTATTGCAGCATTTGCTCTTTTTATGTTTCAGCGTTTTCATGCAGGCGAGCTTGTTACCCATTTTATTAAGGGCGGAAACGAATTGGTCAACGTTATTATTATGTTATCGCTGATTTGGGCCGTAACAGCAGTATCTGAAGACCTTGGATTCTCGGAATATGTTACTTCTCATTTAACGTCCTGGATCCCCCATATGTTTATTGCGCCGTCTCTTTTTATACTGGGGGCTGTTATATCCTATTTTATCGGGTCATCCTGGGGGACTTGGGGGCTTTTAATGCCGCTCGGCGTAACGCTGGCGGTTCAGTCACATACCAGCTTATTATTAGCGATCGGGGCCGTGTTTGCGAGCGGAACATTTGGAGCGTTTGCTTCTCCTCTCAGTGATAATACGGTGACAACCTGTACGGTGTTGGGGATCGATGTTGTGAAGTATGCCCGTTCGAAGCTTGTTCCGGCGCTTATTGCCGCAGGGATCTCCGTTGTGTTATACGGTGCGTTTTCATTTTTCAGATAACAAATACTTTTTAAAGGCGTTATCCGAAAATGGGATAACGCCTTTTTATGAGCTGTTATACTAGAGAAAAAAAGAGGTGATGACATTGAAGCAGATTATTGCAATGGGCGGCGGAGGCTTTTCCATGGAGCCGGATCATCTTGTGCTGGATCAGTATATTTTAGAGCAGTCGGCGCGGTCAAAGCCGAAAGTTTGTTTTTTGCCGACGGCAAGCGGAGATTCGGAGAATTATATCGGCAGGTTTTATCAAGCCTTTCAAAAGCTGCGGTGTGAGCCGGATCACTTGTCGTTGTTTAAACCGCCGGGTTCTGATCTCAGATCCTTTCTCATGAAGAAAGATATTATATATGTCGGAGGCGGAAATACGCGCAATATGCTTGTCTTATGGAAAGAGTGGGGGCTTGACCTTATTCTTCGTGAGGCTTGGGAAAACGGCATCATGTTGGCGGGTCTCAGCGCCGGGGCGATTTGCTGGTATGAAGAAGGATTGACAGATTCAGCTGGAGATTTGAGAGAGTTAAGAGCTTTAGGATTTTTGCCGGGCAGCTTTTGTCCGCACTATGACGGAGAAGCGGAGCGCCGGCCGGTGTATCACCGTCTGATTTCAGAAAAGAAACTCAGGGAGGGTTATGCCGCTGATGACGGCGCTGCGCTTCATTATAAAGACGGTCAGCTGTTCCGGGCTGTCTCTTCCCGGGAAACCGCAAAGGGTTATCGGGTTTTTAATACCGAAGAAGGTGTTCGGGAAACAGAGCTTATGACTGTCCCGTTATCTGAATTTTGATAATATGCTTTTTTTTGTACACAACTTGTGTTACGATGAGAGCGAAATCAATAGTTACTGGGGGTGCCCGTCTGAGCGGGCTGAGAGAGAAGCGGCGGCTTCTTAACCCTTTGGACCTGATCTGGTTCGTACCAGCGTGGGGAAGTAGAGGTTTTATTATTGTTGAGGACAACAATAATAGTTTCTTTCTGACTGCAAAACCGGGTTCTTCTTTGAACCCGGTTTTTTTGTGCTGGTGCTGAGCTTGGTTCTATTATTCAAATGATAAAGGAGAGATTTGTATGCAAAATCAATCAGTACAGCAAGCGAACATTTCCATTATGTCGAGTTTTTCCGGCAGTAAAAAGGTTTATGCAGAAGGTTCTTCGCCCGATATACGAGTGCCGATGCGGGAAATCAGTCTGAGTGCGACTACGGGGGCATTCGGGGAAGAGGAGAATGCGCCGGTCCGTGTTTATGATACGAGCGGGCCGTATACAGACCCGGATGTACAGATTGATATTCATAAAGGGCTGGGGGCGCTCCGCACAAAGTGGATTACCGGGCGCGGAGATGTAGAGGAATATAACGGACGGACCGTGAAGCCTGAAGACAACGGTGATAAAAAAGAAGATCATACTGCCGAATACCCCGGCCTACAGCGGAAACCGCTTCGGGCCAAGCCGGGGAAAAATGTAACACAATTGCATTATGCGAGAAAAGGCATCATTACGCCGGAAATGGAGTTTATCGCAATACGTGAGCATGTGTCTCCCGAATTTGTCAGGGAAGAGGTGGCGAGCGGACGGGCGATTATTCCTTCTAACGTCAACCACCCGGAAAGCGAGCCGATGATTATCGGCCGGAATTTTCATGTGAAAATCAATGCAAATATCGGCAACTCGGCTGTTACATCTTCTATCGAAGAAGAAGTCGAAAAAATGACGTGGGCGATTCGCTGGGGCGCCGATACGATGATGGATTTATCAACGGGAAAAGACATTCATACGACGCGTGAATGGATTATCCGCAACTGCCCCGTGCCTGTGGGGACGGTACCGATTTATCAGGCGCTTGAAAAAGTTAATGGCATTGCCGAGGATTTAACGTGGGACATTTATCGTGACACATTGATTGAGCAGGCGGAGCAGGGCGTGGATTATTTCACCATCCATGCCGGCGTACTGCTTCGTTACGTCCCGTTAACAGCCAAACGCACGACGGGAATCGTATCCCGCGGCGGGGCGATTATGGCGCAATGGTGCCTCGCTCATCATCAGGAAAGCTTTCTGTACACGCATTTTGAAGAAATTTGTGAAATCATGAAGGCCTATGATATCGCTTTTTCACTTGGTGACGGGCTTCGCCCCGGTTCGATTGCGGATGCCAATGATGAAGCGCAATTTGCGGAATTGGAGACTCTCGGAGAATTGACGGAGATTGCGTGGAAGCACGATGTGCAAGTGATGATCGAAGGACCGGGTCATGTGCCGATGCATAAAATTAAGGAAAACATGGACAAGCAGCTGGAAATTTGTAAAGAGGCGCCTTTTTACACGCTCGGGCCATTAACGACGGATATCGCTCCGGGTTATGACCACATTACTTCAGCAATCGGCGCGGCGATGATCGGCTGGTACGGGACGGCGATGCTTTGCTATGTCACGCCGAAGGAGCATTTGGGGCTGCCGAATCGTGATGATGTAAGAGAAGGCGTCATTACGTACAAAATCGCGGCACATGCCGCAGACCTTGCTAAAGGGCATCCGGGTGCACAGATCCGTGACGATGCTCTGTCTAAGGCGCGGTTTGAATTCCGTTGGCGTGATCAATTTCATTTGTCTCTTGATCCTGAAAGAGCAATGGAATATCATGATGAAACGCTGCCGGCTGAAGGCGCAAAAACGGCTCACTTCTGTTCGATGTGCGGTCCGAAGTTCTGCAGTATGAGAATCTCTCAGGATATTCGTGATTATGCGAAGGAAAACGGACTTACTGAAGACGAGGCCGTCAATGAAGGGCTGAAAGAAAAAGCAAAAGAGTTTGCAGAGAAGGGAAGCCGCTTATATCAATAAAAGAAAAGATGAAGATGGAGTTTGCCCATCTTCATCTTTTTTAGAAAAACGGTGAACGGCGAAGCGGAGGAATGCTCTGTTCAAAGCGGAATATATTTTCCGGATCATATTTCGTTTTGACTTGACGGAGGCGGTGAACATTTTCTCCGTAATATGTTTGCAGCCAGTTTCTGATTTCTCTATCAGGCCAATTCACGTAATCTCCCATCGTTTCTCTTGATAGGGACGTTCTCAGTCCTTCGATCCAGCGGACATTTTGTCTTTCTTCTTCAGCAGATGTCCAAGTTGTAATATATTCTTGGGCAATGATTGCGTTGCGATAGTAGAATGCCGTTTGGTCCGGAGCGATCCGTCCGGCCGCCCCGCCGAGAGATTGCTGCCAGACACTGGCGTTTTCGTTCGGAGCGTGCTCTAAATAGCGCTTTAAAGTAGAAATCGCGCGTGATGATAATGGTTTTTCAATAAAGGATCCTGACCGCTTCATCTTTTGCGGCTGATTGCCTCCCGGGCTGTTAAAAAAGGCTGCCGCTTTAATAAATGGCACTGTCTTGACCATGCCGCTTGTCGGTTTTCCCGCTTTCATTAACGGGGCCAGCAGTTCTTTCAGCTCATCCTTTGTCCCGGTAAATTGACCGAGCGCTTCTATGCGGTTGACTTCCTTAGGCCAGAACTGAATTGATGAGGTAAGCCGGTTGTCTGTAAATGGAGCCCAGCGCTGCCATGTGTTAAATACTTCCTCAAAATCATCCCAGCCCCAAGTGACAGAAAAAACAGACACGCACGAGATCGGCACGGCTTTAAACATCATGGATGTGACAATGCCGAAGTTGCCTCCCCCTCCTCCCTGAGACGCCCAAAATAGATCAGAGTGCTTTGAACGGTTGACTGTGATCAATTCAGCACCCGCTTTTTCGTCCGCTATGATCATTTCGAGCTGGAGGAGACGATCGCAAGTAAGTCCGGCTGTCCTTGTTAAATATCCGATTCCTCCCCCGAGCGTCAGCCCCGTGATTCCCACATTCGCAATGGTTCCCGCAGGAAGGGTCAAGCCGTACCGCCAGAGTGTCCGGTAGACTTCCCCCAATTCGGCTCCCGCTTCAATCGAGACCAGCCGCTTATCCTCATTTACTCTTATTTTCTTCATTTCACTGAGATCAATGACTAGTCCGTCATTTAACAGGGAAAAATTTTCGTAGCTGTGTCTTCCGCCTCTGATACGGAAAGGCACATTGTTCTCACGTGCCCATCTCAGCGCATTGAGGGCGTCATGTTTATTTTGACAAAACACAATGATGTCTGGATATCTTTGCAGGCTTAAATTGATATTGGTTCTCGCAGCATTATAGTCCGGGTCATCTTTTTTGACGATGCGACCGGTCAATGTTGTCTTTTCCACATTCTCACTCACTTTCACTTGTAATCTGCTATGTTTTCTAGCATATGCGGAAAAATGAGAGAGTGTATGAGGAAAACCCCCCGGAAGGAAACGATATTTTAAATTATAGTTGACAGGTAGGGATTGTATGAATTAACATAATCATTACATATTTCCAAACGATGGCTGATCGGATCACCGAAGGCTCTTATCTTTTAAACAGATAAGGGCCTTTTTTGCGTGAAAGTCATTGAATGAAATGAAAAGCGGAGGGATGAAAAGTGGCGTTAAAAAAGGTATCACATGTGCGCAAAAAGAGCAAAAAACGAAAAAAGTACAGAAAACGCACATTGAATTTCGAACTGCTTGTAGAGAAAAACAAACGGGAGATTATGAGAAATGAGGAACAGATGGAGCAGATTTATATAAAGATAGATGAAAAGCATGCGGGGGTTCGATAAAGATGAAGGAGAGAAAATGGAGGATAAAAACAACGGTACTCGGGCTGTCGGTATCCATCATGTTATCAGGGTGCGCGTTAGGGAGTGCTGGAGAAGAACCGTCATCTGCGGCGGATAAAAAGGAAGAAACACGTATCGCCCATGTCAAGACAAAGGAATTTAAAGCTTCTCATCCGGCGGCGATTCCCGCTAAATCGAAAGCCAGAACTGACACTTTTGTTGCTGGGATTTCCGCGCCGGGCGGCGTGTTTCTGCCGTACTTTTACGAAAACGGCTGGGACGGAAATGCGACAGATCCTATTTTTGAACCGTTAGTCAAACTGGATAAAACGGGGAAGCCTGCCCCGGCTCTTGCGGAAAGCTGGAAAATTTCCAAAGATCAGCTTACATACACGTTCCGTTTAAGAAAAAGTCTCGTTTTCAGCGACGGTTCACCGCTGACCGCAAAGGATGCCGCATTCACTTTAACACTGCTGCATGATCCTGCATACGCGGGCTATGAAGATATCACCACGGCCTATATTAAAGGCGGTAAGGCTTACAAAGAAGGAAAGGCAAAGACGATAGAGGGCATTCGCGTCCTTGATGACAGAACCATTCAAATCACGACTGAGAAAGTCAGTGCGAAGTCGCTGCTTCTTTTAGGCGGGCAGGTGCTGTCAGAAGCTTACTACGGAAAGAATTATCGATTCGGCAAACTGGACTATTTAAAAGAGCTTTATGCCAAACCGCTCGGAGCGGGACCTTATCAATTTACAGAATACCTTCCGGGACAGGAAATACGCTATCAGGCTAATGAACACTATTATGCCGGAAAACCGAAAACCGAAAAGCTGATTTATAAAATTATCGATCCGTCAACTTCCCTTCAGCTGTTTGAAACGGGTGACCTTGATTACGCTTCTTTCTCACCTGATGATGATACGGTTCAGCACTTAAAAAGTCTCGGTTTTGCCAATATAAGCGTATCTGTCGTGAATGATTACGGGCTTGTGTACGTCAATCACAAGCGTCCGCCTTTTCAAGATAAGAAAGTGTCCCAGGCGCTTATTTACGGACTTGACCGTCAAAAAATCGTCGATGTCCGCTTTAAACGCTACGGAGAGGTCGCAAATGTTCCGGTGTCTCCGGTTTCGTGGGCTTATGATGACAAAGGTGTCAATCGGTACGCGTTTAACCCTGAAAAAGCCAAAAAGCTTCTCGATAAAGCAGGCTGGAAAACGGGCAAAGCCGGTGTACGTGAAAAAAACGGAAAAAAGCTTGAAATCAGCTATTACACGTCTAAAGCGGATGATGATTTCATCCCGATCGCGAAAGAAAATTACGCGGACATCGGAATCGCATTAAAACCGGAAGTGATGGATTTTAATACGGAAGTAGCGAAAATAAATGACAAACAATATGACCTTGCCGCCGTTTCCACCTCGCAGATTCTTGATCCGAATGACACGGTGGAAAAGCTGGCTTCCGGCCATCCCAATAATGTAACGGGATATTCCAATCCGAAAGCGGACCGGCTGATAGAGAAAGGAGCCGGCACGCTTGATATCAGCAAAAGAAAAGAGATTTATCACCAGCTGTACCGGGAGCTCGGGGAAAACCCGCCTTACATTCTGATTCATTACCGTCAGAGCGCAAGGGCGGTCAGCGGAAAAATAAAAGGGCTTGAGCCTGACAATTATTCTGGAATCAGTTCAAGTCTCTCAAATGTCTCAATTCAATAGAACGGTTGGGCAAAATACCCGGTGCATCCTGGGGATTTTGCCCTTTCAGCGGAAAGGAGGGGCTTTTTATGAAACGGTATGCCGCAGAAAGATTCATTCAAATGCTTGTGATCTTATTCGGTACGTCCTTTATTATTTTTTTCTTATTCGCCATGCTGCCGGGCGACTATATTGATTCCAATGTCAATCTGACTCCGGAAAGAGCGAAGGAGTTAAAAGCGCTTTACGGGCTGGATCAGCCGATTTGGCAGCGCTATGTGACGTGGCTCGGAAATGTGCTTAGCGGAGATTTTGGGTTTTCTTTGAAATATCAGGAGAACGTCCTGTCACTGCTTCGGAAATATGTCTGGAATTCGTTTTTTGTCGCGTTTTTGGCGTTGCTTGTCACATGGTCAGCCGCGATGATAACGGGTGTCATATCCGCTGTCAGGAAATACTCATGGTTTGATGGGATCGTGACGTTTCTTGTTTTTGCTTCCATGGCGTTCCCGTCTTTTTTTATCAGCCTTCTGTTTATTAAGTGGTTTGGGGTGGATTTGAAAATATTGCCCGCCGGCGGGATGATTGATACCGGAAGCACGAGTACAGGTTTTTCGTACGTGCTTGAAGCCGCCAGACATATGATTCTTCCGGTCGTGATTTTATCTATGCTCGGCATCGGCTCGCTGACAAGGTATTTCCGCTCCGGCATGCTGGACGTGATCAGACAGGATTATATCAGAACGGCGAGAGCGAAGGGATTGAAAGAGCGCACCGTCATCTGGAAACATGCGTTGAAAAACGCGCTCATTCCGGCCATCACCCTGCTTGCTTTTGAACTGCCGGGACTGTTTTCCGGAGCCATCATTATTGAACAGATTTTCGGGTGGCCGGGTGTCGGACGTATTCAGCTGGAATCTGTGCATTATCGTGATTATCCGGTTTTGATGGCGTTTACCTTGTTTTTGTCTTGTTTAACGATTGTGGGGAACTTCTTGGCGGATATCGCTTATGCCGCGGTTGATCCGCGGGTCAGGCTGAAATAGGGGGTGTTCGGAATGAAAAAACAAAAAGGGGTGCCGCCTTCTCTTTGGAAGCAGACGTACCGCCGCCTGCTGCAGCATAAGCTGACGGTCATCAGTCTTCTTTTCTTATGTTTTATGTTTTTATTGTGCTTTATCGGGCCGTCTTTTTCTCCGTACATAACAGATCGGACGGATATTTCAAATGCCAATCAGCAGCCGGGAATCCATCATTGGCTGGGAACCGACCAGTACGGGAGAGATGTGCTGACGAGGCTGATGCTGGCGGGGCAGATTTCTCTGACTGTGGGGCTTGCTTCAATGGTGCTGTCGCTTGTCATCGGTTCTTTACTCGGGGCTGCGGCCGGATTTTATCGGGGAGCCGCTGATATGATCATTATGCGCATCGCTGATATGCTCATGTCCATCCCGGGCCTGCCGCTGCTTTTGATTTTGGCTGCGGTGATGTCGGAGTGGAAAGTGCCTTCTGAATACAGAATGTACCTGATTATGATGATGTTAAGCCTGATCGGATGGCCCGGTTTGGCGCGGCTTGTACGCGGACAGATTTTGTCGCTGAAGGAGCAGCCGTTTATGATGGCCGCGGAAGTTTTGGGGCTTAGTGATAAACGGAAAATCCTCTATCATTTGCTTCCCAATACATTGCCGTTATTACTGGTAGCGGCGACTTTGCATGTGGCGGGAGCGATGCTGAGTGAATCGGCGCTGAGTTTTCTCGGGCTTGGCGTTGCTCCGCCGACACCTTCTTGGGGAAACATGATGGAAGCGGCGAATCATTTTATGGATTTTACACTCCGCCCGTGGCTGTGGATTCCGCCGGGAACGGCCATTTTTCTGACCGTTGTGGCGATTCATCTGCTTGGAGACGGTTTAAGAGACGCTTTTGATCCTAAGGTAAAACGGCAGGTGAAAATGAAATGAAAAAACCGCTTTTAGAAGTAAGGCATTTGGAAACGGCTTTTTATACAGAGGAGGGGGCGGTAAGGGCCGTGGACGATGTCAGCTTTACGATACATGAGGAGGAAACGGTTTGTATTGTAGGGGAGTCCGGCTGCGGGAAAAGCATGGCGTCATTGTCCATTATGCAGCTTATTCCCGAGACGGGGAGAATCGAACGGGGAGCGGTGCATTTTTCCGGACGGAACCTGTTGGAATTGAAACCAAAAGACATGCAGAAAATCCGCGGCAGCGAAATCGGGATGATATTTCAGGAACCGATGACATCTTTGAATCCGGTGTTTACGATCGGTGAGCAGCTGACCGAACCGATTCGCGAACATTTGTTGCTGAGTAAGAAAGAAGCATGGCGGAAGGCCGTTGAACTGATCACGTTAGTGGAGATCCCGCATGCCGAGCAGGTTATGCACCGATATCCTCATGAGCTGAGCGGCGGCATGCTGCAGCGCATTATGACGGCTGTCGCGCTAAGCTGCGAACCGAAATTGATCATTGCCGACGAGCCGACGACAGCGCTTGACGTAACCATTCAGGCGCAGATATTGGATTTATTGCGGGATATGAAAAAGCAATTTCGCACGTCTATTTTATTCATTACTCATGACCTTGGCGTGGTTGCTGAAATGGCTGATTATGTGATTGTCATGTATGCGGGAAAAATTGTGGAGGAAGGACCGGTTGCAAAGCTGTTTTCTGATCCAAAGCATCCGTATACGAAAGGGCTGCTCGCGGCCAAGCCGGTTATCGGTCAAAGAAGGGAGATGCTGTACACCATTCCGGGGCAGGTCCCCGAGCTTGCGGACCTGTCGGGATCGTCTTGTTATTTTGCGGAGCGATGTGAACACAGCACGGAAATATGCCGGAAATCGAGCCCGCATTTTACTGAATTCGGGAAGGGGCATCAGGCGGCGTGCTGGCTTTACAGAGAGGAGAAAGCAGATGAGTGATGTGTTGCTGGAGGTCAAGGGGCTGAAAAAATATTACGAGGAGCATGGGGGGATGAGAAAGACCCGCAAAAATCCTGTAAAAGCGGTCGACGGTGTCAGTTTTACGATAGGAAAGGGAGAAGTGTTCGGCTTAGCGGGAGAATCGGGCAGCGGAAAGTCATCAATCGGCAAGACCATTTTGAGGCTTCATGAAAAAACAGAGGGAGAGGTGTTTTTTCAGGGGCGTGATGTGTTTCGGATGAGCCGGCGCGAGCTCAAAACTTTCAGATCGGAAGCGCAGCTCATCTTTCAAGATCCGTTCAGTTCTTTAAATCCCCGGCGCCGGATCGGAGAAGCCATCGGTGAAGCGATGATCGAGCATCAATTGGCGGTGAAGCGGAACGTGCGTGATAAAGCGGCGGAAGTTCTTGAAGCCTGCGGACTTTCCGCAAACTTTATCGATCGATATCCGCATGAATTTTCCGGAGGGCAGCGGCAGCGGATCGTGATTGCAAGAGCGATGGCGCTCAAGCCGCAATTTATCATTATGGATGAACCCGTGGCGGCGTTAGATGTCTCCATCCAGGCGCAGATGATCAATTTGTTCAGCAGCCTTCAAAAACAGCACGGGCTGTCATATTTGTTCATTTCTCATGATTTAAGCGTGGTGGAGCACTTATGTACGAAGGTCGCCGTTATGTATTTAGGGACGATTGTGGAATACGCGTCAAAAGAGGAGCTCTTTTCACGGCCGCTTCACCCTTATACGAAAGCGCTGTTATCAGCCGTGCCTGTTCCTGATCCTGATCCCGGAGCGAAAAGGGAGCGGATAATTTTAAAGGGTGATATACCGAGCCCCTCTGATCCGCCTTCAGGCTGTAAATTCCGAACGAGATGCCCGGCAGCCAAGAAGATATGTGCTGAGAAAAGTCCGGCGCTGTCAGAAAAAGGGCTTCATCATTTTGCGGCATGCCACTTCGTGTAATTGAGAAAAAAACGGTTTTATTGATAATAAACAGGAAAAACCTGCCGGGCAGACCGGCAGGTTTTTTGATGTTATTTTGGTGATGGCAGTCCGAGTCCTTCGGCAACGCGTCTGCCGTACTCAGGATCAGCCTTGTAGAAGTGGCCGATCTGGCGCAGCTTAATTTCTTCTTTTTCCACAGGTTTCATCGCACTGACGATATTGGCGACAAGGCGCGCGCGCTCTTCCTCGCTCATCAGGCGGTACAGGTCGCCGGCTTGTGTGTAATGATCATGATGATTATAGCTTACACTGTCAGCGAAACCTGATACAGGATATGCCGCCTGTTTATCTTCAGGTGACTCTGTCGGGCCGCCGAAGCTGTTAGGCTCGTAATAGACGGAGCGGCCGCCGTTATCATCAAAACGCATTTGTCCGTCACGCTGATAGTTTTTCACTTCATTGCGGGAACGGTTGATCGGCAGCGCCTGATGGTTCGCGCCGACACGGTAGCGATGCGCGTCATGGTATGCGAACAACCGGCCTTGAAGCATTTTGTCAGGTGAGACGTCGACGCCGGGGACTAATGTGCCGGGAGAGAACGTCGCCTGTTCTACTTCCGCAAAGTAATTTTCCGGATTGCGGTTCAGAACCATGCGGCCGACTTCAATGAGCGGATAATCTTTTTGAGACCATACTTTTGTGACGTCAAACGGATCAAAGCGATATGTGTTTGCGTCTTCTAACGGCATGATTTGAACATATAATTTCCATGCGGGGAAATCGCCGTTTTCAATCGCATTGAACAAATCTTCCGTATGGTAATCAGGATTTTCACCCGCGATTTTTGCGGCTGTATTAACATCAAGGTTTTTCACGCCTTGCTCTGTTTTAAAGTGATATTTAATCCAGACGCCTTCGCCTTTATCATTTGTCCATTTAAATGTATGGCTTCCGAATCCGTGCATATGGCGAAGAGTCGCCGGAATGCCCCGATCTGACATCAGAATGGTTACCTGGTGCAGGGATTCTGGCGACAGAGACCAGAAATCCCAAACGGCCGTCGGATTTTTCAGATGTGTTCTCGGATCTCTTTTTTGTGTATGGATAAAGTCAGGGAACTTGATGGCATCGCGGATGAAGAACACGGGCGTATTGTTTCCGACGATGTCGTAGTTTCCTTCTTCTGTATAAAACTTAACGGCAAATCCGCGCGGGTCGCGCACTGTGTCACTAGAGCCCAGTTCGCCCGCAACGGTTGAGAAACGGATGAAGAGCGGCGTGCGTTTACCGACTTCTGACAGAAATGCGGCTTTCGTATATTTTGTAACGTCATTTGTGACTTCAAAATAACCGTGTGCGCCCGCGCCTTTTGCGTGAACGACACGCTCGGGAACGCGTTCTCTGTTAAAGTGCGCCAATTTCTCAAGCAGATGGACGTCTTGTATTAAAGCAGGACCGCGATCGCCGGCCGTCATTGAGTTTTGGTTATCTCCGACAGGAGCGCCCCAGCTGGTTGTCAATTTATTTGAACTCATGTGATCACCTCTTTAGATTTATAAAAACATAATATCACCTATCAGTAAAAAGTCAATATTATTTTATAATGATTATAAAATAATTATTTTTATTATCGAAAAAAGAGTTTGGTTTTGAAAGCCTACTTGACTGACGGGAATAATAGGTTTAAGATGAGAAAAAATAGAAACCGCTGACTTGGACACAAGAGGCTCTTATTCTTCACTGGATAAGGGCCTTTTTTATTGTCAGGCGGTAAGGGAGGCGGCGATTGTATGCTTTTCCGACAGCATTTTAAACCTGTCGATATTCACGGTCATCTGCCGTACAGCCTTTATTTCGGCAAAAACGATAAGACATTTTCCGATTATAACCGGGAGCGGTCAGAAAGAATGAATCTGACTTGGGACTTTCCTGGTCCGCATGATGTTGATGGCGATGAGGGCGAAATCGCTTTGATGACAAGATGGGAGAACGAATTAGATAAGTACGGCATTGACGTGCTGAATTTTTTAACAGCAGAGAGCAATGACCGGATGGCGGCGTTTATTCAAGCCAATCCCGCGAGATTTACCGGATTTGCATATCATCCCTTGGAGCGGGAGGATGCGTATGAAGAGCTGAAAAGAGCGGTAGAAGAGCTCGGTCTGAAAGGATATAAACTGTTCGGGCCGCTGACAGACATCGATTTTCATGATCCGTCGCTGAAAAAGCTGTGGACTTATTTAGCTGACAAAAGGCTGCCTGTATTAATTCACTTTGGGCTTTTAGGAAGAGCGGGGGGCATTGTCAGCCATCGCAACATCAACCCGCTCTCCATCTATCGTGTCGCGAGAGAGTATGCTGATATACCGTTCATCATTCCGCATTTCGGCGCCGGATATTATCAGGAACTGCTGCAGCTGTGCTGGAGCTGCCCGAATGTGTATATTGACACGTCCGGCTCAAATCAGTGGATGAGGTGGATGCCGTACCCGCTTGATTTGGAAATTCTGTTTCGAAAGACATCTGAATTAATCGGTGCTGAACGGATCATCTTCGGGACGGATTCGAACGGATTTCCGAGAGGATATGTATACAGATATCTTCAGGAGCAGGTGAGGACCTGCCGGGAAATCAATATGCGGGAAGAAGATATTGAAAACATTTTCGGTAACAACGCGCGGACATTATTGAAAATCGCCCGTCAAGAAAAGGAAGTAAATACGTGATACAGCCGATGCGCTCTCTGGCAGGGTTATGCCGGAGGGCGTATTTTAATCCTTATAAAAAACAGTTGACAAGTCGGAATAATTTGAATTAACATGATATTCAAATTTAAAAACAAACGGGTTGCCGATCGGACCGCCGAAGGCTCCCATCTCTGCAAGCAATCGGAGATGGGGGCCTTTTTGTTTTTCGATCGCACGCGGCAAAAAGAGAGGGGGAAGACAGATGGCTTTAACCATCAGCATACAAGAAAAAGCTTTTGAGCATGAAGGCCGGAAAACGCCGGTGCTGAATGATATTGAGCTGTCAATTTCATCGGGAGAATTTTTGACTGTCATCGGGCCGAGCGGATGCGGCAAAAGCACGCTTTTAAAATTGATTGCCGGTCTTGATACCGATTATAAAGGCTCTGTCACAATAAATGGCCGCAATGTGTCGGGACCGGGCATCCGGCAGGGATTTATCTTTCAGGAGCACCGGCTGTTTCCCTGGCTGACGGTAAAACAAAACATCGCTGCCGATCTCAATATGAACGACCCGGCCGTTCGGAAAAAAGTGGATGATCTGATTGAGGTTGTCAGGCTGCAGGGAGCGGAGAACGCTTATCCGCGCGAATTATCCGGCGGCATGTCGCAGCGGGTTGCCATCGCCAGAGCCCTTTTGCGCGAGCCGGAGGTGCTGCTTTTAGATGAACCGTTCGGGGCGCTTGACGCTTTTACGAGAAAACATTTGCAGGATGTGCTGCTTGATATATGGCGCGAGAAAAAAACGACGATGATTCTGGTCACGCATGATATTGATGAATCCGTCTATTTAGGCGATAAGCTGGCGATTCTCAGGGCAAAGCCCGGCCGGCTGCACAGCCTGATGCCGATTCAGCTTCCGCATCCGCGCAATCGGACGTCAGCGGATTTTCAGGCCGTCCGGCAGAAGGTGCTTTCTGAGTTTGAGAAAACGGAAGACCTCCGGTTTGCGGATGGGTCCGGGATATAGAAGGGACGAAGCGAAGTGAAAAAAATCATCATTCTTTTAGCCGCAGCAGTCATGATATCAGCCGGATGCAGTGCAGACGGGACAGGAGGGAGCGGGAAAACGGTGAAAGAAATCCGGATCGGCATCCAGCAGAGTTTAAGCCCGCTTCTCATTGCCAAGGAAAAAGGCTGGTTTGAAGAGGCCTTCAAAAAAGACGGAATAAAAGTAAAATGGGTTGAATTCCAAAGCGGTCCTCCGCAATTTGAAGGTCTTGCCGCCGATAAGCTTGATTTTTCCCAGGTCGGCAATTCACCGGTCATTTCCGGTCAGGCGGCAGGAATTGATTTTAAAGAGATCGGGCTGTCTCAGGACGGGTTAAAGGCAAACGGCATTCTCGTAAACAAGGGCAGCGGGATTCAGAGCCTGAAAGAATTGAAAGGTAAAAAAATCGCCGTAGCCAAAGGCAGCAGCGGCTTTGATTTTCTCTATAAAGCTTTAGATAAAGCGGGGCTTTCCGCCGATGACGTCACCATCATCCAGCTTCAGCCTGATGAGGCGGTTTCCGCTTTTGAAAACAAATCAGTTGATGCATGGTCCATTTGGGAGCCGTATTTGTCGATTGAAACGCTGCAGCATGGGGCGGAAATATTGGCGAACGGAGAAAGCACAGATTTATATTCTCCCGGTTTCACGTTAGTCAGAACGGGATTTTCCAAAGAACACCCGGATGAGGTAGTCCGTTTTCTGAAAGTGTTCAATAAAGCAGTTATATGGCAAAAGGAACACAAAGATGAAGCTGTCTCCTTATATGCGAAAATCAAACATCTTGATCCGAAAGTCGTCAGAAACGTGCTTAACAATACTGAGCCTCTCAATGAACCGATCAATGATGATATTGTCAAAGCCCAGCAGGAAACCGCTGATTTTCAATATCAAACAAAAGCGATTCATAAGAAAATTCATGTAAAAGACGTTGTTGACAATTCATTTATTAAAAAAGCGCTTGAAACGGGGGATGGCAAGTAATGAAAGCAGAAGCATCAACGGCTGCCGGCGCAATAAGCCAATCAGAAAAGAAAGCTCTGGCAAGATCCCGGAAGTATTCATACCAATGGATGAAGGGGGTTGTACTCCCGGCTGCGGTCATCGCAGTATGGCAGTTTATCGCAAGTCTGGGCATCGTCTCGGCCACGGTGCTCCCGTCGCCTGTCGTCATCTTGCAGACGTTTCAGGAACTTCTTCTTTCAGGTGAACTTTGGGGTCATTTAGAGATCAGCTTATACCGGGCGGCTGCCGGATTTCTGCTTGGCGCTGGCCTCGGGCTTGTTTTCGGGCTGCTGGTCGGTTTTTCAAAGCGGACGGAAGCATATCTTGATCCGTCTCTGCAAATGCTCAGAACGGTTCCGCACTTGGCCGTGACTCCTCTGTTCATTTTGTGGTTCGGATTTGATGAGACATCAAAAATTCTGCTGATCGCATTGGGGGCTTTTTTCCCCGTGTACATTAATACGTTTCTCGGAATCCGCAGTGTGGACGCGAAGCTGTTTGACGTCGCGCGGGTGCTGGAATTTAACTGGTATCAGCAGATGACGAAATTAATTCTTCCGGCATCTCTGCCGAATATCCTGCTCGGCATCAGGCTCTCTCTGGGCATTGCGTGGCTCGGTCTCGTGGTGGCGGAACTGATGGGATCGAGCGAGGGCGTCGGTTATATGATTATGGATGCCAGACAATTTTCACAGACAAATAAGGTGTTTGTCGGCATTATCATTTTTGCGGCTGTCGGCAAGCTGACAGATGCATTGGTCAGAATGCTCGAACGGAAACTATTAAAATGGCGGAACAGTTATGAAGGGTAACCTATTAAAAAAGGAGAGATTCATATGGAGATTCTTTGGTTTATTCCGACGCATGGTGACGGCCGGTATTTAGGGACGCAAACGGGAGGGAGGACGGCGGATCATCTTTATTTTAAACAAGTGGCACAGGCGGCGGACAGACTCGGGTATACGGGGGTTCTGCTGCCGACGGGGAGATCATGTGAAGACCCGTGGCTGACGGCTGCCGCTTTAGCGGGAGAAACGAGTGACTTGAAATTTTTAGTGGCGGTCCGTCCGGGACTGATGCAGCCGTCTGTCGCCGCGAGAATGGCGTCGACAATGGATCGGCTGTCAGAGGGCCGTTTGCTCGTAAATGTCGTAGCGGGCGGAGATCCTTATGAACTGGCGGGAGACGGTATGTTTATCAGCCACGATGAACGTTATAAGGCGACTGAAGAATTTTTAACCGTCTGGCGCGGACTCATGCGGGGCGAAACGGTGACATATGAAGGGGACCATATCAAAGTGGAAAACAGCAATCTGCTGTTTCCTCCAAAACAGTCTCCGCATCCGCCATTATATTTCGGCGGTTCATCACAGGCGGGAATTGAGGCTGCGGCAAAACATACAGATGTCTATTTAACATGGGGAGAGCCGCCGGAGCAGGTAAAAGAAAAGATTGAAACCGTTAAAAAACAGGCTGCCAAGGAAGGAAGGACAATGCGTTTTGGCATCAGACTTCACGTGATTGTCCGGGAGACTGAAGAAGAGGCATGGGAAGCGGCTGAACGGTTAATCAGCCACTTAGACGAAGAGACGATTGCGAAAGCGCAGGCTGCGCTCCGGCGCGCTGATTCATCGGGACAAAAACGGATGGCCGATCTCCATAACGGTGACCGCTCGAAGCTTGAGATCAGCCCGAATCTCTGGGCCGGCATCGGACTGGTCAGAGGCGGAGCGGGCACGGCGCTTGTCGGTGATCCGAAGATTGTCGCTGCTCGAATTTTAGAGTATCAGGCACTCGGCATTGAGTCGTTTATCTTTTCAGGCTACCCGCATCTGGAAGAAGCTTATTATCTGGCTGAACTCGTGTTTCCGCTTCTGCCGTTTCAGAATGAGCGGACTAAAAAGCTTGAGCGCAGACTGGGTGAAGCAATGGGCAACGACCATTTTGCAAGAGGAAATAAAGCGACAGTCTGATGACGTCGCAGGGCGGATAATTGACGGCGGGCGCTTTCTGCGGTTTCATTTCCGGGGAAATGCCGGCAGTGAAGGCGGGTATTCACCCGCCTTTTTAAGCGCTTAGCTTGCACGATACTCATATGGATGATATGATACAAAACGTAATTATTACGATTTGTTAGGAGTGCTGAAATGGCAAAAAAATCAAAAGTGATCAAAGAGCTCAAGCGGCAGAAGCTTGTTGAACAATATGCGGACATCCGAAGAGAATTAAAGGCAAAAGGAGACTGGGAAGCGCTGAGCAAACTGCCGCGTGATTCTGCTCCGGCCAGGCTTCATAACCGCTGTACGGTGACGGGGCGGCCCCGCGGATATATGAGAAAATTTAAACTGTCCAGAATCGCATTCAGGGAACTGGCCCATAAAGGCCGGATTCCCGGGGTGAAAAAAGCGAGCTGGTAATGTAAAAAACTCCGGATCTGTCATGAACCGGAGTTTTTGCCGTGCTTATGAAAAGTGAAAACATAAGCCAAATGCTGAATCATCATCAGAATGAAAATCAAAAGAATTGGAAAAAAGGGTAGATGCGGCTGAATCAGCGGATAAAACAAAAGCAGAACGGCTGCGGCCGGCAATGAGAAGTAAACGGCGATATACGAGGAACGGCAAGCTTTAGCCGTCATCATTCGTTCTCTTTCATCCTGTTCCTCAAATTCATCGGGCACAAGCCTGTGCTTTTTGCCGTTTCGTTTTTTCTTTTCGGCATAGATATACAATGCGGCACAAACGGTAAACAGCAGAAACGGAGTGATATTCAGCTCAAATGAACCGCTCCCCTCCGTTTGGAAAAACTGAGCGATCCGCGGCGCCGCTTCCATTAAGGAAATAAGCGTCCAGCAGGCCAATCCGTAGAGTGCAAGGTGAAAACACGCTTTTATTTTCAAACTCATTTTTTCTCCTCCTCCAGCCAGAAAACTTCCTCCATCGGCAGGGAGAAAGCCCGGCAGATGTTAAGCGCCAATAAAAGTGAAGGCACATAATCTCCTTTTTCAATCGCTGCAATCGTCTGTCTGGTGGCTCCGGCTTCTTTTCCGAGCGTTTCCTGAGAATAGCCGAATCTGGCTCTCAGCTCTTTTACTTTATTTTTCATCATCAGGCGTACCTCAAGTTTTCTTCTTTTTCATATTGTATGAGATATTTAACAAAATGTAAACCCAACTTAACATGTGGACAAAAAAAGAATTTTTTTCGACAAATTTTTTAACATTCCCTTGACGAAAAAAAAATATACATGTAATATTAGAAACATCAAATCGCTACTGACAAAATAGAACTTTGATGCGGGTGTAGTTTAGTGGTAAAACCTCAGCCTTCCAAGCTGATGTCGTGAGTTCGATTCTCATCACCCGCTCCATACATACGTTATTAACGCAGTGTTTCGTTTCTCTGATAAACGAAGTATTGCGTTTTTTTATGTGAAAAAAGACACGAAGGCGTGTCTTTTTATGAAAGCCAAGAGACGGTATGCGTGCCTCCGTGAATTTGTTCAAACATTTTTGTTAAGGATGATAGCAGCTCATCCGCCGCGTCGGCATGAAATGAAGGCGGGAAAAAGATCAGCTGCAGCATTTTCTTTGTGCCGGGCGTGACAGGGCGTGTATTGATATGTCCGGTGAAGTCGCCGAAAACGCCGTCCGGGCCGGAGAAGGACAGTACGCTTTCTTTTTCTCCGATCGTAATTGAAATTGGTTCATCTATTTCTGCGGCATCATACGCCATGATAGGCAATGAATATTTCAAGGAGAAAAAAAGTATGGTATCATGGGCTGAATTCACACTTTCAATGAATCGTTCCCGGGAAATATCGCCGAGCATAAGCTCCATCGGCGTTTTTTGTCCTGAAAAGGCGGGACTGAGCTGTTCCATCAAACGCGCCCACTCTTTTACAAAAGGCTGCTCATCTATACCGCCGTCAGCATAATCAAAGTAAAGAGATTCTTGAAATAAACGGAGGCGGCCTTTCAGCATTTGCGGAGCAGGCCCGACTTCGATCTGTTCATATAAGATGGCTGCCGCTTTGATCCCCGGCACCCGTTCAGCAATAAGTGGATCTAAACTGATGTTCAAGTGTGTTCACTCCATTTCGGGATGATAAAACTCTATTATACCTGTGCGGGAGCCTGATCACAAAGAAAGGAGGCTGTGCAAAAAATGAATATTCATAAACTGAAAGAGGAATTAATCGAATACGCCAAAAGCATCGGAGTCGACAAAATCGGGTTTACGACGGCTGATACGTTCGACAGTCTGCGGGACCGGCTGATTCTTCAGGAATCACTCGGCTATTTATCCGGTTTTGAAGAGCCGGATATTGAAAAACGGGTCACTCCGTCTTTGCTTCTCCCGAAAGCCAAATCGATTGTCGCCATCGCCCTTGCTTATCCTTCCAAAATGAAAGATGCGCCGAGGAGCACAAGGGACGGGCGGCGCGGCATTTTTTGCAGAGCTTCCTGGGGGAAGGATTATCATGACGTGCTGCGCGAAAAGCTTGATCTGCTGGAGAATTTTCTCCAAAGCAAACATGAGGATATCCGCACAAAGTCAATGGTTGATACAGGGGAATTGTCTGACAGGGCCGTGGCTGAACGGGCGGGAATCGGCTTCAGCGCCAAAAACTGCATGATCACCACGCCTGAATACGGTTCTTACGTCTATCTGGCTGAAATGATCACCAATCTGCCCTTTGAACCGGATGTGCCGATTGAAGATATGTGCGGTACGTGCACAAAATGTTTAGACGCGTGTCCGACCGGCGCACTCGTCAATCCCGGACAGCTTAACGCCCAGCGCTGTATTTCGTTCCTGACCCAGACAAAGGGATTTTTGCCGGATGAGTTCCGCACGAAAATCGGAAACCGTCTGTATGGCTGTGACACGTGCCAGACGGTCTGTCCGATTAATAAGGGGAAAGATTTTCATCTTCATCCGCAGATGGAGCCTGATCCGGAAATCGCAAAGCCGCTGTTAAAGCCGCTTTTGACCATAAGCAACCGCGAATTCAAAGAAAAATTCGGACATGTATCGGGATCATGGCGTGGCAAGAAGCCGATACAGCGGAATGCGATTTTAGCTTTGGCTCATTTTAAAGATGCCTCGTCTCTTCCGGAATTAACGGCCTTGATGCACCAAGATCCGCGTCCCGTCATCAGGGGGACGGCCGCCTGGGCCATCGGGAAAATCGGTGACCCTGATTATGCGGGGGAATTAGAAAAAGCGCTTCAAAAGGAGCAGGATGAGGAAGCCATACGGGAAATTGAAAAGGGACTGGAGCTGTTATCGGTTTCTGATAAGACTAAAACCGGCCGGTCCTGACATATGTATAGAGAAAAAGCACTTGGCCGGAGTTCAAGTGTTTTTTCTTTATAAAACAGTATGGTGGGTGGAGCGCTTGAAGCATATTATTGAAGATTTAGCGGAGGCCCGGCTTCATTATTTAATCAACGGAACCGAGATGAGGCACAATGGGCAGCCCGGCGATCTTGAGGTCCTGACGAGAAAAAAAGAGCTGTTTAAAAAACGGAAAGTTGACATCGTGAAAGCGAAGGCAAAAGCCGTCATTGTCAAAAGCAGCCTTGAGGACGACGGCACGTTATGCGTCATGTACACGATTCATTTCGAATATTTGTGCAAGGAGCATGACGGACACCTTTACTTAGAAGAGCAGATTGAGGAACGGACTGCATTTCTCTATGATCAGCTGTTGATTAAAGACCGGGAAGTAAAGAAAAAACCGGCGGGATTTTCTGACGGAAACAGCGTAATTGAATATGAGCGGAGTGAACGGGAAGATTTCGGGCGGGCGTTTCAATACGACCGTCTGGCTGCCGTGCAGTACGCGGAGAAGTTTTGGAATAAACGAAATCCCGCTTATAAAAATTTCAGCGATAATTGCACCAATTTTATTTCCCAATGTTTACATGCCGGAAAAGCGCCGATGCGGGGGCATCCGAACAGAGGCTCAGGCTGGTGGATGAAGGCAAGCTCGTGGAGCTACAGCTGGACGGTCGCGCATTCGATGAAGATGTATCTGGCCCAATCCAAGGCCGGGCTTCGCGCGGTGCAAGTATCAAGAGCTGAAGAACTGATGCCCGGAGATATCATTTGCTATGATTTTGAAGGAGACGGCCGTTTTAATCATACGACGATCGTGGTCGCGAAAGATAAAAGCAATATGCCGCTTGTCAATGCCCAAACGTATGACAGCAGAATGAGATATTGGTCATATGAGGATTCAACGGCGTATACTCCTTCCATCAGATATGCGTTTTTTCATATTACGGATGATACGACAAAAGAGTAATTAATGATATAATGGTGGGCGGAATAAAAAACAGAGGTGAACATCGTGGCATTACATGTCGTTTTATATCAACCCGAAATCCCGGCCAATACGGGAAATATCGCACGTACTTGTGCGGCAACAGACACAACGCTTCATTTGATCCGCCCGCTCGGATTCTCGACCGATGATAAAATGCTGAAGCGCGCCGGACTCGATTATTGGGAGTTCGTCAACGTCGTATATCATGATTCATTGGAAGAGTTATTTGAGGCATATGAGAACGGAAAGTTTTTCTTCATTACAAAATTCGGCCAAAAGCCGCACACATCATTTGATTACTCAAATACGGAGGAAGACTTTTTCTTCGTATTCGGCAGAGAAACGAGCGGACTTCCGAAAGAATTGATCGAAAACAATATGGACCGCTGCCTGCGTCTGCCGATGACCGAGCATGTGAGATCATTAAACCTGTCCAACACGGCCGCGATTCTTGTATATGAAGCGCTGCGCCAGCAAAATTACAGAGATTTGACGTGAGAAAAAACGCCCGCATTCGGGCGTTTTTTTTATTCAATAAAAAAGACGGACAGCAGCGGTTCACGGCATTTTTATATTTCCAGGCTTAACAACGTAACAGTGTTATGTTACAATACATTCATCGAAGGAGCTGGATTCATGGAGGAACAACTGATTTCTAAAAAAGAATTGCTGGAAGAAACATCAATTTCATACGGACAGCTGTACCGCTGGAAACGGAAAAATTTAATTCCTGAAGAATGGTTTATCCGAAAATCAACATTTACAGGCCAGGAAACATTTTTTCCGAGAGCGGAAATATTAAAACGCATCTCAAAGATACAGAAAATGAAAGAAAATCTGTCTTTGGATGAAATGAGAGAAATGCTGTCTCCG
Organism: Bacillus sp. NEAU-CP5; assembly: GCF_026420705.1. Lineage (NCBI taxonomy): Bacteria > Bacillati > Bacillota > Bacilli > Caryophanales > Bacillaceae > Bacillus > Bacillus sp. NEAU-CP5. The sequence goes on along the minus strand of NZ_JAPMOV010000001.1, from coordinate 1,076,038 downwards.
CAAATGACTGATGTCAATATAACGTCTGCGGAACTGCTTCAAAAAGGACTGATTTCAAAGGCTGCGCTGCAAGTTTATGGCGAAGACGGCGTGACATTCACGTCCCGCGCGCTGCTGTCTTTATATGTGCTTGAAGGACTTTTGCGATCGGGCAATATCAGCCTTGAGGAAGGAAAATTGGCGGCAGGGGTGCTGAAAACGTATGAGGCTTCCGAACTGAAAGCAAATACGGAGCTTGTCATGCTCCGAAAGCTTGGCGTAACGACGTGCTTCATCGCAGACGCGGAACATATTTTATTTGAACCGACTGTCAAAGTGGTTGAACGGGTGGCGCTTGCTGCGGCATCGGAAGAATTAAAAACGAAATGGATGCAGGAGGACCATCAATGGAAGTAACAGATAAATTAATCATCAACGGTTCAGGAAGTTCAAAAGGAGGCCGTTTTCATACAGTGGAGATCAACGGAAGCGGCACGGTGTCAGGTGATGTGGAGTGCGCGAGCTTTTTGTTTAACGGCAGCGGAAAAACCGACGGACATGTCAAGACGCAAACGCTGACGATCAGCGGTTCGGGGAAAATTTCCGGCAGTGCCGAAGCTGAATCCATCCGTATCAACGGAACGGGTGTCATTAAAGGTGATGTCAAAACAGAGCGGCTGAACGTCGCGGGATTTTCATCTTTCGGCGGCGGTGTGAAAGCTGATGATATTTTCATATCCGGGAAAGCCGGGTTTGAAGGCGATTGCGAGACAGAGACGTTCCGTTCGGAAGGCAAATGCAAGATCGGCGGCCTGCTGAATGCCGATGAAGTCAGTATTAAGCTGGCGGCGGGAGAAAGCCATGTGAAAGAGATCGGCTGCCGCCATTTGAAAGTGATGAGCAGAAAGAGCGTGCTTACGCGTTTTAAGCTGATGCCGGCCCCGGTGCTGACAGCGGAGCTGATTGAAGGTGACATCATTGAATTGGCGGACACGAACGCGAAGACAGTCCGCGGAAATCATGTGCGGATCGGCGCAGGCTGCACCATTGGGACTGTGGAATACAGCGGCGATTTTACATGTGACCCTTCCGCTTTGGTTAACAAAGTCGTGAAACGATAGGAGGAACTGCGATGGAAACGACAAAAAAATTGAGTCATTTAAAAATGTACGGAGCCGGACACGCCTCCGGCGGCTCCTACCAAAATGTAAGCATTAAAGGGGAAGGAACTGTCGGCGAAGGACTTCAAAGCGAACGCTGCCGGATATTCGGTACGGGACTTTTTCTCGGAGATGCCGAGATCAACAGGCTGAAAATTTTCGGAGAGCATGAAGTTGCAGGAGATTTATCAGCACGTTCAGCAAATGTGATGGGCACATTGAAAGTCGGCGGCTCCATGCGTTTCGCCACGATGAGGCTGAAAGGACTTGCTGAAATTGGCGGCGGGGCCGCGGGAGAGCAGTGTCATATAAAAGGAAGTCTCACCGTCGGCGGCGATTGCGAGACGGAGCTGCTTCATGTAACAGGATATATCAATGTGGCGGGATTGTTAAACGCGGGGGACGTAAACATCCATTTGCGTTATGACCGAAGCCGCGTGAAAGAAATCGGCGGCACATCGATCACCGTCAGACGGAAACCCGGTTTTCTTAAACGGAAAGCCGGCACGCTTTCTGCTGAATTGATCGAAGGAGACGCAATTTACCTCGAATACACGGAAGCAGACATCGTCAGAGGAAAGCATGTGGAAATCGGCCCGGGCTGCAAAATCGGAAAAATCGAGTATCAAACAAGCTGCAAATCTCATGAAAAATCAACTGTCCAAGCACATATTCAACTATGAAACATTGTTATGTTGTACAGGAAAGGGTGCTCTTTATGAAGAGCACCCTTTTGCCGTTATTTGTTTTCAGGTTTGCTGTCGTAACCCGCCGTAAAAATGGATACTAAAAAAGTGAGAATGACCCCAAGTAAAATGATCGTTTTCATCATTTCTCCTCCTCTTTGCTTTTCCATTTGATGTCCGAGTCTGGATGAAACTGTATTTCTTTCATTATGAACGGTGCACCGGACCCTTGTCAATGACGGCCTTATAACGTCTGTATTTTTAAGAAACGAAAAGCATGTATTATCACGTCACCGCATAGATTGTAACAAAGTACCTTATTTCTAGTGCATCAACCATGATAGAGGAGGTTCTTATGGATATATTAAAGAAAATTGAAAAGTACAGAGAGGAAGAGCAGCGTCTCAAATGGGAAGGGACGTTCGCTGATTATTTGGAGATCATAAAAGAAAATCCATTGGTCGCGCAGTCTGCTCATTCTCGCGTTTTTAATATGATAAAAGACAGCGGAATCGAGGAGGATGACGGTAAAAAGACATACAGCTTTTTCTCGCGGGAGCTGTTCGGCCTTGAGGAATCTCTGGAACGGCTCGTGGAGGAATACTTTCACCCGGCTGCCAAGCGGCTCGATGTAAGAAAACGGATTTTACTATTGATGGGACCCGTCAGCGGCGGAAAGTCAACTCTTGTCACCATGCTGAAAAAAGGGCTTGAAGCCTACTCATTGACAGACAACGGCGCTGTTTACGCCATTAAAGGCTGCCCGATGCATGAAGATCCTCTCCATCTCATTCCCCATCATCTGCGCGACGACTTCTACAGAGAATACGGCATCAGAATTGAGGGCAGCCTTTCTCCGCTTAATGTCATGCGGCTTGAAGAAGAATACGGCGGCAGAATTGAGGATGTAAAGGTTGAACGTATATTCTTCTCGGAGGATAAACGTACCGGAATCGGAACCTTCAGCCCGTCTGATCCGAAATCACAGGATATCGCCGACTTGACGGGGAGTATTGATTTTTCAACAATTGCCGAATATGGCTCAGAATCAGATCCGCGCGCTTATCGGTTTGACGGTGAATTAAATAAAGCGAACCGCGGAATGATGGAGTTTCAGGAAATGCTGAAATGCGATGAAAAATTTCTGTGGCACCTTCTGTCACTCACGCAGGAAGGGAATTTTAAAGCCGGACGGTTTGCGCTCATCTCAGCCGACGAATTGGTTGTTGCGCATACGAACGAAACGGAGTACCGCTCGTTTATTGCCAATAAGAAAAATGAAGCCCTTCACTCCAGGATCATCGTGATGCCTGTTCCTTATAATTTAAAGGTGTCAGAGGAAGAACGGATTTATGAAAAAATGATTTCTGAAAGTGATGTTTCTGACGTACACATCGCCCCCCATACATTAAAAGTGGCCGCGATGTTTTCTATTTTGACCCGGCTGAAGGAACCGAACCGTTCTGATATTGATCTCGTCAAAAAAATGAGGCTCTATGACGGAGAAAGCGTTGAAGGTTACAATTCCGTTGATCTGGAGGATATGAAGAAGGAATTCCACGATGAAGGAATGAGCGGAATTGACCCGCGCTATGTCATCAACCGCATTTCCTCAACGATTATCCGAAAAAATATGGAATCGATCAATTCGCTTGACGTGCTGCGTTCCTTAAAAGAAGGACTTGACCAGCATCCGTCGATCTCCGCCGAGGACAAAGAGCGGTATATGAATTTTATTTCCGCCGCCAGGAAAGAGTATGATGACATCGCCAAAAAAGAAGTGCAGAAGGCGTTCGTCTATTCATATGAAGAATCCGCTAAAACTCTCATGGACAATTATTTAGATAATGTGGAAGCGTACTGCAATAAAAATAAGCTCCGCGATCCGCTGACGGGAGAAGAAATGAATCCTGACGAAAAACTGATGAGATCCATTGAAGAGCAGATCGGCATTTCAGAAAACGCGAAAAAAGCGTTCCGCGAAGAAATTTTAATCCGCATATCCGCATATGCAAGAAAAGGAAAACGCTTTGACTATAATTCGCACGAAAGACTCCGCGAAGCGATTCAGAAAAAGCTGTTCGCAGACTTAAAAGATGTGGTGAAAATTACGACCTCAACCAAAACGCCGGATGAACAGCAGCTTAAAAAGGTCAATGAAGTTGTTGCAAGGTTAATAGATGAACACGGTTATAATTCGACTAGCGCTAATGAACTGCTGAGGTATGTCGGAAGCTTGTTAAACCGCTGATGTTTGATTTCATTGAGAGGCCCGTCTGTAAAAGGACGGGTTCTTTTGGCTGTTTTTCGCAATTGTTTGTCAATTGGAGAGTCCGTCCGGCATAAGATGAAAATAAATCTTTTCGCCGGACTTGTTTCATAAACAGGACCAAGCCGGAATACACATGTAAAACGACCATAACGGTTAAGGAGGGGAATTCATGTCCCGTAATGACAGCGGAAATTTTTTGATTTCAGAGGAAGACTGGTCCCTCCATCGCAAAGGCTTTGACGACCAGCAGCGCCACCAAAAGAAAGTACAGGAAGCGATAAAAAACAACCTTCCGGATCTTGTCACTGAGGAAAGCATTATTATGTCCAACGGAAAAGATGTCGTGAAAATCCCGATTCGTTCGCTTGATGAATATAAAATCCGTTATAACTATGATAAAAATAAACATGTCGGCCAAGGCGACGGCGACAGCGAAGTCGGCGATGTCGTCGCAAGAGACGGCGCAGATAAAAAGCAGGGTGCCGGAAAAGGCCAGGGAGCAGGCGATCAGGCAGGCGAGGATTATTATGAAGCGGAAGTTTCATTGATGGATCTGGAAGAAGCGCTGTTTCAGGAATTAGAACTGCCGAATCTGCAGCAAAAGGAAAGGGACAATATCGTCCATACCGATATCGAGTTCAATGATATCCGGAAAACCGGGCTGACAGGGAATATCGATAAGAAAAGGACGATGCTGTCGGCCTATAAACGAAACGCTATGACAGGCAAGCCGTCGTTTTACCCTATTTATCCGGAAGATCTGAAATACAAAACATGGAATGATGTGACGAAGCCGGAATCGAAAGCTGTCGTTTTAGCCATGATGGATACAAGCGGTTCGATGGGCGTATGGGAAAAGTATATGGCGAGGAGCTTCTTTTTTTGGATGACACGATTTTTACGGACAAAGTATGAAACGGTTGATATCGAATTTATCGCCCACCATACGGAAGCGAAGGTTGTGTCCGAAGAAGATTTTTTCTCGAAAGGCGAGAGCGGGGGCACCATCTGTTCCTCCGTTTACCGGAAGTCTCTTGAATTAATTGATGAAAAATATGACCCCGCCCGCTACAACATCTATCCGTTTCATTTTTCAGACGGAGATAACCTGACTTCGGATAACGCCCGGTGCGTAAAGCTCGTCAATGACATCATGAAAAAATCGAATCTGTTCTGTTACGGTGAGGTCAATCAATATAACAGGCATTCCACCCTCATGTCCGCCTATAAAAATGTCAAAGATGATAAATTTAAATACTACATCCTGAAACAGAAATCAGACGTATTTCAAGCGCTGAAAAGCTTTTTTAAAAATGAGGAAGCCGGTGTAAGCAAAGCATCGTATTAAATATAAAGCCGAGTGAAGAATCGTGGGCCGCGGTTCTTCGCCCGGCTTTTTTAAATTAAAAATAAAGAGAAAAAACGGCATAAAAAAAATCCTTAAAAAATGAAACTTTTCTCTTTACAAACCTTCTTTCATTTATTAATATTTTATCTTGTGAACTATTATTAAGGGAATGAGGTGAAAATACGGTGATTGAATCAGAGCTCGCTTTGCTCAGTTTTGAACAACTGTTTGATACTTCCAGATCGATTTACAAAAAGCAGAAAATGATTCTGGAGACAGTGCTTGAACCTTTTGATATTACAGTGCTGCAGTATCTGCTGATGTTCAAAATACATAAGAGCAAAAGCACGCAGCTTTCAAGGCTGGCTTTGTCGCTTGATCTGAAACCGGCGTCTGTCACGAGAATGACCGATATTCTGTATAAGCGCCGCCTAATGGTTCGGAGCGACTATCACGACGACCGGCGTGTTGTTATGATTCAGTTAACCGAAGAGGGGGAAGAACTTCTAAAGAAAGCTGCTGTTCAATATGCCGAAAAAGCGGCGGTCTTATACCGGCAGCTCAATACCGCTGAACTGCAGTACCTGCGCAAGCTTGCGGAAAGTTTAACGAAGCTTGCAAACGGCTGTGCAGTGAAAAACGGAAAATAAAAAAATCCCCACATATTTTTATCATCATTCCACAAAATGATAGAGGAAGAAACGAAAGGAGAAAACAAAATGAACAGAGGACGTTTAATTCTGACCAACATTATCGGTTTGATTGTTGTTCTTGCAATTATAGGCGGAGGTGCTTACTACTATTATCAAAGCACACACTATGTCAAAACCGATGAAGCAAAAGTTGCCGGCGACATGGCTGCTATCACAGCTCCTGCTGCGGGTAAAGTAACTGACTGGAACCTTGATGAGGGGAAAGAAGTAAGCAAAAACGACGTTGTTGCAAAAATCAAAGGACAGCAAAATGCTGACGTAAAAGCCATCATGGATGGAACAATCGTGAAAAACGAAGTGAAAAACGGCCAAATGGTGCAAGCCGGTACGACAATTGCCCAAGAAATTGACATGAAACACCTTTACATCACTGCAAACATTAAAGAAACAGACATTAGAGACATTGAAGTAGGAAACAAAGTAGACGTAATTGTTGACGGCGACCCTAATACAACATTTGACGGAACAGTAGAAGAAATCGGTTATGCGACAAATTCAACATTTGATATGCTGCCTTCTTCAAACTCAAGCGGCAACTACACAAAAGTAACGCAAAAAGTTCCTGTTAAAATTTCACTCAGCAACCCATCTGACAAGGTGCTTCCTGGTATGAACGCATCTGTAAAAATCTCTGAATAATACAGATCAGTCATCAAACCATGAAGGGAGGTTGTCTTAGGTGGCTAAATCAGATAATCAAGTAAAAAGTCCTAAAACATTGCTTATTGTGCTTATGGCCGGGTTATTCCTGGCGATCTTGAACCAAACGCTTCTTAACGTGGCGATGCCGCACTTAATGACCGAGTTCGGTGTGAGTGCGACGACGATTCAGTGGCTTACGACCGGATACATGCTGGTCAACGGTGTTTTGATTCCGTTATCTGCGTTCTTAATTACCCGGTTCGGACAGAGAAGCCTCTTTCTCGTAGCCATGTTCTGTTTTACAGCGGGAACGTTAGTCTGCGGAATCGCGCCTAACTTCTCAACCATGCTGATCGGCCGGTTAATTCAAGCGGTCGGCGGCGGTATCCTGCAGCCGCTGGTCATGACAACCATTCTGCTTATCTTCCCGCCTGAAAGCAGGGGGAAAGGAATGGGGATTTTCGGTCTTGCGATGATGTTTGCTCCGGCGGTCGGACCGACTCTTTCCGGCTGGATCATCGAGCATTACACATGGCGCATTATGTTCTACGGCCTTGTTCCGATCGGGGCAATCGTTATTATCATAGCGTTTTTCCTCTTTAAGAACTTGGTGGAACCGCAAAAAATCAAACTCGACAGCTTGGGTGCGATCCTATCCATTGTCGGATTTGCCTCATTGCTCTACGGAGTCAGTGAAGCGGGCAGCGACGGCTGGGGAGATCCGATCGTGCTGTCTACCGTCATCGTCGGTGTCATCGCGATTGCCGCGTTTGTCATTCAGCAATTGCGCTCTGAAAAACCGATGCTCGACTTCCGGGTATTTAAATATGATATTTTCTCACTTTCCAGTGTGATTAACATCATTATTACCGTTGCGCTTTACACAGGAATGTTCCTGCTTCCGATTTACCTGCAGAACTTAGTCGGCTTTACGGCGCTGCAATCGGGTCTCTTGCTATTGCCGGGCGCGATTGTCATGCTGATCATGTCGCCGATTTCCGGTATTCTGTTTGACAAAATCGGTCCGAGACCGCTTGCGATTATCGGGCTGGTCATCACGGTCGCAACGACATTCCAGTACACAAAATTGACAATTGACACACCTTACACGCACATTATGCTTGTCTATGCCATCCGCGCATTCGGTATGTCACTGTTAATGATGCCTGTTATGACAGCCGGAATGAACCAGCTTCCGGCACGGTTGAACAGCCACGGCACGGCGATGAGCAACACGCTCCGCCAGATCAGCGGTTCAATCGGAACAAGTTTGATCACAACGATTTATACGAACCGTACGACAATGCACTATTCGCAGATTGCGGATAAAACAAGCACGGCTGATCCGAGCTTCATGCAGTCGTTCCAAAGCGCGGTTTCGAATTTAATGGTCAACATGAACATGTCGCTTGATGCGGCGAAACAAACCGTTTATTCATATCTCTACAAAACAGCTTCACTTAATTCCAACGTTATGGGGATTAATGACGCGTTTATGTGGGCGACGATCTTTGCGGTTATCGGCGTAGTCCTGAGCCTGTTCTTGCGTGACGTACGGAAAGACAAACAGCGGGCGAAGAAAAAAGAGGAGCTGTCATTGCTTCCGGCCCCTAAAGAAGTGAAGGAATCTTAATCATCTGAAATGGGAGGTTTCCTGAATGAAAATTTACGTAGTGTACGATAGTGAAGGCGAACATACAAAACACCTTGCTGAAGCCATTGCCGAAGGAGCACGAGAAAACGCTGAGGCTGAAGTCCTGATCGACCATGTCGATCAAGCGGACATCCGCAAGCTGAAAGACATGGATGCCATTATCTGGGGATGCCCGGGACACTTTGGCACCATCAGTTCAGGCTTAAAAGCGTGGATCGACAGACTCGGCTATCTGTGGGCTGAAGGCGAGCTGATTGATAAAGTCGGCGCCGTATTCTGTACGACGGCGACAACACATGGCGGATTAGAAATGACAATGCACAATCTGATCACTCCTATGTTTCACCAAGGCATGATTGTTGTCGGACTTCCCGGCAACGTTCCTGAAAACGCGCTGTACGGCTCTTACTACGGCGCGGGCGTCACATGCCCGGTTGACAGCGATGTGCTGATGACGGAAGAAGGCCTTCAATTAGGCCGTGCGCTTGGCAGACGTGTCAGCCAAGTCACAGGTAATCTAACTGCCGGACGACAGTAAGGAGAGGGTTATATGGCCATTATTATAGCGGTTATTGCTGCTGTCATTGTGATTGCACTTCTTATCACATTCAATGTCCGCAGCACTTCTGCAGGACAGAATGTCAAAGAAGAAAAGAGAGAAGCGATCGGCACTACAGCCGAACAGCCGGAAAAGCATGATCCGGCCGAGGAGCGCTCAACCGAGCATGCTCCCGTCGTTGTGAAATCTGAATCTCCCCGTGAGAAAAAGAATACAATGGGCGATGATGTGTACCGTCAGGCGCTTCAGAAGTTTAAGACTTCTGAGACGGATCAGGAACCAAACGATCCTGATAGCGGCGGCAAAATGCAGGATAGCAGCTATCGTGATGCGCTGCTCTCCTTAAAAAACAAAAAGAAGTAATTGAAAAGGCAAATCTGCGTAATAGCGGATTTGTCTTTTTTTTATTGAAGATATTGTAATACATGATGATCTAGTGTACTATGTTACTCATACACTTGATCCGAATGGAGAGAGCAAGAATGACATCGTTTTTAGGTTTGCTGAAAAAAGATGCGAAGGTTTCATGGATTTGGCTCGCGGTGTGGCTTTGCGGCATGATTTGCTGGGCGTTTGCAGCTCACGTCATCGCTGCCTGTCAGAAAGAACCGCTCGTCATTTTCGGCTTTTTTGCGGCAATGGGGTTTTTTCAATTTCTTGTAGCGCCGCTGTTTATGTACTATCACCTTCATAAAGAAGGAAAAAACCAGCTGTGGCTTTACAATCCGAATGGAGGATTTTATCTGCTGGCTTCCAAGCTGACGGCCTCACTGCTGTATCAGTTGATCGGGCAGCTGGCGCTGACCGGCTACGGCATTTGGATGTACCGGATGCTTTCTGCAAAAGGAGCGCTGGAACACACCATTCCCCTGGCCGGCACATTAACCGGACTGAATGCTTACCTGCTGATCAGTTCAGCGTACTTATCTGTGATCGTGGCCGTATTTTGGACTGTTTTTCACTCATTAAAACATGTTCCCGTCCTCCGTTGGGTGATCTGCATCGTGCTTGCGTTTGTCTGGACCTATATTGACGATAAAATCATTACGCCTTTCACTTCATCTCAATATGATATATGGCCGGTAAAAGTGTATGCGGATTCTCATTTTCATTATACAAAATTGACCGGATGGACGATGGAGCTGAAAGCCGTCCACATTTCGCTTTTCAGTTTCCTGGCAGTGATCGTGCTTGCGGCGCTCTGTCTCGCGCTGGCCTCTATGCTGCTGAATCGAAAGGTTGAGGTGTAATGATGGAGAATGAATTTCAGTCATCCAAGCCGATTTATCTGCAGATTGCCGATCGTGTATATTACCGGCTGATCCGAAGTGAGCTTTCACCGGGGGACAAACTGCCGTCCGTAAGGGAGATGGCCGTACAGATGAAAGTGAACCCGAACACGATACAAAGAACGTACAGTGAAATGGAAAGGCTGGGGATCGTGGAGACGAGAAGAGGACAGGGAACCTTTATAGCGGAAAGATCCGATCTGAAAGCGGAGCTGAAAGACAGGCTGACAAAAGACGTTTTCAAACGCTTTATTCAGGAAATGGCGGAGCTGGGGTTATCTCCTGAGGAAATGCTCGACGGGATCAAACGATATGCGGAGGAAGCAAACGATGAATCTTGATTTTGAACGCGTAACAAAAAAATACGGCCGCAGGCTCGCGGTCAGCGATGTATCATTTTCATTGTCTCCGGGTAAAATCTACGGAATGTTAGGGCCGAACGGAAGCGGTAAATCAACAACGCTTAAAATGCTTGCCGGGCTTGCGTTCCCGACATCGGGCGCCGTCCGGATGGGAGACTGCGCAGTAAGCAGGAACATGCTGTTTCGTACAGCATATTTAACCGAACATGATATGTTTTCCGCCCGGACGACCGTCGGTGATATGCTCACATTTTATCATTCGCAATTCCCGGATTTTCAGCTGGAAAAAGCACATAACCTATTAACGGAAATGAATCTTTCAGCGAAGCAGAAGATAAAAGAGCTGTCCAAAGGCAGCCGGGGCAGGCTGAAAATCGTTTTGGCCCTGTCGAGAAAAGCATCCGTCATTCTGCTGGATGAGCCGTTTTCAGGTCTTGATCCGGCGGTCAGAGAGTCGATTGTCAACAGTCTCGTATCTTATATTGATTTTGACAGCCAGATCGTCGTCATCGCCACACATGAGATCGGCGAGATTGAGACGCTGTTAGACGAAGTGATGGTTTTCATAAAAGGGGAAATCGCTGAACGGCGCGAGGTCGAAGAAATTCGGGAACAAGAAGGAATGTCCGTGCTGCAATGGTACAGAAGCGTCATGCAGGCGCACGAAATAGAAGGGGGATTCTAATTGGAAACGGTATTGGAACTGCAACAGGTAAAGAAAACGATAAAAGGACGAACGATTATTCATGATCTGAGCTTCTCCGTCCGGGCGGGCGAAGTGTTTGGATTTTTAGGGCCGAATGGAGCGGGGAAAACCACTACGATCAGAATGATGGTCGGATTAATGAAACTGTCTCAGGGAGACATCGTAATCTGCGGAGAATCCATTACGAAAAACTATGCAAAAGCGGTCAGGCACGTCGGGGCCATCGTGGAAAACCCGGAGCTGTACAAATTCCTGAGCGGCTATAAAAATTTACAGCAGTACGCAAGGATGGTAAAAGGCGTTACGAAAGAAAAAATAGATGAGGTCATCGAGCTCGTCGGGTTGCAGGACAGAATACATGACAAAGTAAAAACCTACTCTCTCGGAATGAGACAGCGTCTCGGCCTTGCCCAAAGCCTGCTGCATAATCCTAAGGTGCTGATTCTGGATGAACCGACAAACGGCCTTGATCCCGCGGGCATCAGGGAAATCAGGGACCATCTGAAAAAGCTGACACGTGAAAAAGGAATGGCTGTCATCGTCTCAAGCCATCTGCTGTCAGAAATGGAGTTAATGTGCGACCGAATCGGCATTTTGCAAAAAGGGGAGCTTGTCGATATTCAAAAAGTAAGGGATGAAGGAAAAGAGGATAAAGATACATACTTCTTCCATATTGAACAAAGAGAAGAGGCTCTTGCCGTTCTGAGTCAGTTTGACTGTGTGAAGAAGACAGACGGCATTGAAATCAGGCTGTCAAAACAGGAAGTGCCTGATGTGATATCACTGCTCGTCCGTGAAAACATCCGCTTATATGAAGTGAAAATCATGACAAAATCTTTGGAAGACCGTTTCTTGGAGATTACCGGCGGGACGAAAGAGGAGGTTCAATATGTTTAAGCTGATCTATAATGAATGGATAAAAATTTTCAGCCGCGTCGGCACGTGGGCTATGATTGTAATTTTAGGCGTTTCGATGATCGGTTTTGCGCTTCTGTCAAACCATTTCACCTCCAGCGAAGCCAATCCGAATTGGAAACAGGAGCTCCAGGCTGAAAACAAAGAAATGAAACAGCAGATGAAGGAAACCGGAAACCAGACGCTCATTGATAACCTGAAACAGAATGTCGCGATAAATCAATACCGTATGGATCATAACATCCCCGAGGATACAGGGTACACAGTGTGGTCATACGTAGCTGATTCTTCGATGATGACTGTTTTGACCGGGCTGTTTACGATTATCATTGCCGCAGGCATCGTGGCGAATGAGTTCAACTGGGGGACGATCAAGCTGCTGGCTATCCGTCCGCTCAGCCGTTTTCAGATTTTGCTATCTAAATATATGACGGTGCTGCTGTTCGGACTGCTGATGCTTGTGATTTTATTTGCCGGCTCCGCTCTGTTGGGATTGGTCTTTTTCGGTACAGGCGGAGATACTGCGGCTGATGTTCATCTCGTATACAAAGACGGCCATGTTTTTGAGCAAAATATCATCGCTTTCCTCGCTAAAACATATGTCTATGAATCTGTCTCCGCTTTTATGCTTGCAACGATGGCGTTTATGCTGTCTGCGGTATTCCGGAACAGCTCATTAGCGGTCGGATTTTCTATTTTTCTATTGGTTATGGGGAACACGGCGACGGTATTTCTTGCTGCGAAATTTGAATGGACCAAATATATTTTATTTGCGAACACGGATTTGTCGCAATATATGAACGGGACTCCTTTAGTAGAGGGGATGACGATGACATTTTCGGTTGTGATGCTTGTGATTTACTTCGTTATTTTTCTGGCGCTCGCATTCGGCGTCTTCTTAAAACGCGATATTGCCACCTGATATAAAAAAGCTGTTTTGCCTTTGCAAAACAGCTTTTCGTTTTAGATGAAAAAAACCTGCCGGCATACACCGGCAGGTTTTTTAAACAATTTATGCTTTTGTTACGTTAGCAGCTTGTGGTCCGCGGTTTCCTTCAACGATTTCGAAAGAAACAGATTGGCCTTCTTCTAAAGTTTTGAAGCCTTCGCCTTGAATAGCAGAGAAGTGAACGAATACATCGTCTTGACCTTCTACTTCGATGAATCCGAATCCTTTTTCAGAGTTGAACCATTTTACTTTACCTTCTAACATGAAATTTCCTCCTAAAGCGACATAACGCTTAAATTCACTATTCTTGCTCTAAAACAAACTTCCAAGACGAAAACTCTTACAAAACTTTCTTCTTAAAGATAGTTCGAACAAAAATAATTACCTTTACTCTACCAGTAATTCGAAGAAAAAACAACTGCTAAATGTAACTTTTTTCGAAATAACATGTTTTAAGAGGAGAACGCTCTGATACGGAAATCTGATTTGAGACTAGAACAGCCCATTTTCAGCTGATAAAAACCGCTTTACAGCCTCTGTACATAAAAATAGATAGGGAGTAGGTCAACTTGAACCTGCGGCTTATAAACAGTCTGTTTCTTTTCATTTTGATCATATCACTTACTTCATGCCATTATCCTGACGGGAACCGGACAATTACTATCGGAATCAATGAATCTGATCAATCGATCTGGGAGTTTGTCGCGAAAAAAGCCGGTGAGGAAGGATTGCAGCTTTCTTTGGTAACGTTTTCGGATTATGCCGAGGCCGATTTGGCGCTTGCCGGCGGGGATCTCGACGCCAATGCGTTTCAATCCGTTTCTTATTTTCAATCTTTGCCGCCTCATGTGAAAAAGAAGCTGGCTCCTTTAGGAACGACATATGCGGCATCGCTGGGGGTGTATTCCAAGCAACATAAACGGCTGAAGGATATACCGGACGGAGCGGTCATTGCCGTGCCTGGTGAAGCGGCGGACTTCGGAAGGGCGCTTTTTCTCATGCAGGAGGCCGGACTGATGACATTGAAAAAGGGATTCACCGGTACGGGTTCAACTGATATGATCAAGGACAACCCGAAGCATCTGACCTTAAAAACGGAAACAAAAAAGAACGCATATCAGGCGGCGGAACATGCTGACGCAGCAGTTCTCAGTCAAAGCGAGGCGAAAAGAGCAGGATTTCATGCGGAGAAGGACGCGCTGATCCGATCGGCGCAAATGAAGGAAGCGTATATTCATCTGATCGCCGTCAGGGCTGAGGATAAAGATGATGAACGGATGCAAAAACTCCTGTCTTTGTATCAATCAGATGATACCGCGGCGTTTATTGAAAAAGAATATGAGGGCAGCCTGATTCCTGTTTTCCTGAGGGGCGGCTTTCTCACTGAAAAGAAAGAATGATTTCCTCTTCGGGCGATCATTCTTTTTTTTCAGTGCTGCACACTTGATTGCGCCCTGATGTTTTCGCTTTGTACAGCATCCGGTCCGCGATCAGGGGCAATGTCTGAGGATCCGATGTATTTGTCGGATAATGCGCGATGCCGAGGGAAACGGTCACGGGAATTGTATCTCCGCTCGTCAGCAGAATCGGGTTCGCGTCAATCGTGTGCCTGATTTCTTCTGCGAGGTGAAGCCCTTTTGTATACGTGCAATTGGGCATAAGCACGGCAAATTCTTCGCCGCCGATGCGGGCTGACGGGTCAGAACTGCTGAGTAAGAACCTCAGACGCGTCCCCAGTTCTTTCAGTACTCGATCCCCTTCATAATGGCCGTATTGATCATTGATCTGCTTAAAGTGATCAATATCCAAATAAATAAGCGCGAGCTGAGACGAGGGGGATTGAGACGCCCGATCGAACAGAACGCGCGAGACTTCCTCGAATTTTCTCTTATTAAAAATCCCCGTCAGAAAATCATAATTCGCTTGAAACTTGTATTGCTTGAACAAAAGGCGGGCATCGGCTTCGTGTTTGATGATATACAGCGACAGCATTCCGCCCAAGGTGGAAATAAGCCAATAATAAACGAGGGCCCCGGCAGGCTGTTCAGGCATAAGAAACAGCAGCGTCAGGGTGAAAATAACATTTGAAAAAAGCAGCATAACGAACGCCATTTTGTGATCCGGCTTTTTTCCTCTGAGGACGGCCGCAGAAAGTATCGCAATAACCCCGACGGCGGCGATGGAAAAAATGGCGCTTGTATTGAAATTGATCAAGATACGGCCTGCGACGATAATCGCAAAGGCGGCTGCCGTAGACACCCAGCCTCCGTAAAGAGCGGCGATGATAATGGGGATATTTCTGAGATCAATGATGGAATCGGAGTAAGAAAAGCCGAAAGCAATCAGAAAAACCCCTAAAAGCCCGCAGACCGTCCCCTTCAGTAATTGAAAGATCAGACGGTCTTCTTTATACGAAAGCGACTCTTTAAAAAGAAGGGTGAAGAGATAATTAAATGTAATTAAAATCGTTAAATTAAGAAACAGTTCCTTCAGCATAACAATCACCCTTATATAAGTTACTAGAGAAAGGGTGGAAAGAAAAGAGAAAAGTCTATAAAAATACATATATTGTCAATTCTTACTTGACCGATCGGAATTCATATAATATAGTGTTAAAGGATAATGAGCAAGGGAGTGTTTACCTGTTTTGGAGAATTTATTTATAGTCTTACATGTTTTCATTATGCTTTTGCTTATAGCAGGTCTGTTTGTCATGCAAAAGAAACACGTTTCCTTTTCTAAACGTGTCTTTACCGCGCTCGGACTAGGCATTGTATTCGGTTTTGCACTGCAATTGATTTACGGGCCGGCTTCACATATCGTGACACAAACGGCCGATTGGTTTAATATTGCCGGCGGCGGTTATGTCAAATTGCTTCAGATGATCGTCATGCCGCTAGTCTTTATTTCTATTCTCGGCGCATTTACGAAGCTGAAACTGACCCATAACATCGGGAAAATCAGCGGACTGATCATCGGAATTTTGATCGCTACGACAGCAATTGCTGCGGCAGTCGGAATTGCTTCGGCGCTATCCTTTGATCTGAAAGCCGTTCATATCGACCAGGGAAGCACCGAGTTATCAAGAGGCCAGGAGCTGCAGCAAAAATCTGAGGATATGACGGCCAAAACGCTGCCTCAGCAAATCGTTGAGCTTCTGCCGGGAAATCCGTTTCTTGATTTCACGGGGGCCAGACCGACTTCCACCATCGGAGTCGTTATTTTCGCCGCTTTCCTCGGCATCGCTTTTCTGGGCGTGAAACGGAAACAGCCGGAGCACGCTGCGACTTTCAGCGGAATTGTCGATGCGGTATACGCGATTATTATGCGCGTCGTGACATTAATTTTAAGACTGACGCCTTACGGGGTATTGGCGATTATGACAAAGACGATCGCAACAAGCGACATCGACAGCATTGCGAAACTGGGGATGTTTGTGATCGCTTCATACGCCGCGCTTATCGTCATGTTTATCATTCACTTGCTGCTGATTACGTTCAGCGGTTTAAATCCGATCACATACGTGAAAAAAGCATTTCCTGTCATGGTGTTTGCGTTTACGTCCCGCTCAAGCGCAGGGGCTTTGCCGCTCAATATTAAAACACAAAAAAGCATGGGCGTCCCGGAAGGAATTGCGAACTTCGCCGGTTCATTCGGCTTATCGATCGGTCAAAACGGCTGTGCCGGCATTTACCCGGCGATGCTCGCGATGATGATTGCGCCGACAGTAGGGCAAAACCCGTTTGAACCGGGATTTATCATCTCCGTCATCGCCATCGTGGCAATCAGTTCATTCGGTGTAGCAGGCGTGGGAGGCGGCGCGACATTTGCGGCTCTGCTCGTCCTATCCGCTTTGAACATGCCTGTCGCGCTTGCCGGGCTGCTCATTTCAATTGAGCCGTTAATTGACATGGGGCGCACCGCCTTAAATGTCAGCGGCAGTATGACCGCAGGGCTGTTAACAAGTAAAATGACGAAGGAAACCGATACCGCGGTGTACAATGATTCCTCAATCGTCATTGAAACTGAAGAAGCTTAACAAAAAAGCAGATCAATGGTTCATTCTCTTATAGAAAAATATGAGATAGAGCGCTAAAACGAAAAAATCCTTCATCGTTGAACGAATGAAGGATTTTTTCGTTTCTAATGATTTCCGGGTTCAATTTCTTCCAGCATATTCATCACGGTGCTGTCATTTAAAACATTTACCGCGCTTTCTTCGAAGTGAATCGGCTCGGTATAGTGAGGCTTCGGCGAAGTTTCTTTACTGCGGCTGCGGTCTGCCTGTCCGTCCTTATGGGATGAGCCGGAGTGATTGCGGGAAGTCTGCTCATGCTGCTGTCCGCCGGATTCCCCGCCGAACGCCTGTTTGATCAGCTCGGCAGGCTGCGTAGAGCCGGTTTGTGAATGCCGGGCTTTGTCTGTGTGCTGCTGTCCGCCGGATTCCCCGCTGAACGCCTGTTGAATCAGGTCAGCAGGCTGCATGGAGCCGGTTTGTGAATGCCGGGCTTTGTCTGTGTGCTGCTGTCCGCCGGATTCCCCGCCGAAAGCCTGTTGAATCAGGTCAGCAGGCTGCATGGAGTGTGTACCATCTTTATGCTGCATTCGGCCTGAAACCATTCCGGAGATTTTCCGGCGGATTTCGGGTGATAAAGCTGCAATCAGAATCGATGATCCGATCAGCAGCGCTGTCGGGCTGACGCCGCTTTTTTTTCTGAACAAGTTAAATCCCTCCTCATTCAATTGATTACGCTTACCTTTCCCTTTCCTTCTGATATTTATCCAAACCGCTCAGAATGCAAACGGCGTGCATAAATCCCGCCGAATAGAAAAACCTATACGTAAAGTGAGAAAGGAGGAATTCACATGATAAAAAAGCAAGCAGTTATCTCTGCCCTTCTTCTGCCGATGCTGATTACCGCAGGGTGCAGTATGGGGAACCAGGGAGAAGGAAAACGAAATGACAACCGCACCCAGAATGTAAATTACCGCAACACGCCTAACGACGGTGCGACAAATATGAATACAGTGAACCGTCATAACCAAAACACCGATCACAATGACAATCGTAACCTGAGAGTGGCTGATAAAGCCGCCGACAAGGTGACTGATTTAAAAGAGGTTAAAAATGCGACTGTGATCGTTGCCGGAAACAGCGCTTATGTAGCCGTTGTTTTGACAAACGGACAAAAAGGCGCCATCGCCAACCATTTAAAAAATAAGATTACCGATAAGGTGAAATCGGCCGATAAACATGTCCGGACTGTATATGTATCAGCGAACCCGGACTTCGTTGAACGTATGCAAGGCTACGGAAAACGAATCCAAAACGGACATCCTGTATCCGGTCTGTTTGATGAATTCGGTCAAATGGTGCAGCGTGTATTCCCAAACCCCAATAAATAAATAAATGAATGGAAAAGCCGCATTTGATGCGGCTTTTTTATTTTATCTGCCGTCACGACCCAGCGCTCCTGAGCATAAAGTAAAGAATGAGATGAAAATTAAAGGATCGGGGAGGGGAGCTTGTTTGCGTGACGGCATGGGGAAACGGGCGGCATTCACTCTGATCCTGTGCGGAGTCCTTGTCATATTGGCTGTCAGTTCAGCCGTTTCAGTAAGTATGATGTACGTCCTGTCAGGCCAAAACAGCCGCTCTGTTCCGACGAAGGAACAAGTGACTGAACACATGAATAAAGAAATTTACAAACATACAGCGATTTACTATACGGCGGATGAAAAGCCGCTCTTGGATCTGACCAAGCTTACGCTGGACCACGCAAAGCGTATCAATCAAATCATTGTCGGCTATAAAGGTGCAGCGCCACTTGAACTCATTTTCTTTTCGGATGAAGCTGAAATGGAGCAATATTCAGGATTGAAAAATGTAGTCGGTTTTTATTCAGAACAGGAGCAGATGATGGGGCTTTTGCCTGAAGAGAAAAAACAGCTTTTGAAAAAAGATGAGCTGGCCGTTTTCATGTATAAGCAATTGATTATACATGAATATACACACTACGCGTTTCATCAAAAAACGCGGCAATTGGGGACGGATACGTCTGTATTTCCGCTTTGGTTTCATGAGGGGCTGAGCGAGTGGGTCGCGCATTATGATGTAGTCATTGATCCGATTGCATTTTCCGTCGTGCCGTTTGATCAATTAACGACCGACCGAAAATGGCAGAAATCGCGTATGGAATATGAAACGGATGTCTATTTGCAAAGCTTCTATATGATAAAGGACTTAACCGAAACATTCGGAGAAGGCATTATCTTAACCATTATCAACAAAACCGCCGAAACACAGGATTTTGAAAAAGGCTTTGAAGCGGCTACGAAAGAAAGCCTGAAACAATTTGAACATGATTTCACAAAAGCATATGAAAAAAAGAAAACGGCATTGGAGAGTCAGGTTTCCAACGCCGTTTTTTAATCAATGGAGGTTTTGCTGCTGCTGTCCCATTTGTCCTTTAATCGGAGGCATTTGCGGCTGTCCCTGGGCCGGTGCAAATGAATTCAGCATGGTCTGCATATCTTGTGCATTGAGCTGAGGAACCTGATAATAACCGTGTTTATTTTGGTATAAGAAGATTTCAAACGCCATTTCGACATATTGCTGAATTTGCGCGGAGAGCACTCTTCTTGTGACGGGATTGGTCATTTCAAGCGAGCTCATCGTCAAGAGAGAAGCTTGAGCTTTAATCAGGCCGAGCATATGGCCGCTGATCCCGAGATCTTTGACATTATTTAATGATTGATTCGGTTTTTTCGGCTGCGTCGGTTTTATACCGTAGACGGCCTGGTTCTGTTCCTTCATCATATATGTCGACGTTTCCTGAGAAGGCTTTTGGCCGGTCTTAAAGCATTCTGCCGTCAGATTATAGAGTCCGAGAATGAATTGATACTGGCGGTCAAGGATGTCGGCCAGATGCTGATCCTGTATAAACTGTCTGAGCATCATAAATTGATCCAAAACACCGACTGTTCCGGCCAGCACTTCATGCATATCGAAAAGCTCATGTCCTCCGTGATTCACTTGCGGTGAACCCGGGATCCCCTGATTTACTGGCGGCTGCTGCTGATTCTGCTGCTGTTCCACTGGTTGTTTTCCTCCTTCATGTCAAATCATCATTAAGATGTGAAAAAAGCCGATCCGTTATACATCAAGACCTGTTTCGTTACGTGGGGATTATTTACTATTTTGCGCCAGCGAAGACAATCTTTACAAAAAAGTGATGTGATTTTTAAGAAAATAAGCTAACGTATTTCTTAGAAGACAGGGGGGAAATAAATGAAGAAAAAAAGGGGTATGCGTCTTTCGTGCTGTTTGCTCACGGTTTGTTTTATGATGTTCAGCGTGAAAGATGCGGAAGCAATCGGACAAGCAGGATCACTGAATGAAGCTGGAACGGATAAAGCGTATAAAGAACGGCAGACTGAAGACTCCGGCCGTGTCCCGCTCAGAATCATCAGCATGAATGATCTGCACGGAAAAATTGATCAGCAATATGAGCTTGACCTAAACGGAGACGGTAAACCGGATGGCACTTTCGGGCGAATGGACTACGCTGCAGCGTACATTAAAAAGGCGAAAGCCGAGAAAGAACACGCCCTCGTGGTACATGCGGGCGATATGATCGGGGGCAGCTCTCCCGTGTCAGCCCTTTTTCAGGATGAACCGACAGTAGAACTGATGGAAGACATCGGTTTTGATGTCGGAACTGTCGGCAATCACGAATTCGATGAAGGAACGAATGAGCTTAAACGGATCATCAATGGAGGAGATCATCCGGACGGTAAGGGGACAAGCGGTTATGACGGCCAAAATTTCCCGCTCGTCTGCGCCAACTGTAAACTGAAGTCAGGGGAGTCCTTTCTGCCGCCGTATGAAATTAAATACGTTTCCGGAATTCCGGTCGCATTTATCGGGGTTGTAACCAGATCGGCGGCAGGCATGGTCATCCCGGACGGAATTAAAAATATTACGTTTACGGATGAGGTAAAGGCTGTCAATGACGCTGCCGCTAACCTGAAGAAAAAAGGAATTAAAGCAATCGCCGTGCTCGCCCATATGTCTGCTGAACAAAATGGCTCAGCCATCACGGGAGAATCCGCAAAGCTTGCAAGCGGAACAGACTCAGAGATTGATGTGATTTTCGCCGCGCACAATCATAAAGTCGTAAACGGAGAAATCGACGGCAAGCTGATCGTGCAGGCATTTGAATACGGAAAAGCAATCGGAATCGCCGATCTTGAACTTGATAAAGAGTCGAAGGATATCGTGAAAAAATCAGCGGAAATCCAATATATCGATCAAAGTAAAATCAAGCCTGACCCGGCTGCGGCAGGCATATTAAGCAAATATGAAGAGAAAGTGAAACCGATTATCAGCGAAACGGTCGGGGAAGCGGCCCATGATATAACGGGCGGATATTCAAATGACGGCGACACGGCGCTCGGAAATCTGATTGCCGACGGTATGAAAGCGAAGATGAAATCCGATTTTGCGCTTATGAATGGAGGAGGCATCCGGGACGGCTTAAAAAAAGGGCCGATCACATGGGGAGACCTTTATAATGTACAGCCGTTCGGCAATGTGCTGACGAAGCTTGAAATCAAAGGAAAAGATTTGCGGGAGATCATTAACGCGCAAATTTCTCCGGTGTACGGACCGGATTACAGCATCAGCGGATTTTCCTATACATGGAACCCGGAAACCGGACAAGCGGTTGATATGAAAATGGCGGACGGTACAGACATACAGCCCGAAAAAGGATATACAGTAACAGTCAATCAATTTATGGCGACGGCAGCGGGGGCAAAATACGGTCCGATCGGGAAACTCGGCAAGAATCCGGTGACGGGGCCTGAGGATTTGGAAGCGACAGTAGACTATGTCAAAAGCTTTTCCGCACCGATTTCTTATCAGACCGACGGCCGCATCCGCACGGCATCAGCCGCCGAAACACCTGATGACACCGGCAATCAGCCGGGAAGCGGGGAAACACCGGGCGGCACCAGGCCTGATAAAGGAGAAAAACCTCAAGCGGAAAAACCCGCTAAAAAACCGGATGCAGCAGAACAGCCTGATCAAACCAAAAAACCTAAACGTCCTGTCGCAGAAGAAACAGCATCTGATACAGTGCAGCCAATTCCCGAATCCCGTCCGGCGTCTGCCGCAAATTTGGAACAAAGCACAGAACAGACTGAAAGCGGCACACCAAAAGGCCGCCCATTGCCTGATACTTCAGCGGGCAGCCATCAGACGGCATTGGCCGGACTGGTGATCACGGGTGCCGGCGTATATTGGCTTTTCAGAAAGAAAAGGGGAACCCGCACACGATGAACAAACTGAAACATATTCCGCTTCTCGTCATCATCGTCGGTATCATCATCACATGTTACGGAAGCTGGAAGATCATTGATTCACATATGAAAACGAACCAATCGCTTGAAGAAGCAAAAAAAGCAACAGAACCTGTCTTGGAAAAGAAAAAAACAAAAAGCGCTGTGCTGACACAGCGCAAAAAAGAATTTCACCCCGAAACGGGTGAGGCAAGCGGCATTTTAGAAATCCCTGAAATCGACGCTGAGCTCCCGATCGTCGAAGGGACTGACGCAGATGATTTAGCAAAAGGCGTCGGACATTATAAGGACAGCTATTATCCGGGCGATCACGGCCAAATTGTGTTATCCGGCCACAGGGACACGGTGTTCCGCCGGACCGGCGAACTGAAAAAAGGAGACAGACTGAACGTGATTTTGTCTTACGGCACGTTTTCTTATAAAATCAGCCGTACAAAAATCGTCAGCCGGGATGATACATCTGTCATCACCCTTCAGCACAAGCGGGAGGAACTGATCCTGACCACTTGCTATCCGTTTTCTTACATTGGAAATGCGCCGAAACGATATATTATATATGCCGACCCGGTTTAAGAAAAATACGTTTCCGTAAAATGAGCCAGATCAGCCGGCATCGGCGCCTCGGCAACGATTTCTTCTCCTGAGATCGGATGGACGACACTGACTTTTTTGGCGTGAAGCGCCTGCCTGTGAAACAGCGTCCTGCTTCCGCCGTACAGGTCATCGCCCGCCAACGGATGGCCGATGCTTGCCATATGCACCCTGATTTGATGTGTTCTCCCGGTTTCCAGTTCAAGCTCTGCCAATGTAAGCTGCGCACCGGGATGATAGCCTTTCACTTTGTAATGGGTGACGGCGGCTTGTCCGCCGGGTGAGACGCGCCGTCTGACGGAATGTGACCTGTCGCGGCCGATCGGCGAGTCAACTGTGCCTTTTTTAGGCGTCACTTTTCCTTCCGCCGCGGCGATATAGGTGCGTTTTAATGTTTTGGTTTCGAGCTGACGGTCAAGGATTGCATGGGCCAGGCGGTGTTTCGCGAAAACGACCGCGCCTGACGTGTCACGGTCAAGACGGTGAACGTGGCGCACTTTCGCCTGCTCGCCGTTGATTTGAAAATGGTAAGCGATCAGGTTGCTGAGGGTGCCGGTCTGACCCTCTTCATTTGGATGAGTCGGCATTCCCGCCGGCTTATTTGCAATCAGCATATGATTGTCCTCAAATAAAATGTCCGGCTCTCCGTATTCCGGAGTTACCGAAGAACCCGTTTTTTCCTGAAGATCAATGAATAAGCGATCTCCGGTTTTCAGTATGATGTTGTTTTTCGGTGATGTTCGATTCACCTGGATGCTTTCTTGGTTCATCCATTCCGTAATTACGGGTTTTGACGCCTGGAATTCAGATTTCAGGACTGAAAACAGCCATTGTCCGGCGTGCTTTTCCGTAATCAGGAGTTCCAAACCGCGGTCATTTTGTTTCATTTCATAAAGCTCCTTTTCAAGCGGAAAGCGGCTGTTTCAATAGGAAACACTTACCTTAGCTTTCGCGTTTTTTTCTATGCTATTCTTGATAAAGATTAAGGATATTCACATGGCAAGAAAGGTGATTGATGTGAGAATTGTGAACGCAGCGACTGACGGACAAGAAAGCGCGATACAAGAGCTTTCCTCTGAATTGTTTCAAAATGTCTTTCCTCTTTATTTCTCCGAACTGGAAATTCAGCGCTTTAAAAAAAGGGGCGTATTATCATTACAAAACCAACGTTACCAAGGAACTTTAAAAGAAGCGTTTCAAATTATGGCTTGTCTGCAAACGGTACATATCATGCTGTCAAAGCCGCACCCGGTATATGACGTCAAAGAGCGGGCGCTGTTTGATAAAAATTGCGCTTTGCTGAATGAATGCGGAATGAATTTTCCGTTTACCTATGATGATTTCGAGACAGGTGCCGGATCAGAAGCCTGCGGTCGCAGAAGGCTGATCTGACGGGTGTAAAGAGCCTTTTTACAGGCTCTTTTTTGCTTCTTTGACATGATACCACAATTTCTTTCCTCTAACTCCCTTTATATTGAGACAAATCCCCGAGCATAATAAATGTCGAAAGGGGTGCTTTACAATGAGTTCAATCAAACAATCAATGACTACCCACGTGGCTACCGTTTCTCCCAATCAAACGATCCAGGAAGCGGCTGCGCTGATGCACCAGCATAATGTCGGAGCAATTCCCGTCGTTGACGGAGGGGAATTAAAAGGAATGCTGACAGACCGTGATATCGCATTGAGAACAACGGCTCAAGGCCGCGACGGCCAAACACCTGTTTCACACGTGATGTCTTCTGCAGTTGTATCCGGAAACCCGGAAATGAGTCTTGAAGAGGCGTCACATCTGATGGCCCAACACCAAATCCGCCGCCTTCCCATTGTCGATCAAAATCATCTGGTCGGGATCGTTGCGCTTGGAGACTTAGCGGTTGATCAGCGTTCAAATGAGTCTGCGGGAGCGGCTCTTTCCAATATTTCCAGTCAAAACACACAGTAACGATGAAGAGAGCTTGCACTTATGCAGGCTCTTCTTTCCGTCAGAATGTTACATTTTGAACGCGAAAGAAATTCACGGTATAGTGTATACATAGGTCAGTACGTTTAACTAAAGGAGCTGTAACCATTGATAAAAGCATTAATCTTTGATTTTGACGGGTTAATTTTAGATACAGAAACCCATGAATATGAAGTGCTGCAGGAAATGTTTGAAGAACACGGTTCAACATTGCCTTTATCCGTCTGGGGAAAGGTGATCGGAACGGCCGCGGGGTTTAAGCCGTTCGCATATTTAGAGGAGCAGCTGGGAAGAAAGCTCGATCATGATGAACTGACGGCGATCAGGCGCGGGCGCTTCGAACAGCGGATGAAGACGGAAACGGCGCGCCCCGGGGTGGAGGCTTATTTAGCCGCGGCAAAAGAATTAGGATTGAAGGTGGGGCTCGCTTCCAGCTCAGATTTTAAATGGGTGTCGGGTCATCTGAAGGAATTAGGCCTGTTTGATGAATTTGAAGTGATTCAGACGGCTGACGACGTAGAAGAAGTGAAGCCGAATCCGGAACTCTATCTGAAAGCTGCGGAACATTTAGGCGTTGAACCATCTGAATGTCTGGCCTTTGAGGATTCGGTCAACGGCTCAATCGCAGCCAAACGGGCCGGCATGAAATGTGTCATCGTCCCGAATAAGGTAACAAGCGCCCTGTTATTTGAAGAGTACGATCACAGACTGGAATCGATGGCTGAAATGGAACTTGAATTACTCTTACAGCGATTGAACGATCAAAACGAACCGGCAGGGGGAAGCAGCATTGTCTGAGAAACTTGATCTGACCCGTTTTGAAAAGAAAATGGTCATACGGAATATGGAAGAGAAAGATATCAACAAAATTATTGAGCTGCAAAAGGATTGTTTTCCGGGGATGGAGCCGTGGGAGCCTGAGCATTTAATCAGCCATCTCGCGCACTTTCCGGAAGGTCAGTTCTGTGCGGAGTATGAAGGGGAAATTATCGGTTCATGCTCAAGCCTGATCATCAATTTCGATGAATATGATGACCGCCACACGTGGCAGGACATTACAGACGACGGTTATATCACGAACCACAACCCGGACGGATTGAATCTGTACGGGATTGAGGTAATGGTTCACCCGGAATACAGACGGATGAAAATCGGACACCGGCTGTATGAGGCGAGAAAAGACTTGGCGAGACGATTGAATCTGAAAAGCATCATTATCGGCGGGCGGATTCCGAATTATCATAAGTATGCGGAAGAAATGACGGCGAGAGCCTATGTCGAACAGGTGACGCGCCATCAGATTTATGATCCGGTGCTTTCTTTCCAGCTGATGAACGGATTTACGCTCATGCGGATCAATCCGAATTATCTCCCGGATGACACCGCGTCCATAAAATATGCGACATTAATGCAATGGAACAATGTCGATTACCTGCCGCAGTCGAAGCGCTATTACAAATCGGCATTTCCGGTGCGCATCTGCGTCATTCAATATGAAATGAAAAAGATTTACTCCTTCGAGGAATTTGCCAATCAGGTTGAATATTATGTCGATGTGGCTTCCGATGCGAGATCTGATTTCGCGGTGTTCCCGGAAATTTTCACGACGCAGCTGATGTCATTTCTCGAGGAGCGTTCTCCGAGTCTGGCCATTCAGAGGATTACCGAATATACCGAGGACTATATCAGCCTCTTTACAGATCTCGCGGTGAAATATAACGTCAACATCATCGGCGGCTCTCACTTCGTTGAAGAAGAGGGGAAAATTTATAACATCGCCTACTTATTCAGACGTGACGGCACGATTGAAAAACAATATAAGCTTCACATTACGCCGAATGAGCGGAAATGGTGGGGCATCAGCGCCGGAGACAGGGTGCGCGTATTTGATACGGACTGCGGAAAGATTGCCATTCAGATCTGTTACGATATCGAATTTCCGGAGCTTGCGAGAATTGCCGCGGATCAAGGGGCGAAAATTATCTTTACGCCGTTCTGTACTGAAGACCGCCAAGGCTACTTGCGCGTAAGGTACTGCTCTCAGGCGCGAGCGGTTGAAAACCAAATTTACACCGTCATCTCAGGTACGGTCGGAAACCTGCCGCAAACAGAAAATATGGATATTCAATACGCGCAGTCAGCCATTTTTGCTCCGTCGGATTTTGAATTTGCCAGAGACGGAATCGTCGGTGAAACGAATCCGAATATCGAAATGGTCGTGATCGGGGACGTGGACCTTGAAATCTTAAGAAGGCAGCGTGAAAACGGAACCGTGCGCCAGCTGAAAGACCGGCGCAAAGATATTTACCGGATTACGCACCTGAAATAAAAAAACGCCCGCTCCGCTTAAGGGGCGGGTTTTTTTATAAAAACACTTGCACCGGCCCCGGTTTCGGGATATGCTCTTGTAGCCCTTTCGCTTTCTGGGAGAAAGCGTTTTTTTAATTGCCGCCGCTTTATTGACTCGCCCATGCCGCGCCTTTATATTCTTATTAAGAGGAAAACTTCACCAAGAGAATCGGCGTCAGAAGCCGGGCAGCTTTCGATACAGTGCAATGATATTGAAAGGGAGATGAGCGGTGTGGAACATGTACAAAAAAATCAGTCACTCAAACAAAAGGATAAAGAGCTGATTTGGCACGCGATGAAAGGGGCGGAGCCGGATGACAGCATAATCGTCCAAAAAGGGGAAGGCGCCTGGGTTACGGATATTGACGGCAGACGGTATTTGGACGGCATGTCAGGACTGTGGTGCGTCAATATCGGATACGGGAGAAAGGAGCTTGCCGATGCGGCTTACAGCCAATTGAAGGAGCTTCCTTATTATCCGCTGACCCAAAGCCATCAACCCGCGATTGAGCTTGCGGAAAAACTGAATGAATGGCTCGGCGGCGATTATGTGATCTTCTTTTCCAACAGCGGATCGGAAGCAAATGAAACCGCGTTCAAAATTGCCCGCCAATACCACATTGAAAACGGCGATCACAGCCGCTTCAAATTCATCTCCCGGTACAGAGGCTATCACGGCAATACGATGGGGGCGCTCGCCGCTACCGGCCAGGCGCAGAGAAAATATAAATATGAGCCGCTCTCACAAGGTTTTTTGCACGCGGCGCCGCCTGATCTTTATCGGAATCCCGGCGATGCCGTCACATTGGAAAGCGCGCATGAAATCGACCGGATCATGACGTGGGAATTAAGCGAAACGATTGCCGGCGTGATTATGGAACCGATTATTACAGGCGGAGGGATACTGATGCCCCCGGACGGGTATATGGCAAAGGTAGAGGACATTTGCCGCCGCCACGGCGCGCTTCTGATCAGTGATGAAGTTATTTGCGGTTTCGGCCGCACGGGAGAGCCGTTCGGATTTCAGCATTACGGCGTTTCACCGGACATCGTCACAATGGCAAAAGGCATTACGAGCGCTTATCTGCCGCTGTCGGCAACGGCGGTAAAACGGGAGATTTTTGAGGCGTATTCGGGCGGTGAGCCGTACGGCCGCTTCCGGCACGTGAATACATTCGGAGGCAATCCGGCAGCCTGCGCCCTGGCTTTGAAAAACCTGCAATTGATGGAGGACGAAAATCTGATCGCCCGCTCCCGTGAGCTTGGAGAAAGGCTGCTCCGTGAGCTTGAGCCGCTCAGAGAACATCCGGCGGTCGGAGATGTACGGGGCAAGGGCCTTCTTGCCGGCATTGAGCTCGTCAAGGACAAAGTCACGAAGGAACCCGCTGATGCCGTCCTTGTGCAGCACGTCATCACCGCGTGCAGAGAAAAAGGCCTGCTTGTCGGGAAAAATGGTGATACTGTAGCGGGATATAATAATGTCATTCAGCTGTCTCCGCCTTTTTGCCTGTCGGACGAGGAGCTCTCTTTCATCATTTCGACCGTCAAGGAAAGCGTGCTGAGCATTGATTTTTAATGTAAAGGAGTAAAACATGAGTTTTCACAACCAGCAGATTCTACCGGCTATCCGGAACATGAAGCAATTCGATGCATTTTTAGAAAGTCCGTTCTTATACGGCGTCATTTTAGATATCCACCTCGGTCAATTAAAAGGTGTCGTGAATGAAGCAAAAAAACACGGAAAACTTCTGATGGTTCACGTCGATTTAATTCACGGCATTAAGCATGACGAATACGGTGCGGAGTTTATTTGTCAGGATATCCGGCCCGCGGGCATCATTTCGACGAGATCATCAGTCATCGTCAAAGCGAAACAAAAGAAAATATACGCGATCCAGCGTCTGTTTCTCTTGGATACGAGCGCCATGGAGAAAAGCATGGAATTCGTCGGAAAGCATAAACCTGACTTTATCGAGGTTCTCCCGGGCATTGTTCCGACTTTAATCAGAGAAATTAAAGAAATGACGGGGATTCCTATTTTTGCCGGCGGCTTCATCCGCACGGAGCAGGACGTTGAAAACGCCTTGCAGGCAGGAGCCACGGCCGTGACGACTTCAGACACCGAACTATGGGCTAAATATGAACATTCTATGACAAAAAAAGATTGACACCGCTTACACCCATTGTTACAATAGACCTAGGTTAATACTATGTGATGGAGATCCGGAGACCCACAACAGCTCTTTACGGAAGCAATAAAGCGTAAAGCGGTTTGTTGTGGGTTTTTTATTCTCTATAACTCTGTCAAACCTGCTATTTTGTCATTTAGGAGGAATGATGATGACAGCATTTTGGGGAGAAGTAATCGGTACAATGCTGCTTGTTATTTTCGGCGGCGGCGTTTGTGCGGGAGTCAATTTAAAGAAATCGCTTTCATACCAATCCGGATGGATTGTTATTGTATTCGGCTGGGGATTGGGAGTAGCCATGGCGGCATATGCCGTCGGCAGCATCAGCGGCGCCCACTTGAATCCGGCTTTAACGATAGGCCTTGCGCTTGAAGGCAGCTTTCCTTGGAAAGAGGTCCCTGTTTATATTGCGGGACAGATGATCGGAGCAATGATCGGTGCGGTTGTTGTGTTCCTTCATTATCTGCCGCATTGGAAGGCGACGGATGATCCGGCCGCCAAACTGGG
The DNA here is from genome assembly GCF_026420705.1 of Bacillus sp. NEAU-CP5. Lineage (NCBI taxonomy): Bacteria > Bacillati > Bacillota > Bacilli > Caryophanales > Bacillaceae > Bacillus > Bacillus sp. NEAU-CP5. The sequence goes on along the minus strand of NZ_JAPMOV010000001.1, from coordinate 1,045,839 downwards.
CGTTTTCTCGACCGGCCCGAGTATTCCTCATACGTTTGGGAATATGATAAGTGAAGTCATTGGTACGTTTGTGCTTGTGCTCGGCATTTTGGCAATCGGAGCGAATGAATTTACAAAAGGGCTGAACCCGCTGATTGTCGGATTCCTCATCGTTGCCATCGGGATTTCTCTTGGAGGGACGACCGGATATGCGATCAACCCTGCGCGGGATTTGGGGCCGAGAATCGCTCACGCCTTTTTGCCGATTCCGAAAAAAGGGCCGTCAAATTGGAAATATGCCTGGATTCCCGTAGTCGGTCCGATCATGGGCGGTGCGTTCGGCGGCGTATTTTACAATGCCGCATTTAAAGGAAATGTGACACCTAGCTTTTGGTTTGTAAGCGTTATAATGGTTGTAGTACTTTTCATACTCTATATTTATACCAAGAAATCTCAATCACAGAAAACATTATCAAATTCTGAATATATTTAAAAAGGAGAGCGGCATCATGGAGACCTATATTTTATCAATTGACCAAGGCACAACAAGTTCAAGAGCGATTCTTTTTAATAAAGAAGGAAAAATCGTGCATTCCGCTCAAAAGGAATTCACACAGCATTTCCCTCAGCCGGGCTGGGTGGAGCACAATGCGAACGAAATCTGGGGATCGGTGCTCGCCGTTATCGCGACTGTGATCTCCGAGTCCGGAATCAGCGCTGATCAAATTGCCGGCATCGGCATCACGAACCAAAGGGAAACGACGGTCGTATGGGATAAAGATACCGGAAAGCCGGTATACAATGCGATTGTGTGGCAATCGAGACAAACATCCGGCATTTGCGAAGAGCTTCGTGAAAAAGGATATAATGATACATTCAGAGAAAAAACGGGACTTTTGATCGACCCTTATTTCTCAGGAACGAAAGTCAAATGGATTCTTGACAATGTAGAAGGCGCGCGGGAAAAAGCGGAAAACGGAAATCTGCTGTTCGGAACGATTGATTCATGGCTCATCTGGAAAATGTCCGGAGGGGCGGCGCACGTAACGGATTATTCCAACGCTTCAAGAACCCTGATGTTTAATATACATGAATTAAAATGGGATGACGAGCTGCTTGATATTTTAGGCGTGCCGAAATCAATGCTGCCGGAAGTGAAACCGTCTTCTCATGTGTACGCGAAAACGGTTGATTATCATTTCTTCGGTAAAAACATTCCGATTGCGGGAGCGGCCGGAGACCAGCAGTCTGCGCTGTTCGGCCAGGCGTGCTTTGAAGAAGGCATGGGGAAAAACACATACGGCACAGGCTGCTTTATGCTGATGAATACCGGAGAAAAAGCCATCACTTCTGATCACGGCCTTCTGACGACAATCGCCTGGGGATTAGACGGAAAAGTCGAGTATGCACTGGAAGGAAGCATCTTTGTCGCAGGTTCTGCCATCCAATGGCTGAGAGACGGCATGCGGATGTTCCAAGATTCGAAAGAAAGCGAGACATACGCAGAGCGTGTGGATTCCGCTGATGGTGTTTATGTCGTGCCCGCTTTCGTCGGATTAGGCACACCGTACTGGGACAGTGACGTGCGCGGCTCAGTTTTCGGCCTGACACGCGGAACGACGAAGGAGCATTTCATCCGGGCTACGCTTGAATCTCTCGCTTATCAGGCGAAAGATGTGCTTGATGCCATGGAGGCTGATTCAGGCATCTCTTTAAAAACATTGCGTGTAGACGGCGGAGCGGTAAAAAATAACTTCCTTATGCAGTTCCAGAGCGACTTGCTTGATGTGCCGGTCGAACGTCCGGAAATTAATGAAACGACGGCGCTCGGTGCTGCGTATTTGGCCGGAATCGCTGTCGGCTACTGGAAGGACAGCACTGAAATCGCTGATCAATGGAACCTTGATAAGCAATTCAAACCGGAAATGGAAGATGAAAAACGCGATGAATTGTACGGCGGATGGAAAAAAGCAGTAAATGCAGCTATGGCTTTTAAATAAGATAAAAATGTGGTATACTGAAAACAAGTTAATAGGAACGGTCCTGAGATGAGGAGAGACCACAGCACCAAAGTGATGACATGCGCTTTGGCTGTTGTGGTCTCTTTTTCTATACCGTGACAACAAGGAGGAAACGTAATGATGAATCACCAATTTTCAAGTTTGGAACGGGATCATATGCTGGAAGACATGACTAAAAAAACATACGATCTGTTTATTATAGGCGGAGGTATTACGGGTGCCGGTACGGCGCTTGACGCTGCTTCAAGGGGAATGAAAGTCGCTTTGAGCGAAATGCAGGATTTCGCGGCCGGCACATCAAGCCGATCCACAAAGCTTGTCCACGGCGGTTTGCGTTATCTGAAGCAATTTGAAGTCAAAATGGTTGCAGAAGTCGGTAAGGAACGTGCCATCGTGTACGAAAACGGCCCGCACGTCACGACGCCGGAATGGATGCTGCTGCCGTTTCATAAAGGCGGCACGTTCGGTTCATTCTCTACTTCCATCGGCCTGCGTGTGTACGACTATTTAGCAGGGGTAAAAAAATCAGAGCGCAGAAGCATGCTGTCTGCTAAAGAAACGCTGCAAAAAGAGCCGCTCGTCAAAAAAGACGGCTTAAAAGGCGGAGGCTATTATGTAGAGTACCGGACGGACGATGCGAGACTGACGATTGAAGTCATGAAAGAAGCCGTTAAATTCGGTGCGGAGCCTGTCAACTATTCTAAAGTGAAAGAACTTCTTTATGAAAAAGGAAAAGTTGTCGGCGTTTTAATTGAAGATCTGCTGTCAGGCAAGGAATACAAAGTTTACGCCAAAAAAATCGTCAATGCGACAGGTCCGTGGGTCGACGAGCTGAGAGAAAAAGACCACAGCAAAAGCGGAAAACATCTTCAGCACACAAAAGGGGTCCATCTCGTTTTCGACCAATCCGTATTCCCGCTTAAACAGGCGGTGTACTTTGATACGCCGGACGGCCGGATGGTGTTCGCCATTCCGCGTGAAGGAAAAACATACGTGGGTACGACCGATACGGTTTACAAACAAAAACTTGAGCACCCGCGCATGACGGTGCAGGATCGCGATTATGTCGTCAGCTCCATCAATTATATGTTCCCGGAACTGAACATTACGGCGGACGATATTGAATCAAGCTGGGCCGGCCTCAGACCGCTTATTCACGAAGAAGGGAAAGACCCGTCTGAGATCTCCCGTAAAGATGAAATCTGGACATCTCAATCAGGCCTGATTACGATCGCCGGAGGAAAACTGACGGGCTACCGTAAAATGGCTGAGCACATTGTCGATCTTGTCCGCGACCGCTTGAAAGAAGAGGGCGGCCAGGACTTCGGCGGCTGCAAGACGAAGACGATGCCGATTTCCGGCGGACATGTCGGCGGCTCTAAAAACTTCGAGTCATTTGTGGAAGCAAAGACAAAAGACGGCTTGAAAATCGGTTTATCACAGGAAACCGCTAAGCAGTTAGCCATCAGATACGGCTCTAACGTTGAAAATGTATTCAGCCGGATTGAGGGTCTGAAAGACGAAGCGGAAAAACGCCAGATTCCGGTTCACATTTTGGCTGAAGCAGCTTACAGCATCGAAGAAGAAATGGCTGCGACACCTGCCGATTTCTTCGTCCGCAGAACGGGAAGACTGTTCTTCGACATCAAATGGGTGCAAACGTATAAAACGGCCGTGATTGATTACATGAGCGACCGATTCCAATGGAATGACGAAACGAAAGAAAAACACACTGAGTGGTTAAATACGCTGCTGCACGACGCGGTTGTTCCGCTCGAACAATAATAACCGGAGGGCTGTGCCGAAAAGGCATGAGCCCTTCTTTTATCTGTTTACATAAAGCATTTGGTTAAGTTATCAAGTGACACGGGCAGCCGCTTCATATTAAAATATGGTCATAAGCTGAAATTATAGGAGGACGAACATGAGTTGGAGTAAGAGTTACGAACGCTGGAATCAGGCCGAACAATTAGATTCAGAATTGAAAAAATTATTGGCGGACGCAGAAGGAAATGAGCAGCTGCTGGAAGATTTTTTCTACAAAAATCTTGAGTTCGGAACAGGAGGCATGAGAGGAGAAATCGGGCCGGGTACGAACAGGATGAATATTTACACGGTCCGCAAAGCATCCGCCGGACTTGCGGCGTATATCGCGAAACAGGGGGAAGACGCGAAAAAAAGAGGGGTTGCGATCGCATACGACTCCCGTCATAAATCTCCTGAGTTTGCGATGGAAGCTGCAAAAACTCTTGCTTCCCAAGGCATTCAAACATACGTATTTGATGAGCTCCGCCCGACGCCTGAGCTGTCTTTTGCGGTGAGAAAGCTGAACGCTTATGCCGGTATCGTCGTGACGGCCAGCCATAACCCGCCTGAATATAACGGATATAAAGTGTATGGCGATGACGGCGCACAGCTGCCGCCGAAAGAAGCGGACATCGTCATTGCGGAAGTGAATGCCATAGAAAATGAATTAACGATTCAAGTTGAAGATGAACAGTCACTGAAAGAAAAAGGTTTGATTAAAATAATCGGTGAAGAAATTGATAAACCGTATACTGAAGAACTGACTTCCATCTCCGTACATCCCGAGCTTTCGGATGAAGTGGATGTCAGCGTCGTGTTCACTCCGCTGCACGGCACGGCAAATAAACCGGTGCGCCGCGGTCTTGAAGCACTCGGTTACAAAAACGTCACCGTCGTAAAGGAGCAAGAGCTGCCGGACCCGGATTTTTCAACCGTCAAATCGCCGAATCCGGAAGAGCACGCGGCATTCGAATATGCCATTAAACTCGGAGAAGAACAAAACGCTGATATTCTCGTCGCTACGGACCCGGATGCCGACCGTCTCGGCATTGCCGTAAAAAACAGCGAAGGCAAGTACACAGTGCTGACGGGAAACCAGACAGGCGCGCTTTTATTGCATTACCTGCTTTCCGAGAAGAAAAAACAGGGCACCCTTCCTGAAAACGGTGTCGTCATGAAAACGATTGTCACGAGCGAATTGGGCCGCGCCGTCGCTTCATCGTTCGGATTAGATACGGTTGACACGCTGACAGGCTTCAAATTTATCGGTGAAAAGATCAAAGAATATGAAAAATCAGGCCAATACACGTTCCAGTTCGGGTATGAAGAAAGCTACGGCTACTTAATCGGCGATTTCGCGCGTGACAAAGACGCGATCCAGGCTGCGCTGTTAGCCGTCGAGGTATGCGCCTTTTATAAAAAGCAGGGCATGTCGCTTTATGACGCACTGCTGTCCATTTTTAAAGAATACGGATATTACCGTGAAGGCTTGAAGTCATTGACGTTAAAAGGAAAACAGGGAGCCGAGCAGATTTCCGCTATCCTGACTTCCTTCCGAAACGATCCGCCGAAGCAGATGGCCGGAAAACAAATCACGCAGGCTGAAGACTATTCAACGGGAAAACGGACTGTATTTGCCGATCATCATGAAGAGGATATTGATCTGCCGAAGTCAAATGTCCTGAAATATTTCCTTGAAGACGGCTCTTGGTTCTGTCTTCGTCCATCGGGAACGGAGCCGAAAGTGAAGTTCTATTTCGCCGTGAAGGGAACTTCTTTACAAGACAGCGAACAGCGTCTTGCCGCATTATCTGAAGCCGTCATGAAAACAGTGGATGGCATAGTGGAAAAAACGAAATAAACAACAAACCGCCGGAAGCGACATCCGGCGGTTTTTTTATACGTCTCATCCGAAAGTATGAGGAAAATTCATGCTGAAAACAAAGGAATATACAGAATAGAATTGATATAATATGGATAATTCTGATTGGCCGGAGTGAGGGAAATTGACGAAAACGACGGTAGAAACGTTAAAAACGTTAAAAGCGATTGCGGAAACCTTAAACCAAAGCCACGATTTAAAGGAAGCGCTTGATAAAGTGCTCCGCGAACTGCTCAGCCTGACCGGGCTGCAGACAGGGTGGATTTTTCTGATTGAGCCGGACGGGTCTTATACGCTCGCCGCAGCCGCTTATTTACCGCCGGCTCTCGGTCAGCGGGAAAATGCACTCATGTGCAGCGGGGAATGCTATTGTCTGACCAAATTCAGCAATGGCGGATTGACAAAGGCCGTAAACACAATGAATTGTAAACGGATTGAATTTGCGGAACAGGCGACGAACTGCCGCGATACGGAGGGCATTACCCATCATGCGACCGTACCGCTTGAGGACGGCGGCCGGAAGTTCGGTTTATTAAACGTCGCCGCAAGTGAAAAGACATTTTTCAACGAAGAAGAACTGCATCTTCTTGAAGCGGTTGCATTTCAAATCGGAACGGCGATCCAGCGGATGAAATTGGCCGAATTTGAGCAGCAGAACGCCCTGTTGGTGGAACGAAGCAGACTTGCGCAAGAGCTGCATGATTCCGTCAATCAGATGCTGTTTTCTGTCAGCTTAACGGCAAAAGCCGCAAAGAGCTTTACAGATGATGATCGGCTCCGTCAGATGATTACGTTTATTCAAGAGCTGTCTCAGGATGCGCTAACAGAAATGAGGGCGCTTATTTGGCAGCTGAAGCCGGAAAGTTTGACGAAAGGGCTGTATGCGTCGATCAAAAGCTATGCCGCTCTTATCGGCCTGGAAGCCGTTTGTGAAATGGAGGATGAGCTGGAGCTTACGGATGAACAGGAACACGCGCTTTGGCGGATCGCCCAGGAAGCCTTGAATAACTGTAAAAAGCATGCGGGAACGGACCGGGTTATCATTTCCGCCGTTAAAAAGCCGGATTGCGCTGAGCTTCACATTAGCGACCGTGGAGCGGGCTTCAGCGCTGATGCGCATGCTGTGCTCCCATCGCTCGGCGTGACCGGCATGAAAGCGCGCGCCGAAGCAATCGGAGGCCGCTTTACATTGCAATCCGAGCTTGGCGCCGGAACGATTGTCTCCGTTCGGCTTCCGTTTCGGGACAGGAGGTCTGATTGATGAAAATTGTGATTGCTGATGATCATCACGTTGTCCGCAAAGGACTGCGCTATTTCTTCGCCACTCAGGAAGACATTGAAGTTGTCGGTGAGGCGTCCACCGGTGCTGAAGCACTTCAGCAAGCTGAAAAGACGGAGCCGGACATCATTCTGATGGATTTATCAATGCCTGATATGGACGGCATAGAAGCGGCAAAAATTGCGGCTGAACGATTTCCGGACATCGGTATCGTCGTTTTGACGAGCTATTCTGATCAGGAGCATGTCATTCCCGCCCTTAAAGCCGGCGCAAAAGCGTATCAGCTGAAAGACGCCCAGCCCGATGATTTAGTAAAAACGCTCCGGGAAGTATATTCCGGACGTTACCGGCTGTCGGCGGATATTGTTCCTCATGTGCTGACCCATATGGTTCAGGATGATCAGGATAAGGAAAAATATTATCACCTGACCCCTCGTGAAAAAGATGTTCTTCAAGAAATAGCCAAAGGAAATAGCAATAAGGAAATTGCGGCGGCACTGTTTATTTCAGAAAAAACAGTGAAGACCCACGTGTCCAACCTGCTGTCAAAGCTGAATCTTTCCGATCGGACGCAGGCGGCATTGTATGCGGTAAAATATAATGTTTTTGGAAAGGCGGTAAAATCATGAGCATATTAGTGATCAGCGGAACACCGAGAAAAAACGGGCGGACTAGAATTGCCGCTTCTTATATCAGAGATCGGTTTCATACCGATTATATTGATTTGAGCGAAAGTGATCTGCCGCTTTATAACGGTGAAGAAGAACAGAACGAGCTGCCTTCAGTGCAAGAGTTAAGGCGGCAGGTGAAAAAGTCGGCGGCCGTCGTCTTATTATCTCCCGAGTATCACAGCGGCATGAGCGGCGCTTTAAAAAACGCCATCGATTTTTTAAGCAGCGATCACTGGGCATACAAACCGGTGGCAATCATTGCCGCGGCGGGGGGAGGAAAAGGAGGCATGAACGCGCTGGCGAATATGCGGACGGTCATGCGGGGCGTTTATGCAAATGTCATCCCGAAACAGCTGGTCTTAGACCCGATTCACATTGACATGGAGCGCCGGACCGTATCTGAGGATATGGCGGTCAGCCTGAAAGAGATGATCGAAGAGCTGAATATGTTCACAAACACAAGAAATCCCGGCGTCTGACGCCGGGATTGTTTTTATGTCAGCATGGCTAATTGATCTTCATAAGCGAGCTCTGTCGCATGATCAATATACCCGAGAAGAGAATACAGCTCTTTTTCAAGCACCGCATGATCATATTCGAAATGATACGCGTGCAGAAAGTGCTCAATACGCTTTGATAATAAATCATCTTTTGTACGAACCATCAATATTAACAAATTGTCCCATTGAGATCGGTGTGTGTAATACAAGGCTTTGTCATAATCGGCATGATCCATCTAACGCTTCTCCTTTCAATGAGAAGTTCTCCGTTAGTTTATGCCGCTGAAGCCCGGATGCAACGGGGGAAAAGTTGGTGTCCTTATCACTGCGGCATAGCAATATGAGGGAGACATAAAATAAAACCGCATATCCGTCTCTTCTTTGGACACGCTAAGATTGACAAAAAACGACTCAGGAGAACATAAGATGAAATCCCTTCCATTTGCGCTTGCCCTCTTGTTTTGCGGCATTCTCATTGCCTCGATCGCTGAAAAAGGGCATACAGAACACCTTGATCCATCAGTTGAAAAATGGGAGCAGCTCGCATGGAACCAGCTTGAACGTGAATACAAGGGGGCCGAGCTTACTGATTATTCGTACATGGGCCGTACAAAAGTGAACCGGGAACAGACGAAAGATGTGTTTCGCGTAACGGTGCAAACAACAAAAGAAACATTTTCATCCCGTGCTGAAGTGTATTTCCATCCCGTGACAAAGCATGTGATCAGCATTAATATTTTCAGACTGTAAAAAAAGCTGCACAGCTTAATTGAGGCCGTACAGCTTGTCAGATATCAGAAGAAACGTTTTGCGCCGAGGTAGCGCTGTTTCCAATAGGAATTGTTCATGCTGGAAATAACGACACCCGAATCGTTGGCATTAATAAACTGGCCGTTCCCGAGATAAATACCGACGTGGGAAGGTCCGGCTTTATAAGTTGAGAAAAAGACAAAGTCACCGACCGCCGGCTGGCTGACTGATGTCATCGTATTCCAGTAGCCTGCGGCTGAAAGTCTGGATACAGAAGTGACCTTATTGAGAACGTAATAAATGAAACCGCTGCAGTCAAAGCCTCTCGGCGTTGTCCCGCCCCATACATACGGTACGCCCAGTTGAGCTTTTGCGGCATCAATCATTACATTAATCTTCGCGCTTGTTGAACCTGTGCCGCCTGTGTTGCCGGACTGATTCGGTGTCGTGTTTGTCTGCTGTCCGGTAATCGTCAGCTTTTGTCCGATTTGAAGAACATCTGTTTTCAGATTGTTTTTCTCGCGGATCTGCTGGGCCGTCACATTGAACTTTTGGGCGATCACCCATAAAGAATCCCCGCTTTTCACGGTATATGTAGTGGTTTTCCCTGTATCTCCGGACTGGTTCGGAGTTGACGGTGAAGTCGAAGAGCCGGAAGATGACGTTTTTGTCAGCTTAAGCACTTGTCCGACCCGAAGCATGTCTGACGTCAGTTTGTTGATGCTTCTGATTTGCTGAACCGTCATGTTGTATGCGTTTGCGATTTTCCAGAGTGAGTCTCCGCTTTTTACTGTATAAGAGGACGTTTGCGTCTGGTTTTTATTTTGGTTTGAATTGTCTTTTGACGGCGTGTTTCCCGAAGAAGACGTTCCTTTTGTTTTCAGGACTTGGTTTACGTAGATCGTATCCGTTTTTAAGTTGTTTAATACTTTGAGTTCCGCAATGGTCATATTGACGCTGTTTGCGATCTTCCATAGTGAATCGCCGAGTTTGACTTTATACGTCCCGGAAGATGATGACTGCTTTTTGCTGCTGTTTGAGCTGCTGCCCGGTGTGGTTTTTTTCTGATCGGTGCTTGAGGAAACTTTCCCCGTCACTTGCAGCTTCTGTCCGGCGCGGATTAAGTCGCTTGTCAGACCGTTCAATTTTTTCAGTTCCTGTACGGACATTTTAAAATCAGATGCGATCAGCCACAGCGAGTCTCCGCTTTTCACTGTATAAACGCTTTTAGTCGTGCCGCTGTTCTTTGAAGATGGCTTTGAGCTGCCGGAATCTGATTTGCCGTTAGGAATGTTGAGCGTCTGCCCGATAGAAATAACGGTGGATTTTAGATGATTCGCTGATGTAATGGCATCCACGCTTGTATTGTAGTTTTGGGCAAGCTTCCATAATGAATCTCCGCTTTTAACCTTAATCGTTTGTGCTTCTGCCGGTGTTACAGCTAACGCAGACCCGACGATCGCAGATGCAGTCAAACCGATCGCTACCTTTTTTTTCATAATGAATCTCCCTTTTCCTGCGATGATTTTACTATCCCCATTCGTTGCAGCCGCAAGGTGAGGATATCAGTAATGATAATCTTTATATCGGCACTTGTCTGCAATCGTTTATCATATTAATAGAAATAGTCCTTTTTTCTTATGCCGGCATAAAAAAAGAAGGAATGCGGACATTCCTTCAGCTTCTGAGCAGTCTCATAATCTCCTCTTTGTTTTTGACCAGATCCCTTAACGTATATTTGTCTAAAACGGCCAGGTAAGCTTGCAGGGCTTCATTCAGAAGGTTCTTTAAGTTGCAGGCGGGAGATATGATACAGAGATTTTTTTTGGAGTCAAAGCATTCTACGATGTTAAAGTCGTCTTCTGTATTTCGAACGACTTCTCCAATGTTTATGTCTTCCGGTGTCATTCCTAATCGGATTCCGCCTCCCCGGCCCCGGATCGTTTCGACATACCCGAGCTGGCCGAGGCGGTAAATGACTTTCATGAGGTGGTTTTTAGAGATGGAATAAGTATCTGCGATTTCTTTTATGTTGGAAAGTTCGTCGGAATGTTTGGAAGCCAAAAAAATCAAAACGCGTAAAGAATAATCGGTATAGTTCGTTAATTTCATAGAATGACCTCGGAAAAAGAGATTTTGCTTCTGTTACAGTCTATCATATATGAATCTAAAATGAAAAAAAAGGAATTTGCCCCTTTAACTCAAAAAAAAACGTGCGCTCCTTCTGAGCACACGTTTTTTTGTTAAGACATCGGCGGCTTACGATCGTCAGCCGATTGATGTTTTTCAATTTTGCGATCCAATTTTGCGAGATAACGGGAGGCAAATTCTTTTCCGCCAAGACCGAATGAAAGTCCGAAGGCAAGCGCGAAACCGCCCAGAATCAGAATAAACGCGGCATTTACGATCGTGTCGGCGACACCGAGCTGATCCAGCGCCATAAAGATTGAGAGAGTGATAATGGTATATTTCGCAAGCGGCGCCAGGAATCTGAATTCCTTTCCGCTCAGCATGCCGGCAAGCAGCCTGCTGACGAGCTGTCCGGCCAAAAGCCCGATTCCGAGAATAAATACAGCGGCCAGAACATTAGGCAGGTAAGCGATAATACCTGTTGCGATAACCACGAGAAATTCAAGATGGACAAGCTGCAGCGCCTCTGCCGTAAAGAGCAGGACGATGATGATCTGAACAATCATGCCGACCGTCTGAGAAAGCGTCAGCTTCGGGGTACCCGCCTGTTCAAAGCCCATTTTACCGAGAAGAGAGTCGAAACCGGCCCGGTGCAAGAGCCCGGATACAATGCTGTTGACCCATTTTCCAATCCAGATGCCGGCGATGATCAGCACGATACCGATGATGATATTAGGGAGCATTGTGAAGACCGTGTGCAGCATGGCTGACGCCGGTTCAGAAATACCCGCCACATCAAGCCGGTCAAGCGCAGAAATGATCACCGGAATGAAAATCAGCACGTAGACAATCGTTCCGATGATTGCCGACAGGCTTGTATCCTTCAGATAAATAGAAAGCCCCATACGTGCGGCGAGCCTTTCCGTGCCGATACTCGCCAGAAAGTTTGTGACGATATCACGGACGAGACGGGCAACAAGCCAGCCGATTAGAACAATCAGCGCCGCGGCGAATACTTTCGGTATAAAGGACAAAACGCTTTGGATCATATTTGTAAACGGCCCTGATACTCCGCCGATTTGGAGAGCGGCCAAGACGCCGGGCAGGAACAAGAGCAAGACGAAGTAGAAAACGATTCGTGAAGCGGCCGTAACGGATCTGCTCATCTCCGCTTCTTCAGACACCATTGTCCATTTTCTGAACCGGCCGTTTTCAGCGAGTTTCATGCCCGCTTTTTTGACGAGATAGCTGAAAAGCGAAGCGGCCGCCCAGCCCAACAGCAGAATCAGGCCGGCTTTTAAAATGCTCGGCACAGCCGCCGTTATCGCTGACAGCATGCTGACAAAAGGCGAAGCCACGGTTGTCAGATGCAGAATGTTAAAGAATAGAATAAAAACGATGATTAATGCGATAAAATAAATGACTTTACTGATGACTTTTTCTGAGGAATAGCGCGCCGGCTTTTTTTCGGCGAACAGTCTGTCGTCAATTTTTGTTTTTTGCAGGCCTTTGTATACGGCTTTTTCAATGATTTTGGCAATGCCCCAGCCGATAAGCAGGACGAGCAGTGCAATGACCAGATTCGGGAGTTTGCTGAGATACGTCGTAAGCATGTCTGCTGTATTCAAGTAGAATCGCTCCTTTTCTTTTTGGGGTATGGTGTGTGTTTTACCCACTTACATATAAAGCAAACGGCGCGGATGTGCCGAAAGTTTTCAGCCGGAAACCGGTCTGTTATTTCATCTTTTGAGAGGAGGGGTCATACATTATAAATAAGTCCAAGTAGGGGGGATTCGGTTGAACGCGGAGGAGACAAAAGGTTTACAGCGGGCAATTGAGGAAATAACCGACATTGCGAAGGGTTTCGGCCTTGATTTCTACCCGATGAGATATGAAATTTGCCCGGCTGAAATTATTTATACATTCGGCGCGTACGGCATGCCGACGAGATTCAGCCACTGGAGTTTCGGCAAACAATTTCATAAGATGAAACTCCATTATGATCTCGGTTTGAGCAAAATTTATGAACTTGTCATTAATTCCAACCCTTGCTACGCTTTTTTGCTGGACAGCAATTCGCTGATCCAAAATAAATTAATTGTAGCCCATGTTCTTGCCCATTGTGATTTTTTCAAACATAACTGCCGCTTTCAAAATACGAACCGGGACATGGTTGAGAGTATGGCGGCTGCGGCGGAGCGGATTAAGCATTATGAAAGAATTCACGGGATAAAAGAGGTGGAGTCCTTTTTAGATGCCATTCTGGCGGTTCAGGAGCATATCGATCCGTCGCTCGTCAGGCCGAAGCTGCTGTGGAGCGTCGATGACGAAGAGGAGGACGAAGAAGAAACCGCGCCATCGCCTTACGATGATTTATGGGGAATGGATAAGCCGAAGCAGGTGAAAAAGAAAAAAGGGAAAAAACCGTTTCCGCCCCGGCCGGAAAAAGATATTCTGCTGTTTATCGAAGAACATTCGCGGGAGCTTGAACCGTGGCAGCGTGACATTTTAACCATGATGAGAGAAGAAATGCTGTATTTCTGGCCACAGCTGGAAACGAAAATCATGAACGAAGGCTGGGCATCCTATTGGCATCAGCGGATTATCCGCGAGCTTGACCTGACTTCAGATGAAGCCATCGAATTTGCGAAGCTGAACGCAGGCGTCGTTCAGCCGTCAAAAACGGGAATCAACCCGTATTATTTAGGGCTGAAAATTTTTGAAGACATTGAAGAGCGTTATGACAACCCGACAGATGAAATGAAAAAAACAGGAGTAAAGCCCGGTTCCGGACGCGAGAAAATGTTTGAGGTCAGGGAAATTGAATCGGATATATCATTTATCCGCAATTATTTGACGAAAGATCTCGTAATGCGTGAGGATTTGTATTTATTCCAAAAGCAGGGCAGGGACTATAAAGTGATCGACAAAGAATGGAAGGCCGTGCGAGATCAGCTCGTGAACATGCGGGTCAACGGGGGATTTCCTTATCTGACCGTCAATGACGGGGATTACCTGAAGAATAATGAGCTTTATATTAAACATTGGTATGAGGGAATTGAGCTTGATCTGAAATATTTGGAGAAAGTGCTGCCGTATCTGTACCAGCTGTGGGGCAGGAGCGTGCACATCGAATCTGTTCTTGAAGACAGAGAAGTGATGTTTTCTTATGACGGCAAAGGAGTGCACCGGAGATATCTGTAAAAGAAGAAAGGATGCGGGGAAACCCCCGCATCCTTTTTTATTTTCCGTGTTTCAGGATGTGAAAGATCTTTTTGGCCTGATCCGTGTTGTTTAAAAGCCCCGTAAATGACTCTCTTCCCGGACCGTATGCGTAAACGGGAACTTCTTCGCCCGTATGATCGCCGGTTGTCCAGCCGCTGTTGGTTTTCGCATTAAAGAGCTTAATGATCGCTTTGTAGACGCTCTTGTCAGCATCCTGTTTTGAGGCCGTTTCGATCTGTTTGATTTCCGCTTTTGACCATTTCAGGTCTGTATAACGCGCAAGCACGGAAGATACGGATTTACCCGCTTTGATTTGGTCAGCCATAAACGCCGGGGTTTTTTTTGCGGCAAGAATCGGTTCAACATGCCAGTTTTTATCGTCATTCGCGCCGATCGTCAATCCGCCGGTGGTATGGTCAGCCGTGGCAACGACAAGCGTATGTTTGTCCTTTTTGGCAAATGCGATCGCTGCTTTATACGCTTTTTCAAAATCCTTCATTTCACTCATTGCGCCGACTATATCATTGTCATGGCCCGCCCAGTCAATTTGGCTGCCTTCGACCATTAAGAAAAACCCTTTTTTATTCTTGTTCAGCTTGTCGATCGCTGCCGTTGTCATGTCTTCTAATGAAGGGACGGCGTTCGAGCGGTCGATTGCTTTGTCGAGTCCGCCATCGGCAAACAGGCCGAGAATCTTCTTATTACGATCCTTTTTAAGCTCCTGTTTTGATGTCACGTAGCTGTATCCCGCTTTTTTGAAATCCTTTGTTACATTGCGGTCTTTACGGATAAAGTTTGACTTGCCGCCTCCGAGGAGCACATCGACTTTCTGTTTTCCGTTGATGCGGTCATCAAAGTAGCTGCTTGCGATGTCATCCATGTTCTTTCGGGATTTGTTATGGGCTCCGAATGCCGCAGGGGTGGCGTGCGCAATCTCCGAAGTTGCGACAAGTCCGGTGGATTTCCCTCTTTGTTTCGCTTCTTCGAGGACGGATTTTACCCGCTTTCCTTTTTTATCGACTCCGATCGCCGCGTTATACGTTTTCACGCCTGTGGCCATTGCCGTGCCAGCCGCCGCGGAATCGGTAATATTGGAATCAGGATCGTCAGGATAAGTCATCATCATACCGGTGAGATTGGGATCGAATGCCGTCAGTTTCATACCATCCGAAGGTTTTCCTTTGTTAATGACCGAACGGTAGGCGTTCATATAGGGAGCGCCCATTCCGTCGCCGACCATGAAGATGACGTTTCTGATCTCGTTTTTGTCAGGCTGTTTTTTTGCCGCAGCCTGTTCGGAGTGCTGAAGCCCCGCGCCCGCAATCAGACCGGCTGTCAGTACGGATACGGCTGCCGCCGGCAGAAGTTTTGATCGAACCTGTTTAAATAGACTCATTCTCACTCGTCCTCCTTTAATCGTGTCTGCATGTCTAATGGTAGGGGGTGTTTGTAAAGAGCGCCTGTTTCTCCTGTAAATTTCAGGTGAAACATTGTTAGAAATGTAAATTCCGGTGTAACTTATGTTTTCAAGAAAGAGTGAAAACCATTCACTTTTTTGAAAAAGATGAGGATTTTTTTAACAAGGAGTTATTTGGAAAGTAAACTGCTTTGTTTTTCCAAAATACGATGATCACAGGAAAAAAACATGACAAATTGACTCGTTTTTCGTCACGTTTGAAATCAAATTGAAATATTTAATACCCTTAAAAACTTTTTTCTAAAACGAATTAGTAAGAAATTTGTCACGGGAAGTCAAGTCTATTTCTAGTGGAAATTGAACCTTATAATAGGAAACAGATAAAAACTTTAAAAAAGAGACACATAAAATAGATAGAATCATTCAGGGAGGAAAATATGAAAAAGCAACTTGTTACAGCAACAACGGCAGTGGTTTTGGGGACGACTTTGTTTGCGGGCGCGGCATCTGCGCAAACGATTAAGGTAAAAAAAGGCGATACATTATGGGGACTTTCAAATCGGTATGGAACGTCAATTAATTCCATTAAATCTGAGAACAAATTAAAATCGGATATCATTTACATCGGTCAGACGCTTTCGATTAACGGTAAATCATCCTCAGGTTCAAGCTCAAGCAGCAAGTCATCATCGTCTACATATAAAGTCGTAAAAGGCGACAGCCTTTGGAAAATTGCGAATAAATATAAAATGACGGTAAACCAATTAAAAAGTTTAAACGGTTTAAAAACGGATCTGATCCGCATCGGACAAGTTCTTAAAGTAAAGGGATCAACTTCCGGTTCAACGTCTTCAGGATCTTCGTCATCGTCATCAAAGCAGCCTTCATCCAGCCATAATGTTGCACAGACGAGCCTGAATGTGAACAAGCTGATTTCTGATGCGCAATCTTTAATCGGCACGCCGTATGTATGGGGCGGAACAACAACTTCCGGCTTTGACTGCAGCGGATTTATCTGGTACCTGTTAAACAAACAGACGAGTGTCGGCAGAACAAGCACTGCGGGATACTGGAGCTCAATGAAGAGTGTGTCGAGCCCGTCAAGAGGAGACTTCGTCTTCTTTACAACATATCAGGCCGGCCCTTCACACATGGGTGTGTACATCGGAAACAACAAGTTCATCCATGCCGGTTCTGACGGTGTCACAACAAGTGATCTGAATAACAGCTACTGGAAACCTCGCTACCTTGGCGCGAAAAGATTCTAGCAGCGATAGAAACCCGTTCATCAGAACGGGTTTTTTATTTAGACGGGACAGAGCTCCATTTGTTTCACCTAAAAATGAAAATGTGATAAAAAATCTAAAAAGGTTTTCTTTTTTTCATTTTCATAGAGGGCGATGGCGTACGCGCCCGCGCTCGGCATCTGGGCGAATTCGCACGGAATTTCAATCATGCTGCCTGCGGCGAGTTCGGACCGTACCGCTGACAGCGGCAGAAATGAGACGCCCAGCCCCTCTTTAATAAATCGTTTCGTAATATGCGTCTGTGTCACCTTCATTGTCCTGACAAAAGGGAACTGTATTCTGACCTGGCGGAGCAAATCATCCCAATAGTCAGGATGGTTATGGGTCAAAAGCAGATATTGTCCGAACAGGTCTTTCACTTCATCCGCCTTCCCTGTCCCGGGTTTTCGGCCGGGCGGCGCGACGAGGACAACGGGGTCATTGTACAGGGGGCGGCAAGTGAGGGAAGATGATTGCACCTTTAAGCAGCTCAGTCCGATATCGGCTGAGCCGTTTCTGATTTGAGAGGCGATTTCTTCCGATTCGAAAATGGTGACCGTCATCTCGGTTTCTTTATTGTCCTCTGTATAACGCTTCATGACAGACGGGAGAACGGTGTCGGCGATAAGCGGCGAAACAGCGAGTGTCAGCGTGTGCGAGTAGCCCTGGCGCACCCTGTGCAGCTCCGCCATGCTGTTTTCATAGTCTTCCAAAAGCCTCATGGCAAACGGCACGTATGCTTTTCCTTCTTCCGTCAATTGTATTTTCCGGCCGCTCCGCTGAAACAGCTTGCAGCTGATTTCTTTCTCTAATAATTTTATATGAACGGTGACGGTCGGCTGAGATAAAAAAAGCGTTTCCGCCGTTTTTCTGAAATTCTCATATTTTGCCGCGGTGACGAAGGTGTGAAGCCATTTAAAATCCATAGATGCACTCCTCTGATTAAAAGTTTTAATTAATTCCCTTAAAAATATTCATTATTTTTTAAATATTATATTTACTATAATAACAGAAAGAGGATAAGGGGGAATGAAATTGATTTATCGTGGATTGAAAGGGATTACTTGTGCAGAAACGGCTATCAGCCATATTGACGGAGAAAAGGGGCATTTAATATATCGCGGCTATGACGCGAAGGAAATCGCGCTGCAATTCAGTTTTGAAGAAGCGGCGTATCTCATTTTGAACGGGCCGCTTCCTGATGAGCGGCAATTGCTTGCGTTTCAGGAAGAACTTGCAGCCGAGCGCGGGCTTCCGAAACATTTGATCGACTTACTGGAAACGCTTCCGGATGAAATGGACGACATGGCGGTGCTGAGAACGGCTGTTTCAGGTTTGGGCACAGATTCATTTACATATCCGCCCAAGCCGGAAGAAGCGATTAAACTGATTGCCGTCACACCGACGATTATTGCGTACAGATACCGCCGTAAACAAGGGCAGGAAGCGTTGTCACCTGAGGCGCGATACGGACACGTTGAAAACTATTTGTATATGCTGACAGGCAGGCAGCCGTCCGCAGCCCAAAAGAAAGCGCTTGAGACGTATATGATTCTGGCGATGGAGCACGGGATGAATGCATCGACTTTTTCAGCGAGAGTCACCGTTTCGACTGAATCGGACTTAGTGTCTGCCGTCACTGCCGCACTGGGTACGATGAAAGGGCCGCTGCACGGAGGCGCACCTTCAGGCGTCACGAAAATGCTTGAAGATATCGGGAAAAAAGAAAATGCAGAAGCGTATTTGGCAGCGAAGCTTATGAAGGGAGAACGCCTGATGGGCTTCGGGCATAGGGTGTACAAAACAAAAGACCCGCGGGCGGAAGCGCTGCGCATAAAGGCTGAAGAAGTGGCGGGAAATGATCCGTCGCTTGACTTGGCGCTTTATGTGGAGAAGGAAGCCATCCGCCTGTTAGAGCAATATAAGCCCGGACGGAAGCTGTATACGAATGTGGAGTTTTACGCAGCGGCTGTGATGCAGGCCATTGATGTCGACAATGATTTATTTACGCCGACCTTTTCAGCAAGCAGAATGGCAGGCTGGTGCGCACACGTGCTTGAACAGTCCGCTGACAACATGATTTACAGGCCGTCTGCGAAATACACCGGCGCTTTTCCCGAAACGGCTCAGCAGCTTTAATCACCGGCATATTTGTCCGTTTAACTCCCCGCATTGCGTGGTATCGTCTCAGTAATACCAATTGCAGGAGTGTGAGAATATGAATCCGATGGACAGACAGACGGAAGGACAAAAGCCGCAGGTGCAAAAGCGCCAGCCCGGTATTGAGTCAGACATGGAGCCGAAACCGCTCTTGGAGGACCCGGATGTAAAAGGGTCGGGCAGATTAAAAGGAAAAGTCGCCGTCATCACGGGCGGAGACAGCGGCATCGGCGCAGCGGCTGCGATCGCTTACGCGAAGGAGGGAGCGGATCTTGCCATCCTGTACCTAGACGAACATGCCGATGCCGAGAGAACGAAAAAGCGTGCGGAAGAATACCAGGCCGAATGCCTGTTAATTCCGGGAGACGTCGGTGATGAGGCGCATTGTCAGAAGGCGGTCCGGCAAGTCTTAGATCACTATGGAAAAATAGATATTCTCGTTAATAATGCGGCTGAGCAGCATCCGCAAAACAGGATTCTTGATATTACAGCTGAACAGCTGGAGAAGACATTCCGTACAAACATGTTTTCTATGTTTCATATGACAAAAGCCGTGCTGCCTCATCTCAAAAGAGGGAGCGCCATCATTAATACAACGTCTATTACCGCTTATCAGGGAGACACTTCATTGATCGACTATTCGTGCACGAAAGGCGGCATCGTTTCCTTTACGCGTTCAATGGCGATGTCATTGGCCGATCAGGGGATCAGAGTAAATGCGGTGGCCCCTGGACCGATCTGGACCGCTCTGATTCCGGCGACGTTTACTGAAGAAAAGGTAGAAAAGCACGGTCTGGACACTCCGATGGGAAGACCGGGACAGCCTGCGGAACACGCCGGTGCTTACGTGCTTCTGGCTTCAGACGAATCTTCCTATATGACGGGGCAGACCATTCACGTAAATGGCGGCAGATTTATTTCAACATAATACGCAAGTTTTATCCCGCGCTTTTAAAAAGTGCGGGATTTTTATTTGAACGTACATATGAATACGATTTTTAAAAAATGGAAGTCGCCAGCAGAATCACTAATGTTAATATTTTGCAGTAAAGAATCCGCTGAGTTTTGCTTTATGAAAACCAAAAATAATATATAGAATTTTCAAAAAAGTTATTTTCATTTTTATATTTTTCGCTATAATATGATGTAGGAGAAAGGGATGATGTGCTGAAACATTTCATGCGAAAAATAAGAATTTAGTCATTATTGCTATTGTTATCTGAATATTCTAACATATATTGATTTACAAGGAGTGAAGCAGATGAAGGGGAGCGTATTCAGAAAGAAAAGCATTCAGGACCTGCTTGCCGCAACGAGCGGGGAAAAGTCGCTGAAAAGAGAGTTAGGGGCCTTTGATCTGACCCTTCTGGGGATAGGGGCCATCATCGGAACGGGGATTTTTGTATTAACCGGAACAGGCGCTGTCACGGCGGGGCCGGGGCTGACCGTTTCATTTGTCATCGCCGCTCTTGCGTGTTTATTTGCGGCTCTGTCATATGCTGAATTTGCTTCAAGCGTCCCGGTTTCAGGTTCCGTCTACACGTTTACTTATGCGACACTGGGTGAACTTCTCGCGTTTATCATCGGATGGGATTTAATCTTGGAATATATGCTCGCCGTCAGCGCGGTTTCGGTCGGCTGGTCCGGCTATTTTCAATCATTCTTGGCGGGCTTCGGCATTCATCTTCCGACCGCATTAACGGCCGCGCCGGGATCCATTAAAGGCACGGTCACATTCTTTAATCTCCCCGCATTTGTTATCGTGCTTGCGATTACATTCCTCCTCTACTTAGGCATTAGGGAATCGAAGCGGGTCAATAATATCATGGTCATTTTGAAGGTTCTGGTTGTTCTATTGTTTATCGCCGTTGCGGCCGTATATGTCAAACCTCACAACTGGCAGCCGTTTATACCGATGGGTTTCGGCGGTGTTTTCAGTGCCGCGGCGCTCGTTTTCTTCTCTTTTATCGGTTTTGACGCCGTCTCTTCCGCCGCTGAAGAAACGAAAAATCCGGCGAAGGATCTGCCGAAAGGAATTATCTTTTCATTAATCATCTGCACCGTGCTGTATGTGACCGTATCGGCGATTATGACGGGCGTCGTTCCGTTTGCCCGCTTTGAGGGCGTTGACCATCCCGTGTCTCTCGTCCTGCAGATGGCCGGACAGAATTGGGTGGCCGGGATTATTGATATCGGCGCAGTGTTGGGAATGACAACGGTGATGCTCGTCATGCTGTACGGCCAGACGAGGGTGATGTTTGCCATGTCCCGTGACGGTTTGGTGCCGGGGTCGCTTTCAAAAGTCCATCCGAAGCATAAAACGCCGCACGTGGTGACATGGGTATTCGGCATCCTGTCGGCATTACTCGGCTCGCTCGTCCCGCTTGATGAACTGGCGAAGCTGGTGAACATCGGCACGCTTGCCGCGTTTGTCCTGATTTCCGTGGCGGTTATCGTATTGAGAAAGAAACAGCCTGATCTGCCAAGGGCTTTTAAATGTCCGGGGGTTCCCTTTATTCCGGTATTGTCCATTTTGTTCTGCGTGTTTTTGATTATTAACCTTGGCGCCACCACCATATTCCGTTTCTTTATCTGGCTGATCATCGGTCTGGTGATTTATTTCTTATATTCGAGAAAGCATTCGAAATTAAACGGGGATTTGTAAGGAGCGGCACCCGCCGCTCCTTTTTATTTTTCGGAATAATGAAACATATTGAAATGGACTTAAGTTATCGCAGCGAATAAGGGATAATATAGGGCGGAAGGGAAGTGGAAAGTCGTGTCTGACCAAAAAAGGGTTCAATGGGCCTCAAAAATAGGATTTATTATGGCCGCTGCCGGTTCGGCGATCGGCCTGGGAGCCATTTGGAAGTTCCCTTACGTAGCGGGTACGAACGGAGGAGGCGCTTTTTTTCTTGTATTCGTCCTCTTTACCGTGCTTTTAGGCTATCCGCTTTTGCTCGGTGAATTTATTTTCGGAAGACGGAGCCAGACAAATGCGATTGATGCCTACAAACAAGCCGCGCCGAAGTCGGTATGGCACCTCACGGGTTATGTGGGTGTGGCGGCCTGTTTTTTAGTTTTGTCTTTTTACAGTGTTGTCGGCGGGTGGATTTTGCTTTATGTGTTAAAAGCCGTTACCGGTTCTTTATCCGGGCTCACTCAGGAGCAGTACGGCACGGTGTTCGGGACGGTCATTGAAAATCCGATCCAGACTCTCATTGCGCAGCTTGTATTTATGATCATGACGGTGGCGGTCGTCGCAAAAGGCGTGCAGAAAGGGATTGAACGTGTCAGTGCGGTGCTGATGCCGATTTTATTCGTGCTGTTTCTATTGCTTGTGCTGCGATCAGTCACGCTCGATCATGCCGTTGAGGGGATTAAATTTTTATTGGTTCCGCACTTTGAAGATTTGACGCCGGAATCCATCCTATATGCTTTAGGACAGGCGTTTTTTACATTAACGCTCGGTGTTTCGGTCATGGTGACATACAGTTCGTATCTGCCGAAAACCCAAAATCTTCCGGGTTCGGCGGGTTCCATTGTTATGATGAATGTGCTCGTCACGCTGTTTGCGGGACTGGCCATTTTCCCGGCGGTTTTTTCGTTCGGCTTTAAACCGGATGAAGGGCCTACACTGCTGTTTACCGTGCTGCCGGCTGTGTTTGACCGGCTGCCGTTCGGCTCGCTGTTTTTTATCAGCTTTCTGACGGTCTTTTTCTTCGCCGCGCTGACTTCGGCCTTTTCGATGGTGGAAATTATCGTGGCGACTGTCGGGAAAGGTGATGAAACGAAAAGAAAGAAGCTGTCGTGGACAAGCGGTCTGCTCATTTTCTTAGTCGGAATTCCGTCCTGTTTATCATACGGTGTTCTCGGTGATGTTCATTTGTTCGGAAAAACGTTTTTTGATCTTGCGGATTTCACCGTCAGCAATGTGCTGATTCCGCTCGGCGCTTTATTAATATCAATCTTCGTCCCGCTGAAAATACCGAAGCAGGAGCTGTTTGCCGAGATGAAAAGCGGTTCAGCCATCGGCTATCGTTTCTTTCAGGTGTGGTATTTCCTTCTGAAATATCTCGTGCCGCTGGCTATCATCGTCGTATTGCTGCATTTAATCGGCGTTCTTTCATTTTAAAAAAACAGGCCCCCGTAAAAGGGCCTGTTTTTATGTTTAAAAACCGAATTGCAGATTCGTATCAACCGCAACGATCGTATATACACAGACAATGACGAACAGATTGAGAATGACACCGAGCAGTCCCGGGCCCGTCCGTCCTTTTTTAATAAACAGCTCAATGATGCCGAACGGCACGGCGGCCATCGCAAACGGCAGCATCTGATAAGAATAGAAAGTCACATTGCTGATGATTGCCACGTTCAAAAGCAGCAGCGACAAAATCGCGGTACCGACTGATATCCAGCCGAAAACATTATGCTCTTTAAAAATTCTTACCAATTCCATAATTCCACCTCACCGATGTTTGCTGCTTTTACTGTTTTGTTTTTCAGCAGACGTTCGATTTCTTTTGTCGGCCCCGTCACGACAGAGCCGTATACGTTCATTCCGTGATGTTCAACATAGTCGATTCGGCTGCCCAGATTCATGTCTTTGCGTTTCGATATTGCATGCGCCCATTTTTTATGGCGGGACATAAATTCAAGGGCATTGATAAATTGTTCACGGTCTGTCTGTCCTTGCGTTTCGAAAGAGGACACCATCTTGGAATCTTTCCCGGGAAATCCTAACGGCTCGGCATAAGGACTGTCTTTCAGATTTTTCTCCGTTTCGACCGCGTTCCATAAAAACTTCACATCGTATTTTTTAAAAGTCGAATATACTTGAGAAGAAGGGTAGGCCCTGTCATAAGAAAGATAGACCTCCGCCACGCTTCCTTCAGGCAATTTTTTTAATGTCTGTCCGGCTTTGTCAATCGTGCGTTCCTTTAAGCCGGAAGGATGGGCGAAATAATGCTTTGCCTGTGCCGCGTCTAAATCATAGTAGTTAACGGCAGGCGATTTGACCGTATCTAAAAACATTTCAATCCGTTCTCCGCCGACGGATTTCGTTTTTGTGCCGATCTGCTTTTGCAGCGGAAATTCCGTATTCATTCCAAACAGCTTCACCTGGCTTTTCAGTCCGGAGGTATCGACGAGGACGTTCGGCATTGTGGTCGCCACCGTCACTGCCGCGGTCTCCATTAATTGATTGCCGGTGCTTTCTTTTCCTCCCAGACCGTAATAGAGGTAGCTTCCTAAAGTGCAAAGCGGCAAAATCATCAAAGTGGAAATGACGGCGAGAACTGAAATCCGCAAATACGATTTGCGTTTTCCGTATGATAAAATGGCCTTCTGTTTTTCCGGGCTGATGCCGACGTCCCATTCCCGGTCGTCCTGCATTTCGCTTTCAATCAACTCCTGATAGACTTCCAGCTTTTCCAGCTCTTCTTCAAAGGCGGCCATTTCCCGGTCGCTCATTTCTCCATTTTTGTATTGGTAAAAACGCTTTTTAAATTCTTCATTCATCATTAACACCTCTATTATAAAGTGCTTTCAGCCGCTGTCTGGCACGAAATAAAACACTTTTAAAATTAGCCTCTGAAATATTCATAATATGGGATGCTTCTTTGTAATTCAGTTCTTTTAAATAATACAGTGTTAAGGCCTCCCGATAATTGTCGGGAAGTTCGGACATATACCCTGTCAGCACTTCCTTGATTTCAATCTGATGAGCCGGGCTTTGAACAGCCGTCTGAAAAAGGCTCCCAATTAAGTCATCGGAAATGGTCACTTCCTTTTTATGTTTTCTGACATAATCTATAAACGCATTTCTCGCCACTTGAAAAAGCCATGGCTTTACTTTGCTGTGGTCGTAGGAGTGAATGTGTATGTATGCCCTCATAAAGGTTTCCTGCAGCAAATCTTCAGCGAGATGCTTGTCTTTTGTCATGGAGAGCAGGAACCGGTAAACATCATTCATATACATTTGGTAAATTTCATCGATCGTCACTGCCTTTTCTCCCCTCTATGTTATACACGCATAAGAAAGGTTTAAAGTTGCACGTTCCATGCAAACGGCTTAAATTCATTTTCACCTCATCAAACACCATTTCTCTATAGTACCCAAAAACCGTCATAAAAGATAGAGATCGGCGGAGGAAAAATATAATTATTAGTACCAGGTAATAAAAAATATTGTTATAATAGAGAGAGAACACTTTTGATCATTACAACAAAGGAAGTGCGTTATGTATAAGTTTTGTGCAAATGCCATCAAATGCATTCTATCCCTGCGCGGAGGAGTGAAAGTGTACAATAAAGAGAATCTTCCGTCTGATAAAGGATTCGTTATCGCGTGCACGCATGCGGGCTGGGTGGACGTCCTCACGCTCGGTGTCGGGATATTGCCCCATCAGATTCATTATATGGCGAAAAAAGAGCTGTTTCAGAAAAAGTGGATCGGTAGTTTTTTGAAGAAGATTCACGCGTTCCCGGTTGACCGTGAAAATCCGGGCCCGAGCAGCATTAAAACGCCGATTAAGCTTCTGAAGGAAGGAAAGATTGTCGGGATTTTTCCGAGCGGTACGAGAACATCAGAAGACGTCCCGCTGAAAAGAGGGGCCGTGACCATCGCCCAAATGGGAAAAGCGCCGCTCGTTCCGGCCGCATATAAAGGGCCGTCTACAGGAAAAGCGCTGTTTAAAAAGGGAAAAATGCGGCTTATCATCGGCGAGCCGATTTTTTTGGAGGACTTTTCCGATCTTGCGCCGAAGGAGAGGCTTGCGGCCATGACAGAAGAGCTGAATGCCAGAATTAAAGAGCTTGAGAAAAAACTTGAACAACTGTAAATGAAAAAAAGCTTGCCGTCTTTATCAGACGCGCAAGCTTTTTTGTTATGCTTCTTTTTGTTCGGCGGTTTCCAGCAGTTCATCAAACGCCAGTTTTTTTACTTCGATATATGCGACATGGTGGCCGTCAATTTCATTAATGATAAATTCACAGCCTTCTTCGATAATCGAGTCGTATTGTTCGACGTCGTATTTCTGGGTAAGGAACCAGCCGCCGATGGTGTCGACCTCATCATTTTCTAAATGGATGCCGAGGAGTTCGTTCACTTGATCAATCAGGACCTTGCCGTCAAGCATGTAATGGCCGTCGCCGAGTTTGCGGATTTCATTGATTTCATCGATATCAAATTCATCACGGATTTCCCCGACGATTTCTTCAATAATGTCTTCAACGGTGACAAGCCCCGCGGTTCCGCCGTATTCATCCGACAGAATCGCCATATGAACCCGTTCCTTCTGCATTTTTACAAGCAGATCGTGAATCGGTGCCGACTCAATCACATGGATGATCGGATTGACAAAATCGGTAATCGGCGAGTCGACTGATACTTCGCCGCTGATGCAGGCGGTCAGCACTTCTTTAATGTTAATAACGCCGATAATATTATCTTTGTCACCCTCTTCGACAGGGTACCGGGTATATTTTTCAATCTGAATGATGTCCATCATTTCAGAAATTTTGATATCATGCGGCAGACTGACGATTTCCGTACGCGGAATCATGATTTCTTTTGCAAGTCTGTCGTCAAATTCAAAGATTTTGTTCACATATTTAAATTCAGACTGGTTGATTTCACCGCTTTTATAGCTTTCCGATAAAATGATGCGCAGCTCTTCTTCAGAGTGGGCAAGCTCATTTTCAGACACTGTCTCCAGACCGAACGTCTTCGTTAAAAGACGGGCGGAGTTGTTCAGAAGCCAGATAAACGGGAACATGATGCGGTAAAACCAAATGAGCGGTTTCGAAAACAGCATTGAAACGGCTTCCGCTTTCTGGATGGCGACTGTTTTCGGCGCCAACTCTCCCACGACCACGTGTAAGAATGTAATGATCGCATAGGCGAGAATAAATGAAATAATATGCGATAATGAGCTTGGTACGTTTATCTTTGTGAAAAGCGGATGAAGCAAGCGTTCAATCGTTGATTCGCCTAAGACACCAAGACCGATGGAAGTCAATGTTATGCCGAGCTGGCACGCCGATAAATACTCATCTAAATGCGTGGTCACTTTTTTGACACCGATTGCGGCTTTATTTCCTTCTGCTATAAGCTGGTCAACCCGTGAGCCTCTGATTCTGATTATCGCAAACTCAGATGCTACGAAAAATGCCGTCAGCGCGATTAAAACCGCGACTAAAATCAAATTCACAATGTCCAATTAGAACCTTCACTTCTTTTGGGAAGATGAAGGTAACACCTCCTGTTAGTAAGATAATGGTTTAACTTAACAGCAGCATAAATGATTGAAGCACTGCAAGCTTTTCAGGAGCCAGCCTTTTTTTCAGCTGGGCGCGCTCCTCTGGTTCAAGCTTTTCAAACCGATTCAAGATCACGGAGATGTTTTGATTCATGTGATCAATTTCCGATGCCAGATTTCCAATATCGTCAGGCAGGGCTGAAGAGGGAAACTGGTTCTCCAGTCGATCTTTTATATCAGACAGGGCCAATCGCTGCTTTTTACAAGCGACTATAAACTTTAACCGATTAAGTGCAAGTGTATCGTAGTAACGATAGTTCGAACAAGACCTGTCAGGCTTTAAAAGCCCGAGGTTTGTGTAGTAATCCACCGTGCGTTTCGTTACACCGGCAAGCTCTGCTAATTCACTGATGCGATAAGTCTCAGCCCCATCTAAATCCCTCCCCAACCATCACGTTATAGTTATGAGAATAGTTTAATATATGAAGGGGAGTTTGCACAAGTTTATTGTTTTCCGTCTTTCTCCTGAAATGGCGCGGCGGGCTGTCTGAAAAAGCGTTGACTGCGCCATGTAAATCTTTCATAATCATTGTAAATAGAAACGGCAGAAAAAGACAGAAGGGACAGATGACAGTGGCCGGTTTATCACGGGAAGTGACACAGAATCTGGAGAAAGGTTCATGGATACGCAAACTATTTGATGAAGGCGCTCAGCTGAAAAAAGAGTTCGGCGCCGATAAGGTATTTGACTTTTCGATAGGAAATCCGGTTGCGGAGCCGCCTGAAACATTTAAAAAGGCGCTTTGCGAAGCGGCTGAAACAGGGCGGCACGGATACATACAAAACCAAGGGCTTCCGGAGGCGAGAGAAAAGGTTGCCCGCTTTTTGTCAGAGCGGTTTCAGACAGAAATTTCCGCCAGGCATACAGTCATGACGGTCGGAGCCGGCGGGGCGCTGAATGTCGCGCTGAAGAGCATTTTAAACCCGGAGGAAGAAGTCATCCTTCTTTCGCCTTATTTTGCGGAATATAAAGCGTATGTTGAAAATTACCGCGGCAGACCCGTCATCTGCCCGCTGACTGACTCATTTGAGATTGATATTGAAGCGGTTAAAGGTGCGATCACCCCCCGTACGAAAGGACTGATCGTTAATACGCCGCATAATCCGACGGGGACTGTGCTCAGCCAGAAAAACCTTAACGAATTAGGCGCCTTATTAAAAGAAGCCGAAGAGCGGAACGGCCAAAGCATATTTATTTTATTTGATGAACCGTACAGCCAGCTGATCTACGGAGAAGAACAGGCGAATCCGTTTCAGGCGTATCACCGCGTGATTTTAGTCAGTTCGTTCAGTAAAGATCTCGGCATTGCGGGGGAAAGGCTCGGGTATATCGCGGCAGACGCCCAAATGCCTGAGGGCGATCTTCTGACGGATGCGTTCGTTTTCTGCAACCGGACGCTCGGCTTTGTGAACGCTCCGGTCATGATGCAGCGCGCCGTGGCGAAAATGGATGATCTTTCGATTGATGCTGAACCTTACAGAAAGCGGAGAGACCTTATGGTGGACATCCTCACAGAAGCCGGCTTCGAATTTGAAATGCCGAAAGGAGGCTTTTTCGTCTTTCCGAAATCACCGATTGAAGACGAGGTGGCGTTCTGCATGCATGCCGCACAGAAATACAAACTATTGATCGTACCCGGCAGCGGATTTGGAAAAAGCGGCTATTTCCGATTATCTTTCAGCGTGCCTTCAGAACAGATCAGACAGTCGCGCGATATTTTCAAAGCACTGTATCAAGATTTTTCTTCATAGCTTCCAATACATAAAGATGGGAGAACGGACAAATGTCGAGGAGAAATAATGGCACGTCAGACATCAGCATTACAGGAATCGGAGTCTTAACCGCGGTCGGACAATGCAAGGAGGCGTTTCTCGATGCGCTTATGGAGGGGCGGCACGCCTTTGATGTGATGAAACGGCCCGGCCGGCAGAAAGGCAGTTCGTTTATCGGCGCGGAGCTTAGCGAATTAACGCCGCCGGACGCGCTGTCCAAGCGCTTGTACCGAAGGGCCGCATTATCAGGAAAGACGGCACTTATCGCTCTATATGAAGCGTGGCATGACGCTCAATTAGACGGCGCTGACCACAGCCGCACCGGTCTGATCATCGGCGGCTCGAATATGACGCAGCGCGAATTGCTGCAGACCTTTGAGAAAAACGGTGAAACGCCGCAATTTGTAAATCCGACATACGGGCTTTCTTTTATGGATAGTGATTTGTCGGGGCTTTGTACGGAGCAATTCGGGATAAAAGGGCCGGCCTTTACGGTCGGCGGCGCGTCGGCAAGCGGCCAGGCGGCAGTTATCCAGGCTGCTCAAGGAATCAAAGGAGGCCTGTTTGACCGATGTATCGTGATCGGGGCGCTGGCCGATCTGTCGTACATGGAGTGTCATGCTCTCCGTTCTTTGGGAGCGATGGGCACTGATACATACGCTGAACGGCCTGAAGCCGCCTGCCGCCCGTTTGACCGGCATACGGACGGGTTTATATTCGGAGAGGCGTGCGGGGCGATTGTGCTGGAACGCGCTGAATCTGCCGAAGAGAGGGGCGTACGTTCGTGGGCCGGCTTAAAGGGCTGGGGGATGGCTTCCGATGCGAACCGCAACCCGAATCCTTCAGCAGAGGGCGAAATGACGGTGATCCGCCAGGCGCTGGAGCGGGCCGGTCTTTCAGCAAAAGAGATCGATTACATCAACCCGCACGGCACCGGTTCACCGATCGGTGATAAGACTGAATGCCGGGCGCTTTCTGAAAGCGGCCTGTCGCACGCGCGGATTAATGCGACAAAATCGATTACCGGACACGGTCTGAGTGCGGCCGGAACGGTTGAAATCATTGCTGCTCTCTTGCAAATGCGGGAAAACAAGCTTCATCCGATCCGAAACTTAACGGAGCCGATTGACGATTCATTTCAGTGGGTGACCGACGGGCCGAGCGCCCATACCGTACACCATGCGTTAAGCTTAAGCATGGGATTCGGGGGGATTAATACGGCGCTTTGTTTAGAAAATCATTTCCGAAGCAGATAACGGCAGCCTTCTTTTTGAAGGCTGTTTTTTATATGATAAAAAAATCTGAAAATGATGAAAGAATGGAGTTGTGATACAATAAAATATACAAATTACAATCATGCTTTGACTTAGGAGGTGGCAGGATGGGGCCCTCTGTGTAGTCAATCACCCATTTCGTTCCTCTCGCTTAAGAAAAAACGATGAAATCAGGAGGTGACG
Source organism: Bacillus sp. NEAU-CP5 (assembly GCF_026420705.1). Classification (NCBI taxonomy): domain Bacteria; kingdom Bacillati; phylum Bacillota; class Bacilli; order Caryophanales; family Bacillaceae; genus Bacillus; species Bacillus sp. NEAU-CP5. The sequence goes on along the minus strand of NZ_JAPMOV010000001.1, from coordinate 1,015,179 downwards.
TCCTTATCCTTCAATTCGGGATAAGGTGAAATGGACGATATTGACAGTTTGATTTTAATCGGTGTGCTCATTGCGTTAACGGCATTTTTCGTGGCGAGTGAATTTGCGATCGTCAGAGTGAGAAGATCCAGAATCGATCAGCTCATCTCAGAAGGGAACAGACGGGCGGTGCTCGCAAAGCGTATCATTACGGATCTTGATGAGTATTTATCCGCCTCGCAGCTTGGCATTACACTCACATCCATCGGGCTCGGCGTACTGGGAGAGCCTGCATTTGAGCGGATGCTTCATCCTGTGTTTCAGGGCATGGGGCTGCCGGATTCTGCTGAGCATGTGATTGCTTTTGCTGCGGCGTACGGTCTGATTACGTTTTTACATGTCGTCGTCGGTGAGCTTGCGCCTAAAACGGTTGCGATTCAAAAAGCGGAAAAGCTGACGTTATGGATTGCCGGACCGCTTCGGTTATTTTACGTGTTCATGTTCCCGTTTATTTGGGTGCTGAACGGCTCCGCGAGAATTCTGACCGGTTTGGCCGGATTAAAGCCGGCATCTGAGCATGAAGGCTCCCACTCTGAAGAAGAGCTGCGGATCCTGCTGTCAGAAAGTTTAAAAAACGGAGAAATCAATCCGTCTGAATATACGTTTGTGAATAAAATTTTTGATTTTGATAATCGGATCGCCAAGGAAATCATGATCCCGAGAAAAGAAATCGCGGCTGTTTCCACTGATATGGACGTGCCGGAAATGCTTGATATGATGCTGAAAGACAAATATACGCGCTGGCCCGTAACGGACGGGGACAAAGACAGTGTCATCGGCATGATCAATACGAAGCATCTCTTTTCAGATCTGCTGTTTATGACAGAAGATGAAAAAGCGGAAGTATCCATCACGTCCTACGTCCGCCCGGTGATTGAAGTCATCGAGACGATCCCGATACACGACCTGCTGATAAAAATGCAGAGAGAACGGATTCATTTGGCGATATTGTCTGATGAATATGGCGGAACGTCCGGTCTTGTGACGACCGAAGACATCCTTGAAGAAATCGTCGGCGATATCAGAGACGAATTTGATGAGGACGAACAGCCGCAGATTCAAAAGCTGTCCGAACGCCATTATGTGCTGGACGGAAAGGTTCGGATTGATCAGGTGAATCATCTTCTCGGCGCAGGGATTGAAGAGGAAGTCGACACGATCGGCGGTCTTGTGCTGAAACGGAATATTGACATCCGTGCGGGTGAGTCGATACAAATCGGGGGATATACTGCCCTCATATTAGAAATGGACGGCCGGTTTATTAAACAGCTTGAATTCAAAGAAGAACAGGGCCGCCCGGGCGGTCAGGGAACAATAAACCGCCAGCTGCCCGTGCCTGAAACGGTCATGCTTCATAACGCAACCTTGAGCGAAAAATAAGCTCAAGGTTTTTTTAAATGGACATGATAATGAAGCCGCACCAGAACCCCAAAAGGCTTCCGGCTGCTGAAACAGCGATGTAGAGCAGGCTTTCCTTTATGCGGTTGTTCATCATCAGCTGCACGGCTTCAATACTGAACGTGGAAAAGGTCGTAAACGCACCGAAAAAGCCTGTCGCGATGATGATGCCGGCGGAAGGATTATCCAGGCCCAGTCCGGTGAACATGCCGAGGCCGAAGGAGCCGAGCAGGTTGACCGCAGCCATTCCAAGCGGAATCGGAAAACCTTTTGTTCTTTCTGAAATTGTTTTACCCAGCAGAGACCGTAATACCGCTCCGATACCCGCTGCGATAAGCATCAGGACAATCGTCATGGTGTATCATGCCCCCTTCCCGCTGCGTGAAGGGCAATCCGCCGTCCCCAAAAAATGCCGGCGTATGCAAGGGCAAGACCAGCGAATAAAGTCGCGGCAGCATAACAAAAAGCCGCTGCGGGAGACGATTGCAGCAGAAAAATGGTTTCTTTTGCGAAGGTTGACATCGTCGTGAAACCTCCGCAAAAACCGGTTCCTAAAAAGGCGGTCATAAGAGGGCGTTTAGCCCGAATGATGAAATAACCCGTAATAAGACCAAGTAAAAGGCTTCCCGCCGCGTTTTCGAGGAAAGTGGCCGCCGGGAAAGAACCGCTGTGAATGTGCGCACTCATTTCAAAGCGGAGCAAAGCGCCAAGCGCGCCTCCGATAAAAATTGCGATGTATTGTTTCATATCAGCCATCCTTAGAAATAAAATCCGGAAAATCAGTTACAATGCCGTCAACTGCCATCATTTGCAGCTTTTCGGCCGTCTTTTGATTTCTGACCGTCCAGGCAAATACTTTCAGGCCGTGTCTGTGAGCGGTGGAAATCAAGAACCGATTCAGACGGGTATATTTAATATTGACATAATTTACGGCTGATTTGTAGGCGTTCAGCTGGTTTTTGGAAAACATCCCAAAGCTGGGTCTTGCAATAATTGCAGTCGGAACGGACGGATACATGCCGTGAAAGGTCTGAATCGACTTGAGGCTGAATGATTGAACGATAGGGTGGATGGAAAAGGAAAACCTGCTTAACAGCTGGCCGACTGCTTTTTCAAGACCGACTTGAGAAACGTGCCCCTTCAGTTCAATTAAAAATCCGATTTCAGAATGATAACGCTTCAGAACCTCTTCGAGCACGGGAATCCGCTCCCCTTTAAACTCAGCCCCATACCAGCTGCCGGCATCCAGAGACTGTAGCTTCTTCAGCGTAAAATCTTTTACAAAACCGGAGCCGTCCGTCGTCCGGTCGACTTTGTCATCATGGATGACGACAATCTGACCGTCTTTTGTGAGCTGGACGTCAAGCTCAATGAAATCAGCGTTCATTTCGGCAGCGATATCAAATGCCGCAAATGTATTTTCGGGCGCGTAACCGGAGGCGCCGCGATGAGCGATGGTATACAAGCTTGTCAGCTCCCCTCATGGGCATTTCTGTTATTATATCAGATTCGTATATGCACAGCGATTCAAACTGGTGAATGTGCAAAACAGTATTTTTTTGGAATAAAGATAGTGCTTTTTTCGGTTTACAATCCGCATTGATGATTTATAATGGCAAAAAGGAGGCGAGATCATGGGAAAAGGGAGATTGAAAGTGGAAGAAAGAATTAAGGCCGAAACCGATGCTGAAATCCAAAAAGCGACTCTCCTGAAACAGACACAATCAAAGAAGAAATAGTGCCTGACCCTGTTGTATCTGGCTGAAAGATGAACGAATGTGTGAAAACCCCGGCTGTGCTCTGATGCCGGGGTTTTTCAGGCTGCCTAAAGACATTAAAAGAAGCTGATGTCCGAATGTTTTAGTATAATAGATTTTCGACAAGACAAAGGAGCATATGCTATGATGACACAATTTCAGAGCTTTTTTACGCTTGACCATATTTCGCAGATCAGTATCAGCATCGGAATTTTAGCGGCTTTTCTCGTTTTGAGAAAACTGTTTGTCAAATACTTTTTTCAGCTCATTTACAAATTGGCGAACAAGCCGAAAACCGACATATTCAAGCAGATTGCCGTAGCGTTTGACAAGCCGGCCAGATGGTTTTTCGCGGCGCTGGGTCTGTTTTTGGCGATTGAGTATTCGCCGTTTTTAGACGGGCAGATGGACATTGTCAAAAAATTGTACCGCTCTCTGATCGTTGCGCTGATCGCCTGGGGGCTTTGCAATCTGACATCGGCGTCTTCGTTTTTATTTCATAAAGTCAATCAGCGCTTTGAGCTTGATATGGATGACATTTTGGCGCCGTTTTTATCCAAGGTGCTGCGCTTTGTCATTCTCGCGCTCAGCGTCAGTGTGATCGCGCAGGAATTCAATTATGATGTAAACGGGTTCGTGGCCGGACTCGGACTTGGCGGATTGGCCTTCGCGCTTGCGGCTAAAGATACGATCAGCAATTTTTTCGGCGGCATTATCATCATTACGGAAAAGCCGTTTACGATCGGCGACTGGGTCGAGACGTCATCTGTGACGGGGGGCGTTGAAGATATCACATTCCGAAGCACAAGGTTCCGCACGGCGCAGGGGGCGCTTGTTACCGTACCCAATTCAACGCTGTCCATGGAAGCCATCACAAACTGGACGAGGATGACGAAGCGCCAGGTCACGTTTTCCGTTCGTGTTTCTTATGCGACGCCGATTGATCGTTTAGAGCGGTGCATCACAAGGCTCAGAGAAATGCTTCGTGAACATGAAGGCGTGCATGATGATACGATTATGGTTAACTTTGACGTGTTTGCGGACAGCTATTATAATCTGTTTTTCAACTTTTACACAAAGACCATCGTCTGGGCGGAAAGCCTGGACGTGCGGCAGGATATCAACCGCCGGATTATTGATATTTTTGCTGAGGAAGGCGTGGAGTTCGCCTATCCGGGCCAGAATGTATTCGTAAAACAGAAAAGCCACGATGATCCGGTTCATGTGAAGGATCATTCCGGAGAAAAAGAACGGGCATAACAGGCGCCGTTCTTTTTTCATGATATGATAAAAAGAAAAGGCGGTGGAAGAGTGGAAGCGTTTATGACATTGATCAATCAGGCGGAACGTATCGTGGTGCTGACGGGGGCGGGAATGAGCACGGAATCCGGCATTCCTGATTTTCGTTCGGCGGGCGGTATATGGACCGAAGACACCTCCAGAATGGAAGCGATGAGCAGGGAATACTTTGAACGCCGTCCGCGTGAATTCTGGCCTAAATTCAAACAGCTCTTTCAGATGAAAATGAGCGGAAGCTATGAGCCGAATGCCGGCCATACGTATTTGGCGGATCTTGAAAAGCGGGGAAAGCAGGTAGACATTTTCACGCAGAATATTGACGGGCTGCATAAGAAAGCGGGAAGCAGCAGTGTCTATGAGCTTCACGGTTCAATTCAGACCGCCGCATGCCCCCGCTGCGGAGCGCGCTACGGGCTTTCTCATCTGCTGAAGGACGAAGTGCCGGAATGTACGGCGGAAATCGGTGATCATGCGGTATGCGGCACCGTATTAAAAACGGATGTCGTGCTGTTCGGTGATCTCGTTCAGCATTTTGAAACCCTTTATGAAAAGCTTGATAAAGCTGATCTTCTTCTTGTGATCGGCACTTCGCTTGAAGTGGCGCCGGCAAGGTTTGTCCCTGAGGATGCGGCCCGGATTCCCGGTTTGAAGCAGGTGATCATTAACCTTGAGCCGACATATTGCGACCATTTATTTGATCTTGTCATCCATGAGAAGATCGGTGAATTTGCAAAACGGATCAGCGCCGCGACATAAAAAAGCCGGATCATATACAGATCCGGCTTTTCTTATTCATGGACGGGAATCATTTGATCCGTCAGAACATCAAAGGAGTAGCCCTGGGCTTTCAGTTTTTGGATCAGGCTAGGCAAAGCGTGCACCGTCGCAGGCAGATCGTGCATTAAAATGACATGCGGCCTGCTCGTATGAACGCTTTCCAAATATGCGAGCTGATTCAATACTTCCGGCACGTACCGTGCATTTTTGTACTTCCAGTCTTCACTGTCTATCGTCCAGTCCCAGTACACGAATCCGCCTTTTTCAAGATTCTTAATTTGGGCATCCGTCAATGACGGTTTACTGCCGTAAGGCGTGCGGACAAGATCCGTTTTTACCCCGGTGATTGCCTCGAGTGTATCGCGTCCCTGCTGCATTTCGTTCAGCGGTGATGTCGGTGTTTGATAAAACAGGTGATTATCGTGCGTCACGCCGTGCAGGCCGAGCGCGATTCCTTCCTGCTTCGCTCTTTGCACGGAATGCTGATAGGCTTTCATCCGCGGTTCAAGCATAAAAAAAGTGGCCTTTGCGCCATTTGCCTTCAATACATTCAACAGCTGTTCAGTATATGGAGACGGCCCGTCGTCGAAGGTTAAATATACCGTTTTTTTCCCTGGGTCACGCTCTCTCTGCAAATGTTTCATTAAGACGTCAGGAGAATCATTTTTCAGCCGCAGGCTTTCTGCTTCATCCCGAAGCTGCCCGTTTGCAGTCACGGTGACCTGTTTGTTTTTTGCGGCGGAAGCGGAATATCCCATTATGACGATTACCAGAAGCAGTCCGCACAAAACTGCTAAACTCGTAAGTTTAAAAGCCAATGAAAACAGAGAAGGGGAAGCACCTTCTTTTGTGTTGCGCATAACAATCTCTCCAGTAGCATAAGTTTCTGCATAATGCCGATAACAGCGGAGGCTTGCGAAGTGCCATAAGTTAACAGCATATGTATGTCGAATCAAGTATACAGGAACAAAACTGGAAAAGACATAGAAAAGATGTCGAATAATAAGATTTTAAGAAAAAAATAAACTCCGCAGCCGGCTCGTTCAGTATGATAGAATAGTTGACAATAACAGCTGAGAATGCACATCACGGCAGATAACGATGAGGAGGGTTTACATGAAGACATTAGTAAACGGCCAGTTGATTGATCGTGAAGAAGCGGCAGTTGATATTGAGGACCGCGGATATCAATTCGGTGACGGTGTGTATGAGGTCATCAGAGTGTACAACGGCGCCTTATTCGGTCTGCGCGAGCATATTGACCGTCTTTTCAGAAGCGCCGCAGAAATCGGCATCACCCTGCCTTTCTCCGCAGAGGACATAGAATGGGATCTGCAAAAGCTCGTACAGGAAAACAAACTCATTGACGGCGGGGTCTATATACAGACGACGAGAGGGAAGGCGCCGCGGAAGCACCAGTATGACGAAGGATTGGAACCGCAGACGACGGCATACACCTTTTCAGTGAAAAAACCGGAAAATGAACAAAAAGCCGGAGCGCAGGCCATAACGGCGGAAGACAAACGCTGGCTGAGGTGTGACATTAAGAGTCTGAATTTACTGTATAATGTGATGATTAAACAAAAAGCCTATGAAGCAGGCGCTTATGAAGCGGTGCTGATAAGGGACGGAGCGGTCACGGAAGGAACCTCTTCCAATGTATATGCCGTCATAAACGGCACTGTCCGGACGCATCCTGCAAATGAGCTGATTTTAAACGGCATTACGCGGATGAAACTGTTAGAGCTGATGAAAGAAAACGGGATTGAGGTGCGGGAGCAGGCTCTTACCGAAGACGAACTCAGGGATGCGGATGAAATTTTCATCTCGTCAACGACGGCTGAATTAATCCCGATCGTAACCCTTGACGGAAAACCGGTCGGAAGCGGAGTGCCGGGACCTGTAGCCAAAACGATTCAGGAGGCTTTTCAGTCGCACATTCAGCAGGAGCTCGGCGTTCAGTCATAAGCTGAAAAAAGGCCGGAACACATCCGGCCTTTTTGCTTCAGTCAGATAAAAAGAGATTCGATATGCTGAACGAGCACACGGGAGATCTTCTCTTTTGAAAGACGCTCAGGTTCAAGCATGGCATGCAGCGCCAATCCGTCGGCGATGGCGTACATTTTCTCCGCTTCGATCTCTTTATCAAGATTCGGTTTCAGAAGCTTATTTTCATCCAGCCAGTCAATCAGACCGCGGATATATGCCAAGATCCCGTCCTGCTGGGGTTGAAACTCTTCTCCCTTATGTCTGGCATAAGCTGTGAAAGCGAACCATACCTCCATTTCAGCCATCGTTTCTTCATCTGTCGGGATGATTTCAAGCATCAGACGCACCGCTTTTTCTTTCGGCGGCAGATCTTTCATGGCAACTTCGTTAATTCTGGCGGCCGCTTTTTCTTTTACGAGTGTCATCGCATACCCTAAAAGCTCATCCTGGGTGGTGAAATAGTGCCTCAGCGCGCCTAAAGAAAGACCCGCTTCCTGGGCGATGTTTCTCACTGTCGCTCCTTCCATTCCCCGCTCCAAAATCGTCCGCCAAGTGGCTTCGGCTATTTGTTTTCTTCTTTTTTCATGATCGATTATTTTAGGCATGGTTCCAGTGTAACAGGAAATATTTTTTCTTGCAATTTTGTAATACAGTTGTATTAAATAAAAAGCAGTGATACAATGCATTTTAGAAAACGATAAGGGGGAACCGGATTGAACGCGATTGCTTGGTTGATTGTCATTTGTGAGGCTGCTTTTTGGGCGGCTGTCATCTTTGGATTGGCGACGCGCTATATATTCAGGCGGCAAAAGCTCGGAATGTTTTTTTTCGCTCTCATTCCTTTATTGGATGCCGTACTGTTTCTGGCGGCTGCAGCTGATTTATACAGAGGGGCGGCGGCGACTATGGCGCATGCGGTGGCGGCCATTTATATCGGAGTGTCTGTCGCCTTCGGAAAAAGCATGATTCAATGGGCGGATGAGCGGTTCCGCTATTATGTGGTCAAGGAAGGGGCAAAACCGGTCAAACGGTACGGACTGGATTATGCCAAACATTATGCGAAAGGGTGGGGAAGACATGTATTAGCATTTGTCATCGGCGGCGTTCTTTTAGCCGGAACGGTATTTCTCATTCAGGACGCTTCCCGCACCGAAGCGCTCAGCGTACTGTTAAAGGGATGGTCTGTCGTATTGTGCATCGATTTTTTGATCATGGCGAGTTTTTTTGTGATGCCGAAAAAAAGAAGAAACAGCCGGGAGCTGTAAAAAAAGCAGCTTTTGATTAAGCTGCTTTACAGAAAGAATTATTTTACGATCAGCACGGGAATATCAGATTTCGATGACAGTTTTTCACTGACACTTCCGAATAAAAGTTTTTTCAGCCTGTTCTGGTCCCGGCTCCCCATGACGATCAAATCCGCCGATATACGGTCGGCATGCTCGATAATGGCATCAGCGGGATCACCTTCTAAAATGTCGATATCCCCGTCAATCTGGCTGTCGTTCATCAGCATTCTCGCTTCCGCAACGATTTCTTCCGTACGGTCTTCATAAATCATCGGATCAGGGGAGATTCTTTCCGCCTGGAGCGGGTCAGGAACGCTTGCAATCCCGCCGCCGATATACGTTGCCCCGGCTCCCGGCCTCGGGGGATCAACAATCGTCCGGGTATCTTTTGCATTGTGGGAATGTACGACCGTTAAATCTGCGTGAAATGTTTTTGAAAGGTCTATGGCTTTTTGGAGCGCTTTTTTACTATCATCACTTCCGTCAAAAGCTGCTATCAACCGGTCCGCGTGAAACATCGGCCTCATCCTTTCAGTAAAAAAGGTTTGTTTTACAATACCCGAATGGCAGAAATGTAAAACCTGCGTTGACAAAAAAAGGATTTGTTTATATGATGAAGGAACAATATAGGGAAAAAGGAGGTATGGATCATGTCAAAACTAAAGCTTGTCAACTCATCTTCAGCTGAATACCGGCGTGACTCCCATACAGCTTCCGTTTTCTGAACATTTGCTTAAAAACGGGGCAGTCGCGCATAAACGGCGGGTCTGTACCTTATTTATAATAATAAGAGGCATGGAGCTGAGGCTTCATGTCTTTTTTTATACAAAAAAATGAAAGAAAGACAGGTGTGATGCATGTGGCGGTATTAGCGAAAACAATGAAAAACAATCCGGAAAAGCTTGAGGGCGGCTGATTGATGAAAGGGGATGACGGTATTTGTTTACTGTATTAAAAAAGCTCGCGTGGTTTTTTAAAGCCTATTGGCTGCGCTATACGACAGCGATTGTTCTGTTATTGATTGTGAATGTCATTGAAATGTTTCCGCCTAAACTTCTCGGTAACGCGATAGACGATATGAAGGCGGGCGTGTTTACAAAAAGCGGGATGCTGTTTTACATATGTGTTTTTCTCGCATTAACGGCAGCCGTCTATTTACTGTCTTATTTTTGGATGTATCAGCTTTTCGGCGGGGCGAATGTCATGGAGAAGATTCTCCGTTCAAAGCTGATGGGAAGGCTTCTTCAAATGTCACCGCCGTTTTACGAGAAATACAGAACGGGCGATTTAATGGCGCGGGGGACAAATGACTTGCAGGCCGTCAGTATGACGACGGGCTTCGGGGTCTTAACGCTCGTTGATTCGACGATGTATATGCTGACGATATTTTTGACAATGGGGCTTCTCATCAGCTGGAAGCTGACATTTGCCGCGATTATTCCGCTGCCGATAATGGCGGCTGCGGTCAGCCTGTACGGAAAAAAGATCCATGAGCGGTTTACGGAAGCGCAGGATGCTTTCGGATCATTAAATGACAAGGTGCTTGAGTCGGTATCCGGCGTCCGGGTCATCCGGGCTTTCGTGCAGGAAAAAAATGATGTCAGCCGGTTCGGTGATATGACGGCGGATGTATATGAGAAAAATATGAAGGTGGCGTTTATCGATTCACTTTTTGAACCGACTGTGAAACTTCTCGTCGGCCTCAGCTATCTCATCGGTCTCGGCTACGGCGCTTATCTCGTTTTTCAAAACCGGCTGACGCTGGGAGAGCTGGTATCGTTTAACGTGTACCTCGGAATGATGATCTGGCCGATGTTTGCGATCGGAGAATTAATCAATATCATGCAGCGCGGAAATGCCTCCTTGGATCGTGTCAATGAGACGCTTTCCTATGAGCCTGACGTGACAGGACCCAAGCACCCCGCCGGCATCAAGGAGCCCGGGCGTCTTGTTTTTGAACAAGTGACTTTCAAGTATCCGAGCGGAGCGGGACCGGCGGTTTCTGATGTATCTTTTTCCGTAGAAAAAGGGCAGACACTCGGCATCGTCGGGAAGACGGGAAGCGGAAAGACGACGATCATTAAGCAGCTGTTGCGTGAATATCCGCCCGGGGCGGGAGCAATCACGTTTACAGGCGTTCCGATTCAAGAGATTCCGCTCGAGGAGCTCCGCGGGTGGATCGGCTATGTGCCGCAGGATCATATTTTATTTTCAAAGACTGTAAAGGAGAATCTGCTTTACGGCCGGCAGGATGCAAACGAAGAGGAAATCGGCAGCGCGCTGAAAGATGCGCATTTTGAAAACGATATCGGCATGCTTTCCGACGGGCTTGAGACGCTTGTCGGCGAGAAGGGCGTAGCGCTCTCTGGCGGACAAAAGCAGCGCATCTCAATTGCGAGAGCGCTTTTGACCGATCCTGACATTCTCATATTAGATGATTCGCTTTCTGCCGTAGACGCGAAAACGGAAGCCGCCATCATTGACAGCATCCGTAAAAAACGGCGGCATAAAACAACGATTATCACCACCCATCGGCTCTCGGCAGTTGAACACGCAGATCTCATTCTCGTCATGGATGAAGGCCGGGTGTCTGAAAGAGGCACGCACCAGGAGCTATTGGCGCAGAACGGCTGGTATCGAAAACAATATGAGAGGCAGCAGCTGTCCTCTCTTGAAGAAGGGGGGACGGGCGCATGAAGACCGGAAGAAGATTATGGAATTACGCGCTTCAATATAAGAAGCTGCTGATATGGGCGGTCGTCCTGCTCATTATTGCGGTCGGCACTGAGCTGACCGGCCCGTTTATCGGAAAAAAAATGATTGACGACCACATTCTCGGCATTGAAAAAACATGGGTTAAAGCCTCTGCGGACGATCCGGGCGCCGTCAGGTTCCGGGGGCATGATTATGTCAGGGAGGACCGGCTCAAACCGGGGGCGGACAAAACCGGAGAGGCGCACATTTATCAAGTCGGTGCGGGCTACTATTTTGTTGACCGTCCCGTCAGTTTTGACGGAAACCGTTCAGTGTCTGACGGCCGGCTGACGATATCAAACGGTAAAGAAAGCAGGTCATATCCCGCCATTACGTTATCAAGACAGGAGATTTTTCAATTTTACCGTCCGGAAATAAAAGGATTGCTGACGTTGACCGCCATTTACGCGGGACTGCTCATGTTTTCCGTATGTTTTCATTACGGCCAGCATTATCTGCTGCAGATGGGAGCGAACCGAATCATACAGCGCATGAGGCAGGATGTATTTTCACACATTCAGAAAATGCCGATCCGCTACTTTGATAATCTGCCTGCCGGAAAAGTCGTGGCCCGCATTACGAATGACACAGAAGCGGTGAGGGATTTATATGTAACGGTGCTGTCGACATTTATCACAAGCGGCGTTTATATGCTCGGCATTTTTACGGCGCTGTTTATGCTTGACGTCAGGCTGGCCGCCGTTTGCCTGCTGATTATTCCGATTTTAATGATCTGGTCGGTTGTCTACCGCAAATACGCATCCGTCTTCAACCAAAAAATCCGTTCCATTAACAGTGACATCAATGCGAAAATGAACGAGTCCATTCAAGGGATGCCGATTATTCAGGCGTTCCGCCGCGAGAAGGAAACGATGAAGGAATTTGAAGAATTGAATGAAGCTCATTTCCGCTACAAAAACAAAATGCTGTCCTTAAATTCCCTCATGTCCCACAGTCTTGTCAATGTGTTGCGCAATCTGGCGTTTGTCGGGCTGATCTGGTATTTCGGGGGCGCGAGTCTGAGTGCGGCCGGAATTGTTTCAATCGGTGTTTTATATGCATTTGTTGATTATTTAAACCGTTTGTTCCAGCCGGTTACGGGGATTGTCAACCAATTTTCAAAGCTTGAATTGGCCCGTGTCTCTGCCGCCAGGGTATTCGAGCTTTTACAGAAGGAGGAAACGGAAGAAGAAGGCGCTCCCGCAGACAGAAAGGCGAAAGGAACTGTGGAATTCCGCGATGTTTCTTTTGGATATCGAAAGGGAGAAGAGGTGCTGAAACACATCAGCTTTACAGCTGAAAAAGGGGAGACGGTCGCCCTCGTCGGCCATACGGGGTCCGGCAAAAGCTCCATCCTGAATCTTCTGTTCCGTTTTTATGATGCTCAAAAAGGGGATATTCTGCTGGATGGTCAGAGCATATACGGCATGTCAAGGCAGGAGCTGAGGTCGCATATGGGCATTGTGCTGCAAGACCCGTATCTTTTCTCGGGCACGATCGGCTCCAATGTGACGCTCGATGATCAGCGTATTTCTCTGGAGCAGGCGGAAGAAGCGCTTCGCCAAGTCGGCGCCGCAAGCCTTCTGCAATCTTTGCCGAAGGGCATCAGAGAGCCCGTCACCGAAAAAGGCGGCACCCTGTCCTCAGGCCAGCGTCAGCTGATTTCTTTTGCAAGAGCGCTTGTGTTCGATCCGGCCATTTTAATTTTGGATGAGGCGACGGCGCACATTGACACCGAAACAGAAGCAGTCATTCAAAAAGCGCTGCAAGTGGTTCAAGAAGGGCGCACGACATTTATTATCGCCCATCGGCTTTCCACGATCAGACACGCAGACCAGATTCTCGTGCTGGAAAAGGGCCGTATTATTGAAAAGGGAAGCCATGACGAATTAATGGCGCAAAAGGGGCAGTACCACCAAATGTATGAATTGCAGAAAGGAACTGCGAAGTCCGCGGTGTAATCGGAAAGGGTGAATCTAAAGATTCGCCTTTTTTTCATTCAGTAGGCCAGTCCCACCCTTTTTCTGACAAACTGCGGGCTGATCAGCTCACGGTACAGAAAATGCGCCGTGTCTCCGACGGTGATTTCAGCGCCGTCTTCAGGAAGGCGATCCTGTTCGAACCGGTAAACTCCGGCAGCATCTCCGTCAGGAAGGTAGGTGGGACAGATGATCGTCCAGTCAAGATCCTCTGCCAGCAGCATCTCGTATACGCGGGCGTGTTCCTTTGCGGCTCTTGTTGATTTTCGTTTTGATTCTGCCGATTCAAAACGGTATTGATCAGGCATAAGCCGTGACTGAAGGATACCCGCGGTTCCGATCGTAATCAGACGCTGAACATGATGCCGTTTCATGCTGTCTATTATATGGGTCATAGCGGCTGAAAGGGTATCGTCACCGTCCGTGCCGAGACAGCTCACGACTGTGTCCGCTTTGGAAATCAATCGGCTTACATCTTCCCGCCGCCTCGCATTCCCTGTTATGATTTGTTTTTCAGGAATGGGAAGGACTGTACCGGCTGATCTGACAAGAGCGAATATCTCCATATGTCCATGTTTCTGCGATTCTTTTATAAAAGCCTGTCCGACTCTTCCCGTTGCTCCGAGTAAAGCGATGTTCATGTAAAAAACCTCCTCGCCGCTCATTATATCATTCAAAGCAGCGGGGAAAAGAATACCTGTGGATAAACGGGAAATGGTGGGCAACATATTCATTGACCAAAGAAACACTTACGAACTGAAACAGCTCCCAATTGACTGAGGCAATGAATGACATGTTTTCCCTCCTTTTTTCCTAGGGTATGTGGAATAGGAAAAAAGGGTGACGGCATAAAAGAAGACGCGGTATCCCGCGCCTTCTGTAAGCCATTTATTGAGTTATTGTACGCCTTGGCCGCCCATGTTCTGCTGTGCGAAAGATACTAAACGTTTAGTGATTTCTCCTCCGACAGAACCGTTTGCACGAGAAGTTGTTTCTCCGCCAAGGTTTACGCCGAACTCAGAAGCAATTTCGTATTTCATTTGGTCGATTGCTTGAGCAGCGCCGGGTACTACTAGTTGGTTTGAAGAGTTGTTGTTTGCCATTTGTATGATCTCCTTTATAAAGTAGTATGGTTGGGTTTGCTGGAATTGCACCAGCCGATGGTTTTCGGAATGAAAACCATTGCCAGCTCGGCTTCACCCAATGCTGTTTGCCGCTTTATACTACGTATTATGGTGAATCAAACGGCATCTCATTCGGAAAACGGTGTGGTAAATAGCGGAAGGAAAAAAGAAAAGCCCAGCCTGGTGCGGCTGAGCTTTTAGCTTTCAGTCATATATGTGATAAAGCATTAATTCATGCAGCTCTTTTACGAGAGCCGGCTCTTCTTTTCCCGGATGTGTGTGTCCCCATTCAATGTCTCCGGACTTATGGTAAATCCCTTCGTAATGCGTACCCTGCCAGTAAAATGAAATCCGCCATCCGGGCAGTTTCTCTTTTTTGAATAACGGTTTCCAGCTGAAGTGCGAAATCATGACGTTCACGCTCCTTATGGGAAATGTTGATCTTGTTCATTGTAGCTCATCGTTCATTGCCTGTCCCGGGTAAACCTAAAAAAAGACAGCCTCACCGCCAAAGTTTTTCCGGGGCGGTGATGGACCGTTCTGATAAATACGACGCGTATTCAAAATTTCTCCGTTTTGTCAGGTAATCGACCGATCTCAGCTTCGGATGGGAAAAAATGCTGCGCCCGGGGCGGGAATTGGCTTCAAACATCCAAACTTTCCCTGAATGATCGACGCCGAGGTCAAAACCGATTTCGCCGATAAAACCTTCAATGTGCTCATTTAACACGCGGCTGACCGCCAAGGCGGCTTTTGAAAGTTTCCGCATCATGCCGACTCTCTCTCGCGGATCGCCGTATAATTCAGCTAACGTCATGACTTCTCCGCCGGTTGCCAGATGCGTCGTGATGCTGTTTTCACCTGAAATTTTTGCCGCAATGGCCGTCACTGTCCATTTCCCCTCGGCGTTTTTATTCGTGTGCACCCTGAAATCGACGGGGCGCCCATCCAGCCGGATCAGGTCAATGCCTTGCTGAATTAAAAATGCGGACGGGTCATTGTTTTCTTTAAATGATGTCATGAAGGATGCCGCATCTGAATACTCTGCCGTCACCACCGTTTTTTCCTCATTCGTGTGTTTGACAGATAAGCCGGCATCTGTTTTTTCCACCTTGTAAATCCCCGTGCCGAGTGCGCCGTCTGCAGGTTTGATATAGACGGTGTCAAACGTGCTGCATAACGTCTCTAACGCTTCCGCATTCGGGTGCAGGACAGATTTTGGCAGTAGTGAAGCGGTGAGACTGTTTTTTTCCAGAAGCTTATGAATGTCCCACTTATTAAAGAATTGCGGATTAAACCACGGAATCTGATAGTCATTCATCAGCCTTTGTTTTGTCTGCTGTAAAAGCGGAACTTCTTCTGTTTTTCGGCTGGGGAGCCTGTCATATACGACATTCGGAAGCGGGACGGCCGTCCGTTTCCAGCTGTTTTCTTTATAAATCAGCGCTTGGACGGTGCCTTCTTCCCAGTTGATCTGATGGGCCCCGAAAACGAAACAATATCCGTTCGCCTGTTCATGAAGAGAGAGCATCTTGGAAAAGAAGGCTGTACGGTCTCTTAATGGGCGGGACGGCGATGATGTGAACCCGGCTGTGAAAACGCCGATCAGCGGTCCGATGTGCACCGTCTGGCCGTGTATGAGAAAGTCAGCCCGGCTTTTATGCGGTATCAGCAGCTCCTCAAACAAATCTTCAGAAAGGAGCGCGCTTTTTTCAAGTGATTGAGAAAAGGCTACACGGCATTTGACAACCTTGGTCCCGAAGGCAGCGGATAAAAGCCCTTCCCGTTTCATGGAGGAGGGGAGAAACAGCGTATTTTTGCTTTTTTTATCGATGCCGACAATCATCCCTTTATGATTCACGCGGTAATACTCCTTTCCGGCTTTCCTGTGACTGAAGCTCGCGGAAGCGTCTCAGCGGATTCGTATACAAATCCTCTTTCGCCTCCGGAGCCACGCTTAAAATAGCTTTCCGTCCCGGCTTTGAATTGACATCCAAAAGCCAGATGCGTCCGTCTTTGGCATAACAAATATCGAGCCCCAGCTCAAACAGCGGCCCGAACCGTTCGTCAAGGAAATAAGGGACGGATTGGGTGATCGAAAAGACATCATCCAATAAAACGGCCTGCTGCTTTCTCGGAATTTCCTCAAACCATGTGTCAAACTTAATCGGTTCTGATCCTCCGGGCAAATGAGATAAAAGACCGTTCTGATAGCCCCTTCTGACCGCTTTTCCGACCGTTTCCCAAACGCCTGACTCAGTTTTACGCATGAAAATGCGGATGTCGCACGGATGCCGCTCTTTATCCTGGATATTTAAGTAGGATTGAAGCAAATAGCGGTGCTGCAGCACTTTTTTGCACCAAGACTTAAAAGACACGTGATTGGAAAATGATTTTGTTTGTTTGTTTTTTCCGATATAGTAAGTGGCCGTAATTGATTTTTTGCCTGTTTCAAGCAGGATGATGCCTCTGCCTCCCGCGCCGAAAGCGGGCTTAAGTATACATGCTTTTTCCTTGGCTAAGTATGATTGCACCTGTTCATAGCGGCTGACTTCGGCCGTTTCAGGAATATAGGGACTGATCAGATGATGCTTTTGGAGCGCATCCGTGATCGTCCATTTATCAGGAAGCCCCCGGCCGATAAATTCCGTTTTCGGATATTTTTTCAGCCATTCGACGATCGGTTTGGCTTTTTGCGCTTCAGCGGATTTTCCGTAAAAACAGCGGTCGTAAATATATTCGGGAATATCGATTTCCGTTTCGTTCCACTTTCCGCTTTGCGGGTGATAGACGAGCGCTTTCACGCGCAAAGAATCCGGAAATATATCAAACGGTGTAAAGCGGGCTAAGCGCACATTATATTGAGGCGCTCTTTCAGCCAATTCCCCGGCGTAATCTTCCTCGTGCCGGCGGGATACAGACATAAAACCGAGTGTTGTCATATTATTACTCCCCCTTTATTCAAAAAGCCGCTGATGGAACGGCCCTTCCATCCAATAAATATGCTAAGCGCGTTATAAAAGATGATCTACTGTAAAGAGTACGAAACAGCATCTTGCCTTATTCCTCACAAACAACAATTCAGGTTCTTCATTTGCCCGCATGCCCGCCAGCCTCTATAATACGAATAGATATATCATCAAGAAAATAGAACATAAGATGGAGGCAGAAGAAAAGGAATGGGCATAGCAGGAACGTTTCTATTTATGATTGTGATCGGAGCCGCGATCGGCGCGGTGACGAATCATCTTGCCATTCAGATGTTATTTCGTCCGTACCGGCCGTATTACCTGTTCGGAAAACGGGTTCCGTTTACGCCGGGGCTGATCCCGAAAAGACGGGATGAATTGGCAAAACAAATGGGGCTCATGGTGACGAACCACCTTTTAACCCCGGAAGGAATAAAAAAGCGGCTTTTATCAGATACCGTTAAAAACCAGGCGCTTCTTTTCGCCGAACAATTCACGCAAAAAATGGCCGCTTCCGAGATGACGGTGCACGAAGCTTTGGCCGCCGCGGGCATCGGGAATCCGCAGGAAAAGACGGATGCCTGGATTGACCGTTTTACCGATGAAAAGCTTTCGGAACTGTACCGGAAATATGAGCACCGCGCCATAAAAGACTGGCTTCCTGATGAGCTTCAGGAAAAGCTGGATGAAAAAGTCCCGCTGGCCGCAGATTATATTCTGAAGCGGAGCATTGATTATTTTGAGAGCGAAGAAGGGAAAGAAAGGCTCGGAAATATGATTGACGACTTTTTGAATTCCCGGGGGATGCTCGGCAGCATGGTGCAGATGTTCCTCGGCAATTCAAGCTTGGCAGACCGTGTGCTGCCTGAGCTGTTAAAGTTTTTGCGCAATGAGGAAACGAAAAAGCTTCTGGCTGATCTGCTTTCTCAAGAATGGGGCAAGCTCAAATCTTATACACTTTATGAGGCCGATGAAAAGTGGAATGCGAAAGATCTGCTGTTCAGCATGAAAAAGCGGGCTTTGGCCGCACTTCAAACCGCGCCCTTTTTCGAATGCCGGCTCGGTGACATCATCTCCCGTTATGAAGGGGAGATTACGGGAACGTACGCGCCGAAGCTGCTTGATGCGGCACTCGGCAGTATTGCCGCTCATTTGGAGGATGTGCTGAAACGGCTGCGTCTTGAGGAAGTGGTCAAAGAGCAGGTTGATCAGTTTCCCGTTGAACGGCTGGAGGAAATGGTGCTGTCGATTTCCAAGAGAGAATTTAAGATGATAACGTATTTAGGCGGTCTGCTCGGCGGGATAATCGGAGCAATTCAGGCTTTGTTTGTCATTCTTTTCTAAGGAAAACATACGCCGATGATGAAAGTCGCTCCGCAGTCTGTTATAGTGGAGTGGTATGTCCGAAAGGAAGAAAGGAGCGGTTACTATGGCAGTTCATTTTTATGATGCAGCATATGATCTTGAAAAAGCTTTGCGAAACAGTGATGAATACAGCCGTCTGAGAGGGCTTTATGATCAAGTAAACGCAGATGAATCCGCAAAACGCATGTTTGATAACTTCCGCAATGTACAGCTGCAGCTGCAGCAGAAACAGATGTCAGGTGAAGAAATCACTCAGGAAGAGGTAGAGCAGGCACAAAAAACGGTTGCTCTCGTACAGCAGCATGAATTGATTTCTCAGCTGATGGAAGCGGAACAGCGCATGAGCATGCTGATCGGCGAGTTAAACAAAATTATTATGAAACCTCTTGAAGAGCTTTACGGCAGCCCGGAATAAGCTCCACACCCCTCCATCTATGAAATGGAGGGGTTTTTTTATTCAACAGAAAAATCAAGCGAACCTTTTACCGTACCGTTAATGATGACAGACAGAGTGTGAATTCCCCGATAATGCTTGCGGGTGGTTAAATCTTTAAGGGAATGATGTTTGCTGAAGGCTTTTACGTCTCCGTTATCCATGGCGGACTCCGACATCTTAAACACCTTGCGGCTGCGGTGCCACCTTTTCTTTACAAAATCAATCGCGTATTCAACCCTGACTTTTTGCCGGGCGGATGAGCGGATCTGAAAAGAAAAATGTATGCTTGTTCCGATGGCGGCCGTTTCCGAATTCAATGTAAAACGTTCCAATGAAATCCGGGTGGCGTCTTCAAACCCGAAAACCGCAAGCGCCTGTTTGTCTCCTCTTTTTAACAGTGTCCTGCAGGCGTGCTTCAAAATCCAGTCCGTGTGCGGACAGCTTCCGAACCGCTCGGCTGCGATCTGTGCCAGAAGATCCGGATGTGTTTTGGAGATGTCATTCAGGTTATTCGCCACGCTTTTTCTGACATATAGCGAGTCATCCTGCATCAAGCGGTCCAGAACAGGGAGAATCGGGGAAGGATCGTCAAGAAGAGCCGGAATGGAGATTCCCCACGGCAGGCGCGGTCTTGAGCCTTCGCTGGCCAGCCTTCTGACATGTTCGTCCGGATGCTCCGTCCAGGAAAGGAACTCTTTGAACATCCGCTCCCGGTCAAGCCTGATATACGGGCGGACCGCAAATTCAGAAGTGGAAAAACGAGTGAAATACTGAAGCGCCTTCATTGATTCGTCCCAGTGATCCGTTCCGTACTGTTGGACATAATCGGGAAAAATAATCCCGGCGAGCCCTGAGAAGTGGGGAGCTATCTCGTATAAGACGTCAAGCGCCCGTATGTAATCCTTCGGCAGTGTTTCATATAGAGAGTCTGTGATCCGGCGCATCCGCTGTTTTAACGTCAGTCCGGGCCAATCTTCCTGAAACATCAGCGCCCGGCACTTGTCCCGCTCAAAAGCCGGATACGCCGATTTGATTCTGTTGAACAGTGCTTCTGCAAATTCTTCGTTATAAATATCTTTTAATAGAGACATGACAGTCACCGCTTTTTTTTCTTTTATTATATGAGAATGTATGTTCCCTTTCAACTTTATCATACATTCAGCACAGATATTTCCTCTAATTTTTTTAGTTAAAAAAACCCTTGTTTTTTAGCAATATAATTGAGATAATAACTCTGAAAGCGCCTACACTTACACTTACAGATGATCTAAGGATACGGTCGCCTATACTGCCTGGTATGATAAGGGGTAGCAACAGAGAGTAAGTGAAACGAGCGCATCAACGGTCAAATAAGGGGTTCCTGATATATTTCGTAAATAGAAATACACATTGGGGAGAAGGCAGCAAATCGATCGTATCCCAACAAAACGACAGTTCAAAGTCTGCTTGAGGCAGGCTTTTTTGCTGCGGAGAAAAGGTTGTTCTAAACAAAGAGACAGGGTCATATCCTAATGACAAGTACAGTCATCAAGGAGGGGGACTTCTCTGTGTCAAAACAAATGCTGGCGTTAAATATAGACGGAGCGCTTCTTCGCTCCAACGGCAAACTTCATCAAACGACAAAGGATGCCATCGAATACGTCAAGAAAAAAGGAATTTACGTCACACTGGTCACAAACCGCCATTTTCGCTCCGCTCAAAAAGTGGCGAAAATATTAAAGCTGAATGCGAAATTGATTACCCACAGCGGCGCATACATTTCTGAAAAAATAGATGAGCCGTTTTTTGAAAAGAAAATATCAGAAGATCACACGTTTAATATTGTTCAGGTGCTGGAAAGCTATCCATGCAATATCCGGCTTCTTCACGAAAAATATTCGATCGGAAACAAGAAGAAAGTGAACTCCAATCTGGTCGGGAAAACGATGATTCACCCGTCTGACCCGATTTTTTATCCGGTGCAGTTTGTCGAATCATTAAGTGACCTGCTCCTTGATGAGCCGGTTTCAGCGCCTGTCATTGAAGTGCATGCCGAAGATGGCCTGCAGGCTGATATAACGGATACGATAATGAAAGCATTCCCGGCCGTCGATGTGATCCGCGTCAACGGAGAAAAACTGAACATCGTGCCTAAAGGGGTTTCAAAAGAAAGCGGACTTTCGATGGTCGCCGCTGATCTCGGGCTTTCAATGGAAGAGGTTGTGGCTATCGGCCATCAGGAAGATGATCTGCCGATGATCGAGCTGGCCGGTCTCGGCGTCGCGATGGGGAATGCCTCAAATGAATTAAAAAGAAAAGCGGACTGGGTGACAAGGTCAAATGATGAACAGGGAGTCGCCTATATGATTAAGGAATATTTCCGCATGCAGCACCGCAAAGGCTTTCTCGATAAGTTCCATATGAAACGGCCGTAATCAAGAGCCGCAGACGCGAACCGCCGGTCTGCGGCTTTTTCGCGGATTGATTTTAGCCTGTTCTTTCTGTACACTAAAGAAAGTTTTGAATCTGAAAAATAAGGTGATCACATTGCAAATAAAAATAGACGGCATCACGGATGACAGGCTGCATCGTCCGCTGCAAAACATCGCGAATTTATTTTTTGAAGAGTGTGTTCTTGCATACGGCGAAACGGAGGAGCCCTCTGATCTCGTCATCTCACTTGCCATTTCTCAAGATGCAGACAGCGTGTCGGTATCCGGAGAAATCAAAGGAACCGGCGAAAAGGAACATCATACGAAACCGCTTCTTGCCGGATGGAGCGAAAAAGAAGTATTTAAACAGGTGAAAAACACGCTGTCGTACGTCTACTTAAATCTTCTTCAATCGCATACGGGCATGACACAAAAATGGGGAATCTTAACCGGCATCAGGCCTACTAAACTTCTTCATAAAAAGCTGCAGAGCGGCCTGACAAAAGAAGAGGCGCACGCCGATCTGAAAAAAGATTATCTGATCCATGATGAAAAAATCAATCTGATGCAGGAGATCGTCGACCGCCAGCTCGCTGCGGTTCCCGATCTGTACCGGGTCAAAGATGAAGTCAGCATATATATCGGCATCCCGTTCTGCCCGACGAAATGCGCCTACTGCACGTTTCCGGCTTATGCCATTCAAGGACAGGCGGGAAGAGTCGGCTCCTTTTTATGGGGGCTTCACTATGAAATGCAGAAAATCGGAGAATGGCTGAAGCGGCATGATATCAAAGTGACGACCATTTATTTCGGCGGCGGCACGCCGACAAGCATTACCGCTGAGGAAATGGATCTTTTATATGAAGAAATGGTCCGCTCTTTCCCGGATGTCGCGAATATCAGGGAGATTACCGTTGAAGCGGGCCGTCCCGACACGATTACGGAGGAAAAGCTGGCCGTTTTAAATAAGTATAAGATTGACAGAATCAGCATCAACCCGCAATCTTATGAAAACGAAACGCTTAAGGCCATCGGCAGACATCATACAGTTGAAGAAACCATCGAAAAATACCATTTTTCCCGCAAACACGGCATGAATAACATCAACATGGACCTGATCATCGGCCTGCCGGGAGAAGGGACGGCTGAGTTCAGGCACAGTCTTGAGGAAACGGAAAAGCTGATGCCTGAATCTTTGACCGTTCATACGCTTTCTTTTAAACGGGCGTCAGAAATGACGAGAAACAAGCATAAGTATAAAGTTGCCGACAGACAGGAAGTGTCCCGCATGATGGATGACGCCGTCCGCTGGACAAAAGAGCACGGCTATACGCCGTACTACTTGTACCGGCAGAAAAACATTCTTGGAAACCTTGAAAATGTCGGCTACTCCTTCCCTGGTCAGGAAAGCATCTACAACATTATGATTATGGAAGAAGTGCAGACGATTATCGGTATCGGCTGCGGCGCGGCAAGCAAATTCATTCATCCGGAAACCGGAAAAATCACGCACTTCGCCAATCCGAAAGACCCGAAATCATATAATGACCGATTCGAGCATTATACAGAAGAGAAAATCAAATACTTAGATGAGATGTTCGTCAAATCTGCATTATAATATCAAAAACGGCACGGAATCAGCGTGCCGTTTTTTTATGTTTAACCGTCTGCAAAAACGGGAAAAGACCATTAGACTGTTATTCGTAAGAGGTGCATAATATGTATGATGTCATAGGAGCGGGAATCGGGCCGTTTAATTTAGGGCTTGCCGCATTGTTAGAGGATATACCCGGAACAGACGCTCTTTTTTTCGATAAAAAGAAAGAATTTGCGTGGCATCCCGGTCTATTAATTAAAGGGACGGATTTACAGGTGGCGTTTCTGGCGGACCTGGTCACGCTCGCCGATCCGAAAAGCCGCTACACGTTTTTAAACTTTCTCCATGAACATGACCGGCTGTACCGGTTTTATACGTTTAATGAATTTGATATTCCGAGACGGGAATTTAACGACTATTTGAGCTGGGCGGCTTCAGAAATCAAATCATGCCGTTTCGGCTCAGAGGTAATCGGTGTGAAAAATGCCGGCGACCATTATGACGTCAGCGTCAAGAACATTGAGGACGGAAGCATCAGTGTCTATCAAACGAAGCATTTCGTCATGGGGACGGGGTCTGAGCCGCTTATTCCCGCAGAGATTGCTGACGAAGCGCGTCAGGACACGATGGTCAGCACGGAATATTTGTTTCGGAAAGACGAGCTCGCCGGCGCCGAATCAATTACAGTGGTCGGTTCCGGACAGAGCGCCGCGGAGATCTTTTCTGACTTATTGCACGATGAACAATACCGCCGCAGCCGGCTGCAATGGGTGACACGCTCCGCCGGATTTCGAGAATTGGAAACCGCCAAGCTCGGGCAGGAAATGTTTACACCTGATTATGTGGAATATTTTAACCGCCTGCCTTTTAAAGAACGGCTGAACACACTCCCTGAGCTGGACGGACTGCGCCACGGCATTGATTCTGACACACTTGCCGCCATTTACGATGCCCTGTATCACAGATCGATCAGCGGAGGTTCGCCTGACGTGTATATTCAGCCGATGGCGGAGCTTGAAAAAATTGAAAAGCAAAACGGGCGCTGCGTACTGAGCTTTCATCAATGGCAGATGGATGAAACCTTTACGGCCGATTCAGAAAAAGTGATATTGGCGACCGGTTTTAAACCTCATATTCCGGAATGGTTTACGGCAATTGCCCCCGATATCGAATGGGAGGATGAGAAACGGTTTAAAGTGACGGCAGATTCCCGTCTTGTCTTTAAGGACGACAGGCGGCATCATTTTTTCACATTAACGAATCTTGATCATGCTCACGGAACGGGCGCTACGAATTTGAAGCTGTCTGTTTACAGAAATCAAAAAATCATCAATACCATT
This sequence comes from Bacillus sp. NEAU-CP5, assembly GCF_026420705.1. Taxonomy (NCBI): domain Bacteria; kingdom Bacillati; phylum Bacillota; class Bacilli; order Caryophanales; family Bacillaceae; genus Bacillus; species Bacillus sp. NEAU-CP5. Next base: position 990,659 of record NZ_JAPMOV010000001.1, on the reverse strand, counting down.
CTGGGAAAAGAGCATTTCTCCATTAATAAAAAAACGGCTTTTCAGCAATTTCTTCCCGCTCAAAAAAACTGACCCCTTATGAAGAGGTCAGTTTTTTTATGATTTCTGCGGCTTCTTTTCAGGCGTCTTCCATTTGAACACGCTGTTCAACAGGAGATATATCCGCTTCGATTCTTTCGTGAGCAAAGGGCCGAAGATGGCCAGTATCAGAACATATAAGGCGGCGAAAGGTTTAAGTGAAGCGGACAGGCCGCCGGCGATGCCGAGATTTGCGACGATAATGGAGAATTCGCCGCGGGACACAATGGTCAGCCCGATATTGGACGATGCTTTATGAGAAAGCCCCGCCCGGCGCCCGGCGATCATGCCGGCGATAAAGTTTCCGGCAATCGTCAGCAGAACGGCGCCGAGGGCGAGCCATACCGCATCTCCGAGTGAAAACGGATCAATGCTGAGACCGAAACTGAAGAAAAACATGGCTCCGAAAAAGTCACGGAACGGCACGACAAGGTGCTCAATCCTGTCAGAATGGGCCGTCTCCGAAAATACGAGTCCGAGCAAGAGCGCGCCGATCGCTTCAGCGACATGAATCGTTTCGGAAAAGCCGGCAATGAAAAAGAGCGCGGCGAAAATGACGATGACAAATACCTCGTTTGAACGGATATCAAGCAGCTTGTTCAGGAGAGGCGGCAATTTTCGGGCGGCAATGAAAAACAGCAGCATATATCCGAAAGCGATCACGATTGACATCAGCGCGCCTCCGACAGACGTCGCGTCTCCCAGAACAAGCCCGGAAACGACGGACAAGTAAACCGCCAGAAAGATATCCTCAAACATAATGATGCCGAGAATCAGCTCCGTTTCCGGATTGGCCGTGCGCTTTAAGTCCACAAGCACCTTTGCGACAATGGCGCTTGATGATATCGTGATGACGCCCGCCAATACAAGCACTTCCAAAAAGGAAAAGCCCGTGATAAAGCCGTAGATCAGCCCTAAACTGAAATTAATCAGAATATAAATCGTTCCGCCGGCGGCGATTGAACCTCCGGATTTGACTAATTTTCCGACCGAGAATTCAAGCCCGAGGTAAAAGAGGAGGAACAGGACGCCCATCCGCCCGAAAAATTCAATCACTTCCCGGCTTTCGATAAACGTCAGGTCAATGATGCCCGCTTGGGGCGCGTGCGGCCCGACAAGCATTCCTAAAATGATCAGGAAGGGGATGATCGAGAATTTAATTTTATTGGCGATGACACTCGCAATGGCCACAAGAACTAACGCCGTACCGACTTCAAATACGAGATGGTCCATAAACAGATCACACTCCGTCTCTGGAGAGGAAGTCTTGGATCAGCTTTTTCAGATGCTTTCTTTCACCTGAGAGGACGAGTGTATCGTTTGTTTCAAGGAGCGAATCAGCGCCCGGGTTTAAAAACTTTTTCTGGTCATGCTTAATGATGGCGATGACCGTCACGTCATAGTTTTGGCGCACATCCAGTTCGCCGAGCGTACGCCCTGCCGCTTTTGCCCCTTTTTCAACTTTAAACCATTCGATAATCAGATCGCTGAACGCCATTTCAATCGATTCAAGCGCCTGCGGTTTGTACACCATCCCGCCGATAATCGCGGCAATCTGTCTTGCTTCCGCATCATCAAGTGAAATGCTTGCCAGAAGCTCATCAGGGTCGCGGTCATCAAATCTGTAAATTTCCCGCCTGCCGTCATCATGAATGATGATCGTCATTTTTTCATGATTTCTCGTTTCGATTTCGAATTTTTTCCCGATGCCGGGCAGATCGTTTTCTTTAATATTCATAAAAAATCCCTCCGGAATATACTGTTTTTACACCGTAAATACAGATTGGCAATGAGAAATGGTCTGATGCCGGAGGTAATTTGACTGGTATTGTATCGGAATGGCGCATGTCCTTTCCATTGTGGAATCAATGAATTGATCAAGAGGTTTGACAGATAACAGGGAGATCATCCGGGATAACGCACCGTATCCTTTTGACAGGCCTTGCGGAGCGGTTTTGGTTTGAACCGGCGTCTTTGCCGATTCCGTTTCCTGCGGGTAAACCGAAATTTGTACATGGCTGTCTGTTTCTGTCACCAATTGGGAAGGAAGAGCGACATCCGAAGGGGGGAACAGCACCATAAAAAAGCTCAGTAACAAGCTGAGTATCACATATTTCATTATCGGTGTTTTTCCCCCCTTTTGTTTTGTATATCAATTTCACTATATAAAAATGTATGTTCAGTTTCAAATGATATGCATTTTTCGGTATCCGTTGACCTTGAAAAATAAAGGAGTTTTGCTTCGGGGAAAGGAATATATCATTTGAACAAAATATGTAAGCGGATTCAAGGGGGATGTAAACATGCAGTATATTCGTTATGAAGAAAAGGGAAAGATCGCAGAGATTGTGTTGAACCGGCCTGACAGTTACAACGCGCTGAATGAACAAATGCTCCGGGAATTGGAAAATGCATGCGTGATGGCAGCCGACAGCGAAGCGCTTATCGTGCTTTTACGGGGGGAAGGCCGGGGATTTTCCGCGGGCGGTGATATTCAGATGATGACGTCGGATCATGATTCAGGAGAATATGAACGGCTCATGAAAATGATCGAATCCATTACGCTGACCCTCTATGATATGAAAAAAATTGTGATTGCCGCCATCCACGGAGCCGCGGCGGGGCTCGGGCTGAGTTTCGCGCTGTGCGCCGATGTGGTGCTCGCCGAAGAAAACGCCCGCCTCGCGATGAATTTCATCGGCATCGGATTGGTTCCCGACGGAGGAGGCCATTATTTATTAATGAGACGCGTCGGTGAGATCGAAGCGAAAAAACTGATTTGGAGCGGTGAAAAATTGCCTGCTGAAAAAGCGGTGCGGCTCAAGCTGGCCGACGGGCTGTTCAGCGGCGGTCCTGCGGAGGGGGCACAACCGTATATCGACCGATTGCTGCATGCGCCGCTGTCAGCGATGATTGAAACGAAGGCTATTTATCAGAGCCTCCATATCAGCCGGTTAAAAGACGTTTTGTCTCTTGAACGAAAGGCCCAGGAAAATATGAGAAAAACGGATGATCATAAAGAGGGCATCCGCGCCTTTTTAGAAAAACGGACGCCGCAATTTAACCGGTAAAATACAGAAGCCGGAAAGCTTCTGTTATCTGTGGAATAAAATCAGCTTTCCGGCTTCATTTACCAAGCGATGAGTACTGTTCTCAAGCTTTTTTTCCTTTAACAAAGCCTCTCCGGCGGCCTTCGCCTCCGCCTCATTATCTGCTTCGATCCGTTCATTCAGCAGCGTTTCTCCCGACGCATGGAATGCGGTCAATACATATTGTCCCATCATGTCACCCCCTTTATAGAATGATATTCTAATAAAGAATTTAAAATCCTCCATTAATTTTTACCCATTATTAGTATATAATGGGTCAAGGGAGGAGTTGGATTCGTGCTTACAATTGAAAACGTAACGAAAACATTCGGCAGCTTTACCGCTGTTGACAATTTGAATCTGCAAATACCTGAAAGGGAAATGTTCGGGCTGCTCGGCGCAAACGGCGCGGGAAAAACGACGACCTTTCGGATGATTTTAGGTCTTTTAAGCCTGACTGACGGGCATATCACCTGGAAAGGGCAGCCGGTCAATTATTCCATCAGTGAAAAAATCGGCTATCTCCCGGAAGAGCGGGGGCTGTACCCGAAAGTGAAGGTGAGTGACCAGCTTGTCTATCTGGCGAGATTAAAAGGAATGGGCAAAAAAGAGGCGGAAAAAGAGCTCATGACATGGCTCGAGCGGTTCGGCATTACAGATTACAAGAATAAGAAAGTCGAAGAGCTGTCGAAAGGAAACCAGCAGAAAATCCAGTTCATTTCGGCCGTCCTGCATAAGCCTGAACTGCTGATTCTCGATGAACCTTTCAGCGGTCTTGATCCGGTGAATGTCGAGCTGCTGAAAGAAGCGGTTATTTCTTTGAAAAACAGCGGCGTTTCTATCGTTTTTTCAAGCCACCGAATGGAGCATGTGGAAGAGCTTTGCGAGAATTTGTGCATTCTCCAGAAGGGAAAACCCGTCGTTCAAGGCAATCTGAAAGACATTAAGCGGTCTTTCGGCAAAAAAAATGTCACCGTTCATTCAGATGATGACCTCAGCTTTTTAAAAACGCATGAAGGCGTCGTGAAATGGAAGGAAACAAATGACGGGATCAGACTGCAGGTCGCGAATGAACCGGTTTCTCAGGATATTTTCCGGGCGCTGCAAGGGAAAGGTTTTATACGGAAGTTCGAATTGGAAGAGCCGTCACTGCATGATATTTTTATAGAAAAGGTGGGGGCCATTTATGAATAAATTTTGGATTATGCTGTTTCATACATATAAAAACAAAATCACGACAAAGTCATTCATTATTTCGACCGCCATTACCGTTTTATTAGTATTAGCGGTGACCAACCTGCAATCGATTATATCCGTGTTTCAATCGGATGACGGCAAGCAGCAAATCGCGGTGATTGATGAAACGGGCGGGCTGTACCCGGCGTTTGCAAAACAGCTTAAAGCGGCGGATACAGACAATGATCTGCAGGCAATGGAGACGAAGGAGTCCGAAAAAGATGCCGTAAAGCGTGTCAAAGACGGTGAATGGGACGGACTGTTTATCATCAGACAAGATCAAAAAGGAACGATAACAGGTGCCTACAAAGCGCTGACCATTTCTGATGAATCAGCGTATAAACTGCTCAAGCAGGCTTTAACCCAGACAAAAACCGCTGTTGAAACCGCCAAGCTCGGCATTTCGGCAGAAAAAGTCAGCAGCCTCTACACTCCGCCGGAAGTCAGCAAAGACGCGCTGGAAAAAGGGGCGAAGTCTGAGGAAGAGCTCGGTCAGGTAATGGGGCTTGTATACATCATGCTGTTTGTCATCTACTTCTCAGTTATCATGTACGCAAGCATGATTGCGATGGAAGTGGCGACAGAAAAATCGTCCCGCGTCATGGAAATTTTAATTTCAAGCATGCCGCCGATTCAGCAGATGTTTGCCAAACTGTTCGGTATCGCGCTCGTGGGGATCACACAGTTTGCGGTGCTGATTGCAGCGGGTTATCTCTCACTGAAGCTGAACCCTCAAAATGATGCGTCGTCGCCGATCAGTGCATTTCTCAATTTTACGGATGTTCCCGTCTCGACGATAGTCTATGCCGTCATTTTCTATTTGCTCGGCTATTTTCTTTACGCGACGCTTGCCGCGTTTCTAGGCAGTGTTGTCAGCCGGATAGAGGACGTACAGCAGACGATTCAGCCGATGGTTTTTTTAGTCGTGGCAGGTTTTATGATCGCCATGTTCGGCATCGGCAATCCTGACGCCGGTTTTATTACCGTTACATCTTACATTCCGTTTTTCACGCCGATGATTATGTTTTTACGCGTCGGGATGCTCGATATCCCGTTTTGGCAGGCTGCGGCCGGAATCGCCCTGACACTGCTCACTATCGTGATCTTTGCGGCGGTCGGCGCGAAAATTTACAAAGGCGGCGTTTTGATTTACGGAAACGCCAGCGGATTCAAAGCGATCAAACAAGCGCTGCGCATCTCCAAGAAATAAGTGAAACAGCCCGGAACAGCCGGGCTGTTTTTTTATTTTGCAGAACGTGCATTCGTATAAAAACGGTGCTAAAATAAGGGTAATTCAATTTGCAGAAAGGGGAGGGCGAGATGGCTGATCTGACGTTTATTCATGCCGCTGACCTGCATCTGGACAGCCCGTTTTACGGCATTTCGAATCTGCCTGAACCGGTATATGCGCGTATTAAAGAAAGCACATTTCACAGCGTCCGCCGACTGACGGACGGGGCACTCCGGGAGCAGGCAGATTTCGTGCTGCTTTCGGGGGATCTGTTTGACGAAGCCAACAGAAGTTTAAAAGCCCAGCTGTTTTTGAGAAAACAGTTTGCGAGATTACAGGAAGCGGATATCCAAGTGTTCGTCATATTCGGCAACCATGATCATTTGGGCGGTAAGTGGACGCCGATTGAATGGCCGGAAAATGTACATATCTTCACCTCGGATACACCGGAGGAAAAATCTTTCTTTAAAAACGGGGAGCTTGCGGCAAGCATATACGGATGCAGCTATCAGGAAAGAAGCGTAACGGTCAATCAGGCGGCCCGTTACCGGAAAATGACCGGCGCGCCTTATCATATCGGCATGCTCCACGGCATGTTATCAGGAGCGGAAGGGCATGACCCGTACTGCCCGTTTACGAAAGAAGACCTTGAAAAAAGCGGCATGGATTACTGGGCGCTCGGACACATTCATAAACGGCAGGTTCTGTCCGCCCAGCATCCCGCCGCTATTTACCCGGGGAATATTCAAGCCCGGCATTTAAAAGAAACCGGACCTAAGGGATATTTTCTCGTCCGGGCGGCAAACGGTGAGATGTCTTGGGAATTCAAAGAAGCGCATGATGTGTTATGGGAGGAGATTGATCTTGATATCTCCGGAGCTGAACATATGACTTCACTTCTGAAAACCGCATCGGATACATTCTCCGGCTTGCGCGCGGCGGGCCGCCCGGCATGTGTCAGGCTGGTGCTTCGCGGCGCAGCGCCCCGCTTTTGGACGGAGGCGCCCGCAGGCATCGCGGAGGAGCTTCTTTCCGCTTTACAGGAGGAAGAGGCCGAAGAGGAATGTTTCGTCTGGCCGCTTGCGCTTGAGGATCGGACGGACGAAACAGACAGCGTGCCGCCCGATCCGTTTTTTAAAGGGCTGCTTCAGGACATAGAACAATGCGCGGACATGAGCGGTGTATTTGAAGCCCTGGAGCGTCATCCCGTATACCGGCGTCAGATGGCTTCATTTACAGATGAAGAGATACTGGATATTAAGCGGCAGGCTCAAGCCGTTTTAAGACGCCAAATGAAGGAGCTTCAGCGATGAAAATAACGGCGATGCATATTTACCAATATGGAAAATTTTCTGACCGAAGTTTTCAGCTGTCAGATTCTCCCGTGCAAGTGATCTACGGATTAAATGAAGCGGGGAAAACGACATTGATGTCCTTCATCAAAAGCGTGCTGTTCGGTTTTCCGAAATCAAAAAAATACGAACCGAAAAACGGCGGGGTTTACGGCGGCACTGTGGAATTGAAGCATGGCGATCACGGTGCTGTCAAAATCGAACGGACAAAAGGCGCTGCCGAAAAAGTCAGAGTGTATACGGCTTCAGGTGAAATCAAGGACGGAGAATGGCTCAAACAGCTTCTCTCCGATACAGACCGGGCGCTGTACGAAGCGATCTATTCGTTTGATGTATTCGGACTGCAGGAGATTCAAGCTTTTAACCGGGACAAAATCGGCGAGTTTCTCCTGTATTCGAGCTTATTCGGGTCGGAAGCGGCAGCAAAGCTTGACGGGCGACTGGCAAAAGAACTTGACAGGATGTATAAGCCGAACGGGCGGAACCCCCGCTTAAATCAGGAGTTGGATACATTAAAGCGGCTCAGCGCCCAGCTGAAACAGGCGGAAGCTGCGGAAGCGGGCTATCACAGCCTTCTGGAAGAGAAAAAAAGCGCCGGCGGCCGTTTGCAGGATGCCGAAGCACGATTGAAAGACATAACTGAAGAAATCAAAACAGTAAAATCGGCGATAGAAGCAAAGCCGCTTGCAGACAAAAAAACAGCCTTGGAAAGCGAACTTTCTTCTTATCCGGAAGCATTGAAGCAATTCCCGAAGGACGGAATGCATCAGCTTGAAAAATACGAATCGCATCTCCATCCGAAAGCGGCCCGTCTTGAGGGACTTCGGGCAAAAGCGGCTGAACTCAGGCGGCAGGCTGATCTGCTCGCTCCAAATGAGGACTTGCTGCAAAAAGAGCGGCAGCTGCAGGAGCTTTCCGGCGAGCAGCATATGTATGAATCGCGCGGCGAACAGCTTGCTGCCATCCAATCACAGATCCGGCAGACATCTGCCCGCGTTTCGTCAGGATTGCAGCAGCTCGGAAGACATGAGGAAGACGGCATTCTTTCACTGAACACCGATTATGAATATGAATGGCGGCTGCAGGAAGCCGTGCAGAGCGCCGGACAGGCAAGAGAAAGAAAGACACAGCTTGATGCGATTTTCGAACAAGCGCGGCTGGAGCTGGAAGAAGCCGAACGAAAACATGCCGTGACGGCGGAAAACATTTTGGACCCCGCTGTCAGGAAAGAAAAAGAAGCCGCTTTACAATCATATAAGCAAACGGCTGATACAGAAGGGAACGAATGGCAGGCACATGTTCAGCATCTGGAAAAACAGCGCGCCAAACAAAAAAAGCTCTTTCTCGGTGCGGGCATTCTGTTCATTGCGATTTTCGCTATGTTAAAGGAATGGCTGCCCGCCGCCCTTTTTACCGGTGCTCTGCTGCTGTATATGCTGTCAGGCATGCAAAAACCGCTGCCGTCAGAAAGAGGAGGACCCGGACACAAGAAAAAGAAGCCCACGATCTCCAAAGAAGCGGCTGATCTTCTGCAGGAAGAGCTTTGGCGTGACGGCCGGCACCGGCAGCAGCTGATTGCGGATCAAGCCGTGCTTGAACAGAAAGAAGCGGCATATGAAAGAGTCATCCGCCAATATGAAGAATGGGAGGCCGAAATGGCGCCGTCTGAAAAACAGGCGGAACTTTTTATGAATGAACTGGGGTTTTCAGGAAGTCCTTCCCATCTTCTTGACGCATATCATGTGATGAAAGATGTCAAAAAAGAAATCCTTAACAAGCATGAGCTGACCATTGAAGCGGGCAGGCTGCAAAAGCTGCAAAGAGCATTTGAGGACCGGGTCAAAAAGCTGAGTCCTTCAGACGGAAGGGAGCTGTCCGTAAAAGAAAGACTGCACGTTTTGCTGGCGCAGGCGGAACGGGCCCGTGAGGAAGCAAAACGAAAACAGGCGCTCGAAACGGATCTGCTGCATGCACAAGAGCAAATGCGTGAATTAAACGAAGAAGTTCATTATTACGAACAGCAGGTCAAACAGCTTTTCATGGCGGCAGGCGCAAAAAACCGCGAACACTTTTGTGAACTCGCCAGGCTGAATGAAAGCCGCCGGGAAACAGAGCGGCAGCTGCGCGAAATCAAAACGCACTTGTCCGGCATAGGCGGAAAACAGCTGGAGACGTACATGAGCCGCACAGTGTCCGAACTTGAACATACAGTCGTTCAGAAGGAAACAGAGAAAAGAACGCTTGAGGAAAAAAGCGCCCAGCTCCGTGAGCAAACCGCTTTATTAACGGTGAAACAAGAGCAGCTGGAGTCCTCGGGGCTTGTATCCGATTTAAAACAGCAGACAGAAATGCAGAAGGAGCGCGTGAAAAAAACCGCAAAAGAGTGGGCTGCATTACAGACGGTCAGACACATTATAAGGGAAAAAATGGAGCGGCATAAAAAAGTGACGCTTCCCCGTCTGTTAGAAACCGCCGGTGCCTTATACGGACCGCTTACGGACGGACGCTATCACAAATTGTATTTCTCCGAGGCTGATGATTCCATTATGGTCATGCGGAAAGACGGAACGGTGTTTTCTGCAGGCGAACTCTCACAGGCGGCATGCGAGCAGCTTTATGCGGCGATTCGTTTTGCCCTTGCGTCAGAGAGGGAATCTGCGGTATCACTGCCGTTTTTACTTGATGACAGTTTTGTCCATTTTGACAGGCAGCGGCTGCAGCGGCTGTTTGATGTGCTGAATCAGCTTTCAGAAGGCGGGCGGCAGATACTTTATTTCACCTGCCATGAGCATGTCAGCCGGTCTTTTCACAGCGGACAAGTCATGCGGCTCCTGTCATAAAAGAGTTTATTTTCAAAAAAGAGGTATGTGCTATACTGGTATTATGTAAGATATGGAGGGAGCTTTTAATAGAATGGCAAAAGGTATTATGCTGCACGAGGTCGGCGAGCAGGTCGATCAATACTTTCTGATTAAATCTTCGACTAAGGGAATCGCAAGCAACGGAAAACCATTCCTGACGTTAATGCTGCAGGACCAATCGGGAGATATCGAAGCGAAGCTGTGGGATGCCAAGCCGACTGATGAAGTAACGTACGCGGCGCAGACGATCGTGAAGGTGATCGGAGATGTCCATCACTATCGCGGACGAAACCAGCTTAAGCTCAGAAACATCCGGCCGGCCGGCGAAAATGAAAATGTCAGCATTGATGATTTTCTGGAAACGGCGCCGATTCCGAAAAATGAAATGATGGAAACCGTCACTCAATACATTTTTGAAATGAAAAACCCAAACATCCAGCGGATCACGAGACATCTGGTCAAAAAATATGCGGCTGAGTTTATGGATTACCCGGCTGCGGCTAAAAACCACCATGAGTTCGTCTCCGGGCTCGCGTATCATGTAGTGTCCATGCTGAACCTGGCAAAAGCGATTGCCGATCTGTATCCGTCTCTTGACCGGGATTTACTGTATGCCGGAGTCATTCTGCATGATCTCGGCAAAGTAAAAGAGCTTTCGGGCCCCGTCTCCACAACGTACACCGTGGAAGGGAATCTGCTCGGGCACATTTCGATCATGGTGACAGAGCTTTCAAAAGCAGCCGAAGAGCTTCAGATTGACGCTGAAGAAGTGCTGATTCTGAAGCATTTGATTTTAAGCCATCACGGAAAAGCGGAATGGGGAAGCCCGAAACCGCCGATGGTGAAAGAAGCGGAAATTCTGCACTACATTGATAATCTGGATGCAAAAATGATCATGATGGACAGAGCGCTGGAACGGGTGAAGCCGGGCGAATACACAGAGCGTGTATTTGCGCTTGAAAACCGTTCTTTCTACAAACCGACTTTCCATCAATAAGATAAAAAGGCCGATTCTCTATGATCGGTCTTTTTTACGTTCAGCTCTCATAACTTGTCTTTATCAAGCATAGCTTAGAATAAAGACTCTGGGTGAAAAAGGGAGGAAACCGACGTGCTATTTTTTCCTTGGTGGGTATACCTTTGCATTATCGGAATTATTTTCAGCGCTTATAAGCTTTTCACAACAGCTAAAGAAGAGGAAAAGCTTGATCAGTCGTTTATTGAAAAAGAAGGAAGGGTGTATATTGAACGGATGGAACAGGAACGCGAGCGCCGTATGGCGGCGCCCGCAAGTGAAAACGGGGATGCGGAAGAAAACTCCAATCATTCGATCGCATAAAAAAACTGTGCGGCTCGCCGAGAGCCCGCACAGTTTTTTTTATTTAGATTGAGAAGATGATGATGTTGAAGTGTTAAACGTGTCTTTTAAGTCTTTGTCTTCAACTTTTACGTCAGCTTTTTTCATGACTTTTTGAATCGCCGCCTGTACAGCTGAGTTGTCGTTTAATTTCTGCTTAAGAACTTCTTCTTTCAGTTCTTTTTTCATGTCATCATATTTGCCGCGTTCTTCTGTCTTTTTGATGATATGATAACCGAATTTTGTTTTGACCGGATCGCTGACTTGTCCGACTTTCAGGCCGAATGCAGCTTTGCTGAATGTTTCATCCATTGACTTTTTATCGAACCAGCCAAGGTCGCCGCCGTTGTCTTTTGAGCTGTCAGTTGAATATTCTTTCGCAAGCGTTTCAAACTTCTCGCCTTTTTTCAGCTTTTTCTCCACTTCGTCAGCTGTCTTTTTGTCAGCGACAAGGATGTGGCTCGCGCGGATCTTACCTTTTAAGCCGTCGTAATATTCTTTCGTATCGGAGTCAGTCACTTTGATGTTGTCTTTCGCCGCTTTTTGTGCAAGCAGTTCATACTTCACCTGATCTTTCAGGTAATCTTCGCCGTACTGCTGTTTAAGGGCGCTGTACTGATCGCCGAGCTGCGTTTTGTACTCTTTCAGCTTGGTATCGATTTCTTTATCCGATACTTTGTATTTTTTTGCTAATACTTTTTCTTGTACGAGCTGTGTCAGCACACTTGCGCCCGCGGTTTTTTTCATGTTCGTGTAGAGCTCGCCTTTTGTTACATTTCCGGCATCCGTCTTGGCAATCACGTCGTTGTCGCCGCTGCTGCAAGCGCTGAGAGCCAGGACGCTCGTTGCCGTAATAGCTGCTATCGCGATTTTCTTCATTCCATTAAACACTCCTAATCATCCAAATTAAATTGCATATGCGTATCATAACATATTGTGGCTTTCTGTAAAAAGATTTTAAATAAAGGGCATTCGTCTAGTCAAACTTTTTCCTGATACATACAAATATATTGATCATGAAAAGGAGGTAATGAACCATGGGCGGAGGATATTCAAACGGTTTCGCACTGCTCGTAGTACTGTTCATATTGCTTATCATCGTAGGTGCAGCTTACATTTGTTAAGCGAAACGGATCGCTTTTTCTAAAAGCGGTCCGTTTTCTTACCCGGGCGCCTAATCGTTTCAGAAGTAAATTGCATATGATGTAATTGGAAAAATAAAACGTTTTGTAGGAGGTGCTTTTGGAGATGGGTGAAGTATTTGCAGGCGGTTTTGCATTATTGGTTGTTCTGTTCATCTTATTGATCATCATCGGCGCTTCTTGGCTTTATTAAGAAAAAAATATGGCTGTCGGGGGTCAGACCTCCGTCAGCCATATTTTTTGCCTGTTTACACAGTAAAGGAGATCTCGACGAATGAAGAGATCAGTAAAATTAAAATAGATACATTAATAAAACGGAATACCTTATCCTGCCGGTCTTCAGGAATCTCTCTGACAAGGCATAATGTATTTGTGAGCCTGTTTATGAAATAAAGAATAAACAGGGCAGCCACGATAAAATAGAATAAAATGATGGGAGATTCCCCCTCTCTCTGAACTGCTCCCATATTACATTACCAAATATTTATTAAAAAAGATAGAATGTAACCTGAAAAATCAGCGGGACATCAAGACTCCGGCACTTTTTTTACTAAAATATCAAAACCGTCGGATTCCTGGTCAATCAGACATGATTTGGGCGCTTTGACCAGATGGAGCGCAAACAGAAGATCAGGCAGGCAATACCCCGCATGAATACTCGAAATCATATAAAAGTAATGAGCGTGTCTCGGAAATGCCAGTCCGGCATAAAACAATAACGGCGTAATGAATAAAAACGGGCTGATCGTTGAAATCAGCATCGTTGTTTTTGGTATGCCTTTCCATGTCGGCATCCGCAAGAAGTACATTTTCATTTCCTTTTTTCTTTTTTTACAGATCATCGGCAGGACATGTATGACTTTATGTACAAATAAAGTAACAACGAGCAGAACACAAAAAGCAAACACGTGCCCGTCACTTAAACTGATATTCGGACGCAGCAGCCCGAATGCCAAGAAGTTGCATATAAAAAACAGGATCATAAAACCTACAGCAGTCAATAATAAACGAACCGCACCATAATCTTTGATCAGATTAATGGTTTTCCAGCAATTCATCAGAGTCATCCTTCCGTACAAAGATGGAATACAATCTCAAAATAATTTACTCTCTTCAGGAGAAAAAATCAATCCTTTTTTAAAGAAAAAAATAAACCTGGAAAGAGAAGAACAGAAGAGCTCGGTGAAACATGGAAATGTACGGTTTAACCTTTCTTCTCCGTTCATTATCAGCTAAAATAAGATTAAAGATAGAAAGAAGTGAAACGGATGGATTCAATGGATCAGCGTATCGGGCGTTTAGAATATTACATACAATTGCTGGTGAAAACGGTGGATATGGATAAGTACCCTTTTTATGCGATGATGATTGAAAAAGGGCTGACCGAAGAAGAAGGAGAAGAGGTCGGGCGGATCTGCCGCGAATTGGAGGACGAGCTGGAGTCGCAAAAAGCGCAAGGCTTTGTGACGTTTGACAAGCTCCTTGCGCTTTTTGCGGGACAGCTGAACGAAAAATTAGATGTTCATGAAACGATTTTTGCTCTGTATGAGCAGGGGCTTTATACAGCGCTGATGGAAGAATTTATTGAGATTATGAAGCACTTTGATTAACTGTTGATCGGTTCCAGCTCTTCAGCCGTTTCATGGACAGCCGATTCGTCCGTTTTTTTCTTCAGCCTTCCGTCTTCACTATCAAAATCATTGTTTATGTTTGTCAATGATTTCTCGAATATCTCCATAAAATCTTCTCCGTAAATGTGGCGGATGACACAGGTTAATTCTTCAACCTCAGGAAACTTCCCGAATAAGTGGTAGATCGGCTGTGAGCCTTTAAACACAGCGTTTCTCGACGGATCAAACTCCTCAAGCAGGCTTTCGAATACATTTTCCCCTTCTTCTGTTAACTGAATGTACGTGTTCCGTTTATCATTCAGCCGCTTGGAAAATTTCAGATATCCCCGTTCTTCAAGCTTTTTTGAAAAGTTAAATGCAGTTGATACGTGCATAACGCCGAATTTGGCGATTTCTGAAATAGAAGCTCCTTTAAGCTGATAGGCAATCCATAATATATGATGCTCATTAATATTAAGGTCGTACGGCTTCAGCCAATTCTGCCAGTCTTTCTCGATAGATTTCCAGAGCGCTTTGGACAGCTGCGCCATTTTTTGGGTATAGATTAAAGCTTCTTTTAGATCGTAAGGCGGTTCAACACGATTCAATACAGATCACCTGCTTCACATTTTCTTTTCCTCTATTATGCCAATAAAATAAAGATTAATAAAGATGAAAATTTAAGAATTTTATAATAAATTCTTAATCCGTTGCTGGGAAAGGCTTTAAACCGCAAAAAAAAGTGCGGAACGCAATATGTCCGCACTTTTTTTGGTTGTATAGGATATTAGTTTTGTAAGGTTTTCTCCAGCTGTCTGATTTTCTCTTCGATATCAGCGATTTCCTTTTGGAGATCCTGCTGGTGCGGCTTGATTTCCTCCTGCCACCTTTTAATGCTGGTCTGAAGCTCTCCGCCTACGTCTTTAATGACTTCTGCGCTTTCTTTCGCCGTTTGGACAAGCTGATCCTTAAGCGCCATTCCGTCTTTTTTTAACCGTTTGATTGTGTCCTCAATTGAATTGCAATTCGCTTTGATTTTGCCCCGCAGCTCTTTTCCGGATGAAGGAGCCGAGAGTAACACCGCTGCGCCTCCGATCAATCCGCCTACGAAAAGGCCTGTTAAAAGGGAACGTCCGTCAGCCATTTGAAATCACCCCGTTTTTTTTCTCATAACTTTTATCATTTTTGTTCAGAAGAATAAACTTCTATACATAGCTTGCTTTATTTTAGCATATTTTTTAAGGGAAAAGGAGGGAGAAGGTTGTCTGTCTTTATGATTGTTTTATCTTGTATGGCTCTTGTCTTTGCGGCGGGCGCCGTTTATTACCTGAAACTGCTCGGCCAGGCCGCTTCTTATCCGCCGAAGCGGGTCGTCCGCCAGAAGGCCATTGTCTGCTCAGCAGGAACCGCCCTCGCATTGTTCCTTATCTTTTTCACAAAACTTCTCGTATAAAACATGCTGAAACACATTAAAAAACCTCTTCCGGCCGGAAGAGGTTTCGGTATGCGGTTATTACACCGTTTCAATCATATTGGACCGTTTTAAGATCGTCTGCACAATCGGATGCATAATGATAATGGCGATCGTATTCAGCGCAGCCGCCGGAAGGACGACCGCGAGCACCAATGCGGTGAATCCGCCCGGCAGGCCGACAATCAGAAGGGCCAGCGCCAAAAAGAGCAAACCGGAGATGAAGGTGCCGGCTATCGTAATGACGGCGGCGGCCGCTGTTTTCACGCTCTTCTTCACCAAAAGCGCCAGCGCGAGAAACAGAAACGCCGTTACCGGTTTTTCAATGATATTCGGAAGCTGTCCGCCCGGAAAAGATGTCGTGAGTGCGGAAATGATTCCCGTAACAATCCCGATCATCAGCACGTTCTGCACACGGGGGAATAACAGAATACCCATAAACATCATCACAAGCATCATATCGGGTTTCATTCCGAATAATACCGGCGGCATAATGGAATGAAGCACCGCTCCGATTGCCGCAAACAGGGCCATAATGACTAATTCTTTTGTTTTCATACTAAGCTCTCCTCTGCTAAGCTTTTTCGCCATCCAATAATATGCTCGTCATTTATTGCGATGGCCGGAAAAATTGATATGCAAACAGTATATCAAAGGAACCGTTATGTTAGAAGAAATTTATTCGTTTTCCTGCTGGAACTTTCTCATAAACTGAGCCAGTTTTTCACAATCAGCCAGGCTGACGGCGTTGTAGATAGACGCCCTGCAGCCTCCGACTGAGCGGTGGCCGCCGAGTCCGGTCATTTTAGCCGCTTTCGCTTCTTCAACGAATTTTTTCGTAAGACTGCTGTCGCGGAGGGTGAACGTGACGTTCATGTGAGAACGGCTGTCTTTTGCGGCATGCCCCGCGTAAAACCCGCCGCTTGCGTCGATTGTGCCGTACAGGACATCGGCCTTTTCCTGATTGCGCCGTTCAGCCGCTTCGACACCGCCGTTTTCAGCCAGCCATTCAAGGACGAGGCTCAGCATATAAATCGCAAATGTAGGCGGCGTATTATACAGTGAATCGGCTTTTGTGTGAGTGGAGTATTTCAAAATTTTAGGGACGTTGGCGTTTTCGTTTTCAAGCCATGATTTTTTCATGATGACGACCGTGACGCCGGACGGCCCGAGGTTTTTTTGGGCTCCGCCATAGATGACATCAAACGTTTTGACATCAATTTTTCTGCTCAGGATGTCGCTTGACATGTCGGCTACGAGCGGGATCGGTGAATTCGGGAACTCTTTCCACTGCGTTCCGAAAATCGTGTTGTTTGACGTAATATGCAAGTAGGCGCCGTCTTTGATTCCTGAGAGGTCCGCTTCCGGTATGTGGTTGTGGTTTGAATCTGCGCTTGTTGCCGTGACGGATGTGTTTCCGAACAGTTTCGCCTCGGCGAGTGCTTTTTCAGACCATGCGCCCGTTACGATGAAGTGCGCCGTTTTTTCCGGCGTTAAAAAGTTCATCGGCAGCATGGAGAATTGAAGGCTTGCGCCGCCTTGAAGAAATAAAATATCATAATCGTCGGGAATATCCATCAGTTCTTTCAGAAGGTTTTTGGCTTTTTGGTGCACCGCGTCATATTCTTTGCTCCGGTGGGACAGCTCCATGACGGACATGCCGGTATCATTGAAGTTGACAAATTCTTTTTGTGCTTTTTGCAGCACATCCAGTGGAAGGGCTGCGGGTCCTGCATTGAAATTCGTTGTACGTTCCATGTTTACGATCTCTCCCTGTTTTCCGCTTTAGTGTAAGAAATAATACAATTATCCTATCACAATTTTTTGATTTTTTTGATATAAAAATATATAATTTATGTTTTTTGTGTTTCCGGACGCAAAAAAACCTCATCTTTAAGATGAGGCAAGCCGTTTTCTGACGGTTGAAGCGATCTCCTGAAGATCGTCAGGCGTATAGTCATCGGCGTGGGTCTTCCAGACAGCCCCGAAACCGTCGCCTTTTCCGTAACGCGGAATGATATGCATGTGAAAATGGAACACCGATTGGCCCGCTTTTTCACCGTTGTTATTGAGAATATTCAGCCCGATCGGCTCGAATTCATCGCGGATGGCGCGTGCGATTTTCGGCACCGCTTCAAAATATTCTTTAGAAAGCTCAGGCGTAAACTCGTACACGTTTTCGATATGTGTTTTCGGAATCACGAGCGTATGGCCTTTTGTGACCTGGCTGATATCAAGAAACGCCACGACGTGTTCATTTTCGTATACTTTTGAAGACGGAATGTCACCGGCAATGATTTTGCAGAAAATACAATCGTCCGCTTTGTGCATAGATGGGTTTCCTCCCTGAAAAGAAATATATGTATATTCTCATCGTACCACAAAAACGGCCAAAACAAAAAACAGGATGAACGGCTGCGCGTTCACCCTGATGCAGAAGTACGAGCTTTATCACAGAAAATTGAATATGCCTTTTGTAAGCACCTCATTTGTTTTTAAAATGAAGACTTATGGGTCTGCTTAATCATTCCTGGGACAAACACCTCATTTGATTATTTCATCATGAATGAAGAACATCATCAAAGCAGTGTGTGAAGAAATTGTAAGCACAGGACATGTTGATTTTCATCCAACTGTTCTAAGACGTCTTTTATAAACACCTCATTTTCAGTTGATTAAAGCTGTTTCCTTCTACATACATTATGATGTCCGCCAAAACGATAACTATGCACACTTTTCACGTGAGAAAAAAAGGGAATCGTTTCAAATCAGACTTTATTTTTGGTACTATGAAGAAAAACGAATCAGAAGGGGAGAAATTATGTCTCTGCTATCGGTAAAAGACTTAACCGGCGGTTATACGAGAAACCCGGTCTTAAAAAATGTTTCATTCACCCTTGAGCCGAACCAGATTGTCGGACTCATCGGATTAAACGGCGCGGGCAAAAGCACGACGATCCGGCATATTATCGGATTAATGGACCCGCATAAAGGCTCGATTGAGCTGAACGGCAAGACGTTTTCGGAGGATAAGGAAAGCTACCGCTCGCAATTTACGTACATCCCAGAAACGCCGGTGCTGTATGAAGAACTGACGCTCAAGGAGCATTTGGAGCTGACGGCCATGGCGTACGGCCTTTCCAAAGAAACGCTTGAAAAAAGGCTTCCTCCGCTTCTGAAAGAATTCAGAATGGAAAAAAGGCTGAAATGGTTTCCCGCTCACTTTTCCAAAGGGATGAAGCAGAAGGTCATGATCATGTGCGCGTTTCTCGCGGAGCCTTCGCTTTATATCATTGACGAGCCGTTTCTCGGCCTTGACCCGCTTGCGATCAATGCATTGCTGGAGCGGATGGACGCCGCAAAAAAAGCCGGATCAAGCGTGCTGATGTCAACGCATATCCTGGCTACGGCAGAGCGCTACTGTGACGCTTTCATTATTTTACATAACGGCGAAGTGCGGGCAAGCGGCACACTGGAAGAACTGAGAGAGCAGTTCGGCATGGAAGACGCAGCTCTTGATGACTTGTATATTGAACTGACGAAGGAAGACGCCGGCCATGAATAATATGTCTACGATTTGGCAGTCCCGGCTTGAAGAGCATATAAAGGAAACCAGAATGTATATGAAATATATGCTCAATGATCATCTCGTCATTGTGCTGATCTTTTTTATTGCCGGCGCGGCAAGCTGGTACAGCAAGTGGGTCAAAGACATTCCCGTTCATTTTCCGTCATTTTGGGTGATGGCGGTGCTCTTTTCATTTGTGCTGACCGGTTCATACGTCCGGACGCTGTTAAAGGAAGCGGACCTCGTGTTTCTGCTGCCGCTTGAACCGAAAATGGGGACATACTTTAAGAATTCATTTAAGTACAGCTATCTGTCACAGCTGTTTCCGCTTATTGCCCTGTCGGTTGTATGCATGCCCCTGTTTTTCGCTGTAAGTCCGGGGGCGTCGCTTGCGTCGTATGCCGCCGTATTTATTCAGATGCTGGCGGTAAAAGCGTGGAATCAGGCCATGGAGTGGCGGATGACGTTTATGAATGACAGAAGCATGAAAATGATGGATGCGGTCATACGCTTTATCTGCAATATGCTGCTTTTATACTTCGTCTTACAGTCGTTTTATGTGTACGCTGCCGCCGTCTACATTGTGATGGCCGGCCTTTATGTGTATTTTACATCGGCCGCAAAACATAAATCATTAAAATGGGAAGCCCATATTGAATATGAATTAAGAAGGAAGCAGCGGTTTTACAGAATCGCCAATCTGTTTACCGATGTGCCTCACCTGAAAAAACAGGCAAAACGCCGGGCGTATCTCGACTTTTTGCTCAGAATGATTCCGTTTGAACAGCGGAAAACGTTCTCCTATATGTATGCGCGGGCCTTTCTGCGTTCAAATGATTATCTTGGCATTCAGGTCAGGCTCACGATTATTTTTATCCTGATTATTATGCTCGTTTCCGCAAATCCGTGGATAACGGCGGCGTTAACCGTATTTACCGTCTTTATTACGGGAATACAGCTTCTGCCGCTGTTCGGGCATTTTCATCATCTTTCTCTGCAGGAGCTTTACCCGGTCAATCAGAAAGCGAAGCTGCAAAGTTTCTTTTCGCTGATGAAATCGGCGTTAACCGTGCAGGCGCTGCTGTTCTGTGCAGCGTCAGCCTATGCCGCGGGAGTCAGCGGGGCGCTGTATGCGGCTGTTGCTTCAGCCGTTCTGATTTTTGTGATCATGCCTTCGTATATGGGCGGAAGATTGAAAAAGTACGGCAAGCTGTAATCTATCGGGTTTTTGAAACCTCAATGAAAGAAGGAGACACAGATGACCGACGATCAGCAGCTGATACAGGAAGCACTGCAATGGAAAGCGCGTTTTTTGCGCAAAGATTCTATGCTTGAACGTTTTTCTAAAGGAATGCAGGCGAAAATAAATGAGCGGATTCCCGATAAAATTCATGCCGTTATCACAGAAAGCATAAAAAAAATGACCGAAGCAACAATGGCGGGTTCAAATCTGGTGAAAAGCAAGCGGGATACACACGGTATGACGCTTGCTGAAAAAGATGCCCTCGCCAGACAAACCATCGCATCGTACCAAAAGGTCGCGGCAGCCGAAGGTATCGGTACGGGGGCCGGCGGAATTTTTTTAGGGATGGCTGATTTTCCTTTGCTGCTATCCATTAAAATGAAATGTCTGTTCGATCTTGCCTCCATTTACGGCTATGATGTCAAAGACAGGGATGAGCGATTGTTTTTGCTGTTTATTTTTCAGCTGGCTTTCTCAAGCGGTGAACAGCGGAAACGCATATACTCAATGATTGAACAATGGGATTCGAAAAAGCATGATGTCGATTGGAGAGTTTTTCAGCAGGAATACCGCGATTATCTGGACGTGGTGAAGTTGTTTCAGCTTTTGCCGGTCGTCGGAGCCGCCGTGGGCGGAGCGGCCAATTATAAACTGCTGTCACAGCTCGGTGAGACGGCAAGACACGTTTTTCATTTAAGAATCACAGCAGCCGGTACGTAATGTACCGGCTGTTTTTTTTTATGTCAGCGGGGGTAGCTCACCGCGGCACCGATAAGCACCTTGGCGGCCGTCAGCATCGCTTTTTCATTAAAATCAAATTTCGGATGATGATGAGGATAAATGGTTTCCGCGTTTTCTAAAGCGGCCCCCGTAAAGAAAAATGCGCCTTTTGTATGCTGCAGATAATAAGAAAAATCTTCTCCGGCCATCTGCGGCTCTCCTTCAATGACCTTCGAGACGCCCTCTGTTTCCGCTGCGGCTGCCGCCGCGTGCGCTGCTTCCTCAGGATGATTAACGACGGCGGGATAACCGCGCTTGAAACGATATTCATAGGAAGCGGAGTGCATGGAACAGATTCCTTTTACGACGGCTTCTATTTCTGCTTCGAGCAGGCTGCGCACACTTTCGTCAAACGAGCGGACGGTGCCTGATATAACTGCCTGATCGGCAATCGCATTAAACGGATTTTCAGCGATGAACGAGCCGGCTGAGATGACGGCCGGCTGCACCGGATTTACCCGCCGGCTGACGATATGCTGAAGAGCCGTGACGATTTGTGAGCCGATTAAAACGGCGTCCTTCGTATCGTGAGGAATCGCGCCGTGGCCGCCTTTGCCGATGACTTTAATCGTAAAGCCGTCAGCGGCGGCCATCACTGCGCCCGGGCGGCATAAGACCGTTCCGACGGGTTCAGTCGCCCATAGGTGTGTGCCGAAAATGGCATTGACATGTTCGAGGCAGCCATCCTCAATCATTGCTTTTGCTCCGCCGGGAGATAATTCCTCGGCGTGCTGGTGGATCATCACAAATGACCCTTTCAGTTTTTCCCGGTTGCGGTACAGCACTTTTCCGACCGCAAGCAGAGCCGCCGTATGGCCGTCGTGCCCGCAGGCGTGCATGACGCCGGGAATTTGTGAAGCATAGGGCACATCTTTTTCATCCTGTATCGGCAAAGCGTCAAAATCAGCTCTGAGTGCCACGACCGGTCCCGGTTCACTCCCTTCAATATAGGCTGTGACACCGTTGCCCCCGACATTCGTCCGGATGGGAACGCCGAGCTTTTCATAAAATGAGGCGATGGACGCCGGTGTTTTTTTCTCCTTAAAGGATGGCTCGGGATTCATGTGAAGGTGACGCCTGATTTCAACCATTTCCTCATACAGCCCGTCAAGCTGAGCGTTTAAGCTTTTTTGAAGTGTCGTTAACGTCAAAAGCGATGCCCCCTCGTCTGCTTTTCCCATGATTGTATAGAAAATGTCAGAAGATTTCAATCCTTTTGCTACGGAAGAATGATGATGGCGGCGATCGTTGTGACGACTAGCCCGGCCGCAACCGGGATAAAGTTTTTCCTGGCAAGCTCAAACGGATCAACTTTACAAATAGCCGCAGCGGGAATCAGTGCCCAAGGGACCAATGTTCCGCCCCCGACCCAGATCGCTGAAATCTGTCCCAGCGCTGTTAAAACGGCCGGGTCCGTATGAAGCGCGGCGGAAAACAGCTTTGCCATCGAGCCTGCAAGAGATATACCGGAAAACCCTGACCCGTCGAGCCCGGTAATCGCACCGACTGCGGTCAGGGCGATGCCGGCGAATTCTCCGGACATCGGAAAAGAATGGGACAGGGCCAATCCGAGGTCATTGACGATCCCCGCAGATCCTTTCGGCAGCGGGGTGTTCAAAATACTTTTAAACCCCGCGTCACCGAGATAAAAGAAGGCCGCGATCGGAATGACGGGGCCGAATACTTTAAAGCCGAATTGAAAACCGCCGATAAAATACTCGGTGATCTTTTCTAAATGCCGCTCTTTATATACAATGAAATGAATGATCAGGAGAATGCCGATCGCGGTTCCTCCGACGAGTGCCGTCGCATCGTTTCCTTGCAGACGGTATACGATCATGCAGATAATATCGGCGAGAAAAACAAGCGGAATGAAAACCGCCAGGATCACCCTGAGTTTTTTCGGCAGATACATACTTGTGTCCAAAGAACCGGAGCTGTCCAAGGAGAGGGGGGCCTTCGTTTTTTTTCGATCCCGCATGATGAGGAAGAAAGCGGTGATTGTCGTCGTTAACCCCATGATCAAAACGAGCGGAATACTTGCCTGCATGACATCGCTCACGGGAATGCCCGCGGCATCGGCCGTTAATTTCGGAGCCGCCTGAATGACGTAATCCCCCGATAAAGCGAATCCGTGGCCGAACAGGTTCATCGCCATAGCCGCGGCGATCGGAGAAAGGCCCGCCCGGATCGCTGCGGGAAGCAGCACAGCGCCGATCAGCGCCACCCCTGGTGACGGCCAGAAAAAAAGAGAGATGGCAAACATCAGACAGCCGATAACCCAATACGCGACAGCCGGCCCTTTCATCAGCTTTGCAAACGGAGAAATCATCGCTTCATTAATACCGGTTTCGGTCAAAAGGCCGCTCATCGCCACGATAAAACAAATGATAAAAATCGTCGGCAGTAATTCTCCGGCGGCATACGTGAAGCTGTGAAACAGGCTGCTGACCGAAGCGGAGAATGAATGCGTCGTCCATAGCGCAATCACAAAAATGCCGGCAAGTGAAATAAAGGTTGTATCTTTTCTGAGAAGCATAAAAACGATAATGGCCGCGATAAAAGCAACATAAAGCAGATGTACCGAGTAGACGCCGATCCCCAATTGAACCACTCCGTTTATAAATAGGATTGCTACAGGTTATTCATAGGCGGGCGGAAGGTGCAAAGAAGGATGCGAAAAATCGGGACATCAAAAAAGCCGGAGAATCTCCGGCGGTTTTCAGTCTATTGCGTAATAAGCGGTTACATAAGACGGCCGGGAGAAAATAGACGTCGTGTCGATGCCGGCAGATGTTCCGCGTTTTTTATGAGCTTCCTGATAAGAGTTTGACTGCTGCCAATCCTGAAAGGCTTTTTCCTCTTCCCACAGGGTCAAAATGACATACGTATCGCCTTCGAGCGGTCTTAATACGCGGATGGCTTGAAAACCGGGTTCATTTTCCACCTTTCCGGCGCGGTTTTTAAACCGGTTTTCAAACAGCGGACGGCCTTCCTGGGTAACGGCGATGTTGTTGAGGACGGCGTAGCCCGGCTTTTTGATTTCCCCGACGCTGTCGATGCTCTCATATGAATGGGGCGCCTGAAAAACGGTTTCTCCATTTGTTTCATGAATTAAGACCGCATTTTCCTCCCCTTGCATCAGCACCATATTCTCACTCGGGTGTTTCTTTGCAATCGTCTTTAAAAAATCGGCTGTCCCGTATGTAATATAAACCTTCATATCAGCCACCTCCTGCTTGCTAGTATATCAAAAGAGTGGTATAAGTTTCTATTGGCGACTCATTCTGACATAATTCGAAACAATATTTCCCATACTACAAGTTAAGAAAGGCGAGGTGACTTATGCTGAAAAAGAAAAAAAGATTCTTTATTCCGGCTGTAATTGCGGCGGCAACCGCTTTTCTCGCGTTAATCGGATACATTATCATTATATTTCTCGGCCATTATGTCATCGATGAAAAGAAATTAATACTGCACGCATCTTCAAAAATCGTCGATCAAAACGGTGATGAAATCGCGAGCCTCTATACGGAAAATCGCGAGCCGGTATCCATTCAGCAGGTTCCGGAAGATGTGAGAGATGCCTTTATCGCCGTTGAAGATAAACGGTTTTACGAACATCACGGCATTGATGTAAAGTCTGTCGGCCGGGCGGTGTTCCGGGATGTTTTAGCAGGCGGCAAGGTGGAGGGCGGAAGCACGATCACCCAGCAGCTGGCGAAAAACATTTTTCTGACTCATGATAAAACATTTTTGCGCAAGACGAAGGAAGTCATTATCGCCATCAATCTTGAGCGTGATTACAGCAAGGACAAGCTGCTTGAAATGTACCTGAACCAGCTTTATTTCGGCCATGGCGTTTACGGCATTCAAGCCGCGTCCCACTACTACTTTAATAAAGAAGTAAAAGATTTAACCGTTGCGGAAGGAGCCGTTCTGGCAGCGATTCCGAAGGCGCCATCTCTTTATTCGCCGATTCAGCATCCGGATAAAAATAAAGAACGCCGCGATACGATTCTTGCAATGATGAACGACCAAGGCTATATCAGCGCCAAGGAAGCCGTCAGAGCCCAGGGCCGGACATTGGGGCTTCATGTCAAGAAAACATCAGAAACGCCTTGGTTTGACAGTTATATTGATCTTGTCATCAAGGAGGCGGAAGACCGTTATTCGATGTCAGGTGAACAGCTGCTTCAAGGCGGCTATACGATCCGGACGTCACTTGATTCCAAGCTGCAGAAAACAGCATACACCCTCATGAAGGAAAGCGGCTATTTTCCGGGGACGGATCAAGCGGCAGAGGGAAGCGCCGTCTTTATTGATAATAAAACCGGAGGCGTGCGCGCGGCGGTCGGCGGACGCGACTACGTGACAAAAGGATACAACAGGGTTACGGCGAAGCGTCAGCCGGGCTCAACGTTTAAGCCGATTGCCGTATACGGGCCCGCCATGCAGGAAGACAAGTTCAAACCGTATTCGCTTCTCCAAGACAAACTCACGTCCTACGACGGGTATGAACCGAAAAATTATGACGGACAGTACAAGGGGGAAGTGACGATGCAGGATGCGATCACTTACAGCATAAATGCGCCCGCTGTCTGGACATTGAAGCAGATCGGCGTAGATACGGGAAAATCGTATCTTGAGAAAAACGGCATGAACGTTTCTGACAACGGACTCGCGATTGCGCTTGGCGGTCTGTCTGAAGGCGTTACTCCGCTTCAGCTTGCCGGAGCTTATCATACCTTTGCGGCAAACGGAATGTATACGAAGCCATTTTTTATAGAGAACATCACGGACGAAGACGGAGAAACGTTGTCCGGGCCTAAAAACGGCAAAACGCGCGTCTTCAGCGGACAGACGGCATGGAATATGACGAGAATGCTTCAGCAGGTCGTAAAAGAAGGAACCGCTTCACAAGGCAGCTATCAAGGTGACCTGGCGGGGAAAACCGGCACGACCACATTTCCCGGCGTCCCCGGCGCGACAAAGGACGCCTGGTTTGCGGGATACACTCCCGGACTGACGGGAGCCGTCTGGATGGGCTATGACAAAACGGATAAAACCCATTACCTGAAAGGCGGAAGCCAATACCCGGTCAGACTCTTTAAAGATATCGTCACAAAAGCGGGGGAAAACGGCCGGACATTCAAAAAGCCTGAAAATGTGAAGGAACTGGGCAGCCCGATTGAGCTGGAGGCGGTAAAGTCCCTGTCGGCCCGTTATACATTTAAGGCGATGGGACTGATTACGGTTCAATTAAAATGGGATATTCAAAAGGATGATCGGGTTGTTTACCGAATATATGAGAAGAAAGACGGAAAAGACAAGCTTCTGGATTCTGTGAAAGGAAAAGGCAGCTTTGACATACCGTACGCCAATCTGTTTTCAGGGGCTTCATACAAAGTCGTTCCATATAATTCACAGACGGATCAAGAAGGAGAGGGAACGGAATACGTTCAGCCGAAGCTTTTTTCTTCTTAATCATGAATTCGGCGATTTTTTGAACATTAAGCCTCAATTCTATACGCTTTTGAAAAAACAAGGTATAGTGTAATGGGCGAAGAACACGAACGTATGGTTGCAGGAGGAAAGGTGGAAATTCAGATGAGTAAACGAGAAGCGTTTAATGATACGTTTTTAAAAGCGGCACGGGGAGAAAAAACAAATCACGTCCCTGTCTGGTACATGAGACAGGCGGGGAGGTCTCAGCCGGAATACCGCAAGCTGAAGGAAAAGTACGGCTTAGTCGAAATTACGCATCAGCCCGAGCTGTGCGCGTATGTGACGAGGCTTCCGGTCGAGCAGTACGGAGTGGACGCTGCCATTTTATATAAAGACATTATGACGCCGCTTCCTTATATCGGAGTGGATGTTGAAATAAAAAACGGAATCGGCCCGGTGATCGATCAGCCGGTGCGCTCTGCTGCGGATATTGAAAAGCTCGGCGAACTGAATCCCGAACAGG
Source organism: Bacillus sp. NEAU-CP5 (assembly GCF_026420705.1). NCBI lineage: Bacteria > Bacillati > Bacillota > Bacilli > Caryophanales > Bacillaceae > Bacillus > Bacillus sp. NEAU-CP5. The sequence goes on along the minus strand of NZ_JAPMOV010000001.1, from coordinate 963,670 downwards.
ATGTTCCTTACGTGCTGGAAACGATCCGATTACTCGTAAACGAACAGCTGAATGTTCCGCTCATCGGTTTTTCGGGAGCGCCTTTTACGCTGGCCAGTTATATGATTGAAGGCGGGCCTTCTAAAAATTACAACAAAACAAAAGCGTTTATGCACAGTATGCCGCAAGCGTGGCAAATGCTGATGGACAAGCTCGCGGACATGATTATCGTTTATGCGAAAGCACAGATTAACGCCGGCGCAAAAGCCATTCAGATCTTTGATTCATGGGTCGGCGCGCTGAACCGCGAAGATTACCGGCAGTTTATAAAACCGGTGATGGACAGAATTTTCCGGGAGCTTTCAGCAGAGCAAGTTCCGCTGATCATGTTCGGCGTAGGGGCAAGCCACCTGGCCGGGGATTGGCATGACCTTCCTCTTGATGTCGTCGGTCTTGATTGGAGACTCGGCATAGATGACGCCAGAAAACAAGGCATTACAAAAACGGTTCAGGGCAATCTTGATCCGTCGCTTCTTCTTGCGCCTTGGGAAGTCATCGAGAAAAAAGCGAAAGCGATACTTGATCAAGGCATGAAAACGGACGGGTTTATTTTCAATTTAGGGCATGGCGTATTCCCTGATGTCAAGCCGGCAACGCTGAAAAAGCTGACGGCGTTTGTACATGAATATTCCGCGGCCAAAAAAACGGAACAATCTTCCTGAGCAGATCGTTGGTTATAAGAAGATTTTCCTGTCAAAATCAAGGTAGACAGACCATCAAAAGAGGTGTTTAACAAAATGAGCAGCAAAAAGAAAATGGGACTTCTTGTCATGGCTTACGGAACGCCTTACAAAGAAGAGGACATAGAACGTTATTATACGCATATCAGACGCGGAAGAAAGCCGGAGCCTCATATGCTTCAAGATTTAAAAGACAGATATGAAGCGATCGGAGGCATTTCGCCGCTTGCAAAAATTACGCAGGAGCAGGCGGAGAAGCTCGCACAGCGTTTAAATGAAATCCAGGATGACGTAACATTCAAAGTGTACATCGGATTAAAACATATTGAACCGTTTATTGAAGACGCGGTGGCGGACATGCATAAAGACGGCATTACAGAAGCTGTCAGCCTTGTGCTCGCCCCTCATTTTTCAACATTCAGCGTTCAGTCATACAACAAACGCGCGAAAGAAGAAGCGGAGAAGCTCGGCGGCTTGACCATCAAGTCTGTTGAAAGCTGGTATGATGAACCGAAATTCGTTGATTATTGGGTCGGCCAGGTGAAGAAAACGTATGAATCAATGCCGAAAGAAGAACGGGATGACGCGATGCTGATCGTCTCAGCGCACAGCCTTCCTGAAAAAATAAAAGAATACGGCGATCCGTATCCTGACCAGCTGGAGGAATCCGCAAAACTGATTGCCGAAGGCGCCGGAATTACCGATTACGCAGTCGGCTGGCAAAGCGAAGGGAACACCCCTGATCCGTGGCTCGGGCCGGATGTGCAGGATCTCACGCGCGAGCTGTATCAAAAGCATCCTTATAAAGCATTTGTATACGTGCCCGCAGGCTTCGTTGCCGATCATTTAGAGGTGCTTTACGATAATGATTATGAATGCAAAGCTGTGACCGAAGAAGTCGGCGCAAGCTACTATCGTCCGGCTATGCCGAACGCACAGCCTGAATTTATCGACGCGCTTGCAGCGGTCGTGCTGAAAGAGCTGGACAAGTAGAATTAAACGGTAAAGAAGGCGATAAAAATGAGTGGCGATAAAAAACATCTGGTCATCATCGGCGGCGGCATAACGGGATTAGCCGCCGCCTTCTACATGGAAAAAGAAATCAAAGAAAAACAGCTGCCGCTTGAGGTCACCCTGATCGAAGCAGGCCCGAGAGCCGGCGGCAAAATTCAGACGGCGCATAAAGACGGCTACATCATTGAGCGGGGCCCGGATTCTTTTTTGGAAAGGAAAAAAAGCGCGCCGCAGCTCGTCAAGGATTTGGGGCTTGAGCATCTGCTCGTCAACAATGCGACCGGCCAGTCTTACGTGCTCGTCAACGAGACGCTTCATCCGATGCCGAAGGGCGCGGTGATGGGCATTCCGACCAAAATCGCTCCGTTCATCTCCACCGGTTTATTTTCTGTTCCCGGAAAAGCGCGGGCGGCGCTTGACTTTGTCCTGCCTGCGAGCAAACCGAAGGAAGATCAGTCTCTGGGTGAATTTTTCCGCAGACGCGTCGGTGACGAAGTCGTTGAGAATTTAATAGAACCGCTATTATCAGGGATTTATGCCGGAGATATTGATAAGCTGAGCCTCATGTCCACGTTTCCGCAATTTTATCAGACTGAGCAGAAGCACAGAAGCCTGATTCTCGGCATGAAAAAATCGCGTCCGCAGCCTTCGGGACAGCAGCTGACGGCCAAAAAGCAGGGCCAGTTTTTAACGCTGACGACAGGGCTTCAAACGTTGGTGGAGGAGCTGGAAAAGCAGCTTACGCTGACAAAAGTGATGAAAGGCACGAAAGTCACCCATATCGGCCGCGAGGAGAAGGGATACTCCGTGACGCTTGATAACGGCAAAGTGCTCTATGCGGAAGGATGCATAGTGACAGCCCCGCATAAAGCCGCGGCGAAAATGCTTTCTGATCTGCCGGCGGTTTCATGTCTCAAAGACATGCATTCTACGTCCGTTGCCAACGTCGCCTTAGGTTTTCCTGAGGGTGCCGTCAAGATGGAGCATGAAGGTACGGGATTCGTTATCTCAAGAAACAGCGACTTCTCCATCACGGCCTGCACATGGACGAATAAAAAATGGCCGCACGCGGCGCCGGAGGGCAAAACGCTTCTCAGAGCGTACGTCGGAAAGGCCGGAGATGAATCCATCGTAGATCTTTCAGATAACGAGATCATTAAAATCGTAATGGAAGATTTGAAAAAAGTAATGAAAATAAATGGCGAACCGGAAATGACCTGTGTGACCCGCTGGAACGAAAGCATGCCGCAATACCATGTCGGCCATAAGGAGCGCATCAAAGAGTTCAGAGATGCGCTGAAAGCTTCCTATCCGGGCGTATACGCGACGGGCGCGTCTTTCGAAGGGGTGGGCATCCCCGACTGTATCGACCAGGGAAAAGCCGCCGTATATGATTCACTGGCTTATATATTTGAAACGTACCAGCCTCCGTTATCGTAAAACGGAGGTTTTTTTGCATGTTCCCGTTCTGTAAAGGGAACACCAATAAAGAGAAAAAACATTTGAATCTTCTTTGCGACTGTGATAAGTTATCTTATGTACAAAATGACTAAAACGTTCAAACGGTCAATTTAACGAGGTGGGAAACATGTCCGTCGATCGGAAAAAGCTCATTCTGGAAGCGGCAACGAAGTCTTTTACACAATTCGGCTACAAAGCAACGACAATGGATCTGGTGGCAAAGCTTGCAAATGTGGGAAAGGGAACCATCTACACGTTTTTCAAAAACAAAGAAGAACTGTTTGATGATATTTTCACCACTATTTTAAGAGAAATGAAGGAACACGCAGACGAAGCGATGAAACCGGAGCTTTCATTTCACGAAAATGTCCACCGGGCGCTTGTCGCGATTTTGGAATTCAGAAAAACACACCAGCTGACTATTAAAATTTTTCAGGAGAACGCCGAGATTGGTACAATAGCCGTTCAGGATGTCATTGTGAAAATGGAGCGGGCCATTCTGTCATACATTAAAGAAAAGATAGAAACAGCCATTGAAAACGGAAGCATTAAACCGTGTGATCCGGAACTGACCGCTTTTGTGATGCTCAAGCTCTACATCGCACTGATATTTGACTGGGAAAAAAACCATCCGCCTCTTGAAAAAGAGACGATCGCTGAATTGCTGGAAATGTATGTTGGTCAAGGATTATCTAAATAATAGATGATCCTTCACTTTTTAGGTGCCGTGACCGTTTTGTCAAATGAGTCAGTTTGCGGAAGGAGGCAACAGGGTTGAATACAATAAAAAGCCAGTGGAAAGACATTGTAACGAACAAGAAACTGTTAATCCCCATCATTGCCATATTATTCGTTCCGCTGATTTACAGCGGAGTGTTTTTGAAGGCGTACTGGGACCCGTACGGCACGGTGGATCAGCTGCCGGTTGTCGTTGTCAACCAGGATAAAGGGGCGGACTACGAAGGGAAACATCTTCAGATCGGTGACGATCTTGTGAAAGAGTTAAAGAAAAATGATAATTTTGATTGGCATTTTTCAAGCGATCTTGATCAATCGTTAAAGGACTTATTAAATGCTAAATATTATTTATTGGTCGAGATTCCTGAAGATTTTTCTAAAAACGCCAGCACGGTAATGGATAAAAATCCGAAGAAGCTGGATCTGAAATATCATACGAATGCCGGATCAAACTATGTCGGCGCGACAATCGGGGAAAAGGCGATCGACAAACTGAAAGCCTCCGTGTCGAAAGAAGTGACGGAGCAATACGCAAAAGTCATTTTTGATAACTTTAAAGATATTGCCAAAGGGCTCGGCAAAGCCAGCAGCGGAGCCAAGAAAATAGACGACGGCACGAAAAACGCGAAAGACGGCAGCGCCAAGCTGAAGGAAAATTTAGCGAAGCTTACTGAAAGCACCGCTACCATCAGCGATAAAACGCAGCAGCTTGCAGACGGAGCGGCGAAAGTGACAAGCGGAATTCAAACGCTTGACAGCTCTATCGCAAAACTTCAGAGCGCAAGCGCCGAAATTCAAGATAAATCAGGACAGATTGCTTCAGGAGGAGGCCAAGTGGCCAGCGGGCTGAAAACGAGCCTTGACGCACAAAAGCAGCTCCAGCAAAAGCTTCCGGATTTAACGAATGGATTAAGCGCGTTAAACAGCAAGGCGCAGGAAGTGTCGCAAAAAGCGGCGGCATTTGAAGATGCGATCAATTCAGTCAACCTGTCAGACATTGAAAACGCGGTTGGGCAGCTCGAGCAGACTGAAAAGGACCTGCAGCAGTTTAAGAAGAAGCTTTCTGATCTGAAAAACAACCTGGATGCCCGGGATGACGCGGTCAAAAAGGTGATTAAGGACAGTGATTTCTTAACGGATGAGCAAAAAGCGAAACTTGTTCAGCTTCTGAATGAGAAGCTTCCGAAGGCCGACCTTCCGGATTTAGACAATATCGTCAGCCAGCTTCCGTCCGGCGGAGATATTCAGCTTCCGGATATGTCAGTCATAAAAAGCGCGCTCAAAGATGTAAAAGCGAAGGCTGATCAGCTGAAAGCACTGCCTCAGTCCACATCGAAACTGTATAACGGCGCAGCGGCGGTACAAGACGCGATTAACCAGCTGACGGCTGGAACTGATAAATTATACAGCGGAGCGCAAACCGTTTTTGAAAGCCAAAACAAATTGACAGCCGGTATCGGCGAATACAACAGCAAGTTCGGACAGCTCAAATCAGGATCAGAAGCGTTAGTGTCAGGGAGCGGCCAGGTATCAGGCGGCTTAACGAAACTGCTGGACGCGCAAAACAAAATCCATGACGGCTCGTCCAAAATTGAGCAGGGTCAAGCGTCTCTCGGCACCGGTTTAAGCAAACTTTTAGACGGCACCGGACAATTGTCCAGCCAGCTGAAAGATGCGGCCGATCAAACCGGGGACATTAAGACAGATGACAAAACGTACAGCATGTTTGCCGATCCGGTAAAAACGGACGATAACGCGATTCATTCCGTGCCTAACTACGGTACCGGACTGACGCCTTATATTCTCTCTATGGGCTTGTATGTCGGCGGATTGATGCTGACGGTCGTATTCCCTCTGAGTGAAGCTTCAGGGCGTCCGAGAAACGGTTTTGAATGGTTCCTCAGCAAATTCAGCGTCATTCTGCTCGTCGGACTGATTCAATCCGTAATTGTCGCCACGGTTCTGTTAAAAGGAATCGGGCTTGATGTGGAGAGCACTTGGAGATTCTATCTCTTTACGATGATTACCAGCATCGCGTTCCTGTCCATGATTCAATTATTGGCGACAACGATGGGGAATCCGGGACGCTTTATCGCTGTCATCATTCTGGTGCTCCAGCTCGGGGCAAGCGGAGGAACCTTCCCGCTTGAACTCCTGCCGGGATTCTATCAAGTGATTCACGGGGCACTGCCGATGACTTACAGCATCAACGGGTTCCGCGCCGTCATTTCAAATGGCGATTACGGCTATATGTGGCAGCAGGCATCCATTCTGTTGGGCATCGCCGTTGTCATGATCGCGCTGACCATCGTGTATTTTACGGTGCAAAGCAAAAAAGAACACAAAACGGAAGAAGAAATAACAGCATAAGAAAAAGAGGCTCCTGAGCAGATGCTCAGGGCCTCTTTTTTTAGATTTCGATCGTCGTACCATTAAAATCCCCATCTTACCAACAGTCCGGTATACGTCAATCCGCCGCCGAATCCGAATAATACCAGCGTCTGGCCTTCCGACAGTTTTTTCGCTTTCACAGCTTCATCCAATGCGAGAATAATAGAAACCGATGAAGTGTTGCCGTAATATTCAACGCTTGTCAATGTCCGTTCAAGCGGGAAGGGCAGTTTTTCACAGATGGATTCGATCATCCGCATGTTGGCGCTGTGAGGAACGAACCAATCCAGATCGTCTTTTGAAAAGCCGGCTTTTTCTAAAAGGGCATTGCATTCCTCAGGCACGGTTCTGGCCGCCCATTTATATACTTCGCGCCCGTTTTGCACCATATTTCCTCCGCCTTTAAGCGGCTCGCCGTTTAATTCTGCGCTCAGTCCCGTGCGATACAGCACGTCCGCGCTGCCTCCCGCTGTTCCTTGCACGGCTGCCAAAAAGCCCGGCGCTGATTCGTCGCGTTCCACCAATAGGGCGCCAGCAGCGTCTCCGAAAAGAACGCAGGTCGTCCGGTCAGTATAATCCGTTACCTTTGATAATGTTTCGCCGGCAATGACAATCACTTTTTGATGGGAACCGGCAGTAATTAATGCGTCTGCGAGCTGAAGGCCGTAAGTGAGTCCGGCGCATGTGGCGTTAATATCAAGCGCCCCTGTGTGCGGCCAGCCGAAGTAAGCCTGCACGCGTGCCGCGGTGCTTGGAAACGCATAGTCCGCCGTCGTTGTGGCGACAAGGATCATATCGACATCATCAAGAGTTCCGCTGTATCGTTCTGCAAGGTTTTTCACCGCTTCCACACACAAATCCGATGTGAATTCATGTTCGCCGGCAATGCGTCTTTCCTTCATACCGGTGCGCTGGACGATCCATTCATCAGATGTATCGACGATGCGCTCCAAATCCGCGTTTGTTAATCGGCGTGCCGGAGCATATGTACCGATTGCTGTAATTTTAGATTTTGACATGAAAAAATCACTCCTTTATATCAGATTATAACACCTGATATTATTACTTGGTACTAATTTTAATAAAAAAACCCAAGCAGCATCCGCTGTTTGGGGAGCATGAGAATCTATTTGTAAAACGGGCTTGTGTGAACGATTACCAATGACGGCAGCAGCGGCGGCATGAATGATGATGCTTCTTTTTTTCTTTCTTCTTTTTGTCTTTCTTCTTTTTGCAAGGGTCTTCTTTTTTCTTTTTACAGTGATCTTTTTCTTTTTTACAGCCCCAGAAGGCTGCACCAGACCAATCATCCTCAAACCAATCCTCAAACCAATCATTATGAAATCTTTTCCGCTTGTGCGGTTTACGGCTGATCATACATTTCCCTCCTATGCTCATGCTCCCTTTATTCTATGAAAAAAGAGAAGGAAAAGATTGGACGGGTTGTGGATCAAAAGAGTATATTTTAAGAAGAATAAAATTGATAGGAGGAATGACCTGTGGAAAATATGAAACATACGATGGAACTGATTAAAGAATTGGTGTCGATTCCGAGTCCGACGGGCAATACATACGAGGTTATCGCCTATACAGAAAGTCTTTTAAAAGAATGGGGCGTCTCCTCTTACAGAAACCGCAAAGGCGGTCTTTTTGTCACAATTCCCGGCCGTGATGACAAGAAACACAGATTGCTGACGGCGCATGTCGATACGCTCGGCGCGATGGTAAAGGAGATAAAGGCGGACGGCCGGCTGAAGATTGACTTGATCGGCGGCTTCCGATATCACTCGATTGAAGGGGAATATTGCGAGATCCAAACTTCTTCCGGCAAAACCTATACAGGCACCATCTTAATGCATCAGACTTCAGTGCACGTCTACAAGGACGCCGGCAAGGCAGAGCGGAATCAGGAGAATATGGAAGTCCGCCTTGATGAGCCTGTCCGGACGAAGGAAGAGACGTCCGATCTCGGCATCAGGGTCGGCGATTTCATCTCATTTGACCCGCGCGTGCAGATTACGCCGAGCGGCTTTATTAAGTCCCGGCATCTTGATGACAAAGCGAGCGTGGCTCTGCTCTTGAATTTAATCCGCCGCATCACGGAAGAGAAAATCGAACTTCCGTATACGACGCATTTTCTGATTTCTAATAATGAAGAAATCGGCTACGGCGGCAATTCCAACATTCCTCCTGAGACCGTCGAATACTTGGCTGTTGATATGGGAGCGATCGGCGACGGCCAGTCTACGGATGAATATACCGTCTCCATTTGCGTGAAGGATGCGAGCGGCCCGTACCATTATCAGCTCAGAAAACATCTGGCCGGGCTTGCGGAGCGCTATGGCATTGATTATCAGCTTGATATTTATCCGTATTACGGTTCTGATGCCTCAGCAGCCATCCGTTCGGGCCATGACATCGTCCACGGGCTGATCGGCCCGGGAATTGACGCTTCACACGCTTTTGAACGCACGCATGAATTATCGCTTCTTAATACGGCGAAGCTTTTGCACCGGTATGTTCTATCGCCGATGGCATAAAAAACCCTGCGCGGAAATCATTCCGTGCAGGGTTTTCATTTTAACCTGAGATGGTTGTGTTTTGTTCTGTTTTGGCGAGGCTCATGACCTTCGCGCCTTTAACGGGATCATACTGGCCTTCCCATTTTGACATCACAACGGATGCCAGCGCGTTTCCGGTCAGATTGACGACCGTACGGGCCATGTCCATAATCCGGTCAACACCGGCGATGAATGCAAGGCCTTCTGCAGGAACGCCGATTGTGCCGAGTGTAGCAAGCAGGACGACGAAAGAAGTCCCGGGCACGGCAGCCATTCCTTTGGAAGTGACCATCAAGACAAGCACAAGGGTAATCTGCTGCCAAATGGTCAAGTCAATGTGGTATACCTGAGCGAGGAATAAAGCGGCGATTGATTGGTACAGCACAGATCCGTCTAAGTTAAAGGTATATCCGATCGGCACAACAAAGGAAACAATACCTTTCGGACAGCCGATTTTCTCCATCTTCTCCATGATGCGGGGGAGTACGGTTTCGGAGCTTGACGTACTGAACGCCAATAAAATTTCATCCTTCATATAGGCGAGGAATTTGAAAATGTTTAAACCGGCAAGCTTTCCGACGATTCCGAATACAACAATGAGAAAGAAAGCCAAAGCTACATATACTAAACCGACCAGTTTACCGAGTGAAAGCAGGGAACTGAGCCCAAATTTGGAAACGGTAACACCAATCAATGCAAAAACACCAAACGGCGCAACTTTCATGACGAGGTTCACAACATGGAACATCGCATGAGAAACACCTTCAAAGAAGGCCAAGACAGGCTTTCCTTTTTCACCGATTGCCGAGATGCCGAGTGCAAACAGCACGGTAAAGCAGATGATGGCAAGCAGATCTCCTTCGGCCAATGATTGGAAGAAGTTTGTCGGTACGATATGCAGGAATGTGTCCGCAACGGATTTGCCGCTTTGTTCTTTTTCTGTTTCAACATATTGACTGATATCTGTCTTTTGAGCTTCATGTATATTAACGCCTGCTCCCGGCTGAAAAAGATTCGCCAAAGCCAGTCCGAGAATAATGGCAAAAGTGGTAATGATCTCAAAATACAAAATCGTTCTGAAGCCTAATTTTCCGACTTGTTTTCCGCTTCCCGCACCGGCAACGCCGATGATTAAGCTGGAGACGACAATTGGAATCACTATCATTTTGATTAAGCGTAAAAACAAATCGCCGATAGGCTGTAAATATGTTGGAATGGCAGGATTGCCGTACCAGATGACACCGACTACAACCCCTAGTATGAGTCCGACGAAAATTTGCGTCGCTAGTCCAAAGCGTAATTTTTTCATAGATTACCTCCCGAAGAAAAAAGTGCAATAAGTATCTAAAAAGATAGCTATTAGAACAAATTATAATAGAAAAGAAAACAATCCGTCTATAGAAAAATATAGATTGAAAATACTGAATCTTTTAAAACGTACAGATAATTGCTAATAATGGTGAATAACGCCCTATTCAGAAAGTATGATGAGGGCCGAAAAAAACGGGCGCCGCACAACTTAGAATTGTGCGGCGCCCTATTGTCACATATCCTTAATTTTCAAGCAGTCATTGCACAAATTAATGTGACACTCATACTGCTCAACAATCTCATTTCCGCATTCTTCGCATTTCTTACCGGGTAAATTTCTGAAAAAATCCGACATCTTTTCCAACATACCCATCCCTCTTTCATTGTTTTGTCTCTATATTGTATTATAACAGTTTTGGAAAATCAACGGCTGTTTTGGCACAATGTTTAAAACATGCAATTTGTACGAAAAATAGGTATATTGGAGGAAAGGATCTTTTTATCATAAACATTCGGAGGACCATATGAAAATTACAGTCATTGGATGCTGCGGCGGGTTTCCGGCCGCAAACGAAGCAACTTCAGGCTATCTGTTTCAGTCCGGCGGCTATTCTCTGCTCGTCGATTGCGGAAGCGCCGTATTATCAAAGCTGTTTGCCTATGTTCCGGCAGAAGAGCTTGATGCCGTCATTTTGTCCCATTATCACCATGATCACATCGCTGATATCGGGCCGCTTCAATTTGCCAAACAGGTCGGCTCCTTTCTCGGAAAAGGGACGCATGCACTGCCGATTTACGGGCATGATGCTGATATAGAACAGTTTGAGCGTCTTACATATAAAACGCATACAAAAGGAGTGGCCTATCAGCCGGACCGCCCGCTTTCTGCCGGGCCGTTCACCATTACCTTTCTGAAAACGGTGCATCCGGTCACTTGTTATGCGATGCGGATTACTGACGGTTCAGCTTCTGTTGTGTATACGGCTGATTCAAGCTACCAGGACGCGTTTATCCCGTTTGCGGAAAATGCCGATCTGCTGATCTGCGAGTGCAATTTTTACGCAGACCAGGACGGCACGTCAGCCGGCCATATGAACAGTTTGGAAGCCGGACGTATCGCGAAGGAGGCCGGAGCGGGGGAGCTGATTCTCACGCATCTGCCTCATTTCGGCGAGCACCGGAAGCTGAAAGAAGAAGCGGAATCCGTGTTCGGGGGCGAAGTGACAATCGCCGCTTCCGGATTGAAGTGGGAGAAATAAAGGAGGAGCACCATGTTATTTATCGACAACCAAAACATAACCGATCCGAGGATCAACCTCGCGATCGAGGAATATTGCGTGAAGCATCTCGACCCTGAACAGACATACCTGCTGTTTTATGTCAATCAGCCGTCGATTATCATCGGGAAGAACCAAAACACAATAGAAGAAATCAATACGAAATACGTAGAAGATAACGGAATCATCGTCGTCCGCAGGCTGTCAGGAGGCGGTGCGGTTTACCATGACCTCGGGAATCTGAATTTCAGTTTTATCACCAAGGATGACGGCGACAGCTTTCACAATTTCAAAAAATTCACCGAACCCGTTATTCAGGCGCTGCGTCAGCTCGGTGTGGAAGCTGAATTAAGCGGCCGAAACGACATCGTCGCGGACGGCAGAAAAATTTCCGGCAACGCTCAATTTTCGACGAAAGGCCGTATTTTCAGCCACGGAACATTAATGCTGGATTCCGCCATTGATCATGTTGTGTCAGCCTTGAAAGTGAAAAAAGACAAAATCGAATCAAAAGGCATTAAGTCAATCAGAAGCCGTGTCGCCAACATCAGCGAGTTTCTTGATGACAAAATGACGGCGGACGAATTCAAAAAGCATCTGCTTCACCATATTTTTAATACAAATGATCTTTCCGAAGTGCCGGAATATAAACTGACCGATGAAGACTGGAAAGCGATCCGGAAGATTTCCGAAGAGCGCTATCAAAACTGGGACTGGAATTTCGGCAGGTCGCCCGCATTTAACCTTCAGCATTCGAAACGTTATCCGGTCGGATCGATTGATCTGCGTCTTGAAGTGAAAAAAGGAATCATTCAGGACTGCAAAATTTTCGGTGATTTCTTCGGTGCGAAAGATGTGAGTGAAGTCGAACAGGCGCTGACCGGAAAACAGTATGACAGAACCGCTATCAAGGAGGCGCTGGCCGGAATCGATCTGAAACAGTATTTCGGCAAAATAGAGATGGAAGATTTCCTCGAGCTGATTTATTAGAACATCTGCCGAACGCATGATTTGAATCAGCGCCCGTTTTTGTGAAATGATAGAACCATAATGAATGGGGAGGGATCATGATGAAAGTATTTCTCATCGGAGCAAACGGACAGATCGGACAGCGGCTGACCGGACTGTTTCAAAAAGACGGCACGCATACGCTGCGGGCGATGGTCCGGAAACAAGAGCAGAAAGAAGCACTTCAAGCCGCGGGAACAGAAGCCGTTCTTGCAGATTTGGAAGGAAGCACGGAAGACATCGCGAAAGCCGCTGAAGGCTGTGACGCGATTGTGTTTACCGCCGGATCAGGGGGAAGCACCGGATACGATAAGACGCTTTTGATTGATCTTGACGGAGCCGCGAAAGCGATAGAAGCGGCAAAGAAAGCCGGCATCAAGCGGTTCATTATGGTAAGCGCCCTGCAGGCTCATAACCGCGGCAATTGGAATGAAGCGCTGAAGCCGTATTACGTCGCAAAGCATTATGCGGACAAAATTCTTGAAGCGAGCGGTCTGACGTATACGATTATCCGGCCGGGCGGGTTATTAAATGATCCCGGCACGGGAAATATCAAAGCCGCGGCCGATTTAGAAAGAGGCTCCATTTCAAGAGACGATGTCGCCAAGACCGTTATCGCATCCCTTGATGAACCGAATACGTATGAAAAAGCGTTCGATCTGACAGCGGGCGGCACGCCGGTCAGTGAAGCGCTGAAACAATTATAGTTTCCGGTTTTACGGCACTCGGGGCTTTTTGCCCTTGAGTGTTTTTCTATATTTTTCTATAATAAAAGTGAACGTTTATTCCGGATAAATGAATGACTATTCATTCATTACTTTTTTAAAGGGGTGGGAAAATGAATCTGGTTTCCAAATTGGAAGAAACGGCATCGCAGAAACCGGAAAAACCAGCTTGTCTGTTTCAAGATCAGTACATGACGTATGAGGAGCTGGCAGGTAAAATCAAAGCATTTGCAAACGGCTTGGAGGACAGGGGACTGAAAAAAGGGGATCATCTCGCACTGCTGCTCGGAAATACGCCTGATTTTGTTATTGCGTTTTTCGGCGCGTTAAAAGCGGGAATTGTCGTCATACCTGTTAATCCGGCATATACACCTTCAGAAATCGCATACATGCTGAAAAACGGCGATGTCAAAGCGATCGCAGGAATCGACCTTTTAATTCCCGTATTTGAAAGCCTGCACGGCTCGCTGCCGCTGCTGGAGCATATCATTATCAGCCAGACAGCAGAGAACGCTCCATCGACAGAAGACCCTCAATTGCGCTTAAAAATGACAACGTTTGCAAAAATGTTCTGCCCGGCGGAGCGCAGCAGAACTTATCCGACATTGTCCAAAGATGATACTGCCGTCATTTTATACACCTCAGGGACGACTGGAAAACCGAAAGGCGCCATGCTCACCCATCAGAATCTTTTCTCCAATGCAAATGATGTCGCCGGATACTTAGGAATGAATGAGAAAGACAAAATTGTGGCGGCATTGCCGATGTTTCACGTTTTTTGTTTAACCGTTTGTATGAATGCGCCTCTGATGAGCGGAGCGTGTGTCTTAATCGAGCCGCAATTCAGCCCGGCTTCTGTGTTTAAACTGATTAAAAGCCGTCAGGCAACCATTTTTGCCGGCGTACCGACGATGTATAACTATCTGTATCAATACGAGCACGGCAAGGCGGAGGATTTTGCGTCCGTCAGACTGTGCATTTCAGGCGGGGCCTCCATGCCGGTCGCTCTGTTGCAGACGTTTGAACAAACCTTTGACGTCACCATTCTGGAGGGGTACGGACTTTCTGAAGCGTCTCCGGTTACTTGTTTTAATCCGTTTGACCGGGGGAGAAAGCCCGGCTCGATCGGGACGAATATTTTACATGTCGAAAATAAAGTCGTCGATACACTCGGACGCGAATTGCCCGACCATCAAGTGGGAGAATTGATCGTGAAAGGGCCGAATGTAATGAAAGGCTATTACAAGATGCCCGAGGAGACGGAGCACGCGTTGAAAGACGGCTGGCTGTACACGGGTGATTTGGCGAAGCGCGATGAAGACGGTTATTTTTATATCGTCGACAGAAAAAAAGATATGATTCTCGTCGGCGGATACAACGTCTATCCGCGCGAAGTAGAAGAAGTGCTCTACAGCCATGAGGGCATTAAAGAAGCCGTGGTCATCGGCGTTCCTGACGCCAAAACGGGGGAAGCGGTGCATGCTTATATAGTGCCTGGGGACGGTGAGCTGACAGAGCAGGCGGTTTTTGATTACTGTGAAACACATTTGGCAAAATATAAACGGCCGGCGGAAGTGGTTTTTCTTGATGAGATTCCGAAGAACGCGACCGGGAAGCTGCTGAGACGGGCGGTCCGGGACATGCTTCCGAAATGACGGACGAAAAGCGAAGCCGGGGGGCTTCGCTTTTACATGCTGATCCGGTCAGCTCTGTGATTCTTCCTTAATGATGCTTTGCACAAGCTTCGTATCATGCCGGGTCAGTTTGTAATACGTGTTTTTATACTTGTACATCATATAATTGCCGCCTTCGAGCCACATGCTGAATGAATCAAAACGGTCTTCATGGTATTTGACCGTTCCGTCGTAATCGGGAGACACGCTTTTGGTCAGTTTGACTTGTTTTCCTTGGTTCAAGATATCGAGCATATCTTTTACATTCTGCCTGTCTTTAATTTTGATTTCTTTTTTTCCGTGCTCTGACAGAATAATCAGATCTGCGTTGCTTGATGGAAACACATCGCCGGTCCGGCTGTATACATAGAAGAAAGCAATAACCAAAAGGGCGATTACTACAATAAACGCGATTATTTTTTTCATATTCATCACTCCGTCTTTTAGTCTTTCCCGCTTCCTGTTGTTCCATTCTTTTCTGTTGTGAAAAGATTAACATCCGTTTCGGAGGCTTGGTTCTATTTATTTGCATTTATGCTTACAATAGGAGTAAGTCATAAGGCTAAGGAGGGAGACTTCCATGCGCAAATGGATAGCGGCAGCGGGACTTGCCTATGTGCTGTACGGCCTTTTTTTCTATTGGTATTTCTTTATGACAGGAGACTCCGCCGTCCCGGAGGCCGTAAAGGGAACGAAAGCCGATCCGTCCTCGTTTATGGACCCGGGCCGCCTGGCAGCCGCTGAAAACTTTTCAAATGTAAAAGATTTTTTATTTTTCATCGGAGCGCCGTTAGATTGGTTTTTATTTTTTCTGCTACTCATTACGGGGCTTGCCAAAAAAATAAAGCATTGGCTCGAAACAGCGGTGCGCTTTCGGGTGCTGCAAATTGTAAGCTTCGTATTTGTGATTTCACTCATCGTTACGGCGGCTTCGCTTCCGCTTGAGTGGATCGGATATCGGGTTTCGCTTGCGTATCATATTTCGACGCAGACAACAGCAAGCTGGATAAGAGACCATGTCATTGATTTCTGGATCAGTTTTCCGCTGTTTGCCGTGTGTGTGCTTGTGTTTTACTGGCTGATCACAAAGCATACAAAAAAATGGTGGTTTTACGCTTGGTGTCTTACTGTGCCGTTTACCCTGTTTTTGTTTTTCCTGCAGCCGGTCGTGATTGATCCTTTATACAATGATTTTTATCCGCTGAAAGACAAGGAGCTGGAAAGCAAAATTTTGTCGCTTGCCGACAAGGCCGACATTCCGGCCAGCCATGTTTATGAAGTCAATATGTCGGAGAAAACGAATGCGCTGAATGCGTATGTGACGGGAATCGGTTCGAATAAGCGAATCGTTTTGTGGGATACGACGCTTAACAAACTGAAGGATCGGGAAATTTTGTTCATTATGGGGCATGAGATGGGGCACTATGTGATGAAGCACGTGTACATCGGACTGGCCGGGTATCTGCTGCTGTCATTAGCCGGGTTCTATATTATTGACAAGCTTTATAAGCGGCTGTCCAAATTCTTCGGCCGAATGCTTCATATAAAGGGGCCTGAAGATCTGGCCGCCCTCCCGCTGTTATTGCTGCTCATATCCGTTCTCAGTTTTGCTTCTGATCCGATTACGAATGCCGTCTCCAGGTATCAGGAAAACGCCGCCGACCGCTACGGCATCGAGCTGACCGGAAACCGGGAAGCGGCGATTGAGACGTTTCAGGACTTGGCCGATACGGGACTGAGCCGGGTCAACCCGCCGTTTCTCGTCAAAATTTTCAGAGGGAGCCACCCATCGATCATGGAGCGGATTGAACATGCGGAGGAAGAAAAATAATAAAAAAACCGGCGGGGCCATGCCCGACGCCGGTTTTTTTATGTTTTACTGAGCTGCCGCCTGTACGTTGATCAGCCCTTTTCCGTAGTAGAAAGCATCACCAAGTTTTGTAGTGGTGTTTTCTAAACTGCTGCGGACTTGAGTGTTTGTCCAGTTCGGGTGCTTAGAAAGAATCAAAGCAGCCGCTCCGGCAACGTGCGGAGATGCCATTGACGTACCATTGTACGCGCCGTATTTGTTTCCAGGAAGCGTGCTTTGGATAGAGACGCCTGGTGCCATGACATCAAGCTCAGAACCTACGCTTGAGAAAGATGCTCTTTGGTTGCTGCTGTTAACAGCGCCTACCGCGATGACAGAAGGATATTTACCAGGGTAGCCCACTGTGCTTGAGCCGCCGGAAGTGCCTTCGTTACCGGCTGCCGCAACCACTACGACGCCGGAAGCAACGGCTTTGTCAACTGCCGCTTTTAACGCTGCAGAACCAGAAGGTCCGCCGAGGCTCATGTTAATAACGTCCATATTGTTTGCGATCGCCCACTCAATTCCGTTAATGATCCAGCTGTACTGGCCGGAACCGTCAGCGCCGAGAACTTTTACAGCGTAAAGAGATGCGCTTGGCGCAACGCCTAATACACCGATTGAGTTATTAAGAGCCGCAACTGTACCGGCAACGTGAGTTCCGTGGGAGTTGTTGTCTTGGAAAGGATTTGTTTCAGAAGGTACCATGCTGGCTCCGCCTGCTACCTTTAAATCAGAATGAGAAGAATCGATACCGCTGTCGATAACCGCTACTTTAACATTTGATCCGGTGAAGCCTTGAGAGTGCAGAGCAGGGGCTTTAATTTGTGATACGCCGTAAGGCACGGACTGCGCGTACGCTTTTGCAACGTGATCTTCTTCAACGTAAGCGACGCTAGGGTCTTTTTTCAGCTCTTTTACAGCTTTTTCATTTAATGTAGCGGAAGCTGCGTCTACATATTTGAATTGCTTTTGCACTTTCCCGCCTTTTTCAGAAATGACATCTTTTTTCTTAGCGGCGCTCATCGTGCTCATTGTCTGTTTAAATCCGACAATGTATTTCTTTTCCCCGTTTGATTTCCCTGCCGCCTGGGCAGGAGACGTGCTGCCGAACGCCATCGTAAAGATTAACGCTAAAGCAAACAGCAAACTGATCCATACCTTTTTGCCTCTCACTCTTTATCCACTCCTTTTTTCATTTGCAGAACAACCAATAGACAGATTATTCTGTGGATTAATTGTATAGCATGGAATAATATTTTAGTAGACCCAATTTTTTTCAGTTTGTTTTATTTCTATTTAGGTATATCATCTCTCTTTCGTTTAATAGGAACCCGAAATATTTAAATTTTAATGGAAAAAACCGATGGAAGGACATGAGTATTTGTACACAGCCGCAATCGCTCTCTTGTTTGCTGGGTCGAACGGTTTGATTCCATTTTTGGAAGCTGAGGCAAAAACAGGATAAATGTCACCTTTTGTTGAATGCAGAAGTCTGATGGAAACGAAAGCGGAATGAAATAAAGCGGCCGGCATGAATCAGTCTTCGGCTTTCTTGACGGAGAAAAGCTGTGAAACCATTTTATAAAAATAATGATAATGAATATCATTGATACTTATATTGTCAATGATATAATTGCGGAAAAACGAAAGAGGAGGAACAGATGAAACCAATTTTCAGTATGCTGATGATCTTATCCGTTCTCTTCATAACGGCATGCTCAGAACAGGAACATGAAACCGCCGTCAGGCACGATCTGGGGACCGCGCATGTGACTGCGCACCCGCAGCGCATCGCCGTATTGAATGAGGGCTTTATTGACACCCTCCATGATCTCGGCATAAAGCCGGCGGCCGCGGCGGATAACCGGACGGAGCGAAACGACGGCAGTCCGTCCGTCGGGCCCCCGTCACATCCCGATTTGAAAAAGATCACTTCGTTAAAACCCGATCTCATCATTGCAGACTCAAGCCTTCACAGGGGGATATACCGAAAACTGACAAAGATCGCTCCGACAATCGCTTTGAAAAATGAAGCTGCGGATTATCAGGATGCGGTTGACGCTGCCCTTACTATTGAAAAGGCGGTCGGTAAAGAGGGCATCATAGAGAAACAATTGTCGGCTCAGGAAGAAAAGCTGAATGACATCAAAAGAAAGCTGGATGCAGAAGGCGGCACGATTTTATTAATTGACGCTGCAAATGACAGCATTTCCGTAAAGGATGATCGGTTTTTCACATCCCGGCTTTTGACGCTCGCAGGGTTTACATATGCGGTCCAGACGGATTTCGGCGGGAAATCAGACTCTATCAAAATGACGCCCGGGCAGCTTTTGCATATCGATCCTGATTACATCGTGCTGCTGGATGGTGAGAAAGAACCCGAAAAAAATCACCTCTGGAAACAGCTGACGGCCGTAAAAAACGGACACGTTTACCGCGCGGACAGGGCGGTATGGACGGAGCGCCGGAGCATTGACGGGGCGGACGCCATATTACATGATCTTCAGAAAAAAATGCTCGCCAAAAAGGCCCAAAACTGAATTCGGGCCTTTTTGTTATGATTCTGATAGGTGGCTGCTTACATTGTAATCTTTGACGCGCCACTTATTTTCAATTCGTTCGATATTGCTCAGGCACGCATTGACAAGCTTAGCGTTTTGTATGTCGGTATCACCGTCAGAAATGGCGGACAAGAGGGCGTGAATGGCTGCGCCGTGAGCGACGATCAGTACTTTTTGCTCAGGAAACCGCTCCTGAACTTTCACTAAACCGGCAAGCATTCTGTCTGTCAGCTCTTCTGCGGTCTCCATGTTCGGGTAGTTTTTATCCGGGTAGCGCTTCGACCGTTCCGGTAAAGACATTCCTTCCGCATCACCGTAGCTCCGTTCTCTAAAATCTTCCATGACGACAATGGGAAGATTCAAAAACCCGTTAATAATGTCAGCTGTTTTTCTGGCCCGTTTCATCGGGCTTGAGACGATGACATCCCATTCGGACCCCTTTAAGTACTCTCCAGTTTCTTTCGCCTGACGCTCTCCCGTCGCATTTAACGGAATATCCGATTTGCCTTGAAGCTTCTTTTGGGCATTCCAATCAGTCTCTCCATGTCTTACTAAACAAACGGCAGTCATAAAGTCTCCACTCCGATCAATTTTTTATCGATATCATCTATTATACTGCCGTTACGTTAACACTTCAAAGAGAAGCGCCAGTCCGACTCCCCCTCCGCTGCCGATTGCTGCTGCTGCGTAGCGGGCATCCGGGCGTCTTTTTGCTTCATAAAAAAGCCGGGTGACAAGCGCTGCCCCGGAAGCCCCGTACGGATGCCCGACCGCCAGAGCGCCGCCCCGGACATTTATTTTAGAATACGGCACTTGAAGCTGCTGTGAAAAAACGCATATTTTGACGGCAAACGCCTCGTTGATTTCGTATATATCAATATCATCCGGTGACAGGTCCCGTTCCTTCAAAAGCTTTTTGACGGCATATACCGGAGCTGCTGACGGATAATGCGGATGGACGCCGCTTACCGCGCTTCCGATAAAACGCAATCCCGGCTTTAAACCGAGAGACTGCGCTTTTTGTTCTTCCATCACACAAACTGCCGCCGCCCCGTCAGAAATTCCGCAGCTGTTGGCGGCGGTGACAGAGCCTCCGGACTGAAAGACGGGTTTGGCACGGGAGATGAGAGGCTCCATGTTCCGCTTTTTCAGCATGTTTTCGTCAGCGGCGAATCCGTGACAGGGAAGAATTTCCCGGCGGTACAAGCCGTCTTCGTGCGCTTTGACGCTCCGTTCATAGCTGAGAAGGGCATATTCATCCTGCATCTTTCTCGTTACGCCGTAAGCCTGTGCCGTATACTCGGCTGCTATGCCCATATCAGGATCGCCGATGTGTTCAGGAGAAAAGCGCGCCCGGGATGAGAAAGGGGAACGGCTGCTGCTCTCCGCTCCTCCCGCGATGTACGTGCTTCCCGCGCCGGCTTTGACAAAGTGGCACGCGACCCTCACGGCGTCCAGTCCGGAGCCGCACTGCCTGTCGATGGTCGTACCGGACACGCTCAAAGGAAGTCCGGCGGCCAAGGCTGACAGCCGGGCGAGATTCCCGCCGCGGCCCGTCGCGTTTCCGATCAGGACTTCATCAATGTCTTCGGGCATGTTCCGGCTCAAATGGCGGATCAGCGGAGCTGCCAAATCTTCTGGGAGACAGTCTTTTAACAGGCCGTTTTCCCGGGCGAAAATCGTCCGTTTCGCATCCGTAATTACAGCTTCCATTCCATCATGTCCTTTGCCAGCTTTTGTACGGCGGCACGGGCGATCTTTCCGCCGGCTGTTTCCGGTATTTCTGAAAACAGCCATTTTTTCGGGATTTTATATGCCGCCAGCTGCTCGCGGCACTGTTTCTTCAGTTCCTTTACATTTGCATGTCCGTCGATCACCGCAACGGCGATACTGCCCCAATAATCATCAGGAATGCCGATGACGGCCGCTTTTCTGACGCCCGGACAGCGGTTGAGCACACGTTCTATCTCTTCCGGGAATACATTCAGGCCGCCTGATACGATCATCCCGTTTTCACGTCCTTCGATATAAAGATAGCCTTCACGATCGATATATCCCATGTCATCAACCGTTATCCAGCCGGAATCATCAGGTTTTGCGCCGTTGATGTATCCGGAAAATTTCATCGGGCTGTTCACAAAAATCTTCCCCGTTTCGCCCGGCATGCAGCGTTCTCCTCCGGGGCGGCGGATTTCGATTGTAACATTTTCAAACGGACGGCCCGCGGCGTCAGGCTTTTGGGCGCTGTCTTCAGGCGATAAGAACGCCACGAAACTCAGCTCAGACGTTCCGTAAAAATCGTACAACCGCAAATGGGGATAGCGCTCTGACAGCGCTTGTTTTGACGAAGCGGGCCAGTCTGCACCGGAAGAAATCACCTTGAGCGGTGTATCCGGAAACGCCTCTAGTGAGAGCAGGGCGTCCGTCATTGTCGGAACGGTATATAGAACGTCAGCTTGTCTGAGCCGGTCTTTCATTCCGGCCGGATTGAATTTTCTTTGAAGGATGACGGTTCCGCCGATAAACAAAGTGCTGACGGCGCCGTATAAAAAGTGTGACGAGCGAAGCGTGCCCGGTACCAGCACTTTGTCATCAGGGGAAATGCCGAATTCACGTTTCGTACAAGAAAAGCTCTCCAGCCACGAACGGTGAGAGCGGGTGAAGGCTTTCGGCTTACCGGTCGATCCCGAGGTGAATCCGGTATAAAAGGGCAGGCCGGCGTTTTTGATCAAAGCGCCTTCCGTTTTTTCCGCCTCGATCAAAGGCCTGCATTCATCCCACAGGATGACAGGCGTTTTGACGCCGTCCAGTCTGCCGCTCAGCCGGCGGTCACAGATGACGAGGTCGGTTTTGCTGATGTTCAGCTGATCCGCGAGTTCCGCCGCTGCCGAGCGGGGATCTAACGGAACCGCCGTGCAGCCGGCATGCGCCGCCCCTGCGAAAAGTTGTAAAAAAGGGATGCCGTTCGGCAGTAATATTGCAATGTTTTCCGGCTTACCTGAAAGGCTGCCAAGCCAGTTTGCGGTTTGGTTTACTAGCCTGTTCCAAGTTTGATAGGTGATCTGTTCTGTTTCTGTCTGAATTGCGATCTGTTCCGGCGCTTGTCCGGCTGTATCTGAATATGATGATGTAATCATGATGACTAAAATCAGCTTCCTTTCGTCGGCAAAAGCCGGCTTGCTTGAAGAGTTTTTCTGATTCTTACGGCTGCGAATGAGGCTGCGGCCGCTTTAAGCAGATCTCCGGGCACATAGATGAGGCTGAGCTTTACGGCAGTCAAGATATCAATGTGCATCATAAAAGCCTGAACGGGAATGCCGATGACATACAAAAACAGCACGCCGAACAAGAACTGTCTGATAAACAAATGGGGGACAGCAGCTGAGCGAAGGCCTTGGATGCTGAGGCTCAGCAGTAATGCCGCCAGCGGATATGCGATGAGATATCCGGCGCTCGGCCCGAAAAAAACCCCGAACCCGCCTCTGCCGCCTGAAAGGAGAGGCGCTCCGCATGCCACAATCAGCAAGAACAGCAATTGGCTTAAAAACGCCGCTTTCGGTTTTAGGATGCTTCCCGATAAGAGCACACCGATCGTCTGGAGCGTAATCGGAACCGGCGTAAAGGATAAGAAAAGCGGCGGGAGCACCCCCAAAAGTCCCATAATGGCGGTAAACACGGCAATATGCATCATTTCTGTCAATTTCATTATGTATTCCTCCAGCTTATCAAAATATGTTTATACAATAAAGCGAGTCTTTATATATGTCAACTCTATTATATTTTAAGTTAACATTAAAAAGACCGGCCCTTTATGAAAAAGGCCGGTCGGTTTATCTTTATTCTTCTGTAAGGATAACAAGTGAATCAACGGATGATGCAACGTGGGAAACGGCGCGGCTGACTTCTTGAAGACCGCCGAGAAAGGCCTGCAAATCAACGTCGATTTTGCCTGTCTGGTCTTTGCTCGTTTTCATGCTTTGGACGATGTCATCAAACAGACGGTTGATCTGCGCCATTTTTTCTTTCGTTTCACTTACAAGTCCGTTTACATCTTTAATATGTTTGGACACGATGTTGATTTGTGTATTGGTATTGTTCACGAGCTCTGATACGGTGGAAACGGTTTTTTTCGTATCCTCTGAAAGCTTTCTTACCTCCGTCGCCACAACGGCGAACCCTTTGCCGTGCTCCCCGGCTCTCGCGGATTCTATTGAAGCGTTGAGTGACAGGAGATTCGTTTGCTCGGCGATCCCCGTCACGATGCCGAAGATTTTTTCGATCTGCTGGGCGATGTCATTCAGCTTGTCCATTTCTTCTTCAATCTGCAGAAGACTGGCGTCGATTTTATTCATCTGCTGCTGCTGGCTTTCAAGCTCTTTTTTCCCGCCGATTGATTTTTCTTCGACATGTACGGAAGTGACGGTGCCGGCTTTTGACGCCTCGGAAATGCCCTCGGATTTATCGACCAGCTCTTGCACGGCTCTGCTCGTTTCTGAAAACAAATCAGCGAGTGATCCGGATGTTTCCTGGATTTTTTGATGAAGGCGGGCTTTCTTTTCCTCTTGTTCGTCACGCTGGCAGTTATATTCGCTCTGGAATGCTTCAAGGACGAGCTGCTGTTCAAGATTCAATATTTTCGTCGTCGCTTTGATCGCTTTTAAAAGCTCATGCAAATCCGGAATGGTTGCTTCATATATGTTCATCATCGACAGAAGCAGATCCTGAAACGCTCCCATATACCATTTCGGTTCAAGGCCGATCCGCAAGTGGATGGAAGCGATGCGCTGTCTTTTTTCAATGAATTCATCATCAATCGTGCCGGCAAACATCTCATGGATATGACGCCGTAATGTTTTTTTCAGGCGCTCGACCGTGCTGTGGTCGTTAATGATCGTCATTAATGATTTTTCGTGATCCAGGTTTCGGTAAAAGGAATCGACGATTGTTGAGATATGTTCTTTAATTAACGGCTGCAGCTCTTCAAGCACATGAAGTTCTTCGTTTCCAAGCCTGACCATTTTCAGCTGTTTTTGGACATCTGCATATTGATTTGAAAGCGCGATGCGTTTTTTTCCATCGGCTTCCGAAAAATAAGCTGTTTCTTTTTTGCGGTCTTTTTTAAATAACAATATAAGTTCCCCCAGATATTCTCTTTTTCTTTTTATCGGTATGGAAGGAACTTGAATGAAGGAATCTGATAAAAATATTTTAATGCAGAAAAAAATAAAACCATTCGTACAGAATGGTTTAGTCAATCTTGGCTGAGGCGTTTCAGCGGCTTGATGGCGGGACCTTCGGCAACCCCGCCGTCGGGTGTGAACCGGGACCCGTGACAAGGACAGTCCCACGTCCGTTCGCCGTCATTCCATTCAACCTCACAGCCTAAATGGGTGCATGTCGTATCGACAAGATGCAGACAGCCTTTTTCATCTTTATAGGCGCCGGCCCGTTTGCCGTTTACCGTTACGATTTTTCCCTCCCCGGGCCGAAGAGTCTCAGGTGAAGCGTCCGGCCTCTCAAGTTTGCCCGAGATAAGGTGTTTGGCCACGTCGGCATTATAAGAAATCAGTTTTTTCAGTCCCGGATCTGCGTGGAAGCGTGACGGAATAAACAGGCCGGAAAACGGGTTCTTTTTGTTTTGAATATGATCAGCCAAAAGCTTCGCGGCGAGCGCTGAGCTTGTCATGCCCCATTTTTTAAAACCGGTCGCCGCCAAAATATGTTCTTCATCGCCTGAGATGGGACCGATGAACGGAATTTTGTCAATGGTGACAAGGTCTTGTGCAGACCAATGATATGGGATGCTTTCAACCCCGATTGTGTTTTCCGCAAATTGTTTCAGCGCTTCGTAATGCTCGGACATTTCTTTTCCTTGGCCTGTTTTGTGGCTTTCGCCGCCGACAAGAACCAGTTTTTCACCGTTCAAATCGGTGTATCGCAGTGATCTGGACGGCTTGTCTATGCTGAGATACATCCCGTCCGGATACGCTTGTTTCGGTTTTACCGCGAGTACGTAGGATCTGCTGGCATACATTCTGGCGGCATAAAGTCCGCCTCCGTCATAAAAAGGAAAGTGGGAAGAGCAGACAATGTAGCTGCACTTGATGCCGTGTCTGTTTTTCGTGACCACTTCCGGCTGCGGTTCTTTTTTTATGTCGATCGCAGCCGTCTGTTCAAAAATCCGCGCCCCGTTTTTAACGATCTCTCTGACGAGCGCCGCACCATATAAAAGCGGATGGAATTGCGCCTGATTCTTCATGGCGAGACCGAGCCTGCAATCAACGGGGACGGGAAGTTCTTTCACAAGCTCGTGTTCAATGCCGAGCTTGGTATAAGCTTCCTGCTCGCTGCGGATTTTTTTGACGCCTGATTCTGTATTGGTGTAAAGATATGCGTCTTGTTCAGCCAGTCTGCATTCAATCGAAAGGTCCTTCATAATCTGCTTCATGTCTTCCATGGCGCGGAGATGGGCTTCGAAATACAGCCTTGCGCTGGTCAGGCCGATCTGCTGAATAAGATCGGCATAGATGAAATCATGCTGGGCGGTGATTTTTGCGGTCGTGCCCGCGGTCGTCCCGTTTAAAATCCGGTCTGCTTCAATGACAGCGACACGAAAACCTCTTTTCGTCAGTTCGTATGCCGTTGTCAGGCCCGTAATTCCTCCGCCGATAACCGCAACGTCACATTCCGTATCTTCAGTGAGGGCGGGAAAGGTAGGAATGTCAGCTGTTGCTTTCCAATAGGAAGCCGGTTCCTCGTTTGAAAAAGTAGTCAATTCAGATTTACCTCCTCTGTTGTATATTCTTAATTTTTCCAATAAGACTCTATTCATACATGAAATTCGTATAAGATGCTCAAATTACTCATAATATAGTAATTAATGTAAAGGAGTGATCAAAATGGCTAATCAGAAGAAGAAAACCTTGCCGCCGCAGCATCAAAACCGGCAGCCGGGCTTTGAATATGTAATGGACCCGCGCCCCGTTTTTGACAAACCGAAAGCGGTGAAAAAACTTGAAGGGAAAACGGCGATCATCACGGGCGGAGACAGCGGGATCGGCCGCGCCGTATCCGTTTTATTCGCGAAGGAAGGCGCTAATGTGGTCATCGTTTACTTTGATGAGCATCAGGATGCCGAAGAGACGAAGCAATATGTAGAAAAAGAGGGGGCGAAGTGTCTGCTGATCGCAGGGGATGTCGGCGACGAAGCCTTTTGCAACGATGTCATCCGCCAGGCGGGCCAAGCCTTTCCTTCCATTGACATCCTGGTCAACAACGCAGGTGAGCAGCACGTGCAGCCGGGGATTGAGAAAATCACGAGCCACCAGCTCATCAGAACGTTTCAGACGAATATTTTTTCAATGTTTTACTTAACGAAAGCCGCGCTCCCTCACCTGAAAAAAGGAAGTTCAATCATTAATACGGCCTCCATTACCGCCTATAAAGGCCACAAAACATTGATTGACTATTCAGCGACAAAAGGGGCGATCGTCACGTTTACAAGATCTCTTTCCCAATCTCTTGTCACTCAGGGCATCAGGGTAAACGCAGTGGCGCCGGGGCCGATCTGGACGCCGCTGATCCCGGCGAGCTTCTCGGCGAAGGAAGTGGAAGTCTTCGGCTCAGACGTACCGATGCAGCGCCCGGGAGAGCCTGTTGAAGTGGCGCCGAGCTATTTGTACCTAGCAAGCGATGATTCTTCCTATGTCACTGGACAGACGATTCATGTGAACGGCGGCACCATCGTAAACGGATAATGTAAAAAAAGCCAATCCATATGGATTGGCTTATTCACTCTGTTTGAGTGCTGCATATTCTTTTGAAAGCGTGAGGAACGCTTCTTTATTTTTATCATCAAGCGCCTTATTAATCTGCATTGTCAGTATGGCGATCCGGCGTTTATACAAGGATTCATCAAGCACCATTTGAATGTAAATATCGGCCATTGTCACATCGAATTCGTTTGCTTTTTGCGTGTTGCGGGACTTCATGAGCTCAGTGTACGACTTTTTCTCTTTCATAAAGAATCCCCCCAATGCCTTTTTTATAGTATATGGATAACGGCCGGAAAAATCAATTAATTTTTATAATCTTTAGACAACTAATACTTGGAAATATATCGACATATCCTGCAAATTGACGAAAAAACGAAAATGATCGTTGTATAAATGAGGTGAAATGAAAAAGAAAAATAATATTTAAATAGTAATTTAAGACTAAATTACATCTTTAAAAGGTGATTTTTAGCTATATTCAAAAAAAACCTGTCGTTTTTCAATGACAGATGATAGATTATTAGTATAAATTTTCAAGAAAAGGATTGGAGGCTGCACATCATGTGCCAGAAAACACACGCACCCTTAGAAAGCTATGAAGTAAATCGTTCAACCATCGCTGTTTTGCCTGAGGAAATAGACGGTAAAATGGGGTCGAAGGTCATTGAAAAAGACTGCATTCTGTATGTCAGCATGAAGCCGATTCACATCATCGACAGAAGCTGCCGCTACTTTGGCTCCAGCTATGCCGGGAGAAAAGCGGGAACATATGAAGCGATTAAAATTTCTCACAAGCCGCCGATTATGGTGGACCCTTCAAATCACATCTTTTTATTCCCTACACTTTCTTCTGCAAGGCCTCAATGCGGCTGGATATCGCATATGCACGTTAAAGATTTTCAACCGACGGCATTTGATGACACAGCGGTCACGTTCTCAAACGGCAAAACGATGGAACTGGAAGTATCCTATCATTCTTTTGAAAATCAGGTTTACAGAACCGCCTATCTCAGAACCACTTTTCAGGACAGGATGGGCAGTCATATCCCGAAGCGGCAGGAATTCATGCTGTATCCGAAAGAAGAGCGGACAAGAATGATCTACGACTTTATTTTGCGGGAGCTGGGGGAGAGATATTAGAGAAAGCTGTGATGTGAAGGGACGGGTCCTCTCCTTTTGGGGAGGGCTTTTTTCGATTTACATGCCCGGGCAGAGTTGTATCGTGTCCGTCTGTTGGCTATGATGATGTAAAGAGTAATGATATTTCATTTTAGGAGAGATGGGCATGGATGTGTTTGCAAAATATGTATCAGGAATCGATAACCCGGATCACCGTCTCAAAGCAGAGGAAATTTTGTCGTGGACGGCTGGCCAATTTCCGAATTTAGAAGCGCAGATCAAGTGGAACAAACCGACATTTACCGATCACGGCACCTATATCATTATGTTTGCAGCGGCAAAAAATCATTTGAGCATTTTGCCTGAAAAAGAGACGATGGAGCATTTTGCCGATGACATCGCCCAGGCTGGGTACAGCGCTTCTTCGCGCCTGTTCAGAATTCGATGGACTGATCCGGTGCACTATGATCTGCTTAAGAAGATCATCGAATTTAACATCAAGGAAAAAGCTGAAAATCCGGGGTTTTGGCGCTAGCGGACGTGATGTTGAAGGAGGAAGACATGGACGTTTTCAAAGACTATTTATCAAGTATCGACAGCCCTGATCATCGTCTGCGAATGGAGGAAATCCTGTCGTGGACGGCTGACCAATTTCCGAACTTAGAAGCGCAGATCAAGTGGAACACGCCAATGTTTACCGATCACGGCACCTTTATTATCGGCTTTGCGGCAGCAAAGCATCATGTAAGTGTTTCCCCCGAAGAAGCGGGAATTGCGCATTTTGCCGACGACATTGCCCGTGCCGGCTACAGCGCCACTTCCCGTTTGTTCAGAATTCAATGGACTGAACCGGTGCATTATGAGCTGCTTGAACGCATGATTCAATTCAATATTCAGGATAAGGCGGACTGCTCAGTATTTTGGCGGAAATAATGAAAGAAATGTTAAAAAACAACCCTGAGGAGGGCTGTTTTTTTATTGGAAACACATGATCAGCCCATTTTAATCAAGAAGCAATGGATGACGTACTATAAAAAATAAGGAGTACGAAGCAGTGAATGAATTTTATAAGGCGTTAACATATGTAAATAAAATTTTTTATGAACCAAATCACTTAACGATACATGATATTCAAGAAGAAGCTCAAAACTCAGAGTATGGGGCCGGTATGTTTCAACTGAATTCAACATCAGTTCGATTCAGAGTCGCAAAAATAACGCCAAACAAGATAGGACAGTTTGTTGCTTTTTGGGAAAAAGACGGAGATGGTAAAAACCAAGCCTTTTCATATGAAAAAGCTGCTGATTTATTGGTTATCAATACTTTTGCCAGTAATCATCATTTTGGACAATTTGTTTTTCCAAAAGAAGTTCTTGTTAAGCAAAATATCCTTAAAACAGCCGCTGCAAAAGGAAAAATGGCAATTAGAGTTTACCCTGAATGGGAAAATCCCACCAGCAAACAAGCTATCGAAACACAAAAATGGCAGTTGGCATATTTTGTTGAGGCGAACGATGCAGATCGTTTTCCGGCACAAGACCTGTTAAAGCTATATTCTAACTAAAATTGGACAGCCCTGAGCCGGCTGACAGTATGTGAAGTTAACCGGTGCATGAGTTGGAGAATAACGGGGAACCTCAACAAATGAGGTTCCTCTAATTGTTATATAGAAATCGACATTTTGAATGTAACAGAGTTTGTTTATTAAACGTCATCCGAAAAATAAGGGATTTGCGTATCCGGCAGACCCTCACGAAACGCACGATGTCAGAAATCGTGCGTTCAACATTCTTTATTTGACGACAGACATGCTGACGCTGCTGCCTGACACTGTCAATTTGGCAAAATCCTGTGTATCAATCACAGGTGTGACTGCTTTATTGTCGATCGTGATGTTCGTAAAGGCTGTTGAGAAGTTTGATTTGATGTAAGGGCGCTGATCCTCTGATGTGACCGCGACGGTGGCGAGCGCTTTCCATTTTGAAACAGAGCCTACATTTGTTTGGGCGAGTTCTGAGATGATGCGGCCGGTGTATCCGTCATTATTCGTGCCCCAATATGTCGCGCGGGTATTGCCGTTCAGATTTTTGTAAATGGTCAGCTGTACGGTGCTGCCGGGCCGGAAGCCTTTCGTATAGGTGAATTGGCTTTCTCCTTCCAGATACCGGACCTGGCCTTGTCCCTTTGAACCGACTTTCATGATCGGTTTCCATACATGATAGGTGTCACTGTACTGAAGTCCGATATCAGCCTCTGTGCCTCCGGTAAATCCTGAGTAAATATAGGCTGTCCCATTTGACACCTGAATCGAGCTTGGAAGCTGAATTTTCGTGACGAGAACTGAGCCCGTGCTGTTCAGGTAGGCCCTTCCGCCGATTCCTTTGCTGAGCTGGGACGCCGCTTCCGCCGTATTGGGACTGATCACCCCCGGAATATCCGCCGTACATGCGCCGAATAGAACGGCTGAAGTGAGAACACCCGCAAGAAGCCCTTTTTTCATCATCATTTCTCCTCCTATCATCATAGTCAGATAGCGCTATCAATTCATATTATAAAAGGTTTTGGGAAAAATTCCATAAAAGATATACGGGCGAACGTAAATTAAAACTATTTTCCTATTTATCTTGTAAATGGAGATTATTTGAACTATGATATGTTCAGCAATACAGCATGATTCAGGAAAGGGGATAGGATAGAAATGAAAAAGACGGCAGCTGTGCTTTTGTCTTTCGGTCTGGTGTTCGGTTGTTCATACGGAGCGGGGCAGACGGCAGAAGCGAAAACAAAGGTAAAAACGTATCAAAACTGCAAGGCGCTGAATAAGGTGTATAAGGGCGGCGTGGCCAAATCGTCGAAAGTGAAAAACAAGGGCGGCAGAACAAAGTACAAGCCGTATGTATCAAAAGCGCTTTACAATGCAAATAAAAGACTTGACCGAGATAAAGACTATATCGCATGTGAGAAATAAAAAAACAAGCCTCTTTAAAGAGGCTTGTTTTTTTAAATGGATTCGGCGGTGACGGCGGTTCCGTATCCGATTAATTCGGATGTGTTCTGTCCTGCGGTCAGTTCGAACCGCAGGCCGACGATGGCGTTCGCTCCGAGCTGCTCCGCCTCTCTGGTCAGCCGCTCTTTCACCGCTTTTTTGGAGTCTTCCAGCATTTCAGTATAGCTTTTCAATTCGCCGCCGACGACAGATTTTAAGCCTGCAAGCAAGTCTTTGCCGATGTGTCTGGACTGGACGATACTGCTTGTCACCAAGCCTTTCACTTCTGTAATCTGTTTTCCGGCGACGGTTTCGGTCGTTGTCATGATCATGCGTTTTTCCCCTTTCGTGTATCTTACCGCTATCTTACCATTTAAGCCGCCTTTTCGGCTGCGCCGATTTGTTTTTTTCTGACTGCGGCGCTGACTGCAAACATGACGGCAATGTTCAGAACCAGTGCGATGATGCCTGTATTCATATCCTTAACGATCTGCGGAAGAAACGGAAAGAGGGTTCCGATGGTTGATTCGGTCAGCGTAATGAAGGCCACCGTTCCGACCCCGGCCGTTATGCCGGCAAAAGCGCCGTGGCTTGTGATGAAACGCCGCTTCGGCAGGCTGAATAAGAGGGCGGGGAAAAGCTGGGTGACAAGGCTGTAGCCCATTAAAAGCAAGGTGACGATGGTATTTCCGCCTTTCAGCGTAAAATATACAGATATCAGCGCGATGACGGGTACGGCGTATTTTGCGAGCCGTGAGACTTTTTCGTCAGTCGTGCCGGGCAGAATGGCTTTGTACACATTTTTGGCGAACAGCGTGCTTGAGGCCATTAATATCATTGAACCGGGTACAAGCGCCGTCAGAATGCCCGCCGATCCGATCAGTCCGACAAACCAGGGGTCAAAGGTTTTCACAGACAGCTTTAATAAGGCGAGATCCGTGTCCGCCCCTTTTAAACCGGGCACCTGCAGAATCGCCGCAAATCCGGTAAAGATGACAAACAGCAGGACGAGCTGATAAAGAGGCATGATGATTGCGTTTTTCCGAAACACCCGCGGATGCTCCGCCGAATAGGAAGCGGCAAATGTATGGGGCCACATATAAAAGCCGAGGGCGGTCAGCAAAACCGTTGAGCTGAACCAGGAAACGCTCTGTCCGGTTTCCGGCAGCGTGAGAAAACCGGGTTTTGCGGCGTCAATTTGTTTGAACATCTCCGTAAACCCGCCATAGTAATGAATGGGCAAATAAATGCCTAAATACAGGACGATGCCTAAAATCATGATATCTTTAACGACTGATATCCACGCTGAACCGTGGATTCCTGATATCATCACATAAATCGTGATGGAGACAGCGCCGATCCAGACAGCGGCTGAGGGCGGAATCTGTCCGTATGACGTTGCTGAAACAATTAATCCGAGTCCTTTCAGCTGCAGGACGAGATAGGGGATGAGGGATGCGATGCCGACGAGCGATACGAGAATGCCGAGGAGCGGGCTGTTGTATTTTGAAATGAAAAAATCTGATTGCGACATCAGTTTGTGTTGTTTGGCGTAAGTCCACACCGCTGGCAGAAGCCAATATGACAAAATGTAGGCAAGGCAGCCGTACGCGATAATATAAAAGGCGGGGCCTCCTTTTCCGTAAGCCCATCCGCTTCCGCCGAGGAATGTAAAGGTCGTGTATATTTCTCCCGCCATTAATAAAAAGACAAACATCGTGCCGAAGCCGCGTCCGCCCACCGTCCATTGTTCAAGGTCCATATTTTTTCCTTTTCGGGCCCGGATTCCGAGATATACACAAAACAGGAGCACGGCGGCCATTACGGGAAATGCTGCGTTCATTCCGCCTCACCCGCCTTGTTTTCTTTGTCCAATTTGTAAACGGCGGCCATCAGTACGGAAGTCAGCACCGCCCAGATGACGACATACGCGAGAATGAAAGGCATTCCGAAAACATAAGGCGTCACCCGGTTGGCAAATGGAATGCCGGCGAGAATTCCGAAAAAGGGCAGGGCGGCGAGAACATGAATCAGTTTCATAACATTCCTCCTTTTCATTGAAAACAGCGTGTCCCGATTATAAAGAAAATCATGTCGAATGTATAGTGTGAATAGTCTGAAATTTATCGACTGAAAAGGAAAAGCAGTCCCGGCTGCTTTTTAAATGGTCGCAAGAGACAGGTAGTATTCCAATAAGGCGGTTACCTGTTCCCGTATTCTCGGGTTGAAATAACGGTGTTTTTCTTCATAGCCGTTAATGGTGCATATATAAAGCGTAAATGCTTCGTCTCTTTCCGCTTCGTATATTTTAATTTTACGCTTTCTTAACTCTTTTCGAACATCACTCAAATCCTTTTGTGCTAATTTTAAAGAGCAGCCGATAAGCTGTTTATAGGGTTGTTTTAATTTGAACGGGCACGAATCAAGCGCTTCGAGGTCCCGGTTCAGGATGGCAGCCGCCATGGGCAGAAACAGCCCTTTTTCGATGAGATCGCGGGTGCCGCTCCGGATGTCAGGCATAAATACTCCTTCTTTCTTAAAAAAGGGAACGTTTGTTCCTATTTTATATTCGATTACACGATATTTCAAGTCGGAAAATCTCGTAAACATTTTCGTTTTTTGGAGATAATGTGTAGAATAAGGATAGACAAACTCGTTAAGGAGTATAAACGTTGGAGCAATTTTTATCATATTTGACTGAGGAACAGCTGACGGAATGGTTCCAAAGCTATAGAGCTTTCGGCCCGGCGGCTGCGGCTGTACTGCCTTTTATTGAAGCGTTTCTTCCGTTTTTGCCGCTCGTTGT
Organism: Bacillus sp. NEAU-CP5; assembly: GCF_026420705.1. Taxonomy (NCBI): domain Bacteria; kingdom Bacillati; phylum Bacillota; class Bacilli; order Caryophanales; family Bacillaceae; genus Bacillus; species Bacillus sp. NEAU-CP5. The sequence goes on along the minus strand of NZ_JAPMOV010000001.1, from coordinate 929,693 downwards.
ATTTGTGGTGGCGAATACGAATGCATTTGGTTTGTGGGAAGGTTTTTTTCTGTCATGGCTCGGGTCTGCGGCAGGATCGATGCTGATGTTTTATGCCGTCCGCCGTTTCGGACAGAAAAGAGCTTTCGGTTTCATCCGCAGGCATCAGACCATAAGGCGGATGATGCTCTGGGTTGAGCGGCACGGTTTCGGTCCGCTGTTTATTTTACTTTGCTTCCCCTTTACGCCGTCCGCTGCGGTTCATATCGTTGCCGGTCTGTCACGGGTGGGGGCGCTGCAGTTTATATCAGCAGCCGCTATGGGGAAAATGGTCATGATCTTTATGATCAGCTTTATCGGGTATGATCTTCACGCACTCATAACACAGCCTTTCAGGATGGCGGGCGCCATAACGGTGATCGGGGTGCTGTGGTATGCCGGAAAGCATATCGAACGGCGTTTACAGACGAGAATCAGTCAGCATGAGAAAGACGGAGGGAGACAGGAATCTTGAAAAAACGATTTTGGTTTATAGCCGGCGTGCTTATCGTTGTTTTGGCCATACAATTAAAGAATGCCATTTTTATTGATTATAAAGTCGAAGGAATCAGCATGAATCCGACCTTTAAACAAGGAAATGAGCTGCTGGTCAACAAGTTTTCCCATCGTTACAAAACGATCCGCCGTTTCGATATTGTCCTGTTTAAAGGCCCGCACCGCAAAGTGCTGATCAAACGAGTTATCGGGCTCCCCGGCGAGTCAATCGCATACAGGGAGGATCAGCTGTATGTGAATGGAAAACGGGTGGCAGAACCCTTTTTAAAACCGTTAAAGTCATCATTGTCCGCCGGGAGCCATGTGACCGGTGATTATACGCTGAAGGAAACGACCGGGCGCAAAAGCATACCGAAGGGACAATACTTTGTTATTGGCGACAACCGCATATACAGCCTCGACAGCCGTCATTTCGGTCCGATTAAGGATAAAGATATTGTCGGAGTCATCAGTGAATCAGACGCCAAGTGAACGGCGTCTTTTTTTTCGGAAATGATTGTAAAAAAGCAGAGGAAAGACTATAATGAAAATTGTTACGCGTGAAACAAAAAAAGAGGCGTTTATTTTTTAGTGATTTTGTTACGTGTGTAACAAAAATATGAAAGAGGGCTGATGAGATGAAAACACAGGCTGCCATTATCGGGGGAGGTCCGGTCGGGCTTATGCTTGCATCAGAACTGGCGCTGGCCGGAGTGAAAACAACTGTCATTGAACGATTGAAGAAGACGATGCCATATTCCAAAGCGCTTATCATGCATCCGCGCACACTTGAGCTTTTTGCCATGAGAGGCATACTGGAACGCTTTTTGGAAAAAGGGACGAAGGTGTCTTCCGGCCATTTTTCCATGCTGGATACACGGCTGGATTTTTCTCGGCTGGATACGAAGCAGAATTATTCGTTAATGCTGCCTCAGGCAGAAACGGAGCGGATTTTGGAGGAGTATGCATCAAGTCTCGGCGCAGACATCATCCGCGGGGCGGAAGCGGTGGCTGTCACCCAGACGGATGACGGAGTGGAGACGGTGTTCCGGGACGAAAGCGGGATCCGCACTCTTCACAGCTTATATGCCGCGGGTACAGACGGAGCGGGGAGCATTGTCAGGAAACAGGCGGGTATCGCTTTTTCGGGCACTGATGCCGACTTAACAGGAACCCTTTGTGATGCCGCTTTGAAACATCCGCCCGAATCTTCCTTTTTCTCAACGTGCCGCCTGGAGGGATCGGTTGTGATTATCCCTCTTACGGACGGACTTTTCCGCGTCCTCATCGTTTCTCCGCACGCCCCGCAAAAGCGGAAGGAAGAGCCGGTCACCGAAAATGAGCTGAAAGAAGACCTGCGGCGGATATGCGGCGCTGATTTCGGATTAAGTGATCCGGTATGGATGTCGCGGTTCGGCAATGCCGAGCGTCAGGCTGAGCAGTATCGCTCCGGCCGGGTTTTTGTGGCCGGGGATGCGGCGCACATTCATTTTCCCGCAGGCGGCCAAGGCCTGAACACGGGGCTTCAGGATGCCTTCAACCTCGGCTGGAAGCTGGCGGCGCAAATGAAGGGGAAAGCGGCGCCTCACCTTCTGGACAGCTATCATCAGGAAAGGCACAGCACAGGAAAAGAAGTGTTGCACAATATAAAAACCCAGATAAAGCTCATGGATTTTACCGAGTCGGGGATGGCATTAAGAGAAACGATGACCGCTTTGCTGGATGTTCAGGAGTCCAACCGTTTATTGGCGGGAAAAGTATCCGCGCTTGATCTGCATTATGAACCGGATGCGGAGCTGCCGCCGCATACCCTGAACGGAAAACGTCTGCCGGATATCGAATTGACCCTTCATGACGGGCGGCCGGCCCGGCTGTATGATTTTCTTCATAAGGGCGCCTTTGTGCTTCTGTCATTAAGAGGGAGCATTCCCGCCGGTATTGATACGGACAGTGTGGCAGCTGTCAAGGCGGAGCTTGCTGAAACACGTGCCGATTGGGATGACGTCCACTCCGTTTTAATCCGGCCGGACGGCCACGCGGCATGGGCAGCCGGCGGCTCGGGATGTGAAGCGGAAGAAGCCGTTCTGGCCGGTTTGGAGAGATGGGGATTCATCTGATACCCTTTTATGCGCCTGTGTGATTGTTTCTTGTGTAACAAAACGTTATAGTAAAAGAAACAATCAATACGGAAGGGTGACTCAGCAGTTGGACAGAAGACAGCCAGACCATGCAAAACACATGATTCTTGAAAGGCTGACAGATATTTTTCACGAGCAGGAGAGGTGTCAGGAGGACATCAGGGCGTCGTTGGCCGGACGGATGGACGAACTCCGTGAAGAAAACGGGAAAAAATTACAGCTGACCTTGACGGAAATTCACATTTTGTCGTGTATCGGAGATCATGAACCGATCAATGTCACGTCAATAGCGGAAAAAATGAAGACGACAAAGCCGACCGTGTCGAGAAGCTGCGCGAAGTTTTTGGAAGCCGGCTTTCTGCGCAGAACCCGGCTGAGCGACAATAAAAAAGAAGTCTATTTCCGGCTGACTCCTGCCGGGAAAGAGCTGCATTCTCTTCATCGTGAATATCATGAATTGATTAAAAAGCGGCTCTTGGCGTTTTTAGACCGCTATACAGATGAAGAACTGTTATTTGCTGAACGGCTGTTCCGTGATCTTTCAGCAAACTGGCGGTCTGTAAATGGCTGCGGAGAGCTGTTCAAATAAAAAACACGCATCCATATGCGTGTTTTTTATTCGGATCATGTTCCTCTTTCTGCCCGGCCTCTTTCGCCGTGTGCCCGTTTCAGCTGAGAAAGGTGGTGCAGCAGCCGATAGAAGGGCGGAAGCATGGCGATGACGAGAACGATCCGGATGACCTGAACTGCGACGACGAAAGTCGAGTCTTCGTGCAGGGTGATCGAAGTCGCCGCCATCTCGGCGATCCCGCCGGGAGAAAAGGCGAGAACAGATGTAATCATGGAGATGCCCGTTAATTTAGAAACCGCAACCGCGCTCAGAATCATGGCGGCGATTAATCCGACGGAAGAAATAAATCCGACGGTCAGCACTCTCGTCACGCCGGTGAACATGCTTTTGTACATTTTTGATCCGATTGTGGCGCCGAGAAAAATTTGTGACAGCTGGTTCGCTTCCGGCGGCCACCAGGCCAGCATGTCTTTGCCCGCCAAGGCGGACACGCCAATTTCCGCAGCAGCAACGCCGATCATGCTGCCGAGCAGCCAAGGGGCGGGGAATTTCAGCCGTTTTGCGCCTTTGCTTGTAAGCCAGGCAGCCAAAATAAATCCGGCTGTTAACAAGACGGGAATAAGGCCCGGATGTGAAGCTCCTGCCGAAACGGCTCCGGCTGATGTCTGAGCCGCACCGTTTTGTTTGGTAAATAAGAAAATGACGAGAAACGGTATTGTCATGACGACCAAAAGGACGCGCGTCAGCTGAATAAGGCTTACAATCGCGGTGTTTGCGCCGACTTCCTGGGCGATACCCGGCATGGCGGATAAACCGCCCGGCGCCGTGCCTACAAAGCTTGTCATCATGTCCGTCCGGCTGAACCGAAAGAGCACATATCCGGAAACAAGCGCCATCACGATAGAGAAAATCAGCATGAAGCCTACCGGAAGCCAATGCTCCCGTAAAACCGACAGAACGGACAGGTTCAGTTTCTGGCCGAGTTCGATGCCGAGGATCATTTGTCCCGCCGCAAGCCATCTGCGGTGAATCCCTCTTCTGTCAGGCGCCATGAACAGCCAGCGGGGCCTCGTCATGGAGAGGATGCAGCCGGCGGCCAGCGTTCCGAGCATCCAGGCGATCGACATCCCTGTAAGCGAAAGAAGAAACCCCCCTGCCGCACTGATGAGAATAAACCAGATATCCGTAAGGAGATGTTTGTCTTTCTTCAATGAAAACCCTTCTTCCTGAAACATTCATATTAAATTGTTAAGCTCGTTAACCTTACTATTACTATAGTATAGATTTTGAGATAAATAAATAATGAATTATTTCTCATAATCCATTCATTTTTCTTATCACAAACATAAAAAAAGCTCCGGAGATGGTGAGTGCACCCTACTCCGAAACCTCGCCCGCTTTTCCTTTCCACATAAAGGTCAATCCCAGACCGAGAAATAAAACCACACCTGCGAACAGAAACGGGAAATGAATATTCATATCAAATAAAATACCGCCCAGAGCCGGGCCGAAAATGGTGCCCAAACTCGTGTATGTTGAGTTCATACCGGCAACAAACCCTTGCTGGTTTCCTGCGATTTTCGATAGATAAGTAGTCAGTGCCGGGCGCAGTAAATCAAACGCAAGGAAAATGATGCAAGTGACAGCGAGCACGGGCAAAAATCCTGACATCACCGTAGAAACGAAAGCCAGCACAGCGCCGCTGACCAGACAAAGCTGGATGACTTTTTTCTCCCCGAGGAAGTTGACAAGTCTGCCGAACGCGAGCACTTGAATGAGGACCGCCACAATGGAGCTGAACGTAATAATAATGGCGATATCCTTTGGTGTGAAGCCGAATTTATGGTTTGTAAATAAGCTGAATACCGTTTCGTACGCCGACAGTCCGAATGCCAAAACAAAAACGATGATAAAGGCGATCAAGTAGTTTGGATGAATCGACTTTTTCAAATCTTTTAAGAAGGTTGATTCTTTGACGCTTTCCAGCTGCTTTGCGCGTTCTTCTTTAGTTAACGGCTCTTTCAGCATAAAGACAGAGGAAATCACTGCGATAAATGCAATTCCCGCCGCAAAGAAAAACGGCATACGAACGCCGTGATCGGCAATAAATCCTCCTATGCCGGGCCCGATGATAAACCCTGTGCTGATGGCGGCAGATACATAGCCCATCGCCTTCGATCTTTCCTGCACCGTCGTAATATCTGCGACATACGCTGTAACAGCGGGCATGATAAAAGCGGCACTGATGCCCCCCAGCACCCTTGCGAAATATAAAATGGAGACATGTGTACCCAATCCGAAGGTCAGTTCGGATAATGCGAATAAAAACAGTCCGGCGAGAATCATGATTTTTCTGCCGAAGCGGTCAACCCATCTCCCCGCAATGGGGGATGCAATTAATTGCGCGACGGCGAAGGCAGCGACAAGGTATCCCATTGTGCTCCCCGTCAAGTGCATCACATTCATAAACAGCGGCATAACGGGAATGATCAATCCGATGCCTAAAAACGCAATAAATATGTTGCTTAATAAGATGATGAGTACAGCCTTTTGTTCTCTGATCGGTTTTTGCATGTTGTTTCTCCTTTGTCAGCTGTCTTGATTCTGTTGATCAGCATTGATGACTCCGTGAATAAACACGGAGATGGCTTCTTTTTGCAATTCGATTCTTTGCTGAATGGTATCGTTTTTATATAACACATCTAAACCGTAAAAGACGGACAGCAGGATTTTCACTTTTGATTCGACATGATGAATGGACCAGCTGCCGTCTTGATTTCCCTCTGTTAAGATCTCTCTCATCACATCGTCGTATTCAATATCAATTTTATTGAGACGTTTTACGACCTCCTCTGACGTAAACGCACTCGCATAAAACTCTTCGCTTGCTCTCATAAGCGGGTAATTAATGCTCATCCGGCTGAGCAGCTCCGCAAAGCCCGCCAGCTTTTCGGCAGCATCTTTCAGATCAGCTTCCATTTTCCTCCACGTCTCGATCATCACGCGGTGATCCTCTTCCATGATATGAAGAAACAGAAACTCTTTTCCTTTAAAATGGTGATATAGATTGCCTTTACTGATTTCGGCCGCCTCTAAAATATCCCGAATCGATGTTTCTGAATATCCTTTTTTTGCAAATAAGTCACGCGAAGCGGATACGAGCCTGTTCTTCGTCTTTTCGCTCTTTCCGGCCCCGCCTTTTGTATTTGTCACTTCACACAGATCCTTTCCGCCAAATGAGGTTCGGTTCCTTAAAAACCGACCGGTTGGTTTATTTTATTATAAAGGGTTTTTGCTGATTATACAATGAAGAAGTTATCCATTGTTTGGAGGGAGTATAAAAACGGCTCGAAAAGTAAACCCCATTCTCTCATGTTGAAAGAACGGGGTTTGTCTGCGGTCTGAAGACTCCCGGCGGGGGAGCGTGATCTGCCTGAACCGTTATTTTCCGGTATTTACCTCGGTGTAGCTTGTATTCGGCGCGTTTGATACCGTTCCCCCTGTATGGTGGAAAGGAGAGTGGGCCATATCGTATAAAAACCAGACGGCATGACGCTGCTCGTCAAATGCCGTGCGGGCAAATAACTGCTTCGCTTCCGGATGCACCGCTCTATCGGATGCCTGTAAATAAAAATCATTCGTTTTCTGCTCATCATAAAACGCCGCCCTCAGTCCTTCTCTGTATGTGTGCGGACAATGCTCCGTCTGTTTCGGCGTCAACTGTTTTCCGGTAATTGACGTATACAGAGAAGAAAAAGCGTGCAGGTGGCGCACTTCTTCCTCTCTGATATGTTCGATTCGTCTTCTGATTTCTGCGGTCGGCGCTTTTTCGGCTAATATTGAGTAGCAAATCACAGCGCTGTATTCACCGTTTATGGATTTTACCAGATCCTTGATAAGCACAGAATCGTCACTGCAGATGGCTGTATAATGAAAAAAATTCTCGTGCATTGGACTCACCCCCGGATGTTTATAGGGTATTATACGGCGGCAGCCCGTGACATGTGCGGATGTCATTTTTATTCTTGATCTAGCGGCGATGTAATATGGTCGTCGTATGTGTCGACAAAAAGCCGGCCGTTGCTTCCGCGCACAGCGTATACGACGTCTTCCGGTTTGAGGTTTCTCTTGTCCAATTCTTCTCTCAGCCATTTTTCCGATACGTGGTTTTCTTCCAGATTCTTCATCACCAGCCGGCCGTCCATAATCAGCTCAACGGCAAAGTTCTTTTCATGTCCGGCAAAGATACCGAGATCCTGTCTTGTAACGGGCGCGAATTCCGGTTTGACCTCCACTGACATGCTGCCGTTTGTTTCAATGATGGCAGTCTGAACCTGAGAAATGTCAAATACGTCATTTACACGCAGCTGCTGGTTCAAGTAGTCGATGGTATAACGCATCGTTTTCATATTATGCTCAAGTATTTTACCGTTTTGAATGATAATGGTCGGTTTGCCTGCAAAGAAACCCCTAAGGACCCTGTTTTTCATAGAAAGATATGCGACAAGGTAAATGATTGCCACGAAAATAATGTAGGCAATGACATTATAATGAATCGGCAGCTTTGTATTAAACGACAGATTTGCCGTGATGGCGCCGAGCGAGATGGCCGCAATGAAATCAAAAAGCGTCATCTGTGAAATGGTTTGTTTACCGAGTATCCGGGCGCCGATAAACAGAATGCTGAACGACAGAGCCGTCCGTACAATTACTTCGGGATATTCTGACATCATCATTAGTCCTTTTTTCTTTATTTTGGTCAAAAACGAAATTTTTTAAAACAGTCATCCCGTTTTTACCAGCAGATGAGATTGGTCATTTTCGTCAACTTTCGATAAAATGTAGAAAGATAAAAAGAGAGGGGTCTTTTAATTTGGGTGTTGAGTTTTTAGTAGGCAGATCGGGGAGTGGGAAAACGAGGCTGATTATCGACAGCATTCAAGATGAACTGCGCCGGGAGCCGTTCGGGAAACCGATCATTTTTCTAGTCCCGGATCAAATGACGTTTTTAATGGAATATGAGCTTGCTAAAACGCCGGATATCGGCGGCATGATACGCGCTCAAGTGTTTAGTTTTTCGCGTTTGGCGTGGCGCGTGCTTCAGCATACCGGGGGCATGAACCGCCCGTTTGTGACGACGACGGGTGTGCAGATGCTTTTAAGGAAACTGATTGAAGAATATAAGCACGAGTTTAAAGTGTATCAAAAAGCGAGTGACAAAACCGGGTTCACTGAGCAGGTGGAACGGATGCTGACAGAGTTTAAGCGGTACTGTATTGAGCCTGAAGACGTCCGCCGCATGGCGGAAAGCGGAACGGCGTCAGAATATCGCGGAGAGCGGATGCTGTCTGAAAAACTTCATGATTTAGGCATTTTATATCAGCAGATGGAAAGAAGCCTCGCCGGACACTATTTGCATTCAGAGGATTATTTGACGCTGCTCGCTCAGCAGATTCCTTTGGCGGACGTTGTAAAAGGCGCCCGTGTTTACGTCGACGGATTCTATCAATTTACGCCGCAGGAATTAAGGGTGCTGGAGCAGCTGATCATGCATGCTGAACATGTCACATTCTCGCTGACGGCGGACAGCCCTTCGGCGGAACAGGCACCTGATGAGCTCGATCTGTTCAGAATGACGGGAAGCACATACTATAAGCTTTATCAGACGGCAAAGGAATTGAATGCTGATATTTCCTGCAAGGAACTGCATGGCACGAAGCGGCATCAGCATGCGCCGGAGCTTGCCTGTATAGAGTCGCAGTACGATGTACGTCCCGCCGCGGCGTATACCGGCGGACAGGAAGCTTTTACCGTCATGCAGGCGCAAAACAGAAGAGCTGAGCTTGAAGGTATTGCCCGGGAAATTCAATCGCTTGTCCGGGACGGAGGATACCGGTACAAAGATATGGCGATTCTCATCCGTCAGCCGGAAGATTATAAAGATTTGCTGAAGGAAGTGTTTGCCGATTACGGGCTTCCTTATTTTATTGACGGAAAAGCTTCTATGCAGCATCACCCGCTTATTGAATTCATCCGTTCAAGCCTCGATGTCGTGAAGGGGAACTGGAGATATGAAGCAGTGTTCCGCTGTGCGAAAACCGAACTGTTATTCCCGCTTGATCAGCCGGAGCAGAAAATAAGAGAGCAGGTTGATCAGCTTGAAAATTACTGTATCGCCTACGGCATTAAAGGGGAGCGCTGGACAAGCGGCGAGCGGTTTGTATACAGGCGCTTCGTATCGCTCGATGAGGATTTCGCGCAGACGGATCAGGAAATAGAGATGGAACACATGCTGAATGAGACGAGAGAGTGGATAGCCGCGCCCCTCGTCCGGCTTCAAAACCGGATGAAAAAAGCGAAAACGGTTCAAAGCATGGCGGAGGCTCTTTATCTCTTTTTGGAAGATACCGATGTTCCCCTGAAGCTGGACCGGAAAAGGCAGCGGGCCGAAGAGGCCGGAAACATGATCGAAGCGCAGCAGCACGGCCAGGCTTGGGATGCCGTTATCCAGCTTCTCGAGGAGTTTGCCGGCATGATGGGTGAAGATGAAATATCTTTGGCGCTGTTCCAGCAAATGCTTGAAACGGGAACGGAATCGCTTCATTTTTCTTTAATTCCGCCTGCGCTTGACCAAGTATTTGTAGGGAATATGGATCTCTCAAGAATGTACGGCACGTCCTGCACATTCGTCATCGGAGCCAATGACGGCGTTCTTCCGGCGCGCCCGGATGAAAACGGCGTGCTGTCTGATGATGACCGGGAGTGGCTGAAAGCGGTCGGAGTGGAGCTGTCTTCCGCGGGGCGTGAGCGGCTGCTTGATGAGCATTTTCTCATCTATATGGCGCTGTCGAGTCCGTCTGACCGTCTTTATATGTCATACCCGATTGCCGATGCGGAAGGAAAAACGCTCCTGCCGTCAATCGTTGTAAACAGGCTTGGCGAGCTGTTTCCCGATCATCAGGAAAAGCTGTCAGCGGCTGATCCCGAGCAGGTAAGCGAAGAAGAGCAGCTTCAGTATCTCGTCAATAAACAGGTGGCTCAGACATATACGGCAAGTCAGCTCAGGCTGTGGACAAGAGAGTACGAGATCAGTGACGTATGGTGGAGCGCATACAATGTGCTGATGAAAGAGTCTGATCACCGGCGTGCGAAAAAGCTGTTTTCAAGCTTGTTTTTCCGCAATGAGGCGAAGCGTCTTGAACGGCCTGTTTCGCGCCAGCTTTACGGCGAGCATATTAAAGGAAGCGTCTCCCGGATGGAGGCGTTTAATGCCTGCCAGTTCTCTCATTTTGCATCTCACGGGCTTCAATTAAAAGAGCGGCAGTTTTTCAAGCTGGAAGCGCCGGATATCGGCCAGCTGTTTCACTCCAGCCTGAAGCTGATTTCAGACCGGCTTCGTGAGCAGAAGCTGGAATGGCGCGATCTGACGAAAGATCAGTGCCGGAATTTCTCTTATGAAGCGGTGGAACGGCTTGCGCCAAAGCTGCAAAAAGAGATTCTGCTCAGCTCAAACAGACACTTTTATGTGAAGGAAAAACTGCAGAAGATCGTCACGCGTGTTTCAGGCATATTAAGCGAGCATGCGAAGGCGAGCGGTTTCGTCCCGGTCGGTCTTGAACTCGGTTTCGGCGGAAGCGGGCCGCTGCCCCCGCTCACTTTCACGCTGAAAAACGGCTGTACGATGGAACTCGTCGGACGGATCGACCGCGTGGATAAAGCGGAAAGTTCAAAAGGCCTGCTGCTGAGAATCGTTGATTATAAATCAAGCGACAGGGGGCTTGATCTGGCTGAGGTGTATTACGGGCTCGCTCTGCAAATGCTCACATACCTTGACTTATCGATTACACATTCCGAAGATTGGCTCGGTATGAAAGCGACCCCGGCAGGCGTTTTGTATTTCCATATCCATGATCCGATGATTCAGGCCAGTCTGCCGATGGGGCTTGATGAAATCGAGCAGGAAATTTTCAAGAAATTTAAAATGAAAGGCCTTCTCCTCGGTGACCGGGAGGCGATCAGTCTGATGGACACGACTTTGGAGGAAGGGCGTTCAAATATCGTCAATGCCGGTTTGAAAAAGGACGGGTCTTTAAGATCCGACTCAGCCGCGGTCAGCGAACAGGACTTTCATCTGCTGACAGACCATGTGCGGCGGACATTTGAACAGGCGGGCGAAGCGATAACGGACGGACTTGTGTCCATTACCCCGTATAAGCTGAAAGATAGGACGCCTTGTACGTACTGTGCGTTTCAATCGGTGTGCCAGTTTGATGAGTCGCTTAAGGAAAATGAATACCGCAGCCTGAAAGCGGAAAAAGACGGCACCATACTGGATTGGCTGAAGAAGGAGGCGGATGATGATGCAAATTCCTAAACCGAAAGACAGCATATGGACGGATGACCAATGGAGCGCCATCGTTTCTTCCGGCCGCGATATTTTGGTCGCTGCCGCAGCCGGATCAGGTAAAACGGCCGTGCTCGTGGAACGGATGATCAGAAAGATAACCGCGGAGGAAGATCCGGTTGATGTTGACAGGCTCCTTGTGGTGACCTTTACAAACGCCTCAGCAGCGGAGATGAAGCATCGGATCGCGGAAGCATTAGAAAAAGAGCTCGCCAAAAATCCGGGATCTCTGCATATCAGACGGCAGCTCTCTCTATTAAATCGGGCGAGCATTTCGACGCTTCACTCTTTCTGTCTGCAAGTGCTTAAAAAATATTATTATATGATTGATCTTGACCCCGGTTTTCGGATGGCTGACCAGACGGAAGGCGAATTGCTCGGAGACGAAGTGCTTGATGAGCTGTTTGAAGATGAATACGCAAAAGGGAATCAGGCGTTTTTTGAGCTTGCGGACAGATATACGACAGACAGGCATGATCTGGATCTTCAAGACCTTGTCAAACGGGTGTACGAGTATTCCCGGTCGCATCCTGACCCGGAAGCGTGGCTGCAAAGCTTTGTCCGCCTGTATGACGTGACGGAAGAAAGCAAAATGGAAGAGCTTCCGTTTTACCAATATGTGAGAGAAGATGCTGAAATGGCGCTCTTCGGGGCAAAACAAAAGCTTGAAAAGGCGCTTGAACTGACAAAAGCGCCCGGCGGGCCGGCGCCGCGCGCTGATAATTTTCTGGATGACCTTCAGCAGATAGAAGAGCTGATCAGCTGCCGGCATGACTTCGATGCGCTGTATGAACGGGTTCCCGCAGTCTCATTTAAGCGGGCGAAGGCGGTAAAGGGTGATGAATTTGACAAAGCGCTTTTGGACGAAGCGACCGATTTGCGAAACGGCGCGAAGAAACTGATCGAAAAGTTAAAGAATGATTACTTTACAAGAAGTCCGCAAGATCACTTAAAGAGTTTAGCAGATATGAAGTCTGTCATCGAAACGCTCGTTCAGCTCGTGATATCGTACGGAAAACGATTTGAAGCGGCGAAACAAGAAAAATCAATTATTGATTTCTCAGATTTGGAACATTACTGCCTGGCGATTTTAACTGCGGTTGATGAAGAAGGCCGGCGGGTGCCGAGCGAAGCGGCCGTTTATTATCAAGACCAGTTCCATGAAGTTCTGGTTGATGAATATCAAGATACGAACCTTGTGCAGGAGTCTATCCTGCAGCTTGTTAAAAGCGGGAATGAAGAGACGGGAAATCTGTTTATGGTAGGCGACGTCAAACAATCGATCTACCGTTTCAGACTTGCTGAGCCGCTGCTGTTTCTCGGGAAATATAAAAGGTTTACAGAGAGCGGGGAAGGCGCGGGGCAGAAAATTGATCTGAACCAAAATTTCCGCAGCCGCTCCGATATTTTGGACAGTACGAATTTCTTGTTTAAGCAACTGATGGGCGGAAAAATCGGCGAAGTGGACTACGATGAACAGGCGGCATTGAAGCTCGGCGCATCGTATCCGCCGAATGAAGCGGCAAAAACGGAACTGCTGCTCATTGACAGCGCTGATGACGCAGACAGCTCCGAGGATGCCGAAGACTTTGAAACCGTGCACTGGGAAGCAAAAGCGATAGCCGGGGAGATCCGAAAGCTTGTTTCATCTCCGTTTAAGGTATATGACGGCAAAACAAAAACACACCGGAATATCCAGTACCGGGATATCGTAATTTTGCTGCGCTCCATGCCGTGGGCGCCGCAATTAATGGAAGAGCTGAAAAACCAGGGCATTCCGGTGTACGCCAATTTGACGTCGGGTTACTTTGAAGCCGTGGAGGTGGCTGCGGCGCTTTCAGTCTTGAAGGTGATTGATAATCCGTATCAGGATATTCCGCTTGCTTCCGTGCTGCGCTCGCCCATCGTCGGATGTGACGAAAATGAACTTGCGCTGATACGCCTTGAAAAGAAAAAAGCGCCGTTTTATGAAGCGCTTAAAGCATATATAGCGAACGGTGACAGGCATGATGACCTGTATCAAAAACTGAGAACCTTTTATGACAGTCTGCAAAAGTGGCGGTCATTTTCGACGAATCATTCGGTGTCAGAGCTGATTTGGGAAGTATACCGCGATACCGGATATTTTGACTATGCAGGCGGCATGCCTGGCGGAAAGCAGCGCCAGGCCAATCTGCGCGTCTTGTATGACCGGGCGCGCTCGTACGAAGCGACGGCGTTCCGCGGGTTATTCCGCTTTTTGCGGTTCATTGAACGGATGCAGGAGCGCGGCGATGATCTGGGGACGGCCCGGGCGCTCAGCGAGCAGGAGGATGTCGTTCGGCTGATGACGATCCACAGCAGCAAAGGACTTGAATTCCCCGTCGTTTTCACCGCCGGACTCGGCAGAAGTTTTAATATGATGGATCTCAACAAATCATACCTGCTTGATAAAGAGCTCGGTTTCGGCACGAAGTACATTCATCCGGAACTCAGAATCAGCTATCCGACTCTTCCGCTTGTGGCGATGAAGAAAAAGATGCGCAGAGAGCTCTTATCCGAAGAATTGCGCGTATTGTATGTGGCGCTGACCAGAGCGAAGGAAAAGCTGTTTCTCGTCGGTTCCTGCAAAAACCGGGAAAAACAGCTGGCCAAATGGCAGGCGCAAGCAGACCGGGCTGATTGGCTTCTTTCTGAATTCGACCGCTATCAGGCGTCATCTTATTTGGACTTTATCGGGCCGGCGCTCATCCGCCACCGTGACATGGAGGCGCACAGGACGCCGGGGCTTTCATCGCCTGAGGATATCGCGCGCGATCCGTCGCGTTTTCACATCCGGATGCTGCAGCAAAGTGAATTGCTGGAAGAGAATCCAAAAGAACGTGCTGAAGAAAAGAGCAAACGTCTCAAAGCGATTCAGCAGGGCGAGCCGATTCCTGATTCGTTTTCATTTGATGATCAGGCGCGCCGTCTGCTTGAATGGGAATATCCGTACCGAGAGCTGACGGCTATCAGAACGAAGCAGTCAGTTTCTGAGCTGAAGAGAAAGCAAGAATACGAGGATGAATACAGCGGCCGCTCTCTCATCAAACCGTCAGGAGACACGCTTTTATACAGGCGTCCCGGTTTTATGATGAAAAAAGGGCTGACAGCCGCCGAAAAAGGAACGGCGATGCATACGGTGATGCAGCACATACCGCTGACGCACGTTCCGACTGCCGAAGAAGCGGAGCGGACGGTCCGGATGCTTTACGAAAAAGAGCTGCTGACAGAAGAACAGCAGGAAGCTATTGATATAGAAGAAATTGTTCAGTTTTTCGGAACTGAAATCGGTAAAGACCTTCTCGGGGCGCTGCGGATTGACCGGGAAGTGCCGTTCAGTATGGCGCTTCCGGCCGGCGAGGTGTACAAGGATGCCGAAACGGCCGGTGAACCGCTGCTCGTGCAAGGGATTATTGACTGCCTCTACGAAACTGCGGACGGTCTCTATTTGCTGGACTATAAAACAGATCGGATAGAGGGGAAATTCCGGAACGGATTTGAAGGCGCGGCTCCGATTCTGCAAAAAAGGTATGAAACACAAATCGAATTGTATACAAAAGCGGTTGAACAAATTACAAAAACGAAAGTGAAAGGGCGTGCGCTCTATTTCTTCGATGGAGGTCACGTTCTTACACTGTAACAAGATCCGAAGCTCCTTTTTGGAGCGGATCTTTTTTTCTATCAAAAAGTGAGGTGAATGCGGTATGCGCATTTTACATACAGCTGACTGGCACCTCGGCAAAACGCTGGAAGGCAGAAGCCGGCTGAGCGAGCAGGCCGAGGTATTGGAAGAGCTGAATACCATTGTCAAGGAAGAAAATATTGATGCGGTCATTATGGCGGGGGATGTATTTGATACGGTCAACCCGCCTGCGCTCGCTGAACAATTGTATTACGAAAGTCTTTCCGCGCTTTCTGACGGCGGAAAGCGCCCGGTTGTCGTCATTGCCGGAAACCATGACAATCCCGACAGGCTGGCGGCGGCTTCTCCGTTAACAAATGAGCGCGGCATTCATTTAATCGGCTATCCGCGGACAGAACCCGTGCATATTGAGGTGCCGTCGGCGGACGAGCTGTTAGCCGTAGCCGCGCTGGCATATCCGTCAGAGGCGAGATTAAACGAAGTGCTTTCTGATACGTTTGAGGAAAAGCTTCTTCGCGATCATTACGATGTCAAAATCAGAGAGGCGTTTGCTCACATGTGCGGACTGTGCCGGAACGATGCCGTGAAAATCGCGGCGAGCCACATTTATGTCGCGGGGGGAAATCAGACCGATTCAGAGCGTCCGATTGAAGTCGGGGGCGCTTACACGGTCGCCGCTGACAGCCTGCCGGCTGATGCGGCTTACGTGGCTCTCGGCCATCTCCACCGTCCGCAAACGATCAAGCGCGCCAAGACGGCTGCCCGTTATTCAGGCTCTCCGCTCGCATACAGCTTTTCAGAAGCCGGTTATGCCAAATCGGTGACGGTGGTAGAAGCGAAGCCCGGCGGAGAAGCGAAGTGGGAAGAGATTTTCCTGTCTTCCGGTAAACCGCTCGTCAAATGGAAAGCGCAGGGGCTGAGCGAAGTTCACGGCTGGCTCGATGAAGGGCGTGACCGGAATGCCTGGATCGATCTTGATATCCATTTGACGGATCAGCTTTCTCTCGAGGAAATTCATCGGCTGAGAAAGGCGCATCCCGGCTTTATCCATATCAGGCCGGTTTTTGAAGAAAAAGAGACCGAAAATGACCGGATTGAAGTGAAACACACATCAATTGAGGATCGATTTAAGAAGTTTTATGAAAAACAAACGGGCGGCGGCGTGCCGGATGAGGAGATGGTCAAGCTGTTTTTAGAGCTTGCGTCAGCAGATGATGAGGAGGATGCGACATGAAGCCGATTCTGTTAACGATAAAAGGGCTCCACAGCTTCAGGGAGGAACAGACCATTGATTTTGCCGGACTGTCAGGAGCCGGGGTGTTCGGGATTTTCGGGCCGACCGGAAGCGGAAAATCGTCGATCCTTGATGCCATGACACTCGCTTTATACGGAAAAGTGGAGCGCGCCGCAAATAATACGCACGGCATCCTGAATCATGCCGAAGATCAGCTCGCCGTCTCATTTACATTCGCGCTTCAATCCGGCCACCGGGTTTCCTACAAGGTCGAGCGCGTTTTTAAGAGAACGGATGAAACGAAAGTAAAAACCGCCCTCTGCCGCCTGATTGAAATCAAAGACGAACAAACGGTGCTGGCCGATAAAGCGAATGAAGTGAACAAAAAGGTGGAAGAGCTTCTTGGCCTGACCATTGACGACTTTACAAGAGCCGTCGTGCTGCCGCAAGGAAAGTTTGCCGAGTTTCTGTCGCTTAAAGGCGCGGAAAGAAGACATATGCTCCAGCGCCTGTTTAATCTGGAACAGTACGGGGACAGGCTTGTCAAAAAATTGCGGCGGCGGGCGCAGGAAGCGGCAGCGAAAAAAAATGAAATGCTGGCTGAACAATCCGGCCTCGGAGACGCAGGAGAAGATGCGCTGAAGCAGGCTGAACAGCAGTTCCACGAAGCGAACGAACGGCTTGAAGCAGCTGAGAAGAAACGGGTCCGGGCAAAAGAGCGCTTTGAGAATCACCAGGAAATTTGGAACCT
This sequence comes from Bacillus sp. NEAU-CP5, assembly GCF_026420705.1. Classification (NCBI taxonomy): domain Bacteria; kingdom Bacillati; phylum Bacillota; class Bacilli; order Caryophanales; family Bacillaceae; genus Bacillus; species Bacillus sp. NEAU-CP5. The sequence continues at coordinate 912,418 of NZ_JAPMOV010000001.1, read as the reverse complement.
GCAGACAGAAAGAGATGAATATGAGCGCCGGGAGAAAAAGCTTGAGGAAAGACGCCCGTACATCACGGATTTGACTGAGCGTCTTAAAGAGGCTGAAACAGCTCTCGCCCTTGAGCCGTACGCAGACCGCTACACAGAAGCCGTCCGCCGGAAGCAGCGCGCCGAACAGGAACACGAACTGGCCAAACGGAAATCAGAGGCGGAAACCGTTTCATTTACCCGGCAAAATGAAGCCTATGAAGCATGGCGGGCCCATAAGGCCGAACGGGAGCCGAAGCTTGTCAAGGAAGAAGAGCTGTATCAAAGACTTTCAGCCATTGAACAAAAACTGCTTGAAGCGAAAAAAGAAGCGGAAAAAACAAATGCGGAACACAGCAAAAAAGAGGAAGAATACGAAGCCGCCTCGAAACAGCTGGCCGGAGTGAAAGACCGCCTGACCCGCGGCCAAAACAGGCAGAATGAGCTGAAAGAAGAGCTGAAAGCAGTTCAAGTGACCGCCGATGAACGGAAAAAATGCCAGACCGCAGCACAGCTGGCGGCGGGCTTTCAGCAGACACAGGAACAAATCACGAAAGAACGGGCCAATCTGACAACGCAGCTGAAAAACATGGAGAAGCTGAACGGAGAAAGCGAGTCGCTCACAGCGAAAGCGAAAACGGAAGAGGAAGACATTACGCGCGCTTATCAAACGCTTCAAACCGTTTACCATATGGTCTGTGAAACGGAGCGTTCACTGAAAGCCGCAGCCGAACGGGCTGACAAAACGCAAGCCGATCTCCGCAGGCGCTCAGAGGAAGCGAGAACGGCTGCATTAACAAAAGAATTATCGGAAAAACTAATCGAAGGAAAGCCTTGTCCTGTATGCGGCTCGACGCAGCATGACCGCCCGCGTTCCGCTCATGAAACATTCTCGCCTGATACAGCTGTACAGGAACAGTTGCAGCAGGTTGAAGCGCTGCTTTCTGAGGCGGCGGCTCTTTCTCAGGAAGTGCTGACAGCCAAGGTTGCATTAGAAGAACAGTCGGGGCGTTTTACCGAAGAATGTCCGTTTCTGCAAAGCGCCCGGGTTCCGGAGCTGGAAGCCGCTTCTTCCATCAGCGGACGCCCGCTTGATGAAACGTTCAGCGCCGTCCGCTTGGAATGGAAACAAATGAAACAGGATATGCTGTCGGTAAAAGAGAAGGTCACAAGACTGATCAGCGCGCATCAGCAGACGGTGAGACAAGCTGAGCAGCTTGCCGAACGAATCCGCTACGAGGAAAAAGAAGCCGACCGTCTCAGACATTCATTAGAAGAGCTTGAATCGCTGTCAGAAAGCCGATTGAATCAGTACAACGAAGTCTGCGGTGATATTCCGCCAAACCGGATTGACGCCTGGCAGGCTTCGATAGATGAGAAGGACAGGCAGGCAGAAGAATGTGAGAAGCGCATTGAAACAAGCATCGCATTCCTCAAGGAACATGAAGAGGAGAAAGAACGCCTGCAGGAGATGAAGCATCGGCTTGAACGGGAACGGCTCGAGCTTCACTATGCGTCTGAGCGCCTGCAGCAGGTGATTGACGGATATGAACAAGAGCTCGGAACAGCAGCTGAAGAAACATCAATTTCCGCAAAGCTTGAAGCGGTGCGGCAGGAATTACAGCTGTTAAAATCAAAAGAACAGTCCTTATTCGACGCGCTGAAGCAGGCGCAGCAATCACTGAATGACGCAAAAGGCCGGGAATCAGGGAGTCTCATGTCACTCAGGGATGCTGAGACTTCCCTTGAGAAAGCGCAAAACGACTGGCGCGTGAGGTCAAAAGACACCGGGTTTACCGACCCGGACCAAGTCAAAAAAAGTCTGCTTCCGCAAGGGCGTGCAGAGGAAATGAAAAAAGAAATTGATGAGTTCCTGGACACCTCAAAACAGCTATCGGCAAATATCAGCCGTGTTACTGATAAATTAGCCGAGCGCCGGATATCGGAGGAAGAATGGACAGCATCCGTTTCTCTGCTGAAGCAGGCAGAGGCTGAGTCAGGCGCCGCCATGGAGGAAAAAGGAGCACAGGCAAAAGCCTTCGCGGTTATGCAAAAACAGCATAAGCGCTTTAAAGAGATTGAAGCCGAACTGAAAAGCTGGCAGACACAGATTGACAGGCTTGATAAGCTCCAGTCTGTATGTAAAGGCAATACATTCGTCGAATTTTTAGCGGAAGAACAGCTGGAAAGCGTGGCTCGGGACGCCTCTGCCCGTCTCGGAGCGCTGACAAGGCAGCGATATGCCATATTAGTCGATTCAGAAGGCGGTTTCGTCATGCGTGATGACGCGAACGGAGGCGTCAAACGGCCCGTATCAAGCCTTTCCGGCGGGGAGACGTTTCTGACATCGCTGTCGCTTGCGCTTGCCTTGTCCGCCCAGATTCAGCTGCGGGGGCAATACCCGCTGCAATTCTTTTTCTTAGATGAAGGATTCGGGACTCTTGACCAAGGGCTCTTAGACACCGTTGTCACAGCGCTTGAAAAGCTGCAATCGGACAACTTATCCGTCGGAGTGATCAGCCATGTGCAGGAGCTGAGAGCGCGTCTGCCGAAAAAATTAATCGTTCATCCGTCCGAACCGGGCGGGAAAGGCACCCGGGTCACATTGGAGATCATGTAGAAAGGAGAAGGAATTATGGCCGATTCTGCCGAGGGCACATGTGAATTATGCGGCCGCCATCATGTGCGGCTGACGGAGCACCACTTAACGCCTAAGGAAGAAGGCGGGACATTCCTTCCGACCGCAATGCTCTGCATCCCTTGTCATAAACAGGTTCACGCGCTCTATACGAATCAGGAGCTTGCGGCAAGGCTCGCGGGAATAGAAGAGCTGCGGCGTGACCCGAAACTCGCGCGGTTTGTGAAATGGATCAGAAAACAGCCGCCGGAAAAGCTTGTAAAAACAAAAAAGCAAATGAACGAACATAACGCTGAACCAAAAGCAGCCCTCTTCTGAAAGAGCGGCTGCTTTTTAGGCGTTTCCTACCACATTTTGATCGCTGACATCGGGGTCTATATAGTTTGTCGCATTGACAACGTTGTTTAATAACAGGAAATCTCCGGTATTGCCTGCTCCCGAACCGAGCGCAGATTTAGAAGAGCTTTTTGGAGAAAGGTAAAAGGAATCACCAAAGTTTACGACTCCGCCCGATATGGAATTGATAGCTATAGGTCCGGTAATTGCTGGCATAAACGACACCCTTTATAGAAGTCTCACCGTCATTATATGTCAGGGCTGCTGTGATTGTGAGCTTGGTGTGACAATCTGCCTAATATGTTTCAGCCGCGAATCTCCCAGAACGATCGACGTCGATCCGATTTGAACCACGGACGCTGACGATACCCCTTGAACTTTCACATTCCTTACCCGAATTGAAGGGTTTTCATGGCAGAATGCGCTTTGGACTCCCGTTTCCGGTAACGGCATGACAGCCGGCTGCCGAAAGATCTGGTATTCTTTTTTGTTAAATGAGCCTTCATCGTCTCTGTATAAGGCAATAGTACGCTGATCGGCCAATACTTTGATCCGCATATTGATTTCATTCGTATCGCCTGCTTGAAAGACACTCGCAATCCCGACTGAATTGATTTTGGCGTTCCGGAGGCGTGAAATGCGCTTTAACATTATTCCGGCGCCAGCGGCACATAAGGCCCGATAATAAGAGATTCCGGAGGCGTGTCAAAGATGGAAGACAGATAGACGGAATCGGTGTCGCCGATTAATAATAAGGAAGAACTGGACACACCGGTAGACCGGATGTCGCCGACTTCAATATTCCGGTTAATCACTGTAAAAATCATGACGGATCATCACCTTTCATTTCACCAGGTATGTGCTTAATAAAGTGCTCAACGGCCCTGACAATATCACGCTTCACATGTTCGGCAATCTGCTCGGCATATTGCGCGGGCGCCGTATTTTCTTCTTTCGGGACATGGGACAGATAATACTGAATCCGGCTGTCCATCTGCTTTCTGATATCTTCAATAATATGATATTTGTTCGTTTCGTCCAGCCTGCTCTCATACTGAGTTTCGAGCTGCTCTAAAAGCGCGGGGATTTCTTCATTCAGGTACATATCGACGTTTTGGCGGATTTGCTGCATTTGCTGGCCCGCCTGTTCCTGCTGCATCATTCCGACCTGCGGAGATGTCTGGCCGACTTCGAAGTTTTGCACGGCATTCGGATCAGTCGGATTCAATCCGATATTCAGCGTTCCTTCCAGCCGTTCAATTTTCAGCTGATCAAATTTATACTCGAGCCGATCGATTCTTGTAGAAGGCTGCTGCTTCAGCGTTGAAATTTCATTTTGGAATTCTTTCAGCTGCCGTTCGAGCTCCTGAATCTGCTGCGCCTGCTGCTGGACGAAAGAATTTAAATTCTGCAGGTAGGATGAAACGGATTGATCATACATGACATTCACCTCGCGTCTCGTTTCCTTCATTAAAACTACCGGCTTGGCGGCTGGAGCGGTACAAATGATGAGGTGCCGGGACCTCCCCCTGTTGTTACAGTCTGCTGCCCCGCGGTGACAGGCGGCGCCGGCTCAACATAACTCCCTGTATTGTACAGATTGGAAAGAGATTTAATTGAACCGGCGCTTCCGATTTGCAGTATGGAGGAATTGCTGACAGATTCTACACGCATGTAATTGATATGGATCGACTGATTGACGTAAAAATTCATACGGCGCCTCCTTTATGCGTTTCCTGCCATCGGCTGATCGATTACATCATTATCGTACACATTCGTTGAATTCCTGTAATTCGTCAGTGTGAGATTGTCTCCGGTATTGAAGCTGCCCGCTCCGGCAAATGTCTTAACCTCTGCTTTTGGAGAAATGGTGATGCAGTCGCCTATATGAACGACTCCGCTCGTACCGACGGCATTAATTTTAAACGCTCCGACAATTGCGGGCATACGAGCACATCCTTTTCGTGAAGATTTTCATGACTGCACTCCAGGAGCTTATCTGGGCTGCCTGCCTAAAATAGCTTATGACAAATGCACATTTTTGTGAGCGGAAAAAACTTTAGACGTAAAAACACCGGCGCTTTACGCATGCCGGGTCTTATACATAAATGATACAGATTTATATACATATCACGTTTATGAGAAAACCTCTTTTTTTCCTGCGGTGCGGCCGCGCTCAATTTGTGCGGCCGGGTTCAGCCCGCTGTCTTTCGTTTGTTGGATGAGCCCGCCCCGGCACCCGTTTAAAAGGCTGTCCAGCTCCTGGCTGCACCTGATGGTCTCCGTCGCATTGATTCCGAATTTTTGCGCTGTCTCGAATAAAGTTAATCTTTTTTCTTCAATTTTGTTCATCGTGTGATCTCCAATTCTCGATTATTTTGGAAAACATAGGATGATAATAGTATAACCCATTTTGTGCACGAAGGTTTTATTTCGTCAATATGACTAAAAAAGTGACAATTTTTGATACTCTTTTACACTTATTTTCAGCCTGTTTAAAAGAGGAATTTCCCGCCCGGAGGAAGAATACATAAAGGAATGCCAGATTTAAAAATGATGGGGGATTAACATGAAATTTGCGACAGGGGAACTGAACAGCCGAACATTTGTCGGTCTGATCATTGATGATGACAAAATCTTAGATCTGCAAAAGGCTGAAAAAAAATTGTTTGAACTTGAGACGATTCCGGGTTCGCTGATCGAGTGCATTCAAAAAGGAGATAAGTTTGTCGCGCATGCCGGACAGCTTGCGGAATGGGCGAAAAAACCGAATGACGAGTCGGGTTCATTTATGTATGCCCTGTCTGACGTAAAGCTTTGCGCGCCTATTCCGAGACCTTCAAAGAACGTGATCTGCATCGGGAAAAATTATCGTGATCATGCCGTTGAAATGGGGAGTGAGGCGGATATACCGGAGCATCCCATGGTTTTTACGAAAGCCCCCGCTGCCGTTACAGGACACGGAGAAACAGTGGACAGCCACTTGGACGTAACGGAGCAGCTTGATTATGAAGGGGAGCTTGCGGTAATCATATCAAAAAGCGGATCGCACATCTCCAAAGAACATGCGCTTGATCATATATTCGGCTATACAATTGTAAATGATATAACAGCGCGCGATCTGCAGAAAAAACATAAACAGTTTTTTATCGGCAAAAGCCTCGATACGACATGCCCGATGGGCCCGGTCATTGTACATAAGTCGGCCGTCAGTGATCCGCAAAGCCTGAAAGTTGAAACGCGGGTGAACGGAGAACTGCGCCAATCAGGATCAACGGGCGACATGATTTTTCCGATAGCTGAATTAATCGAAACGCTGTCAAAAGGAATGACGCTTGAAGCCGGTGACATTATAGCGACGGGGACGCCGTCCGGTGTCGGAAAAGGGTTTAAGCCGCCGAAATTTTTAAAGCCGGGGGACCGCATTGACATTACAATTGAACCGATCGGCACGCTGTCGAACCAAATCGGATAATTGTGTGTCTTTCGCACGATTGATAATGCTCCGATCGGCTTGTTGTGGTACCATAAGTGAGGCAGATTGATCTGATAGGGGGAATTGAACATAATGACACATTGGCATATTACTTCATGGGTCGTTGCGCTTATCCTGGTGTTTGTCAGCTACGGGCTGTACGGTTCCGGAAAAGCGAAGGGCGCAAAAATTACGCATATGATTCTGCGCTTATTCTACATTATTATTATTCTGACTGGAGCTGAGCTTTTCGTCCGTTTTGCGAATTGGAACGGAGAGTACGCCGGAAAAATGCTGCTCGGCATCATTACCATCGGACTGATGGAAATGCTCGTCATCCGCAAGAAAAAAGGCAAATCAACCGGCGGACTGTGGATCGGTTTTATTATCGTGCTCGTCCTGACGGTGCTGCTCGGCCTTCACTTGCCGATCGGCTTTCACGTATTTTAATCAATCGCTTGAAAAACCCGGATGCATCCGGGTTTTTTTAGTTGCGCAACTGTGCCGCTGAATGAGAAATACCGTGACAGGGGGATGTTGATGAGGCGAAGGAGATTTGCAGGATGCCAAAAGCGTCAATCACTCTCGTTACCGAAAAAGCTACGGCTGTAAAGGGTAAAAGCAAACGCCGGCCGTCAATCAGCGTGAAAAACAAAGCTGAATACATCAGGCGGCACCTATTTAAAAGGTGCCGCCTGTTCGTTACGCGGTTCCGTCTTGTCTTGCCGCTGAATACATAATGGAGCGCCGCCCGTCAGATGCCGTCCACTCAAATCTGTCGTGTTTACCCGAGCTGCCGCGGTGATGCTGCAGGGCGCATTGTGCGTCATCCGCCGAGAAGTGATAAAACGAAACGCCTTCACCGGAAAACAGCGCCTGATTGTAGGAAAATACGCAATCATATACAGACAGGCCGAACCCGTGAAGATGGCTGAGAAATAGCAGAAACGTTTCATCGTCCAGCGAATCGAGCAAGGTTAACAGCGGCCGTTTGACCGCCTTTTCATAACGGATTTCTTCCCCGCCGAGCAGGGGGATGGTGTCTGCGCCGATTTCGGCCGCGCCGCCGCAAATCCGTGCCGGCTGCCATCTGCCGTCGCGTTTCATCAATACGTCTGCGTTTCCTAGACTGTCTGCAAGCAGGATATCGCCTTCATCGTTTTCGACGAGGCAGATGCCGTCCTCTATCATCAGGGTGCCGCGCCCCCATTTGTTTTTTTCTGAGAAAATCTGTTTTCGTTTCATAACCGTGCCGGTCTCCTTTGTTTGTTTCTTCTCTTCCGTTCTTTCCAAATCGGGCTTGTCTCATACAACTCTTAGTGGGACAAATCAACTATCTGCGTTTCTTTGCATAAACTGGGTAAAGTGCTGATAGAAACGAATTTGATACCGACAGAAACGGGATTGGAGCTGATATCACATGTGTGGAATTGCGGGTTGGGTCGATTTTCAAAAGCAGCTCGTCCAAGAGAAACATATTATGAACAATATGATAGACACTCTTTCAAAACGAGGGCCTGATGATTCAAACGTCTGGGGAGAGCCCCATGTTTTATTCGGACATAAAAGACTTTCGGTCGTTGACATTGAAGGCGGCCGCCAGCCGATGGCCTGCACGCATCAAGAGGAAACGTACACCATCATTTATAATGGCGAGCTGTATAACACGGAGGAATTGCGGAAGGAGCTTCAGGCGAGGGGCCACCGTTTTGAGAGGACCTCTGATACAGAAGTGCTGCTGCACAGCTATATTGAGTGGCGGGAGGAGTGCGTGGACCGCTTGAATGGTATTTTCGCTTTTGCCATCTGGGATGAAAAGCGCAAGCGGCTGTTCGGGGCAAGAGACCGGCTCGGCGTCAAACCGTTTTTTTATAAAGAACACGGCTCTTCCTTTCTGTTCGGGTCGGAATTGAAAGCCATCCTTGCTCATCCTGATGTGAAAGCCCGCACAGACAGCGGCGGACTTGCGGAAGTATTCGGACTCGGGCCGTCCAGAACTCCGGGCTGCGGGGTGTTTAAAGGAATTCACGAGGTGCGTCCCGCCCATGCGTTCACTTTCTCAAAGGACGGTTTGTCCATATGGCGTTATTGGAATGTAAAGAGCGAAAAGCATACAGACAGCCTCGATGAAACCGCGGCTCACATTCGGTACTTATTTCAGGATGCAGTGACACGCCAGCTCGTATCTGACGTGCCGGTTTGCACGTTTTTATCAGGGGGGCTTGATTCGAGCGCGATAACCGCGATAGCCGCCGCTCATTTTGAGAAACAAGGCAGAGATCCCCTTCATACTTATTCAATTGATTATGAGGAGAACAGCAAATTTTTTAAAGCGAGCGCCTTTCAGCCGAATGATGACGGCCCGTGGATCGATAAAATGACAAATGCATTCGGCACACAGCATCATAAGTGCGTGATTACGCAGGATCAGCTGGTTGAACATCTGGAGGAATCCGTTCTCGTCAGAGACCTTCCGGGCATGGCTGATGTTGATTCCTCGCTATTATGGTTCTGCCGGGAAATTAAAAAAGATTTTGTCGTGAGCCTTTCCGGAGAATGTGCGGACGAAATTTTCGGCGGATATCCGTGGTTTCACACCGCGGCAGAAGAAGACGGATTTCCTTGGATGAGATCGACTGAGGAGAGAATCACGCTCTTGGATGAAAAGTGGCAAAAACGGCTGAATCTTAGAGAATACGTGAATGCGAGATATGAAGAAACCATTGCGGAAACGCCGCTGTTAGACGGTGAGACGGGAACAGATAAAGCGAGACGGCAGCTGTTCTACTTAAATATGCTTTGGTTTATGACAAATCTGCTTGACCGCAAAGACCGCATGAGCATGGGCGCAAGTCTTGAAGTACGGGTGCCGTTCGCCGACCACAGACTTGTGGAATACGTTTGGAATATTCCTTGGGAAATGAAAATGCATGGCAGCCGGGAAAAAGGCATCTTGCGGAAAGCGCTTGAAGGACTGCTTCCTGAAGATATTTTGTACCGCAAAAAAAGCCCTTATCCGAAAACGCATCACCCGAAATACACCCAGGGGGTCACAGAATGGCTGAAAACGATTTTACAACAGAAAGATTCCGTGCTTCACACCCTGCTTGACAGAAAGAAGCTGGAAATGCTGCTGGAGACAGAAGGTTCATCTTTTCAGGTTCCGTGGTTCGGCCAGCTGATGAAAGGCCCGCAGCTGATCGCCCATCTTGCCCAGATCCATACATGGTTTGAGGCGTACCGTATCGATATAGAAGAATAACAGTGCTGCGACCGGTTTCCGCTGAAGGATATCGGTCTTTTTATTGTGAAACATATGGTACACTAAAAAACAGAGGAGTGATACCATGACCGAATACGAAACATGCGCCCAGCTTGCCGAGGCGCACTTTCCTTTATATAAACGGACTTTCTCATCCCTGCCGCCAAAAAACAGGCGGGCCGCATGGGCGGTGCTTGCTTTGTTTCACGAAGCTGATCGGCTTGATGTGCAGGAACTTGGAGGATTTGAACAGGCGGCACAAGACTTTCTGAACGGGACACGCGCCGACGGCTTTTTGTGGGAGGCGCTCACCGATGTGCGGCAGCAATTTGCGCTTGAAGAAGAGCCGTTACGTGAGTTTATCGCCGGCCAAATCTCTGACAGAGAAAAAGTAACTTATCAAGAGTTTGATGACCTGCTGATGTACGCGGGCCAAACAGGCGGAGCCCTCGGCCTGCTGCTGCTGCCGGTTTGTGCGCGCCGGAACCAAGAGAAACTCCGCCATGCAGCCGTTTCATTAGGAGCAGCCATTCAGCTGACCCGGGTGCTTCTGGGGGGCCATACGGACGAGCGGGCGAAAAATCGTCTCCCGCGCCAGGTGATGAAGCAATTCGGCTATACGGAAGAAGAGCTGGAGAGCCATACCGTCAACAAAGCTTTTATGAATGTATGGGAGTACATCGCATTCGAGGCCGAGGCGTATTTCGAGGAGGCGTCTGAAGAGCTGGAGCTGTTTCCGTTATACTCAAGGCCCGCCGTTACCGGTTTGCTGGCACATTACCGGTCAGAGCTCGGTGACATGAGAAAACAGCTTTCGCAAGCATAAAAAAACGCCCGGCTTCATAACGAAGCTTCGGGCGTTTATGCAATCCCTTTTTGAATCCAAATCCGCGACCGCCATCTTCTGTACATAAGAATGCCTCTGACCCATTCATCCGCGATAAATGAAATCCAGATGCCCATAAGCCCTAATCCGAAATGGATGCCGAACAGATAAGCGAGAGGCAGTCCGATACCCCACATGGAAATCATCGCCATGTAGACGGGGAATTTTGCATCTCCGGCAGCCCGCAGTGAGTTGATGATAATGACATTAAATGAACGGCCGGGCTCAAGAATGATCGTCATGGCGATCAGCATGCTCGCCGTCGCAATAATGTCAGGACTGCTTGTGAAAATTCCGATCAGCTGCTTTGAAAACAAGGTCATGATCACGGATGTCAAAGCGGCAATGCCAAGCGCCCAGTACAGACTTTTCATGCAGCGGTCATAAGCGTCGTCAAACCGTTTGGCGCCGATATATCTGCCGATTAAAATCTGTGTGCCCTGGCTGATCGCCGTTCCGAACAGCAGGATAAACATGGTGATGTTTTGTGTATAAACCTTTGTTGTAAGCGCCTGAGCGCCCATAATGGCGATAAAATAAGTGACAACCATTTGTGAAATGTTGTAAGACAGCTGTTCGCCGGCAGACGGAATCCCGATTTTTAGGAGTTTCCGCAAGTGCTCTTTATGGACGTGAAAAATCTTTTGCCATGTCAGACCGAGTCCGATGCGTTTTTTGACGATCACAATCATCGCGATCAGCCCGATGAACCGCGCAAAGGACGTTGACATCGCAACACCGGCGACGCCTAACACCGGAAGGCCGAGCGGCCCGAAAATGACAAGAAAGTTTCCGGCAATATTTAAAATATTCATCCCGATCGTAACGAACATCGTATCCTTCGTATGACCGTAGCTTTTTAAAATGGCGCTGAACGTCATAATCAAAGCCTGAATGAAGGACAGCCCGCCGACCACCTGCAAAAAGACTTTGGCATCCGGCATCAATTCATTGGAAAGACCCATCACATGAAGCAGCGGAACGGCCGCAAAAAATATGGCGGCGCTGATGGCGAGACTGATGACAAAGTTCGCTCCTATTGATACATAAGCCACTTCCTGCGCCTCTTTTTTCTGTTTAGATCCTAAAAACTGTGAAATCACAATTGTCGTACCCGTTGCGATAAAGCTGAACATCACGATAATTAAATTTAAAATCTGATTGCTGACACCCACGGCCGCCACACTGTTGTCAGAGTATTGGCTAAGCATAAGAGTGTCGGCGTTTCCCATAAACATATATAATGAAACCTCAATAAATATCGGCCAAGTCAGCGCGTATAATGAGAGTTTGTGATCAGAGGATTGTTTGAATGCAGCCCGTTTTAAAATCGCTTGTTTCATTTCTTTTAACCCCTTTCCTGAAAAAATCAACGTTTAAAAGTGTACCTCCATTTTCTTATAATAAAAAGGGAGAGAAACGAAACTTCTTGCAAAAATCCGACTTAAAAAGGAGGGCCGAAAATATGTCCTTTCTCGAGTTCACAGTTCCTCCGTTCCCGGTCTTTATCGCTGCGGGAGAAGGAGTGTTCAAAAAAGGCGAAACCCATGTGAGACGGGTCTTCCCGGTGTTTGATCTGCTGTATGTGAAAGAAGGCGTCCTCTACATTACAGAAGACGAAAACGCCTTTTCCGTTGAAGCCGGAGAATATATTCTGCTTTCTCCCGGCCTTGAACATTACGGGACAAAAGGCAGTGAAGAAACGACATCCTATTCGTGGCTTCATTTTGAAGGAGCGGATTATGAGGTGACGGAAACAACCGGGAACAACTGGTCAGAGCTGAGGCGAAAAAAAGGGAGCTTTGAAGAGCCGTCCCGCTATCGCCTGTCCCTGCCGCAAAAAGGGAAGGTGAGACGTCCGCAGTTTATGGCCGGGCAATTCAGTGTGCTGACCGATGACAGCGCAGAGAACTCCGATCTGCCGCTCAGAAAGCAGATTCTGTTTGAAGAGCTGCTGCTCCATCTTCAGAAGGAGGCGTTCCAAATCCCGTCCGCAAAGGAAAGAGTCGCATGGGAGGCCGCCCGGTACCTGCAGGAGCACTATCAGGAGAAAACAACCATCAAAGCGCTTTCATCGGCTCTTCATTACAACCAAGACTACGTGACCCGCTGTATGCAGCAGGTGCTCGGCGTCACGCCCGGCCAGTATACGAACAAAGTCAGAATGACGGAGGCGAAACGTCTTTTGTCCGCAACCAATGACAAAATGGGGACAATCGCGGATGCCATCGGTATGGAAGACCCGACCTATTTTTCCAAACTGTTTAAACAGATTGAAGGCATTTCGCCGCTTGAATACCGCAAATTCGTAAGCCGGAAAACGGACTGACCTAATACCAGAGAACAAAAAGTAGGAGGCAGTTTATCCGCGCCGAAGTGATCGGGACGGCGGGAAGCATCTTGGTCGGTACGCTGCGGAAAAGCCATGTCACCGTTTTAACGGAGTCAGGCAGCAGCTGCGAAATTATTCCGGATTTTCAAGCACGTTTTAAAGACGCTTACCGTCTGGAGCTTGAGCACTTTGCCGAATGTGTAAAAAAAGGGGAAACGCCGATTGTGACAGACATCGATGCCACGATTAACTTAGAAATCGGGATCGCCGCGACGGAATCTTTTAAAACCGGAAGGCCAGTAAAGCTCACCCCGGGCGCCTCCGGCTATGCCGGATTATGATAGATTCGAAGTAAAAAAGCAAAGGCCCGGGAGGCCTTTGCTTTTTTATGATTCGTATGAGAAAAAAATGTAGTCAGTCGGCACGCCTTTATAGCCCATTTGGTGAAGCATCGCGGTGATATTGCCGCGATGGTATGTGCCGTGATTCACAACATGCCGGATCACATCGGCATATGTCGTCTGAAGCGTCCCCAGGCGCGGATGAGAAATAGAGAGCGGACCTTCCGGGTTCTCCATTTCTTTTAAAAATTCGCTGAATTCTTTGTCCAGTTCAGTCATTCTATGTTCAATCGCCTCAAAATCTCCGTCAAGCTTTTCAAATTGATCAAACTGCGAGACGATTTGTTCGAAAGTTTCTCCGTAAAGCACGTGAAGCCAAATGTAATCAGCCCGGTATATATGCACAAGCACGGCGTTCACAGTCGGAAAAACACTATCCAGTTTCTGCTGTAAGCTTGCCGCGGGCAGGGTCTTCAGATGCTGAATAACTTGCTCATTTGCCCATCTGTGGTAGTGATACAGCTTTAAAATGTCTGACATTCCAATTCCCCCCTCTTCCTTCCGGTACATTCAACATGACCTGGCCGAATTCCTTTTATCGAAACAAAAGCGCCGCAAAATAAAAAGCAGCACCCCACATCACCAATGCCGAGCATTTATTCAGGATGCCGAGGAGCCGGCCGCCCGTATCCGCCGTTTGGACGAGCCGTCCCGCAAATGCCAGTCCGGCGAACCATACCCACGAAACCGCGATACAAGCACCGGCAAACAGCCATTTATCAATTCCCGGATAGGCGGAGGAGCTTGTGCCGATGACACTGACGGTATCCAAAATCGCATGCGGGTTTAAAAGGGATACCATGGCGGCCGTGACCGCCTGTTTTTTTGCCGAGAAAACCGTTTTTTTCACCTGTTCGGCCTGCGGTTTGCTTCTCCAAGTCTGCCAGCCTAAAAAACTGAGAAACAAAAAGCCGCCTATAAGCATGACGGTCTGAAAAACGGGAATCTCTGCAATAATCATGGACACGCCTGCGACGGCCGCGCTGATGAGAATCGTATCGCATACCGCGGCGGCAATCACTGCGGGAAACGCCTGCCACACATGTTTTTGCCAGGCTCCCTGCTGAAAAATAAACACGTTTTGCGCGCCCAATGGCAAAATAAGGCCGAAAGCGAGCATCACTCCGTGAAGAATGGCATTCATTTCGTAAAACCCTCCAATCGTCAACTAAATCTCATTGTAGCCGCACTGTGTGCTGATGTCTCCGGCCATTTGGCTGGTACTTGAACCAGCCAAATGTATAATAAATAAAGAAGGAGGGATGACGTATGAACCGCTGGCGTCCGGATCGGGAGTCGCACATACCGCTTTATCTCCAGATCGAACTGCATATAAAAGAAAAAATACTTCATGGCGAATGGACCATCGGCACGAAAATTCCCTCACAAAGAAAGCTCGCCGAGGAGCTTCAGGTCAACCGAAGCACAGTGACGGCAGCAGTTGATGAGTTAATCGCCCAAGGTCTTCTGGAAGGAAAAAGAGGGGGAGGCACAAAGGTCGTCAACAATACGTGGAGCATCATGGCAGCGGTTAAGCCCCTTGATTGGAGCACATACGTTACATCGGGGAGTCATCAGCCGAATTCATCCTTGATTCAGGCCATTAATCAAAACGAGCCGCGTCTGAATCTGATCAGGCTGGGGACGGGTGAGCTGAGTCAAGAGCTGCTGCCTGAGCAGGAGATGGCCGAACTGTTCCGTGAAGCGGGAACTAATATTTTTGCGCTCGGCTATGAAGAACCGAAGGGCAGCCCGCAGCTTCGGCAAAGCGTCGCGAAACATTTGAAAACAAAGGGGGTTCACGCGTCCCCGGCATCCATCGTAATCGTCTCAGGTGCGCTGCAGGCGCTTCAGCTTATTTCAATCGGGCTGCTAAAACCAAACTCCGTCATGCTGACTGAAAACCCGTCGTATCTCCATTCCCTGCGTGTGTTTCAATCAGCGGGCGTCAGGCTTAAGGGAGTGCCGATGGATGGGAGCGGAATCAAAACGGATCATCTTCCCGCTTACCGTCGGCAATACGAAGCAGGGCTGCTGTACACCATTCCGTCATTCCATAATCCGACCGGAACGGTAATGTCACTTAAGCGGCGGCAGGAACTCATCGCGCTCGCAAGAAATCACCGTCTGCCTGTCATTGAAGATGACGCATACGGTGATTTATGGATCGATAAAGAACCGCCGCCTCCGTTAAAATCGATGGACGGTGAGGGGAATGTACTGTATATCGGCACGCTGTCAAAAACCGTAAGCCCGGGTCTGCGCATCGGATGGGTCGTCGCCCCTGAGCCGGTTGCAGACAGGCTCGCCGATATTAAAATGCAGACGGATTACGGCTCCAGTGGTTTATCTCAATGGGCGGCATGTCAATGGCTGTCAAGCGGCCGCTATGAAGCGCGCCTTTTGCGTCTCAGAAAGGAACTCAAAATCAGGAGAGATGCGGCATTGCGTTTTCTTGAAAGATACGCGGGAGATATTGCGGAGTGGCGTGTGCCGGAGGGGGGCTTTTATATTTGGGTCACCTTCCATAAAGCATTCACTGTTCAGACGCTTTTCATCCGTGCCTTGGAGGCCGGCGTACTGATCAATCCGGGAGCTCTCTATCTTCCCGAAGACCGGCAAAGCCTGCGTCTTTCCTATTCGTACGCATCCTTACCGGACTTGGAAAAAGGCATTCAAACGATAGCGGACATTGCCCGCCGTTTCATTTAATAAAAGATCACGTCACAATGGCTCCGAGCGCTTCTGCGAATGTCACGGCATGAGACGGAGAGATGCGGCATCCTTTCAGCTTCTCAAGTGAGACGTGCAGGTGATCAAATGTGCACGTGCTGATATCCATATTAAAAAGAGACGTGCCGATAAAATTTGAGCCGTTCAAATCACAGGCGTCAAGATCTGTGTATTCAAGAACGGCATCATTCCACTCACTTTCTGAAAGGCCGCACGAGTCAAACCGGACATGCTTCATATTGGAATAGCTGAAGGAGCTGTAATGTGCGAGGCAGTCTTCAAACCGTACATGACGCATGGCGGAATCCGCCAGATTCAAGCCGAGAAGTTTTGAATGCTGAAACGCCGTTCTATGGATGATGCTTCCGCTGAAATCAGCGTTTGAGACATCACATTTGTCAAATAGGACATCCGTACATTCCATATGTCTGAAAGAGACATCCGTAAAAACGGTGTTTCTGAAAATGACTTTTTCGGCGCGCAGGCCGTCCAGTTTGCCGCTTATCACGGCGTTTTCTATGACGACTTCTTTGATGAGGTCGTCCTGAAGCGCTTCTGTGAAAGAAAGCACCGGCAATTCTTTCGGGATTTTCGGTTTTTGGATCGTATTCATCTCATACTTCCTTTTCTGAATTAATAGCTGAAAACGGCAATTGACAGATATTGTTTTCTGCCTGCCATCCTTGCTGTTGTGTAATGTACAAAGGGTATTAAAAAAGCGGGAGGGCGTCAATAGTGTCGCATATAAAAGCGGACGTGACCTTCAAGGTAATGCCCTTAGAGACATGTCCCCAAAGGCTTTAGTCTGTTTCAGGCGAGTTCTTTATACATGATCACATGCGGGCCGATGCCGGGTATGTCAAAGGGGCTGCCCGTGCTTTTCCAGCCGAGCTTCTCGTAATATCCCTTTACGTGACATCTGGCGTTGCACCAGACAAGCGCCGCCCCCATATCTGCCAGTTTCCGTTCTGCATAGGCGATTAACGTGCTTCCCGCTTTTTGCGTCCGGTATTCCTCAAGCGTCGCCATGCCGCGCAGCTGGTAGGCGGGCGCTGCCTGTAAAGCCTGCTGGTTCTGCGGGTAGAAAGAAGCGATGCTGATCAATGTCCCGTCGTAAAAACCTCCGAGATGAAAGGCTCCTTTGACGCTGTCCTGATCATATTTACAATCCTCAATCGTCTGGTGGGGGCGCAGCACGCTGTGTCTGATCGCGTACGTATCTTCTGCGGTAATGGGTTTTACTTCAACCATGAAAAAAATCCTCCTTTGCTTGATTCTTTTTCTGTATCGTACCATGAAAAAGCCGCCTGTCATATCAGGCGGCCTCTTCCGCGTCAATGCAAATATACACCAGCCCGCTTTTCATCCTTTTGCTTAATATAAGCTGCAAGCTCTGACGTCAAATCAGAACGAAGAAACGGGGTGATTAAATAAATTCCGTTAAACAGTTCGCACGCCGTGTCGAGAAGCGATTTGGCGATGGCGAGGCCTTCGGCTTTCTGCTTTCGCTTGTCTTCGCCGGCGAGCGCCATTTTTTCGCGGATGCTGTCTGACAGCTTAATGCCCGGGATTTCATGATGAATGAACTCTGCGTTGCGGCTGCTCGTTAACGGCATGATTCCGATATACACCGGTGTTTTGAGATGCTTCGTTTCATGATGAATGTCAATGAGCTGCTGCTCCGAGTAGACAGGCTGGGACACGAAGTAGTCAGCTCCGCACTCGATTTTTTTCTCCAGCCGTTTTACTGCTTTATCAAGGTGGCGGACATTCGGATTAAATGCTCCGGCTACGGAAAAGTTCGTTTTCTTGCCGAGCGGTTTCCCTGATAAAGAAATGCCCTCGTTGAATTGTTTAATCAGCCTGATCAAGTCAAAGGACGTTAAATCATAGACGGAGGTAGCCCCCGGAAAGTCGCCGATTTTTGAAGGATCGCCCGTGATGGCTAAAATGTCGGTGAGCCCGAGCGTATCCAGCCCCATTAAATGTGACTGAAGGCCGATGATGTTGCGGTCTCTGCATGTAATGTGAACGAGAGAACGGATATCAAGGCGCTCTTTCAGCAATGAACCGCAGGCGGCATTGCTGATCCGCGGTGTCGCCAATGAATTGTCGGCGAGCGTCAGCGCTTCTATGCCGGTTTCTTTTAATTCAGCCGCCGCTTGCATAAATTTTTCAAAATTCAATTTTTTCGGCGGATCAAGCTCCACGATAATTGACCGTTTTTGAGCGGCGATTTCGTTTAAACCCGGCTCGGTCCGTTCGTTGCTGACTGAGATGACTTCTTCTTCCCGTCTGATTTTCACTTCTTTCTCAGTGACGGGGGAAAGGCCGCGAACCGCTTCAGCCATGGCTCTGATATGGTTTGGCGTCGTACCGCAGCAGCCGCCGATAATGCGCGCGCCCTGAGTGCGGAACTGTACGGCGCTCTCCCGGAAATAGGCATCGTCCGTATCATAAACAAGCCGGCCTTCTTCTAAAGACGGAAGGCTGCTGTTCGGATAGACCGATAAATAAGCGTCACGGAAAATCGGCACTTCGGTGAGCGCTTCAATCATGTGGTACGGGCCGAGCCGGCAATTGATTCCCGCTATGTCAGCGCCGAGATCGGCAATGGACCTGAGGGCTTCCCGAAGCGGCGTTCCGTCCTGCAGCACGCCCTGTTCGTGCATGGATACGTTCAGCATAATCGGAAGTTCCGTTTCTTTTCTCGCTATCTTCAGCACTTCGCGGGCCTCTTCTAAATCATAGTATGTTTCCAGAAGCAGACCGTCCGGCTCTTCATGCAGCAATAAATAAAGCTGCTCCCGAAAGCTGCGTTTAATCTCCTCCAGGCTGTAGGCGTTTTTGTTAAAGGTGCGGATGCCGCCCATCGTTCCCAATACATAAGCGCCGTCTGAGGAAGCGCGCGCGATTCTGACCGCCTCCTGATTGATTTTTTTCGTTTCATCCTCAAGTCCGTATCTTGAGAGCTTAATAAAATTCGCGCCGTACGTATTTGTCTGGATGATGTCTGCCCCGGCTTCCACGTAAGCCTTATGTATCCGCTTGATTTCCTCGGGCTTTGATACGTTCAGTTCCTCAAAACATCTGTCAATGCCGTAGGAATAGAGGAGAGTGCCCATCGCGCCGTCACCGATTAAAATCCGTTCTTTTAAGTCTTGTAATAGTCCCATTGTTTGCCTCCTTCGTCACATTCAGCAAGGAAAAAAGAGAAATAAAAAAAGTCTTCTTAAGAAGAAGACTTTGTAATCATTTGTCTCTCTTCTTATCTTCCAAGCTGTTTTTAGCTTGCTGGATTTAGCACCTTGGTCATGGTTTGGGTAAACCACTACACCGGTTGCTGAAGCGTCGTCGGGCCAGTCCCTCGGCTTCTCTTGATAAGAACGTTCATGTAATTGTCATGGGTTTCCAAAACTTAACTGTGAAAATCCCTTTCTCCAAATTTACCGAAAATAGAGACAATAATCAATAGGAATTACATAATTTATCTAAAATTAATAAATTGAACGTCAATCGGCAGGTCTGCTCCGCGGACGGCTGCAATAATCTGCTGCAGATCATCTTTATTTTTTCCGGTGACGCGCACTTGGTCGTCCTGAATCTGCGACTTGACCTTCAAGCCGGAGTTTTTAATCACCGCGTTGATTTTTTTGGCGCTGTCTTTATCAATGCCCTGTACAAGCTTTGCGCGCTGGCGCACCGTGCCTCCCGATGCATTTTCGATTTTGCCGTATTCAATGTTTTTCGTCGGCACGTCCCGTTTGATCAGCTTGCCGCTCAGCACATCTTTGAGCTGATTCAGTTTAAACTCGTCATCAGAAATCAGGACAAGTTCTTCCTTTTCTAAAGTTACATCGCTTTTCGATCCTTTAAAGTCATAGCGCGTGCCGATTTCTTTCAGCGTCATCTGAATCGCATTCTGCACTTCGGGAAATTCAACTTTCGATACAATATCAAAAGAACTTTCTTTTGCCATGAGAAAACCTCCTATAACATTTCACTTATGAGTTGATTATAGTAGAATAAAGAGAAATGTCCAACAGCATAAGGCATGAATTTATGCGTATTGGAAAAAATGAGAAAAACATCAGCCTCATACGGGCGAATCAGGAAGGACGATAACATGAGACCAGGGCAGCAGCTCACGCTTAGTATAGATCACCAAACCGATTTCGGTTATTTTTTAACCGACGGCGAGGATACGGTTCTTTTACATAACAGTGAAATCACAGAGGATATCGAAGACAAAGATGAAGTGGACGTATTTATTTACGTCGATCATCAGGAAAGACTCGCGGCGACGATGAAAAAGCCGCTCATCAGCTTTTATGACTACGGATGGGTGGAAGTGACGGACGCTGTGGAAGATATGGGCGTATTCGTCGACGTCGGTCTGTCAAAAGACGCGCTCGTCGCAACGGAGCACCTGCCTCCGTACAAATCCGTCTGGCCGCAAAAAGGAGACAGACTGTATTGCATGCTGAAGGTGACAAGCCGCGGGCGCATGTTTGCCAAGCCGGCGCCTGAAGATATCATCAGTGAATTATTTACGGATGCAGAGGAAGACGTCATGAATAAAGACCTGACGGGTACGGTGTACAGACTGATCGCATCAGGCTCTTTTCTGATTACCGATGAAGGCATCCGCGCGTTTATTCACCCTTCAGAAAGAAAAGAAGAGCCGAGACTCGGCAGCCGCGTGACAGGGCGTGTCATCGAGGTGAAGGAAGACGGCTCGGTCAACATGTCCCTGCTGCCGAGAAAGCAGGATGCGCTTTCGGTTGACGCGGAAGAAATTCTGACCTATCTGAGATCAAGAAACGGCGCGATGCCATACGGAGACAAAAGTCATCCTGACGATATCCGCGAACGGTTTCATTTAAGCAAAGCCGCCTTTAAGCGGGCGCTCGGGCATCTGATGAAAAACGGCAAGGTCTATCAGGAAGACGGCTGGACATACGAAAAACAATAAATTTTCTGCAAAAACATCGGTGAACCAAAACCGATGTTTTTTATTTTCTCAAAAGCTCCTATGGCCCTCATTTGTTTATCACCCTGCCGAACATACATATTTTATTGAAATAAAATATTCTGACATCCGAACCGATATATAACTATAGAAAAAAACAAAAGGAGAGTTTCAATGAGAAAAATGGCGATATTTGCGGCTGTACTGCTGATTGCGCTCAGCACGGCGGGATGTGCCGGCAAATCTGAGGAAACGGCGGCCGATAAAACGAAAACAATCGGCATCATGCTGACAGACAACGGCCTCGGCGACCAATCATTTAATGATTCAGGCTTTCAAGGTTTGATGAAAGCGAGAGACGAGCTCGGCATCACATTTGACTATCGGGAAATAAAAGATACCGGTACATACGAAAAAGGACTGACACAGCTTGTCCGGGAAGGCAATGATCTTGTGGTGGGGCTCGGTTACAGCATGCAGGCGGATTTAGAAAAGGTCGCCAAAAAATATCCGAAGCAGCGGTTTGTGCTGATTGATTCCGTATCAGACCTGGATAATGTCACCTCCGTCACGTTTAAAGAGGATGAAGGAAGCTTCTTAGCCGGAGCGCTGGCGGCCATGACGAGCAAAACCGGCACGATCGGATTTATCGGCGGTTCAGATGCCGACGTCATTAAACGGTTTAAGAAAGGCTACCTGAAAGGGGCGAAATCAGTCAAACCGAATATCCGCGTGCTGTCGGACATCAGCGGTACGTTTGACGATGATAAGCTCGGGAAGCGCATCGCCCAAAACATGATCCGAAAAAAAGCCGATGTCCTGTTTACGGCGGCCGGCTTCACGGGCGTCGGCGCACTGAAAGAAGCGGAGGCGCAAAAAGTATACGCCATCGGTGTTGACAGCGATCAATATTACACCGCCGAGCACGCCGTTATCTCTTCTTTAGTGAAAAACGTCGACCAAGTCATCTATGAATTGGCGAAAGATTTAAAAGACAACAAGGAGATCAAAAGCGGAGAGATCGTTTACGGACTGAAGGAAAACGGCATGGACTTAGCCAAGATCAGAGTTGTCAAAAACGCAGGCGGGCTGACGAAAAAGATCACGGATATGAAAAACAGCCTGATTGAAAAAGGAGGCGATCTGAAGTGACATTACGGACAAGGCTGCTCGTTAACGCAGCCGTTACGATGATTTGCTTCGCCGCCGTCATCGGCTTTACCATTGTAAACATGATGAAGATTCAGGCTTCAAATGAAGATGAAGTGGACGCGCTGTTAAACGTCCAGGAAGCAAAAGCTGACCTTAATACGTTAAAAGAAAGCATCACCGGCTATTCCTATACGCTCGCAGACGCCCAGAAAGAAGATGTGCGAAGCTATATGAAAAGCAGCTCAGACAAACTGGCGGCGCTCAAAAAAACGATGACGGACGATGCGGACAAAGCCGCTTATGACAAACTCGCCAAAAAATACGAAACATGGCAGGCGGAGGCGGACGCTGCTCTTGATTCGAAAAGCCCGGCTGAAGCGACAAGGACGGCGGCCCGCATCAACGGTCTTCTGAATGATATTTATATGCTGAATCTGAAAAGCCGGGATCATTATGAAGACATGCAGAAGCAGACGGCTGACCAGATTCAGTTTATCGTTTACAGCGCAGCCGTGCTGACCATCGTGATACTTGCCGTCACCGTCATATCTTCCATCAGGCTGACGAAGAGAATTGCAGGGCCGATCCGCCGTATGGCTGAAAATGCCCGTCTTATTGCAGGAGGGAACCTTACTGTTGAAATGCTTGATTATAAAGGGAAGGACGAACTGAAAGAGCTGAATGACTCATTCGGAATGATGGCTGAACAGCTCCGCACCTTAATTCAGGCGATCGGAGAGGTCGGCCGTGAAGTCGAGACTTTCGCGGAAGGTTTGACGAAGGAAAACCAGACGCTGAAGGACATGACCGAGCAGGTGTCCGTGTCGACGGAAGAAATGGCGCAAGGCTCCCAAACCATTTCAGAAGATCTGCAGCATGCGGTGCAATTCATTGAACAAATGGATGAACATTCAAAGGCGAACGCCGAACGTTCAAAACAAACGACGAGAAGCAGTGAAGAGACGATTGCGGCGGTGGCTGCGGGGCGCGGTGCTTTAGCCGAAACCAAGCAAGCCATTGATAAAAGCAATGAGACATCAAAAGAGATTTCCGAAGCCGCCGGTCTCTTCATAGAGCATGCGGCAGGAATCAGTATGATGGCGCAGACCGTTTCTGACATTGCGGGCCAGACCAATCTGCTGTCATTAAACGCCGCAATCGAGGCGGCCAGAGCAGGCGAGGCTGGAAAAGGATTTGCCGTCGTTGCCGAGGAGATACGGAAGCTCGCAGACGGATCAGCCAAAGCGACCGCGCAGATTTTCGATATGGTAAAGCAAATTGAAGACGGCATCACATCTATTACCGGAGCTGTCACGACCGGCGTCGCTTTAGCGGACAGACAGCAGGAGCTGATGGAGAAAACATCAGAATCATTCGCCCATATTGAACAAAAAGCCGCCCATATTAAAGCGGAGCTTACTCAATTGGACGGACGGATCATCGAATCGAAACAGCTTGGTGAGCAAGTGCTGCATCATGCCGAGAGCATCAGCGCCGTCGTTCAGGAAACGGCTGCGGGAAGCGAAGAGATTTCTGCCTCCGCGCTTGAGCAGCTGTCTTCTTTTCATAAAATGGCGGAAAGCGTCAATAATCTGGTGAGTCTGACAGAGCGGTTAAACGATCAGGTCCGCCGGTTTACTTTGTAACGGGCTTTTGCCCCGCCCCTGATTTTTGCAGCCTGACATGAGTAACTTCTGAATGAAACACAAATACTGAATATACATGTGTTTATATTTATTCTTTTTCGTGAAAGGTGAAAAAAGAAGGGAGGAATCGGGATGGATGAACAAATTCCGCAGGAAAAGGGTCTTGATAATAGTCTGGCTTTATTACGCGATGGTTATGTATTTGTGAAAAACCGAGCGGAGAATTATCGCTCAGATGTGTTTCGCGCCCGTTTATTAGGGAAGACATTCATTTGTATGAGCGGAGCGGAAGCCGCAAAGCTTTTTTATGACACAGAACGATTTCAGCGGCAGCAGGCCCTCCCCAAACGGGTGCAGAAAACGTTATTCGGAACAGGGGCAATCCAGGCAATGGACGGTGAACGGCATAAGCACAGGAAGCTTCTATTTATGTCACTGATGACGCCGCCCCGGCAAAAACGGCTTGCGGAAGCGGTGGCAAAACAGTGGAAAGCATCTGCGGAAATGTGGGAGGGTTCAAACCGAATTGTCCTTTTTGATGAAGCGAAGAAAGTGCTGTGCCGGGCTGCCTGTGAGTGGGCCGGCGTCCCGCTGAAAGACTCAGAAGTGAAAGAGCGGGCGGAGGATTTCACCGATATGGTAGACGCATTCGGCGCTGTCGGACCGCGTCATTGGAAAGGCAGAAGGGCGAGGCTGAAAACGGAGAAATGGATAGAGGAGGTCATTGAGGATGTGCGGTCCGGCAAGCTGCAAACGCCGGAGGGCTCAGCCTTGTATGAAATGGCTTTTCATACAGAACTTGACGGGAACAGACTTAATTCTCACATGGCTGCTGTTGAGCTTATTAATGTTCTGCGCCCGATTGCCGCCATTTCTTACTTCATTACGTTTTCAGCTCTTGCATTGCATGATTACCCTGAATATCGGGGCAAACTGAGATCGAGAGATGATCAGGAGGCCGAAAGATTTGCACATGAAGTTCGGAGGTATTACCCGTTTGCCCCGTTTTTAGGAGCCGTTGTGAAAAAAGATTTCGTATGGAAGAACTGTGAGTTTAAAAAGGGTGCCTC
The DNA here is from genome assembly GCF_026420705.1 of Bacillus sp. NEAU-CP5. Taxonomy (NCBI): domain Bacteria; kingdom Bacillati; phylum Bacillota; class Bacilli; order Caryophanales; family Bacillaceae; genus Bacillus; species Bacillus sp. NEAU-CP5. Next base: position 887,497 of record NZ_JAPMOV010000001.1, on the reverse strand, counting down.
CGTCATGCTTGACCTATATGGGACAAACCATGATTCCCGGCTTTGGGAGAATCCGAATGAATTTCACCCGGAACGTTTTCAGGGGCGGGAGGAAAATAAATTTGATTTCATTCCCCAGGGCGGAGGTGATCCGGCTAACGGCCACCGCTGTCCGGGTGAGGGAATAACCGTGGAAGTCATGAAAACTTCCCTTGCGTTTCTTGCTAATGAAATAGAGTACGATGTTCCGTCCCAAGATTTGAGCTTCAGCCTGTCCAGAATGCCGGCATTGCCTGAAAGCGGATTTGTGATAAGTGATGTTAGACACATATAGAACAAAAAACAGCCCTCTATCTTCATACACAAGAGGGCTGTTTTGCTTTTACAGATGGTCCGGTTTTTTGGAATTCTGGTTTTTTCCCGCCTGCCGGTTTTTTTCGGCAAGCCGGTTCTTTTTCTGATTTACGGCGTTATTGTCCAACGGTTTTTTGTCATCATCTTTCATGCGGCAAAGCCTCCCTTCTGTCCGTTAGGATGCCCGCCCGCATTGAAATTATGGCTTCAGGAAAAAAATCGCGAGCGTACCCGGCCCGGAGTGCGCGCCGATCGCAGAGCCGATTGAATGAAGAATGATCTCTTTCGGATGGAACGCTTCTTCAATCATTTCCTTCATCCGAAGCGCCGTCTCCTCGTTATCTGCGTAGCTGATCCCCACGGTTTGATCCGCCCAATCGCCGCCTTCTTCCTTCATCATTTCTATAATCCGTTTAAACAGTTTCTTTTGTCCGCGCAATTTTTCGAGCGGCACGAGCCTGCCGTCATCCACATGCAGAATCGGTTTGATGTTCAAAAGCCCCCCGACAAAAGCGGACGTTTTTGAAATTCTGCCGCCCCGCGCGAGATAAGCGACATCATCGACCGTAAATATATGTTTCATCCGTGCGCAAAAGCTCTTTACAGACGTTTCGATTTCTTGTATTGTATTCCCGTTAACACAGAGTGTTTGCGCGTGCATCACCGCGAGGCCGCAGCCCAATGAAGCGCATTTGGAATCTACAATCCGTAAATCAAAATCGGGAAATTCCTCTTTTACTTCATTGGCGATCATTACGGCCGTCTGATAGGTGCCGGAAAGACCTGAGGAAAAGGCGATGTATATCGCCGGTTCTCCCAGTTCCGCGTATTGTAAAAATACTTTTTTTATCGTATCCGGTGATGCCTGGGATGTTTTCGGAACTTTCCCGTCCCGCATCGCTTGAAAGATATGATCCGCCTGAATGGTGACCGTGTCCTCATATTCGTTTCCGTCAAGTGTTACGTGCAGCGGAATGAACCCGATCCGGTTTTCTTCAATATAAGATTTCGGCAGGTCAGAGGCGCTGTCAGCAATAAGGTGAACTGTCATCATAATTCCCTTCTTTCCGATTGGTGAGAGTGATGCCAACTATATCATATAAATGTGGCAAAATAGTGTTCAAAACTTTGTTTTAAGGGAAAAGCTAATAATGAAAATGAGCGGAGGAGCAAGCCATGGTACTAGAACAAGCAAAAAAATTAGCAATCGTCGTCATCGGCGCGTTTCTGTATGCGGCGGGACTGAATTTATTCCTGATACCGGCGAATGTATATGCCAGCGGTTTTACCGGTGTCGCCCAGCTGCTGTCAAGCGTCGTTGATCAATACGCCCCCTTTTATATTTCGACAGGAGTTCTCATGTTCCTCTTAAACATTCCCATCGGTGTGTTAGGGTGGCTGAAAGTCGGCAGATCATTCACCGTTTACAGCATATTAAGCGTAGCGATGACGTCCGTCTTTATGGGAATTCTCCCAGAAATGAGACTGTCGCACGATATTCTTCTGAATACCGTATTCGGAGGAGTCATCTCAGCTATCGGCATCGGTTTAACGCTGAAATTCGGCGCTTCGACAGGCGGCCTTGATATCGTGTCGATGGTGCTGGCCAAATGGAAGGATAAACCGGTCGGCACATATTTCTTCATTTTGAACGGGATTATCATTTTGACGGCAGGATTATTGCAAGGATGGGAGAAAGCATTATATACCCTTGTCGCTCTGTATGTCACAACAAGGGTGATTGACGCCATTCACACCCGCCACATGAAACTGACCGCCATGATCGTTACAAAAAAAGCCGATGAAATCAAAGAAGCGATTTACGGGAAAATGGTCCGCGGCATTACGACGGTGCCGGCAAAAGGCGCTTACACAAACGAACAGAAAGAAATGATGATCATCGTCATTACGCGGTACGAATTGTATGACCTTGAGAAAATCGTGAAAGAAGTCGACCCGAAAGCCTTCACAAACATCGTGCAAACGACGGGGATCTTTGGTTTCTTCAGGAAAGACTGATAGGAGCGGATAGAATGAAGTGGCTGTTTGGCCTGTTATTACCGGTCATTTTACTGATCGGATGCAGCAGTCAATCCGGGCAGAAGGAGCCCGCTGAGGAGGTATCCGGAGAGATGAATGAACAGCAAGCGGAATTAGCCGTAAACCCTGTGCAGACGGATCAGCAGATCGAATTTCAAATGTCTTTAAAAAACAAAAGCGAAAGCCCGATCGATTTCACATTCAGCTCAGGGCAGAAATTCGAATTGACCGTACATGACCAACATCACAAAGAACTGTACCGCTATTCAAAAGACAAAATGTTTACTCAGGCGTTTCAGACCGTGACCTTAATGCCGAATGAAACGTATGACTTTTCAGATGTGTGGAAAAACGTGCCCGGTCCGGGAACATACACGGTGACGGTGACGTTTTTAGGGAAGTCCGATCAGATCGGAAAAAGGCTGAAAACGGTAAAAACATTTGAAGTAAAATAAAAAAGCGGCGCCCTCGTCTAAACGGGGCGCCTTTTTTTATTGCAATTTCTCCAGCTGATCCTGAAATTGGTGCAGCTGCTGACGTTCTGCATCTGTCGAATTGGCGTACGCGGAAGATACGGCATTTTTGGCGCGTGAGACAGCTTTTTCCTGATCGCCGTCTTCGAAACCGTTAGCAATCATGACGGCCTGCTGGACAAATGACTTGGCTTGAGAAAACAGTTCGTTTCTCATTAAAAGTCAACCTGCCTTTCAGCCGAATCTTTTGCTGCATCATGCTGTGCTTCCTCTAATGTAGACCGATATGGAAATCTTGCGTCATGAAGACTGACAGAGTCCTTGCCTTGCTGAATAAACCGTTTTGATTTGTTTCGTTTACCCATTGCAATGTCCCCCTTCCATATTTAGACGAGATGAGTCGTCTGTTTTAGTATGGGCGGAAGGCTTTGTGTTATGAGCGGCAAAACCTCACAGGGAGAAATAGGATTTTAAAAATTCGGCGATTCCGTCCGCTTCATTTGATCCCGTGACGCGATCGGCGGCCTGTTTGACTTCATCCGTGCCATTTCCCATCGCTACGCCGCACCCGGCAAATCGGAGCATTTCAAGATCGTTGTCTTCGTCGCCGAACGCGATGATCCGTTCTCTCGGCACTTGGTAATAGTCGCTGATTTTCTTCAGGCCGACCGCTTTATTCATCCCGTGTTTAATAATTTCAATCACATGCCAAGGAGCCGCCCATCTTCTGTGGTCAATGACCTCGGCGTGCACATCGGATAAATGCGCGCGTATGTCCGCGACGTCCTCTTCCTTCGCGTGAATCAATACGGACGTCACATCCTCTTGGACCGTTTCGCGCAGATCGCCGAATGTGACATTCGCCGTATTCATATGAAACGCCTCAATTAAATGCTCATCATGATAATGGAAGTACACATCATCAATGATCTCAGCGAGCACATTATGTATTTGATAGGTCTCTGTAAGTTCGGCAAGCTGTCTGACCACATCGACAGATAAAGACGTGTGGTAGCGTCCCCATGACTCGTCTTTCGGGTGGTGGACAAACGCCCCGTTAAAATTGACAATCGGCGTTGTCAGCCCGAGCTCGTCATAATACATCGAACTGGAACGGAACGGGCGGCCGGTTGAGATGCAGACATGATGACCCGCTTCTTTCAGCGTCTGAATCGTCCGTGCCGTTTCAGGGGAAATGGTTTTATCATCTTTTAATAAAGTTCCATCCAGATCTAAGGCGATGAGGTAAGGTTTTGTCTCCATAAATAACTCCTTTTGTCATATAATTTGCTGTTTTTCTCTTATGTACAGTGTAGCTTTTTACCATCTTTATTGTCTACATGTTACACTTATGATTATGGTTATCCTAAGGAGGGAGTCAACGTGATTCTTATTGATCATCAAACCGTATCAGGCATTCCGTTTTTACATATTGTAAAAGAAGAAAATCGGGACCGTCCCGCTCCCCTTGTTTTCTTTATTCACGGTTTTACAAGCGCGAAGGAGCATAATCTTCATTTCGCTTACCTGCTTGCTGAAAAGGGTTTCAGAGCCGTGCTGCCGGAAGCTCTTTACCACGGTGAACGCGCTGAACAGCTGTCAGCAGAAGAGCTCGCCGTCCATTTTTGGGACATTGTATTAAATGAAATCGAGGAGCTTGACGTGCTGAAAAAGGATTTTGAAGCGCGCGGCCTGATTGAAGACGGGCGGATCGGTCTTGCGGGCACGTCAATGGGCGGAATTACGACATTCGGCGCGATGGCCGCGTATGATTGGGTCAAAGCCGGCGTCAGCCTGATGGGAAGCCCGAACTATACGGCGTTTTTTCAGCAGCAGATTGACCACATTCAAAAGCAGGACATCGACATTGACGTCACAAAAGAACAGGTCGATGAACTGTTTGCGCGGCTCAAACCGTTTGATCTCAGTCTGGAACCGGAAAAACTCCGGAGCCGCCCGCTGCTGTTCTGGCACGGCGTTCAAGACAAAGTCGTTCCGTATGCACCGACCCGCGGCTTTTATGAAACGATTAAACCTCATTACAGCAGCCGGCCTGACCATCTTCAGTTTCTGAAAGACGAACGGGCTGACCATAAAGTCCCGAGATACGCCGTTTTAGAAACCGTCGCCTGGTTCGATAAGCATTTATAAAGCACAAAGGTGTTAACAAAACCCGCTTTTACGTTATACTGAGGAAAAAGGAGTGATGGAACGTGGAAGAAGCATTAAAAGAAAACATCATGGGCGCCTTGGAGCAGGTTGTTGACCCTGAGCTCGGCGTCGATATCGTCAATCTCGGCCTTGTATACGACGTTGATATGGATGACGACGGCCTGACGCACGTTACGATGACACTGACATCAATGGGGTGCCCGCTCGCTCCGATCATCGTCGACGAGGTGAAAAAAGCGCTCGCCGACATTCCGGATGTAAAAGAGACGGAGGTCCACATCGTCTGGAATCCGCCGTGGACGAGAGACAAAATGTCACGCTATGCAAAAATCGCATTAGGGATTCAGTAATAAGAAAATGCACCTCGGATTTTAGGTACATCCTAAAGTTTGGAGGTGCTTTTCTTTTGTCTGCATATTTGTTTTGGATCGCAAACAAACCTTTATATATAAAATTTCATATGAGGTTTATCTTTTTTGTAATAGGACAGTCTGTCTTGGAGTGTACCTGTGTGGAATTCAAATTTATGTCCATCGGGATCAGTAAAATAAATTGACTTTTGATCTTGTTTATCTCTTGGACGTCCATTTAATATATTTACATTTAGATTTTTTAGCCGTTGATGTATTGCATCAAAATCTTTTAGGTCAATTGTAAAGGCCATATGTGTGTAGGATTTATGTATTTCATTTCTTGGTATATCCGCCTCTAAGTTAAGTGCAAGCCAAAGCCCGTTCAAATCAAAATATGCTGTCTTTTGCCCTTTAATCAGGAGTTGTGCATGAAATACTTTCTCATAAAATTCTATTGATTTTTCCAAATTTGAAACAGAAAAAAGAAGATGATTGATCCCTTTTATGTTCATTTTCCCCACCTCATTTAACATCTTTGTTTTAAACAACCCCTTTGGTAATACATCTGCATATATATCGATTATATACTGACCAAAAAATCATTTTAAGGATTTCTGTGTATTTTTATGCCGTGTGTTTTACGGTATCGGGTTAAAAAGGAAAAAAACGGACGTGAGGCATGATATAATAGACCGGCTGCATGCGAGGGAGGAATCCATGAAGAAAAAATTACTTCTCATTATCCTTAGCATTCTTGTTTATACGGCGCTGTTCGCTGTTTCCGCTTTTCACAAAGAGCCGGTGCAGCAGGCAGGGACAATGACGGATGTCAGCCGTCTCATGCCCGTGAAAATTAAGCAGACGGTCAAAGGAAAAGAGAAAGAAACATTGGTCGAAACCATTAAGGAAGCAAAGAGAAAGCATCTGAAGATCTCAATCGCAGGCGCCCAGCACTCAATGGGCGGCCAGACGTATTATGAAGACGGTATCGTTCTCGACATGACGGGCTACAACAAAATACTCGGTCTCGACCGAAAGAAAAAAATCATCAGGGTGCAGGCGGGAGCGACGTGGAATGATATTCAGCGCTATGTCAATCCGTACGGGCTCGCGGTAAAAGTCATGCAATCGCAAAACATTTTTACGATCGGCGGCTCACTGAGCGCCAACGCCCACGGCCGGGATATCCGGTACGGTTCGCTGATTGATACGGTCAAATCGTTTCATCTTTTAAAGGCGGACGGCAAAGTCATCACCGTTACTCCGAAAGATGACCTGTTTTCAGCCGTCATCGGCGGCTACGGCCTGTTCGGCGTCATCCTGGACGCGGATATTGAGCTGACGGATGATGAGCTTTATGAAATGAAAACGAAACGCATGAACGCTGATACATACAGTCAATATTTTGCGCAGCATGTTCGGCGCAACCCCGCCGTGCGCATGCATCTCGCGCGGATCGCAACAGGGGATAAAGGCTTTTTGCACGATATGTATGTGACTGATTACACACTCTCAGACAATCAGAAAGAATTAAAGCGGCACAATGAACTGAAAGAAGATGAGCATCCGGCGCTGACGAAATTCGCGCTCGGCCTCTCCCGCCGGTATGACTGGGGAAGAAATTGGTTCTGGTCAACCCAGCAGTCTTATTTTCTCAGACAAAACGGTGTGAAAGTCTCCAGGAACAATGTCATGCGGTCAGAATCGAAATTTTTGGAATATGAAAACACGGACAACACCGATGTGCTGCAAGAATACTTCGTGCCCGTCGGCGAATTTGCGCCGTACATTCATGATTTACGCAAGACGCTGTCACATGAAGATCTCAACCTCGTAAATATTACGATCCGCTACGTGCAAAAAAATGAAAAAGCCGATCTGTCATACGCAAAGGAAGACATGTTTTCACTCGTTCTTTTAATCAATGAAGGGTTTTCAACAGACAGCCAGGCGAGTGCGGCGCGGATTGTCAGAAAAATGACGGATACGGCATTGCGCCACCGCGGCAGTTATTATCTCCCGTATATGCTGTATCAAACGAAAGAGCAGATGCGTGAGGCATATCCGAAAAGCGATATGTTCTTTCAGAAAAAACACAAATATGATCCGGATGACTTGTTTATGAATTATTTTTATCAGAGGTACAAATCATGAAACACAACCATTTAAAATGGCTGATCCTGTCACAGAGCAGTGTCTTTTTTGCCGGCAGCCTGATCTTTCCGTTTTATATTTTATTTATTAAAAACATCGGTTCCAGCTACACGCAATTCGGTCTCTCATACGGCTTGTTCGGCTTGAGCGGCGCATTGATTCATCCGCTGCTCGGCCGGCTGTCGGCAAGACTGGATTCCCGCTGGTTCCTTATGGCAAATTCGTGGGGGATGGCGGTGCTTCTTCTGACGCTCCCGCACATTACCGGCGTGCACCAGGTTTATGTTGTGCAGGTGCTTTTGGGCCTGTTCGGCGCGATGCAAAAACACGGCGAGAAAATCATGATCGCCGATTACACCGACGGCGGGGAGCGGGGAAAAAAAGTCGGCAGCTATCATTTCTGGACGGCCGTATTTTCAGCTGCCGCCATTATTCTCGGCGGGTTTCTCGCTGATTTCTTTACGGTTTATATTATCTTTTACGCCAGCTCCGTGCTGTTTTTTATAAGCGGGCTGATGATGCTGAAAAAAACAGGCTGATCCGATCAGCCTGTTTTTCTTATGCCCCCCCTCGATCGAGAGGGGGTTTTTTGTCAGCGAAAACAGATGGAAAATGAATGAAAAAATATTAAATATACAATTGAATTAATTTTTATTCATGTTATAATGTTAAATAATTTCACAAAAACCAAGAAGGTGAACCCGTTGAAAATAGGTATTATAGGCGCGACTGGTTATGGAGGCGCCGAACTTGTCAGGATTCTTAACCATCACCCTTATGCAGAAGATTGTATATTATATTCATCGAGCGACGAAGGAAAAGAATATGCCGCTTCATATCCGCATTTGAGGAATATAGCGTCACAATCACTTCGGCCGCTTCATATAGAAACGATCCGAAACGAAATTGATGTCATTTTCATAGCCGCGCCGCCCGGCGTTTCCGGAGAGTGGTCGCCCAAGCTGGCGGAGGCGGGTATCCCGGTCATTGATCTATCCGGCGATCTGCGGATTCAAAACCCGGCCGTGTATGAAAAGTGGTATAAGCGGAAGGCCGCTCCGAAAGGAACGATTCAAAGCGCGGTTTACGGTTTAGCTGAACTGCAAAAAGAAGAGATTCAGACTGCAAAGCTGATTGCCAATCCGGGATGTTTTCCGACGGCTGTGCTGCTCGGGCTCGCCCCGCTGGCGAAGAATAAGCTTTTACAAGATTCATTTCTGATTGTTGATGCGAAAACGGGCGTATCCGGCGCCGGCCGAAAAGCATCCATGGGCACTCATTATTCTGAGCTGAATGATAATTTCAAAATTTATAAGGTTAATGAGCATCAGCATACTCCGGAAATTGAACAGCAATTAGCGGCTTGGCAGCCCGGCACAGGCCCGATCACGTTTTCCGCACATTTGGCGCCGATGACAAGGGGCATTATGGCGACGATGTATACGGAGGCTCCTCCGGGTATGTCTGCTGCACAGGTAAGAGAATTGTATTCCGAATTCTACAAAGATTCATATTTTGTCAGAATCAGGCCGGAAGGTGAATTTCCGGCGACGAAAGAGGTATACGGCAGCAATTTTTGTGATATCAGTGTCACCGTGGATGAAAGAACAAACCGTGCCACCATCGTTTCTGTCATAGATAATCTGATGAAAGGCGCCGCAGGGCAGGCGGTTCAAAATTTAAATATCATGAATGGCTGGCAGGAAGAAACGGGACTTACGATGACGCCAGTCTATCCATAGAACGAAAGAGGGATTCGAAAATATGATTCAGCTGAGTGAGGAAATCACGAAAATAAAAGGCGGCGTATCCTCGCCGAAAGGATTTGAGGCAAAGGGCGTGCACTGCGGTCTGCGCTATTCAAAAAAAGATCTCGGAGCGATTATCAGCGAAGCGCCTGCAGTCAGTGCAGCGGTATATACGCAGAGCCATTTTCAGGCAGCGCCCTTGAAAGTGACACAAGCCAGCTTGAAAAAAGAGGGTGTGCTTCAGGCGGTTATTGTCAACAGCGCGATTGCCAACGCCTGTACGGGAGACCAAGGATTAAAGGACGCCTATGAAATGCGGGACGGCTTCGCGAGCCGGCTCGGCATTGAGCCGGAGCTTGTTGCGGTTTCGTCAACCGGGGTGATCGGCGAGCTTTTAGACATGAAAAAAATTCAAGCGGGCATCGAACAGCTCGGTCAAGCACCGTCCGTGTCCGGAGCATTTGAAGAGGCCATTTTGACGACGGATACAGTGACGAAACAGACGTGTTATGAACTGGTGATCGGCGGAGACATCATCACGATCGGCGGAGCGGCGAAAGGCTCCGGCATGATCCACCCCAACATGGCGACAATGCTCGGCTTTGTCACAACGGACGCGGCCGTGGAAGAACAGGCGCTCAAAAACGCGCTCAGAGAGATTACGGATGTTTCATTTAACCAAATCACCGTTGACGGAGAAACATCGACGAATGACATGGTGCTTGTGATGGCGAACGGCTGCGCGGGGAATGATTGCCTGACGGAGGATCACCCTGACTGGCCGGCTTTTAAAAAGGGGTTAAAGCTTGTATGCGAAGACCTTGCCAAAGATATTGCCAGAGACGGTGAAGGAGCGACGAAATTAATTGAAGCCAGAGTCGAAGGCGCGAAAAATAACCTTGAGGCGAATATTATCGCCAAAAAAATCGTCGGTTCAAGCCTTGTGAAGACCGCCGTTTACGGCACAGACGCCAACTGGGGGCGCATCATCGGCGCAATCGGGCACAGTGCGGCAAGCGTAACGGCCGAACAAGTGGAAGTTTTCCTCGGCGGCCAGTGTCTGTTTAAAAACAACGAACCTCAGCCGTTTTCGGAAACTGATGCTAAGGAGTACTTATCAGGTGATGAGATTACGATTGCAGTCCGCCTGCAGGAAGGCTCCGGCAGCGGCCGGGCATGGGGCTGTGACTTAACCTATGATTATATCAAAATCAATGCGAGCTATCGCACATAACAAAGGGGAGCGGCATGAAGAAAACCATCGTTTTTAAGTGCGGCGGAAGCGTAATCCGCGAGTTATCCGCCGATTTTTTTCAAAATGTAAAAGAGCTTATGCAATCGGGCTGGAACATTGCCGTCGTGCATGGAGGCGGCCCGGACATTTCAAGAATGCTGAAAACATTGCAGATTGAAACGGAATTTGTCGATGGACAGCGGAAAACGACCAAACCGGTGCTGGAAACAGCGGAAATGGTCTTGTCAGGGATGATCAATAAATTTTTCGTAACCGAACTCGCGAAAAACGGCCTGAAAGCCGCGGGAATATCAGGAAAGGACGGCGGTCTCCTTCAAGCATCTTACCTTAATCAAGACAAATACGGAGAAGTCGGCGAAATACAAAAAACCGATCCGTCAATCATTCACGCATTAATGAAAGAAGGCATCATTCCCGTTATCGCTCCGCTTTCCATGACAAGTGATTTCGAAACGCTGAACGTCAACGCAGACGCCGCGGCATCGGCCGTCGCTTCAGCCTTACACGCCGATAAACTTTTATTTGTCACGGATGTCGAAGGAATTATGGACGGAGAGAACAGGCTGGATACTTTGACGCCGCAAGAGATTCAGGCCCTCATCGATGACGGCGTGATTTCAGGAGGGATGATTCCGAAGGTAAACTCGGCATTATCGGCACTGAGTGAAGATGTCGAGGAAGTGATGATCGTAAACGGAAAAGGAGCGTTTTTCACCGATCAAGCCTTCCAAGGAACAAAAATCGTCAAAGAAAAGGAGAGCGTGTCATGAGCAGCCTATTTCAAACCTACAGCCGCTGGCCTATCGATATCAAAAAAGCGAAAGGGACAATCGCAGAGGATGAAAACGGAAAAACGTATCTCGATTTTATTCAGGGCATCGCCGTTTCCAATCTCGGCCATTGTCATGATGAGGTCACAGAAGCGGTGAAAGAACAGCTTGACAGCGTATGGCACGTTTCCAATCTGTTTGAAAATGATCTTCAGGAAAAAGCCGCGGCAAAGCTTGCCGGACATAGCGAGGGGGATCTCGTTTTCTTCTGCAACAGCGGAGCCGAAGCGAATGAAGGCGCCATTAAGCTTGCCCGTAAAGCAACGGGAAAGACAAAAATCGTAACATTTCATCAATCCTTTCACGGACGGACCTATGCGGGGATGGCCGCCACCGGACAAGACAAAATCAAGACCGGTTTCGGACCGATGCTTCAAGGCTTTCACTATCTTCCGTTCAATGATCCGTCGGCATTCAGCACGCTTTCAAAAGAGGATGATATCGCCGCCGTCATGCTTGAGACGGTGCAGGGAGAAGGGGGAGTCAATCCCGCCGATCCGGAATTCATCGAAGCCTTACAGACATTTTGCAAAGACAAACAGGCGCTGCTTATCGCAGACGAGATTCAAACCGGAATCGGCCGGACGGGCAAGGCATTCGGCTATGAGCATTTCGGCATCTCTCCGGACATCATCACTGCTGCGAAAGGGCTTGGAAACGGTTTTCCCGTCGGAGCCGTGATCGGCAAAAAGAAGCTTGGCGACGCCTTTACGCCGGGTACGCATGGTACGACTTTCGGCGGCAATAAGCTTGCCATGGCAGCTGTGAAAGCAACCTTGGACATTGTGTTTCAGCCGGACTTTCTCCAGGCGGCGGCAGACAAAGGATCATTTTTAAAAGCGCAGCTGAACCGTGAACTGACAGGGCCTTTTGTAAAAGAAATCCGCGGAAAAGGGTTATTAATCGGCATTGAATGCGCAGGTTCCGTGTCCGGCATCATCGGAGATCTGCAGGAACGCGGGCTTCTCGTGCTTCCGGCCGGACCGAATGTCATCAGGCTGCTCCCGCCGCTTACGGTTTCTGAAGAAGAAATGCTGTCGGCCGTCAGTATGCTGAAAGCAGCGATCGAAGCGCATTCGGCAGTGAAACGGTAATTTTTTTCGATATAAGAGTATAAAAATTCATATTTTTAATTAATTATTCATCAAGAGGTGGGCTTTAGATGAAAGGCTATTTAGTATTAGAAGACGGAACATCATTCGGCGGTGAACTTGAAAAAGAAGCCCGCTGTGTTGGCGAAGCTGTTTTTTTCACCGGAATGACGGGCTATCAGGAAGTGCTTACAGACCCGTCATATAAGGGTCAGATCATCGTTTTTACGTATCCGCTGATCGGAAACTACGGAATTAATGAAAAAGACCTTGAAAGTAAGATTCCTCAAGTCAAGGCTGTTGCCGTCTATGAAGCGTGTGAACATTTTTCTCACCATGAAGCAGTCTCAAGCTTGAGAGAGTATTTAAATAAATGGAACATCCCGCTCTTAACCGAAGTGGACACACGGGCCGTCGTCAAAACCATCCGCTCCGGCGGCACGATGAACGCTGCCGTGTCAACAACAGGAGAGATTCCCGCAGCATCCGGAACAGAAAACCCGGCGGAGCTGGCGCAGTCTGAAGACATCACGTCAATGGGGAACGGAGACCGGCATATTGCGCTGATTGATTTCGGTTATAAAAAATCAATCGCCTCGTCACTTGTAAAGCGCGGCTGTAAAGTAACGGTCATTCCGTATCAGCAGATGAACGCTGTTTATGACATTCAGCCTGACGGAATCGTGCTCTCGAACGGCCCGGGCGACCCGAAAGCGATTGCGCCGTACATGAACCGGATTACATCATTACTCAGTGATTTCCCCGCACTCGGCATTTGCCTCGGGCATCAGCTGATTGCTCTGGCTTTCGGAGGAAATACGTATAAGCTGCCGTTCGGCCACAGGGGTGCCAACCATCCCGTCATTGACCGGAAAACGAAACGGGTGTTTATGACAAGCCAGAACCACAGCTATGTCGTCGATGAAGCATCAATTGACGAAAACGAGCTGTCCATCAGATTTCATCATGTCAATGATACATCAGTGGAAGGGCTCATTCATAAGCGCCTTCCCGTATTAAGCGTCCAGTTCCACCCTGAAGCTCATCCCGGACCGGCTGAGAGCGAGTGGATATTTGATGAATTTCTAGAGAAAGTGATACCAGCAAGGAGAGAAATCGCTCATGCCTAAAGATACAACCATTTCCAGCATATTAGTCATCGGCTCCGGCCCCATCATCATCGGCCAGGCGGCAGAATTTGATTATTCAGGAACGCAGGGCTGCATGGCTCTGAAAGAAGAAGGATACCGCGTTATTCTAGTCAACAACAACCCGGCAACGATTATGACGGATGAGGCGTTTGCCGATGAAATATATTTTGAACCGCTCACAACCGACAGCATCGAGGCCATTATTGAAAAAGAAAAACCGGACGGTCTGCTTGCCAATTTGGGCGGCCAGACGGCATTGAATTTAGCCGTTAAGCTTGAAGAAGCAGGCGTGCTGAAGAAGCATCACGTCAAGCTTTTGGGAACATCGGTGGAAACCATTCAAAAAGGCGAAGACCGGGAGCAGTTCCGCGCCCTGATGAAAGAGCTCGAACAGCCCGTTCCGGAAAGCGAAATCGTCGACAACGAAGAAGACGCCCTCCGTTTCGCTGAGTCTATCGGGTTTCCGGTCATTCTGAGACCGGCGTACACGCTAGGCGGAAAGGGAGGCGGAATCGCGAAAACGAAAGAATCGTTTCAGACGCTTATTAAACAGGCGCTGTTAGCAAGCCCGATCAGCCAATGCCTCGTCGAAAAAAGCATCGCCGGTTTTAAAGAAATCGAATATGAGGTCATGCGTGACAGCAATCATACATGCATCACCGTCTGCAATATGGAAAACATCGATCCCGTCGGCGTGCATACAGGAGACTCCATCGTCGTCGCACCGTCCCAGACGTTAACGGATGAAGAATATCAGATGCTGCGTTCAGCAAGCCTGGCGATTATTTCGGCGCTGGATGTAGTCGGCGGCTGCAACATTCAATTTGCGCTGGATCCGTTCAGCAAACAGTACTATGTCATTGAAGTGAACCCGCGTGTCAGCCGCTCTTCAGCTCTCGCGTCAAAAGCGACCGGCTATCCGATTGCCAAAATGGCGGCGAAACTTGCCGTCGGCTATACGCTTGATGAACTGAAAAATCCGCTGACGGGCTCTACTTATGCAAGCTTTGAACCGGCGCTTGATTATGTCATCGTCAAATTCCCGCGCTGGCCGTTTGATAAATTTAAACATGCCGACCGCACGCTCGGAACGAAGATGAAAGCGACGGGAGAGGTCATGGCGATCGAAAGAAATATGGAAGCGGCCATTCAAAAAGCGGCGGCCTCCCTTGAGCTGAAAACGATCGGCACCCGCCTGCCTGAACTCGGCGGCTGTACGATCAATCAGCTGTGGGAATTAGCGGTAACGCCGGATGACCGGAGATTTTTCGTCGTCATGGAACTGTTAAGCCGCGGTGAAACGATAGAAGACATCCATGCCAAAACGAAAATTGACCCGTTTTTTCTCCATGTGTTCCGAAATATCATCACATTGGAAAACAAGCTGATGGAAGAAGGGGATCATCTGTCTGTCCCGCTTTTAAAGCAGGCGAAGGTAAAAGGCTTCACGGATGTCATGATCGCATCTCTCACGGGAAAAACGGAAGAAGACATCCGTGCTCTCAGAAAGAAATCAGGCATCGTCCCGTCGTTTAAAATCGTAGATACATGCGCCGCTGAATTTGATGCCAAGACGAATTATTTCTACTCCACCTACATCGGGGAAAGCGACGGAGATATCAGCCGAAAAGAGAAAAAACGCGCCCTCATCATCGGCTCAGGCCCGATCCGCATCGGTCAGGGAGTGGAATTTGATTACAGTGCCGTCCACGGCGTTCTGACCCTGCAAAAGCTGGGGTATGAAACGATTATGATCAATAACAATCCGGAAACAGTAAGCACGGATTATGAAATCGCCGACCGGCTTTATTTTGAACCGCTGACGACAGAACATATTTTAAACGTGGCGGAACATGAAAACATTGATTTTGCCATCGTCCAGTTTGGGGGACAGACCGCGATCAATGCCGCTGAACCGCTGGAAAAAGCGGGCATTCCGCTGCTCGGAACATCCTTTGAAACCCTTGATGCGCTGGAGGATCGGGATCTGTTTTATCAGCTGCTTGATGACCTTGACTTGAAACATGCCAAAGGCGAAACCGCTTATTCAAAAGAAGAAGCAACGGAAAAAGCAAGCCGAATCGGCTACCCCGTGCTGATCCGTCCGTCTTATGTCATCGGTGGGATGGGCATGATCATCGTTGATTCAGAAGCGCAAATGTCAGAACTGCTGGAAAATGAAGCGGGCATGCCGTATCCGATTTTGATCGATCAGTACATTACAGGAAAAGAATTGGAGATCGATCTGATTTCCGACGGACATGACGTATTCGTGCCGACTTACACAGAGCACATTGAGCGCGCCGGCGTCCATTCGGGCGACAGTTTTGCGATTCTTCCGGGTCCGTCTGTCACACCTGATATGCAGCGGAATATAAAAGAGGCCGCCGAAAAAATCGCGGTAAAACTGGCTTTTAAAGGCATCATGAACATTCAGTTTGTCATTGATGACAAAGGGGATATTCTCGTTCTTGAAGTGAACCCGCGGGCAAGCCGCACGGTTCCTGTCGTGTCTAAGGTGATGGGGGTGCCGATGATCCCGCTTGCCGCCAGATTGCTGGCCGGCGCTTCCCTTAAAGACATCAAGCCCGAGGTTCAAAACCAGCACGGAACGGCAGTGAAATTCCCGGTTTTTTCTTCGCACGCCATTCAGGATGTGGACGTAAAGCCCGGGCCGGAAATGAAGTCGACCGGAGAAGGCATGTGTGTCGCGTTTGACGCAGAAAGCGCCCTGAAAAAAATCTACGCGCACGTCTGGGAGAAAAAAGGCAGCATCTATCTGGAAGGCTGTGATGCGGAATTGGAACGTCAGGCTCAAGAGGCGGGATTTACCGTATGCAAAGATGCGTTCCCGGCATGGGCAGAGCGAAAGGATAAAGCGGTCCATATCAATTTCAATCACTCTGAAGAAGCGCGTAAACAACGGATCGAAGCCATGACGCACGGTGTGACGGTCTTTACTGAACCGGAAACCGTAAAGGCATTTTTAGCAAGCGGCTCCGGCAAACCTCAGCCTGTATCGCTCAAAGATCTTTATCAAAAGGAAGTGGCATCATGCACACAATAAAAGCGGAACACACATTAACCCATTTGTACGGCAAAGATTTTCTTTCCTTAAAAGATGTCAGCCCGTCAGACATCAATGCGCTTCTGACAGAAGCTTCATTATTAAAACAACATCCGATACAGCCGATTTTCCAAGGGAAAACATTGGCGATGATTTTTGAAAAATCTTCAACCCGCACACGCGTGTCTTTTGAAGCGGGAATGGCCCAGCTCGGGGGAACGGGACTATTTCTTTCAAGCAGCGACCTGCAGCTTGGGCGGGGGGAGACGGTCGCGGATACGGCGAAGGTGCTGTCCGGATTCGTTGATGCCATTATGATCCGCACCTTTGAACATGAAAAAGTCGAAGAGCTTGCCGAGCATGCAGACATTCCCGTCATAAACGGGCTGACCGACCGGTATCACCCGTGTCAGGCACTCGCGGATCTGTTAACGATACAAGAAATAAAAGGAGAACTGAAAGGAGTAAAAGTTGCCTATATCGGTGACGGAAATAATGTGGCGCATTCACTTATGATCGGCTGCGCAAAAATGGGCTGTGACATTGCGGTTGCTTCGCCGAAAGGCTATGAAGTAGAGGAAGAGGCGGTGAATGCCGCGAAAGAAGCGGCGGCTGTTTCCGGAGCGAAAATCACCCTTACCGAAAATCCGCAGGAAGCGGTGCGGGATGCAGACGCGATTTACTCCGACGTTTTCACGAGCATGGGGCAGGAGGAAGAGACGCAGCAGCGGCTGAATGTGTTTGCCCCGTATCAAGTCAACGCCTCACTCGTCAGTCTCGCCAAACCCGACTATACATTTTTGCATTGCCTGCCCGCGCATCGGGAGGAAGAGGTCACGTCCGAGATTATCGACGGCCCGAACTCTGCGGTATTTCAGCAGGCGGAAAACCGGCTTCACGCGCAAAAAGCGCTCCTGAAAGCTCTTCTTTACAAACAGGATGAACAAAAAAACCGCTGAATCTCATTCAGCGGTTTTTGATATTTCTCCGCATACAAGCGCATACTACATAAAAAAGAAAAAGGAGGAAATGACGTGGGACAGCAGCATCAATTCCGCCCGGGACAAAAAGCGCCGAATAACGGTGTGTACGTTGAAATCGGCGAAACGGGAAGCATGGTCAAAAACCCGCAAAAAATCAAGCTTACGGTGGGAGAAATGTTCCCTGAAACTTCAAACCATAACAGATTGTGGACGTATCAACGAAAACCGTGAACACAAAAAAACCTGCTGAATAGCAGGTTTTTTTATTTAATGCTGGTTTGCATCCTGTTTGACAGGCATGATCTCCGCAAGAACAAAGACTAGCACCGCAATAACCACGGCAATAACGGATGATTGCTTGAAATTGTACGCCGCGCTGTTCATGGAGGCGACCAAATAACAGGCCATATGTGTTAAAAGGAACGTCCAAATAAAACCGATAATAAACCGCACGTTTCCACCTCGTCCTTCATTTTATTCTACGTTGTATCATACCATACATAAAGCGCGGGCGGAAGGTCATTTTCTCATCAAAAGCGCGCCTGAAACTGACATGTGCCCGCCTGTCCCGCCGTCTGAAGGAAAATTCGGTTCCTGTGCTTGGGATAATAGCCAAAACATAGCAGCAAATAGGAGTTTATCCGATCCGTTTTCATTCTTCTTACATATGATAGCCAATAGAGAGATTAGGAGTAAAAGGAGGCGGGCAGGCATGGGGATTACGGAAAGATTTTTCCAATTCGGATCTGAGCTGAACGTCATCCATCTGCCGTATCGGCCGAACGGCTTCTGTATCTTTATTCTGGGGGACAGAACCCACTTTGTCAGCCGGGACTCAAGCTTTTGGCTCGAACATGAAGGGAGAAAGCAGCTGTTACATGTGCTGCTTGACAGAGGGTACACCATTTTTAACAGCAATTTATACGGACGGCATTGGGGTTCGGAAAAAGCCGTCCTTTACGCCAGACAACTGATGCATTATGTGCTGAAACAAGAAACCCTCAATCCGAAAATACACTTGCTCGCAGAAGGCATGGGCGCCCTTATCGCCGATCAATTGCTGCAGTCTTCACCGGAGCATATCCGTTCAGCCGCAATGTTAGATCCTTGTCTTGATCTTCAAGCCCATTTTGAATCAGAGAAAGAAAATAAGTTTTTTTATAAGCAGTTTCTGAGGGAAACGGCACAAAGCTTCGGTGTTTCTGAAAAAGAGGCAAGCTCACTGAGCTATCAGACCATTACCGGCTGCCGCACCCGCGTGCCGGTACATATATGGCAAAGAACGACCGGAGCGCCGTACCCGTACACCCTGCATGCGAACGCGTATAAAGAAGCCCGGGAAAAGACCGGAAGCAAGACTGATATCACGTATCACCTGCTTGAGAACCCTGCGCGTATGTACAGAGCCATCTGCCGGTTTTTCCGCAGTCATGAAAAAGACTTGTAATGAATAGAATACAACAGCCATCTCTTTTCAGAGGGCTGTTTGGCTTGTGTGCGAATGAAAAACCGGAAAGGCGGCAGATGTGATGAAGACAGCGCTGATCATTGGAGCAGATGAATTTCTCGGCCTTTCATTGTGCGAACGGTTGATGGATGAGGGTGTGCATGTCGATGTCATTTTGGCAGAACCGGAGGACAAAACGAGGCAGCTGTATTTAGAAGAACGTTTAATGTGGCTCGCGAGAAACGGGCTTTTTCAAATAATAGATGAAATCGGTGAAAAGGAATACGATCGTATCTGCGTTCAATACGGGAGCGGGTGTCTGCCTGAAGAAAGGGCTGAGCCTTTTTATTGGATTGTTTACAGTGAGGATCACGGAGACTGGAAAAAAAACGGTCAGCGGGATACGGCAAAAGCGATTATTCTTCCTCCCCTTTACGGTCCATGGACGGAAGCAAAAGAAGATGGCGAGAGCAGGATCTTTTTAGAAGACGCAGTCTGCGGGCTGATGAATCAGCTTGAGGCTGACGGCACAGAAGACGAAAATCAGATTATTACCCTGGAAATAAAAGAAAAAACGCAAAAAACGGAAGCGGAAGAAAAAATTCAAGAGTGGAAAAGACAATTTTCATCAATATTCGACAATTTTTAAGAAATACCTTCCATGTTATGTGCATTACCGCTACAATAAACGTATATCAATTATATATGTTATGAGTTTGAAAAGGGGTTGAACATGGCTTGATCACCAGGCTTGTCATGATCTTTTCTCTCCTCCTTTTATTGAGCGGATGCGCACAAACTCCGTTTAAAGGAAAAATTGAGAAGGTCGGAATGCTTTTTCCCGATACCATCAGTGACTTGGTATGGGGCACAAAAGGTTACAAAGGTTTATTAGCGATACAATCTGAATTTAACGTTGACGTTTATTATAAAGAAAATATCAGATCCGATGAAGATATTTTAAAAGCGATAGATGATTTTCATAAAAAAGGAGTCAATCTTTTATACGGGCACGGAAATGAATACGAGGAAATCTTCAATATGATCAGCAAGGATTATCCCGACATGGAATTCGTCGTCGCAAACGGAACGGCGAAAAGCGATAATGTCACAAGCGTTCACCTTATGGGTGAAGCAATGGGCTTTTTCGGGGGAATGACGGCCGCCCATATGTCAAAAACCAATGAGGTAGGCGTCATCGCCTCCTTTTTGTGGCAGCCTGAAGTAGACGGCTTTATCAAAGGGGCGAAATATGAAAAACCCGATATCACCGTCAATACTGAATTTACGGACCACTGGGATAACGGCAATGAAGCGCTGCATCTTTACGAAAAGTTAAAAGCGGAAGGCACGGATGTTGTATATCCGGCCGGAGACGGGTATAATGTTCCTGTCATTCAGCAAATCAAAAAAGACGGGCTTTACGCCATCGGCTATGTCGCCGAGCAATCGAATCTCGGCAAAAACACGGTGCTGACAAGCACGGTGCAAAACGTAGATAAAGCCTATACATTAATTGCCGAGCAATATAATAAAGGTACGCTCAAGAGCGGAGATCACAACTTTGATTTCAGGGAAGGAGTCGTTGAAATGGGGACGTTCAGCCCTCTGGTGGACAAAGCATTTCAAGACAAAATCTCAGACCTTGTAAAAACGTATAACCGAACAAATGAACTGCCGTCAAATGAATAGAGGTGGATACACATGCAGCATGAAAAGTCTCTTGAATTTATGCAGATCGCGATGAAATACCTGCCGGAAGCAAAGGCGGAGCTTGAGAAATCCGGCATAGATCTGTCTATGGAAATGATTCAGCCGTTTATGGACCTGTTTACATCGGTCATGGCGGAAGCGTATGAGCTTGGCAGATCTGATGCCGGGGAGCTGAATAAATAAAGAGAGCCACTTTTCATGAAGTGGCTTTTCACATGATTTTTTTCTTTATAGCGGACACCATCGGCGCGAAGTCTTTAAATACGGGCTTTAATTGATCCAGAGAGTTCATGATGGACCCCAGCTGATTCATCACGTGGTTGTAATCGATTTCTTCTTCGTTTTCAGCCTGAGGCTGCTCCGGGTTTTCTTCCGGTTCTTTATCCCGGTCTCTGGAATCGCCGAACATCATTTTGGAGAAAATATCCATAGTGAAGCCTCCTTTCGTCTTTCTTTTATTCTATGAGGAGCAGCGTCCGATAGTTTAGACGAATATATTGCCAACAGAAAAAAAATAGGGTAGAATTAGTACCTGATACTAATAATTGATCATAACTAATTAGTTTTAAATTCATTATAAAAAAGGAGTCTTTTCCAATGAAAGCTGGAATTCTTGGCGTCGGCCGTTACATCCCGGAAAAAGTGCTGACAAATCATGATCTTGAACAAATGGTAGATACATCGGACGAGTGGATTCGTACGAGAACAGGTATAGAAGAAAGAAGAATCGCCGCGGAAGATATGTATTCATCCGGCATGGCCGCTGAGGCTGCGCAAAAAGCGCTTGATCAGGCCGGCATTTCCGCTGAGGAGCTTGATATGATCCTCGTGGCGACGGTTACTCCTGACCAGTCTTTCCCGACCGTTTCCTGTATGATACAAGAGAAGCTCGGGGCCAAAAAAGCGTGCGCGATGGATATCAGCGCCGCGTGTGCGGGTTTTATGTACGGTATCGTAACCGCCAAACAATTCATTGAATCGCAAACATACAAACATGTCCTCGTGGTCGGCGTGGAAAAGCTCTCAAGCATTACCGACTGGGACGACCGCAATACGGCTGTGCTGTTCGGAGACGGAGCCGGAGCGGCGGTCATCGGACCGGTCAGCGACGACAGAGGCATACTGTCATTTGAGCTCGGAGCAGACGGTACAGGCGGTCAGCACTTGTACTTAGATGAAAAAGGGCATACAATCATGCATGGAAGAGAAGTATTCAAATTCGCCGTCCGGCAAATGGGTGAATCGAGTGTAAATGTCATTGAAAAAGCCGGCCTCTCCAAAGAGGACGTAGACTTTTTGATTCCGCATCAAGCAAACATCCGCATCATGGAAGCGGCACGGGAACGTTTGGAGCTTCCGGTTGAAAAGATGTCTAAAACAGTCCATAAATATGGAAACACATCCGCAGCATCCATTCCGATTTCATTAGTAGAGGAACTGGAAGCAGGCAAAATTAAAGACGGCGACGTCATCGTCATGGTCGGTTTCGGCGGAGGATTGACATGGGGCGCCATAGCAATACGCTGGGGACGATAAAAAAAAGTGAGGTGCACACAAGATGAGTAAAAAAAGAGTAGTCGTTACAGGGCTTGGAGCCCTGTCTCCGCTTGGAAACGACGCCGAAACAAGCTGGAAAAATGCAATCGGCGGCGTATCCGGAATCGGACCGATCACACGTGTGGAATCGGACGAGTATCCGGCGAAAGTAGCTGCTGAACTGAAAGATTTCAATATTGAAAATCACATGGATAAAAAAGAAGCGCGAAAAATGGACCGCTTCACGCAATACGCTGTCGTAGCCGCGAAAATGGCCGTTCAAGATGCCGGTCTTAACATCACAGACGAGATCGCGCCGAGAGTCGGCGTTTGGGTCGGGTCCGGAATCGGCGGTCTTGAAACGCTTGAATCCCAATTCGAAATCTTCCTGACAAAAGGGCCGAGAAGGGTCAGCCCGTTCTTTGTTCCGATGATGATTCCTGATATGGCGACAGGCCAAATCTCAATCGCTCTCGGAGCAAAAGGAGTCAACTCCTGTACGGTGACGGCATGTGCGACGGGAACGAACTCTATCGGTGACGCGTTTAAAGTCATTCAGCGCGGCGATGCCGATGCGATGATTACGGGCGGAACAGAAGCGCCGCTGACAAGAATGTCATTTGCAGGCTTCAGTGCAAACAAAGCCCTTTCTACAAATCCTGATCCGAAAACGGCAAGCCGCCCGTTTGATAAAAACCGTGACGGCTTTGTCATGGGAGAAGGCGCGGGGATCATCGTGCTTGAAGAGCTGGAGCATGCCCTTGCCCGCGGTGCGAAAATCTACGGGGAAATTGTCGGCTACGGCTCAACGGGTGACGCCTACCACATTACCGCGCCTGCCCAAGACGGGGAAGGCGGTGCGAGAGCGATGCAGGAAGCAATCAAAGATGCGGGCATCAAGCCTGAAGAAATTGATTACATCAACGCTCACGGGACAAGCACGTACTACAATGATAAATACGAGACAAAAGCCATTAAGACCGTTTTCGGTGATCATGCGTACAAGCTTGCCGTCAGTTCGACAAAATCAATGACGGGTCATTTGTTAGGCGCTGCCGGAGGAATTGAAGCAATCTTCTCCGTCATGGCCATTAAAGACGGCATTATCCCGCCGACGATTAACATCGAAACACCTGATGAAGAGTGTGATTTAGATTATGTACCGGACAAAGCGCGCGAGCAGGATGTCAACGTCGTTCTCAGCAACTCGCTCGGCTTCGGCGGACATAATGCCACTCTGATCTTTAAAAAATATCAATAGTACAGTTTTGACCGGCTGCCTGAAAAAGGTGGCCGGTTTTTTTGTGCGTGCATATGATAACAACAAGAGGAGGCGAACCGGTATGAGCGTCAAGCAGACATATCAATGGATGGAAAAGGCGGCATCCGTAAATGATCTGGCCCCGCATCTTTTGCCGCTTTTTTCAGGGGCCGATAAGAAAGAGTGGAAGCCGATACTCGGGATGCTGCAAAACCACGGCATGTTCCGCCATTTGAAGGATGGCGTTAGGACCAGTAAACGGCTGAAAGAAAAAGGATGCTACAGTCATATTCAAAAGGAGGAAGCCTATTTAAAGGAGAAGTGGAACGGGCCGGACGTGCCGATCGTAGTTTTGCCCGTGGATGAACGAAACCGGAAAATCCGTCAGGAATTCGGATCAAAATCCGGTCTGGCCTTTCGGGACAAAATGTTCCTCTTTCTATCGTCGGATAGTTCCAATTCAGCTGTATCCGCCCTTATGACACATGAATATAATCACGTCTGCCGGTTAGAACATGTGACAAAGGACGAAAAAGATGAGACATTTCTTGATACAATCATGATGGAGGGGCTGGCAGAATATGCTGTATATGAGCGGTTCGGCTCAAGTCTTACGGCGGAATGGACGTCCTACTATACGCCTGAGCAGCTTGATTTTCTGTTTGAAAAAAGAGTCAAGCCGAACCTCCGCTTAACGAGAGACAGCAGAATGTTTTCCCAGCTGTTATACGGAAAAGGATACTTCCCCTCAATGCTCGGCTATGCTGTCGGATTCAATATAGTAAAAAAATATTTAACCGACCATCAAAAAACAGTAAAAGAAGCATTGGCCATCCCTTCAAAAACCTTTCTGGAGGCAACGCATTAATAGATTAAAAGAATGGAAATTATTTAAGGATATTACATTTATCCTAAAAAATTCTTGCTTTTGTAATAATGATGTAATAATATACAACTATAAAATTTTTCGACTATTCTATATTTTGTGATAGCGAAACGTATGTTTCCCTCTGCTTCAGCGGAATGAGAAAGGGGCGTATCATGAGCACACTATTAGAAGTGAATAATTTAAAGACCTATTTTTTCAGAAAGAAACAGCCGATCCCCGCAGTCGACGGGGTTGATTTTCACATTAACAAAGGCGAAACCGTCGCTCTTGTAGGAGAATCCGGCTCGGGCAAAAGCATCACCTCGCTTTCTATTATGGGACTTGTCCAAGGCTCGGGCGGAAAAATTATGGACGGCTCGATTAAGCTTGAAGGCAGGGACCTGGCCTCCTTCACCGAAAACGAATATTGCAAAATCCGCGGAAATGACGTCTCTATGATCTTTCAGGAGCCCATGACTTCCCTGAATCCGGTGCTGACCATCGGCGAACAAATTACCGAGGTGCTTGAATACCATAAAAAAATGAATAAAAGAGAAGCGGCTAAAAAAGCCGTTGAGCTTCTGGAGCTCGTCGGATTCTCCAGAGCGGAACAAGTGATGAAAGAATATCCGCACCGTCTTTCCGGAGGGATGAGACAGAGGGTGATGATCGCCATTGCGCTCAGCTGCAATCCGAAGCTTCTGATCGCTGATGAGCCGACGACGGCGCTTGATGTGACGATACAAGCCCAAGTATTGGAGCTGATGAAAGACCTCTGCAAAAAATTCGATACTTCCATTCTGCTGATCACTCACGATTTAGGTGTGGTTTCCGAAGCCGCCGACAGGGTGATCGTGATGTACTGCGGACAAGTCGTAGAGAGCGCGAGTGTGGAGGACTTATTTTTAAACCCTCTTCATCCGTATACCGAAGGGCTGTTAAACTCCATACCGGTGATAGATGGAGAGATTGATACATTAAAAGCGATCAAAGGCAGTGTCCCGACACCGGATAATCTTCCGGAAGGCTGCCGATTCGCCCCGAGGTGTTCAAAAGCGATGGACAAATGCAAAACAGGGCAGCCGGAGCTGATAACGCATGAAAGCGGCCGTTCTGTAAGATGTTTTTTATATGAGGAAGAGGGTGCCCAATCAAAATGACAGCTGCAGGCCAAGAAACGATTTTAGAGCTGAAAGACGTAAAAAAATATTTCCCGATCCGCTCCGGTTTTTTTCAAAGGAAAGTCGGTGATATAAAGGCTGTTGACGGCGTTTCTTTTTCACTGAAGCGCGGGGAGACGCTCGGCATCGTCGGTGAATCAGGATGCGGCAAATCAACGGCGGGAAGGACGATGATCCGTTTATACAAGCCGACAGACGGCCGGATTCTTTTTAAGGGTCAGGATATCTCGGGCTTATCTGAAGAAAAGCTGAGAAAAAGCGTCCGCAAAAACATCCAGATGGTCTTCCAAGATCCCTTCGCATCCCTTAACCCGAGGAAAACGCTGCGTTCCATTATTAAAGAGCCGTTCCAGACTCACCATATGTACAGCATGAGCGAGCGGAACGAGCGAGTGGAGGAGCTGCTGGCGAAAGTCGGCCTTCATCCGAGCTTTGCAAACCGCTATCCGCACGAATTTTCCGGGGGGCAGCGCCAGCGGATCGGGATTGCGCGGGCTCTGACGTTGAATCCCGAGCTGATTATTGCGGATGAACCCGTTTCTGCACTCGATGTCTCCATTCAGGCCCAGGTCATCAATCTGATGGAAGAACTGCAGGAAGAATTCAACCTGACCTATTTGTTTATTTCTCATGATTTGAGTGTTGTCCGCCATATCAGCGACAGAGTCGGCGTCATGTATCTGGGAAAAATGATGGAGCTGACCGATAAACACGAGCTGTACGGCAATCCGCTTCACCCTTATACGCAAGCGCTTTTGTCTTCAGTGCCCGTCACGAGAAAAAAAGACGCCGTCAAGCGGGAACGAATCATCCTGAAAGGAGAACTGCCAAGCCCGGCAAACCCACCGAAAGGCTGCGTGTTCCACACGCGGTGCCCGATGGCCAAACCGATCTGCAAGGAACAAATCCCGGCATTTGAAGAAGCCGCTCCCGGCCATTACGTCGCCTGCCATTTATATGCCTGAAATGACAAGCATCGAGAGGGGGTATGCCGGATTACATAACCAGTTTGCTGCATATATATCACAAAGGGGGAATTGATATGAAATTACGTAAAAGCGCACTGATGATGCTAAGTGTTTTTATGGCGCTCGCCATCTTCCTGTCAGCCTGCTCCGGCTCAAAATCCACAAGCACCGAATCCAAACCGGCAGGAAAACCGCAAAAAGGCGGAGATTTGGTTGTCGGGTCAACCGGGGAACCCACACTTTTTAATCCACTTTATTCTACCGATGTTGCAAGTTCTGATATTGAAGGAATGCTTTACAGTACATTATTGGAAACTGATGAGAAATTAAACGTCAAGCCGTCGCTGGCTGAAAAAGTAACAGAAGCTGACGGGGGATTAACGTATGATGTAAAACTGAAAAAAGGCGTTAAATTCCATGATGGAAAAGAGCTGACGGCCGATGATGTTGTTTTCACCTACAGCATCCCTCTTAACAAAGATTACAACGGTGAGCGTGGCTCGGGTTTTGAGTCCCTTAAATCCGTAACGAAAAAAGGAAAATATGAAATTCAGTTTAAAATGAAGAAAAAAGATGCCTATTTCTATAATGTCGTTCTCGACAGTTACGGCATTTTGCCTAAACATATATTGGGTAAGGTCCCGGTTGCTGATCTGGGAGAGAATGAATTTAACCGTAAAAATCCAATCGGCTCCGGTCCGTTTAAGTTTGTTGAGTGGAAAAAGGGCGAGTACGTCAAACTGGAAGCAAATGATGATTACTTTGGCGGCAGACCTTACCTTGATACAGTTACAGTAAAAACAATACCTGATTCTAACGCTGCCGTGGCTCAGTTAAAAGCGGGGGATATTGATTTCTTCGTTGTGCCGGGCACAGATTTTGATACGGTTAAAACGTTTGGAAATGTGAAGGTCAAATCTGACCTTGGCTTAAACTACAGCTATATCGGCTGGAATGAGAAAAAAGAGATCTTTAAAGACAAAAAAGTGCGTCAGGCATTGACTTACGCTCTTGACAGGCAGGCAATGGTGGATCAAGTGCTGAACGGAGACGGTAAGGTAGCGGATGTTCCTGAGAGTCCGCTGTCATGGAATTATCCGAAGTCTAAAGTGCCGACATTTGATTATAATCCGAAAAAAGCAAAGCAGCTGCTAAAAGAAGCCGGATGGGAAGACCATGACGGTGACGGCTACCTTGATAAAGACGGAAAAAAATTCTCGTTTGAAATTAAAACGAATCAAGGCAATAAAATTCGTGAAGATTTAGCTGTTGTCGTTCAGCAGCAACTAAAAGAAGTGGGAATTGAGGCTAAACCGCGAATTGTTGAATTCAGTGCGTTAATCGAACAGACAAGTGCCCCTAATTGGGATTATGACGCTCTTCTTCTCGGATGGAGTCTTGCAACGTTCCCGGATCAGTTCTCTATTTTCCATTCAAGCCAATCGAAAAACGGGCTGAATAATATCTGGTATAAAAACCCGAAAGTCGATAAGCTGCTTGAAGAAGCGAAGACAATTACAGACAGAAAAGAATACCAAAAGAAATATGAAGAGATATACAAATTGATTGCTGAAGATCAGCCGTACAGCTTCTTATTCTATTACAATTACCACAGAGCGATGCCGAATAATTTACAAGGCTATGTATTCCATCCTAAAAATGACTTGTACAATATTGAAAAATGGTGGCTGGATCAAAAATAGCAAAAGCCCTGGAGAGGGAAGGAGGTTCCTTTCCTCTCTTATCCTATTTAAAAAGGGGACAAGAATATGGTTACATATATTTTACGGCGAACATTAATGTCCTTGCCGATTCTCTTAGGCATTACAATTTTGTCGTTTGCCATCATGAAAGCAGCGCCGGGAGATCCGATGTCACTTATGATGGACCCTACAATCAGTCAAGCGGACAGGGCTAAATTCATTGAAAAATATGGGTTGAATGATCCGGAACCTGTTCAATATGTGAAATGGCTGGGGAATATGCTGCAAGGGGATTTCGGGACTTCTATCGTCAAGAAAGGCACTCCAGTTTCTGAACTTATCTTATCCCGTTTACCGAATACGATTGTGCTAATGCTTTTCTCAACCCTTGTCGCTCTTCTGATTTCTATTCCATTTGGTGTTCTGTCAGCGAAACGTCCTTATTCAAAATTGGATTACGGGATAACTGTTACTTCATTTTTAGGGCTTGCCATTCCGAATTTTTGGTTCGGTTTGATTTTAATTATGGTTTTATCTGTAAATCTGGGGTGGTTTCCCACTGGCGGAGTAAGCACTTTGAATGCTGACTTTAACATATTTGACCGATTGCATCACTTGATTCTGCCTGCTTTTGTGCTCGCCACGGCAGACATGGCAGGGATAACGAGATACACAAGATCCAGTATGCTTGATGTGTTAAAACAGGATTATATACGAACGGCGCGTGCGAAAGGATTCCGAGATAATAAAGTGATTTTTAAACACGGTTTGAGAAACGGACTTCTTCCTGTCATCACTATTTTTGGTCTGATGATACCGTCATTTATCGGGGGAGCGGTAGTGGTAGAACAGATTTTTACTTGGCCGGGTCTCGGCAAATTGTTTATTGATTCAGCCTTTTCGCGGGATTATCCGGTTATCATGGCCATGACGGTCATTTCAGCTGTTTTGGTTGTGGTGGGGAATTTAATTGCGGACATCTTATATGCGCTGGTTGATCCCCGCATTGAATATTAACAAAGAGAGGTGAGAGTCAAATGTTACAGCCAAATACCGGCACACCCCCCAGCGAAGTAAAATTAAAGGAAAATATTCAATCCAAACCGGAAACAATGGCGAAGATTTTTTTCGAAAAGTTCTTTCAAAATAAACTAGCTGTAATCGGAGCCGTTATATTAACCATCATCATCTTGTCAGCCTTATTCGCTTCGGTAATCGCTCCTTACTCTCCGGAGAGTCAATCTCTTATCAATCGTTTGAAGCCGCCGAGCTTAAAACATCTAATGGGAACTGATAAATTCGGAAGAGACATCTTTACGAGGGTTCTGTACGGGGCGCGCGTCTCCTTGCTTGTCGGATTCGCTTCTGTGATCGGCGCGATTACAATCGGGACAGTTGTCGGAGCCGTTGCCGGATATTTTAAAGGGATTGTCGATGCCGTTCTCATGAGAACCGTTGATATCGTATTATCCATACCTGATATATTTTTGCTTATTACACTTGTTACGATTTTTCAGCCCGGAATGGATAAATTAATTTTAATTTTCTCCCTTACAGGCTGGACAACAACGGCACGTCTTGTCCGAGGGGAGTTTTTATCGCTTCGTTCCAGAGAGTTTGTATTAGCTGCAAAGACGATCGGTACAAAAAATCATCACATCATCTTTTCTCATATATTGCCGAATGCGCTCGGACCGATTATTGTCTCAGCCACATTAAAGGTGGGAACGGTTATTTTGGCGGAATCTACATTAAGTTATCTCGGTTTCGGGATTCAGCCGCCGATCGCAAGCTGGGGCAATATGCTTCAGGATGCACAGAACTTTACGCTTATGATTCAGGCTTGGTGGTACCCGTTATTCCCGGGTTTGTTGATCCTTCTTACCGTATTGTGCTTTAACTTTGTCGGTGACGGGCTGCGTGATGCGCTTGATCCGAAAAATGTGAAATGATCTCCCGGACGGAACGGGAGATTTTTTTGTTGCAATGCAGTCGGAAATCCAGTTCCGTATTGCGGAAATCTCATATCGAAATGGAATAATTTATCTATCCCTTGCCTATACTGTGGACAACAGTTTTTATAAAGTGAGGGGTCGAATATGTTATTTCTTCATGATGTATGGGTCAATTGGTTTGAAGGGGAAGAAAACGGCTACAATGTATGCCATTTTCACGAATGGCGGAAGGAAGACACGGTTGAGCTTTTGGATCAGACGCCGCTGCTCAGAGTGCCGTCGGTATTATTTCATTACATAGAAAACGACTTATCAGAGCTTCCGAAAGAGCTGCTTGACCAAGTCCACCAAAAGTCATACGTGCGAAAAAATCATGAGCGGACAAAGCTGGAGTATTGTTTTGTCGTGACAGACGGGATCGGCATCATTGCCGTGGATACGATCGGGTATACCATTCCGGTCAGAAAAAGCCGCCTGATTCCGAGACAGGAGCAGCTTGTTTATGAAATGGTAAAGGATGTAGAACCGGAATCGTTTCAATTTGAGCCGGCGCAATTGGAGTCTTCAAAGGAATATCACATTTTGTCATTGGCGCCGGAGCATGTCAGAGGGCTGACGAGAAAAGAGCGGCAGATCAAGCAGCTGATGTTTATGGCGCTCGACCAGCTGAAAGGGCTGAAAAACCGTGCGGAAATTGTGTATTGGTACACGGAATGGAATCCGCATATGTATGAGCAGATCAAACGGATGAGCTTTGAAGAGATCTGGGACATGCTTTACAATGAAACAATTGAAGGCTGGTCAGATAAACATCTTGCGTTCTGTGAAAATTTGATTAAAGGGCAGCCGTTTTTCGAAAAGCTTTGGGAAATGGAGCAGGAATCAAAAGTGAACTAAAAAAAGAGGCGGGGATTCTCCCGCCTCTTTTCTTTATCTTCTTTTCCGTCCGAGACCCATGGCATTTTCCATTTTCTTCACCATTTTGCCGGCCGTTTTGTTTGCGCGCGCCGCTCCTTCGTCGAGAATGCGGTCAAGCTCGTCGCTCTCAATTAATTCACGGTAGCGCTCTTGGATCGGTGTCAATGCGCCGATAACGACTTCGGCTAAATCGCTTTTGAATTCACCGTACCCTATGCCTTCATATTTAGCCTCTAATTCTTCAATTGATGTGTTTCCTAAAATAGAATAGATCGTCAAAAGATTAGAAACGCCCGGTTTGTTTTCTTTATCATACTTTACAATGCCTTCAGAATCAGTCACGGCGCTCTTGATTTTCTTCTCGAGCTGCTTCGGCTCATCAAGCAGCGTGATGTATGCCTTTTGGTTCGGATCTGATTTGCTCATTTTTTTGAGAGGATCAGCCAGTGACATGATGCGCGCGCCTGATTCAGGAATTTTCACCTCAGGAATCGTGAAGATGTCATTGTATTTTTTATTAAAGCGTTCCGCCAGGTTGCGGGTCAGTTCAAGATGCTGTTTTTGATCTTCTCCGACCGGAACAAGATCCGTTCCGTACAGTAAAATATCGCCGGCCATCAGCGGCGGATAGGTTAACAGTCCTGACACGACGGCTTCTTTGCCCTTTGACTTATCTTTAAATTGCGTCATCCGCTCAAGCTCGCCGATATATGCGACGCATTGGAGCATCCACCCCGCCTGGGCATGAGCGGGAACCTCCGACTGGATAAAGAGGGTCGCTTTCTCGGGGTCAAGTCCGACGGCCACGTAAAGAGCCGCGAGATTGCGGATGTTCTTCCGCAGTTCAAGCCGATCCTGCGGCACCGTTATCGCATGCTGATCGACAATGCAGAAGTAGCCGTTGTAGTCATGCTGCAAATCGACAAATTGTTTCATTGCGCCGATGTAGTTGCCGAGGGTAACGGAACCGCTCGGCTGAATGCCAGAAAAAATCGTTTTCTTCATAGTTCTTACCTCATTTCTTAAAACATAATAAAAAAAGCCCATTCTTCCCGTAGAAAAAAGGGACGAATGAACCGTGGTGCCACCCTGATTATTCCATTACAATGGAATCGCTCGAGACGTTGGTAACGGAGGCTGCTCCGGCTGGGCCTACTAACGTTCGGTCAGCTGCTCAGAAGTCCATTCCACATTGCCCGTTACCTGCTCCCAGCACCGCAGACTCTCTTCAAACGGATGAAAATGTGTACTATTCTTCATCATCGCAATCACAACAAATGTATTTGATTGATCTATTATAAATCAATTATAGCCAAATGTCATCAGAGGAATACAAGCTTATTTCCAGTTTGCTTAAGGGATGGAAATCCTCAAAAAGAACTGAAAATGCTTAAATGATAACGTATATCAACATTTCGTATAACGAATATTATATGTAAAAAGCAATATGAACTGGAAATTGCAATAAAAAAATTTAGTTAGGTCATGCTTTAAACTATAGAAGTGTATCACCTTTTTGACAGAAAAACTGACCAAATTTAAATATTTTAAATTGAGAAAATAGTATTGCAATAAATTATTCATTTCATTATAATGAACTTGTTCACTCTATTGTTACAGCTTCTTTACATAAAATAATCAGAAAAGACGGAACACAATTAAAGTTTAGAAAAATATTAAGTTATTTTGTCTGATATTTCTGAGTATTTAGTAGTAAAGGCTGAAAAATTTGATTAGGGGGTTAGTGCATGAAAAAGCGTTGGTCTATTGTAGGTTTGATGCTTATCTTTTCGCTTGTATTAAGTGCGTGCGGCGGATTCAGCGGCGGATCAGGCGGCGGTAAAAAAGACACCAAAGGACAGACTTCACTTAATATCAATATTAAAACCGAGCCGTTCTCACTGCATCCTGGTTTAGCGAATGATTCCGTTTCAGGAGGCGTAATCCGCCAGACTTTTGAAGGATTGACACGCGTAAACTCCAAAGGTGAGCCTGAAGAAGGAATGGCATCTAAAATTGAAACAAGCAAAGACGGAAAGACCTATACATTTACGATTCGTGACGGTGCGAAATGGTCTAACGGCGACCCTGTGACGGCGCAGGATTTTGAATATGCGTGGAAATGGGCGCTTGACCCGAACAACGAATCACAATACGCTTATCAGCTCTACTACATCAAAGGCGCTGAAGCTGCCAATACAGGAAAAGGCAAGATTGATGATGTAGGCGTAAAAGCCGTAAATGACAAAACATTAAAGGTTGAACTGAATAACCCGACACCTTATTTCACGCAATTAACTTCATTCTATACGTATATGCCGATCAACAAGAAAATCGCGGAAAAACATAAAAACTGGAACACAAACGCGGGCGAAAATTATGTGTCAAACGGCCCGTTCAAAATGACGGCCTGGAAACACAGCGGTTCCATCACGCTCGAAAAGAACGATCAATATTGGGATAAAGACGCTGTGAAATTGAAGAAAATCAACATGGTGATGATTAACAATAACAATACCGAACTTAAAAAATTCCAGGCCGGTGAGCTTGACTGGGCAGGAATGCCGCTCGGCCAGCTTCCGACTGAATCTCTGCCGACATTGAAAAAAGACGGATCTCTTCACGTTGAACCGATCGCAGGCGTGTATTGGTACAAATTCAACACAGAAGAGAAACCGCTGAACAATGTCAACATCCGTAAAGCCCTTGCTTATGCGATCGACCGCTCGTCCATCGTGAAAAATGTAACGCAGGGCGAACAAATCCCGGCCATGGCTGCGGTGCCGCCGTCAATGAAGGGATTCAAGGATAACACAAAAGGTTATTTCAAAGACAATGACGTCAAATCAGCTAAAGAATTCTTAAATAAAGGACTGAAGGAATTAGGCGTCAAGAATGCCTCTGACCTTCCGGCGATCAAACTGTCCTACAATACGGATGACGCGCATGCGAAAATCGCGCAGGCCGTACAGGAAATGTGGAAAAAGAACTTGGGCGTCAAAGTTGAGCTTGATAACTCCGAATGGAATGTTTACATCGACAAGCTGCACAGCCAGAACTACCAAATCGCGCGTATGGGCTGGCTCGGCGATTTCAACGATCCGATCAACTTCCTTGAATTGTTCCGTGATAAAGAAGGCGGAAACAATGATACCGGATGGGAAGATCCTGAGTTTAAAAAGCTGCTGAACCAATCTCAGCTTGAAACGGATCCGGATAAACGTATCGAAGAGCTGAAAAAAGCAGAAAAGATCTTTATTGACGCAATGCCGGTCGCGCCAGTTTATTTCTATACGGATCCTTGGGTGCAGGATAAAAACCTCAAAAATGTGATCTTGACAGGAACAGGCGAAGTTTACTTCAGAAACGCTTCTTTTGAATAAAAGACGGTTCTGAAAACAAAAGACCAGGTATATGGGGAGGATGTCCCCATATACCTTTCTTACTGATTAAGTATAAAATTGTAAAAAACATGGAGGTGTTCACCTTGCTGAAATATATCGGTAAACGATTCATTTACATGATCATCACATTGTTTGTGATTGTGACCGCCACATTCTTCTTAATGCAGGCAGCGCCGGGCGGACCATTTTCCGGCGAAAGAAAGCTGCCGCCTGAAATTGAGGCAAACTTAAACGAACACTATGGCCTGGACAAGCCTCTTTTCGTTCAATATGCCAGCTACTTAAAATCTGTGGCGATGTGGGACTTCGGACCTTCTTTTAAATATAAAGGCCAAAGTGTTAATGATTTAATCAATTCAGGCTTCCCCGTCTCATTCACTCTCGGTGCAGAAGCTATTCTCCTCGCTTTAGCGTTCGGTGTGCTTTTCGGGGTGCTTGCTGCCCTGTACCATAATAAATGGCAGGATTATACCATTGCGATTTTAACGATCTTTGGGATCTCAGTTCCGAGCTTTATATTGGCGACGATTTTGCAATATATTTTCTCAATTAAATTAGAACTGTTCCCGGTCGCAGGGTGGGAATCCTGGGCATACACCTTTCTGCCCTCTATTGCGCTCGCTTCCATGCCGATGGCGTTCATTGCCAGACTCTCCCGTTCAAGCATGATTGAAGTGTTAAACAGCGATTACATACGGACTGCAAAAGCTAAAGGACTTTCCCGTCCGTCAGTCACCGTGCGCCATGCGCTTCGAAATGCGCTTTTGCCGGTCGTGACATATATGGGACCGATGGCGGCATCCATTTTAACGGGAAGTTTCATCATTGAATCCATTTTCGGAATTCCCGGTTTAGGCGCGCATTTTGTAAACAGCATTACAAACCGTGATTATACGGTCATTATGGGAGTTACCGTGTTCTTCAGCGTGCTCCTGCTTTTATGCGTATTAATTGTTGACGTGCTGTACGGATTAATCGATCCGAGAATCAAGCTTTCCAAAGCAAAGAAAGGAGCCTAGACCATGCAGAACATTCCTAAAAATATGTTTGAACCAGCTTCAGCTAATGCCGGCGATGCCGAAAAAATAAATAAAAAAAGCCTTTCCCTCTGGAAAGACGCCATGCTCCGCTTCCGCAGCAATAAGCTTGCGATGGTCGGGTTCGTAATGATCGTACTTATTATTCTGATGGCGATTTTTGCGCCTGTCTTTTCAAGGTATGATTATGCCACTACCAATCTATTAAATGCGGATAAAGCGCCGTCGAAAGATCATTGGTTCGGCACGGATGACCTTGGAAGGGATATATTCGTCCGGACATGGGTAGGCGCGCGGATTTCCATATTTATCGGTGTCGCAGCTGCCGTGCTTGATTTATTAATCGGCGTAATCTGGGGCAGCATTTCCGGATTCCGCGGCGGACGCACAGATGAAGTGATGATGCGCATCGCCGACATTCTGTGGGCTGTTCCTTCATTATTAATGGTTATTTTGCTGATGGTTGTCCTGCCGAAAGGATTGCTGACCATTATCGTCGCCATGACGATCACGGGCTGGATCAATATGGCGAGAATCGTCCGCGGACAGGTGCTGCAATTAAAGAATCAGGAGTATGTGCTTGCTTCACAGACACTCGGCGCCAAAACTGGCCGGCTATTGTTTAAGCATATCGTCCCGAACGCGATGGGATCTATCCTCGTAACGATGACACTGACGGTTCCGACGGCGATTTTTACAGAAGCGTTTTTAAGTTATTTGGGCCTCGGCGTACCTGCGCCGCTTGCGAGCTGGGGAACGATGGCCTCAGACGGATTGCCTGCATTAACCTATTACCCTTGGCGTCTGTTCTTCCCTGCCGGCTTTATCTGCCTGGCGATGTTCGGCTTTAACGTTGTCGGCGACGGGTTAAGAGACGCGCTGGATCCTAAGTTACGCAAATAAGGAGTGATATGAGTGACACGCTTGCTAGAAGTAAAAGACTTAGCCATTTCATTTAAAACATACGGCGGAGAGGTACAGGCAATCCGCGGCGTGAATTTCCATTTGAATAAAGGAGAGACGCTGGCGATCGTGGGGGAGTCGGGTTCCGGAAAAAGTGTGACCTCCCAAGCGATTATGAAACTGATCCCGATGCCGCCGGGCTACTTTAAAAGAGGACAGATTCTTTTTGACGGACGAGATATCGTGCCGATGTCTGAAAAAGAAATGCAGGCCATCAGAGGAAAGGACATCGGAATGATTTTCCAAGATCCGATGACCTCTCTGAACCCGACGATGAGAGTCGGCAAACAAATTACGGAAGTGCTTTTCAAACATGAAAAAATCTCAAGTGAAGCGGCGAAAAAGCGCGCCATAGAGCTGCTTGATCTCGTCGGGATTCCGATGCCTGAAAAACGGATCGGCCAATTCCCCCATGAATTTTCAGGCGGGATGAGACAGCGTGTCGTCATCGCGATGGCGCTTGCGGCAAATCCGAAGCTGTTAATTGCCGATGAACCGACAACAGCGCTTGATGTGACGATTCAGGCACAGATCCTTGAGCTGATGAAAGATCTGCAAAAGAAAATTGATACGTCTATCATTTTTATCACGCATGATCTCGGCGTTGTCGCCAATGTCGCCGACCGGGTCGCCGTCATGTACGCAGGTCAGGTCGTCGAATCGGGTACGGTGGATGAAATCTTTTATGATCCGCGCCATCCGTATACGTGGGGACTGCTTGCCTCAATGCCTAGCCTGGACAGCACCGATCAGGAAAAACTGACGGCCATCCCGGGCACGCCGCCTGATCTGACGAATCCTCCGAAAGGGGATGCATTTGCGCTCCGCAGCTCATATGCGATGAAAATCGACTTTGAACAGGAACCGCCGATGTATAAAGTGTCTGATACGCATTTTGTGAAATCGTGGCTTCTGCATCCTGATGCACCTAAGGTCGAGCCGCCTGAAGCGGTGAAGGCTAAAATCCGTCAGCTTCCGAATACGTATCAGCATCCTGTTTTAATGAAGGAAGGTGAAAAAAATGACTGAGAAGCTTCTCGAAATCAAACACTTAAAACAGCATTTTTTCACGCAAAAAGGAACGGTAAAAGCCGTAGATGATTTGTCATTTGATATTTATAAAGGCGAAACGCTCGGCCTTGTCGGAGAATCGGGCTGCGGTAAATCAACGACGGGCCGCAGTATTATCCGGCTGTATGAGGCAACCGACGGGGAAGTTCTCTTTAACGGGGAAAATGTGCACGGGAAAAAATCCCGCAAGAAGCTGCTGGAGTTTAACCGGAAAATGCAGATGATTTTCCAGGATCCGTACGCATCTTTAAATCCGAGAATGACAGTCGCCGACATTATTGCCGAGGGAATAGATATTCACCGCCTGGCAAAAACGAAAAAAGAGCGGATGCAGCGGGTTCACGAACTGCTGGAAACGGTCGGTTTAAATAAAGAGCACGCCAACCGCTACCCGCATGAATTTTCGGGCGGACAGAGACAGCGTATCGGAATCGCCAGAGCGCTGGCGGTTGATCCGGAGTTTATCATCGCGGACGAACCGATTTCGGCGCTTGATGTCTCCATTCAGGCGCAAGTCGTCAATTTAATGAAAGAATTGCAGAAAGAAAAAGGGCTCACTTACCTGTTTATAGCCCATGATTTATCAATGGTCAAATACATCAGCGACCGCATCGGCGTCATGTATTTCGGAAAATTGGTGGAGCTTGCGCCGGCGGATGAGCTTTACGAAAACCCGCTTCACCCATACACGAAATCATTGCTGTCCGCTATCCCGCTCCCTGATCCGGACTATGAAAGAAATCGCACGCGAAAGAAATACGATCCGGCAGTTCATCAACTCCAAGAAGGAGAAAAAATGGAATTTAGAGAAGTGAAACCGGGACATTTTGTCATGTGCACTGAAGATGAATTTAAAACCTACCTATAAACCTATCAACCTCCAAGACTCAGTCTTGGAGGATTTTTTTGCGCACATTCAAGTTTATTAAGCCTGCTCCCGTTTTTCTATAATGGAAAAAAAGGGGGAGATCAGTATGAAAACCATTTTGTGCGCCATTTGTGCGGGACTGTTTATCAGTGCAGCCGCTTATCCGGCCCACGCCACTGTGAAAGAGGAGCAGCCGCTTGTAAAAATAGCGCTGGCCGAAAAAGAACTGCCGAAATCAAATGCACGGTTCGCTTATCCGTCAGGGCTGCATTTTTCACATCCTGATAAGGTGCGGGGCATTTACGTCACAGGGCATTCAGCGGGAGGAAGCAAATTCGGGGAGCTGACAGACTTTGTGGACAAAACGGAACTCAATACAATGGTGATTGATGTCAAGGATGACAACGGAAACCTCACCTTTAAGCCGGACGGCCATTCTGAGTATGCCGAAATCGCCAAGCCGTACATCAAAGACCCAAAAAAGATGATGAAAAAGCTGGAGGAAAAAAAGATCTATCCGATCGCGCGTATTGTCGTATTTAAAGACAGCGAACTCGCGAACAAAAAGCCGGAGTGGTCCTTTAAAGAAAAAAACGGAAGTGTCTGGAAAAACGGCCGCGGCGAATCGTTCGTCAATCCGTTTATGAAAGAAGTATGGGATTACAATGTAAAGATTGCAAAACAAGCCGTAAAGATGGGTTTTCAAGAAATTCAGTTTGATTATGTCCGTTTTCCTGAAGGATTTGAAAAACGTGATGACGAACTGACATACGGTCACGGCGATTACGGAAAAACAGCAGACAGCAATGTGCAAAAACGCGTTCATGCCGTCACCGATTTTGTCGGTTATGCGAAGAAAAAACTCAAGCCGTACGGTGCGGATGTGTCGGTTGATATTTTCGGCTATTCAGCCACGCTGCCGGAAGCGCCTGGGATCGGCCAGAATTTCAGCAAAATTTCAGAACAGGTCGATGTCATTTCATCCATGATTTATCCGAGCCATTGGACAAGCTATTTCGGCATTGATAAACCGGATCTTGAGCCTTACAAAGTCGTCAAAGAATACGCGAAGGTGGAAAATAAAAAACTGTCTAAGCTGAAACACCCGCCTGTATCGCGTCCGTGGCTTCAGGACTTCACGGCATCATATCTCGGCAGCGGAAATTATCAAAAGTACGGGAAACGCCAGGTGGAAGACCAGGTTAAAGCGCTGCATGATGAAGGAATTGACGAATTTTTATTATGGGACGCGGCAAACCGTTATACCAAAAACGTCGATTACACACCATTTTTAAAAAATTGAAACCATGTTAAAGGATCACACGTCTTAATAGATGTAAGATTGTTTAAACAATCGGAAATGGGGTATATCTAAAAGTGTGAAGACAACGAACCCATAAGGAGCAAATGAATGAACTGGTACGAAAAGCTGAGTGAATATTTTCCGATTGAAGAAATGAAATCAAAAGCGCATATGGAAGCTCTGTTAAAGGAGCAAAGCGATGTTTATCATAAAGAAGAGGGGCAGTACCACGTGCTGATGTATGCGGAATTTGACTCTTTCATCTTTATTGATTACCTGTTTGTGTCAAAGAAATCCAGAGGACAAGGCCTCGGAAGCAAGCTGATCGGCAGGCTGAAAAAGAAAAACAAGCCGATTCTGCTTGAGGTGGAGCCTGTTGACGAGGATGACACGGATACACAGAAACGCTTGCGTTTTTATCAAAGAGAGCATTTCAAGCACGCGCAGTCAATCGGGTATCGGCGCCGGTCATTGGCTACGAATGAAGTGAACAAAATGGAGATTCTGTACTGGTCACCTAAGACGGAATCAGA
This sequence comes from Bacillus sp. NEAU-CP5, assembly GCF_026420705.1. NCBI lineage: Bacteria > Bacillati > Bacillota > Bacilli > Caryophanales > Bacillaceae > Bacillus > Bacillus sp. NEAU-CP5. The sequence goes on along the minus strand of NZ_JAPMOV010000001.1, from coordinate 847,118 downwards.
AGAAGAAATGTTTGAAGCAATGAAACAGACATATGAAAACATTCACACTTATAAAGATGAAAAATGGTACGGAGAATCATACGAAAAAACGGATGAAGTTCTCAAAGTCATTGATGAGAAAAAACGAAAAAACATTTTCGATCAGCTGAGCTAATTGAGAATGGGGAAACATCCGCCAGCCGTAAATTTGCCGGATTGACACATTTTTTTCTCAGGAGACTGTTCACACTTACTTTTTTATAGTATAATACCTATAAAGATTCCTTTTTTAAAGTTATTTCAATTTGAGAATACAAACATGTTCATCCTACTAATTAGAGGAGTGAAGATTAATGGTTACATTATACACATCACCTAGCTGTACGTCATGCAGAAAAGCAAGAGCTTGGCTTGAAGAGCACGAGATTCCTTTTGTAGAGAGAAACATTTTCTCCGAGCCGTTATCAATTGATGAGATCAAGCAGATTCTGCGTATGACTGAAGACGGTACGGATGAAATTATCTCTACCCGTTCTAAAGTATTCCAGAAACTGAACGTAAATGTTGAATCTATGCCGCTTCAAGACTTATATACTTTAATCAATGAGCATCCGGGACTGCTCCGCCGTCCGATCATCATTGATGAAAAACGTCTGCAAGTCGGCTATAACGAAGATGAAATCAGACGATTCCTGCCAAGAAAAGTGCGTTCTTTCCAATTAAGAGAAGCACAGCGTCTTGCCAACTGATATAAGCTTACGATAAGCATGGAAAAAGCCCAAAACCATCGCGGTTTGGGCTTTTTTTATTTTTCAGTCTGCTGGTAAATCATACTGGCGAGGATAACAAATACGACGGTCAAAATCGGCAGCATCATTTGTATAATGCCGTGTTCAGCCATGAAAAATGACAGCTTGCTGTCTCTGGCAATCATTTCACCGCCGGTAAATGCGAGAAGACCGCTCCCGGCATACATCAATAAAGGCATTTTTTCCATGGCGGCATGAACGAGCTTGCTGCCCCAAATGATAATCGGCACCGAGATGAAGAGACCGATCACTACAAGTGTCAGCTCACCGTGAGAAGCGCCGGCTACTGCGATGACATTGTCAAGCGACATAAAGATATCAGCCAGAACGATTGTGCGGATGGCTTTCCAAAGAGAAGAACTGCTTTTCACATGCTGCGCATCTTTCTTCTCAATCAGAAGCTGATAGCCGAGATACAATAAAAATACCCCGCCTGCGCATTGCAAAAAAGGAACATTCAATAAATAGACCGCAGCGCTCGTCAGAACGATTCTCAAGACGACTGCGATAAACGTTCCGAAGATGATCGCTTGCTGTCTTTGTTTATGGGCCAGATTCCGGCTGGCCATCGCGATGACGACGGCATTGTCACCGCCGAGAATAAGGTCAATCCCGATAATAAGCAGAAGGGACAGCAGGTAATCGTGCGGCATGGTAACACCTCGCTTATAGATCGATTGCTTGTACAGCTAATATATGAAGCAGTGCGCTATTTATGATGGGAACCGGGAGAAAGCCTGTTTTTCGCTGTGAAAATGCTTTTTTATTTCTTTTATAACTGTTTTATCATAAAATAGAAATATAAAGAATTTGCGCTGTCTTCTATAAGGTTAAGATGTGGACGGAATGGGTAAAGTGTAGTAAAGTACTATTCATCGGGAGCTTAGATGTCCCTTCAACATCTTATAAAGAAGGGAAGGTTGGCAAAATGGAAATAGAAAGAATTAATGAGCATACTGTAAAATTTTATATGTCTTATGGTGATATTGAAGATCGCGGTTTTGACAGAGAAGAAATCTGGTACAATCGCGAGCGCAGTGAAGAACTGTTCTGGGAAGTCATGGATGAAGTGCATGATGAAGAGGAATTCGCTGTCGAGGGTCCTCTTTGGATTCAGGTTCAGGCATTGGACAAAGGACTGGAAATAATCGTAACAAAAGCCCAGCTTTCCAAGGACGGACAAAAACTCGAACTGCCGATCCCGGAAGATAAAAAACAAGAGCCGGCAGATGAAAATCTCGATGCTTTACTTGATGATTTCCAGAAAGAAGAGCAGGCCGAGAGCCGGGAAGATAAGGAGCAAAAGCTTCAGTTCACTTTGCGGTTCGATGATTTTGAGGATCTCATCTCGCTATCAAAATTGAATCTTAACGGAATTAAAACGACCCTGTATTCGTTTGAAGACCGATATTATTTATATGCAGATTTTTATGAGCAAACTGATGAAGAGGTTGAAAATCAGCTAAGCATCCTGTTGGAGTACGCGCACGAATCATCAGTCAGCATTCACCGTCTTGAAGAATACGGCAAATTGGTGATCGCTGATCATGCGTTATATACAATAAAAAAACACTTTGCATCATAACAAACCGATTTCTCTCAGCAGAAATCGGTTTTTTTTGTTCTGAATGACAGGATGAACGGCTGAAAACCGTATAATGGCTCTCATCCGCAAACAGGATTATATCTTCTTCCTGCTGAATACAACAAGATTCAGGAAAGGAGAAGATGCAACATGTTCAGTGCTGTGACTGCCGATGGACGGCTCATTCAGCTGGCCGGAAGCTATTCAAAGGAAAAAGCGGCGGAGCTGAGAAAGAAACGCTGGTTCTGCCCCGTTTGCAAAAGTGAGCTTGATATCAAACTGGGACGGGAGAAACTGCCGCACTTCGCTCATAAAAAAAGCAGGCTGTGTCCCGGGGAATCCGAACCTGAAAGCGAATACCATCTTGAAGGAAAAAGACAGCTTTTTCTCTGGCTAAAGACACAAGGGTGCAGTGTCAGCCTGGAACCGTATCTGACTTCCGCGGGACAGCGGCCTGACTTGACGGCAGAAAGCGGAGACGAGAGGCTGGCTTTTGAATTTCAATGTGCGAACCTTTCGGCGGACTCTTTAAAGAGCCGGACGGCAGGCCTGAAAAACGCCGGGTACCGGCCGGTCTGGATCATCGGGGCAAAACGGTTAAAACGGATGGCCGCGCAATTTTTCCGGCTTTCTGCTTTTCACTGGCAGTTCTTTGAAGCCAATTCATTTTCCTCCTTACTGTTTTACTGCCCCGACGCCCGCTCCTTTTACAGGCTGCATTCCATCACTCCGTTTTACACCGGCTATTCTTATGCCGGCTTAACCACAATCCCTCTTCACAAAGCAAACCTGAAAGACATTTGTCATCCGGAAGGGCGGCACAGCGTCAGACTTCCCTCGTGGGGACGTGCCGTAGCCGGCTTCCGCAACAAAAGCGGGCGGTTTTTATCAGAAGATGCCGATCTTATCCGGCGTCTTTTTTACGAAAGACATCAGGTTGCATTTCCATTTCTCCCATCCGAAGTGTTTATTCCCGTTTCAGCGGGCTTTGTGTTTACAAGTCCCGTTTTTGTGTGGCAGGGCCATTTATACTTACGGCTTGCGGAACTTTCTAAAAAAGGCGCACCGATCCGATTATCCGGCATTGTTCATGATTTACGGCAAAAAATCAGGCATAAGGAAATCCGGATGCGGTATGGTTCACAAGATAGCCTTATCAGAATGGCGGTAAAACAATATGCTGATTTCTTATGCTTGCAGGATTTTTTAAGGGAAATTGAGAATGAAGTATATATGCCCTCATCTCAACGGAAGCTCCCTCAAACGGCAGAAGAGCTGCGCCGGCGGGATCTGCTCTTTTTTGGGGAATGAGAATGCTTCATTTCGTTCACCCTAACGTCAAGGTGGTGGCGAATGTGAGGGGCGTACAAGCATTTTGTTTTCGTTTTTTCACTGTATTATTGGTATGCTCGGTCTTATATGCCGCATATGATTTGACAAAAGGCAGTGAAAAGCCGGAAGATAATCACAACACAAGTTTTTGGAGAAACAATCGTTTTTTCAATTGGCTTGAAGTAAAGAAAACGAGGGGGATCACCATGACTGAGGAAAATAAAGCAGCACAGCTGCCTGACAGAAGTAAAGTAAAGGCAGAGCATACATGGAGACTAGAGGATATTTTTCCTAGTGATGAGGCCTGGAATAAAGAATTTCAAGCAGTTAAAGAATTAATCCCGAATTTATCTTCTTTTAAAGGCACGCTTGCTCATTCGGCTGATAATTTATACGCTGCGCTTACGGCACAGGATGAAGTGACGAACCGCCTTGGGAAACTTTATGCATACGCGCATATGCGCTCAGACCAGGATACGGGAAATTCTTTCTACCAAGGGCTGAACGATAAAGCCGCAAGCCTGTATTCTCAGGCTGCCAGCGCGACTGCTTACATTGAACCGGAAATTCTGGCGATTCAGGAGGACAAGCTGCACCAGTTTATTCTGGAAAAAGAGGAGCTTAAGCTTTACTCCCATGCAATTGAAGAAATTACAAAACAGCGTCCGCACGTGCTGAGCGAACAAGAAGAGGCCCTGCTTGCGGAAGCCTCTGAAGCGCTGTCGTCGCCTTCCAATACATTCAGCGTTTTAAATAACGCCGATATTACGTTTCCGTCGATTAAAGATGAAAACGGCAAGGAAACTCAAATCACACACGGCAACTTTATTAATTTCCTGGAAAGCAGCAATCGTGAAGTCCGTAAAAACGCATTTGAAGCCGTATATAAAACATACGGACAGTATAAAAACACGATGGCGACTACACTCAGCGGCACTGTGAAAAAAGATAATTTTTACGCCCGTGTGAAAAAGTATAAATCGGCACGGGAAGCGGCTTTATCCAATAACAGCATCCCTGAAGAAGTTTACGATAACCTTATTAAAACGATCAATAAACATCTTCCGTTATTACACCGTTACATTGACCTGCGGAAAAAGGTTCTCGGCCTTGATGAAGTCCATATTTATGACCTTTACACACCGCTTGTAAAAGATTCGGGAATGAAGGTCACATATGAGGAAGCGAAAGATTATATGCTCAAAGGACTTGCTCCGCTGGGCGAGGAATACGCGTCTATTTTAAAAGAAGGACTTGAAAACCGCTGGGTCGATGTATACGAAAACAAAGGAAAACGCAGCGGTGCTTATTCGTCCGGTACATACGGCACGAATCCGTACATCTTGATGAACTGGCATGATAATGTCAATAATCTGTTTACGCTCGTTCACGAGTTCGGCCATTCCGTGCACAGCTACTATACGAGAAAATATCAGCCGTATCCGTACGGTAACTACAGCATTTTTGTCGCTGAAGTCGCTTCAACGACTAATGAAGCGCTGCTCGGTGAATATATGCTGAACAGCTTAAAGGATGAAAAACAGCGTCTGTACCTGCTCAACCACATGCTTGAAGGATTCAGAGGCACAGTGTTCAGACAGACGATGTTCGCTGAATTTGAGCATCTGATTCATACGAAAGCGCAGGAAGGCGAGCCGCTGACGCCTGAACTGCTGAACGAACTTTATTATGATCTGAATAAAAAGTATTTCGGTGACAACATGGTGATTGATAAAGAAATCAGTCTGGAATGGTCAAGAATTCCGCATTTCTATTACAATTATTATGTGTATCAATATGCGACAGGCTACAGTGCGGCCCAAGCGCTGAGCAGCCAGATCTTAAAAGAAGGCAAGCCTGCGGTGGAGCGCTATACCGAATTCTTAAAAGCGGGAAGTTCGGAATATCCGATCGACATACTGAAAAAAGCGGGAGTCGATATGACATCGCCTGAACCGATCGAGGCGGCCTGCAAAATGTTTGAAGAGAAGCTGAACGAAATGGAAGAGCTTCTTTCGAAAGTGAACCCTTCGTAATTTAAAAAAGCCTGTGCATAAGTTGCGCAGGCTTTTTCTAAAACCCTTTAAACGTTTTTCTGTGATTCAGCCGGTACAAGGCAAACAATATGGACAGAAACAGCAGGGGAGATGTAATGTAAATCGGCAGCATGTGCATCATGGCCAGCAGATTTAAAAAGAAGAAAAACACAATCATTCCGATGATCAATACGGTGCGGAGCATTGATTTCCCTCCTTGTTTTTCATTGATATATTCTATGAAAACAAGCAGTCAGTTATGTTTTGTGACAAAAATATGAACATTAATCTTATGGCTTGTCAAAACTCGACAAGATTTGATATGATAAGGATGTGAAATTGATCACAAACAAACATTACCCCTTTGTTTGACCGTGAAAAATTTCTCCCATCCCCTTTGTTGTCGTTAAGACATATGAAACCGCGCTTATCCCGGCGCGGTTTCTTTATTTGCACAAAAAAAGCCGGCTCCGTAAGGAATCAGCTTTTTTTAATGATCACAACAGGTGACATCCTCCTGGGTGCCGGCCAGAGACTTCCAAAACAGACCGTGTTTTGCTTCCACTCTGGCGACCTTTTTGGCGAATGCCAGTTTTTTCATTTCTTTTTCAACTTCTTCTAGGCTCAAATCATAAACGAGTGCGATTTCTTTCGATGCGACAAACCGGAAATATTCAATGAAACATTCCAAAGGCGGCGTTTCAGAAGGCTTCGGTTCATCCCCGAGCATTTCGAATAAGATCTCTTCGTATACGTCATAAGAATAGTTGCCGGGAACCTTCAGCCCTTCATCATCATGCAGGCTGTTAAAGAACGTCAATGTCGGGTTGACGGTGACGTCCATTTCCGCCGCGATTTTCATATCGCACTGAAGCGCTTTTACCGCGCTTTGCGAATGGAGGTCACGCTTGAATTCTTCAACATCCAATTTCGTCTTTTCGGCAATTTCTAAAAGAACGTCTTCATCCGTAATATTCTGCTTGGAAACAAACAGGCTTTCCTGCATGCTGCGGAGAAACAGAATGCCCGCTTTTCTTCCCTGCAGTTCGGCCGCTTTTAAAGCGAGTGCGGCAAGGTAGGGCGATGAAAGAGGCTGATCCTGCTCAAGCCAAAGGCTTCCGTCACAGGGCATCCCGGAACGGTTCGCAATTTTTTCCCAAGCTTCGGCAAGAAGGTGTTTTTTCCGCTTTTGCTTATTCAGCGATGTAATACTCGCGGAAACAATGATCCGCAGCGTAAAAAAACGTCCGTATTTGATTTTTAATTTTTTTATGGCGGGCTCCAGCGACCAGCATTCAGGACATAAAGGGTCGACAAACATGTAAATTTCGAGCGGTTTTTTTGGATGTCCGTGGCAATGGGCGAAGTATTGCTCATGCTGATAATTCGTCAATATGATCGATCCTCCGCTTCTGACTGGTTTACCATATGCCTGGCCGTTAGTTCCAGACGCCCGTACAGAAATTCACGAATATCGCCCTCCAGCCCGACATCATCCATCGCTTTGCTCATACAGCTTAGCCACGCATCAGCCCTCTCGTCCGTAATCGGAAAGGGGAGATGCCTTGCCCTGAGCATGGGATGTCCGTGCTCTTCAGTATAAAGAGGAGGTCCGCCCAAATACTGGGTTAAAAATTGCTTTTGTTTTCTGGCCGTTTCAGTCAAATCACTTGGAAATATCGGCTTCAGCAAGGAATGAGACGAGACACGCTCATAAAAAGTATCAACAAGTTGCGATAGAAGTTCCTCTCCAATCGCTTCATATGGTGCGTTAAACGATTGTCCCATGTTGACTACTCCTTTATATGGCTAATAGGAATCATAATTCCCATTGCGAATTTATCTTTCAGTTTTACTATCTTCAGTTACTGTATATTTTAGCAATAACATTTTATTTCTACAAACAAAGTGCCTTTCTGTCAGGCGCTTGTATTTCATATCATATCACATGCCTTCATTCATGTGTAAGATTTCACTCCGCAAAAAAACCAGAGGGCGAAGGAAGCCTCTCTGGTTTACGCGTAATACTGTTTGGTTATGTTTTTAACATATTGCTGTGTTTCCTTAAACGGCGGAATGCCTCCGTACCGATCTACGTTGCCGGGGCCTGCGTTGTAGGCGGCTAACGCCAGAGATACATTTCCGTCGTATTTCGTGAGCATCTGCTTTAAGTACTTTGTGCCGCCCTCAGCGTTCTGGACGGGATCAAGCGGGTTTGACACCCCGAGTGATTCTGCCGTGGAAGGCATGAGCTGCATCAGTCCCATTGCCCCCGCACCGCTGACCGCTTTCGGATTAAAGCCTGATTCCTGTTTAATAACCGCGCGGATCAGCTTTTCGTCCACTCCGTATTTTTCGGCCGCTTTCTGAATGGCGCTGTCTATTGAAAAGTTTCCGGTGCTGATATCAGAAGCCGCATCCCGAGACTTTATGCCCGGGGAAGCGGTCTGTGAAGCAGCCGCGGAGCCCGATGAAACGGGAATTCTCGGTGAATATGAAGCGTGAGCGGTCCGCACACCGTTTAAAATTCCTGATTCCGGCTGCTGCCGGACGGCTGTGTCCGTATACTGGCTGAGAAGCGCGATGAAATTGGCAAGCGGGCTTTCTGAAGATTGTCCGCCTGAAGCCGTGCTTGTATGAGAGATTGATTGCAGCGCCATTGATTGCAGCTGGAGAAGGGCCGCCCAATTCGTTATATTCACTGTGTCATTCCACCTTTTTTTGTTTCTGTTCATAAAAACGCTGGATTTTATTTTTCGTGATCCGCTCTGGGATGCCGAATTGCTTGAGCAATTGTTCAAACGCCCGTTTTCCTTCATCCCAGTCAGCAGCCTCGAATTCCAATTCAAAGTCTTCTTTCTCTAAATATCGGCTGTGATCTAAAATGATTAAGCCTTTTTCTGATTCTTTTTCCGCGCGTGCGGTCGACAGCGTCCCGAAATAGCAAATGTGTTCTGAGTTGATTCCGAGACCTTCCAGCTGACGTTTGACGGGGCCTTCCGGAATCTTGAAGACGTCAAGATCAGGTGCCGCAAGCTCTTGGTGGGTTTCCAGCAGACCGACCGCGGCAGGCTCTTTTAACGTCAGAACGAACGCGCCGTCTTTTTCTCGGATGCGGAGTGCTGATTTTTTTTGTTTCAGGGAAAAATCTTTCGTGTCGAAATAATGATTGACCTGCTGTTTAAAATCATGTTCTTTCATGCAGAGTGCTTCACTCAGCTTCAGAAATTCTGATTTTGTCAGCAGGTTTTTGAATTCAATTTCTATTTCTTGGGTCATGACAGTCTTCCTTTCAGGACGAAAAATTGTATAATTCCCATTATCTCTTTAGAGGTTACGTTTATCAATATCGACCTTGATATGATAAAATAAATGCTGTACTTTGTTAAAAAAGGAGAACATTATGCAAAAGAGAATTGAAATCCAAAATGCATCATTAACAGAAGACGCGCTCCGCTTGAAGTGCGGAGAGGACTTAAGCGGAGCGGAATGCAAAGCCTCAGGTCAAATGCTTGTTGATTCCGATCACTTTGCTTTTGTATACATACTTGAATCAGCTGACTCTTTTGAATATGTCATTATAAAAGAACATATCTGGCCGGATCTGAAAAAAGCCTTAGACCAAAGAAAACCGGCGGTCCTTGAGGCCGGCGGAAAAATGGTTGAACTTTCAGGGCTGCATGAAGAACTCGATTATCTTCTTGAAAATATTAAAGATAATGCAAACTACGGAGATATGGAAGAAAAAGTGAAAAGCGTATTTCTTTAGAACAGGTTCGGAATTGGGGGATGTACGATGGATGACAAACAATGGGAGCAACTTCTAGCGCCATACCGCCAGGCTGTTGAAGAATTAAAGGTGAAGCTGAAAGGCGTCAGAACCCTTTATGAGTATGAAGATGACCACTCACCGATTGAGTTTGTGACAGGCCGCGTGAAGCCGGTGGCGAGCATACTTGAAAAAGCGAGACGAAAAAGCATACCGCTTCATCAGATTGAAACGATGCAGGATATCGCGGGGCTGCGTATTATGTGCCAATTTGTCGATGATATCCAGATCGTCAAAAATATGCTGTTTGCCAGAAAAGATTTTACCGTTGTCGATAAGCGGGATTACATAGCAGAGCATAAGGAAAGCGGATATCGGTCTTACCACCTTGTCGTTTTATATCCTTTACAAACAACGTCCGGAGAAAAGCACGTTCTTGTGGAAATACAGATTCGGACGCTTGCCATGAACTTTTGGGCAACCATTGAGCATTCACTGAATTACAAATACAGCGGGAACATTCCCGAAAAAGTAAAGCTGAGGCTGCAGCGGGCCTCAGAAGCCGCATCACGGCTCGATGAAGAAATGTCAGAAATCCGCGGAGAAATCCAGGAAGCTCAAGCCGCGTTCTCGCGAAAGAAAAAAGCGGGAGACCACCAGTAGGAAAGGAGGGGAATGGCATGAAATTTGCCGTTTCTTCAAAAGGAGACGAGGTTTCAGATACACTGAAAAGCAAAATACAGGCGTATTTACTCGATTTTGATATGACCTTGGATGAAAAAGAGCCGGAAATCGTTATTTCCGTCGGCGGTGACGGAACGCTTCTTTACGCATTTCACAGGTACAGCGACCGTCTCGATAAAACGGCGTTTGTCGGAGTTCACACGGGGCATTTGGGTTTTTATGCCGATTGGGTTCCGCAGGAGATAGAAAAGCTCGTTCTGGCCATTGCCAAAACGCCGTATCATACCGTGGAGTATCCCCTTCTTGAGGTGATTGTCACTTATCATGATGAAGAGCGTGAGGAGCGGTATCTGGCTTTGAACGAATGTACGATCAAAAGCATAGAAGGCAGTCTCGTCGCTGACGTGGAAATTAAAGGCCAGCTGTTTGAAACGTTCAGGGGAGACGGTTTATGTCTGTCCACGCCTTCCGGAAGCACGGCTTATAATAAGGCGTTAGGCGGCGCAATCATCCACCCTTCCATCAGAGCGATTCAGCTTGCGGAAATGGCCTCCATCAACAACAGAGTGTTCAGGACTGTCGGCTCGCCGCTTTTGCTTCCCGATCATCATAACTGTGTCATCAAACCGAGAAACGACGTCGACTTTCAAGTCACAATTGACCATTTAACCTTGCTGCATAAGGATGTGAAGTCCATTCTATGCCGTGTGGCAAATGAAAAAGTCAGATTTGCAAGATTCCGTCCTTTTCCGTTTTGGAAAAGGGTGCAGGATTCCTTTATCGGAAAAGGCGAATAGAAAGAGGAAACGGATTGGACAACTTTTTTATCCAAAAGAACATGACTGCCCGGGAAGCTGGCATGACGGTAAAAGAATATACGGCGCAGCTCGGCATTTCAAAGCGGCTTCTCGCTGACATTAAATTCGGCGGGGGAGACCTGCTTGTGAACGGAGAGCATGTAACCGTCCGCACCGTGTTAACGGACGGAGATGTGCTTAAGATTGAATTTCCGAAGGAGCATGTGAGTGAAACGCTTTTGCCTGAGCCGGTTCCGCTTGATATTCTTTATGAAGATGACCATGTGCTTGTGGTCAATAAACAGCCGTATGTCTCCTCAATTCCATCAAGAGAACACCCGTCGGAAAGCATCGCTAACGGAGTGATCAGCCACTACCGAAAAAGCGGCGTGCAATCAACGGTTCATCTTGTCACCCGCCTTGACAGGGATACATCGGGGGCGATGCTCATCGCCAAACATCGGCTTTCCCATTCTCTTTTGTCGGCAGCGCAGAAGAAGGGGCTTGTCAGCAGGCGGTATCTCGCTGTCGTACACGGGATCATGCTGCAGAAGGAAGGAACGGTGGACGCGCCCATCGGAAGAAAACACGACAGTATTATTGAGCGGATGGTAACGCCGGAGGGACAACGAGCGGTGACGCATTTTCAAACGGAAAAAGCGGGACATGCGTTTACGCTTGCAGCCCTGCGGCTGGAAACGGGGCGGACGCATCAAATCCGGGTGCACATGAGCTACCTCGGCCATCCTTTAGTCGGTGATACACTGTACGGCGGAAAAAATGAGGGAATTGCGCGGCAGGCTCTTCACAGTGAGCGGCTTTCATTCGTACACCCCATGACCGGAGAAACGCTCGTTTTTCACGCTCCGGTGCCTGACGATATGAAAACATTAATTGAACACATGTAAAGCCCGAACCGTTTACCGGTTTCGGGCTTTTTTTCATGCCTGCCTGCCGTGATCCTCGCGAAATCGTGAAGCATCATAGGGCATTGAGCTTTCCACAGAGACGGTTTCATGCTCCGGAAAACGAAAGCCTGTCAGTTGATTCCCGAAGACGCATCCTGTATCAATGTTGATCGTACGGTTGACGATCCGGGGGCGTTTTACCGGGGTATGGCCGTAAACAATCCATGCCTTGCCTTCGTAAGCGGCGGCCCAGTCTCTTCTGACGGGCCTGCCGTCGGGATACGTTTCACCCGTGATATCGCCGTACAGAACAAATTCTTTTACCTTACGCGAGTATTTACCGATATCGTCAGCTTTTATGCCGGCGTGGGCGACAACGAGATCGCCATTATGTAAAATGTCATAAAGCGGCGCTGACTCATATAATCGGATAAATTGTCTGGAGACTTCCGTTCTGTCGGCGGGAGACAGCTCTTTCAGTTCGGCTGCCGTCGTTTCCAGTCCGTGCATCACTTTTACGGGGTTTCCTTTTAAGTAACGATACAGTTTGTTGCAATGATTTCCCGGGACATAACGGACGGCTCCTTTTTCATATGCTTTTGCCACAAAACGCATCACTTCTACGGATTTTGGGCCTCTGTCCGTTAAATCCCCCGCAAAGACAAGCGTCCTGCCTTCAGAATGAACGGGCGTTCCGTCTTTGACTTCATATCCGAGCTTTTGCATTAACGCGATCATTTCGTCATAACATCCGTGTATATCGCTGATGATGTCATAAGCCATTCGTGTCAGCCTCCTTATTAACGGTTTTTTATTTATTATGGGGCTAATTCCTATACCTAATTACGCTGTTTTTGCACAAATTAAAAAAAGAATTAAAGAAATAAAGCCTTATCACTTTTTTTTCGCGTTCAGCCTTGTTAGAATATGCGTTATGTTTTTAAAAAAAAGTAAGGTTTCGCCCGCTTTAAGCGGGCTTTTATAACCCTTGTTTTAAGGAGGTATTTACGAATGGAACACACATCAGTCGCATCTTTAGTCGTCGTTCTGATCGTCGCTTTTTTGACGCCGCTCCTTTTACATCGGTTTAAGCTCAGCATCCCCGTCGTCGTCGCGGAGATCATCATGGGGCTTATTATCGGAAAAAGCGGCCTGAATCTTGTCGTTCAGGGAGATACGTGGCTGGAGACGCTGTCTGTTCTCGGCTTTATCTTTTTAATGTTTTTAAGCGGCTTGGAAATTGATTTTTCTTCATTTGAGAAAGGGAAGAAAAAACAATTCCTTCCGAATGGCAAGGAAGCGCCCAACACGTTTTCAGCCGCACTGATTATCTTTTTCGGCATCTTTATTTTATCATTGCTGCTGTCCTATGCCTTTGTATTAGCCGGTTTTATTCAAAACGCATTTTTAATGACGCTTATTATTTCGACGATATCACTCGGTGTGGTGGTCCCGACTTTAAAGGAAGAACGGATCATGAACTCCAATATCGGCCAGATCATCCTGCTTGTCGCCGTTATCGCGGACTTGGCTACGATGATTCTGCTCGCTTTTTTCTCTTCTCTTTACGGAGAAGACAGCGGAAATATGTGGCTTCTGTTGATTCTCTTTGCCGCGGGGGTCGTGTTGTATTTCTTCGGCAGGATCTTTAAACACCGTTCATTTGTGCAGTCGATGTCCAAAGGCACCGTGCAGATCGGCACGAGAGCCATTTTCACACTGATTATCGTGCTTGTCGCTTTATCGGAATCTCTCGGGGCGGAAAATATTCTCGGCGCGTTTTTGGCAGGCGTTCTGGTATCGCTTCTGTCTCCGAATAAAGAAATGGTGGAACAGCTGGATTCATTCGGCTACGGGTTTTTAATTCCGATCTTTTTCGTCATGGTCGGGGTGAAATTGGACATTTGGACGCTTTTCCAAGATCCGAAAACATTAACGATGATTCCGCTGCTTCTGCTTGCGCTGTTTATCAGCAAAATGTTCCCGGTGTTTTATTTAAAGAAATGGTATGACAAAAGAACCGTGTTTGCTTCGGGCTTTTTGCTGACGTCCACGCTGTCGCTTGTTATCGCGGCGGCTACGATCGGAGAAAGGCTCCACATTATCAGCGCCAATATGTCCGGCGCGCTGACTTTAGTTGCGGTTATTGCCAGCATCATCACGCCGATCGGCTTTAAGAAATTATACAAACGGCAAAGTGCGCCGCAGGAAAAAAAGCGCATTACATTTATCGGCGCCAACCAAATGACGCTTCCGGTTACGCTGGAATTGCCTGAGGAGGAATATGAAGTACGGGTCGTCCATGTGTATCAGGAAAATGCCGGGGAAACGCTTGCGGAATCCGTTTTTTCGGTTGACACGATTTCTGATTACGAGCCCGGCACGCTTGAGTCGCACGGTATTTTCAAAACGGATATTCTTGTCGTGGCGACGGGAAATGAAGATGTGAACGCTGAAATCGCCTTAATAGCGAAAGAGAAAGGGACTGAGCGTATCATCGCAAGCGTCGGCTCGGTTGAGCATGAAACAAAACTGAAAGAAGAGGGCATCAGTATTTTTTCTATCCTTCTGTCTACAAAGACGCTCTTGCGCGCATTAATTGAGGCGCCGGGCGTGATGAGCCTCCTGACGAATGAGGAGTCTTCGCTATATCAGATCAATCTGGAAAATCCGGCGTATAACGGCATCATTCTGCGGGAATTTCCGCTGATGGGCGATGTGATTTTCGTCCGGATATTCAGAGGTGTGGACAGCATCGTTCCGCACGGAGACACGCGGCTGAAAACAGGAGACCGTCTCATCGTCACGGGCTCGCGCAACTACGTGTCGGAACTGAGAAAAATTCTTGAAGCTTGACCAAATTGCAATTCGTGATAATATAGAAGGCATAACAAATAAATCATTAATCGTATGACCACTAGGGGTGTCCTTCATAAGGGCTGAGATAAAAGTGAGACTTTTAGACCCTCATAACTTGAACAGGTTCAGACCTGCGTAGGGAAGTGGAGCGGTATTTTTTTGGGGTTCCTTTTATCCATTTAAATTCCAAACCACTTTTCCGATGCGGGAAAGTGGTTTTTTTATTTTAACAGGGGGGAAGACATGATGACATTTTCTAAAGAATGCAGACTGGCGGCTGCCGAATGGTGGGACGGAAGTTTTGTTCATCCGTTTGTAACGGGAATCGGTGACGGAAGCCTGCCGATAGACCGTTTCAGCTATTACGTGTTGCAAGATTCCTACTATTTGACGCATTTTGCAAAAGTTCAGGCGTTCGGCGCCGCATATGCCGAAGACTTGTTTACGACGGGCAGGATGGCGGGCCACGCTCAAGGGACATATGAAGCGGAAATGGCGCTGCACCGCGAGTTTACGGAGCTTTTAGGGATTACGGAAGAAGAGCGTGCGGCATTTAAACCGGCACCGACCGCCTATTCTTATACGTCTCATATGTACAGATCGGTGATGAGCGGCAATTTTGGAGAAATATTAGCTGCGCTTCTGCCCTGTTATTGGCTTTATTATGAAGTCGGCGAACACTTAAAAGAGTGCAAACCGGAGCATCCGATTTATGAAAAATGGATCGGTACATACGGCGGAGACTGGTTCAGACAGCAGGTCGAAGAACAGATCAGCCGTTTTGATGAGATTGCTGAAAACAGCACAGAGGACATCCGCGCGAAAATGAAAGAGAATTTTGTGATTTCAAGCTATTATGAATATCAATTTTGGGGAATGGCCTATCAAAAAGAAGGCTGGTCCGAGAAGGGCGGAAAAGAGGTGGAATCTTTTGGAGCTGCACGCGGTAACTGATAATCGCAAACCCGTTGCCGAGCTGGCCGAGGATATTCTTTCGATTCAGCGCGAAGTAAGCTTTATCCATATCCGTGAGCGGGATAAAACAGCGGGAGAAATCATGCAGCTTTTGTCCCTTTTGAAAAAGGGCGGTGCGGATAAGGACAAATTGATCATCAATGACAGGGCGGATATCGCGCTTTTTGCCAATATACACCGTGTTCAGCTTCCGTCCCGCAGCTTTTCCGTAAAGCAGGTGCGAAGCAGATTTCCCCATCTTCATATCGGACGTTCGGTTCATTCGCTGAAAGAAGCCATCCAAGCTGAAAAGGAAGATGCGGATTATGTGGTGTTCGGCCATGTATTTGAAACCGAATGTAAACAGGGACTTGAAGCAAGAGGCATCAGCCTGCTTTCAGAGATCAAACGCACGCTTTCCATCCCCGTCATCGCAATCGGCGGAATGACACTGCAGACGATCGGACACACAAAGCAGGCGAAACCGGACGGAATTGCCGTCATGTCAGGTATTTTCTCAGCTGAAAATCCTGAGGAGGCGGCAAAACGGTATGCACGCGCGGTAAGGGAGGCCGATTATGAAGAAGCACTATGATACAGCGGTGATCGGCGGCGGAATTATCGGATGCGCCATTTCTTATGAGCTGGCGAAGACGCAGCAGAACGTTGTCTTGTTTGAAGCCGGAGAAGTCGGCCGAAAAACGACAAGCGCTGCCGCCGGAATGCTGGGCGCTCATGCGGAATGTGAAAACCGGGATGCGTTTTTTGATTTTGCCATGCACAGTCAAAGGCTGTATGAAGCGGCGGGGCAAGAGCTTGAGGAAGCTTGCGGCATTGACATCAGGCGCCATAACGGCGGAATGCTTAAACTGGCGTATACCGAAGAAGATATCGCCCGTCTACGGAAGATGGATGATCTGCCTTCCGTCACTTGGCTTTCAGCGGAAGATGCCCTTGAAAAAGAGCCTTACGCTTCAAAAGACATTCTCGGCGCAAGTTTTATAAAAGACGATGTCCATGTCGAACCGTACTATGTTTGCAAAGCGTATGCAAAAGGGGCGCGTCGCTATGGCGCTGACATATATGAGCACACACAAGTCACCTCCGTAAAACGGGTGAACGGAGAATACTGCATCACAACGTCCGGCGGGGATGTTTATGCTGACAAAGTCGCAGTTGCAAGCGGTGTATGGAGCGGCCGGTTTTTCAGCCAGCTCGGCTTGGGACAGCCTTTTTTTCCTGTGAAAGGAGAATGCCTTTCCGTGTGGAATGACGATACCCCGCTGATCAAAACCCTTTACCATGATCATTGTTATGTCGTCCCGAGAAAAAGCGGCCGGCTAGTCATCGGCGCTACGATGAAACAGGGCGACTGGAGCGATACGCCTGACATCGGAGGAATTGAGGCCGTCATTGCAAAAGCGAAAACCATGCTTCCCGCCATCGAACATATGAAAATAGACCGGTTTTGGGCGGGGCTCAGGCCGGGAACAAGAGACGGAAAGCCGTTTATCGGGCGGCATCCTGAAGACAGCGGCATCATCTTCGCCGCCGGCCATTTTCGGAACGGCATCCTGTTGGCGCCGGCAACGGCTGAAATGGTGCGGGATATGATCATGGAAAGACAGATTAAACAGGAATGGGAAGAAGCGTTTCGAATTGATCGCAAGGAGGCTGTTCATATATGATCCTTCAGCTGAACGGAAAACAAATTGATTGGAATCGAAAAGAGGGGACGGTTCAGGATTTGCTTGAATCGTACCAGCTTGATCAAAGAATCGTAGTTGTGGAGAGAAATAAAGAAATTATTGAAAAAAAGAATTATGAAAATACGAGTTTGTGTGACCGCGATGTCATAGAAATTGTCCATTTTGTAGGAGGCGGATGAGGATGTTAACAATAGGCGGAAAACAGTTTCAGTCAAGATTGCTGTTAGGAACGGGAAAATATCCGAGTTTTGAGATTCAGAAAGAGGCGGTGGCTGTCTCGGAATCAGATATTTTAACCTTTGCGGTGCGGCGGATGAACATCTTTGAAGAGTCTCAGCCTAACTTTCTCGAACAGCTTGATTTGTCTAAATACACGCTTCTGCCGAATACGGCCGGAGCCGCAACGGCTGAAGAGGCGGTCCGAATCGCAAGGCTTGCCAAAGCTTCAGGGCTTTGTGACATGATAAAAGTAGAAGTCATCGGATGCAGCCGGTCACTTTTGCCTGATCCGGTTGAAACGCTGAAAGCATCAGAACAGCTGCTCGAAGAGGGATTTATCGTGCTTCCGTATACGTCAGACGATGTCGTGCTCGCAAGACGTCTTGAGGAGCTCGGAGTGCATGCCATTATGCCGGGCGCTTCGCCGATCGGTTCCGGTCAGGGAATTTTAAATCCGCTGAATCTTTCCTTTATCATTGAACAGGCGAAGGTGCCGGTCATTGTCGATGCCGGCGTCGGATCTTCAAAAGACGCCGCCTACGCGATGGAGCTCGGGGCTGACGGTGTGCTGTTAAATACCGCTGTGTCAGGCGCTGATGATCCGGTCAAAATGGCCAGGGCGATGAAGCTTGCCGTAGAAGCGGGCCGCCTTTCTTATGAAGCCGGGAGAATTCCGGTGAAAGATTACGGAACTGCAAGCAGTCCGCGAGACGGTCTTCCGGTATGACGGACAGATATTCCAGACAGGAGCTGTTTCAGCCGATCGGTCCCTCCGGTCAAGAGAAGCTCCGGTCGTCTCATGCCGTGATTATCGGCGCGGGTGCGCTTGGGACGGCAAGTGCGGAGATGCTTGTCAGAGCAGGGGTCGGGAAGGTAACGATCGCTGACAGAGATTATGTGGAGTGGAGTAATCTCCAGCGCCAGCAGCTTTATACCGAAGACGATGTCAGACAGGAAATGCCGAAAGCCGCGGCGGCTGAAAAACGGCTTCGATCTATAAATAGTGATGTAGAGGTCGAGGGATTTGTCATGGATGTCACTGCGGAAAACGCACCCGGATTGATTCGTGGCGCCTCCCTCATCGTGGATGCCGCCGACAACTTTGAAACGAGGCTGATTGTGAATGATGCGGCTGTGCAGAAAGGAATTCCCTTTCTGTACGGCGCCTGTGTCGGCAGCTACGGGCTCTCTTTTACCGTCATTCCCGGTGTCACGCCGTGCCTTCACTGTCTGCTTGAAACATTGCCTTTAGGCGGTATGACATGCGATACGGCGGGAATCATCAGCCCGGCTGTATTGCAGACGGCCGTTTTTCAGGCAGCAGATGCGCTGAAGCTGTTAACGGGCGGATCTATCGAGCATGTTCTCCGTTCCTTTGATTTATGGAAAAATGAACGGTCAGAAATAAACGTCGGCAGTCTTAAGTCGGCTGATTGCCCAAGCTGCGGCACAAACGATTTTCCGTTTTTATCCTATGAAAATCAGACAAAAGCGGCGGTTCTGTGCGGGCGGAACACGGTGCAGATCAGAACGGGGATCTCCGAACAGTTTGATCTGCAAAAACTTGCGGGACAGCTCAGACGGACAGGGCTTGATGTTTCAGCCAACCCGTATTTAATTTCGTTTTGCACAGACAATTTCAAGATGGTACTGTTTCGTGACGGCAGAGCATTAATACACGGCACAAGTGATATCAGCAGAGCGAAATCCTTTTATCATAAATGGATCGGATAATGCGAAAGGAGCGAAAAACATCATGAGCATATGCAAAGCATTGACGATTGCCGGATCAGATTCAGGAGGCGGCGCCGGTATACAGGCGGATCTCAAAACCTTTCAGGAGCTCGGCGTTTTCGGGATGTCAGCCATTACAGCGGTAACCGCCCAGAACACTTTGGGTGTTCACGGCATTTATCCGCTCACCCGGGAAGCGCTGGGCAGCCAGATTGACGCGGTGGCGGAAGATTTGCGGCCTGACGCTGTAAAAACGGGAATGCTGTGGAGCGCGGAAATGATTGCGGAAATTGCGGAAAAAACGGATCAGTACGGGCTTGATCATGTCATCACCGACCCCGTCATGATTGCCAAAGGAGGCGCTTCCCTGCTGCGTGAGGAATCTCAGGCCGCGTTAAAAGAGCTGTTAATTCCGCGCAGCTATGCGGTGACGCCGAATGTTCCGGAAGCTGAGGTATTGACGGGAATGGAAATCCGCACGTTTGAGGACCGGAAAAAAGCGGCCGAATGCCTTTGCAAGCTTGGTGCAAAGCATGTCATCATAAAAGGCGGACATCAGCCTGAACAGGGGAGGATCGTTGATTTATTATTTGACGGTTCGTCTTTTACCCAAATCAGCCACGCTTATATTGACACCAAACACACCCACGGAACAGGCTGCACGTTCGCAGCCGCGCTGACGGCGGAAACGGCAAAGGGGAAAAACATTCAGACCGCGTTTGAGACAGCCGTCAATTTTGTGCGGGAAGCCGTGGAACATACGCTCGGCATCGGTGCGGGACACGGCCCGACCAATCATTTTGCCTTTAAAAGGAACAGTCTGCAGACGAGATAAAAAAGAGACCGCTTCAACATCCGCGGTCTTTTTCCCATGCTTTCAATCTGGACAAGGTTATGATATGATAAAAATTAAGATCAGGTACTAAAACTATGTCTTTAAGACGATTACAGGAGGCTTTATACATATGAATTTCTCACTTGAAGGCCGCAACATCGTTGTGATGGGCGTTGCCAATAAACGCAGTATCGCATGGGGAATCGCCCGTTCGCTGCATGAAGCCGGAGCGCGCCTCATTTTCACTTACGCGGGAGAGCGCTTGGAAAAATCAGTTCATGACCTTGCGGCTACATTAGAAAGAAATGATTCTATCATCCTTCCGTGTGATGTGACAAATGACGCTGAGATCGAAACTTGCTTTGCAAGCATTAAAGAACAGGTCGGCGTGATTCACGGCATCGCGCACTGCATCGCGTTCGCAAACAAAGAAGAGCTTGTCGGCGAATATTTAAATACGAACCGCGAAGGATTCCTGCTTGCGCATAACATCAGTTCTTACTCTCTGACAGCGGTCGCAAAAGCGGCGCGTCCGATTATGACTGAAGGCGGAAGCATCGTTACACTCACTTACCTCGGCGGAGAGCGCGTCGTTTCAAACTATAATGTAATGGGTGTGGCAAAAGCGTCTCTTGATGCGAGCGTGAGATATTTAGCCGCTGACCTAGGAAAAGAAAACATCCGCGTCAACAGCATTTCAGCAGGACCGATCCGTACGCTGTCTGCAAAAGGAATCAGTGATTTCAACTCTATCCTGAAAGAAATTGAAGAGCGCGCGCCGCTGCGCCGCACGACAACACCTGAAGAAGTGGGCGACACGGCTGCATTCTTGTTCAGTGACCTGTCAAGAGGCATCACGGGCGAAAATCTTCACGTTGATTCAGGATTTCATATTACCGCACGTTAAATAACAAGCAGTCCCTTTCAGGGATTGCTTTTTTTCTTTCTTCTGATTTTAATCATTCCGTCATATAAATAAAACATGACAGAATCGGAGGGATGAAGATGTCAAAACAAAACAGAAACGCGGAAAAAAAACCGCTCATGTATATTGTTCAGGCGGATTATTCAGACACGCAATCATCAATGCAGGACATATTAATCAAAAAAAGGAAAGCGCCTCAGCCGCCGGAAGAAGAGCCGATGCATGGAAAGCGGGAGGAAGAATGTCAAACTCAGCCTGAAGGAGCAGTGGCTGTCGAACCAGAAAAGCAAGTACCTGAACAGCACAGCCGCGCAGAAGAAGCCGTTCAAGAAGTTCCGGCGCAAGCGGAGCAGGACACTGCCAAGCCTGACGCCGCTAAAAAAGAGCCTGATGCCGCTGAAAAAGAGCCTGAAGCGGTTCACAATGCCGCCCCAGAGGAAAAGGTTCCGCCAAAGCGCGTGAAAAAGCCGATGAGCAGAATGTCCATTCTTGAAAAAATTGATTTCTTAACGAAGCTGCCGCATAATATGCCGCGGACCCTTTGTCTGATAGAAGCCAACGGGAAAACCTACAGAGGCGTAATCGTCGGCAGAAAAAATAATGCGATCTTCCTGCGGACGACAAGCAACGGAGCGCCGGCAGAACTCGCAATAGACGATATTACCTCGCTGCATCCGCTTGGATTTTAACCATACAAAAAGCTGCCTGAATTCTTTAATCCGGCAGCTTATTTTTATGCTTTTTGATTTAAGAATGTGTGCGGTTGATCAGTCTCGGGTTCAGGCAATTGATGGCGCAGAAGCTATGGAGATCGACTTCAACGCAATAG
This sequence comes from Bacillus sp. NEAU-CP5, assembly GCF_026420705.1. NCBI lineage: Bacteria > Bacillati > Bacillota > Bacilli > Caryophanales > Bacillaceae > Bacillus > Bacillus sp. NEAU-CP5. The sequence goes on along the minus strand of NZ_JAPMOV010000001.1, from coordinate 825,155 downwards.
TTCGTTTTTTCTAAACGGAATACATCGCAGAGAGAGTCTTTATCTGTAAAATCAAGAATGTGCTTATGCTCGTCAAAAGCAATAAGCAGGCTTAATGTGGCACAGCCGTCACAGACCCTTTCAACTCTGAAAAAAACGGTGTTAAAACACGGACCGTTATCCAGCTCGCCGACATTTCCGAATGCGGTAAACGGTGATGATTTAGAAGTGAAAAGCACAAACGGCACTGTATCGCCTAATGAAAAACCCGGCGATAAAAGGTTGGAATAGCATCCGGCCGGGCAATCTTCCTCGACCGCATTTTGCAGGTCTTCAATATTTTCTACCGCTTCACGCACACAGTATGTTGTATGCTTGCTCATAATATCCCTCCTGACTTCACGTTTTATATACCGGATTAAACGATATCGGAGAGTCAGCCGCCCGGAAGTCCGGGCGGGCTGATGATTGCATCTGTAATAGAAGGTTGGAAGGGGATTCTTCTTTAGGAAAGATGCGAATCAATGACTATCCGTGATGCTTTTTCTCTTTGTGCGGCGCAGGCCGGTCAACAAGCTCCGGTGAAAGGCATTGAATGGCGCTGAAGCAGCTCAGATCAACTTCAATGCAAAAATCTGTTTTTTCTAAACCGAAGAAATCCGGGTCACAAGGATGGCAGACGCTGAGGGTGTCGCCGTGCACATCTACGGGGCGCAATACTGAAAGCGTTGCGCAGCAATCACAAACTCTTTCTGCCCGGAAGAAAATAGACTCGAAGCACTGGCTGTCATCCGCAAAGCCTCCGACGTTCCCGAATGTGGAGAACAAACCGCCTTTTTTATCAAACAAGAGAAACGGGATGGTATCTTTACCGGTAACCGTCGGGCTTAACAGATTGGTATAGCATCCAGTCGGGCATTGTTCTTCAACAGCCTCTTGTTCTGCTAAAATCTTCTCGACTGCATCGCATACACAACTTTCATCTCGGCCATGGTGTTTTCCGCAGCTCATGGATTTCAGCTCCTTCTTTTAGGGTATTTGACTTTTGTCTTTAACAACATATGTACGCGAGCCTCACTTGGTGTGGGTGAACGTCTATATATTCATCATATGCGGAGAAAATAAGAAAAAGCAGAGCATTTTTAGCTCTGCTTTTTCTTTTTAGAGGATCAGGGTGATGACTAAGATGGCAACCAGTGTATTTGTCGCTGTTGAGATCAACACTGCGATATCGGCATCTACTGTTGTCACGTTTACGCCGCGGGAGTTTTCGATGAGCAGTTTTTGGCGGTTGATTTGTTTGTTAGCTGTTAGCTGCAATAAGTCTTGTGCGACCAATTCAGCGATGACTCCGTCAGCGATTGAAGTGAGAGTGGCTGTTACGACTGCTGCATTAAGAGCTGTCATGACTGAAGCGACTGCCTGAACGTCTGTTGACGTTACGTTAATATCACAAGAGTCTCTGATAATAATCGCTTCTTCAGAAACTTGTTTGTTGAGATTCGCTTGAGCCAGGTCCTGGTCGATGAAGGCATTATCTTCGCCGAATCCGTTTCCGTTACAGCAAACACTGCATCTTCTGCCTTCTTTTTCTTCTTTTTCTTCTCGCGGATGTTCGCATTCAGGATCAAGTGCAACCCAAGAGTATGGTCTGCTTTCCATATCTATTCCTCCTTTTCTTTTACTAATATTAAATGAGCCGGCCCCTTACTTTGACTCAGGCATCTATCCTGATAAAAATCACTATTTTTTAGTTATTGACCGGGATTTTGGCGTCTTTGCCGGAGCTGTTCGATTAATTGTTCTCTGCGGGTTTTTGGATTTGTCTGCTGTTCTTGCGCTTTTTCCTGCTCTTTTTTCTGTCTCTGGCTTTCAAGAAAAGCTTCTGATTTCGCCTGCATGTCTTTGACTAATGCGATCAGCATTTCTTTTTCTTCATCAGGGATTTCCCGCATTTTATCTTTTGTCACGCCGTGTTTTTTGAAGACATTGCTGACAAGCACTTTTAAAAGCGGATCCACTTCTGGTAGACTTTCGAGTTCTTTTTTTAATTTTTCGTTATCTGCCATTTGTTCTCACCTCTATTTAAATATTTGAAAAGAAAGGTTAAAGGATGTCTAGTTCAGCAAAAAGTATATTTAATAATTGAAACAAAGTTTGTACAAAGGCCATGATATCGTCTGCTGTCAGTGTGATTTTGACATTGCGGCTGTTAATGACTTGAATGAGGGTTCGCTTTTTTATTTGGCAATCATCGAGGATCAGCAGTTCGGTTGCCATTTGGTCGGCTGTGTCTTCATCTGCGATCGCGAGCTGTGTCGCAAGGATAATCGCCGTAGTAACTGAAGCTTGTATTGAAAGAGCGGCCGTTATAAGTGTTGTATCTATTGTGACATTTTCGCAATCAATCACTTCGATCTTCTGCTCGAATTCGTTGGATAATTGTTCGAATATTTGCGGTTGCAGTGTTTCGACTTTTTCTTCAAACGACATAACCTTCACTCCTTTCTCATTCATACTTTATATAATGCAAATGAAACGCCGAGCGGAATAAGAAAAACAACTAAATCGCACCTATTTTTTTACCGGACAAGGTGCGATTCATGAAGATCAGGGTTTTCGCATATGTATAAAGAGGTCAAGTTTTGAAAAGGAGTGAACAGGTGGTTATCAATTGGCTTTCATTTATTCTGTTATCGTTTGCCGTTTTCCGGCTGGCCAGGCTTTTCGTATTTGACACCATTATGGCGCCGCTTCGGAGCCTTTTTCACGAGGAAAAAACAGAAACCGCACCAGACGGCACGACAGAAACCTACATTGTCATAAAAGGAAAAGGTATCAGGGCATTTATCGGTGAACTTCTCAGCTGCTACTGGTGTACGGGCGTGTGGTGCGCGGCCTTTTTAATTGCGGCGCAGATTTTGGTACCCGAGGCTGCGCAATGGCTGATTTTGCTGTTAGCCATAGCCGGCGCGGCCGGGATCATTGAAGCTGCGGTTTCTCGTCTTCTGCAGGAATAAGGCGGTTCCACCAGCAACTTACCGTCACTTTCGGCATAAACTGGCATATATGACATAAGGAAAGGAAGGATCACCATGAATCAATCAAGCAAACCTTCCCAACATTCTCCATACAAATCAACTGTGCATCAGCCTTACGAAAAAAAAATTAAGAAAAAAGGCTGCGGCTGCGGCCAAAAGAAAAAACCGAAATAGCCGTTTTCTAAAAAACCGGAACTTCCGGTTTTTTTTGTTTTTTGCCGAACGCCGGCCTCTGTTCGGCATAGATCATAGGAGGAGGGGATGTTATGAATATATTTGAATCATTCATAAACGGTAAATACCGCCGGCACAATCAAAACCAGCGGGAGCATGACAAATATATCTTATCTATTGAAAAGCAGCTGTCTGAGTTTGATGAAGCGGGATCGCGCTTTGAGGAATGGATAGATGTGTTTGCCGCCGAAACAGAAGCAAAACTGAAGAAAAATGAGCATTCTCACTAAAATGAATGAAATCCGCACCGGCCCTATGCATTTATCCAAGCCAAACAAGTCGGCTCACATAGAGTATAGAGAGTAAAGGAGGTGCTTAGATATGGGATTCGGATATGGCGGATTCGGCGGCGGCTACGGCGGTTATGGCGGCTGCGGCGGATACGGAGGCGGCTATGTCGGAGGCGGATACGGCTCAACATTTGTTCTTGTTGTCGTATTGTTCATCCTTCTGATCATTGTCGGTGCATCCTTTTTTGGCTAAACCTTAGCAAGACCTTGGATAAGCGCGGGACCGTTCAGTCCCGTGCTTCCCTGATGTATGAAGGAGTATAGAGACGGGGCACTCGGAATTTTTTCCTTGTCTTACGGGCACATGTTCCGCTCTTTATTCATACAATATCGTATTACTCCACAAAAGGAGGCACACCATGGATAATCAATTTTTCAAAAATATTGAGAAGAAAACAGGCGTCAGCATGAAGGATGTCATGAACCTTGCAGGATCATTGCAAAATGCCAATTTCAAAGATGAAAACACGGTGAGAGGCGTCATTCAGAAGGTGTCCCAGCTGGCTAACAAGCGTGTTCCGAAAGAATTGGAAGACAAAATCGTTCAATCTATTACAAGCGGTAAAGAGAAACTTGATTTTGGCACCATTTCTAAAATGCTGAACAATAAATAGGCGTCAGCCGGCCTTGCTAAAAAGGCCTTTTTATGTGAGAAGAACCCGGCAGTGATCTGCCGGGTTCTTTATATCCTGAGTGCGCTCCGTCTGTCCGTCCGAAGAAGGGGCTCGAGAAATCTTGAGCTGCGCGCTGTTTTTCCCCGCCTGTACGAGGGACAAGATACATATAAATGCTGCATGGCCCTTGTCATTGCGACATACAGAAGCCGTCTTTCTTCTTCGAGCGGAGCAGGATCGCCCTGTCTCGCCGTCTCAAGCGCGAAGTCATGAGGGATCGAGCCGTCAGCCGCGCCTAAAATATAGACCGTATTGAATTCAAGACCTTTAGAGCGATGAATGGTCAGCAGTTCGACGCCGTTTTCATCGGTTTTCAGATTCTCAGCGGCGCGCATATGATCGACATGCGCAAGAAAATCGGGAATGGTTTTGAATTTTTTGGCGGCCACTTTGACATCCCTGAGATCATCAGAGCCTTTTTCCAGTTTGTTCCCCTCATTGCCCCGTTTTTTTAAATACTCGGAAAAACCCATTTTGCTTTCTGCAAAGGTGATGGCTTCAACCGGCTTCATTGTCCGGATGCTTGCGAAAAACGGAACGATCTGCTTGATCTTCCCTATTTGAAAAGGCTTCAGGTCAGGCAGTTTCGTCAGTGCCTTAATCATCGTGCAATCTTCCGTGATTGACAGCGCCTTTAACGTTTGCAGGGCGGATTGCTTTAAAAATAAAGCGGGCAGCAGGTCTTTCACCGCATCCGGATCATCTTCATTCTGACTCGCATATAAGTAGGCGAGGATCTGGCGTACGATTCTGCGGCTGTAGAACGTCTGCACGCCCCGGTCGGCATGATAAGGAATCGATGATTGATGCAGTCTTTCATAAATGGCCCGTCCGGCGCTGTTTGTCCGGTAAAGCACGGCAAAATCGTCAGGGCTCGCCCCGTTTTGAATCTTCTCTTTCATATCTGAAACAATCATGGTCGCTTCTTCTTCTTCATCGTAAGGATAAAATATCACGGGATTATGAACGCCGTCTTTGACGGCAGAAAGTGTTTTTTCATACCGTTTTTTATTTTTCTTTACGACGGTATGAGCGCTTGAGACGATCGGATGCGGCGATCGGTAATTTGCCGTTAAGTAAATGGTCTTTGCTGCCGGATAATCTTTCTGAAAATCTAAAATGAAAGACGGGCTGCTGCCGCGGAACGCATAAATGGATTGGTCGTCATCACCCACGCAGCACAGGTTATTCTCTGGGCTTGCGATCATTTGCATAATGTTGTACTGGACAGGATTGATATCTTGAAACTCATCAATCAAGATATGAGAAAATCTGTTTTGGTACTGCGCGAGAATATCAGGCCGGCTTTGAAACAGTTCATAACAGCCTTGGGCCATGTCATCAAAATCAAATTGGTGTTTTTCCCGCTTCTGCCGCTCGTAATGTTCGTAGAGCCTGTACACTTTTTTCTCCCAGTCGTCCGCAAGCGGAATGGTCTCATGGGAGAGATACGTGTTTTTCCAGCAGCCGATAAGCTGAAGCGCCTGGTCGACGGGAAACTCTTTTTCATCCAAATTTTCTTCATAGAGCGCCTTTTTCACATATTGCTCTTTTTGCCACTCCATTTTTAAAAGCTGGCTGCCGTTCCATTTCGAAGAATCATAATGATAGAGTATTTTATAGAAAAAACTGTGGAATGTTCCGGTCACGAGACGGGAGACTTTTCCGGCGGCCAGACCGTACTCATTCGCCATCCGCTCTTTCATTTCGGCGACGGCTTTTGTCGTAAAGGTCACAAGCAGCATATTCTCGGGTGAAATGCCGAGATGTTCAATCATATGGGCGGCGCGTGCTGTCAGCACCCTTGTTTTTCCGCTTCCCGCTCCGGCAAGCACTAACAAAGGCCCGTCCGTTTCTGTAACTGCCCTCATTTGTTCACGGTTCAGGCCGATGCCGGAGAACAAAGATGTATCAGCCGCCTCGGATGTTGGTGAAAACGGTTCGGCCGCAGGCACTTTTTTCGGGCTTTTCCATTCTGAGACGATCGGTTTCGGATTCTCTGAAATCGCTTTTCCTTTCGGCAGGCGGAACATGCCGGCTTCCTTATACTCTTCTTTTTCTTTCTCCGCTTGCGGTTCCTCGGCCGCGCATGCTTTTTCACAGGCGGTGAAGTCTCCCTTTTGCCGGTGATAAAATGCCGGCTGCTCTAAAATCGAAAGCCGCATCAAGACGGGCTGGTCACAATGTGCGCAAAAAATATTTCCTTTCTGAGCTTCTTCAAAAAGGAATTGGTAATGTTCTCTGGAATATGTATGTAAATGTATCGTTCGGTTATTCAGTCGGGCGCATTTCAAAAAGGGGTCCTCCCATTAAAAGGTGTTCATCCATTTGATAGACAAAGAATATCATAACAAAAGAACAGCGTTTCAAAAAGTAAGATTAAGGGAAATGAAAAGCGAAGGGGAGGGGTACATATGATTTATGCAGGACGGATTCAAAACCAGCAGTATTCTCAATACGCAAACCGGGCAGCGGGTTATAAGCCTGATTACGCCGGCATTACGAAAGCGGCCGCCCTCGCCAATGACAGGTTGTACAGAGAGGTGGAGCGCCGCCAGGAAAATACCGCAGCCGCAGAAAAGAAAGTACATGAGGAAAAACGTAAGCGCTCTCTTTCCCGTCTGCCGCAAATCATGGGAAAAGGCCGGCTGATAAATCAATACGTGTGAAAAAGCCCGGATATATCCGGGTTTTTTTTGGGTCGTATATATGAAAGATGCGGAAAGGAATGATTCAATTTGAGAAAGCTTTCATTATTGATTGCGGGGTTATTTCTATTCGGCCTCTTTACTGCCGGAATGAAACCGGCACACGCGGCGGAGGGCTCCGCAGCAAAAGATGTCACTCTCACACAGCTGGCGCCGCATGTCTGGATGCATACAAGCACCGGTACGGCAGACGGAAGTCCCGTCCCTGCGAACGGATTGCTTCTTGAGACTTCAAAAGGAATCGTACTGATTGATACTCCGTGGAATGACAGTCTCACAGAGCAATTAATGACACAAATAAAACAGCGGTTTCCCGGCAAAAGGATGACCGATGCCATTGTGACACACGCCCATGACGATCGTATCGGCGGTCTGAACACCCTGTACAAATACGGTGTAAAGGTGCACAGCACGAAGCTGACCGCCGACTTCGCCCGACAGCAGGGATTTGACCGGCCGCTCGGAGATTTGAAAAACGTGACAAAGCTGCAGTTTGGCGATATGAAAATTGAAACGTTTTATCCGGGAAAAGGGCATACGGAAGACAATATGACCGTCTGGCTGCCTGAGGATAAGCTCTTATTCGGCGGATGTTTAATCAAGGCTTTAGAAACAAAGGAAATCGTGCCTACTCCGGGCTTTTATCCGGATCAGTGGCCGCGCGCCGTCCGCAAAGTCATGAAAAGATATCAGGACATCAGTATTGTCGTTCCGGGCCATGGCAGCCCGGGGGATGACCGTCTGCTGCCGCATACGATAAACCTTCTGAAAGAAACGTAATAAAGAAGACCGGCGCTCCCATTACGGAGTGCCGGCTTTTTTTATCTCTTCCTGATTTTCATAAAACTGAGGAAAGCAAGTGCAAGCGCCAAAACGGTATATCCCGCTATCGGCCAAATATGCTGATGAAAGGAAGAATAATCTCCGGATATGACTTCCTGGGCCAGCTCGATCGAGTGAATAAACGGTAAGGCATAAGCGATATGTCTGAATGTGTCACCGAGCAGGCCCACCTCCATCCAAGCCCCGCCCAGAAATTGCACGAGTGTAATATAAATCGTTCCGATACCTGAAATTTGTTTGTCCGTAAACACAGCCCCTAAACATAAACCGAAGAAAACGGACATCATCGCAATCGGCAGCAAGACAGCGATACCTGTGAGAAGATTCATCCACTCGGCTGATAAACCGGCAGCCGCTGCTGCGATAAAACAAATGACGATTTGTAAAATGGCTAACGGCAGCATCGGCAGTGCATAACCGATGACATAATCGGCTGTTTTTAAAGGGGAAGCAAACAAACGGGTCAAAAGGGCGGTCTGTTTGTCTTTTGCGATCAGCAATGCAGAGAACATCGTAAGGAAAGCGAAACCGAAAACAATGAGTCCGGGTGCTAAGTGCTGAATTTTAAAGGTATCAAGCGGCGCATTTTTTTCAATCGCCGTAAACAGAAACAATAGAATAACAGGCAGTGCGATTCCAAGGATAATAGACAGGGGGTCACGAAAAATTTCTTTGCGGTTGCGAATGGCGAAATCAAGCATAAAGACCCGCCTCCCCGTCACAAATCGCTAAAAAGGCATCTTCAAATGTGGCTGAATGAGTTTGCTTTTTCAGGGCCTCCGCCGTGCCCAGTGCTTTTAAAGTCCCATTTTCTAAAATGCAAATACGATCTGCCAGGGCTTCAGCCTCTTCTAAATAGTGTGTCGTTAAAATAATCGTCATGTCACCCTTTAATGCCTCAAGATTTTTCCACAACTCGCGGCGTGAACGGACGTCCAGCCCTAATGTCGGCTCATCTAAGAAATAAATATCCGGTTTTGTAATCATTCCCATTGCGATGCTGAGGCGGCGCTGCATTCCTCCTGATAATGTTTTTGTTTTTGCTCTTTCTTTCTCTTTTAATTGAAACAATTCGAGCATCTCATCTGTTCTTTTTTTTGCTTCTTTTTTTGGAATTCCGTAGACTCCGGCTATAAACTCTAAGTTTTCCCGTACGGTTAGATGAGGAGCGATAGCTGTTTCCTGCGGGGACATATTCAATTTCGGTTTTATTTTATCCAAATCAGTCAAAATACTGTGTCCAAGCACTGATGCATCACCGTCATCCGGAGAAAGGAGTCCGCAAAGCATACTGATTAATGTCGTTTTTCCGGCTCCGTTCTCACCGAGTAAAGCGAAAAATTCCCCTTTCTCAACTGAGAACTCAAGACGGTCAACGGCGGCGGTTTCTTTATAATGTTTCGTTAATTGCTTCAGCTCAATCGCGTGCATTTACTCATCCTCGCTATCTTCATCGATTTGCTTAGCGTTTAAAATATCTTTTGCAAATTCGAAAAAGAGTTCTTGTTTAACAAGTGCGATACCTTGCTGGTCATCCCCAAGCATAAGCAGTGAATCCCCCGGATTTATATCGAAAACATCTCTTGCTTCTTTAGGAATGACAATCTGTCCTTTTGTACCCACTTTAACAGTCCCGAATATGTGTTTTCCTTTTGGTGCCGTCATGTTTATCCCTCCGCAATATGAATTGTATTTTTTGTATGAATTGTAATACTTCGTATACTTAATATACATTAACCTTCCATAAAATTCAATAAAATTCATGAAATAGTATTATTTTCATAAAAAAAGCACTCCTGCTATTAACAGGAGTGCTTTTGATTTTATCGTTTGTGTTCCTTTATCATTTCCAGATGGGGGATGCCCGCATCGAGAAATTCTTCGCCGGATGTGACGCGGTATCCTTGTTTTTCGTAAAACGGAACCGCCTGCGTCTGTGCATGTAAGATAAAGCTGTCGGCGCCCTTGGCTGCCGCCGCTTTTTCAAGCGCCTGCATAATGATGGCTCCGACGCCTGAAGAACGATGGCTTTTCATCACGCAGATGCGCTCTAATTTTCCATGCCCGTCTTTCATGCGCCATCTGCCGGCTCCGACCGGCTGGCCGCCGTCATATATGACTATATGCTCTGACGTGTCCTCGAATTGATCAATCTCTTCTTCTTCCGGAACGTGCTGTTCTTTAACGAAGACCTCTTTTCTGACGAAAAAAGCGTCGTTCAGCTGTTTTTCAGTTTTTGCGATGATGGATTCCAAACAGTTATTCTCCTCCGCCTAATAAAAATGTTTCGTACACAGTCCATGAGCCGTTATCCAGCTGATAGAGCAAGTGAAAACGGTCGATGACTTCTTCGTGGGAAATGTCCTGCATTTTCAGCTGTCCGAGTACGTCGGAATGTTCATCTGACGACAGCTTCTGGCCGACCGTGACATGCGGAACGAAGCTGTATTCCGGCTCGCCGGATAATGCTTCTGAGTAGCATTTCTCACTCAGAGATTTTAATTCCTCCGTCGGCTCTGCTTTCATATATATCACATTATTCACAGGAGAAAACGAGCTGTATTTTGTGATTTTCAGAACGAGCGGATGCGACTCTTTCGCCGTCTGTCTCAGCTGTGATACGACCTGCTCGATTTCCTGTTCTGTCGCTTCAAACGGATCTCTTAGCGTCAGGTGCGGAGGAATGAGCGCGTAGCTCGGGTCGTAGCGTTTCCGGTACGAATTTGCGAGGTCCTGTAAATTTTTTGATGGAAATAAAACAATACCGTATTTCATGAAAGTTCCCTCCTTAAATGAATGGTTACAGCATTTTTTTCAGCGCCGGCGTGATGAGCGGCTGCCAGTAGGTCCATTTATGATCCCCGTCGAAGGTTTCATACGTGTATTCAGACTGTTTGCTTTCCAGCAGCTGTTTGAGCTCTTCGTTCGGCGCGGTGAAATCAAGAACCTGGCCGTCTGTCGTGTGAACGCCGGTTTCTTTTTCTCCGATTTGATGATAAACGGAAATCTGTTTGAGATCCTCCGACTGCCGGACGGCATCCAGCACGTGACCGTCAACATACGGAGACTGCATGATGACGTTTCCAAACATGTTCGGATAGTCAATCGCCGTCATGAGCGAAACGGTTCCGCCGAGGGAATCCCCGATCATGGTGCGGCCGTATCCGACTTGATAAGTCGGGTATTCTTTGTCGATAAAAGGAACGAGCTCATTTGCGATAAACCGCTTATATGAGGCGAACTTAGAGCCTTCTGGATGGTATGTGTTTCTTCGCTCCTGCACATTTTTATAAGGGATGCCGATAATGATGCAACGGTCAATTTCCCCTTTTGACATAAGCTCTTCCGCCTGCCGCCCGATTCTCCCTAATCTGAAATAATCATGGCCGTCCTGAGCGATGACCGTATGATATTTATACAGGGGGGAGAAGGTGGCGGGCAGGTAGACCAAAACGGTCATTTCCTCTTCAAGCTCATGGGAGAAAAGTTTTTTCTCATGAATGATTCCGTTTTTTGATGCCACATCGCATTCCTCCAGGCCGCTTAGTGTCTTGATGGTTTTTTCCTATTGTACCATGAATTATTAGAAATTTCTTTCTTCAGATGCACTTCTTGCGAGAGTTCAGATAAATAAAAAGTTATTGAAATTCATTTTATAGTGCGTTAATATAGAACAATCAGAAAATACAAAACAATATTCTTATCACGAGAGGTGGAGGGACTGGCCCTTTGAAACCTCAGCAACCGGTTTGCTTTGCCGCGGGAAGGCAAAGTGCCAAGGTGCTAAATCCAGCAAGCGATTCACATGCTTGGAAGATAAGAGGAAGAGAAAAGCTCCTTCTTCTTATGAAGAGGGGGCTTTTTTATTTTTGAAAAAGGATGGTGCTTACTGATGACGCAGCATGTTGATACAAAATTAGCCCAAATCGGAAATAGAAGCGAAGAAGCAACGGGAACGGTCAGTCCGCCGATTTATCTGTCCACCGCTTACCGCCATAGAGGAATAGGAGAATCTACAGGTTTTGATTACGTGCGCACGAAAAACCCGACACGCCAGCTCGTCGAAGACGCCATCGCCGTGTTGGAAAACGGTGCGAGAGGATTTGCTTTCAGCTCGGGAATGGCAGCCATTCAAACCATTATGGCTTTATTTAAAAGCGGGGATGAATTGATTGTATCCTCCGATTTATACGGAGGCACGTACCGTTTGTTTGAAAACGAATGGAGAAAATACGGCTTAAGCTTTATTTACGATGATTTCAGCGATGAAGACTGTTTACGCTCCAAAATAACGGAAAATACGAAAGCGGTATTTGTTGAAACACCGACAAACCCGTTAATGCAGGAGGCGGACATTGAAAAAATCGCCCGGATTACGAAAGAAGCCGGCCTGCTTTTAATTGTGGATAATACGTTTTATACCCCGGTGCTCCAGCGCCCGCTTGAACTGGGAGCGGACATCGTCATTCACAGCGCCACAAAATATTTAGCGGGGCACAATGATCTCCTTGCCGGTCTGGCTGTCGTTAAGGATGAAGAGCTCGGCGAGATCATGTTTAATCACCAAAATGCGATCGGCGCGGTTCTCCCGCCGTTTGATTCGTGGCTTTTAATGAGAGGGATGAAAACACTCGGACTCAGAATGCGCCGTCATGAAGAAAACGCCCGTGAACTTGCAGAATTTTTAGAACAGGAAGAAGAAATCGCCGACGTGTTATATCCCGGAAAAGGCGGGATGCTGTCTTTCCGGCTGCAAAAAGAGGAATGGGTCAATCCGTTTTTAAAGGCGCTGAAAACGATCTGTTTCGCAGAAAGTCTCGGCGGGGTGGAAAGCTTTATTACATACCCCGCGACACAGACGCACATGGACATTCCGGAAGACATCCGTATCGCAAACGGTGTCTGCAACCGTCTGCTGAGATTTTCAGTGGGCATTGAACATGCAGAAGATTTGAAGCGGGATGTAAAGCAGGCATTACAGCAAGTAAAAGAGGGGGCCGTGTCATATGAGTAATCACAATTGGACGCTGGAAACCCAGCTCGTGCACAATCCATTTAAAACAGACGGAGCCACCGGAGCCGTCAGCGTCCCGATCCAGCATGCTTCCACATTCCATCAGTCTTCATTTGAAGAATTCGGGACATATGACTACAGCCGCTCAGGCACACCGACAAGAACAGCGCTTGAAGAAACGATCGCAGGTCTTGAAGGCGGAACGAGAGGTTTTGCTTTCAGCTCAGGAATGGCGGCGATTTCAACGGCGTTTCTGCTTTTATCCCAAGGCGACCATGTCCTCGTCACGGAGGATGTGTACGGCGGAACATTCCGCATGGTGACTGAGGTTCTGTCCCGTTTCGGAATCGAACATACCTTTGTCGATATGACGGACACAGAAGCTGTCGCCCGCGCCATCCGGCCGAACACGAAAGCCATTTATATGGAAACACCGTCAAACCCGACGCTCGGCATCACGGATATTAAGGGCGTCGTCAAACTGGCAAAGGATCACGGCTGTCTGACATACCTTGACAATACTTTCATGACGCCTGCTCTGCAGCGTCCGCTTGATCTCGGTGTAGATATCGTGCTTCACAGCGCGACGAAATTTTTAAGCGGCCACAGTGACGTGCTGTCAGGCCTTGCCGCCGTAAAGGATGAAGAGCTCGGCAATCAGTTGTATAAGCTGCAAAACTCATTTGGAGCGGTGCTCGGCGTTCAGGACTGCTGGCTCGTATTGAGAGGCTTAAAAACATTGCAGGTCAGGCTGGAAAAAGCGAGCCGGACGGCTGAGCGGCTGGCTGCCTATTTTGACGGGCATCCCGCCGTCAAAAACGTTTACTATCCCGGCCTTGCCGGACACCCGGGAGCCGATACCCATAAACGTCAAGCGAGCGGAGCGGGCGCCGTCCTGTCCTTTGAATTGGAAAGCAAAGAAGCCGTCAAAAAGCTGGTCGAAAACGTATCGCTTCCGGTATTTGCCGTCAGCCTCGGCGCTGTCGAGTCCATTCTCTCATACCCTGCAGCCATGTCGCATGCCGCCATGCCGAAAGCAGAGAGGGAGAAACGCGGCATCACAGACGGCCTTCTGCGCCTGAGCGTAGGAGTCGAAAACGCCGAAGATTTAGAACGGGACTTCGAACAGGCATTGAAAAAAATAACCCCCGCCCAAGTGAGATCATAAACGAAAAGGGCGCCGTCAATTTTGCGACGCGCCCTTTTTTTATTTTAGATAAAAAAAGTGTTGACGAATGAGAAATCAGGATATATAATTATAAATGTCAGAGAGACAACAACATACCCAGCAACACATACATATCATGATTCCGTAGCTCAGCTGGGAGAGCGCTACCTTGACAGGGTAGAGGTCGCTGGTTCGAGCCCAGTCGGAATCATCCACGGCGGTTAGAGGCGTTATATCAACGTTTCTAGCCGTTTTTTATTGCGTTGACTTAGTCGATGACTTAGGCGTATTAAGGCGCAGGGTAGCGGTCCTACCAACGACAAGGTAGCGGTTTTATTTCGGTGACTTAACCGAACGGAGGCGGTAATATGTCCGCAAATAGAACAGGAAAACTCGTCAAAAAGGAACGTACTTTACGGAATACTACGAGCAATCTCGATGTGCTTTTCTACGGACTGAAGACAGTCTATCCTATTTAAAACATAGATAAAGCCCTTCTCATAAGAGAAGGGCTTTCTTTTATCTTGAGCCATTCAATGTGTTGTTTTATTTATTCTGTAACTTGTTTAAGGCATTAGGAGGTCTACTATCAGGATTAGAGAGCCTTTTTTTATTTTACTAATGTTTTTTTGATCACTCAGAACAGAACTATACTTTCCGACCTTTTCGGCAAGTGCTGTCTGACATGTTACTCAAATTTCACGCACTATATAAGCCCCTCTCTTATGAGAAAGGCTTTAATATTTTGGTCCTCTGGGCAATTTGAATACCGGCTCGTAGAATAATGAATGTACTTAATCTTTAAATATCTCAGGAATTTTATTTCTCCATATTAATAACAACTTTTTAAATTGGTCTGTTTCTATTGAGTTTTTATAAGGGTCATCGATTAAAAAAGGGTTTTCAACATCGGTAACATCTTTTTTTATCAATACACTTATCCCATTTAAATCAATTTCAAAATCCTCATGTATCCCATTTAAAACATTCTGAATGTATTCTATATACTCATCAGTTTGTTCTATTGTTGTAATATTTTCAATGAAGTCAGAGAAAATGCTGATTTCTTCTGGTAGAACTATTTTTATATCACCAAATGGATCTTTATCAAACCTGTATGAATATTTCATGTGTCACGGTCACCTTTAAGATTATTTTTGATATAACGGATATGCTGTTGCTATTGTTCCGTCACTATTTAAATACATTTCAATTTTAATTCCTGTTGAAGTGATTCCCCTATACTTATTTGAACGTACTTGTTTTCTAGTATGATAAGCTTCGTCAATTGCTTTTAATACATCAGCGCGGTTCCATTCTCTTGGAAAGAAACTTGAATCCGCTATCTTTTTTACAGACTCGACTTCAACTTTCGCCATATACACTCCATTTTTGTCAGGTTTCTTTTCTGTACCTGGTATAATCTTCCCGCCCATCATGCTTTCATGGTGGTAGCCAACTGCTTTACCGCGTTTATTAACTTCTCCATGATAAATATGTTTCATTGTACCGGCGGTATACTTGCTTTTTCCTGTACTAAAATTTGAAGACACAGATTTACTGAAAATACTCTCTTTCTGATCTTCAATAATACTTTTCAACAAAGGAGTATTTTTCACATTATGAGTATTTTCAATATCCTGTGCTATTCCGGCAAGTGCGGGTTGGTACTTATTTTTCGAAACGGAATTGATATAGTCTTTTCCTTTTTCAATCCCGGTCTTCACATGTTTTGCAGCCGCTTTTTCTCCGGCTTCCAAGACGTTATCCACTTTAGCTGCACCTGTTTTCGCGAGCTTGCTTGATACTTTTACAGCTGAGCCGGAACCTTTTAATCCGACGATGCTCCCGATGGCGTAGGTGATGTAATGTGATCTTGAATACGCATCCCCGTTAACCATTTTATCATTCCATGAATCCGCCAGGTTTGTCCATATGATTTTTGCGTAGGAGGGCGTGTTCAATACAGCCGATATGGTTTTAGTGACTTTTTGTTCATCAGAGAGATGGTAAAAATCCCATGCGCCGACAGCCAGATCTTTGACGCCGGTTATGGTGTCTTTTCCCACATCATAAAGGCCGACGCCTATTCCTTTGACGATATCCCAAGCTGTTTCTCCGACTTCTTCGAGCTGCTTTGCTTGTTCAAGCTGCATCACATATTGCACCTGAGCGGGTTCAAGATTTTCATAGCCGATCTTTTTCGCGATTTCCAAATATTCATCCGGATTGGTGACACCAGCGGCCAGCTTTTTCTTAAGATCCTGGATTTCCCGCTCTTTCGCTTCTTCCTTTTTAATCGTCAAATAAGCATCCGAATGTCTTGCAATCTCGCCTTTTTTCTTATGGATGTCGCTTTCACGGTACGCTTTGGCGTTGTAGTGAAGCGGCGTGGCGCTTTTTCCTTTGCCCGTGGCGTTTTGGAGCTGCTGGAAATCTGCTTGGATGAACTGTTCGTTCGCTTCGGTTTCTGTGTATTCCTTCGTTAGATCGTGATCAAGCTTGCCGAGTTTATGTATCGTTTCGCTTCTTTTTTTGTCAGCTGAAGAAAGCTTCTGATCTGTGCTTTCCGTTGAAAACAGATCAAGCGAGATGATGTCTTCGATCTCTCTGAGGATGGACCCCATGTCCTTTTTTTGCCCTTCCATAATGGCCTTTGATTTACTGAGGGCGTGGGTGAGCTCATGCTCCAGAAATGATTCCTCCACATGTGAACCGGAAAGTCCGGCGTCTTCGACCTTGCCGGGAAGGCTTGTGAGAAATGCGATTTTCATGTCGATCAGATCAAGCCAGCTGTCTGTGACGCCGGCGTGGTCCTTGAAAAAAGCTTTGATGTTGTCTGCGCCCCGGCCGGAGAAATCATTGTCACCAAGATCAGCCATGCCTTGAAACGCTTTTTTTAGATTGACCATCTGGCCGCGCAGTTCTTTGTATTCACTCGCACGCTGTTTGGCAGCGGTCAACAAGCTGTTTGCTTCAAAAACTTTCATGACCATAATCCTTTCATTCGAAATACTTCAACAAGATATTACCATGGAAGAATGAAGGAAAAGACAAATAAGTATTTTGAAAGTGCAAAATGATTAATTTGTTCTGGGTAAATTTACTTATTTTATGATCGGAAATTGGGGAAGAGTTAGCTTCAGGTTGAATCGGTTGTTAGAACATCATGTGATGCATCTCCTTTAAAAAACATACACACATATTAGAGGGCTGAAATTCACCCGTATGAATTGGGATACGGCGGCCCAAACGGCTTTTCGCATGGAACCAACATGCGGCAACTGGTCAACAGCTTTAGAAACTTCATCCTAACAGGGAAGAGCGGCAAGCATTGGGAATATAAAGGAATATAAGCTTACAGCTATGAAGGATGTATGAAAATCCGTCAGACGGCGAAGGGAAGGCAAATCTCCATGTATTGTGACGGTTATAATGCGGGTGCATGGAACTTCCGTTCATCCGGAGTTATGTCAGAGGGACGAAAAGACTTTTTTTGAGGAGGAAGCGGAATGATTGAATTTACACGGCCATCACCTATGAAGAAAACATGCACGATGCACCCGGAAAAGGAATCTGTCAGATCGGTTTCGTTTACTGATTTTAACGGCAATTCTGTAACAGTAACACTTTGTCAAATGTGTCTGGCTGAATTAAAAATGAAAGCCGCGACTGAATACAGGAGCATGACTGAGGAGCGGGCTAAACTGAATCGTTTCAAGATTGGTGATCATGTGTATTTAGAGCATTTGGGAGTAGTCAGCGAGATAAAAAACATGGAAGGCGTTCAAGTGGCAAACAGGACAGACACAGACGGAGTCCGAAAGGCTACCCCTAAGGAAATCGCAGAATATAAAAAGCAGGGGAAGCAATGACGGTGAAAAACTATTCAGTCAATCATTCTATCAGCTGTATTACTTACAGGAGCGGCGGCCGGATGTTTACGGATGCGCGACTTACATGGCCGGAGCCTCCACGGTGGAGAGGAGGAGAATTCAAACTAAGAATGTGAATTGATTAAACGCAGTTTCATGAATCTCCGAAGGCTTTCATCAGAAATTTTGGTGCAGTATGGAAAAAAATTATGAAAACTTGACATAATGCTGTCAGGTTCCTATTGTATGATTAAATGAATGGCCAGTAAAATGATAGGAGGCGTTCAATATGAAGTTGCTGCAAATTAGACTATTGGTTAATGACTTTAAGAAAAGCGTCGAGTTTTACAAAGATTCATTAGGACTTCCAATAAGTTGGTTAGAGAAGGAAATGGAATATGCACTTTTCGATAATGGAGAAACGAAAATAGAGCTTTTATCTCGAGAAAATATGGCTGAAATAGTTGGAGAAGAAAGAAAATCTTTAGACGGAGATGCGCAATCAAGATTTTTGCTTCAGTTTAAGGTAGAAGATGTTGATAAAACGTATGACTATCTGCACAAGCAAGGGATTAAATGCGTCAATGAACCACATGATCGTCAGGAATGGCGTGCACGAGTTGCTCATTTCAGAGATCCAGATAATAATCTTATTGAAATATATAAAATGATATAATTTTTTGACTGGCGAGATTAAGGTAATGCGTTTGTTAACTTACCTTATGATTTTTATAGTCTGCAAGAGAAACGTATATAGGTCCAAGACGGAAAGCCTGCGGACACTGATCATTGCACAGCTCACTGTGCTCTGATTGGTGTCCGTTTTTATTTGCACGGAGGGATAACAAATAGATGATGAACACGAAGCGGACATGCAAACATTCAGACGCGGCAAGGGCGGCGCAATTAAGCGCAAATAAGGGGAGGAAATCAAAATGCAGGATTTAATCATTCAAAGGAAATATATTGACTTTCATCCTGTTTGTAATGTTAATTAGAAGATGTATACAAAATCATTATAATGAGGAGGCCTGAATGTGAAAAATAAAGCGGGAATACAAGTTGGAATATGCATTGGACTTTTATGTTTAAGCTTTACCGGTTTCAATCCTTTATTCGGCTCAGTGCATGCTGAAGCGAAGTCTATAGAAAACACAAAAATGACAAGCTGTATAACGAATCAAAAATTTCTTCAGCTTGAGAAAAAATTTGATGCCAGGCTCGGCGTTTATGCGATTGATACAGGTTCAAACAAGACAATTGCTTATCGGCCGAATGAACGGTTTGCTTACGCATCAACCTATAAAGTTCTGGCCGCAGCTGCTGTTCTGAAGAAAAGCTCAAATGAAAAACTTAATGCCATCATCCGCTACAGCAAAGACGATTTAGTTACATATTCTCCAATCACAGAAAAACACCTGGATACAGGCATGAGCCTGAAAGAAATCTCAGAAGCCGCTGTCCGTTACAGCGATAATACCGCCGGGAACCTATTGCTGCAGCAGCTTGGCGGCCCTAAAGGTTTCGAAAAATCACTGAAACAGATCGGGGATCATGTAACAAAAGCTGATCGATTCGAGACGGATCTAAACTCGGCGATTCCCGGGGATCGTCGTGACACAAGCACCGCAAAAGCACTGGCAACTGACCTTAAGACTTTCGCTTTGGGTAACACTCTCACGACTGACAAGCGCACGATCTTAACGGATTGGATGCGGGGCAACGCTACCGGCGATGAACTGATTCGTGCAGGCGCTCCTGCAGGATGGGAAGTCGGCGATAAATCCGGAGCCGGAAGTTACGGGACGCGAAACGACATTGCGATCGTTTGGCCGCCTGACAGAGCCCCAATTGTTTTGGCAATCCTGTCAAACCGGTTTACGGAAGATACCAGTTATAATAATGCTCTTATCGCTGAGACTGCAAAAGTCGCTCTTAATGCTCTTAAATAAACATTGCCGTTCATTTTTTATGGACGGTTTTTTATATGTTGAGAATGCGGTATGCCGGTTTCGTTTTTCGATAAATGTTATAATGTAAAGCCATAAAAAGATGGGAAGAGGGGGAATTTCGTTGCATTACATAACGGCATGCTTAAAAATCATCAGTGATAAAGACCTTAATGAAATAATGAAGGAATTCAAAAAACTTGAGGAAGAAACGAACAAAGAAGACGGCTGTATTCAGTTCCATGCTTATCCGCTCGAACCATCAGAACGCAAAATCATGCTTTGGGAGATTTGGGAAAACGAAGAAGCTGTTAAAGTCCATTTTACGAAAAAACATACAAAAGACGTTCAAAAACAAGAATTAACGGAAGTAGAATGGTTAATGAAAAGCAATGTGACTGAGTAAAAGGCTTTGTCTGTTGTTGGCTGACTCTGCCGGCAACAATCATCAGTTTCATTCACTAAAACCCTTGCTGTGCAAGGGTTTTTTACTTTGAAAAGTTCTTTATATCGCAGTCTTTTTATGGGTAAGGAACAGACTTGGAATGAAGATGGCCGCAAGGATGATGACGGATACTAAGAATCCGGTATGGTAGCCTTTTAAACTGTTCGGAATCGTTGGCTGCAATCCTTGTATGACAGTTGCGGTAACGGTTGCGATCACAGCTGACCCAAAGCTGGAACCGAGGTTTTCAATCATATGAATACCGACACCTGCTTCGGGAAGCTGTTTGCTGTCAAGGCCTGTATAAGCGTCACTCATCAATGGTAGCATAATTCCTCCAAAACTGGTGCCGCGGATAAATAATACGACGGAAACCCAAATCATACTTGTGTTATCGGTGATAAAAATAAGCGGGATAGATCCGATCAGCGAAAGAACAAGACTGACCGTAACCACGTATTTCGCACCGATCTTATCAATCAATTTTCCGATCAGCGGACGAGTCACGAGCATTCCGACTCCTTGAGGGATTAAAGCGAGTGCTGCTCCGACTGCCGTGAAATGACGAATGTTTTGAAAAAACAGCGGAAGTATTAACATCGGCCCCATGATGGCAACATTCGCTAAGAACAACCCGATCGAAGATGATAAGAAGCTCTTGTTTGCAAACAAATTCATAGGCAGCACGGTTTGGTTTTTCTTGATCAGATTATATACAAGATAAATGGCTGCTGAAACAAGACCGATGCCCGTCCATAAAATGGTGTCGCTATTGTTAAATGATGCATGATCCGCCGCTTTCGTAATACCGTACATCAATGCCGCGCTCATTAATGACAAATTGATAATCCCGAAAATATCGAGTTTACGATCTTTGTTGAATGGTTCAAAGTCTGGAATGGTTTTCATCATAAGCGGTGCAGCAATCAAAACGATGAACACGTTGATGTAAAAAATCCAATGCCATGAAGCGCCTTGGACGATGAAGCCTCCGATGACAGGTCCTAAAATCGGGCCGAAGATCATAGGGGTGCTGACGATTGCCATCACTTTTCCCAGGTTTTCCGGACCTGCCGTTTTAACCAAGAGTGTTGACATAAGCGGAGTCATAATACCGGCGCTGAATCCTTGAAGCAAACGGAAGAAGATGAAGCTGGAAACGTCACGGCTCATTCCCGCAAAAACAGAAATGACACCAAAGGCGATGACTGAGCCGATGAAGATTTTCTTACCGTTATATTTATTCATAAGCCAGCCGGATACGGGTACTGCAATCGCAAGTGCTAAGACATAGCCTGTAACGGACCACTGAATGGTATCCAATGTCGTGTTGAAGTCTTTGGTCAGTTTGTCGATGGCGATGTTTACCATCGTAGAGTCAAGCATTGGAGCGATTGCTCCCAGTGCAATAGCCCAGGCGGCTGTGAGAACTTCTTTTGGCACCCGAAGTTCCTTTCTTTTATGTGTTGACATATTATTCTCCTCTCAAAATTGTTGTCTTTGTTTCCTTGTCAACAAAATAATAGAGTGATTTTGTTTCTTTGTCAACAATAAGAGGGATATAAAAAGACAGCCCGTTTTCATGGAGAAGGGCTGCCTATGGTTTTATTCATATTTATTCCGATTTCATGTCTGCACCAAGTTTCTTTATTTCTGAATCCAAATGCCTGCTGTATGTTTCCACGAAGTTCAGCATCGTGTCAAATTGTTCATCGGTTACTTGTTCAAACACGATTTTGTCCCGTTCTTGAAACTCTTTGTGCAATTCCTCGTGAATTTTATAAATGACTTTTCCTTGCTCAGTAAGCCTGAAATAGATTTCTTTCTTGTTAAGCGGCTTCTGATAGCTTTCGATAAGGCCTTTATTGATAAGCTTCTTCGTTAATTTACTTATGGCGCCTCTTGTCATATAAAGGGACTCCGCAAGTTTAGTCACATTGGCGTCTTCAATTTTTTCGATGAATTCGATGCAATGCACTTCAGAAGGTTTATGCCCCTTAAGGCTTTCTTCCATCTTCAGCCTATTCAGCCACACCATCTTGTTAAAAAAGTCCCTGAAATTCGTGAGGAGCTGTTCTTTTTTGTCCATGGCCCGTCCTCCTGCTCGGTGGTGCTTACACAATATTATAAAATTTTTGTTTCTTTTTCAACAATCGTAAAGTTATTATTTAGGAACTGAGAGATAGTGCGTTGAAATTAAGAAGGAGGGGGATAGAAGAAGTATTCTATTTAAAAAGCGGCTTTTTAACCGAAACGTGGGTTTTCGGGTATTTTTCTTTCCGTATTCGTTACTTGCTCTGTTTCATAACAGGCCAACACTACAGCCTTATAAAAAAGCAGGCTGCGCAATGAGCCTGCTTGAGATTCGCATCAATCATTTTCCTGTTGCGGCGTCATGAAAAGCGTCAATTGCGGTTGTGTATTTCAAGACGTTTTTAGACACTTTGGCGGTTGCGCCTAATGGATACGCGTCTGACAGAACGCTGGAGTGAGCTTCGGGTTCCCAGTAAAATACGCCGATTCCTTTGCCGTTCGGAACGGCTTTCACCAGTTTTATGGTGTCTTTTATGGTCCAGTAGGAATCTTTCGGATTATTTTCATCTCCGCCCAGTTCAACCACCATGACTTCCTTGTTGTAGCGTGAGGCGATGTCATTCAAATTAGATGATAAATGGCTGGTGAGCTCCCAGTACGGCTTACCTTCCCAATAGGGATAGAACGAAACGCCGATGATGTCGGTTTTTCCTCCGTTTTTAAAGAATTGATCAAACCACCATCTGAATAGGCTGTTGTCCGTGCCGTGTGCCAAATGGCTGATGACCTTGGTGGCCGGGCTGACGGATTTCACGGCGTCATAGCCTTTGTTCAGTAAGGCGGTCAATTTGCTGAAATCGTTCGTGCTGCCGTCGGGCAGTAAAATTCCTGAATTCATTTCATTCCCTACTTGCACCCAATCAGGGGAGATGCCGTGATTTTTAAGTTCTTTCATGACATCGTACGTATGGTTATACACGGCTGCCTGCAGCTGGCTGTTTGAATAGCCGGTCCATTTGTTCGGCTTGATCTGGTGGCCGGGATCAGCGAACACATCACTGTAATGGAAGTCAACCATTACCTTCATTCCTAACGCTTTTGCCCTTTTGGCCGCCGCAAGTACGCCCGCTTTGTCACTATAGCCGAGCATGGTCCATGTTGTGCCGTCTTTCAGCCAATAATAGCTGCTTGGCGGATTCACAAACACTCTCAGTCTCACGGCATTTATTCCGTGATCTTTAAGAATCTGCAAGGCATCTTTCTGTTTTCCGCCGTCATCCAGCCAGCGCACACCTTCGTCCTCCATTTGTTTCAGCCATCCTATATCAGCGCCATAGGCAAACGGGGCATCCGCTTTTGCTTTAGGAGACTTCTCAAAGAATGTAAAAGCAGTGAAAATGAGAGAAAGACAGATTGCGTTTACAAATACACGTTTCAATCGGTTTTTTAACATCACAATACCTCCTGATAAAAAAGATTGTTGATTGATTTCACTCTGAATGTTTCAGCTGCCATTCTCCAATAACGTCGTGAAACGCTGAAACGCCTGAATTCCTTCGGGTGTCATTTTAAAAACGCCTGCATCGGTCAGCGCGCGTAAAAATACATTCGCGGTTTCTTTTTGTAAAACAGCGGCTGCATTTTCCGGTGTCACGTCTTCATCCGCTTTGATGTTTTCAGCCCACGGAAGATGAATGTCTTTGATGTCATGAGGTTCATTCAGTAAATACTTTTTCACTTCTGCCAGCTCATCTTTCAGGCGGGGAGGTAAAACGGCGAGCCCCATCACTTCAATCAGACCGATATTTTCTTTTTTGATGTGATGGACATCTTGATGCGGGTGAAAAATGCCATCCGGATAATCTTCGGAGGTGCGGTTGTTTCTGAGAGCGAGATCGATTTCGAAATCCGTTCCCCTGCGTCTGGCAATTGGGGTGACGGTATTATGGGGTTCATTTGTCTTTGCGATGATGCTGACGGTTTCGTCTGAATATTCCCGCCACTTTTCAAAAACATACGCAGCGGCATCTGTCAGCAAATCCGGATCTTTTGCGCGAAGGCGGATCACTGATACCGGCCACTTCACGGCTTCGGCCTGAACGTCTGGAAAATGACGCATATGAAAAGGGTAGAGGGAACCCGCTTTTGCCATCGGAAACTCATGGGCGCCGCCTTGATAATGATCGTGAGAAAGAATGGAGCCTCCTACGATCGGCAAGTCTGCGTTTGATCCCGCGAAATAATGCGGGAAGATTTCCGTAATGGCCAGAAGCCTTCTGAAGCTGCCGCGGCTGATGTTCATCGGCTTGTGCACGCTTGAAAGAAAGATGGCATGCTCGCTGTAATACGCATAAGGAGAGTATTGAAAACCCCACTGTTCTCCCGCTAAGTCAAGTCTGATGATGCGGTGGTTTGAACGGGCAGGGTGATGCGGTGTTCCGGGATACCCCTCGTTTTCCATACAGAGCAGGCATGTCGGATACCGGTTTTCCGGACTGTTTTTTACCGCGGCGATGTCTTTAGGATCTTTTTCGGGCTTTGATAAATTAATGGTGATGTCCAATTCTCCAAAAGGTGTTGGTGAGCGGTACACGATATTTTTTCGAATGGCCCGCGTCTTAATATAGTCGTTGTTTTGACTCAATCTATAAAAATAATCTGTTGCTTTTTTCGGACAATCTGATAACAATTTGCTGAATGCGGCATTGATCAGAGAAGGGGCCGGTGTGATCACGTCCATGATTCTGCTTCCCAGCATGTCTCTTTCAGCCGGCGTATCGTTAATGATTGACCGTTTTACCGCGTCTTTCACCATTTCATCCAAATAGTAAAGCCTGTTTTGTTTCTTGATATGTTTCGGTTCTGCATAATCCGTCAGTCCGAGCAGATCGAGAAGTCTGTTTCTTGTATAAATCACATCCGTTTCATTTATGTCGCCTAAGACAGTGCTTTCTTTCAGAAACCCTGCCACTGATTCAAAAACTTCAATGACCGCCGCCTCCATTTCATTTGTCCTTGTATCCGTTTGGATGTTGCCGATGCCAATTCCATGCTGACGCAATGATTTCCGATATGTCCGTTTGTTTCGGATTCCAGCCCAGAATATTCCGCGCTTTATCGCTGGAAGCGATGAGAGTGCTTGGATCACCGGGTCTTCTTGCGGCCGCTCTTACTTTTATGTCTCTTTCGGTCACTTGCCGGGCCGCTTCCGCCATTTCTGATACGGAAAACCCGCTGCTTGATCCTAAATTGAAAATGCCGCTGTCTCCGCCGTTTTGCAAATATTCCAGAGCGAGAATATGGGCATCGATTAAATCGGAAACATGGACATAATCGCGGATGCACGTGCCGTCTTTTGTATCATAGTCAGTGCCGAATATCAAAACCTCCTCGCGCTGACCGAGCGCGGTTTGTAAAAGGATAGGGATAAGGTGGGTTTCCGGATGATGATCTTCTCCGATGGAACCGTCCGTTTTCGCGCCGGCAACGTTAAAATACCGAAGCGAGACATATTTTATGCCGCAGGCGGTTTCGCACCACTTCAACATTTTTTCTGCCATGAGTTTTGATTCGCCGTATGCGCTTTCCGGCTTTTCCGGCATGTCTTCTGTGATGGGCACTTTTTCAGGTTCGCCGTATACAGCGGCGGATGAAGAAAACACAATGTGTTTCACTCCGAATTCCTGCATGACCTCCAGCGTAATTTGCGTACCGTACACATTATTATTGAAATATGAAAGAGGGTCTTTCATTGATTCGCCGACAAGAGATTGAGCGGCAAAATGGAGAACGCCTGTTACGTTTTCCTTCGCAAACACAGAGCGAAGAAACGGTTTGTCACGGATATCTCCATAGTAAAAGACTGCTTTTTCATGAACGGCTTTCCGGTGGCCTGTCTGCAGATGATCAACAGCTATCGTTTTCAATCCTTTGTTTAATAATTGATCAACTGCATGAGAACCGATATAGCCGGCTCCGCCGAGAACGAGAATCGCCATGATTTATTTTTTCCTCCATTCAGCCGCGCCATCGCTTATATCCGCGATGTAGAAAGAAGCTTCAAGTCCTGTCCTGCTGCGGTAGTGAGATGAAACGGCCCGGGTAAAGCCGGCGGTTTCTTCACTTTCCACAATGGCTATGGCGCAGCCTCCGAACCCTGCGCCAGTCATCCGCGCTCCGAGCGCTCCTTCTTTCCAGGCTGCTTCAGCGAGCGCGTCTAATTCGTCACCGGTCACTTCATAATCATCGCGTAACGAACGGTGGGACGCATTCATCAGCTCCCCGAACGTTTTCAAATCATTCGATTTGAGAGCCTCCGCGGCTGAGAGGGTCCGCTCGTTTTCATTGACCGCGTGCCGGGCTCTTTTACGCAAAGTTTCACAGGAGAGAAGGGATTCGAGTTTGTTGAATTCTTCTCCCGTCAATTCCGCAAGTGATGCGATATTCCGATATTGCCGCAGTTCTGAAAGAGCTGCGTCGCATTCGCTGCGGCGTTCATTATATTTTGAAGCCGCCAGCTCCCGGCGCTTGTTCGTATTCATAATGACGATTTTATATCCGTTAAAAGCAGCCGGAATCATTTCGTGCTCAAGCTTATCGCAGTTTAACAGAATGGCCATGTTCTTTTTGCCTTTTTGCACTGCGAATTGATCCATAATGCCTGAATTCACGCCGATAAATTCATTTTCGACTCTTTTCCCGATAAGCGCCAGTTCAGTATCGGAAACATCCAGACTGAATAACTTTCTTAAAATGGAACCGGTTAACATTTCAATAGAAGCGGAGGAGCTTAAACCGGCTCCGTTTGGAATCGTACCGTGAAAAAGAATATCCATTCCGCTGTCTATTTGGCCGCCGGCTTTAAGAAGGTAATGGATCATCCCCTTCGGATAATTGGCCCAGCCGTCTTCTTTTTTGTATGCTGTGGCGGAAAGATCAAGACAGACAATGCCGCTGTCAGGAAAGTTTTCTGAGTATAACCGGATCTGATGATCTCCGCGTTTTGCACATACGGCATATGTTCCGATCGTGATCGCGCATGGAAGAACGTGACCGCCTATATAATCCGTATGTTCCCCGATCAGGTTGATCCGGCCGGGTGCGAAAAACAGTTCCCCGTTACTTCTCTGGAAAATGTCTTCGAATCTTGATTTCAAAAGTTTGGCATCCATGATAAACCTCCGATTCTATTTTGAGGTATGCTCCAGTATGAACTGAATGGCTTTTTGTGAATTTCTTGTGAGACTGATATATTCCGCTCCTTTCGTTGCGATGAGTTTCACATGCAGGCGGTCCGCATCTTCTTTAATGTCATCATAATAAGAGCCGACCTGCGGAGCCAAAATGATCATATCGAAGTCTTTCATGATGTCGTAATGGGATCCGTAGGCGCCTGCTGAGGCGGTAATCGGCACGTTGTATTCTTCGGCTCCTTCTGTCAGTGCGTTCGCAAGCATGGCGCTCGTTCCCGCTCCGGCGCACAGCACTAACACATTGGTGCCGTGTTCCAAGGCGGATGAGGATTCCTGAAAATTTGTGCTGATGACAGAGGCCGCGTCTTCTGAGGCGCCGGCCATGGCGGGCTGTAATGTTTGCGGCGCGCTTTCAGGCTCGGTGTGTTGGGCTTCTTTCGCCGCTAATACTTTGTCATAAGCTTTACAGAATGGCAGGTATATCAGGAAATCGACAATGATTAATACAGCCGTCAGCACAAAAGCCGAGAGCCCCATGCCGGTTCCGAGAATCAAGCCGGCGGGCGCCGGGGTGGCCCACGGAAGAACATACATAAAACTGTTCATTCCGATGACATCCACGAAAAATTTAAACAGACAAACATTCACCATCGGCGTTACAACAAACGGAATGAAAAAATAAGGATTTAAAATGATCGGCGCAGCAAAGAGCAGAGGTTCGTTTACTGCGAAAGACACCGGAACCGCGGATGCTTTTCCGACTGCTTTCAATTGCTTGGATTTCGCGAAAAGAAGAAAGATAAACGGAACAACAAGGGTTGCGCCGGTTCCTCCCATTGTGCCGACGAAGTTCCCGAGTCCGACGGTCAGCACGTTGGACGCCTGCTCACCGGCATTATGAAGCTGAAGGTTCGCCTCTACATTTGCGTAAATAATAGCTGCGATGGCCGGCTCCACAATAGAAGGCCCGTGAACGCCGACAAACCAGAACAGCGCCATCATTCCCCAAATGACACAAATCCCAAGATAACCGTCTGCGGCGGTAAAAAACGGCGATAAGAGAGAGGAGAGAGCCTCTGCAAAAGATACGTTCAGCGTGTTCCTGATCAATAAATCAATGATTACCATGGCCAGAACGGAAAAAGCGAACGGAAAAACATCTTTAAATGTTTGTGAAATGGTACCCGGTACTTCTTTAGGCATTTTAATCGTAATATTTTTCAGCACGCAGAATCTGTAAACGTTCACTGTTATGAAAGCGGATACAAAAGCGGCTAAAAGACCTTTTGTGCCGAGGTATTCCGTGGAGAATCCGCCGTCGATTTGAGTGACACTTAAAATGAGAAACCCGACGACTGACGCAAGCATCGCTGAAACGGGGTTGATCCCTTTGTTTTTCGGCATTTTTCGGTTCATTGATTCACTCAGGCATTTCGCACTTGTTGCCGCAACGATCAGACCAAGGGCGCCCATTGAATAGTTATAAACTTTCCAAAGCCATTCAGAAACACTTTTAGGCCAAGTGAAACCCAACACTTCCGGCACAGCGGCGGTGAGGATAAAAATGCTGGCGAATAAAATAACAGGCATGGCCGTTAAGAAGCCGTCGCGGATCGCGCCTAAATAAATGTTTCTTGAGATTTTTTCAAAAAACGGTTTTCCCTTTTCGATTTGCTTGATGATACCGTTCATTTTTCCACTCCTTATCGGCGGCTTCGGTAGAGTTCTATAAAATCCTGAATAAGATCACGGAGCAAAAGGGTTGTCATCAAGTGGTCCTGACCGTGAACGAAAATAAACCCTAATTCCATGTCCTTGCCGTCAGCTTCTTCAGCTAACATTTTCGTTTGCGCATTGTGGGCGAGGGTTAAATTTTCATCGGCGCTTTTCAATGCTACTTCCGTGTTTTCGAAGTTTCCGGCACGGACTTCTTTCAGGACTTTCAATAAAGTGCTTCTGGCGTCACCGGCATAGGCGACAATTTCAAAACCGAGCATCTGCAATTCTTCCTTTGTCATGAAAAAACCTCCTAAAGACGGCACACATGATGAAAAGAGACTCTTTTCACCA
This sequence comes from Bacillus sp. NEAU-CP5, assembly GCF_026420705.1. Lineage (NCBI taxonomy): Bacteria > Bacillati > Bacillota > Bacilli > Caryophanales > Bacillaceae > Bacillus > Bacillus sp. NEAU-CP5. The sequence goes on along the minus strand of NZ_JAPMOV010000001.1, from coordinate 795,639 downwards.
TGTATGATCGTTAAATGATTGTTTTTGTTTCACTTACAAGTTTGTACCAGTAGGCCGATTCTTTCGGATACCGTTTTTGGGTGTCGAAGTCGACGTAAAAAAGACCGTAACGTTTGTTGTAGCCGTTGGTCCATGAAAATAAATCCATTAAGGACCATAAGAAATACCCCTTTACATTGACTCCGTCGGTAATCGCTTTACTGACGGCTTCTAAATAGACTTTTAAATAGTCGATTCTTGCCTTATCCATAATGATGCCGTCTTCAAACTCATCTTTATAGCCCATGCCGTTTTCGGTAATGTAAATTTTGTTATATTGCGGATAGTCCCGTTTGATGCGCATCAGCATGTCATACATGCCTTCAGGATAAATGAGCCAGTCCCAATCGGTCCGCTTCAGGCCTTCTTTGTAAATTCTTTCGCCGATTCCTTTTACTTTATAGACCGAAGTGCCCTTATCGCCCGTTCCGTTATGGTGAATAACGGTTTCTCCGTCGTACGCTTTGACGAAATGGCATTGATAATGATTGATGCCGAGATAATCATTGCGCGTTGAAGCTTTTTTCATCACGTCAAAGTCACTGTCTGAAAACTCGTATGAAGCGCCGTTTGCATCACAGATTTCATCCAGAGCCCGCATGGTTTCCTCAGAATAATAGCCGAGGTAGGTGGCGTCGAGGAGGAATCTCACTGATAACGCGTCATCCAGAAAACAGGCGTGGCGGTCTCTTTCTGAGTCACTGGCGGGATATTTTGTTTCCAATGAGTGGACGACACCGATTTCTCCCGGATAGCCGCCGTCTTTAAAAAGATTGACGGTCATCGCATGCGCTACCATCATGTGATGGAGGCATTGAATGACTTTTGTGATATCACCTTTAATAGATGGCGGGAAAACCCCGAGTAAATACTGGTTGGTGGCTGTGGGATAAATTTCGTTAAACGTGCTCCAATATCTGATTTCGCTGAATTCTTTAAAGCAAAACTCCGCATAGCTGACAAACGCTTCTATTGCAGCGCGGTTGAGGAAATCTCCCTGATCAAATAATCCTTTCGGTGTATCGAAATGATGCAGCGTGACAAAAGGGGTGACGTTGCGTTTATGGCACTCTGAGAAAATACGATGATAGTAATCAACACCTTCCTGATTGATTTTGCCCGTGCCGTCAGGGAAAATTCTCGTCCAGGCTATAGAAAGGCGGATGCCGTTTATTCCGAATTTTTCACATAGTTTAATATCTTCCGGAAACTGGCGGTAAAAATCACTTGCCGGATCAGGGCTGAATCTTCCCTGTTTTTCAAGAAATTCATCCCAGGCCACAGGCCCTTTGCCGCCTTCTTTTGTGGCGCCTTCCGCTTGATATGCCGCAGTCGCCCCGCCGAAAATAAAGTCATGAGGTAATTTGAGCATTACTGAATCCTCCTTCGCCAATGTGTGAATTGAAGTTTGTTAATGTTTGTAATTGTTATCTTTTGTTTAATAGTAAACGCATACATTTTTGTTGTCAATAGCTTCATAAAGAAATAAAATCTGTTTTAATAGGGGTTTTATAAGTTTTTCGTTGTTTTATATGTTGATTATGTTGTTTGTTAGTGTTTGTTTTTGTTGACCGGATTGCCGCGGTGTGTTAGATTGTGTGTAAAGTTGAGGGGATGATTGAACATGTTAAAAAAAGAACGTCTTTTAAAAATCATCGATATCGTAAACTCGCGGGGGTTTATTACGGTGAGTGATATTATCGATGAACTGGATGTTTCTGATATGACAGTGAGAAGAGATCTGGACGAGCTGGATAAGGCCGGAAAAATCGTACGTATTCACGGAGGCGCACAGAGCATTTCTTATTCCATTGATCACGAATTATCGCATAATGAAAAACTGGGTGTTCAAATGGAGGAGAAGGGGAAGATCGCGGAACTCGCAGCTTCCTATGTAAATGACGGCGATACCGTTTTTTTAGGGCCCGGCACGACGATTGAACTTTTAGCCAAACACTTGCTGCATAAGCGAATCAGGATTATCACAAACAACTATCCCGTATTTGATATTTTAAAGCATGGTGACACTGCGGATACCATCCTGATTGGCGGCGATTTCCGAAAAAATACCGGTGCCTTCGTCGGGCCCATCGTGAACGGCAATCTGCAGAAATTCAATTTTACGAAAGCCTTCATCAGCGCCAACGGCATACATAATGATGAGATTTCTTCTTACAGCATTGAAGAAGGGGAGGCTCATCAAATCGCGCTGAATAATTCGCGGACGAAATTTTTGCTGGCGGATAATAAAAAATTCAACCGGGAAGATTTTTACGTGTTCTATAACTTGCACGATATGGATTATCTGATTACGGATGATAAAGTGATGAAAGATGTTCAAATTCATTACGAGCAATATGTAGATGTCAAAATCGCAAAAAAATAAAAAGGCGGGCGGTTCGATGAAAGGGGTTATTTTTGATTTCAACGGCACGATGTTTCAAGATTCGCATCTGCACGAAAAAGCATGGTTTTTCATGGTGAAAAAATACGCGCCGAAAACCATTTCTGATGAAGACATTTTCGTTAACATTCACGGGAGAACAAACAGTGAAATCCTGACGTATTTTATTTCCGGCGATTTAACAAATGAAGAAATCGAGAAGCTGTCTTTTGAAAAAGAAGCCTACTACAGAGAATTATGTCTTGAAAACAAAGATGAGTTAAAGCTGACGAAAGGACTGACCGGCGTATTGAACCATCTGAAAAAATCAGAAACGCCAATGACCATCGCCACGGCTACGGTAAAGGAAAATGTCGAGTTTTACTTTGACGTCTTTCAGTTGGATCGGTGGTTTGATTTTGACAAAGTCACGTTTGATGACGGGAGCTTCCCCGGAAAACCGGCGCCGGATATTTTTCTCATCGCATCGGAAAAGTTAGGCCTCAGACCTGAAGATTGCTTAGTCATTGAAGATGCCTTTTCGGGGCTCACAGCGGCGAAAAAAGCAGGTGCAGGCAAGATTATGGCCATTGACCCGCTCGGAAAAAACCGCGCGTTATTTGAAGAAAAGCAGCTGGCGGATGACGGGATACTGACAGATTTCACCTCGTTTTTTGAGGTGATTGCCGGACATTCTGTTTGAGAGATCAGCCGGTTCTTCATGCCGATATGGCTGTACAGGCTGCGGACTCCGTTCGCAACACGGGATGTTTTTGTGTTCGGCGGTGTCTGCTTCGTGAAGAAAGGGGCTTCGCTTTTTAATCGGAGTCACTTTTAAGACAGGGGTATCCCTGTTTTTTTTAATTCCTCGTATTTACAAACAAGCGCTAAGGTGCTTATTGCTGACTGTTTATATGTTTTACGATAAAATCCTGAGCATACAAGAAAACCAGCCATCCTGTAAGTCCAAGTCCTGATGCGGCAATGAAAGACAGTGAATGGCGAAGGGCGATGCCGATAATGACCAGCATAATGACTGTGGAGGGGATGCCGGAAGCCACGCTGAATGCAAAATGACTTAATGTCTCCTTCGTTTCGCCTTGGATGTACAGCCAAACCATGCTCAGCATACTGACAATTGGTAAAGCCGCTATAATACCTCCATAACTCGGGCTTCTTCTTGATATTTCAGTGATAATCCCAATAATAGCAGCGGAGACAATGATTTTAACGATCGTAAACATCTTCAGCACGCTCCTTCATCAAACTGAATGCTTTTAAGACAAGTGTTCTCTCTTCATTATTCATGCTGTCAAAAAGAAGCTGTTTAAGCTTTTCTTCATCAAGACCGGAATGCCGGTAAAGGACATCAGCTCCCAAACTGGTAAGTTTTAAAATGACTTTCCGCTCATCCTCAACGCTTCTGGTTTTATAAACGTACTTTTTCTGCAGTAACCGCTTTATATGTTCCGAAGCGGTATTATGTGATACTTGAATCGCTTCGGCAATGTCTTTTATTCCGACTGCCTTCTCTTTTTGAATGACTTGCAGAATCCGTACACCTTGGTGAGTAATTTTTTCATGGTGCTGATAACGGAGCAGGTAGTAAATATCTGTCCAGAGGTCATTTAATCGCATGATTTCGTTTGACATCATCATCCACCTTCTATCGTTTATTAAGATTATATCTCATATTACGATATATTTTTGCGGATTGAAAGCAATTTTTGAGCATGAGGGAGCGGCATTCGTTCTGTTTTTAGAAGATTGGAAGAGACAAGCGGCCGTAGCTTCAACGAATAAACTTGTTTAATATACTCTCAATAAGTTATTTTCCTTATTTTAGAAACGTCAGCTTAATACCTTCCGCATATAAATAAGAGCACTGACAATATGATAAAGAACCAAAGTATATATTCAAATGCAGTTTTTTTCAGCTGGGCAGTCTTGTGCTGATTGAAAAAGATACGGGGGATAAAAAGCGGGTAAGAAGATAAGGAAAGGAGAGAGACGGATGGAACTTGATTTTGTGATTCGTCTGGCGGTTGCAGGTCTGCTTGGGGCTCTTATTGGATTGGAGAGAGAATTCAGGGCGAAGGAAGCCGGTTTGAGGACGCATTTTTTAGTGGCCGTCGGCAGCGCCTTGATGATGATCGTTTCCAAATACGGCTTTTTTGATTTGTTATCCAACAGCCATACGTCCTTTGATCCGAGCCGGGTGGCGGCGCAGGTCGTCAGCGGCGTCGGATTTTTAGGAGCCGGCACGATTATTTTGCAGCGGCATGTCGTGCGGGGGCTTACGACGGCCGCGGGGATTTGGGCTACGTCGGGGATCGGGCTGACGATCGGGGCAGGTATGTATGTCATTGGCATCAGCGGCACGATTTTGGCGTTAATCGGGCTTGAACTGTTAAATTTTCTGTTTAAACCGGCGGCGCATTCTTTGTCTGTCAGTTTCAGGATTGAGGAGAAAGCCGTCATGCATGATATTTTAACTTCTCTTGAGGAAAAAGGAATTCTTATTACGTCCTATGAATTGAATAAGGCGGTGCTTGAAGTGAAGGGAAGGGTGAAAAGCAAAAGCGGGAAAGCGGCGGTAATGGAAAAAGTTCAAGCCCTCCCGTATATCCTGTCGGTCAAAGTTGAATAGCAGACAGGGGAAGCCTCCTGTCTGCAGTCATTTCTATTCAAATATTAATACCAGGGATAGAACGGGATATACGGCCGCGGATAGTATGGATACGGTCTGGGGAAATAATAAGGCGGCCGCGGGTAGTATGGATATGGTCTGGGGAAATAATAAGGCGGCCGCGGATAATGATATGGCACCCGTTCGTGGCTCTCGGCTGTGTCTTCATGATAGAAAGGATCGTACAAGAGGAAAACCTCCTTTTCAAATGTTGGTTCCGTTTACCTTATTCCTGTATGCCCGGTATGGTGTACGTACAACGGGCAAAAAAAAGACGCCGGTTATCATCCGGCATCTTTTTTTACACTTTCACATCAATTGAATGGCCGGCAGTCGGGTGCTGGGACGGCAGCATTTTCACTGTTTCTTCCGCCGCAGCCTGTGCATGCTGCATGACCGTTTTTGTTAAAGCGATATTTACATTCTGCGCCAGAGATGCCTGGTGCATAGCGATTGATAACGCAGGGATATCCATAGCTTCCACCTCCTTATCCCTTCATATCGGCGGCGTGCTCCGATTATGAAGGGGACTGGCGGTTTCTTTTTACGGCCCATTCTAAAAATGCGGCAGCGCATACCCCGAGGGTATAGGCGAAAATGTCACTCCAGACAAATTGCCAGCCGAGGATCAGCCCGCCGAGCGTGCTGCTTCTGATTGCGTCAATCCACGGCGCGTGATACAGCTGGCTGCATTCAATCAGACAGCAAAACGATAGGCTCAGGATAGCGGCTGTTTCCGTCCGGATGTGCCGAAATAAAAGCCCGAATCCTGTAAAAATCATTGCCGCCCACAAGGCATCTCCTAAATAAGCGTTTATGATGCCGGGCAATAGGGCGGTGATGTATGCGGTTCTGGACAGCAAACCGAGGGCGATGATAAAAACGGTACATATTCCGTATGTCAATGGATGTCTATTCACTTCACACTGTTCCCCTTTTTTTGTACTCCCATGTATTGTAAGGAACGACGGAGAAGCTGTCTATGAAAAAAACGGCCCGGGAGGCCGCTTTTTTCGCGTTATCTTGCTTTTAAGCTGACATGGTCTGCTTTTTGGTCACTGCCGATGACGAAGCGGAGCTCATACTGCCCCGTATGGTAGATATAATCTGTTTCGCCCGTTTTTGGCACTGTCAGGATTTTGTCAGCGCTGCCGATTTGTTTGCTTAAGACGTCAGGTGTGACGCTGCCGAGGTTTAAGCGCCGCTCGACCCCTGTTCCGAAATAGCGAATTTCCGAGATTTTTCCGTTTTTATGATAGGAAAATCCATAACCGGGGTTTCCCATGTTCCAGCTGTATAAATCAAATGGATTGCGGCTGTCTGCTTTTTGTTCCGGCTCGCCGATTTTATCGTAAACGTCCTGTCTTGTGCTTTGGTTGATTTTCAGGCCTTTCACATGTTGCGGCATTTCCCCTTTAAACGCCGATTGGTAAAGGCTGTTCACCAGTTCTTGTGCACGTTGGTTTTCCGTTTTTGACGCGGCTGCGGCATGGACGGGCTGTGTATCTGAAAATGCTTCTGCGCCGAATGCGAATCCCGTGAGCATCACGGCGGATAATCCCGTGACGAGTGTTTTTTTCTTCAACATATGTGAACGCCTCCTTTTTACCGCTCATACCCGTATGTTTCCTGAGATAAACGAGATGTTTTAGTGAAAGGCCGGTTGGGAATCATAGAGGATGTATAGAGGGGTACAGAAAGGGGAAAAGAAAATGGCTGATACAAAGAAGGTTACAATCAATGGGGTTGAAATGGAAGCGCCGGACGGTCAAACCGTTTTGCAGCTTTTGAATAATAGTTCAATTGACGTGCCGCACGTGTGTTATCATCCGAGTCTCGGGCCGATTGAAACATGCGATACTTGTATCGTCAATGTTAACGGGGAACTGGTGCGTTCGTGTTCCGCGCAAATAAAGGACGGAGATGTCATCGATACGCTTTCGTCTGATGTGAAAAAAGCGCAGATTATCGGCATGGACAACATTTTGCACAACCATGAATTGTACTGCACGGTCTGTGATTACAACAATGGGAGCTGCGAAGTACATAATACCGTAAAGGAAATGAAAATCAATCATCAAAGCATTCCGTTCGATCAAAAACCGTATCCTAAAGATGAATCAAATCCGTTTTACCGATATGATCCCGACCAGTGCATTTTGTGCGGACGCTGCGTCGAAGCCTGTCAGGACGTACAGGTAACCGAAACGTTAAGCATTGATTGGGAGCGGAAACGCCCGCGGGTCATTTGGGATCAGGATGTGCCGATCAATGAATCATCATGTGTTTCCTGCGGACATTGTTCAACGGTATGTCCGTGCAATGCCATGATGGAAAAAGGCATGGAAGGCGAAGCGGGGTATTTAACAGGCATCAGCCAAGAGACGCTTCGGCCGATGATTGACATCACAAAAGGGGTCGAAACCGGGTACGGATCGATTTTGGCCATATCGGACATGGAATCGGCCATGCGGGATGAAAGAATCAAAAAAACGAAAACCGTATGCACATACTGCGGTGTCGGCTGCAGTTTTGATATATGGACGAAAGGAAGAGACATTTTAAAGGTCGAGCCTCAGGCTGAGGCGCCAGCAAATGGAATTTCGACGTGTGTGAAAGGGAAATTCGGCTGGGATTTCGTCAATAGTGAAAAGCGCCTTACCAAACCGCTTATCCGGGAAGGAGACTCGTTTCGGGAGGCGGAATGGGATGAAGCGCTGCAGCTGATCGCTGATAAATTTACCGATATAAAAGAACATTTCGGCTCGGACGCGCTTGCCTTTATCACATCTTCCAAATGCACGAATGAAGAATCATACGTGATGCAGAAGCTTGCAAGAGCCGTCATCGGCACAAATAATGTCGACAACTGCTCACGCTACTGCCAGTCTCCCGCCACGGCGGGATTGTTCAGAACGGTCGGATACGGCGGTGATTCAGGGTCGATTACAGATATAGAAAAAGCTGAGCTCGTTCTGATAATCGGTTCAAATACGTCTGAGTCTCACCCCGTCCTGTCCACACGTATTAAACGTTCTCATAAGCTGCACGGACAGAAGCTCGTCGTCGCTGACTTGCGAAAACATGAAATGGCCGAGCGCTCCGATGTGTTTTTCCAGCCGCGTGCCGGATCAGATATTGTCTGGCTGAATGCCGTATCGAAATATCTGCTTGATCACGATTTGGCGGATACTGCATTTCTGAAGGAGAGAGTGAACGGATTAGATGAATTCGTGAAAAGCCTTGAACCTTATACAATGGAATATGCGGAAAAACATACCGGTGTGGACAAGGATACCCTAATCAAAGTGGCCCGGATGATTCATGAAGCCGGCAGCGTGTGCGCACTGTGGGCGATGGGTGTCACCCAGCATATCGGAGGAAGTGATACGAGCACAGCCATTTCCAACATGCTTCTTGTGACCGGGAATTACGGCAAGCCCGGCGCAGGCTCATATCCGCTTCGGGGCCATAATAACGTGCAGGGCGCCAGTGATTTCGGCAGTATGCCTGACAGCTTCCCCGGCTATGAAAAAGTAACGGATGAAAAAGCCCGCAAAAAGTACGAACAGGGCTGGGGAACAGACCTGCCGAAAGAAATCGGAATGACAAATCATGAAATGATCGAAGGCATCCACTCAGGAAAACTGAAGTCCATGTACTTAAAAGGAGAAGAAATGGGGCTTGTCGACTCCAATATTAACCATGTTCATGCCGCATTTGAAAAGCTTGATTTCTTCGTTGTGCAGGACATCTTTCTTTCGCGTACGGCCGAGTTCGCCGATGTCGTGCTTCCGGCAAGCCCGAGCCTTGAAAAAGAAGGGACGTTTACGAATACGGAACGAAGGGTGCAGCGCCTTTACGAAGTGTTTGAACCGCTGGGCGATTCAAAGCCTGATTGGCAGATCATTACGGACATCGCCAACCGTCTGGGCGCTGATTGGCACTATGAACATCCGGCAGACATTATGGAAGAAGCGGCAATGCTTTCGCCGCTCTACGCAGGCGTCACTTACGAACGTCTCGAAGGCTACAATTCACTGCAATGGCCGGTTGCAGCGGACGGAACCGATTCACCGCTTTTATTTACAGATAAGTTCCCGTTTTCAGACGGCAAAGCGATTCTATATCCCGTTCAGTGGACCGAGCCGAAAGAATTTGATGAAGAATATGATATCCATGTGAATAATGGGAGGCTGCTCGAGCATTTTCACGAAGGGAATCTGACTTACCGATCAAAAGGAATATCCGAAAAAACACCGAGTGTGTTCCTTGAGGTCTCGCCCGAACTCGCCGAAGAAAGAGGGCTGGAAGACGGAACGCTTGTCCGTCTGACTTCACCGTACGGAAATGTGAAAGTCAAATGCGTCATCACAGACAGGGTAAAAGGCAAACAAGTCTATCTTCCGATGAACGATTCAAAAGACGCCGCCATTAACCTTTTGACAAGCAGCTATGCGGATAAGGATACCGATACACCGGCTTATAAAGAAACATCAGCGAAGATGGAGATTTTGAAAAAAGAAGGCGTTAATCCGCTTCCGAAAATCAATTTCCGTTACGGAAACCCGCAGCCGCAGATCGGTGTCCGGGTTGATCGGAAATGGGCGCGTAAAGATTATGTATTTCCGGGAGACGCGGTAAAAAGGGGGAATCAGCAAAATGGCTAAAGCAATCAGCAGCATCCGAAAACAGACCGTCACAGAAGAAGACAAACGAAAAAAGGACTTAGAAGAGATCGAGACGGCTCTTTTACAAAATAAAGACGCGATTTTGGAATCTCTGCACATTCTTCAGCACATGAACGAGCGCGGCGTTTTGGTGCTTCTGCGCGGGCTCTTCGGCCAGGGAGACAAAGTGATGGATATCCTCGTGAAGAAGGCGAATACTCCGGAAACGGCCAATATGCTGAAAAATCTCCTGCTGTTAAGCGGCGTTCTCGGCATGCTCGATGTAAAACAGCTTGAGCCGTTTATCGTTAAAATCAATGCGGGCGTCACAAAGGCCGTCGAGGAAAAAGACAGCGGCAGGAAGACCGGGTATTTTGATATCGTCCGCGCTTTAAAAGACCCGGAAATCAACAAGGCCGTCACTCTGCTGTTTTCTTTCCTGAAAGGCATGGGCGCTGATACGGACGATATGGAAAGAAATACGCAGCCTCTTGAAGACCAAAAGCAGCACCAGAAACCGCAGACGAATGAGTGAACATATCTCCCGAGCCTGGCCGAAGGCTCGGGTTTTTTGTGCGCTTCTGCTGTTTTCTTGGGAGAAATTTCACCTCCGGATTCATGACTTTTGTTGTGTTATGTTAATAGTTCAGGTTATGAATAGAAAAAAATTGAAAATATGTGCTAGGATAAAATTCAAGGTACGTCAACTATTCAAATATGAAACAATCAGGAGTGATGAAACATGAGTAAGCTGAGGAGCACGAGACAAGCCATCCAAAGAACCCTGATGAAAGGAAAAAACGGCCTGGACGTATACAACCCTTTTCCTTGGTACGAAAAAATGAGACGGGAAAGCCCTATACACTTTGATGAAGAAACGAAGGTTTGGAGTGTGTTTTTATACGATGATGTCAAAAAAGTCATCAGTGATAAAGAGACGTTCTCAAGCCTCATGACTGATGTGAAAAGCTCGATTGCAAAGTCCATGCTGAACATGGACCCGCCGAAGCATACCCAAATCAGATCTGCCGTCAATCGCGCTTTCACTCCCCGCGTCTTGAAGGAATGGGAGCCGCGAATTAAAGACATTACCGATCATCTTCTAAAACAGGCAAAGAACAAAGGGCGGATTGATATCGTTAAAGATCTCTCTTACCCTTTGCCGGTCATGGTGATTTCAGAATTATTAGGCGTTCCGTCCGAACGTATGGATCAGTTTAAAAAATGGTCGGACATTCTCGTCAGCATGCCGAAAGATGCGAGTCCTGAAGCGGCGGAGAAAAATCAGCAGGAACGTGACCAATGTGAGGCAGAGCTGGCGGCATTTTTTGCGGAAATAATAGAAAGCAAACGAAAAAAGCCCGGCCAAGACATTATTTCTATTTTGATAAAAGAGGAAGAAGAGGGAGAGAAGCTCACGGCAGAAGATCTGATCCCGTTTTGCAACCTGCTTTTAGTGGCGGGAAATGAAACAACGACTAATCTCATTTCAAATGCGGTTTACAGCATATTAGAGACGCCCGGCCTTTATGAAGAGCTGAGACAGGACCCTTCTCTCATCGCGCAAACGGTGGAAGAAACGCTGCGTTTTCGCGCTCCCGCTCCGTTTGTCAGAAGGACGGTCCGGCACGACACTGAACTGCGCGGACGCCGCTTGAAAAGCGGGGAGATCGTTCTCTGCTACGTTGCATCTGCCAACCGTGATGAAAACAAATTTGAGAAGGCGGGCGTATTTGATATTCACCGCCAATCGAATCCGCACCTTTCCTTCGGATTCGGCGTACACTTCTGCTTAGGCGCTCCGCTTGCCAGACTTGAAGCGGAAGCCGCGCTGAAAGGAATTGTAAAAACCTTTTCACACCTTGAGCCCGTCCGGATTGAGCCGATCCGAAACAGTGTCATGTACGGGCTGGAGTCTTTAGAAGCGGAGATAAACGAAAATGAGGGAGAAGAAAAAAGATGAGAAAAACACACATCGCCATTATTAATGTGGCCGCTCACGGTCATGTCAATCCCACGCTGCCTGTAGCCGAGGAACTTGTCAATCGCGGGTATAAAGTGACATTCGCTGTGACTGAGGAATTTGAAGCTTCCGTTGCCAAAACGGGCGCCATTCCCGTTTTATACCGCACAAGCATAAAGGCGGACCCGGAGACGATAAAAGAACGGGTAAACAAAAATGACGCGTTTGTGATGTTTCTGGAAGAAGCGGTTGAAGTGCTTCCGCAGCTGGAAGAGCTGTACAAAGACGACCTTCCTGACATCGTCCTGTTTGATTTTTTAGCTCTTGCCGGAAAATTGTTTGCGGATAATGGCGGCATCCCGGCCGTAAAGTTCTGCCCGAGCTATGCAATGAATGAGTATTTTCAATTAGGAAGAGACGAAGAAACACTGGAAGCGGCCAAACAGGCGATAGAAGAATACCAGGAGCAGATTGAAAATGAACAATTGAAACGGATGACAATGGAAGAGTTTTTTATGCCTGAAAAACTGAATATTGTCTTTATGCCAAGGGCCTTTCAGCCGAAACAGGAAACCTTTGACGAACGATTCTGTTTTGTGGGTCCGTCTCTTGGAGAACGCACAAATACGGGAAGTCTGGAAATTGATGCAGCCGATGACCGTCCGCTTATGCTCATTTCACTGGGAACGGCGTTTAACGCCTGGCCTGAATTTTACCGGATGTGTATTGACGCGTTTCGGGACTCGGACTGGCGGGTTATTATGTCAGTCGGCACAACAATTGATCCGGAAAGTTTTTCGGATGTCCCCGAACACTTTATCATCCGCCAGCACGTTCCTCAGCTTGATGTGCTGGAGAAAGCAAAGCTGTTCGTATCTCACGGCGGGATGAACAGTACAATGGAGGCGATGAATGCGGGTGTCCCGCTCGTTGTCGTTCCGCAAATGCACGAACAAGAGGTCACCGCAAAGCGTGTGGATGAATTGGGGCTTGGCGTGCATCTGCCGCCGAAAGAAGTCACTGTGGCCCGTTTGCAAAAAGACGTCCAGAACGTATACGGCGATAAAAACATCCTCAGCCGCGTGAAAAGCATGCAGCAGAAAATAGAAGAAACCGGCGGCCCAAAACAGGCTGTTTGCGCCATTGAAGAATTTTTGAAAACGGCGGCCGTCGAAAATTGATTGAGAAACAGGCAGCGCATCGGAAGACGGCTGCCTGTTTTGTTATATGTTTTTCTTCATGCCGCATCTCCGGCATTCCCTCAAAAATTTTCCGCCCTTCACTGAGCTTTTAAACAGCGTGTAGTCGCAATTGTCACATCGGCCGCTATGAACATCAGGATATTCATTGAACTCATAAATGACCGAAGTATCGTATCCTTTTGTCTCGAACTCTTTTTTTGTTTCCATGATTGAAAATCCCTCCGCGAATCAAATCGTTCTGCCCGGTTAATGATACAGCAACTGCACGAGGGATTCAACGGGAGCATAGCTTGATTTTCCCGGCTGATTGCGTAACAATAATAGAAATAAATGACGGCGTGCCATAGGGCGCCCGGCATCTGAAGGGAAGAAGAAAACAGCGATGGGAAAAGGATTGAACGGGAAACGGATTGCCATCGGCGGTTCGCGGAAAACAGAAGAGATCACAAAATTAATAGAAAAGCAGGGCGGAACGGCGGTCGTCCGTTCCCTCCAAGGAACCGTATACCTGGCGGAGGATCAAATTGAACCCGACGTAAGAACATTTGCCGGGCAAAAAGCCGACTGGGCGATATTCACCACAGGCATCGGTACGGAAACGTTATTGTCGGTATCGGAAAAAATCGGTCTGAAAGAAGAATTTTTAGCGGCCGTTCATGAAGCGAAAATCGGCTGCAGAGGCTATAAAACATATGCGGCCTTAAAAAAGCTCGGCATCACGCCGCATGCCTCAGATGAAGACGGTACAACAAGAGGGCTGATCCGCTCCTTGGAACGATTTGACTTTAAAGATAAAAAAGTCATGATACAGCTTCATGGCGAAAAAGCGCCGGTCTTAACGGAGTTCCTTGAGAAAAACGGAGCGGAGGTATTCCCTGTTCTCCCGTATCAGCATATTCCGCCGGAAAGGGAGACGGTCGATAAACTGCTGGGAGAGCTGTTAAACGGAGAGGTCGATGCCGTATGTTTTACGACAGCCATTCAAGTGCGCTCTCTCTTTGATTATGCAAAAGAAAAAGAGTTCACAAAAGAATTGCAGCAGGCATTCGAAAAACAAGTGCTTGCCGCCGCAGTCGGCAAAGTGACGGCTGAAGCGATCCGGGATGAAGGGATAAAGAGGGTTCTTGCTCCGGACATTGAGCGGATGGGAGCGATGATTATTGAATTATCCCGTTACTATGAATCTCTGACCTTGTCATAAATAATCATTCAGCAGGGAAAAAGCCTACGCTTCCCTGCTGAATTTTTTTAATTGCCAGTGTTCCGTGAAAAGGGAAGGATATGTCAAGGCGCTGAGTATGATACATGTAAGAAGAGCGGAGGCCATCGTTGTAAAAACGATCAGCAGCTGAAAGCGCACCGCCTGTATCGGATCAGCCCCCGCTAAAATCTGCCCCGTCATCATGCCGGGAAGCTGAACGAGACCCAATGTTTTCTGGCTTTCAAGCGTCGGGATCATACTGAGCTTCATACTGGACGTCAATATCTGCCGGACGGCCTGCTTAGGCGTTCCTCCGAGAGAGAGAATCAGCTGGATTTCTTCTTTCCGCAGGTCTGCTTCCGAACTGAGCCGGCTTAAAAACAGGCTTGAGAGCACCATGGAGTTTCCGATGACCATGCCGCTTATCGGAATGACATATCTTGAAGTGAACGGAATGATGTGAAGGGTCAGTAAAAGTCCCTGCGTCACGGTTTCCGCGATCGCCAGTGTCAGAAAAACGCGCCAAAATGAGCCGATCCGCATTTTTTTCCGTTTGGCGACATTGTGCGAAGCGGCCGTGAGCATGAGAAGCACCATTAATATGATAAATATCGGGTGGTCACCGCGGAAAATCAGCGACAGCACATAGCCGATGATGAGCAGCTGAATGACGGCCCTGACGGTTGCGACGATCATATCCTTTTCGACGCCGGCTTTAAAAGATTTAGACAGGAATAAAGCGATAATGACAAATATACTTGTCAATAACAGAGAAAGATCATTCATATCAGCACCCGCTCCCTTGTAAAAGCGCCCGGGCCTTTTCATGTTTCGGTTCCTTAAAGAACGTTTTCGTTTCCGCGGTTTCTAAAAGCCGTCCCTCAGCCATAAACCATACTGTATCGGATAATCGTTCCGCTTGTTCAAGGTTATGGGTGATCCACAGGACCGTCAGCTGTTTTTGCCGATGGAGTTTCGTAATCAGTTTCTCAATGATGAGAACGGATGACGGGTCCAGCGCCGAGGTGATTTCATCCAGCAGCAGGATGGACGGCAGTCCGGCGAGGGTTCGCGCTAATGAGAGCTTCTGCCGCTGCCCGCCGGATAATTCTTTTGCATTCCGATCCAGAAGCCCGCGCGGAAGATCTGTAAAATCTGCGAGCTCTTCAGGCGTATAGTGCTGTGCGCCGTGGAGTTTTTCTGCGAGCAGAAGGTTGTCCCACACCGTTCCCTCGAGGACGGGAGCTGATTGAAATGCAAGGCCTGCGGTTTTTCTGAGCTCTCTGATGTCCCAGTGTCTTATTTCTTTTCCGAATACAAGCACTTCCCCTTCATCAGGTGTATTCATCAGATTGCACAGCGACAGCAATGTGCTTTTTCCCGCGCCGGAAGGCCCTATCAACGCTGTGATAGAACCTTTTTGAATATGTCCGGTTACACGGCTTAGGACATCAAAGGACGTATTGTTTTGTTCAAAGCGTTTGCCGGCTGACAGAAAAGATATTGCCGGAATTTCTTCTTTCATACAGGATGACACCTTTCGTAAAAAAAATCAGGAACCGGTAAGATTGGCTGACGTTTGCTCAGCCGTTTTCTGGTCTGTCTGCCGGGAAGCGAATGTATGCATGACCATTCCCGCAATAATAATGAACAGTCCGGCAAATGAAAGAAGTGACGGAAACGCCGCGGATAAAAAGACGATTTCGCCGATCAGTGCAAAAAGAACTTCTCCGGATTGAGTCGCTTCAACAGCAGCGAGCTTCTGCGGCTCATTCCTCACCATATCGGTGGCGCGGAAAAATAATACTGTTGCGATAACGCCAGAGCTGAGTGCGACGATAAAGGATTGGAATGTCTGTCCCATTGACGGAAGCCCGTCTCTATGCCAGCCGAAAGCGGCGATCAAAAGCCAAAACGGAAGGCTTGCGAGCGTCATGCCGAGCACCCGCTGAAATGTATCGAGTTTTCCGCCGTATTGTTCCAGCATTTTGCGGTTGCCGAGCGGATAGGCAAAAGCGGCGATGACGACCGGCACCACGCTGAATAGTATCGTGCGGCCGGACAGAGAACCCGCATGCTGAAGCTGAATCAGACCGGCTCCGATCAGAATGATGACGGAAGTAACCAGCGAAATCAGCGGGATCTTTTGTCTGGCGGAAACCGGGCCCGCCGGTGAATGTTTTGTTTCGTAGAAAAACGGCGACAGAAGCACACCCGCGACAATTGTAATCTGCCACGTGCCCGCGATCAGCCAGCCCGGCCCATATGCCGCGGCAAACGTAATCGGGGCATAAAAAAGCACGAACCCGGTAAAACTCCACTTCAGCCAAAAAAACGGTTTTTTTCGGATTTCATGCCAGAGCGGCGCCCATTTTCCTTTCGCATAAACGATCAAAAATAAAAACGGAATCATAAAAAGAAAACGCAGGGAAGAGCTCCACATCCAGCTTCCGCCGGAAAGCTCCATCGCCCTGTTTAAAATAAATGTGACTGCGAAAAACAGAGATGCCAATATTCCGATCACGATGGCTTTCATTAAATCCCTCATTTTGACACATATTTTTTTATACTATACTATTCACCGGCAGGCTTCGCAATGGAATATGAGAAAATAGCGTTTTAATAAATGATGAATGGGAAACAGACATATACGGAGGTGAACACAATGCAGAAAGAGGATATTCAAGTGCTTTATTTCGAAGATGACGGCCGCATTCCGAATAACCCGAATCTTCCGCTTGTTATTTATAAAGCGGTATTTAATGAAGAAACGGTACAGAAAGCAGAGTCCGTCCTCCGCCGGCACGATTGGTCTAACAGCTGGACGGGCGGAGTATTTCCGTATCATCATTTTCACAGCACCACGCACGAAGTTCTTGTCGCGGTAAAAGGAACCGCGGTTTTGAGGTTCGGCGGAGAACAAGGAGCAGACGCCGTTCTTCAAACGGGGGATGCAGCGGTCATTCCGGCCGGCACCGGACATAAAAAACTGTCGGGCAGTTCTGATTTTACCGTGATCGGGGCTTATCCGGGCGGCCGGCAGTACGATACAAAAACGGAGAAAAATGATAGAACTTCAGAAGAAATCAGCCGTGTCCCGCTCCCGGAATGCGACCCCTTTACGGGAAAAACGGGCCCGCTATTAAAATTGTGGGAAAAATGACAGGGGAAAAGCGGATGGTCTGTAAAAAAATAGCCTGAAAGAAACGTTATTACACCCCCGCCATATAAATAATTTCATAAACGAAACAATTCACGTTCAAATTTTGTTCAAAAAGTGTTATTATATAAGAGTAAATCAAATTTGGGTTTTTTATGTTTGCTATTTTCAGAGAGGAAAAAGAAATTTTGACTTATTCAATTGTTTTTGTTGATATAAAAATAATACTGGATATGGCAAAGTGAAAAACTGGGTAGTAAACATTTATTTTTGTAAATGATTGTGCATGAATTCACAATCTTGCTTTTTCATGCTTTTTTGCATGAAGGGGGAAAGGCTACCCTTTCCAAAAAAATCAGCATACTGCTTATAGTAAAGGAGAATCGGATATGCCAGAAACAATCGATCAAACAAATGCATCTGTCAGCCAAGGCCAACGCGATCTTATTGATCAGCTGCTAAAACCTGAAGTTCAAGAATCACTGACTGTTTTAGTGGATCAGCTTCCAAAACTGACTGAGTTAGTAAATATTTTAACGAAGTCTTATGATTTTGCACAGTCTGTAGCGACAGACGAAGTATTGAAGAGCGATACAGTGGGTGCGCTTACAGAAATTCTTGAGCCGGTGAAAGAAACAGCGAAAGAAGTTGCGGCTACTGCGATCGAAGCAAAAGACCGCGCGGATGCAAGCAATGAAACGATCGGACTTTTCGGCCTGCTGCGCATGCTGAAAGATCCTCAAGCTCAAAAGCTGTTCCGTTTTGCTAACAGCTATCTTGAAATCATGAACGAAAAACAAAAATAATCTCAGATTCAAATTGATATAAAGGACGGAGGATATACGATGTCAAAACATATTGTCATTTTAGGCGCTGGTTACGGCGGAGTTCTTTCTGCTTTAACCGTTCGCAAACATTACAGTAAAGATGAAGCACGCGTAACCGTTGTGAACAAATACCCGACTCACCAAATCATTACAGAACTGCACCGCCTTGCAGCGGGCAACGTGTCTGAACAGGCTGTTGCTATGCCGCTTGAAAAACTTCTGAAAGGAAAAGACGTCGACATTAAAATCGCAGAAGTCAATTCTTTCTCAGTTGATAAGAAAGAAGTTGCCCTTTCTGACGGTTCTAAGCTGACTTATGACGCGCTTGTTGTCGGACTTGGTTCTGTTACGGCTTATTTCGGCATTCCTGGACTTGAAGAAAACAGCATGGTGCTGAAATCTGCTGCTGATGCCAACAAAGTATACAAACACGTGGAAGACCGTGTGCGTGAATACGCTAAAACGAAAAACGAAGCTGATGCAACGATCCTTATCGGCGGCGGCGGCTTAACAGGCGTTGAGCTTGTCGGTGAGCTTGCTGACATCATGCCGAACCTTACGAAAAAATACGGCGTAGATCCGAAAGAAATCAAACTGAAATTAGTAGAAGCAGGTCCGAAAATTCTTCCTGTTCTTCCTGATGACCTTATCGAGCGCGCGACAAAAAGTCTTGAAAAACGCGGCGTTGAGTTCTTAACAGGTCTTCCTGTTACAAATGTTGAAGGAAACGTTATTGATCTGAAAGACGGTTCAAAAGTCGTTGCCAACACATTTGTATGGACAGGCGGCGTACAAGGCAACCCGTTAGTCGGCGAATCCGGCCTTGAAGTGAACCGCGGCCGTGCGACGGTTAACGATTTCTTACAATCTACTTCTCACGAAGATGTATTCGTTGTCGGAGACAGCGCTGTATACTTTGCGCCGGACGGCCGTCCGTACCCGCCGACAGCGCAAATCGCTTGGCAGATGGGTGAACTTGTCGGTTACAACCTGTTCGCTTACTTAGAAGGAAAAACGCTTGAAACATTCAAGCCTGTAAACTCTGGTACGCTTGCAAGCCTCGGACGTAAAGACGCGGTTGCCATCATCGGAGCGAACTCTACTCCGCTGAAAGGTCTTCCGGCATCTTTAATGAAAGAAGCAAGTAACGTACGTTATTTAACACATATCAAAGGATTATTCAGCCTTGCTTACTAATCCTTAAGATCACACAGAAGACATTGCCGGACTTTCTCGGCAGTGTCTTTTTTTGTATGAAAATGTTAACGGATATACAATTTTCTGAAAAGTTAAATAAAAATGATTGATATGTGAGAAAGAGGAAGCTAAAATAAAAAAGAACCATTTTGTTAACGTTAACATTTTTAAGAGGGAGGATGAAAGTGTGAAAGCTTTTATGGGTGATGATTTTTTACTGGATAGTAAAACGGCCGTAAAGCTGTACCGGGAATACGCTGAAAACATGCCGATCATTGATTATCACTGTCACTTAAGCCCAAAGGAAATCTATGAAAATAAAACCTTCGCAACGATTACGGAGGCATGGCTTTACGGTGACCACTATAAGTGGCGGATCATGAGGGCCAACGGCATTGAAGAGCGCTGCATTACCGGAAACGCTTCAGATGAAGAGAAGTTTTTCGCCTGGGCAAAAACGGTGCCGATGGCGATAGGCAATCCGCTGTACAGCTGGACGCATTTAGAGCTGCAGCGCTGGTTCGGCATTTATGACGTATTGAATGAAAAAACGGCCGCGGCCATTTGGAAAAAAACGAATGAGCTCCTGCAGGGAGACGGGTTTGGCGCAAGGGATCTCATTCTGAAATCAAATGTCAAAGTCATTTGCACAACCGACGATCCTGCCGATGCGCTGACATACCACGAACTGTTGAAAGAAAGTGATTTTCCGGTTCAAGTGCTGCCCGGATTTCGGCCTGACAAAGGACTGGACATCAGCAGCCCGGGTTTTGCCGATTGGGTCCGTTCGCTGGAGAGCGCTTCCGGAATGGCTGTCACCACCTACCAATCGTATTTAGATGCGTTAGAGTCCCGCGTCCGCTTTTTTCACAATGCCGGGGGAAGAGTGTCGGATCATGCGTTAGATCAAATGGTTTATGCCGAGACGACCGAGGAGGAAGCGGCCCGGATTTTTGCAGCCGGATTAAGCGGAGAGCATGTGTCTTTTGAAGATGAAAAGAAATTCAAAACACGGACGCTGCAATATCTTTGCGGTCTTTACGCCGAACTGGACTGGGCGATGCAGTTCCATATTAACGCGTTAAGAAATACCAATACAAATAAGTTCAGCAGCCTCGGTCCTGATACGGGATATGACTCAATTAATGATGAACGTATCGCAAAACCGCTTGCCCGGCTGTTAGATTCCGCCGAAAAAAAGCGGCAATTGCCTAAAACGATTTTGTATTCTTTGAATCCGAATGACAACTATATTATCGCCAGCATGATCAACAGCTTTCAGGATGGGAAAACACCGGGGAAAATTCAATTTGGCACAGCCTGGTGGTTCAATGACACGAAAGATGGAATGCTCCAGCAAATGAAAGCGTTATCAAATATGGGCCTGTTCAGCCGTTTTATCGGGATGCTGACGGATTCAAGAAGTTTCCTGTCCTATCCCCGCCATGAATACTTCAGGCGGCTTGTCTGCACGCTGATCGGCGGCTGGGCTGAACAAGGCGAAGCGCCTTACGATATGGAGCTTTTAGGAAAGATTGTCGAGGGGATTTGTTACCGGAATGCTGAGGAATATTTCCGCTTTTAAAAAATGGAATGAAAGAGGTGGCCTATGAGTAATGTGCCTGTCGTGACAGCACCTGCCGTAAAAGTGAAGGAGCATAAGCTGAGTCTGAAAGAAAAAGTATCCTATGGTTTTGGAGATTTTGGGAACGGATTTATGTTTGATCTCGGGCAGATCTATTTGCTGAAGTTTTTCACAGATGTCGCAGGCATTCCGGCAGCGTTCGCCGGCAGTATTTTTTTGGTCAGCAAGCTGTTTGCGGCTTTGACTGATCCGATTGTCGGCTCGGCCATTGACTACAGAAAAAAGATCGGAACCCGTGGGAAATTCAGGCCGTACTTATTATTCGGAAGTATTATTCTTGCGGTCATGACCGTATTGATTTTTGTGTCACCGGACGTGAGCGTCACCTGGAAGCTTGTGTACGCCTATGCTTCTTACATGCTGTGGGGGGTCGCTTATTCTTTCGTCAATATTCCGTACGGCTCCCTCGGCGCGGCCATTACACAGGATGCGGAGGACAGAACGGCGCTTTCCGCATTCCGCCAGATCGGCTCCCTCGGCGCGCTGCTCATTACCAGTGTCATCGTCATCCCGATTCTCGTTCATTTTGATAACGTTCACATCGGCTACCCGGCAGTCATGGGAATGATGGCCGTAATCGGAATCGCGGGATTTATGATCTGCTACCGAAACTGCAAAGAAAGAATTATCGTCCGTGAAGCGCCGAAAGAAAAGCTGTCCGTTATGTCGGTTTTCAAATGCTTTATCGGCAACAAACCGCTTCTGACCGTCGTTTTCATGACGATTTTCTCAATATCGGCATATAACATTAAATCCGCTATGCTTGTTTACTTCGCCCAGTACAATCTCAACAATGCGGAGCTGATGTCCTACATGAGTTTTATCATCATCGGTTCTTCATTTTTAGGTGTTTTGTTTATGCCGAAACTCGTCAAACGTTTCGGAAAAAAGCAAACGGTGATGATCGGTTTTGCCGTCAGCGCCGCGGCTGATGCGCTGAATTTCTGTCTCCCGTCAAACGTATATATCTTTACGGCGTTAGCGAGCATTGCTTTTATTGGGATCAGCATACCAAACGGCATTACATGGGCGCTTGTGTCGGACATTATTGATTACGGAGAGTGGAAGACGGGTGAACGAAAGGAGGCGACGACATATTCGCTTTTCAACTTCTCCAGAAAACTCGCCCAATCTTTATCAGGTTTTCTTTCAGGCATCGGGCTGAGCGTTATCGGCTATATCCCGAATGCATCTCAGACAAAAGGCACGCTGATCGGGATTAAAGGGCTACTGCTGCTGTACCCGGCTTTCGCTTTAGCGTGCGCCATGCTGATTATCGGTTTGATGTATAAGCTGACGGACCGGCAGCATGCCGAGCTCGTTCAGGACTTACATCATGCAAAACCTCAACTTTAGTGATTTTATGGACTGTCCGTTAATGGTACAATAGAAATAAATGACAGCATACAGAAAGAAAGGAAAAACGATGGTAACCATAAAAGATATCGCAAAACTCGCCAACGTATCCCACACAACCGTATCCCGGGCACTTAACGGCAGCCCCTACATTAAAGAGCATACAAAACAGAAAATATTAGAGCTCGCTTCACAGCTGAATTACACACCGAATGTAAATGCAAAAAGCCTTGCCATGCAAAAGTCCCATACGATCGGACTGTTTTTTACAAGCATCACAAACGGAACCTCACACAGCTTTTTTTCCGATACCATCAAAGGTGTAAACCGCACAATCAGTGAGGAATACAATTTGTTCGTCCGCGCGATTGACGACCTGAAAAGCTTTGAAACCATTACGCCCATGAGATATGACGGAATCATTTTAATGAGCCAAAGCGACAGTGATAATTCATTTATTTATCATATCCGCGAGAAAAACATCCCGCTTGTCGTGCTGAACCGGGACATTGATGACCGGAGCATCACGAATATCCTGTCAAACGATAAAGAAGGCTCCAGACAGGCGGTCGACTGCCTGATCGCAAACGGACACAGAGATATCGCGATCATTGAGGGAAAGGAAGGATTCAGGTCAACTTCTCAGCGGAAAGAAGGCTATTTGACATCTTTAATTGATCATTCTATCCCGATTAAGCATGAATACAGTGTAAAAGGCCGCTATGATATGGAAAGCGGCAGTCAGGCGATGGAAAAACTCTTGGCGCTTCAATCACCGCCTACGGCTGTTTTTTGTTCAAACGATGATATGGCGATCGGGGCGATGAACGCCATTTTCGCCAAAGGCCTGAACGTTCCGGAAGATATATCCGTTATCGGGTTTGATGACATCGGCATTTCCCAATACATGACGCCGAGGCTTTCGACAGTAAAACGCCCGGTTGAAAACATCAGCATACTCGGCGCAGAGAAGATCTTGGCGCTAATCGCCGACCCGGATACGGCGGCGGAAAAAATATACGAAAACACCGAGGTGATGATAAGAGATTCAATTAAAAAACTCACATAACGGCCCGTCTGATTATCCGGGTTTTCGTACAGGAAAATGTTAACGTGTGCATAAATACAGAAGGAGGCGGACAGCTTGCGGCAGCTGAATAAAAAGATGTGCGGCGAATACATTCAATATCCTGAAAAAGTCCTTCAGTTCGGCGAAGGCAATTTTTTGCGGGCCTTCGCAGACTGGCAGATCGATCAATTGAATCAATTGACGGATTTTAACGGAAGCGTTGTCGCCGTACAGCCGAGAGGCTCTGAGAAAATCAAACGTTTAAACGAGCAGGACGGTTTATTTACGCTTTTTTTGCAGGGGATAAAGGACGGGAAACCGGCTGAAGAACACACGATCGTCAAATCCATCAGCCGCGGCATTGATCTTTTTTCTGACTATGATTCCTTTAAACGGCTGGCAGCACAAGAGGAGCTTCGTTTTATCATTTCCAATACGACAGAAGCGGGAATTACGTTTGGGAAAGGCGACCGGCTTGAGGATAGACCTCAAAAAACATTCCCCGGGAAATTAGCGGCGTTCCTTTATTTCCGCTATAAGGCATTTGCGGGTGACGCCGAGAAAGGGTGCATTGTGCTTCCATGTGAACTGGTCGAAGAAAACGGACGGAAACTGAAGGCTGCCGTGCTTCAATATGCCGGGCTGTGGGAGCTGGAGCCTGATTTTACTCAATGGATTCATGCCGCGAACATCTTCTGCAATACCCTCGTGGATCGGATTGTTCCCGGATTCCCTGTTGATACCGTAGAAGAACTTACCAATTTTCTCGGGTACGAAGACCGTCTGCTTGTGGTTGGTGAGCATTATTATTTGTGGGTGATAGAAGGGCCGGAACAGCTTCAGAATGAGCTTCCTTTTGCTGAGGCCGGGCTGAACGCACTGATTACGTCTGACCTTACGCCTTACAGGACAAAAAAGGTGAGAATCTTAAACGGCGCTCATACGGCATTGGCGCCAGTGGCTTTACTATACGGACTGCAAACCGTCCGGGAAGCGGCTGAGCACGAGGTGACGGGCAGGTTCATCGAAGAGCTGATCAATGAAGAAATCCTCCCTGTGCTGCAAATGGAGGGTGTCACCCAATACGCGGCAGATGTGTTACAGCGGTTTAAAAACCCTTATATCCAACATTATCTGCAAAGCATTACCCTTAACGCTGCCGTGAAATTCAAAACAAGAAACCTGCCGACGCTGAAGGCTTATATCGAACAGGAGGGCCGGCTACCTGAGAAGCTGGTATTTTCGTTCAGCGCCATGATCTATTCATACTGGAACGGACCGAACAACCCGGCTGACGGCGAGGAGGTTCTTCACCGTTTTCAAATGGCGCGGTCCCGTTGCAAAGATGATATGTTTCAAGCGGCATCTGCCATATTAGGAGAAGAGCGATTGTGGGGGGAGAATCTGAATCATCTTCCGGGGCTGACTGAACGAACGGCTTTTTTTCTGTCTGTCATTCATAAGCGGGGTATGAAGCATGCGTTACATGAATACTGCGGAAAAAAGGGGGAAGTGAAATGAAAGAGGTCATAAAAATCCATAAAAACGATAACGTGCTTCTCGCCATGCGCCATTTTAACAAAGGGGAGCGGCTGCATACAGACGGACTGACGATTGAAGTGAAGGACTCTGTAAAGCGGGGGCATAAAATCGCGCTGCAAACCATTGAAGAAAACGGCAGCATCATTAAATACGGTTTTTCGATCGGGCGTGCAACAAGGCGGATTTCGGCCGGCGAGCATATTCATACCCATAATCTGCAAACGAATTTATCCGATGTGCAAGAATACACGTATTCACCGCGCTTCGAGGACAATCCTTTTACAAATGAGAACCGGACATTTAAAGGCTACAGAAGAGAAAACGGTACATCCGGCGTCCGAAATGAACTGTGGATCGTACCTACAGTCGGCTGCGTAAACGGCGTCGCTGAGAAAATCCTGCAGCGCTTCGTAAAAGAGGCGAAAGACATTGCGCCCTTTGACAATGTGCTGGTTTTAAAGCACCAATACGGCTGCTCCCAGCTTGGCGATGATCATGAGAATACGAAACAAATGCTGATGAACGCCATCCGTCATCCAAATGCGGGCGGTGTGCTGGTTTTAGGGCTCGGCTGTGAAAATAATGAGCTGGCGGCGATTAGGAAAGCGCTTTCTGAAGTGAATGGAGATCGGGTGAAATTTCTCGAATCACAGGCTGTCACAGATGAAATTGAAGCGGGGACTGCGCTTCTTAAAGAGATACACCTTGCGGCAAAGGAAGATAAACGTGAGGAGATTCCGCTGTCAGAATTGAGCATCGGATTGAAATGCGGCGGGTCGGACGGTTTTTCCGGCATCACGGCAAACCCTTTATTAGGGAGATTTTCAGATTACTTGATTGCACAGGGAGGGAGCACGGTTTTAACGGAGGTGCCTGAGATGTTCGGCGCTGAGACGATTCTCATGCAGCGTGCGGCGAGTGAAGAAGTGTTTCATAAAACAGTCCGATTGATCAATGATTTCAAGCAATATTTTATGAAGCACGAGCAGCCGATTTATGAAAACCCGTCACCAGGGAATAAGGAAGGCGGCATTTCAACGCTCGAAGACAAGTCGCTCGGCTGCACCCAAAAAGCCGGTCTTGCACCGGTTTCTGATGTGCTGACATACGGTGAAACACTGAAAACAAAGGGATTGACACTGCTCAGTGCGCCCGGCAATGATTTAATCGCTTCTTCAGCGCTCGCCGCGGCGGGCTGTCACATCGTTTTGTTTACAACCGGAAGAGGCACGCCGTTCGGCACATTTGTCCCGACTGTGAAAGTATCAACAAATACTGATTTATTTCAATCAAAGCCTCATTGGATTGATTACGACGCGGGCAGATTGGCGGAAGACCAAACAACAGAAGATCACATTGTAAGAGATTTTATTCAATACATTATTAAAGTTGCAAGCGGAGAATTCGTCAATAACGAAAAAAACGATTTTCGGGAGCTTGCAATTTTCAAGTCCGGTGTGACGTTATAAGGGAAAGGGCGATCTGACAACAGACCGCCTTTTTTATATTAATTTTATTCCGCTGATTAAAATAATCGCCGCCATCACAAACTGCAGCGGGCGCGGTGAGAATTTCGGCGAAAAGAAGCTGCCGAGAAGCACACCCGGCACAGAGCCGATCAACAGATTCAATACAAGCAGGTAATCGACGCTTCCGAAGCTTGCGTTTAACAGACCGGCAGCCGTTACGAGCAGAAAGGCATGTGCGATATCCGTTCCCACTACTTCTGCCGTTTTCATTCTGAACAGGTATAACATGGCGATTGCAAATAACGAGCCGGACCCAATAGATGTCAGGCCGACGATGAAGCCGAAAATGACGCCGATCAGTATCATGAGTGTCCGCTTTTCTTCAAGCGTTTTTTGCTGCCAGCGGTTCGGCCGCAGTTTTTTATCGAAAAAAAGGCGGGCGATAATGGAAATGGCGACAAGGGTCAGCACGTAGCCGAGCGCCTGTTTGATAATCTGCTCCTGATGCTGGTGAAAAGCGGGAAACAAGTGAAGAACACCGATGGCGGCTGTTGCGCTGGGAACGCTCCCGAGCGCCAAATAGCCGACAAGTTTAAATTGAACGGTGCGCTGCTTCCAATGAGAAACGACACCGAACAGTTTGGTGATGGAGTTATATAAAAGGTCAGTGCCGACGGCGATTGAGGGGTTGATCCCCAAAACGATCAGTAAAGGAGTCAAAAGCGCCGCTCCTCCCACACCCGTCAATCCGACAAGCGTTCCGACAAAGAAACCCATAAACACAATGCTTACAGTCATCTGTGTGCCTCCTGAATAATCCTACTATTTTTATCAGATTATATATGATTAAGAGGCGGTAATCAATTAAATTTTCGGAAAATTTTATACAGAACAAAAAATCCGCCAGCCTGCTGTTATGTCGCAGACCGGCGGATGGCCGGATTATGATTTTTGCTGATAAAACGGAAGTTCCGTGTGGCCCATTTCTCTGACATACACGAAAAGATTGCCTTTATGATGAATTTCATGCTCCATGGCAAGCTGAAGGAGAGCAGCGCCGGTCACTTTTCTGCCGAAA
Source organism: Bacillus sp. NEAU-CP5 (assembly GCF_026420705.1). Taxonomy (NCBI): domain Bacteria; kingdom Bacillati; phylum Bacillota; class Bacilli; order Caryophanales; family Bacillaceae; genus Bacillus; species Bacillus sp. NEAU-CP5. The sequence continues at coordinate 768,149 of NZ_JAPMOV010000001.1, read as the reverse complement.
GAGGCGGTCAGGTCAATTTCGCGGTTCAGCTGCTCTTCAGTCAGCTGTGACAGGATGTCTGTCGTTTTTTCAGTACATGCTTCCGCCAGTTTGACGAGGTCTGTTTCCGCTTCTTCTTTCGGTTTGTTCTGGATGGCTGATCCGTTTCCGTCGTTAATGACGTTTGCAAACATAAGAAAAGAATAAACGATGTGTTTTACAAGTTCCTGAGCGGACATTGATGTCTCTGCCGGTTTGTAGTCGTAATGCTCGCGGCTGATTTTTTCCGCCAGTTCAATCGTCACGTTTCGATGTGACAGAAAGTGGCTGACCAATTGATTTTGTGCTGTCATGTGAAAACCCCCATTTAATACAGAATAAAAGCTGCAAGGATATGCTATATCAACGGCACGGAAGAAACAAGCAATAAGCTTGTGACGGAGATAAATCGTTGCGGATATCCGAAATTCGACAATTGCGGTCTTTTTGCGTTCTTCTTTTTCTAGCAAATATGATAAAATATGACATATCTCGGTCATTCCAAAAGGGGGGATTTATTGAGGATGAAGCAGACTATTCCGTCCTCTTTTGTCGGGCTCAAAATTAATGAATGGTATACCCATATCCGGCAGTTTCACGTCCTTGAGGCGGAGCGCGTCAAACGTGAAGTAGAGAGAGAGATCGAGGATATGGAAGAAGATCAGGATCTGCTGCTGTATTATTCATTAATGGAATTCAGACACCGTGTCATGCTGGATTACATCAAGCCCTTAAAGGAGGACCCTTCTCAGCCTGAGTTTTCAGAATTATTGGAAGACATTGAAGGCAACCAGTATAAACTGACAGGACTGCTTGATTACTACTTTAATTTTTTTCGAGGAATGTACGAATTTAAACAGAAAATGTTCCTAAACGCCATGATGTATTACAAACGGGCTGAAAAAAACCTTGCACTCGTTTCTGATGACATCGAGAAAGCTGAGTTTGCTTTTAAAATGGCCGAGATATTTTACAACCTGAAACAAACCTACGTCTCCATGAGTTATGCCGTTCAAGCCCTTGAAACGTACCAATCGTATGAGACGTACAACGTCCGCAGAATCCAATGTGAATTCGTTATTGCAGGGAATTATGATGACATGCAGTATCCAGAAAGAGCATTGCCCCACTTAGAACTTGCTTTAGATCTTGCAAAACAAGAAGGCAATCCCCGTCTTATCAGTTCAGCCTTATATAATCTCGGAAACTGTTACGAAAAAATGGGAGACCTCTCTAAAGCAGCCGAATATTTTGAGACATCCGTTTCCATTTGCAGGTCAGAAAAGTTCGATAATCTTCCGCATTCTATTTACTCATTAACACAGGTTCTTTATAAACAGAACACTACAGCCGAAGCAGAGAAGCAATATCGCCTCGGGCTCAGTATCGCCCGCGAATACAATGATGAATTGTTTGTGAATCTGTTCCAATTTTTACATGCGTTATACGGCAAGGAAATGGATAACGCATCCGTCAGGCACACGTTTGATTTTCTGGAAGAACACATGCTGTATCCGTATGTGGAAGAATTGGCGCATGACGCTGCCAAATTTTACATGAAACACGGACAGCCTGAAAAAGCGCTCACGTTTTATGAAAAAATGGTGCACGCCCAAAAACAAATCCAGAGAGGAGATTGTCTATATGAAATCTAAACTGTTGTCAGGATTGCTGCTTGTTGCTGTCGGGTTCAGCTTTACACAGGTGATCGGCCATGAAAGCCATTTGGAAAACCAAGCGGACGGCACATTCCATATTGCCGCGCGCAACCAAACATAACATAAAGACCCTTCTTTGGAAGGGTCTTATTTTTTGCATGCGTATCCATTCCATTTTTATCCGAATGCGGGGTCTATATGCTCAAGTTATCTGTCCTACGAATGCCACCTATTGATGAAAAAGGCATAAGGAGAGATGAAGAGTGGGGATTGAAGTGAAAAAACGGCTCGTATCGGCTGATAAATATGCGTTAAAATGTCCGAATCCGATGACACCGGAGTATATTACCATTCATAACACGGCAAACGACGCATCCGCAGCTAATGAAATCAGCTATATGACGGGAAACAGCGAATCAACGAGCTATCATTTTGCGGTTGATGACAAAGAAGTGATCCAGGGAATTCCGTTGGACCGGAATGCCTGGCATTCGGGAGACGGCACGAACGGTACCGGAAACCGTAAGTCGATTGCTATAGAAATCTGTTACAGTAAGTCAGGCGGCGAACGGTACAGAGCTGCAGAAGAACTGGCAATTGCGTTTGCGGCGCAGCTTTTGAAAGAACGGGGCTGGGGGATTGACAGAATCAGAAAGCATCAGGACTGGAACGGAAAGTACTGCCCGCACCGCATTTTGTCTGAAGGCCGCTGGGATGAAGTGAAGGCGAAGATTGAAAAGAAATTAAGCGGGAGTATGCCGGCGAAAAAAGCCTCTATTTCTTCTTCCGCGTCTGAATACCATGTGAAAAAAGGCGACACCTTATCGGAAATCGCCGCATCGCACGGTGTCAGCGTAAAATCGCTGCAAAGCATCAACCATATCACCGATCCGAATCACATTACAGTCGGACAAGTGATCAAGCTCGCTCAGACGGGTTCTTCTTCAAAAAGTCAGGCTGTGTCTTCCTATCCGCTTCCATCCGGTGTGATCAAAGTGACGAAACCGCTGACGAAAGGGGAGAACGTAAAACAAGTGCAAAACGCTTTATCCGCTCTTTATTTTTATCCCGATAAAGGAGCAAAAAATCATGGGGCGGACGGCGTTTACGGCCCGAAAACGGCAAATGCCGTAAAACGTTTTCAATCCGTCAGCGGATTAACGGCAGACGGAATTTACGGTCCGAAAACGAAGGCGAAAATAGAAGAAAAACTGTAATCAATAAAACGGAAGCTCCCCGGGCTTCCGTTTCTTCTTACATACAAACTGCGGCAAGGGCCTTTTGAATATCATAAATGCTTTCATCTTTTTTAAACTGCTTTGAGACAGCGGGAAGTTCCGCGCCTGAAATCCAAATTTTCAGCTCTGAATCAAGGTCAAAGCGGCCGGCGGTTTCTACGCTGAATCTGGAAATGCTCTTGTACGGAATGGATTGAATCTCCGTTTTCTTCCCCGTGAGTCCCTGTTTATCAACAAGAATAAGACGCTTATCCGTAAAGACAATGATATCTCGGACAAGCTTAAATGCGGCGTTGACATTCTCACCTTCCAGCAGAATACGGGCCAGTTCTGCTTTTGCTTCAGCCGTCGATATTGTTGACGCATTGCCCAGCAATCCATTGATGAACCCCATGATATATCCCCCCTGTTAAGTATTCTATCAAATCATACTATAAAAAGGTTTCCATTCCCAGATGAGTAGAGTAAACTGGTGCTGACTGGAAAAGGAGAGCATGTTACACATGAAAGATAGATATGACAATTTCGCAGCCCTTTCAGCTGCTGAATCAGAATACAGAATTATTTATGAAGAAAAAGAGGGAAGTAAATGTATCGTCCTCGCTCCCCACGGCGGCAGGATTGAGCCGGGAGTCAGTGAGCTGGTGCGGGTATTTTCTGACCAAAGCTCAATTTATTTATTTGAAGGAACGAAGCGGTGCGATAACCGTTCTCTCCATTTGACAAGCACACGCTTTGACGAACCCCTGGCTTTAGAAAAAGTGACCGCCCATCATTACGCATTGGCTTTTCATGGGTATCATGATCTGAAAAAGGCAAATACACTCGTCGGGGGCGCGGATCTGGAAAAAGCAAGACTGATTTGTGATCTGCTGCGTGAAGCGGGATTTGATGCCGAGCTGACAGAGAAGAATGATCGGCTGGCAGGTGTAAATCCCGGCAACATTGTCAATCGGACAAAAAGGAAAATGGGGCTGCAATTGGAAGTGAGCACGGCGCAGAGACACGCGCTGTTCAGCAATTTTGGCTGCCGGGGAGAAAAATATACGCCAACCGATCTGTTTTTTCGGTATGTAGAAGCCGTGAAGGCCGGTTTTTATGATAAATGAACAGGGGGCCCGTTCTTACATTCACTGGAGCTATGCGGCGCAAGAAGTGCTTGGCGGGCAGCACGGATTTAAAATGCTGACACTCTGCCGGCGGAGAATCGCTAATTTTCAATAAAATACGGCGTTTTTTCCTCAGCGGCATGCAAGTGTGTCTGTCCGCTTTCATAATACCCATTCGGCCGCTTGTCGGATAACAGACAAGTGAGCCGCTTCTGAAATTGAATACCTGCTTTACGCCGTTCAAACAGCTCCAGCCTTTTTTCCGCAAATGATGCCGTCACCCGGAAAGCGGCTGCGATTAAAATGACGGCGTGGCTCCTCCGCTGGGGAAGCTCCATGTTTAACAGCATAAAGGTCGGCACACAGAAGTGGTACATAAAATGGTTGGCCTGAAATTCCTGCAGTTCCCTGAACAGCTTGTTCATATGAAAATGGTTGCCGGTATGCTTCAGCACGTGGCACAGTTCGTGCGCAAAATCCTGCCATTGCTCTTCGGGTGACTTTTTTTGATTCAGGACGATGCTGTACATGCCGTCCCGCTTCAGCATCATACTGTGCGTATCTTCAAAATGAATCCAAATGTCAAGCTCCTTGGCAATCATCTGCATATCAATATGGAGAGGGGCGGTCATTCCCATGCGGCAATATAAGTTTTTGACGTATTCCTCAAGATGTGTTAAAAAATCGCCCAATTGAATACACCCTTTCGAACATATGTTCTTTTTTAAGCGAGAAAGAAAAGCCCTGATCGGACTTTGAATCAATTCCCTTTTCTTTTAAAAATAAACATTCAGCTTTTATATCGGCTGAACGTTAAGCAGTTTAAAGGAAAAGAGCGGATTATTTATGTTTCGGCCTGCGGTTTTTCTCTTTTTCTTTTAAATAATTAATGAATTCAATGGCCTGCTGCTTGCTTTCCGGGGAAAAGTCCTGCATGTCCCGATATGCGATCTGCAGGTCGGGATCGGCAAACATGTCTTCATCTGAAGGTTCTTTTCCGGTTAACAAATAATCAGTCGACACTTTGAAATAATCCGCAAGCTTTTGCAGCGTGTCGTAATCGGGTTCAGATCGGCCGTTTTCATAATGAGAATATCTGGCGCGCGAGACACCGATATGATTTGCGACTTCTTCCTGCGTTTTCTTTCCTCTGAGACTCTTTAATCTTCCGCCTATCATCCGAATGACCTCTCTTTTTTCAACACCCTAAGTTACTTATGATTATAGATACAAAATGTATCAAAATAAAGTGATGATAAAAAAAGTATCAAAAAGGTCTTGATGATACGAACTGTATCATATATAATCAACATCATAAGGATACGAGATGTATCAAATTACGATAAGAAATTGATCAGGAGGGTGAGAGATGCAGCCGATAATCATCCGTTTCAGCAGCAATCCGGCTGATCAGAGATGTTTAGGAAAAGCAGGCGGTTCGATATCTTTTACCGCTTGCGGACTACCGGTATTCCGATTTGATAACCGATTGCAGTATGAACGCTATATAAGTCTGAAGACAAACGGAGACGTCCAATATGAATCGTAAAAGCTACCCGTTTTTCATCTATTCCGGATTATTGAATTCAGAACATTATGACAAAATAGGGTCCGCCATATGGCTGTTTTTATGGTTCATCAGCTCAACGACAAAGGAACACGTAAAAGACGGCATAAAGTGGGGGATCGTCCTCGGACATAAGCCCGTAAAAGCAAAAGAAATGGCCGACGTATTTGCCGTCAGCGAAAAAACCGTCAGACGGTGGCTTGAGGTTTTGGAACAGCATGAATATATCAAAACCGTCCGCGCCCCTTACGGACTCATCGTCTCCGTAAAGTACTCGAAAAGATTCACGCAGAAAAAGACATTGACCCGCCCGGAAGTCACAGACCGGACAATATCGGCGGATCACCGGGACAAAAATGTCCGGAGAGAAATAGATATAACAAAAAATCATACTGCTGAAGAAGCGATTAACGACATTGCCGCCCATTTTATCAGATTAAGGTCTGCACAGGAGGGGCGGAGCGTATACCCGTCGCCCCGGGATTATCAGGCCATCGCCCGTATTGTTTCCCTCGGTGCGTCAGCACAAGAAGCAATCAAATGGCTCGGCGAATGCTTTACCGCTTTTGAACAGCGGCGCACCTCTTCAGCTGAAACGATCAAGGCTTTCAGCTATTGCGCCAAGTATATGGAAGACCGCTTGAATGCACGAATTGCGGGAAGGACAATCACAACAAAAAAAGAGAGGAATACGATACATGACAAAACGAACGATCGAGCAGATACTGGCCGACCTGAAAAACGGAAAACGTCCATTACTGGCGGACAGACCGGAAGAATCAGACGAAAGCCGCTTTGACTGTCCGCTCTGTAAAGATCAGGGCGGTTATCTCAAAAACCAGCTTGGAATAGATGTGTGGGTTAAGTGCTGCTGCGCCGCCGAACGAAAAGCAGAGCGCATCCTCAGCGCAAGTGAGATTACAGGCGCCTTTCGGAAGCTGGATTTCAAAGGATTTATCACGCGGGGCAAGCCTCAGGCAGTCGTCGACGCATATGAGTGCGCCCTTGAATATGTTGAAAACTTCGACAAGATTAAAAACTGCCGGAAAAACAGCATTGCCCTTTTAGGGCGTCCGGGGTCGGGAAAAACCCATCTTTTGACCGCTCTCAGCAATTATGTCATGAGACAGAAGCAGACACCGGTGCTGTATTTTCCTTTTGTGGAGGGCTTTACGGATTTAAAAAATGATTTTGATCTGCTTGATGAAAAGCTTGGCCGTATGAAACAGGCGGATGTGCTTTTTATTGACGATCTGTTCAAACCGCTGAACGGAAAACCCCGGGCGACCGATTGGCAGATTGAACAAATGTACGCCGTCGTGAATTACCGCTATTTAAATCATAAGCCGGTTCTTATCTCGAGCGAGCTGGCCTGTGACGGACTGGTGCAGGTTGATGAAGCCTTAGGCACAAGAATTTATGAGATGTGCAGCGATTATTTAGTCATCATTAATGGCAATTCATTTGACGTAAACCACAGATTAGAGGGGGCGAGATAATGTGTAAGCTGTGCGGGCCGAAGAAGGTCATTGTGACGGAAACGGGTTTCGGCGCTGTCTTTCACCCTTGCCCGAACTGCAAAACAGGCACTGATTTAACGCCGGTCATTAAACGTCTTGAGCGAATGGTTCAAGACGCAAAAGCGAGGCTTGATGCACGTGTATAAATATATCAAATGGCTTTTTTGCCTGCTGTTCAGGGCGAAACGGATAGAAAAGCAAATTGAAGCATGGCATGAGGCTGATGGAAAGTGAGGATAACCATTGCAAGAAAAACACAGCCCCGCTCCATGGCGGGCCGTAAACAGCGGAGAAGAAAAACCCATTTACATTTATTCCGCTTACAGCGAAGCGGATAAAGAGAAGTTCCCTTATTCAAACGGAAGGCTCATCGCGGCCGTTTTCAACTTAAGTTCATACTCACAGCAGATCAACGCGGCATTGATGGCGAAAGCCCCGGAACTTTTTGAGGCGGCCGAAACGGCTCTCCGCCTGCTCCGGGGAGAAAGTTCTGAAGAAAAAGAAGCGTTCATAAATGAGCTCGGAAGCCTCATACATGAAGTAAACATCCTGAAAAAGACGGAGGACGTAAAACATGAATCCTAAAAAACTGACTGACATTGAACATACAACATTAAAAAGCCAGCTGGAAGAAGGCAAGGTTCGGGTGATTATTGTAGACGGACTGAAGAAGGAAGCATGGCTCGCCGAAGCGCCGGAGCACGGCAAAACGCTTGTCGAAACGCGAAAAGGGGATCTGGCCCGGGTCGAATATGAAATCGGCTTTAAATTGAATTAAAAACAGAATACGTCCAAGACGGAAAGCCTGCGGACACTGATCAATCGCGCACATGCTGCGCATTGGTTGGTGTCCTTTTTTTGTTCCGAAAAAGAGGAGGATCTACATGGAAGACTTACTATTTGAATATAAACGCACGCTGAAAGAGACGAAAAAGTGGTACAAGCAGCTGGAGGAAGCCGATGAAACGATGCTTACTTCAGAAGAACTGAAAGATAAAAAAATCATCAGAACGATCATTACAGATGTGGAATATGTCATCGAATGGCTTGAAAAAGGCCGGCAGCCCGGCATAAGAAGAGCGATAGACCGCAGAGACGCTTATCAGAGAATGCTGATTAAAGATCCTAGAATCATAGAAACGTATTCACAGGCGCTGATGTTTGAACCTTCCGCAAATGTGACTGAAGAAGACAGAATCAGACTGCGGGACGCATTAGCCGTTTTAACGGATAGAGAAAAAGAAATGCTGCTGCTCCACAAAGCGGAATGCTTTTCGTATGAACGGATCGCCGCCTTGCTGAACGTAAAGAAATCAACCGTACAGACGACGGTCAAACGGGCGCTTCTAAAAATTCAAAAACAGCAGGAACAAAGAAATCAATCGCCTGCTTCATAAGTTGTCATACGTTTGCCACCTAGAAGTGAATAGACGATCACAAAAAGCGGCCCGATTAGAAGCCGCTTTTTATTATAGACAATCATGTCGGAGGTGGCGGTGATGCCGTAGCATGAAAAACGCAAAAAGAGAACAGGCATTTACAATCTATCAGTCTCATAAAGGCCGCATCACAAATCGCGCCCTTGCCGGCAAATCAGGCGTATCCGCAAGAACGATCGGCAGATGGAAAAAAGAAGGGCGCTGGGACGAGGCGCTCCATAAGAACGCGGAAAGCGGCGGAAAAAACACCCCGGGCGAAGTTGATGAGTTAAACGAACGCCAGCGGCTGTTTTGTCTTTATTATGTGAAAAGCTTTAACGCCACCCAATCTGCGATAAAAGCCGGGTATTCACCGGAAAGCGCGCATGTGACGGGAAGCAGGCTGTTAAAAAACGAAAAAGTCGCCAAAGAAATCAGCCGCATGAAAAAGGAAATGGTCAATAAAGTGTTTGTCGAAGCGATGGACGTTCTTCAAGTCTATGTGAAAATCGCTTTCGCCGACATTACTGATTATGTAACCTTCGGAAAAAAAGAGGTTCAGGCCTTCGGAAAATCAGGGCCGCTCTTTGACGAAAATGATAATCCGATTATGCAGGAAATCAGCTACGTTGATGTTAAAGATTCGCACCTTCTGGACGGAACCATCGTCACAGAAGCAAAACTCGGAAAAGAGGGCATTGCAATCAAGCTTGCCGACAAGATGAAGGCTCTTGAAAAGCTGTCCTTGTACTTTGACCTTTTCCCCGATCAATTTAAACAAAAAATCGAAAATGAAAAATTAAAGCTGGCACAGCAGAAGATGGAAAAAACAGAAGACAGCCAAAAGCCGATTGACATTGTCATTACGCGGAAAGAGGAACGGTCATGATTGAAAAAGCGGTTAACCCGCGCTTTGAAGATTATTTGTTCAATTGGAATGAAACGTACCAATTTCTCGTCGGAGGCTATGGCTCGTCAAAAAGCTATCATACCGCGCTGAAAATCATCCTGAAGCTGCTTCGTGAAAAGCGGACGGCGCTTGTCGTGCGGGAAGTTTTCGATACGCACAGAGATTCTACTTTTGCCTTGTTTGAAGATATTATCGGGGAGCTTGAGCTGGGACATGCCGTAAAGGCCGTGTCTTCGCCGATGCAGCTGAGATTTTCAAACGGAAGCCGGATTATGTTTAAAGGGATGGACAACCCGGCCAAATTGAAATCCATTCATCATATTTCACTGATTTGGATTGAAGAATGCTCTGAAGTGAAGTATGAAGGATTTAAGGAGCTGATCGGGCGTCTGCGCCATCCCGAGCTTTCGCTTCATATGATATGCACCACAAATCCCGTCGGCACCTCCAATTGGACGTACCGGCATTTTTTCCGTGATGACCAAAAAAAACGGTTCGTATTGGATGATCAGACGCTGTATGAAAAAGGCACCGTCGTTAAGGGAGATACGTATTACCACCATTCCACAGCGTGCGATAATCTGTTTTTGCCGAAAAGCTATATTAAGCAGCTGGACAGCTTACGGCATTACGATCCTGATTTGTACCGGATCGCCCGCAAAGGACAGTTCGGCGTCAATGGCATCCGCGTGTTTCCGCAGTTTCAGGTCATGGAGCACAACGAAGTAACGGAGCGGATTGCTTCCATCAGGCGCCCCCTGTTTCGGACGGGCATGGATTTCGGTTTTGAAGAGTCATACAATGCGGTCATCCGGCTTGCCGTCGATCCGGATCAAAAAGACCTTTATATTTTCTGGGAATATTACAAAAACAAAATGACCGATGATCAGACAGCTGAGGAGCTTCAGGAATTGGCGGATCAAAAAGAGCTGATCAAAGCGGATTCGGCTGAGCCGAAAAGCATCCAATATTTCCGCAGGCAGGGCTTTTGGATGGTTGCGGCCAAAAAGTTTCCGGGCTCAAGACTTCAGTATACAAAAAAGCTGAAACGGTTCAAACATATCTATTGCTCAGACAGCTGTCAACATACGATCCGCGAATTGCAGAACTTAACGTACGCAAAAAACAAAAACGGCGTTCTGTCGGAAGATGAGTTTTCAATTGATCCCCACACACTTTCAGCCATTTGGTATGCGCTGGATGACTATGACGCGGCGGATTTGAAAGATGCATCACAAAAACGGAGACGTCCGAATCGGGAAAGGAGGAGGTAGGCGTTGCCGAACTATCAAAACGTTAGAGCCACCGTCTTTAAATCAAAAATGGCCGCGCCGCAGGCAAGGCAGATGAACGAAGATCAATTTGCCGATCTGTACGGCGAAGACATCATTTCACCGCCCTATAATCTCATTGAACTGAAAACAATCGCCGAATATTCGACGATTCTTCAGCAGTGCATTGACGCGTATCGGGTCAATATTACGGGTTTTGGGTTTGATGTGGAATATACCTTTGATGTAAATAGCCCAGATTGCTCCCCGTCAAAAAAGGCCCGGGCCGAAAAAAACTGGATGAAGCTGGAGAGCTTTTACAAATGTCTTCATTTTGATGAATCGGCCGAGACGGTCCTCGGATATGCGATAGAAGACCGCGAAAAAACGGGCAACGGTTTTCTCGAAGTGCTTCGGGACGGGGCAGGAAAACCGGCGGGGATTGAATATTTGGATGTGAAACATATGCGCGTCTGCGGTGTGACTGATCCCGTTGAAGTTACATTTTCATATGAAGAAAACGGCGCATCCAAAACGATTAAAAGGCAAAAACGGTTCCGTAAATATGTTCAGATGCTGAACGGTCGGAAAGTGTTTTTTAAGGAATACGGCGATCCCCGCATGATGGACATGAGAACCGGCGAATACGTAAAGACCCTGTCTGAAGAATACCGGGCAAATGAAGCGATTCACTTAAAAATCGGCAGCGGCACTTACGGAATTCCGCGCTGGGTCGGCAATATCGTCAATCTGTACGGCGCCCGGAAAGCGGAAGAACTGAATTTTATGTATTTCAAGCAGGGCCGTCACGTGCCGGCCGCCATTACGGTTGAAAACGGCATGCTGTCAGAAACCTCGTACAAAGAGCTCCAGGATTATATGAATGACCTGGAAGGGGTGGAAAACGCCCACAAGTTTCTGCTGATTGAGGCGGAAGGTATTGCGAAGGAAAAAGACCTTCACGGAGGCGAAGACATTACGCCCGTGTCTGTGGAAATTAAATCACTTGCCGAAATTCTGCAGGATGATGCGCTGTTTCTTGAATATGACGACAAAAGCAGAAATAAACTCCGCTCCGCGTTTCGTCTTCCGCCGCTTTATACGGGCGAGGCGCAGGAATACAACAAAGCCACCGCCGATACGGCACGGAAAATAACGGAGGAACAGGTGTTTCAGCCGGAGCGGAAAACGCTGATTAATAAGCTCAACACGTTATTTTTGCCAGAATTGGGTCTCCACGATGTACAGCTCACATTAAAAGGGCCTGATTTTCGCGATCCGCTTGAAATTGCGAAGGTGCTTACGCCATTTATTTCCGCCGGCGCGGTCTCTCCTAATGACCTCCGTGATCTGGCCGGAAGAGTGCTCGGGAAGACGCTTGAGGAGTGGCCGGAAGAGTACTACAGCCGGCCGGTGCTGAAAGGGAAAAAGGAGCAATCCTGAAAGGGGGTGAAAACATCTCGTGCCGAGAGAATTGAGAAATGCCGTCATCAGTTTTGTGAGCTATGTCGATAAGGCGGCGAACCAAACGGAATTCTTTTTTACAAAATCAGCCGGAGGCCTTCCGTCATTTGAAAAAAAGGTGCAGGTGTTTACAAAAAGCGAATCGGATGAGCAGAAGCTTGTTTACGGCATCGTTTACGAGCCGGATGTCCCGGATGCCCATGGCGATTATATGACGGCTGAAGAAATTGAAAAGGCCGCTCACGGTTTTTTGGCGGACGCCCGCAACATCGATACAAATCATAATTTTGAAGGCGGGACCGGCGAGGTGGTGGAGTCGTACGTCGCCCCGGATGACTTTGAAATCGGGAATGCTGTGATCCGGAAAGGATCTTGGGTGCTTGTCACCAAAGCTTCCGATGAAGTATGGGATCAGATTAAAGCCGGTATCATTACGGGCTACAGCATGGCGGGAACCGCTGACGTTTACGAAGAGCCGGCAGAAAAGCAAGCCGGCTTATTCGGCGCGGTCAAGCAATTTCTCGACCGTGACCGCAAATCAAGAAACCGCAAGGGAGAGGACTTGAACAAGATGAGAAAAGAAGACGTAAGAGAATCGATTGAACACGCGCTGCACCCGCTTTTAAAGCGGCTTGACAGCTTGGACCAAAACACGGAAGACAAAGACGGGGCGGCTGCGCCGTCTGATGAAGAAAAGCTGAAAACGCTTGTTGAGGACATGCTCGCGCCGATTATTAAACGCATTGAAGCGCTTGAAAAAGTAAGAGGCGCATCAAAGCAGCCGGAAGAAGAGACGGGCGGCCAAGAGCCTGTTAAAAAATCCATTTGGAGCGGACTGCTTTAAGCCCAGTCAGAAGGAGGAACTGTAGAGTGAGAAATCAAGATATTATCAGAAAGGCGGAAATGTCACTTTCCGCTTTAAAAAGCGGCGGTTTAATGAACCCCGCACAAGCTTCAGCATTTATCCGCATGGTGCAGAACACGCCGACCATTTTCAGCGAATCGCGTGTGATTCAAATGGAAAATGACTCGCAGAAATTTGAAAAAATCGGTTTCGGCCAGCGTATTCTGCGTGCCGCTGAGGAAGGAAAAGCCTTAACTGACGATCAGCTGACCGTCCCGGCAACAAGTACGGTGCAGCTGAATACGAAAGAAGTCATTGCGGAAATTAATATCACCTATGACACGCTTGAAAATAATATTGAAAAAGACGGCCTGCAGCAGACGATCATGCAGATTTTGGCGGAGCGGGCGGCAGTCGATATTGAGGAGCTTGTCGTAAACGGCGATACATCTTCTTCTGATCCGTACTTGGCACAGCTTGACGGAATCCGTAAGCAGACTGTATCTCACGTCATTGACGGAAACGGGGAAGAGCTGTCCAGAGCCACATTTAAAAAAGGCTTAAAAGCCATTCCGGCAAAATATTTGCGCCTGCCTCAGGAATTCAGATTTTACACATCTCAAGGCATGGAGATTGAATGGAAAGACCGTGTAGCTGACCGTCAGACCAACCTGGGGGATCTTGCGGTGCAGGGCGGTTTGTCTTCAGCATTCGGCGTTCCGGTCAAAGGAGTGTCCAATCTGCAGCCTTACTCGGTCGGAGAAGGTGATTCCCAGTACGATGCGTCTGACATCATTCTGACTCACCCGAAAAATATCATTCTCGGTTTTTCACGAAATATCCGAATCGAAGTAGATAAAGATATTCGCAGCCGCAAATTTATTATCGTACTGACGGCTAAACTTGACAGCAAATTTGAAGAAGAAGATGCAAGCGCCAAAATCGTAAACGTTAAAGAATAAGACGGGGGTGGCAGTTATGTTAATTCAGCCGTCTGACGTTGTTTCATATTCAGTTTATGATCAAGTCAAAAACAGGCCGGAGCCGCTTCTTATACAGGACATTCTGGAGGCGGAGGCGGAAGCGGCCAGAATGGCGGGGCATTCGTTCACTGATCCTATATACTCACCGCTTCCCGAAAAGATTAAGCTTGCGTTATTAAAGCTTACTCAATATTTTGCGCTGATCAACCAGAATGAAGCGGCCGCTTCCGCCTATCAATCTGAAAAGATAGGCGACTACTCGTATACGGTGGCAGATGAAGGCGGAATCAGAAAACCGGCGGTGCACCATCTGCTCTGTGAATATATCGCGCCGGGTTATTCCCCGGTTTCTGCACACGCAAAGGTGAGACCTTTATGAGCTACGAACGGCTGCTCACTGACAGATGCGATATTTATCATGAGACGGTGTCAGTTCCGAAGGCCGGGCGCTTCGGGATTCCCGCCGAAAAGCTCCAGCCTGTCTTTTCTTATCCGGAAGTTCCGGATGCTGAAGACGTGCCGTGTCTGTTTGTTGAAAAACAGCAGCAGCTTATTCAGCTTGAGCCTGATCATAAGGTATATCAGCGGTTTCTCGTTCATTTTCCGAAAGAGGCCGTTGTGCGTGTCAATGACAAAATCATTTGGGAAGGCCAGGCGTATATTCTGGAAATGCCGAAGAAAGCAAGACAGCACCATTGGGAGGTTATCGCTGTGAGAGATGACAGACTATGAGCATAAAAAACCTTGAACAATGGAATCGGTCGCTGCAAAAGGCATCATCCGGAGAATTTGCCCGTCAGGCAGGCGAATGGCTGGAACAGTCAGGAGAGGATTTTCTCGACTTGGTACGGGAGGAGCTTATTCATTCGGGAGGGATTGATACAGAAGGCCTGCTGTCTTCTTTCCGAAAAGGAGCGCAGGATCATGTATGGATCATTGAAAACGGGGGTCTGACCCTTGAAATCGGCACCAATGTAGAGTATGCCTCATTCATAAATGACGGACATTGGACCGTCTCAGATGAAAATGTCAGATGGGTGCCCGGGTATTTTCAAGGCTCCCGGTTCATCTATGATCCGTCAGCTTCAACGGGAATGGCGCTCAAAAAACAGTGGATCAGCGGGAATGGGTTCTGGGACAAAGCCCTTCTTTTGTATGAAACACTCTTCGCCGAATCGCTGGACAAGCGTTTCGATCAGTGGCTTAACACGTTAGGGGGAGATATCGGATGAATCGCGAAACCGGTTCAATCGCCGCTTTTTTGTATCAGCAGTGCGGCGTGCCCGTATATGAAAATGAACTGCCTGAACAATTTCAGGTGCCGTCACTATACATTCCGCCCCCGTATGTTTTTGACGAGAATGACACAGTCTCCACCTTTAAGAAGACATACAGTCTGAATGTGAAGCTGTTCCATGCCGACTCGGTGCAGGCGCTCTATGCAGCCGACCGGATCGCCGATGCGGTGAGAGAATCAAGACAGCTGATTCCGCTGCTTACGGAATCAGGGGAGGACACCGGTGATTTCGTCCGCATCAGCCGTATCGAAACAAGAGTCGGAGACAAAGGCGAGGCAGTGATCACAATCCGCTGGACGAGCCGCTACTACTATCAGAAACAAACATCTCCCGCACTGCGGGATGTGGACATTAACAGCGGGGTGAAAGAAAAGTGAAACAACATAAAAAGAAAAACGCCGCAGCGGCGGAACGAGCGGTTCTTTATGACACGGCGGATTTAACAAAGCACGCGAAGGAGCTTTTCGGCGTAAAACCTGAGATTCTCCAGGGGGCTTTATTCGGCGTGAAGCAAAAACAAATGACAAAAGCGCAAGCCAAGTCTTACATTGAAGCATTTTTAACCAAGGAGGTCATGCAATAATGAACGGCGGAACATTTACACAAGGAAAAGAAAAAGAACGTGCCGGGATCTATTTTAATTTTAAAACAACCGCCCAGGAGCGGGTATCGATCGGTGAACGCGGGATTGTCGCCCTTCCCGTCGCATCAAGCTGGGGGGAAGCGAAAACATTCGTTTCCATTTCAAGCATTGAAGATTTGAATAAAAAAGTGGGGCTCAGTATTGAAGATCCGTCACTGATTCTGCTTCGTGAGGCGAAAAAGAAAGCAAAAACCGTTTTGATGTACCGTCTGACAGAGGGAATCAGAGCGAGCGCCGATCTTTCGCAAGGTGTTAAAGCAACCGCTTTGTACGGCGGTTCAAAAGGAAATGACATCATCATCCGCATCAGTGAAAACGTCCTTGATCAGAACGCTTTCGACGTGACCACTTACATGGATGAAGCGGAAGTTGACAAACAAACGGTGAAAAAAGCCGAAGAATTAAAAGCAAACGGCTATGTCACATTCACGGGAACGGGCGAACTGTCGGCTTCCATCCCGCTGACAGGCACTGAGGAAGAATCCGGGGAAACGTTAAACCCGCAGGCAGGCATCCGTCTTGCGGGCGGAACTGATAAAGCACCGGTCAACTCAGACTATACGGATTTTTTAGCTGCGGCTGAAACGGAGAATTTCGATGTCATCGCTCTTCCTGTCGCGGAAAACGATCAGCTGAAAGCGACATTTGCCGCATTCATTAAACGCCTTCGCGATGCGCAGGGACAGAAAGTGCAAGGGGTGACCGCCCATTACAGCGGAGATTATGAAGGTATTATCAATGTGACTGAAGGTGTGCTGCTGGAAGACGGAACCGAGATTAAAGCTGAAGATGCGACCGCCTGGGTGGCAGGCGCAAGTGCCAGCGCCGCATTTAATCAATCCTTAACATTCGTTGAATACGAAGGCGCCGTCGATGTGCTGCACCGCCTGACTCATGATGAAGTAATCGAACGTCTTTCCAAAGGTGAATTCCTTTTCTCTTATGATGCCCGTGATAAGTCAGTCAGCGTTGAAAAAGATATCAACTCATTGGTGACATTTACGGCAGAGAAAAACAAAAAGTTCGCGAAAAACAAAATCGTCCGTGTGCTTGATGCGGTGAATAACGATTTGACACGTGAACTGAAAGCCTTAATTAAATCGAAAAAAGGCACGGGCAGCGATCTTCCTGCGACAAATGACGGCCTTCAATTCGTTAAAACGATGATCATTCAATATTTGACTACGCTTCAGGATGCGGGCGGCATCGCCAACTTTGATTCAGACAAAGACATTGCAATCGGGCTGAATGAAGACCGCGACGGCTTTTTAATCGATCTCGCCGTACAGCCTGTGGATGCGGCAGAAAAATTCTACTTTAACGTGGAGGTAAACTAAGATGGCATTAAAAGCGCAAAACACGATTTCAGGAAAAGAAGGCCGTTTATTTCTCGACGGAGAAGAGATGGCGCATATTAAAACCTTTGAAGCAAACGTGGAAAAAAACAAATCAGAAGTAAACATCATGGGCCGCCGCATGACGGGACATAAAACAACAGGCGCCAACGGAACGGGCACGGCAACATTCTATAAGGTCACATCCAAATTCGCCGTCCTTATGATGGATTACGTCAAAAAAGGCAGCGACCCGTATTTTACGCTGCAAGCCGTTCTTGATGACAAATCATCTGGCCGCGGAACAGAACGCGTCACTCTGTATGACGTCAACTTTGATTCTGCAAAAATCGCCGGCCTGGACGTAGACTCAGAAGCACTCGAAGAAGAAGTGCCGTTTACCTTTGAAGATTTCGATGTGCCGGAAAAGCTTTCTGAAACGTTTTAATTAAGATCGGTATGAGTGAAACAGGCCTTTTTACAGGCCTGTTTTTTATAAAAAAAGAGTAAGGGAGTTTTCATCATGAGCGAAAAAAACGAACAAGTATTTGATCTATCATTCTTTATGCCGGGTAAAACAGTCGAGGCTGAGGAGATTCGGGTTCCGCTTTCAAAGCGTTTTGTCGATAAAAAAGGAAACATCGTGCCTTTTATTTTTAAAGCCATTACGACTGAGCGCATTGATGAACTGGAGAAGGAAAGCACGACATATAAAAATGTGAAGGGCAGAGGCCGCGTAAAAGACTTAGACAGCCAGCGCTTCTATGCGCGGATCGCGGTTGAATCTACGATTTACCCTGATTTCCGGTCTAAGGAGCTCCGCGACGCTTACAAAACGGCAGATCCGGTCGAGGTGGCAAAACGCGTGCTTTCAGTCGGCGGTGAGTATGCAAATTGGCTGAATAAAGCGATTGAGATCAATGGTTTTGAAGATGAATTAGAAGATCTGGAGCAAGAAGCAAAAAACTGATAAAAGATGGGGATAAGGAAGCCGTGTATCTCTATTACGCGATGCATGAGCTTCATTATTCTCCATCAGAACTGAAAGAGTTATATGAAGCACCGAGACATTTTAAGGCGCTGTTGTACGGTTTAATCGGTTACAAGCTGGACATTCTTGAAAAACAAGCGAAGAAAGGGGGAGCGACATCATGGCAAAGCTGACCGCCCGTTTTGAATTGGAAGATCGGGTTTCAAAGAAAATAAGGAAAATCCAAAATGGCTTCAGAGCGCTTGAGAAATACAGGAAAATGACAAAACGCCAAAGTGAAATTGATATACGCAAAGAGAGTAAATCTGTTTTAAGAACAATTGACCGCATCCAGCGCTCTATGAAAAGAAAGCTGGGCGCACAAATGATCTCTATTTCAGCTGAAGACGGAGCCAGTGCCGTCATTCAAAAGGTGCAAACCCAATTAGCGGGTCTGCCTGCGTCTTTAACCGTTAAAATAGGAGCAAAAGACAGCGCGACAGCGGCATTTGAGAGATTGCGGGATCTGGCTGCGGGTTTTAAAGGATTTACCGTTTCACTGTATGCGTCAGACGAAGTGACTCCTGCCATGGAACGTATCAAACGCTACATGCAATCTGCGTTAAAGAACGGGTACTCTGTCACTATACGCGTCATAGATCACGTCATGACAACAGTCGGCCGAATTTCAGCGGGCATTGATTCGCTGACGGGAAAAAACAATGTCATTCAATTATCGTTAAACGAAAAGGTGACAGCACAGCTGGCTGCAATGCAAAAGAATATGCCGGACGTCGGAAAAGCTTCTGCATCTGCTGCTCCTGCTTCGCCGAAAAACGATTTTTCAATGCTTGACTCCATTGCAGACACCTTCATGAAAAAAGTCAATGACATCGCATCCAAATTTTATCCGGAAACAATCATAGCGGAACTGGATAAATTCGCTGCAAGCTTTATGAAGAAAGCGGACGAAATCGCGAGTAAGTTCAGCCCTGCAACGATTTTAACCGAACTGGACAAGTTCACGACCTCATTCATGGGAAAAGTGGACGAAATCGCAAGCAAATTCAGTCCTGAGACGATTTTAGCAGAGCTGGACAAGTTCACGAGCTCATTCATGGGAAAAGTGGACGAGATCGCAAGCAAATTCAGCCCTGCAACGATATTAGCCGAACTGGACAAGTTCACGACCTCATTCATGGGAAAAGTGGACGAAATCGCGAGCAAATTCAGCCCGGAGACGATATTAGCCGAACTGGACAAGTTCACAACGTCATTCATGGGAAAAGTGGACGAAATCGCGAGCAAATTCAGCCCGGAGACGATATTAGCCGAACTGGACAAGTTCACAACGTCATTCATGGGAAAAGTAGACGAAATCGCGAGCAAATTCAGCCCTGAGACGATTTTAGCAGAGCTGGACAAGTTCACGACCTCATTCATGGGAAAAGTAGACGAAATCGCAAGCAAATTCAGCCCTGAGACGATATTAACCGAACTGGACAAGTTCACAACGTCATTCATGGGAAAAGTGGATGAAATCGCAAGCAAATTCAGCCCGGCAACGATTTTAACCGAACTGGACAAGTTCACAACGTCATTCATGGGAAAAGTAGACGAAATCGCGAGCAAGTTCAGCCCGGAGACGATATTATCAGAGCTGGATAAATTCGCTGATTCGTTTATGAAAAAGGTAGACGGGGTCGTTAGTAAATTCAGTCCGGAAGCCATATTGAAAGAACTGGATAAATTCACTGATTCATTTATGAAAAAGATAGATGACGTTGTCAGCAAATTCAGTCCGGAGAACATATTGAAAGAGCTGGATCATTTTACTGATTCGTTTATGAAGAAAGTCGACGACGTTGTCGTTAAATTCAGTCCTGATAAGCTAATCGACCGCGCCGAACAATTTGTAAATGACACGATTGACCGAATTTCTGAGAAATTCGATTTTCTCAATCCGGATAAGATTTTGGAAAAAGTGGAGCAGTTTACATCCTCACTGTTCGGAGGCATTGATAAAAAGTTCGGCAAATTCAGTCCTGATGCGATCATCGAAAAAGCCGAGGCATTTGTTGATAAAATTGTCAGCAAGATTGCAAAGAAATTTGAGAAATTCAGCCCGGACAAAATCATCGAAAAAGCCGGGGAATTAATAGAAAAAATATTTTCAGGAATCGCTGAAAAATTAGGCAAACTCAATATCGGCGGATTATTAGGAGGCGGCACGAAAAAAGAAAAGAGTAAGGGCGGCCTTTCTGCCGGCGGCACCAACAGCCCGAAGCGTCCTGATCTGACAAAGGGTCCGCAACGCACGGTAACAGCGCCAAAATCTTCAGGAAAGTCAGCCAAAAAAACCGGCGGGGCTTTGGGGGGCTGCTGCTGCTGTACCGGAGTGACGAGGGGCAAAAGCAGTAAAGTCGAAGAGCGGAATAAATCTTCAAAACGAGGTTCATCCGCAAAGGGAAGCAAACAGGCATCCGTAAATACGCCGAAAACAAAAGGGGCAGGTAAAGGCATCGGCGCGCTTTTGAAAGGCTTAGGAGATTCAAAGGCGCTAAAAGGCGGTATGAAAGGGTTAAAAGGTGCCGCTAAAGGAATTCCCGGCATAGGTGAATTGTTATCACTTACAGATTTAGCCGGCATCAATAAAGATAATGCAGGAGAGAAGGTCGGCTCAGCAGGCGGCGGTCTTGCCGGAGCCGCGGCCGGAGCGGCAATCGGCAGCGTTGTTCCCGGAGTGGGCACATTAATCGGCGGCGCGGTAGGCGGCATCGCCGGCAGTTTAGGCGGTTCCAGCTTGGGAGAGGCCTTTGATTCAGGAGCTTTGAAAGACACGTGGAATGATATTTCCAAAGCGGCGCAAAGTGCTTGGACAACAATACAAGATACTTGGGGAAGCGTTTCATCCTGGTTCATGGAAAATGTATGGACGCCGGTTTCATCAGCTGTCGTCGGAGTGGCGACAAGCATCTGGTCAAATATCGTGAATGCGTGGACAACGATTCAAGGGATTTTCAGCACGGTGTCATCCTGGTTCATGGAGAATGTATGGACGCCGGTTTCATCGGCTGTCGTCGGAGTGGCAACCAGCATCTGGTCAAATATCGTGAATGCGTGGACGACGATTCAAGGTGTCTTCAGCACAGTATCCGGCTGGTTTATGAGCACGGTGTGGGGGCCCGTAAAATCGGCTGTCGTCGGAGTGGCGACGTCCATTTGGAGTAAAATCACAGGAGCTTGGGATAAAATTAAATCTGTTTTCAGTACGGTTTCCGGCTGGTTCATGGATACTGTCTGGAATCCGGTGAAAGACATGGTGAAAAATGTCGGTAAAGGAATATCAGATGCTTTCCAGACTGCTTTAGATACGGTAAAGGGTATATGGAAAGGGTTAAGCGGCTGGTTTGAGAAACATATAAAAGAACCTCTTGTAAAAGTGGGAACAGCCATATCAGATGCTTTTTCTGCAGCATTCGACTGGGTGAAAAAGATTTGGGATAAAACCGGCGGCAAAATGATTTCAGGCATAATGAACTTTGTCACAGGAGGCGGCGGAGATAAAAAGAAAAAACCGGACAAAAACGCCACAGGCGGCTACATTACAAAGCCGACCATTTCCTGGATCGGTGAAGCCGGAAAAGAATTTGTCATCCCCGTCGACAACAATCGCGGACGCGGAAAGATGCTGCTTTCACAAGCTGCGTCTAAGCTCGGCATGCGTGTTGTCGATGATATGGGCGCGGCTTCGGCTCAGTCTTCTGCTGTTCCGGCGGGAGCGGGCGGTGTTTCTTCTTCTGCATCTGTATCGGCCGCAGCGTCTGTGGATTCTTCCGGATTTGCCGGGACGGCTTCATCACTCGGCAAACAGTTTACTGAAGGCTTTGACAGCGGAATCAGCAAAAAAGCGGTGGATATGGACGGCTGGAAGGAAAAAAACATCGGAACGCCGTTCAATGCCCTCATTTCGTCTTCATCCGGTTACGGAAAGCAAGTCGTTGCGGGCTATGCCAAAGGTCAAAATACTTCGCCGACGGGCACCGATTCATTTTTAAAAACAAAGGTGAAAACACCTTATCAATCGGCGGTTAACCAATCGTCATCATGGGGCGCCGCAACGGTGAAAGGATATTCGGCCGGACAGAATGCAAAAGATACGGGAACGTCGCAATACGTAAGCACACATATCAATAAACCGTTTGTGCAATCAAGAGATTCCGCGAACGGCTGGGGGTCAGGCCTGATCGGACACTTCGTATCAGGGATGACTGCAAAAGGAAGCGAAGTCAAACAGGCGGCCAAAGATATGGCCAAAAAAGTCGAGGACGCATTCAGGGAAGAGCTTGATATTCACTCTCCTTCCCGTGTCATGATGAGTCTCGGACGCTTTGCTTCAGTCGGCGTCGTCAAAGGGCTCAGCTCAGTTGACGTGAAAAAATACGCCGAAAAACAGGCAGGCTCGCTTGCAGCAGCCTTTTCCGGCATGGGTGCAGCGGGAGGAAGCGTCAAAGAGTGGCTTTTGGCCGCAATGAAAGCAACCAATACGCCGATCAGCTGGCTTCCGGGATTAATGACGATCGCACAGCATGAGTCAGGCGGCAACCCTAATTCCATTAATCTATGGGACAGCAACGCCAAAGCCGGACACCCGTCACAGGGGCTTATGCAGACGATTCCAAGCACCTTTGAAGATCACAAAGCGCCGGGCATGAATGATATCAGAAACCCAATTCACAACGCCGCTGCCGCTATCGGCTATATTAAAAGCCGATACGGCTCGATCAGCAATGTCCCCGGGATTAAAAGTATGGCTCATGGAGGCCCTTATGTCGGTTATGCCAATGGGGGTCTGATTACCAAGGAGCAGATCGCCCGTGTCGGCGAAGGGAACAAACGAGAGTGGATCATCCCTGAAGAGCGGGGCATCCGGGGCCGTTATCTGCTGCAAAAAGCGGCTCAAGCGCTCGGCATGGAAGTGTCCGATCCGTCCCAGACGGAACCGGCGGCGCTTTCAGCCGGCACGGTTTCCGCAGCCGTTAAAGGCGGCGGCCAAACCGTTCAAAAAACGGGAACAAAAGAAATTAAAATCGAATTCAGCGGCGATCAGCATTTCCATAACGGACAGGACGCCGACGGCCTCGCCGCCAAAATCAAACAGGCGCTGATTGATGAACTGCAAAAAGACATTTATACCGGAGCAAAGGGGGCTGTTGCTTTTGACTAAATCTGTTTACGAATTTTGGCTGTCTCAGGGAAAGGACAAGCTTCGGCTTCCCATTCTCCCTGAAGCGATTGATATCGCAAACAGCGTGCAGAATGATTCCGTGAAAGTCACCGGACTTGGAGAGGTGACGTTTATCGAAGAACCGGGAGCGAAAGAAATTTCGTTCTCTTCTTTTTTTCCGAAACGGTACAGCCCGATTGCCGAATATCAAAGCATCCCTTCGCCGGAAAAAGCCATTTCAGCCATTGAAGCATGGATGAAAGCGAAAAAACCCGTTCAGTTTTTGATTACAGGGACAAAAATCAATGTCACATGCAGCATTGAAAGCTTTAATTACAGCGAAGGTGACAATGAAATCGGCGACCGGAATTTTGATATCGTACTGAAAGAATATAAAACCGCTTCGCCAAGAAAAATCAAACAAAAGAAAAAAACGAAAGCGAAGCGCCCGTCCAAAGCTTCACCCAAAACATATACCGTCAAAAAAGGGGATACGCTTTGGGACATCGCCGGCAAGTTTTACGGAAAACACACGGAGTGGCGGAAAATCTGGAACGCGAATAAAACCGCCATGATTAAGCGCAGCAAACGGAATATCCGGCAGCCGGGGCATTGGATCTTCCCGGGGCAGAAGCTGAAGATACCGCAATGAAACGGGTGAAAAGATGATTGAACTATTTGTCATAAAAGAAACGGAGTGGCTCGAGCTTGTCACAGAAAGCGTAACGCTGGAAGGACACAGATATCAGGCGCCCCGTTCCATCGAAGCGACGATTGTCGTAAAGCAGGGCGGCCAGACGTATTACGGCGTATCAGAAGGGGATACGGTTTTGTTCAAATGGAACGGAAAAGAACTGTTCCGCGGCGTTGTTTTTGCAAGAACGCCCGATGAGCATACCGTCGCCTTCACCGCATACGATATGCTTCAATACCTTGTGAAAAACCAGGACGTTTACGTGTTTTCCAACAAGCGCGCCGATCAAATATTAAAAAGGATCGCCAGCGATTTTCAAATTCCCGTCACATCCATTGCTAACACAGGCCATACCATTAAATCACTCGTTTTTAAAAATGATACAAGCCTTTACGATATGATGCTAAAAGCGTTAAAGCAGACAAAAAGCCAGACGGGGCGCAATTATCAGCTCTATTCAGAAAAAGGCAGGCTCGGCTTGCGTGAATGGCCGGAGCCGTCTGACATATGGGTGCTGGAAACAGGAGTTAATATTACAGGGTATCAATACAGCACCTCAATTGATGACACCGCAACCCGTGTCGTCATGCGGCTGCAAAAAGACAATAAAACGATAAAGGCTTCCGCCTCAGACAGCGCGGGCATGAAAACATTCGGCGTTTTGCAGTATACCGAAACGGTTTCTGACGACATTAACGAAGCCCAGCTGAAACAGCGCGCAAAAGTGAAGCAGGCTGAGAAAAAAGGCGTTAAGAAAGAGCTGAAAAATATACAGGCGATCGGTATTCCTGGGTTGGAAAGCGGATTGCCGGTCTATATTTCAATTCCGGAAATCGGGCTGAAGAAAACCTATTATGTAGATACGGACCGCCATGAATTCCAAGGAACAAAACATACCATGACGATTGACGTCACGGAGAAAAATTCACTTCCGGAGGGGACATCCTGATGAGATTAAGTGATGCCATTAAACATTTAGCCGTCTGAGCGGTTGACGCCGAAGCGCCGGTGGAGCTGATGCCGGCCGAAGTGACCTCCGTTTCGCCGCTCGAGCTGAAACTGAAAGATCACGACAAACTTTTGATTCCGTCTGATGCACTCATTGTGCCGAAGCGGCTGAGATCCGGAGAAGATGATCAGCTCCAGGCGGGAGATCGGGTGATGACCGCTGCCTTAACAGGAGGACAGTCTTTCTTTGTACTGGACAAAATTTAACCGGCATCCGGACGGAGATGTACGAGAATATCAGCCTATTAAAGCCGCTTCATCTGCCGAAGAGGGCTTTTTTACATGAACAAATCTAAAAGGAGCGGGTGCAATGGCCCTGACACCGGAAATCGAATTTGAAGATTTGGAGGATGCGAGTGAGGCCGTTGAGACTTCACAAACCTACCGAATTGATTTTGAAAACAACCGGATTACCAATGAACTGATAAACGGACTGGACGCAATCAGACAATTCGTCTATATCGCTCTTCACACAGAACGGTATTCATATTCGGTTTTCAGCCATGATATCGGAAACGAACTTCAGGAAGTGCTTTCAGATCAGAACACGACGGATGCTTATAAAAAAATGGAGATCCCAAGACTGATAGAAGAAGCCTTGCTGTATGATGACCGTATTTTGGCCGTTACCAATTTTGAGATTGAGAAAAAAGATGATGCCTTCATCGTCTCTTTTACCGTTGAAACTGATGAGGGCATGCTTGAGATAGAGGAGGTGCTGGGTGAGGATGTTTGAAGCTCAGACGTTTGACGACATTATGGACAGAATGCTGGCGCGCGTTACGGCGGATATTGATACGAGAGAAGGCAGCGTCATTTACAATGCGCTCGCGCCTGCGGCCGCTGAGCTCGCAAAGTCTTATATTTGGCTTGATACCGTGCTGGAGCTCGTGTTCTCCGATACGGCTCAGGGAGAATTTCTGGACAGGCGTGCTGCTGAAGCGGGAATTGAACGAACACCTGCCACAAAAGCGGTCAGAGCCGGAGAATTCACAGCGGGCATCACCATTCCGCCAGGCTCCCGTTTCTTCGTTGATAACCTGTATTTTCAATATACGGGGGATGGAACGCTTGAATGTGAAACAGCCGGTGAAGCTGGCAATGCCGGCATTTCAGGGCAGAACATGCTGCCGCTTGATACGATACCCGGGCTTGAGAAAGCAGTCATGCGCGATATATTAATTCCCGGCCGTGAGGAAGAAGATGACAACAGCTTAAGGGCGCGCTATTTTACTCGTGTCCGCCGGGAGGCAGTCAGCGCAAATAAACAGCACTATAAACAATGGGCCGAAGAGGTTGACGGCGTGGGCAGGGCAAAAATCTTTCCGCTTTGGAACGGAGACGGAACGGTGAAGGTTGTCATCACAAATGCGAATTTGGAACCGGCATCAGATATTCTGATCAAAAAAGTAAAGGATTATATTGATCCGGACGAAGGGCAGGGAGAAGGACAGGCGCCGATCGGAGCGGCAGTAACGGTGGAAAGCGCCGTATGGAAAGAAATCGAAATCTCCGCTTCCGTGCTGCCTGAGCTGAACAGCTCGATCGATGACGTAAAAGCGGAGATTGAAAAAGGCGTCCTGAATTTATTTAAGAAAATGGCCTTCGAAGAAAACACCGTCCGTTTATCACAAATAAACAACATCGTTTATAACTCGGCATCCGTCAGTGACTACGCCGATATCAAAATGAACGGTGCGGCGGAAAACCTCGTGCTCAGTGACGTGGAAATTCCTAAACTCAAAGAGGTGACAATCCTTGAGCAGACTCGATGAGATGACGGCGTACCTCCCGCCGTTTTTAACCCGATTAAAGGAGATGGCACAACTGCTTGAGGCGGAAGCTCCTGAGTTTGAGCGGCAGAATAACGATATTTTCGATTTGACAGATCAGCTCTTTATCACGACGGCGACGTGGGGGCTTGACCGCTGGGAAAAAATATTAAAAATACCGCGGGAATCAGGTGACACGGAGGATATGAGACGGCTCAGGCTGATTTCCAAGATGTCGAATATTCCGCCCATCACACATCAAGCGATCGAGCAGGCGCTAAACCGTTTTTTAAAACATCCGTCAGCTTACGTTCGGATGTTTCCGGGGCAGTATCGTTTTTATGCCGATATCGGGCTTGATGACCTGCAGCACATGAACGAGCTGATTGAAACGCTTGAAAAAATCAAACCTGCTCATTTGGCGTATACACTGAGAGCCGCATTAAACGAAACACTGGAAATCAAAGACCGGGTCATTCTCAACAATCGGAGATACCGAAAAGTCAGTGAACTGAAGGTCGGTTATTCCGTCACACTCAACAATAACGAGGTGGTCTTACCATGATATCAGCCGCTTACAGACAGCGTGCCGCAGCCGATCTGAAAAACAGGATCACAAAAGTGCTGTTAAACGGCAAAGAAACTCCGATTGCGGACATTTCCGTAAAAGATGCCGCAGTCACCGTTCTCACACGCAGGGAAGAAGACATCAAACACATTGAAACCGTGCAGATGCTTGACGAAACAGGAAGCGTCATCACAGAACGAAAAACAAATTTAGATCTCAGCAATAACAGAACGCTTGATTTAAGATTTACCTTTGAGGTGGTGTAACGATGGCTTACGAAGAAAAAACAGACTGGCTTCCGGACGATCCGATAAATGAAGATGACGTCAACCGCTGGGAAAAAGGCATAAAAGACGCCCACGCGGATCTGGCTTCCCATAAAAACGACATGAACAACCCGCACAAAACGACAAAGGCGCAAATCGGCCTCGGAAACGTGGACAATGTCCAGCAGGCAGCAAAAAAAGATTTTGATCAGCACAATCAAGATCTGGACCGGCATGTGACGAAGGAAGAGCGCCAGAAGTGGAATAACGGGCAATTGTCTAAAATGACAAAAGATAATGGCTCCGCTTTTATTGATATCTCTGACGGACAGGATTTTCATCAGACCGCTGCCAGCCAGAATAAGACCTTTACTTTCTCAGCAGCTGCAACTGGAGTAAATACCCCGCCTAAACCGTCAGAGGGTATATACCTTTATTCTTCAAAGAATAACGGAGAGGCGGCCGCTTTCTCAGATGACGGGGGATTTTGGAGAAAAACGCTGAAAAACGGCATCTGGACGGAATGGATGCCATTTGAAACAGCTGCCGGAGCACAAGCAAAAATAAATGAGCATGCCGACAAAACAGATCTTCATGTAACCAAGTCTGACAAAGACAAATGGAATGCAGGGCAGTTATTCAATCTGACTGACAATGACGGGAATGCTAAAACGGTAACGGAAACAAACTTAGACAATATAAAAACGTCCGGTATCTACTATATATCGGTTCAGCATACGGAAAATAAGCCTGCGGAATACGGACAATTAATTGTAATGCAAAGAACCCGCGGAGCATCGCCGACTTTTGTCCAAATGTTTATAGACACAGCGACCGCCGGAAATCCCATATACGTCCGAAGTTTCAGCACTAAAGGCGTTTGGTCGGAGTGGAGCCAAAGAGAAACAGATGCAGGCTCTCAAGCAAAAGTAGACGCTCACGCCAATAAAAAAGACATCCATGTCACACAGGCGGATAAAAATATGTGGAACGGCGCACAGCTTTCGAAAATAACAAACGATAACGGCGGCTATCTTCTTACAATTGGTGATGATGATAACTTTCTTGAAAAAATCGTTAAAAACGGCAGGGCGTTCGGCACCTTTTATTCAACCGGCAAAGCGGCAAACAGTCCGAGCAACGCTTCGACCCGCGGCATGTTTCATTTTACCTCTCTTGACAGTGAGGGAAAGGGAACGTTTGGGTATGTCATTGCCGTCGATTATAAAAATAATATGTTCACGAACTATTTGGATTTGAACTTGGGCTGGCAGGGCTGGCGGCGCCTCGTTACTGAACTTGATACTGAGAATGTACCTTGGATAAATGTTCCTTATAAAAATGGCGCTAAATCAGGAGACAGGCCGCTTCAATACCGCAAAGTGGGAAACACCCTTCACCTGAACGGACACGTTCTTACGGACAGAGAAGTGGTATTCGGGAGTGTGCCATCCTCTTGTGCGCCGGCCAAAGGCGTTGTAACGATGGTTGCAGCCAGCGGCACCACCGGTTACAGCAAATTTATTATTTATTCTAATGGAGATATGAAGCTGACGGGAATTATGGCCAATATAGAAAATAATGTGAACGGCTATTATATTGACCTTGTTTTGGCACTCACGTAAAGGAGCGAGAATATGAAATTAATATTTCCGTATGACAATGACAACATTTATACAGGCACTCCGATTGAGCTTTATCCGGATTCTGAGACAGGAGATTATTTGATGCCGGCTAACGCTGCGGACGTTCCGCCGGAAATAAACGGCGAAGGCATGTGGCGCCCATTTTTTGATGAAGAGAAACAAGAATGGGTGGAAACGGCTGACAAAGCATATAAAGACAGCTTAAAAAAAGATACGGCGCCCGATTCAAACCAGCTTGCAGGCCTCGGGGGACAGCTGGCGAATGAGAAATTGGCCAGAAAAGCAGCCGAACAGGCGCAGCAGTCACTCGGCAGGCAATTAGCGTCTTTAAAATTAGAATTATTAAACGTAAAAGGAGAATGAAAAAATGAAGAGACTTAACTTTTGGGTTTACGCTTTGTTTTATAAGTGGGCCTCAATAGAAATGGTAAAACAGGCTATGGGCTATGATGACTGCTCTGCCGAAGATCTGGCGGAAGGTGTGGCCGCGAAGTATATCACGCCTGAGGAATTTCAAGAAATAACGGGTGAAACATACGAAAATTATAAAAATGCTGTGTCATAAGCCAAACGGCTTTTTTTATTTGTCATTTTTAGTAAATGAGAAAAGGAGGACGGCCGATGAAAAAGCATTCATTTGAATTTCCCGCCGATCAACTTGGCAGACCCGGCGCAGTAAAAGCTTATCGCGGTAACAAAAACGATTATGTCACACCGGTTGCTGATTTGTCCGGAATGGCAGAGCTTCTTACCAATACGCCGCTAGAAGCGATTGAAGTTTACAGCCAATTCGGGCAAGACCGTTTAGGCGCCGTCTTAATAGACAGAGCACAGGGGTGGGCTTATTCGGACCGCAGCGGAACTCTTTTTATCGAAGAGAGCGAGGATAACAATTCGTGGACGGCTTCACATTCTGTCGCAGTCAAAGGCGGAGTGCTGACCGCTTCGGGTTGGGTCTGCCTGACAAAAAGATATTACCGATTCCGTTTTGAAAATGGAAATCAAAAGCAGTCCGAATTTGTTTTATACCAATCTGTCGGTACGGGCGGTGATATGGCGTTTTCATATACAGACGTGATTTTTCATGAAAATGCAGCAGAGGCTGGCGAGGGAAGCATCTTCTCGGCGGGCGCTTGGAAAAAACTTCTCGTCGAAATCACCGGCACGGCTGAGTCGGGCCATGTCGCGTTTTGGGGGAGATCCATCTCGGGAAAAAACGTGCCGATCAGAGGAATCAGGTCTGAAGACGGAACATCAGCAGCCGGTACATCAGGCACAGACGAAGTGTGGTCATTTGATATTGCCGGTTTTAAGGAAATCATCATGGAAATCAAAAGCATTTCCGGCGGGAGCCTTTCTGTCAAAGGCACGGCATTTTCTTAAGAATGAAACTTCCGAAGGGAGGTGAGAACAATGTAAGAGGGGGGGAGCGGAAGTGCTTCTGGATGAACAAGCGGTGCAAAAAGAATTCGCGGGCATCAAAGGTGAACAAAAGGTGCTTGAACAGCGGGTGGCCGCATTAGAGCGGGTATCCGACCGGCAGGATCAGCAAATCATGACGCTGAATGAAAAACTGAACAAAATTGACGAAAACACAACATGGATTAAGCGGACCATTACAGGAGCGATCGTGACAGCAATCTGCACGGGCGTCATTGGCGGAGCCATCGCCATCATGTACAATCTGCTGCAAAAGTAAGGGGGAAACCGATATGAAATTCGCGGACAAAGGCACGGTCGTCAGGACGGTGCTTCTTTTGCTTGCTTTATTGAATCAAACTTTGCTGATGTTCGGCAAATCGCCGCTGAATATTCAGGAGGATCAGGTCAGCCAGCTTGCAGATACGCTGTATGCCGCCGGGTCGGCCGTTTTTACAATCATAACGACTGCCGCCGCCTGGTTTAAAAACAATTACGTTACAGCAAAAGGGAAAAAACAGCAGGCTTTATTAAAAATAAACAATTTATCGAAATAGGAGAGATGAGAATATGGTAAAAATCACACAGGATTTTATCCCGGCAGGAAACAATAACCGCCCAGGCTATGCAATGACACCGATTTACATTACGGTGCACAATACAGCCAATACTGCAGTCGGAGCTAACGCCAAAAGTCACGCAAGCTATGTGAAAAATCCCGATACACCGACAAGCTGGCATTTCACAGTCGATGATACGGAAATTTATCAGCATCTTCCGCTGAATGAAAACGGCTGGCATGCCGGTGACGGAAACGGAGACGGCAACCGTAAATCCATCGGTATTGAAATTTGTGAAAACGCAGACGGCAACTTTTCACAGGCCGTGGCAAACGCCCAATGGCTCATCCGCACATTAATGACGTCGCACGGCATCCCGCTTGCAAATGTCGTTGCGCACAAGCATTGGTCAGGAAAGCTTTGTCCGAGAAGACTGTTGGATACATGGGATGAGTTTAAAGCGGGAATCGGTTCTGGGGAAAGACAGACGTATACCGTCCAAAAAGGAGATACGCTGTCGGCGATCGCGCGGAAATTCGGCGTCAGCGTGGCCGATCTGCAGAAATGGAATAACATCGCTGACCCGAACTTGATTAAAGTCGGACAAGTACTGATCGTCAGCCCGCCGGTTGAAGCACTGTATTCTCTCCCGGACGAGGTGATTCAGCTGACAGAGCCGTACACGTCCGGTGAAAAGGTATACCAGGTGCAAAACGCGCTCGCCGCGCTTTATTTCTATCCTGAAAAAGGAGCTGTCAATAACGGAATTGACGGTATCTACGGTCCGAAAACCGCAGATGCCGTGGCCCGCTTCCAATCTGTAAACGGGCTGACGTCTGACGGCGTCTACGGCCCCGCTGTAAAAGCGAAAATTCTGATGCAGCTTTAACAAAAAAGGCTGAGTCCCGTTCATATTGCGGGATTCAGCCTTTTTTCTTTTTTAACCGGTTCAATAGCCCGAGATTCCTCGCCCGCATCCTCAGCGAATAAGCGGAAAGCCCGAAGCGTCCGTAATCCACAAACTTTACGCGTCTGACAATTTTCTTCACATCATCACCTGTCGCATCTCTTTGTTGGTTTTATTATATGAAAGATAAGGAAAAAAGGAATAAGGACAAGAGCCGTGTCTCCTGTCCTTAGTGTAATCAAGCTTTTTTTTGTTTATACTTGTCAATCAGCCGCTCGTTTTCTTTGAAAATTCTGGCGGTATGAGGGCTGACCTGGTAACTTGCGATACTTGTCATTGAACGTTTTTTAAACATTTTGAACGGTTTCGCTCTTTGTTCCGGCTGCCCGTTTTGAAATGCCTGCTCCATTTAACCGTCACCTTCCTCTTCTATTGGCAGCATTAAATCATAAATGCTTGTTAGCGATGTGAAAAGCAAATAATCGAATTCCGTCAACAGGTTTTCCGACGTGAGTTTGATCACGTAATGGCGGTTCTGGACTGTAAACGGAATAAGCACAAGCCTGCCTTTTTGATCATAGTAGACGTCTTTACGGTTAAGACGGGACTGAACGTCTGCCGCATCAGGCATATGCTCCGTCAAGCGGTCCTTATCCGATTGTGCGGAATAGTCGCACAAGGAAGCCGTGACATTCATTTTTTCGGCATAAGCGGCCAGCAGTCTGCTGATGCCTTCCGCATAAGCTTCTGTACTTCCATAATATACATGGATCGGTTCATTTTTCAACAGATATTGATAGGTTTTCAGTTTTTCAAGATAGGAGTGAAGCATTTCGTTATTTTCTTCTAAAATTTCCCGCGTATCCGTCTCTAATTCATTGCCGGCGAGCTTTTTGATATACGCGCTCAAAAAGATAAACGCATCAATAAGGGCAAAGCAGACGGCAACAATCAAATATTGTCTCCATGCGGCAAAGAGCGATTCAGGATCATATGTCCAATAGACCATGGAGCCCAGTACAAATAGTAAATACCACGTTTTACGGATGGCAAACATTTTTTCTTTCACCTTTGCCTCATACCGCCAGGATGCGTACACATATAAAATGAGTGCGGCCGCCATCGTCCACACCATGATCTGAAAAAACAAAAGCATGAGCATCCCTCACAATTTGAAAAATGGTCTGCTATGTTCATTCTATGTCATGACATCATTTTCCTGTCACAAAAAAAACCGCTTCTGTAAAGAAGCGGATGTCATCAGAAAAACAGATCTAAGATGAAAAAGGCGATGGCGCCGAGTGTACCTGCAATCGGCAGGGTGATGACCCATGTAATGAGCATCCGTTTAGCCGTTCCCCAGTTTACGCCTTTTACGCGGTGGGAAGCGCCCACACCGAGAATGGAAGACGAAATGACGTGCGTCGTGCTGACAGGGAGATGAATAAACGTGGCCCCGAAAATAATGGCTGCGCCGGTTAAGTCGGCAGATACGCCGTTTACCGGACGGATTTTCATAATTTTACCGCCGACGGTTTTAATGATTTTCCAGCCGCCGATGGATGTGCCGAGACCCATTGCCAGGGCACAGGAGAGCTGCACCCAGAAAGGAATTGTATCACTTTTATGTAAATTGGCCGTCATAAGCGCCATCGTAATGATACCCATCGCTTTTTGCGCGTCGTTTGTTCCGTGTGTATAGGACTGAATGGCAGCCGTCAAAATCTGCACTCTGCGGAAGCGTTTATTTGTTTTCGCCAGGTTGCTGTCTTTAAAAATCAGCTTCACGATCGAATATACGATAAAGCCGAGAACAAAGGCGATGATCGGTGATAAAATAAGTGCTTCGATAATTTTAATGAACCCTTTATAATTAAGCGTCGCAAAACCTGATGCTGCAATGGCCGCACCGGCGATCGCTCCGATAATCGCATGTGAAGAGCTGCTCGGAATGCCGAAATACCATGTGATCAAGTTCCAGACGATTGCGGCGAGTAAAGCAGCAAGAATGACAACCGATCCGTTGTCTAATGTATAAGGATTCACAATATCTTTCGTAATGGTTTTCGCCACACCGGTAAACGTCATCGCTCCGAGAAAGTTCATGATGGCGGCCATGATAATCGCGTGCCGCGGCTTCAGCGCTTTTGTCGAAACTGAGGTGGCGATTGCGTTGGCGGTATCGTGAAATCCGTTAATGAAGTCAAATACCAAAGCGCAAATGACAATTAATATCGTTAAAAGTAATAGAGTATCCATTTTAACCCCTCGTTACGCGTTTTTCATAATGATGGTTTCAAGATTATTGGCAACGCTTTGGCAAGAGTCAGCAATTTCTTCAAGCGTTTCATAAATTTCACGATATTGGATCACTTTGATCGGATCTGTTTCATGGCCGAAAAGATTTTTTAATGATTTTCTGTGCAGGTTGTCACAGTTGTGCTCATACTCTTTAATTTTGATGGCGTGAGGCTGAATGTCCTTTAAGCGGTTTTCTGCCAACAGCTCAGTTGCAATTAAAATTTCTTTCGCACATTCTCTAATGTATCCGCTGAATTTGTCGATATGCTCGTCTGATGAAGTAATTGAGAAAATCTCCATCATGGCAGAGAAATGTTCAATTCCGTCAAGCACATCATCCAGGCTGTTTGTCAGCTGAAGGATATCTTCGCGTTCAATAGGAGTGATGAATGCTTTGTTAAGCTCTTTAATCATGACATGAACATGATTGTCACCTTTTGTTTCGTATTCTTTTAACGTATCTGCAAATTCTTTAAGTGTTGTTTGGTTTGTGACTTTAAAGTTCACAAAATACTCTGCAGTTTCATCTATATTTTTTGCGATTTCTGTTAAAAGGAGTGAGAACTTATCTTTTTTTCTTTTTATCATTAAAAACCCTCCATTGTTTGAATGAGACAATGCACACATCAAATTATTATATAGCCTTTTGTCGAAAAAAAATAGATAAAGTCGAAAAAAACGCCTCTTGATTTTTTCGTAAAAACGTGTCTCATCCTGTTTTTCTTATGTTACCCACTTTGCCAAAAAAACGTAACATACTTCGAATTCAGACATCTTGCTTAAAAAGTATAACAAAAGATGTGAATTTGCTGTCAACTTTTGCACGTGATTTTGCCAGAAAAAAAACGGCTCCCGTAAAAGGAACCGTTTTTGTCAGTTTTTTCTGCTGTTTTTCAGCCAAAAATAAAGCGGCAGCCCGGCGAGGCCGATCAAAAGGGACAGCGCGCAGCTCAGTGTATCTGTAATGATCGTGCTGATCAGCACAAACAGTGAACCCGCGATGGCCAAAACAGGAATGACCGGATACAGAGGCACGCTGTAGGCGCGCGGTTTTCCGCCGCTTTTTTTTCTGAGGATAAACACGGCGAAAAAGGCCATGACGTAAAAAATATAAATCATGAAAATAGAGATTTCAGACAGCTTATCGGGATTGCTGGCGATCATAAAAATAATGGCCAGCGCGATCTGAAATGACACGGCAATCCACGGGGTGCGGAACGTCGGATGCACCCGCGAAATCTGTCCGGCAAACGGCAGCTGTTTCCGTTCCGCCATTGCAAACGAGACACGCGGAAAGGCGAGAATCTTTCCGTTTAAACAGCCGAAAATGCTGACGATGATCCCGACGCTGATCAATTTTCCCCCGATGTCGCCAAACAGCATTCCGGCAGCGGTGCCTGTGGCATTTTCACCGAGTTTGACAATGTCGGTCGCGGGAAGAATGTGCAGCAGTGCGAAGTTAATGAAAAGATAAATGGCGGTGACGACCAGCAGTCCGCCCGTCATCGCTCTCGGGAGCAGCTTTTCCGGATTTTTCATTTCGCCGCCGAGTGCCGCAAGCAGAATCCATCCGTCATAAGCAAACAAGGTGGCCAGTATGGCAGCGCCGAAATTCATGTCCGACATGCTGCTTGTAACGGCTGTAAAAATATGCTGATCGCCTTTCCAAAGGCCGAACACGATCATGCAGATAATCGGAATCAATTTGCCGACAGTCGTAATTCCCTGTACGATGCCGCCATATTTCGTTCCGATAATGTTAATGATGCTTAAAAACAAAACGGCTGAAATCCCGATCAATTTAGACCAGCCGGAATCCCAATTGAACAAGTGCGCCATCAAAGAGCCGAAATACAAGCCGATTGCTCCGATAATCGCGGGGCCGTAAATGATAATTTGAACCCATCCGCACAAAAAGCCCCAAAATTCGCCGTACACTTCTTCGAGATATGTATAAAGTCCGCCCGTTTTCGGGATCTGAGTGCCGATTTCCGCAACGGTCAAGCCGCCGGCAAGCGTCAAAATGCCTCCTAACAGCCACGCGATAAGCGCGGTTTTCGCATCACCGGAGTAGGCAAGCACGGCGCCTGGTTTCATAAATACGCCGGAACCGATGATGGTGCCGATAACAAGTGAGAGGGCGATGGTAAGGCCGATCTCTTTTTTAAGTCCGTTCTCTTCAATCTGCATATCCTTTCCCTCCAGATGTAAAATCGTCATGCTGAAAAAACTATTTTCCATATTGTAAACCCTAATTGCTGAAACACGAATAAAATAAATTTTCTGATTTTGTCGTTTTGCCTAAAAGATAAAGGTTTCTGCTTTTGAGAAGGAAAAAATACTGTTTTAAAGACGAACGTTAATGTTTTTTTTATATAGAAGGTTCGTTATTTTGGGGACGGCAGTCTGCAGACCGTTTGTGAAGCAGATGGGTTGACTTTACGATCCGGATAACATAAATTGTATATATAAAATATCTCGAAATCGAGATAATTGACTGGAGGATAACATAATGAAAGTTAATGGAATACACCATGTATCAGCATTGACGGCTGATGCGCAGAAAAATTTAGATTTCTATCGGAACATCATGGGACTGAAGCTTGTGAAAAAGTCCGTAAACCAAGATGAACCGACGATGTATCATTTGTTTTACGGTGATGAAACAGCCAATCCGGGATCTGAATTGACGTTTTTCGAAATTCCGCGGATTGCGCCGTTTCATGCGGGAACAAACAGTATTTCATCAATCGGCCTGCGAGTCCCTGACGCACAAGCGCTGCAATATTGGAAAAAACGATTTGAAGAGCACCAGGTCTCTCACAGTGAGATCGTGAAAATAGCGGGCAGGGACACACTCGCTTTTCAGGATCATGAAGGACAGCGGCTTGTGCTGACAGCTGACGAAAAAGGAAAAGACATCGGTGAAGCGGTGAAGCAAAGCGGTATACCGGAAGAATATTCTTTCCGCGGTCTTGGTCCCGTTGAATTGACCGTCCCGTATGCAGAACCGACCCTGCGTGTGTTAACCGATGTGCTGGGCTTCACTGAAATCGGGAAAGAAACGCATGAAGACCGGGGCACGGTTACGGTGCTCGAATCCGGAAACGGAGGCGCGCGTACAGAAGTCCATCTCATTGAAAGAAACGATCTTCCGCGCGAGCGTCCTGGAAAAGGCAGCGTGCACCATGTGGCCTTCCGCGTTCAGAATGAAGAGGAGCTTGCTTTATGGCACCGCATCATTACGAAAGAAGGTTTCAGCAACTCAGGCATTGTAGAGCGTTATTATTTCAAAGCGCTGTACTTCCGGGAGCCGAACGGAATTCTGTTTGAATTGTCAACGGACGGTCCGGGATTTATGGTTGATGAAAAACCTGAAGAGCTAGGCAAAACGGTTGCGCTCCCGCCTTATCTCGAACACCGCCGTTCTGAAATAGAAGCGCGGCTGAAACCGATTCAGTAAATCAGAAATCATGACAGATGCCTCCCGGCTTGACGGGGGCATCTTTTTTTTGCTTTTTTACCCGTTTTGTCATTCTTTTTACCTATTTGTAAACGGCAAAATAATTGTCTTTGTTTATTAATAAATTTTTCACATTTGGTTGTTACACTTGTTCAAAGTTAAACAAAAGGAGTGAAAACATAGGTGAAAATGAAAAAACACGAGATAGACGCAGTCTTAATTCTCATTTTACTCGCTTCCGCATTCTTGAATATGTACAACATCTGGAATGACGATACGGTGAATCCTTATTACACCGCAGCGGTAACGAGTATGCTTCAAAGCTTTCATAATTTCTTTTACGCTTCATTTGACGCAGCCGGGTTTATCACGGTAGATAAACCGCCTGTTACATACCAGATACAAACGATCAGCGCGCTGATATTCGGTATGCACGGGTGGAGCGTCATCCTGCCTCAGGCATTGGCGGGTGTAGGTTCAGTTCTATTCATGTACTTATTAATAAAGCCGACGTTCGGAAAAACGGCGGCGCGCATCGCCTCATTTGTCATGGCGTGTACACCGATCGCAGTAGCGGTCGCGCGGACGAACAATGTCGATGCTTTACTGGTCTTTTTCCTCTTGTTCGCCACTTGGCTTCTCTTTAAAGCGATCAGAAAAGGCAGACTGATCTGGCTTTTGGCGGCATTTTTTGTCGTGGGAGCAGGCTTTAACACAAAAATGCTTCAGGCTTATATGATTTTGCCGGCCTTCTTGCTGTTCTATATCATTGCGGCAAACACCACGATTAAGAAAAAAATCATTTCATTGGTAAGCGCGTTAGCCGTTTTAACAGCCGTTTCATTGTCATGGCCGCTCATTGTTGACAATATTCCTGCCAGCAAAAGGCCATATGTCGGAAGCAGCCAGACAAACTCCGTATTGGAATTGGCTTTCGGATATAACGGGATTCAGCGGCTGACAGGGCAAAGTTCCGGCGGCGGGCAGGGCGGGCCGGACGGAAACGCATCGAAAGAGATGACTTCTTCCGGCGGTTCTTCACAAATGCAAAAACCGCCTGGCCAGTCTTCAAGCAGCAGTTCAGCAAGCGGAGACAAATCACAAAACGGCAGTATGACGGCACCTCCATCTAACGGGAAAATGCCAAGCGGCGGTCAAGGAGGCCCTCCAAGCGGCGGAGATGGAGGCGGTCCCGGCGGCGGAGGGAAAAGCGGTGCAGGCACCGGCTCGAAAATGCAATCAGGTTCAGGAATGTTCGGTACGGGAACCCCTGGTCCGCTGCGCCTTTTCCAAACGGAATTATCTGATCAGATCAGCTGGCTCCTGCCGTTTGCGATTTTTGGAATGGCCGGTTTATTGATCGCCGGGGCAAGAGAAAGAAGACGATTATCAGCAGAACAGAAGGAAACGATTTTTTGGGCAGCGTGGCTTGTGCCGATTGCCGGATTCTTCAGTGTGGCGGAATTTTTCCACCATTATTATCTCATTATGCTGGCGCCTCCGATCGCGGCACTTGTCGGTGCGGGATGGGTCGCCCTCGTTCATCTGTACCGCAAGCATGCGGGATGGAAAACTTGGCTATTGCCGGCCGCTATTCTTGTGACAACCGGATTTGAGCTGTTTATCCTCAGAAACTACAATGATCAAATCGGCGCAGGCTGGAGCATCGGAGCAGGCGTTCTCGGCGCAGTGGCAGCAATCGCCCTGTTCGTATTCAAACAGCGCCAAAAACCGCTCAGTTATTATGTTTCACTTGCAGCCCTTCTCGTCTTGATGGTCATGCCGATTTATTGGGCGAGCACACCGCTTCTGTACGGAGGCAACAGCTCATTGCCTGAAACAGGCCCTCAGCTCGCTTCAACAAGCGGAAAAGGCATGGGAATGGATAACGCATCTGTCAATACAAAACTGATCAACTATTTAGAGAAACACAACGCCGGAGCGGACTATCTATTTGCTACAACCGATTCCAACACGGCGGCGCCTTACATTATTAAAACGAAAAAAGCGGTCATGGCGATCGGCGGATTCAGCGGGTCTGACCCGGCCATTACGCTGACTCAATTTAAAAAGCTCGTAAAACAAGGGAAAGTAAAATACTTCTTAACATCCGGAATGGGCAAAGGCGGAAATAACGATATTGTGCAGTGGGTTGAGAAAAACGGAAAGAAAGTATCTTTAGATAAATGGCAATCAAGCACAGATCAGAAAACGAAAAATCATGATGCAGCTGATACAAAAAGCAGCAAGGCCGCGGGTAAAAACAGCCGAATGAGCGGCGGGCCGGGCGGAATGAATCAGTCAGCTTCACTATACGAACTTCAATCTGATGAATAGGAGGAAAAAACATGAGCAGACATATTCAATATTCAATAGTCGTCCCGGTTTATAACGAGGAACTCGTCATTCAGACAACCTATCAGCGCCTGAAAGAAGTCATGGATCAAACAAAAGAGCATTATGAATTGATCTTTGTCAATGATGGAAGCAAAGACCGCAGTATTGAGATTTTAAGAGAGCAAAGTCTGATTGATCCGAGAGTGAAAATTATTGATTTTTCCAGAAACTTCGGACATCAGATCGCGATCACAGCGGGTATGGATTATGCAGAGGGGAATGCAATCGCCGTCATTGACGCCGATTTGCAGGACCCTCCTGAATTAATCCTTGATATGATTGAGCAGTGGAAAGAAGGCTACGATGTGGTGTACGCCGTCAGAACGAAACGAAAGGGAGAAACCTTTTTCAAGAAACAGACGGCCTCTATGTTTTACCGGCTGCTGCGGAGCGTGACTGATATTGATATTCCGCTCGACACCGGAGATTTCCGCCTGCTAGACAGAAAAGTCTGTGATGAGATGAAAAGATTAAAAGAAAAAAATCCTTTTGTCAGAGGACTCGTCAGCTGGGTCGGCTTTAAGCAGACTGCTGTAGAATATGAACGAGATGAGAGGCTTGCGGGGGAAACGAAATACCCGCTTAAAAAAATGCTGAAGCTTTCCATGGACGGAATCACAACGTTCTCTCATAAACCGCTCAAGGCGGCAAGCTATGCGGGAATGATCATGTCCGGAGCGGGTTTTCTCTATATGTTTATCGTTTTATACATGAAGCTGTTTACGAACAGCACCATTACGGGCTGGTCCTCTCTGATTGTGATACAGCTGTTATTCAGCGGCATCGTTCTATTAATGCTCGGAATGATCGGCGAATATATCGGAAGGATTTATGACGAAGCAAAAGACCGTCCGCTCTATATCGTGCAAAAAGCGTACGGCATGAAAAACGAAAAGATTTATCGGGACCAGCATATGTCTTAACCGAAACACCCTGTCCGGCCAGCGGACAGGGTGCTTTTTTTATTCATCTGCGGCCGGTCTGCGTGTGCAGAGAGCGCATGATCAGTCCGGTTCCCGAAAGGTTCAGTAAAATGCTTGCGCCAAGCGTCATTCCCCAAGCAGCGTTTTGCTGAGGAAGCTGAATGCTCAGCTGCAGCAAGATCAGGCCGGTAACGACCAGCAAAAGTCCGGTTTGTTTCATATGTATGTATCCTCCTTTGTACACTAGGTCATACGGCTGATCCAGGCCTAAAGTTTCATCTGTATATAAAAAATCCAAGGCGGCTGCCTTGGATTTTTGTTAAGAAGATGTTTCTTCTTTTTGAGTCAGTTTCATTTTTTTCGTCATTTCCTTGCCGTTTCTGATAATCTTCACGTCAACGGTGCTGCCGACTTTCGTATTCTTGTAGAGAATATTGCGAAGTTCGCTGCCCGTGTCGGTTTCTTTCCCTTTTAAGCTGATAATGATGTCTTCTGCTTTTAATCCGGCTTTGGCTGCAGGTGAGCCCTGCGCCACTTCGCGAATATAAACGCCTTTATTCAGCTGTTTGCCGAAAAGCCCGAGTGTGCCTTCCTGATAGTTTTGCGGCACTTGTTCCAAGTCGATCATGCTCACGCCGATATAAGGGCGCTCCACCTGTCCTTTCGTGAGAAGCTCTTCGGCGATCGGTTTTACATCGTTGCTCGGGATGGCAAAGCCGATGCCTTCTACATCACTTTCGCTGATTTTCATGCTGTTGATGCCGATGATTTTGCCGTCTGTATTCAAGAGCGGCCCGCCGCTGTTTCCAGGATTGATCGCGGCATCGGTTTGGATGACATTGATGCTTGACTCACCAGCTGACGTGGAAATCGAGACGGTT
Source organism: Bacillus sp. NEAU-CP5 (assembly GCF_026420705.1). Taxonomy (NCBI): domain Bacteria; kingdom Bacillati; phylum Bacillota; class Bacilli; order Caryophanales; family Bacillaceae; genus Bacillus; species Bacillus sp. NEAU-CP5. Next base: position 725,872 of record NZ_JAPMOV010000001.1, on the reverse strand, counting down.
CTGTTTAAACCGCTCACGATGCCCTGTGTGACGGTGCGGGAAAGGTCTTTTCCGAGCGGATCACCGATGGCGATGACGGATTCACCCGTTCTGAGAGCGGATGAGCTGCCGAAGCTTGCCGTTTTTGTCACGTGTTTATCACTGATTTCTAAAACGGCCAAGTCTGTCAGAGAGTCGCTGCCGACGAGTTTAGCTGTTACATCGGTGCCGTCATATAATGACACTTTAAGGGAAGAGGCGCCTTCGACCACGTGGTTATTCGTAATAATATACGCTTTGCCGTTTGCTTTCTTAAAAATAACGCCTGAACCCGATCCCGTTTCCGCATCATCACCCGACGAATTTGAGTTTGAATCTGAGCTTGATCCGAAACCGAATAAATCGGAACTGCTTTGCTGCTTCTGCAGATTGGTGATCCCGACGATCGCCGGTGAAATGTCTTCCACCATATTCGAAATGCTACTTGAATTTGCCGATGAGCTGTTTGCCGATTTGCCGCTGCCGGAATCAGAAGATGTCTGCTTGGCGGTTACCGATGACGTTTCCTGAGCGGGAGCCGGATTGGAAGTATCTTGAGTCTGATGGTCTCCAAGCGGCGTAAATGTATAGATGCCGAGGGCGAGCCCTCCGCCGATCACTCCGCCGAGAAGCGGTCTGAACCAGCCGAAGCTTCGTTTTTTCTTGTCCTCGTCCGGCGCGGAATATCCGGCCGGCTGCGGGTTTTCTTTTACTAAAAGGACTTCCTGTTCTTTTTGGTCTGTCCGATTTTCATCACGATAGTTATCCATCATGTTCACTCCGTTTCTCTATTTCATCATAGCATGATTTGCCTATTATTACTGACTCCATCTTAAACAAAAAGTGTGGGATAATAATGAAAAGATTGTGGGAAATTGTGAAAAAGATGAAATCGGACGGCGGCGCTTTATATTGACAATTTCCATCGGATTTGAAATAATAAATGAGATATTATGTTCAATCCTTCACATGAATAGATACGAAAATTCTGTCAAGCTAATGGGGGAAATCTGTTAGCTTTTTCACTTTGTCAAATAGTCAGAAAGGAGCTGTCAAATGAAAGAAAAACATCACTGGATCATTTCTCTGCTTGCTGTATTGGCGGTCGGGCCGGGGCTGATGTCGAATACCGCTCTTTCGGCTGTCCAAAGCCTTGTCCGGCAGACGGTCGGCGGGGAAAACTTTGACTCTTTTCATCCGATTATTATCGGTAATATGGCATTTGCCTTATTCGTGCCGGCGGGGCCGTATTTAAGAAAAAGATTCGGCTCCCGGCCTGTCTATATGATTTCGATGGCCGCGGGTGTCATCGGAGCGCTCCTTGCTGCTGTGACAAATGATATTTATCCGCTCGCCGCGGGCCGTTTTTTACAGGGAGCTGCGGCGGGTACTATGCTGATGATTATGATTCCCATGCTGGTGCTTTCGTTTCCGATTGAGCGCCGGAATTACGCATTATTTGTGTTAATCGGCGGATTTTACGGTTCCGTCATTATGGGGACCGTTTTAGGCACGGCGGCGGCAAGCGCCGGCCATTGGCATTGGCTGTTCGGCATTTTTAGCCTGCTGTCTTTTTTCGGCCTCATTTTCAGTTATATGTGGCTGCGGGATGACGCTCATAAAAATGCTGAAAAATCTCCATTTGACGGCATCGGTTTTCTGTTAGCGGGTGTATCAGCCGTGCTGACCGCCTATACATTTATTCATCTGCCGAAATGGGGCTTTTCATCATGGCAGACATTGGCGGGATTTGGAGGAAGCATCGCCATTCTTCTCATCTTGCTGATCATGCAGTACAGAAACGAACATGCGCTGATTTCGATTAAACTTATGCTGATTCCAAAGCCGATTCTGGGTGTTTTCATGATCGCTGCGGGCAGTATTTCCATAGCGGTCAGTCTTTCGGCATTTCACGGGGAGCTTCAGACCGCATATCATATGTCACAAACTCAACTGATATTCCTATATGCGAGCCTTTTGGGAGGCGTGGCCATCGCCGCTGTCATCAGTGCATTAGCATATGATAAAGTCGGTCCGGGCATGCTCGGCATAACAGGCTCTGTTATACTGGTGTTCGTGAATTTCCAATGGATGACGGCAGATCATCATATACCGCTTATTCTATTTGCGGGGCTTTTCGTGATGCTGGCGGCCGGGACAGGGCTTATTGTGGCAGCCGGACTGATGGGAGCCGCGTTGGGCGGACCGCTTCCGGAACTGGTGAAACGCATGACGGCAGTTCAGTTTTTAAGGCTGTTCATTTATATGGGCGCTCCTGTTTTAATAGGGTATTTTACGAAAAGAGATGCTTCCGGCACGCTTCGGGGCGCGCGCGGCACACAATCGCCGCATGACCTGCTGATGGGGACATACAGCGATTTGTTTCTTATTGCTTTCATCTTAAGTTTGCTTTTAGTGTGTTTATCATTTGTCATGAATGCGACCGGCATGGGGCATAAGCTGGCGCATAAACCGCATGCCGTCCGTAAGCAGGCGGCTGAAGAGCCTTCGCCGCAGGCTCCTGAACCGATCAGGCATCAGGTCATTCCCGATCATGAATACAGAAGTGCGGTCAGACAGTTTCAGCGTCATCACATAAGCAAAAACAGTATGTAACTTTTTCTATCAGCAAACCCTTTTCCCGGTGAAAAGGGTTTGTTTTTTCCTATAATGGCAGAATGGTATATTGCATGTTTCATCCTTTTTTAATATAATTTGTTAGAATATTCATAATTTAATATCGAAATTTTAAGTAAAAAAGGAGGCATTACATGAAACTGTATCTATCTGTGGATATGGAAGGGATTTCCGGACTGCCTGATGAAACATTTGTCAATTCCCGCATGCACAATTATGAGCGCGGCAGGGTTCTGATGACCGAAGAAGCGAACTGGTGCATCGCAGAAGCGTTTAATAACGGATGCACGGAAGTGACCGTGAATGACAGCCACTCAAAGATGAATAATCTGCTCGCGGAAAAACTTCACCCTGAGGCAGAGCTGATTACGGGGGATGTCAAGCCGTTTTCCATGATGCAGGGGCTTGATGAATCGTATTCGGGTGTGATGTTTATCGGCTATCATGCGAGAGCGTCGATGCCGGGCGTCATGTCGCACAGCATGATATTCGGCGTCCGCCACTTTTACATAAATGATAAGCCGGTCGGTGAACTGGGGTTAAATGCCTATCTCGCCGGATTTTACGATGTCCCTGTCATCATGGCTGCCGGAGATGATTGCGCCGCAAAAGAGGCGGAGGAGCTGATCCCGAATGTGACGACTGCCGCCGTCAAACAAACCATTTCAAGAACCGCGGTCAAATGTCTGTCCCCTCAAAAAGCCGGACGGCTCCTGACGGAAAAAACAGCCTATGCGCTCAAAAATAAAGATAAGGTCAAACCGCTGACTCCGCCTGAAAGACCTGTATTAGGCATTGAATTTGCCAACTACGGACAGGCTGAATGGGCCCATTTAATGCCGGGCACAGAAATCATCCCGGGAACGACAATCGTTCAATTTCAGGCAAAAGACATGCCGGAAGCCTATCAGGCCATGCTCGTCATGACAGAACTCGCCATGAGAACAACATTCTGTTAAAGGGGTGAACGGCATTGCTGCGGTATTTTATCAAACGTTTTATCGCCATGATTATGACCGTCCTCGTCATCACCACTCTGACATTTGTCATGATGAAAGTGATACCCGGCTCGCCTTTTAACGAAGAGCGGGGCACAAACGAAGCGGTCCAGCGAAATCTCGAATCCTACTACCATCTGAACGAACCTCTTATCACTCAATACGCCATCTATCTAAAATCCATTCTTACCTTTGATTTCGGTCCTTCAATTAAAAAACCGTCAGACAGTGTAAACGCTATGCTTGAACGCGGGTTTCCGGTCTCATTTGAGCTTGGGATAACGGCGATCATCATCGCTGTTATTTCCGGGCTCGCGCTCGGCATAATGGCCGCTCTCAGGCGCGGCGGCTTTCTCGATTACGCGGCCATGAGCCTTGCGGTGCTCGGGATTTCCATTCCGAATTTTATTATGGCTACACTGCTGATTCAGCAATTTGCGGTTCATCTGAAATGGTTTCCGGCAGCTACCTGGACGAGTCCCGTTCACATGGTCCTGCCGACTGTTGCGCTTGCCGTCGGTCCCATGGCCATTATCGCGAGGCTGACAAGATCAAGCATGGCCGAAGTGCTGACTCAGGATTACATCCGCACGGCAAAAGCAAAGGGGCTTTCTCCCGTCAAAATTGTGATCAAACACGCATTGAAAAACGCTCTTATGCCTGTTGTGACAGTACTCGGGACGCTTGCCGCAAGTATTTTAACGGGCAGTTTCGTCATCGAGAAAATTTTTGCCATACCGGGAATGGGCAAATATTTCGTAGAAAGCATTAATCAGCGTGATTACCCGGTCATCATGGGAACGACCGTATTTTACAGTGTGATTCTGATCGTCCTGCTGTTTCTGGTTGATTTGGCATACGGCCTGTTAGACCCGCGCATAAAACTTCATAAGAAAGGGTGATCCTGATGAATCTCCCGCAAGAAACGGTAAAACACACAGAAGTGCCTGATGACTGGTTTCAGCCGGGCGCGGAAAGAAAGGGTGAAACCGAGTCGGTCAAGCGTCCGAGCCTGTCTTACACTCAGGATGCGTGGCGGCGGCTTAAAAAGAACAAATTGGCGATGGCCGGGCTTGTGATTTTATGCTGCCTGTTTCTATCGGCTGTGTTCGGTCCGCTGATATCACCGCACAGCGTGACAAGGCAGACGCTCGCCGAGCAGAATCTTCCGCCGTCTTTTTCACACTGGTTCGGAACCGATGAACTTGGCCGGGACGTGTTTACAAGAACATGGTACGGAGCGAGGATCTCTTTATTTGTCGGTGTGATGGCGGCGCTGATCGACTTTTTGATCGGCGTTATCTACGGAGGCGTCGCCGGCTACAAAGGGGGCCGGACAGACAGCGCCATGATGAGAATCATCGAGGTTCTCTACGGATTGCCGTATCTGCTCGTTGTCATTTTGTTAATGGTGCTGATGGGGCCGGGGCTCAGTTCCATTATCGTCGCTCTGACCGTGACGGGATGGGTCGGCATGGCGCGGATTGTCAGAGGGCAGGTGCTGAGGATGAAGCATGATGAACACGTATTGTCTTCGAAAACGTTTGGAGCGAAAACATTTCGGATTATTAAGAAAAATCTGCTGCCGAATACGATGGGAGCCATTATCGTCCAAATGACGCTTACGGTGCCGGCGGCGATTTTTGCGGAATCATTTTTAAGTTTTCTCGGACTCGGCATTCAGGCGCCGTTTGCAAGCTGGGGAGTCATGGCAAACGACGGGCTGCCGGCGATTTTATCAGGCCATTGGTGGCGGCTGTTTTTCCCCGCTTTTTTCATTTCCTTGACGATGTACGCGTTTAACGTACTTGGAGACGGCTTGCAGGACGCGTTAGACCCGAAACTGAGGAGGTAGGAAAAATGGCGCAGCAAGTTCTTTCCGTTCAAAATCTGCATGTTACTTTTTCAACATACGGAGGCACTGTAAAAGCCGTCAGAGGCGTCAGCTTCGATTTATATAAAGGTGAAACGTTTGCGATCGTCGGCGAATCTGGCTGCGGAAAAAGCGTGACGTCACAAGCCGTGATGGGCCTTCTTCCGAAACATTCGGCAAAGATTGAATCCGGAAGCATACAATTTAAACAGAAAGACCTTTGCCAAATGTCGGATCGGGAAATGCGGGCAATCCGGGGGCGCGATATTTCTATGATCTTTCAGGACCCGATGACGGCGCTCAATCCGACTTTGACCATAGGGAATCAGCTTTCAGAAGCGCTGTTGGAACACCGCGCCATGACAAGAAAACAAGCTGAATCCGAAGTTCTCGCCATGCTGGATCTGGTCGGTATCCCGGACTCGAAATCCCGCCTGAAGCAGTACCCTCACCAATTAAGCGGGGGCATGCGGCAGCGGATCGTGATCGCAATGGCTCTGATCTGCGAGCCGGAAATTATGATCGCCGATGAACCGACAACGGCCCTTGATGTGACGATTCAAGCACAAATCCTTGAATTATTTAAGAAGATTCAAAGAAAAACAGGCGTGTCTATTATTCTGATCACACACGATCTCGGCGTCGTCGCTCAGACCGCCGACAGAGTCGCCGTCATGTATGCGGGGAAAATCGCCGAAATCGGCACGAGGCATGATATTTTTTACCGTCCGGCTCATCCATACACAAAGGGGCTGCTTCGTTCAGTGCCGCGTCTGGATATGGAGGATAGTGAGCTTTCGCCGATTGACGGGACGCCGCCTGATTTATTCGATCCGCCGCCGGGCTGCCCGTTTGCCGCCCGCTGCCCGGACAGGATGATCGTCTGTGAAAAGGTATACCCGGCAACAACCATGAAATCCAAAAGCCATATCGTCAACTGCTGGCTTCAGGATCACCGTGCAGAGCGGCTGAAGCAGCAGCTGACGGCAGCAGAGGAAAAAGGGGGATTGAAATGAAAAAGAGATGGGCGATCGGTGTGATTGCTGTTGTTTCGTTTGCTCTGATGGGCTGTACAGCCAATGAACAGGCGGGGACAGAACCCGGCAAAGCAAAAGAACAGGGGGGTGAAACGGTGCTGCGGCTCAATAACGAAAATGAGCCGACCTCACTTGATCCGCCGATCGGATTTAATAATGTTTCCTGGCAGCCGCTGAATAACATCATGGAAGGATTGACGAGGCTCGGAAAAGATAATAAGCCCGAACCGGCCATGGCGGAAAGCTGGAAGGTGTCCGCTGATAAGCTGACATATACCTTCAATATCCGTGATAACGCCGAATGGACAAATGGCGATCCCGTTACGGCGGAAGACTTCGTGTACGCCTGGAAACGGATGCTCGATCCGAAAACGGGCGCATCTTCCGCTTTTCTCGGCTACATGATCAAAGGCGGAGAAGAATTTAACAGCGGAAAAGGCAAACACGAAGACGTGAAAGTCACGGCAAAAGATAAAAAAACGCTTGTCGTCACATTGGCGGCGCCGCAGGATTATTTTCTGAACGTCGTGTCCAATCCGGCGTATTTCCCGATTAATGAGAAGGTCGCCAAGGCTGATCCGAAATGGTTCACTGAAGCAAAAACATTTGTCGGCAACGGGCCGTTTAAACTGACGGAATGGAAGCATGACGACAGCATGACGATGGTCAAAAACGAGACGTATTGGGATAAAAAGACGGTGAAACTGGATAAAGTCACATGGGCGATGGTCAGTGACCGGAATACCGATTATCAGATGTTTCAGTCGGGGGATTTGGATACCGCCTTTGTGCCGGCAGAGCTGAGCGAGCAGCTGATGGGAGGGAAAAATGTCCGCATGTGGGATCAGGCCGGACTCTATTTCTATCGTTTTAACGTGAAAATGGAGCCGTTTCAAAATGAAAAGATCAGAAAAGCGTTCGCGGCAGCGATTGATCAGAAAGAAATCACGGATTATGTGACCAAAAACAGTGAAAAGCCGGCACATGCCTTTGTATCCCCGGGATTTACTCAGCCTGACGGGAAAGATTTCCGCGAAGCGGGCGGCAGTTTATTAAATCCGGATGAATCAGAAGCCAAAAAACTGCTGGAAAAAGGCATGGCAGAAGAGCATTATGACAAGCTGCCCGCCGTTACATTGACATACAGCACAAAACCGGAGCATAAGAAAATAGCGGAAGCGATTCAGCAGAAGCTCAAAAGTGTGCTCGGTATAGACGTTAAGCTCGCCAATATGGAATGGAACGTCTTTTTAGAAGAGCAGAAAGGACTGAAGTTCCAGTTCTCTCAAAGCTCATTTTTACCGGATTACGCAGATCCGATCAGTTTTCTTGAGGCTTTCCAGACGGATAATTCCATGAACCGCACCGGCTGGGGAAGCGCGGCATACGACGGCTACATCAAGCAGGCAAAACAGGAAGCCGATGCCAAAAAACGTTTTGCACTCATGCATAAAGCGGAAAAGCTGCTCATGAATGAGGCTCCGATCATTCCGATTTACTTTTACAATCAGGTGCATCTGCAGAACAGCGGCGTGAAGGGCATTGTCCGGCACCCCGTCGGTTACATTGATCTGAAATGGGCGGAAAAGTCCTGATCTTACAGCGGAAACATATGCCGCTCTTTTGCCGTTAAAGGAGCGGCGTGTTTCACTTTTCAATCCGGAAAGGAGATTGAAAAAGTCATGAACCATAAACCGAAAGCATTGCAAAAAGGCGACACGGTCGGTGTGATTGCGCCCGCAAGCCCGCCTGAGAGCGGGACGCTGCAAACCGCGCTGCTGTTTTTAGAGAATGAGCTTGGCCTTCATGTGAAACTCGGCCGGGCGCTGAAGACTCGTCACGGCTATTTGGCGGGAGAGGACCGGGCGCGCCTCGATGATCTCCATGACATGTTTAGTGATCAGAATGTTAAAGCGGTGATATGCGCGTGCGGAGGATTCGGCACGGGCCGCATTGCCGCCGACATCGATTTCGGCTTAATCCGCCGCAATCCGAAAATTTTCTGGGGATACAGTGATATTACGTTTTTACATACCGCCATTCATCAAAATACGGGGCTCGTCACATTTCACGGCCCGATGCTGAGCACGGATGTCGGGCTTGAAGATGCTGATCCCCTGACAAAAGCGTCGTATCATCAGCTTTTTACAGAAACGGAATTCACCTATACGGAGGACATTTCTCCGCTTGAGGTGCTGACAGGCGGAAGGGCCGAGGGAGAGCTTGCGGGCGGAAATTTGTCGCTCATTACGTCCACGCTCGGCACGCCGTTTGAAATTGATACGAAAGACAAATTGCTGTTTATCGAGGATATTGATGAGGAGCCGTATCAAATCGACAAAATGCTGAATCAATTAAAGATGGCCGGAAAACTGTCAGACGCAGCCGGAATCCTGGTCTGTGATTTTCACCAATGCGAACCGAAAAACAAAGAAAAGTCCCTCACCTTAGAGCAAGTGCTGAATGATTACATTGTCAAATCAGGGAAGCCCGCGCTTAAAGGTTTTAAAATCGGCCATTGTTCACCGAGCTTCGCCGTTCCGATCGGAGTCCGCGCGGTTATGGATACGGCGGCTAAAGCGGTAACGATTGAATCGGGGGTTTCCGGAAGGGAGTGATCAGGCGTGAGGATTACAGATATTCAAACGGGACGGATGTCCGTGCCGCTGAAAAAGCCGTTTAAGACCGCTTTACGCACGGTTTACAATGCTGAATCGGTCATTGTGAAGCTCACTTTTGACAACGGTCTGACCGGCTGGGGGGAGGCGCCGCCGACGGTTGTCATTACAGGCGACAGCGCGGACGGTATTGAAAGCGCCGTCCACGATGTGCTGAAGCCTGTTCTCTTGGGACGGAGCCTTTCCGGCACGGAAGCTGTTCTGTATGATATCAGCCGGCTGTTGGAAAGAAATCAAAGCGCAAAAGCCGCGGTAGATATGGCTGTATATGACGGATGGGCGCAAATGCACGGACAGCCGCTTTACCGGCTTCTCGGCGGCTATCGGAATACACTGGAAACAGATTTTACCGTCAGCGTTAATTCTCCTGAAGAGATGGCGGGGGATGCAGACCGTTATGTGAACAAAGGATTTCATATTTTAAAAATAAAAGTCGGCATAGGTGACATATCGGACGATGTTGCGCGGATTCAGGCGATCAGATCACGTGTCGGCGGAAACGTCAAACTGAGATTGGACGCCAACCAAGGCTGGACGCCGAAAGAAGCCGTGACTGCGATCCGAAAGATGGAAGACGCCGGCCTGGGCATTGAGCTTGTCGAGCAGCCTGTTCATAAAGACGATATCGCCGGGCTGAAGCAGGTCACAGATGCCGTAGACACGCCGATTATGGCGGATGAGAGCGTCTTTACCCCCCGTCAGGCCTTTCACGTGCTGCAGACGAGAAGCGCCGATTTAATTAATATTAAGCTGATGAAAGCGGGCGGCATAAAGCAGGCGGAAACAATCAATGCGATGGCGGAAACGTGCGGCGTGGAATGCATGGTCGGCAGCATGATTGAGACCAAGCTCGGCATCACCGCCGCGGCTCATTTTGCCGCGGCCAAACGGAATGTGACAAGGTTTGATTTTGATGCGCCGCTTATGCTGAAAGATGATTTGATTCAAGGCGGCATCACATACAGCGGCAGTCAGATTACGATTCCCGATGAACCGGGTCTCGGCATTACCGGTGTGTCGATACAAGAGGAGGCGAAAAGATGAGAGCAGCCGTTACAGCGGCGGCAGCCAATGTATGGACGCTGCCGTCATCTCCCCGTTCGTATGATGCGCCGATGCTCGAAAACCCGCCGCAGATCAGAAAATGGTTAGCGTCTATGGGATATGAAGAGCGGCTGCAATTATGCACAGACAACCTTGTCCAAACGCAAGCGCTTTTCGGGGAAGAGGTGATCATTCTCAAAGAGGAAGGGGAATGGGCTTTTGTCGCCGTTCCCGGCCAGCCTTCAAACAAGGATGTGCGCGGATATCCGGGGTGGATGAAAAAAAGCCAGCTTTCAAAAGACGGCTTTCATACATCTTCCCCCGCTGTATGGATTACCAAACCGACAGCTTTTTTATATCACACAAATGGCAAACCGGACTTGGAAGTAAGTTTCTTAACGCGTCTTCGGGCATCAGGACGTGAGAAAGGCTTTTTCCGGGTGGTGACGCCGCTCGGAGAACGGTTCGTAAATGAAGCTGACGCAGACGAGTGCCGGCATACGGAAGGACGGGCGGCCGATGTCATCGAAACGGGCATGATGTTTCTCGGGCTTCCGTATTTATGGGGAGGACTGAGCGGTTTCGGGTTTGACTGTTCCGGGTTTATGTATTCGATATTTAAAGCAAACGGCTATACCCTTCCCCGTGATGCAAAGGACCAAGCAAAAGCCGGATGCAGTGCGGCGGTAAACGATATCCGGCCGGCTGACCTTTTGTTTTTCGCCTATGAAGAAGGAAAAGGCGCGATCCACCATGTCGGTTTGGCGCTGGGAGACGGTCGAATGCTGCACTCCCCGAAAACGGGAAAAACAATCGAAGTGCTGTCTTTGGAAGGAACCGTCTATGAAAAAGAATTATGCACCGTACGCCGCTGTATAAGTGAAAAGGGGGAATAGAAAATGACGGCATCTCCGCTCCTTGAAGTCAGCGGGCTGAAAATGCATTTTGACGCAGGAAGAAAGAAAGCCGTAAAAGCAGTCGACGGTGTCAGCTTTCACATTAAAAGAGGGGAAACATTCGGACTTGTCGGAGAATCGGGATGCGGTAAATCGACGCTCGGAAGGGTTATTCTCCGTCTGTATGACCCGACGGCCGGTTCGGTATCATATGAAGGGACGGATATACACCGTGCCGCGGCAGAACAGCGGTCGGTCTTCTTCCGCAAGCTGCAGATGATTTTCCAAGACCCTTACGCCTCGTTAAATCCGCGCCTGACCGTAAGGGAAATTATTATGGAGCCGATGGAAATCCACAATCTTTACAATACAAAAAAAGCCCGTCTGATGATGGCGGATGAACTGCTTGAAGCTGTCGGGCTCCATCCGGATTTCGGCAGCCGGTATCCCCACGAATTCAGCGGCGGACAGAGGCAGAGAATCGGGATTGCCAGAGCGCTCTCTCTGCATCCTGAATTTATCGTGGCGGATGAGCCGATTTCCGCGCTGGATGTGTCGGTACAGGCTCAGGTCGTCAACCTTTTAAAAAGGCTTCAGAAAGAGAAAGGGCTGACATTTTTATTTATCGCCCACGATTTATCAATGGTCAAGCATATCAGCGACCGGATCGGCGTGATGTATTTGGGCCGCATGATGGAAATTACAGAAAGCGCTGCGCTTTACCGGGAACCGCTTCACCCTTATACGAAGGCGCTTTTATCCTCAATCCCGATTCCTGATCCGCTTCTTGAGGACAAGCGTGAACGGATTATTCTGAAAGGGGAGCTGCCGAGCCCCCTTAACCCGCCGAGCGGCTGTGTATTCAGGACGCGGTGTCCTGAAGCGATGGAGCTCTGCGGTAAGATAACGCCTGAGCTTGAAGAAGTGAAGGCGGGGCGTTTTGTCGCCTGCCATTTATACAAAAAAGAAAGCTGACTTTATATTGTCAGCTTTCTTTTTTAATTAAACCTGATGCAGAAATGACACGCAGACCGGATACGGAACCGGAATGTCAGATTGAAGCAGAGTCAATTTGCCTGTTTCCGGATCACGTTCAAACAAAACCAGATTTCCCGTTTCTTCGTTTGACGCGACAAGGAATGTCTCGGAAGGGTCAAACGCGAAATCACGCGGCCAGTTTCCTTCTGTCGGCACCCATTCAATAAGAGACAATTCACCGGAATATTGGTTGATCTTAAAGATGGCGATGCTGTCATGTCCGCGGTTGGCGGCATAAAGAAATCTGCCGTCTTTAGATATGCGGATCGCGCTGCCTTGCGATTTGTCCGTAAAGCCTTCAGGCAAAGCGGAAATGACCTGAAGCTCTCTGAATTCACCTAAGGTCGGGTTGTATTCAAGCGCGATGACTTCATTACTGATTTCCGTCATGACATAGGCGTATTTTTCCGCCGGATGGAAAACGATGTGGCGCGGCCCTGAACCCGGTGTGAAAGAATGAGTTTTCACCTCTGTGAGCGAACCGTTTTTCATTTGGTAAGTATAAAGCGTATCCGTCCCTAAATCGACGGCTGCAATGTAGTTATGCTCAGGTGTATAGCCTGCGAAATGGGTATGCGGTTTCTCTTGTCTTTCATGAGGACCTGTTCCCGTATGAGCGGCTTCGGCAGCCGGCTCCTGCAGACTTCCGTCCTCATTGACGGGAAAGGCGTGCACTTTCCCGCTGTGGTAATTAGCGGTTAACACATATTCATGTTTATCATCAATGCTGACGTGGCATGGAGACGGGCCTTCAATCAGCTGGTGGTTCACAAAAGTTAATTCCCCGCTGTTCTGATGAATCTGATAGGCTGCGACACCGCCTTTTCCGTCTGCCTTTTCAATGGAATACAGCATGCTGTTATCAGAATTCGGAGTGACGTATGTCGGGTTGCCGAGCTTTGCTGCCAGCTTCGGCCGGCTGAGCCTTTTCGCTTCTGTATCAAGTTCGAAACAATAAATGCCTTCGCTTCCGCCTTTTGTATATGTTCCCGCGTATCCTATGTACTTAGCCATTCGGTTTCCCCCTTTAGAGTCTTGTCTTCTCTATATTAACGTATCTTGAAGGAAACTGCCTTGTAAATGTTTAAGATGTTCTGACAAGCGGCAAGGTGCAGCAGCGGAAGGAACCGCCTGATTTAATAATTTCGGAAAACTCGGTTTCAATGACTGTATAACCTCTTTTTCTGAGCTCGCGGTTCGTATGACGGTGCTGCGGCAGGCTGATAATTGTCTGATTGCCGATTGACAGGATATTCGGGCCGAGCGTGAATTGCTCTTCTTCAGGCACTTCTATCATCTCAAAACGTTCGGAGAGAAGATCAATTTCTTTCTGCCGCAAGCCATTTTTGCAGTATAGCGCTTCCGTTTCCGAGATCATATTAAATACACAGTCCAAATGTAAGAAATCCTCCTTGAGAGGGATCGGCACAACCGTCATCTCCGGCAGCGCCTCCCGCAGCTCCCGGACAGCCGCTTTATCCGTGCGCTTGCTCAGCCCGGCGTAAACGGTGCCGTCTGCGATCAAGATGTCGCCGCCTTCAATGTTCGCTTTTTTCAATCGCGTATAGGGGATTTTCTTATTGTCAAGCAGGTCTTGAAACACTTTTTCTTCTCCCTGCCGGACTGAAGCCGCCATGTTTGAAATAAACGCCGTCTCGCCTAAGACAAATCCGATATCCCGGGTGAATACCTGCTCAGGCAATGCGGGATCGGCAGGCAGCAGGACGACTTCAATCTGATGAGATCTTAAAATGTCAATAAACTCACTATGCTGTTTGAGGGCAACGGGTATGTTAATATTTTCTTGTTTGAAATGTTTCTGCGTTCCGTTAATAATATCCTTGATGGCCATGTGTTCCGGCCGGCATAAGATGACTGTCTGCAAAGCATCAAACTCACTGCGGCAAGCCGGTTTCCGCGTGGATTTGGGAATGGATACGTTCATGTGATATCCTCCTATCGGTATTCAATGTGCGTTTATTATTCCCGGATGTGATGAATAATGAAACATTTATGAGAGAATATCTAACCAACTTAATATTTAAAATTTTAGACAAAACGGTCAAAGTATTGTTTAATAGGGTACAGATGAATGAGTCAAAACGACCAGACACCAAAGGGGAGTTTAAATAATATGAAGTTGCCAGAATCAAGATTTTGCAAAGAAACAAGGGTTGTTAAAACAAGCAGGGTTTTTCCGCTTGATACGAATAATCACAATACGCTGTTTGGCGGAAAGCTGATGAGCTACATTGATGATATCGCTTCAATTTCCGCGGCCCGCCACTGCCGGTGTGAAACAGTCACGGCCTCAATGGATTCTGTAGATTTTTTGCGCCCCATCGGCCAACAGGATTCCGTATGCCTTGAATCTTACGTCACATGGGTCGGCACATCGTCTATGGAGGTGTTTGTCAAAGTCATTAAAGAACATCTGATGACGGGCGAACGCGAGCTTGCGGCAACGTCGTTTCTGACCTTTGTCGCGCTTGATTCAAACGGGAAATCGGTACCCGTTCCGCGGATCGTGCCGGAAACCGAGGAAGAAGTCATGCTTCACAATACGGCCGTTCAGCGCGCCGGAGAACGAAAAAACCGCTTAAAACACAGCAAGGCCCTGGCCGAGGCGCTCGGAACAGATAAACCTTGGTAATCGTCAAACCGCTTTTTTAAAAAGCGGTTTTTTTATGCTGAGAAAGGACTTTTCCTGCCGGATCCATAATCTATTACAGGGAAAGGAGACGTGGCGTGCATGATGAAACATAAGTCTTCCGGCACCATCCTGACAACCGGGCGTATCCGTCTGCGGACTATGCGGGATGACGATGAAGAAAATTTGTACAGGCTGTTTACCGACAGAGAGGTCATGAAATATTATCCTTCTCTTAAAAGCAGACGGGAAACAAAGGAATGGATTGCCTGGAACAAACGATTGGCCGCAGGATACGGCGTCAGTCTTTGGATCGCAGAGGATAAAGAGACGGGCGCATTTCTCGGTCAATGCGGAATCGTTCCGCAGACGGTAAACGGAAACACTTTGATGGAAATCGGCTATATGTTTGCCCGCCGCCGCTGGGGCCGCGGCTATGCGACAGAGGCGGCGAACGCCTGTCTGGACTACGGTTTTCACACGCAGCAATACGGACGTATAGCGGCGCTGATTGATCCGGAAAACGCTGCCTCCGTCCGTGTCGCGGAAAAAATCGGTATGGTGCCCGGTGAGACCGTTACCAAATGGGAGAGGCAGCTGACGGTTTTTGACATCACATCTGACGTTGAACGTTTCGGCGAAATGTAGTATGATACGAACAGACATGTTTTCTAGGGTTCCGCATGTTCATACATGGCCTGGTCCGAGAGAAAACACATATGCGCACATATTTCCGCATATGCACACGGAGGGGAAAAAGCCCGGGAGAGTCAATCTCATGAGAGACGACTATCCGGGCTTTTTTGTATTGTCCGGATACTGAAAGGGTGAAGAACATGAAATGGGGTTTAGTGGTCATAGCGGCCGTATTTGAAGTGGTATGGGTCACCGGCCTGAAACATGCTGATTCGGCACTGGCGTGGAGCGGCACGATTACGGGAATCATCATCAGTTTTTATCTATTAATCAAGGCGACAGACAGCCTGCCCGTAGGAACGGTATATGCAGTCTTTACCGGACTCGGGACAGCGGGCACCGTGCTCAGTGAAATCCTGCTTTTCAAAGAACAGGCCGATCCGGTGAAAATCGTGCTGATCGGCGTTTTGCTGATCGGCGTCATCGGGTTAAAGCTGGTCACACAGGATAAGCCTGAGACGAAGGAGGAGAAGGCGTAATGCATTGGATCAGCCTGATAGCCGCGGGTCTTTGTGAAATGCTCGGGGTGATTTTAATGAATCAATTTCAAAAAGAAAAGAAAGTCAAATGGATTCTTTTCATTATCGCCGGATTTGCGGCTTCTTTTTCCCTGCTTTCTTATGCGATGGAGACAATCGCGATGGGCACGGCCTATGCGATCTGGACCGGTATCGGCACGGCGGGCGGCGCACTAGCCGGCATTCTTTTCTACGGCGAGCAGAAGGATGCGAAGCGCATCTTTTTCATTGCGCTTATTTTATGCGCTGCCGTAGGGCTGAAAATTCTTTCGTAAATTGATTTTTATCAAATCTTCAGTATAATCTATTAGTAAGTTACGAATTATGAAGATACGAGGGATTAAAACAGATGAATTCATATATGACACAGCGGCTGAAAGAATACCGCCGCGGGAATGAGGAAAAAGGGCGCCTGCTCGTCAGCTGCCCCGACCAGCCGGGAATTGTATCGGCCGTGTCGGCGTTTTTGTTTGAACATGGCGCAAACATTATTGAATCAAATCAATACACGACTGACCCTGAAGGCGGACGATTTTTTCTTAGGATCGAATTCGACTGCAAGGGCATTCGTGAGAAAAAAGAAGACTTACAGCAGGCTTTCGCCTCAATCGCCCAGACATTCGGCATGACATGGAGCCTGTCTCTGGCAAGTGAGTTGAAGCGAGTGGCGATCTTTGTATCGAAGGAGCTGCACTGCCTTCATGAACTGATTTGGGAATGGCAAAGCGGCAATATGATGGCCGAAATTGCGGTCGTCATCAGCAACCACGAAGAGGCCAAAGAAGTGGTCGAACCGCTGAATATTCCGTTCCATTACATGAAAGCTAACAAAGACATCCGCGCCGAAGTGGAACGGCGCCAGCTTGAGCTGCTGGAGCGGTATAAGATTGATGTGATCGTTCTTGCCCGCTACATGCAGATCTTGACGTCTGATTTTGTATCTGCCCATCCGAATCGGATTATTAACATCCACCATTCATTTCTGCCGGCCTTTATCGGCGCTAATCCGTATAAACGGGCTTATGAGCGCGGAGTGAAATTAATCGGCGCGACCTCTCACTATGTGACGGACGATCTTGACGAAGGGCCGATTATTGAACAGGATATTGAACGCGTCGATCACAGAGATCACGCAGAGGATCTGAAGAATATCGGCAGAACGATTGAGCGGAGCGTGTTGGCAAGAGCCGTAAAATGGCATCTGGAAGACCGCGTCATCGTTCACGGAAACAAAACGATCGTATTTAATTAATGGCGGTCCGCCGGGGAGGCGGACTGTTTTTTATGGATGAAAATGTCTTGACAAGAACCTGTTTTCTTTGCATAATATAAAAAAATCATTGAGCGTTGAAGAGGATCAGTACGCAGAACTTTCTGTGACAGAGAGCAAAATGGCCCGCTGAAACATTTTGCCGCATGAAACCTGCCGAACCTGCCTTGGAGTCCTGAGGGGAAAACTCAGGCGCGATAACCTGGCGTTACAGGAAAGCGGGACGCGTGAAAAACGCGTTCAAACAAGGTGGTACCACGGAAAGCCCATTTCGTCCTTATTTTTCAGGACGGAATGGGCTTTTTTTATTGACGAGAGCCGGTTTGGATTGATTGCCACGGAGGAGAAACGATGAAAAAACAAAGAATTGTTGTGAAAATCGGGAGCAGCTCGCTCACCAACAGTAACGGAAGTATTGATGAAGCAAAAATCAAGGAACATACGGAAGCCATTTCTTTATTAAAAGAAAACGGGCATGAAGTGATCCTCATTACCTCAGGCGCGGTGGCAGCGGGTTTTTCCGCTCTCGGCTATCCGTCGCGACCCGTTACGATAAAAGGAAAGCAGGCAGCTGCCGCAGTCGGCCAGACGCTTTTAATGCAGCAATATATGGACCATTTAAAAAGATACGGTCTGACGCCGGCACAAATTTTATTAACAAGAAATGATTTCTCAAAAAGAGAGCGGTACAGAAATGCTTATGCTACTGTAATGGAACTGTTGGAGCGCGGCGTCGTGCCGATTATTAATGAGAATGATTCCACATCAGTTGAAGAGCTGACGTTCGGTGATAACGACATGCTGTCGGCGCTTGTAAGCGGTTTGATTCATGCAGACCAATTAATGATTCTCACAGACATTAACGGGCTGTACGATGCCAATCCGAATGAAAACCCGGACGCAAAGCGGTTCGACTATCTGAATGACATCACACCAGAATTGCTCGGGTATGCCGGATCAGCAGGCTCAAAGGTCGGCACCGGAGGCATGAAGTCAAAACTTCTCGCCGCCCAGACCGCATTGTCGCTCGGGGTGAAGGTATTTATCGGAACCGGCTCCGGACGGGAAAAACTGATGGGAATTTTAGACGGAAAAGGCGACGGCACATATATCGGTGATAAAGACCTATCCTCAGTGAATAATACACGGCAATGGATCATGTTTCATTCTCCGATATCAGGGGAAATCATCATTGATGGGGGAGCGGAGCAGGCGATGATCCATAACGGGTCAAGTCTCCTCCCGGCCGGCGTCGCCGATGTCTGCGGCAGTTTTCCGAAAGGGGCCGTAGTGGAAGTCAGAGGACCCGGGGGCATTATCGGCAAAGGGCAGACGCAGTACTCATCCGATGAAATTTTAGAAGCCAAAGGGAAGCGGAGCGACCAGCTTTCAGGAACGAAGCAGGTGGAAGTGATTCACAGAGATGATTGGGTGAATTTATTTGACGAGGGGGAACAGAAATGAGTGAAGTATTGCAAAAGGCGGCTTTGGCAAAAGAAGCGGCTGCCGAAATGGTCATGAAAACGACGGCTGAAAAAAACGAAGCGCTCCAATGTATTGCAGACGGACTCAGAAATGAACGCCGGCTGATTTTAACAGAGAATCAGAAAGATATTGAAGCGGGACGGAACAGAGGACTGACACCTGACATTATTGACAGGCTGACTCTTGATGAAAAACGCCTGCTCGATATCGCGGACGCCGTGGAACTGTTAATCGGTCTTGAAGATCCCGTCGGTGAGTCGCTGGAGACCATTCAAAAAGAAAATGGATTATCCATTGAAAAAATCCGCGTGCCCCTCGGAGTAGTGGGCATGATCTATGAGGCCAGACCGAACGTTACCGTAGACGCGGCCACACTCTGCCTGAAAACCGGAAACGCGGTTGTGCTCAGAGGAAGTTCTTCCGCCATCCACAGCAACATAGCGCTTGTCAGTGTGATGAAACGCGCACTTGGGCTGTCAAAGCTTCCGATTGATGTCGTTCAGCTCATAGAAGATACAAGCAAAGAAACCGCCAAACAGCTCTTTACATTAAATGACGGGCTGGATGTATTGATCCCGCGCGGCGGTAAAAATTTAATTGATCTTGTGGTCAGGGAATCAACCGTGCCCGTTTTAGAAACCGGAGCGGGCAATTGCCACGTGTACATAGATCAGTCAGCAGATCCCCTTATGGCAAGCGAGGTCGTCATCAACGCCAAAACACAGCGTCCTTCGGTCTGCAACGCGATTGAATCTCTTTTGATTCATGAAAAATGGGCTGAAGAACACGGCCGAAAGCTGCTGAATCAGCTGACAGAAAAAGGCGTGGAGCTCCGAGGAGATCAGGTGATTTGCGGGCTGGAGCCTCAAGCGAAACAAGCAGAAGAAGCCGATTGGGGAGCGGAGTACTTGGCGCCGATTCTCAGTGTAAAAACGGTGCAGGACGTACAGGAGGCGGTCCGCCACATTCAGCAGTACGGCACAAACCATTCAGAAGCCATTCTGACGGAGAACGCCGAGCATGCGGCTTACTTCCAGACCGCCGTTGACGCCGCCGCCGTGTATCATAATGCTTCAACCCGGTTTACGGACGGTTTTGAATTCGGATACGGAGCCGAAATCGGCATCAGCACGCAAAAGCTTCACGCGAGAGGGCCGATGGGGCTTCCGGCGTTAACATCTACAAAAAACATCATTAAAGGAAACGGACAAATCCGCGTATAATCTTTTAAGCTTATCCTTCAAAAAGGGTAGGCTTTTTTTATGAGGAAAGATTGACGCCCTCTATTATATTGTGTAATATTAAATTGCACACAATATAATAGAGGTGAATTTACATGACAAAACCATTATTTACTGCAACCGTATCAGCCGCCGGCGGACGTGAAGGGAAAGTCACGTCTTCTGACGGAGTGCTGAATCTTGATGTTGCCATGCCGGGAACGCCAAGAGCAAAAAAGCTCGAGCATGCTACAAACCCTGAACAGCTGTTTGCCGCAGGATATTCAGCCTGCTTTGACAGCGCTCTTCAGCTCGTAGCGAGAAAAGAGCGTCTGAGTATTGCAACAGAGGTCACTGCGCATGTCAGTCTGTTGAAAGATGAAGCAGACCAAGGATATAAACTAGGCGTTACGCTTGAGGTCAAAGCATCTGGCATTGATAAACAGGAGCTTGAAGCCCTTATCCAAAAAGCGCACGGTGTCTGTCCGTATTCAAAAGCGACAGCGGGAAATATTGAAGTGAAGCTTCTGGCAGCAGAATAAAAATAAGGATGCCCATTCGGGGCATCCTTATTTTTTGCCGTGCAGCGTATTCAAAACCTCATAAAGCGACTGCTTTAACTGCTTTAATTCCTCTTTTGACCGTCCCGTCTGTTCCAGCATGGCAATGGGGATATCCGCCGCTGTTTTCTGCAAGGCCCGCCCTTCATCTGTGAGCCTGATCGTCACGGATCGTTCGTCTTCAGCCGACCGCTTTCTCATGATGATTCCGTGCTGCTCCATCCGTTTCAGCATCGGTGTCAGCGTTCCGGAATCCAGGTACAAAAGCTCACCCATCCGTTTCACATTCAGTTCTTCGTGCTCCCATAATAAAAGCAGTGCCAAATACTGGGGATAAGTTACGTTGAGCTTATCAAGCAGCGGTTTGTACCGCTTCGTCATTTCCCTTGAGCTTGCGTACAGCAAAAAACAAAGCTGATTCTCCAGTTTCATATGTTCAAATTCTTTTTCTGCCATTACTTCTTTCACCAACTCTTTGTTTGTTAACGTTACCCCTATTGTAGCCGAAAAACGGCCCATTTCCTATTCCTCATGTTTAAAAATATGAGCAGGGGCAATATATACAGTAAGTACAATGAGGAGGCTGATAATAATGGCATTATTTACTTCAAAAGCGACCGCAGTCGGCGGACGAGCAGGACATATTAAATCCGAAGACGGGGTGCTGGATTTTGACATCATCATGCCGAATGCAAAAAAAGACGGAGAAACCGGCACAAACCCTGAACAGCTCTTTGCGGCAGGATATGCTGCCTGCTTCGGGGGAGCGCTTGAGCTCGCCGCCCAAAAACAAAAAATCGACATGACCTCTGAAATTGAAGGACAGGTCAGCCTTTTAAAAGATGAGAGTGACGGAGGTTACAAAATCGGCGTAACGCTCGTCATTGATACAAAAGATCTTGACAAAGAAACGGCGGAGAAGCTTGTGCAGGCTGCTCACGAGTTCTGTCCGTATTCAAAAGCAACAAGAGGAAATGTAGACGTCAAACTTGAATTAAAATAAATCAACGAACGAATATCCCGGATTTTATATCCGGGATATTTTATTAACGAAAACATCAGTAATGATCTCTTCTCTCCCGGAATAAGAATACGATATAGCACTTTTGCATAATGACACCAAGAGAAAAGAGGGAGATATCGATGTCTCTTCCAAACATACCGAACATCACCCCCGACATTACACTCTCCAGATGTGAGACCCTGAACCTCCTTCTTTCATCCGTGGCTATGGAAGAAATCGGACTATCCCATATTCTGCAGGCGGAAGCGGAAAGGATTCAAATGTTTCTCGGCGCTTCCGGCGATCCCTCTTTGGAGGAATTGTCATCAATCAATAGAAGCACTGAACGGCTCCTGCGCACCGTCATGAAATCACAACTCCTTTTGCAGACGAAGCTTGAGGACATTATCTTCTTACAGGATTCTGAAGCCTGTATGGACCCGGACGACCCAAGCAATCCGAGTAATCCGGGCGATCCTGATGACCCGTGGAATCCGGACGACCCAAGTAATCCGAGTGATCCGGGCGACCCTGATGACCCGTGGAATCCGGATGACCCAAGTAATCCGAGTGATCCGGGCGATCCTGATGACCCGTGGAATCCAGACGATCCCAGTGATCCGGAAGATCCGTGTGACGGCCTGTTTTACGGCCGCATTGGCTGCTGTGAGTGTGGGGATTGTGAGGACTGCGGTTGGAAGAAAAAAGGCGGGGAGCGTTCATAAAAAAAGAGACGGGTGAAGCATATGCCGTATCCAAGCATTTCAAAAGCGAAACAGGCATCTTTTGAAGCCATGCATTGTCTCACGATTGCGCTGTTACATATATTATCTGTGACCGTGGATAAAAGAAGGGGTTCAAATTACAAAGAAGAAATCAGGCTGTTCTCCGCATTGTGCCGCTGGCAGAAGGAAACAGGCGGCCGTCTGTTTTTAATGATCAGCTTGGAAGAAGAGCAGAAGCAGATGTATGAGCGGCACTTTCTTGAAATGAAGACAGTTACGGAACGAACGAAAAAATTCATTTTTGAAAGCCCGCGCGAATTCCGGGCGCATCCCATTACGAAGCGGGCTGTCAGGCAGCTTCAGGAATGGGATGCGGAAACTGCCGAACCTGCCGTCAGATGGGTGCGGCCTGTCATTATAACGATGAACGGCACTCCTGAACGGCCTTGGTTCAATCAACAACTCCAAAATCGGGAAAGGTGAGAAAATGAGCGGAAATACTGAATGTAAACTGACTCTTTGCATGATTGTGAAAAACGAGGAGAGATACATCTCCCGTTGTTTATCAAGTGTACAAGACATCGTTGATGAGATTGTCATCGCAGACACCGGATCACAAGATAATACAAAAGATATATGCAAAAGCTTTCAGGCAAGAGTATTTGATTTCAAATGGGAGAATGATTTCGCAAAGGCCAGAAATTACGCCCTGCAGCATGCCGAAGGAGATTGGATTTTAGTGCTTGACGCGGATGAAGAGCTCGATCAGGAGACGGGCCGCTTTTTAACTTCGCTGCTTCATGACGGATTACCGAGCCGGGGGCTTTTGAAAATCATCAATTATACAGGGAAGCTGCTCGATGAAAACGAAGCGTTTGAAAGCATGCAGCCGAGACTGTTCCGCAATCATAAAGGCCTTCTGTATCAAGGCAGAATTCACGAGAATATCTCGGCTTCCAATGAGGAAGAAAACAATGCTTTTTTCGCGCTCCCATGTGTGATTCATCACTACGGCTACTTGGAGCAGGAAGAAAAGATCAAGCAAAAACATAAACGGAATATCAGCATTTTAAATGAAGAGCTTTCAGAGGAAAATCCTGACCCGTGGCTTGTCTATCATTTGGCAAGTGAATGCTACAGAATAAAAGACTATGAAAAAGCATTACATCTTGTCAAAGGCTCAATTTTTCAATTTTTAAGCGAAAAACGAATGCCTCCGTCTCTCCTGTATTATTTGAAATATACAATATTGCTTGAGCTCAAACGGTATGAAGAAGCCGAACAAGGGATTGAAAAAGTGCTCAAGCTATATCCTGATTACAGCAATCTTCATTATTATAAAGGCCTTGTATTATATCATTTGGAAAAGTACAGAGCGGCAATCAAAGCATTTGAAAACGGAACGCAGGTTGAAGGAGAAAACGCTGATCACTTCATTTTAAAAGGTGCCGCCGATTTCAGAGCTTTTTATTATATGGCGAAATGCCATGCTGCATTAAACCATGATATGACGGCCATCGCCTACGCCAAAAAATCGGTGAAGTTCAATCCTCAATTTAAACCCGCACAAGAGCTTCTGTCTCAATTAAAAAAGGATCAGCGGACAAACGCCTGATCCTTTTTTTGCATGTTCCATTAAGATAATCGAATAATGTTTAAAGCTGCACCGGCGCTTCCTCCAAGCAATGTGACCGCACCCAATAATCCGAACAGCTGAAGCTGGATGGTGCTGCGTGCTGGCAAAGTCACAATAAAGGAGTTATTAAAGTTTGCCAAAGACGCGACCGGGGCGATAATCGAACTTGCAGGAGGAGTGCCGTTGATTAAAATACGCGAACTTACAAGCAGGCCGGCCGTTAAATTAATATGGTAGGAAATATAGTACCGTCCTGCCGGAGCAACGGTAAATATGGTATTTGCGGCATTAGCCGTAATATCTGCCGAAAGGTTTTGTTCATTCGGTAAGGAAATGGTCGTGCCGCCGGCAATAACTGCGACAACACCGCCGCCCGTATTGCTCGCATAGCCGGAAGTTGCTGTCAGACTTGTTCCGGTGATCCCGGTCGGTCCGGTGCCGCCAGTAGCGCCGGTGATCCCGGTCGGTCCGGTGCCGCCAGTAGCGCCGGTGATCCCGGTCGGTCCGGTGCCGCCAGTAGCGCCGGTGATCCCGGTCGGTCCGGTGCCGCCAGTAGCGCCGGTGATTCCGGTCGGTCCGGTACCGCCAGTAGCGCCGGTGATTCCAGTCGGCCCGGTACCGCCAGTAGCGCCGGTGATTCCAGTCGGCCCGGTACCGCCAGTAGTGCCGGTGCTTCCCGCCGCAGCTAAAAGTGTATAGTCAGCTGAGGCTCCAGGGGTTCCCACAGGGCTGTTTACGTTTGCGACGTAAGAGCTTCCGTTATACAAGACAACCTGTCCGGTTGTGTAAGTGGGGGCGCTCAGCGGATTAAAAGCAACAATTCCTTGAAGGCCCGCACCGGTGACCCCCGTCGGTCCGGTTGGCCCCGTCGCTCCGGCCGGTCCTATTGCCCCGGTCGGCCCCGTAGCACCAGTCGGTCCCGCCAGTGTAGGGATATTTGAGATACTGTCCAATTTTGAACCGAGAAGAAGCTCCTGTTTCATTAAGCTGTCAAGCGTATCCCGGACGCTCTCATTCAGGTTAAGAATATCAGCAAGACTTGACGGGGGTCCTGTTAATCCGGGAATCGTTCCGAGCGCGTATTGGATTTTTTCCCCTTCCGCATTCAGAATATGTGCCATTCCCAGCTCTTCCATAGCAATTGACGAAAGAAGAAGGTTAATGGTATCGTCTCTGGAAAGTGTAACGACAGGGGTGATATTGGGCAAATTAGGCTGTGACACAATGTCCCTCCTTATGAGTTGGCTGAAAATCATTTTATTACGAACAAAGTTCCCCGAAATGAGCGTAAGCAGTACTGTATCATTATATTCACGGATTCTGTCCAAGTTTCTGATTCCCTTCATTAACCAATTGAGCGGGCTATACCGCTGTTTTTGATTTCATCATATATGAAGGAAATACTTTAAATATAGAGAAAATACATCGCACAGCATTCGCAAATCGGTCAAAATGACAGCGGGACATGTGATCGTCTATAAAGCGATGGCTATATATCTTGTGCGTTTCCTGCAAAAACTCTCTTTTTCATTTCAAGTTTTCTGTATACAAGGGCGAGTAGCATGGATGGGATCGTACAAACAATCATTCCGATAAAGGCATACCGGGGTTCAATTTCATATAAAAAACCTCCGAAAATAGTAAATGCCGCAGTGCTCCAGCTGAGCGCAAGCGCTGAATATATGCCTTGGGCTTTCGGGATTTGCGCGGGTGAAATATTTTTAATTAAGTATTTCATAAATGCATAGTGTCCCATCGCGAATGAACAGGCATGCAGCGTCTGCGCAATACAGAAAATGATGACATGCGGAAAGGCAAATACGAGTATCCAGCGTACGGTAGCACCAAGCGCCGCCAGAGCGAGCAAAGAGCCTGCCGTAAATTGATGAAAGTATCGGTCAGCGATTGCAAAGAAGATAATCTCCGCGATAACGGCGATGTTGATGATGATTCCGATGGCATATGCGGGCGCATCGATTTCCTGCAAAAAGAGATAACCGTAATTGTAGTAAGATGCATGTGCCGCCTGCAGTAAGATAACGATTGCGAGCACCAGACCGAAATATTTGATGCGGAATAAGGCAAACATACCCTCTTTTATTGCGCGGTCTGTTTCCGGCCGTTTTGAAAGAACAGCTGGCGCATGCATAAAGCTGAGGCATGCGAATATCAGGGTGCCCAAAAGCAGTGCCCATAAAATCGCTTGATCTCCGAATATACCTGTAAAGACGGACAGGATGACGCCGGCTGAAACAAAACCCGCGGACCCCCACTGGCGGCTTGTCCCATAAGCCTTTAATTCGTTATGCTGTACAAGGACGCCGCAAGCGCTGTCTAAAGCAGGCATTAAAGCAGGGTAAAACACATGCAGCACTAATGTGACAAGAAGCAGGCTTTGAAAAGAATCAGCGGGAATATAACATAAAAGTGCGAGAAGCGTCCCGATTCTGGCGCCGTTTAATAAGGCTTTGCTGCTGAATTTTCCTGATAAATAAGGGAAGAAAAATAATGTGGAAATCCCTCTTGCCGCCAAGCCCAGGCTCATAATGAAACTGGCTTCGGATACGGAAACCCCTTTTATATGCACCATCCATCCCGTCCAATAGGGCAGAAAAACACCCCATGTCATAAAAAAACTAAAAAAATGCAGACTCATCCAGCGATATGCTTTCATTCCCGTTCCTCCTTTAATTGGCATGTTATCATGTAAGGACATAAAGACAATATGAGATATCTCATATTTTTGGGGTGGACGATGGAATTTTATAAAGGCGAGAAAAAGCGGCATCAGTTAGAAAAACACTCAATCGCGCATTTATTCTCTTTCCCCGCTGAAGAGTTTATGGAAGTGCGCGAATATGAGCGGGACGAATGGATTATTCAAGAGGGCAGGAGGCCTGACTTCCTGTTTTACGTGATTGAAGGAAAAGCGAAAATATATGTAACCCATCAAAACGGAAAAGTTTCTTTAATTAATTTTATCAACAAAAATGATTACATCGGAGAGATGGAACTATTACATGAAGTGTATTACACAAAAGGAATTCAAGCCTCAGCGAAGACTGTTTGTTTTGCTCTGCCTATTTACCGCTGTCGCGCGCAATTGCTGCAGGATGCGAAATTCCTGCGTGAGTTGGCTAAGTTTTTAAGTGCTAAGGCAACGCTTATGGCTTCGAAATATTCACAGAGTCTGGCGTTCCCGCTTGAAAACCGGCTGGCTGATTTTATTTTGCAGACGGCTTATGAAGGGGTTTATAAAGAGAAGCACGTAACGGTCTGTGATTATTTGGGTGTATCTTACCGTCATCTCTTGCATGTGCTGACGCAATTTTGCCAAAAAGGGTATTTGCAAAAAGAAGGGCGGGGCTATCAAATTAAGCAGCATGATTCACTAAGTGAACTTGGGGAGGCGCTGAAGAATAAGTAGCACGCCCAGAAAAAACAGCCACCCGCGATTTGCGGATGGCTGTTTTCATTATACAAGCTGAGCTTGTTTTTTTCGTGCCTGTTTCGCGGCGTCGACCATATTTTTTAATGCCGCAACGGTTTCTTCCTGCTGTCTTGTTTTCAGTCCGCAGTCCGGGTTTACCCAGAAGCGGTCAGTCGGACACACTTCAAGCGCGTCATCAATAATTTGATAGATTTCTTCAGTTGCCGGCACACGCGGGCTGTGAATGTCGTATACACCGAGTCCGAGGCCTTTTACGTAAGGATGTTCTTTCAAATATTCTAAAAATCCTCCGTGGCTTCTGCTGTGTTCGATTGTAATGACATCCGCGTCAAGATCATTGATCGTATCTACGATATCTTCAAAGTTGCTGTAACACATATGCGTATGAATCTGCGTCTCATTTTGCACAGAAGACGTCGTTAACCGGAATGCTTCTGCAGCCCAAGTTAAATATTCATCCCAATCCTGCGTTTTTAACGGCAGTCCTTCGCGGAGCGCGGGTTCATCCACTTGGATAATCTGTATACCGGCATCTTCAAGCGCTTTTACTTCTTTTCTGAGGGCAAGCCCGATCTGGAAGGCGATTTCTTTTCTTGAAATATCCACACGCGGGAATGACCAGTTTAAGATGGTGACAGGTCCCGTCAGCATGCCTTTCATGTGTTTTTCCGTCAGCGATTGGGCGTAGACCGTATCTTTTACCGTCATCGGTTCGATAAATTCGACATCTCCGAAAATGACAGGCGGACGTACGCAGCGTGAACCGTAAGACTGCACCCATGCATATTTCGTAAAGGCGAATCCGGCAAGTTTTTCACCGAAGTATTCGACCATGTCCGTACGCTCAAATTCTCCGTGAACGAGCACGTCTAAGCCGATTTCTTCCTGAATGTCAACCCAGCGCTTCGTTTCCGCATTAATAAAGGCTTGGTACTGTTCATCAGTCCAATCTTTTTTGCGCCATTTTTGCCGTGCGCTCCGCACCTCGGCAGATTGAGGGAAGCTTCCGATTGTCGTCGTCGGCAGAAGAGGAAGACCGAGTGATTCATTCTGCAGCGCCAATCGTTCTTCAAAGCTTGCCGGACGGGAGAAATCTTTTTCCGTCAGCTGATTCAGCTCTTCTTTTTGAGCTGAGTTCGCTCCTGTTGCGAATGCTTTTAAAGCCTTAAGTGCCGCTTTTGATTCTTCGATCTGCTCACTGACGGCCGCTTTTCCGGACAGAAGCCCTTCTTTTAAGACGCCGAGTTCCGCCAGTTTTTCTTTAGCGTATGACAGGCCGTTCAGCAAATCCTTTTCAAGATGCTCGTCAGGGTGTTTCGCCACCGGCACGTGCAGAAGGCTGCTTGAAGGCTGAATCCATAACTCCTCAACATCAGCGTGGCTGAGGATATCCAAAGCCGCGTCAAGGCGTTCTTCAACATCGATTTTCCAAATGTTCCGGCCGTCGACCACACCGGCTGCCAGTACTTTATCTTTCGGGAAGCCGTGCTTTTTCAGCTGCTCAAGGTTTCTGCCTTTATCATGTACGAAGTCAAGCCCGATTCCCTGTACAGGATAAGAAACGAGTTCTTCATATGCATCAACCGAATCGAAGTATGTCTGCAGGAGGACATTCAGTCCTGAAAGCTCTTTTGTGATCGCCTCATAGAGGTCTTTGGCGGCGCGGACATCTTCAGAAGAAGCTGTCACAAGGGCAGGCTCATCAATCTGAACCCATTTGACGCCTTCTGCTTCAAGCTCTTTCAGCAGCTGCACATAAAGAGGAACAAGGCGCTTTTGAATCGCTTTCGCTTCTGATTCTTCGTATCCTTTCGCAAGTGTGACGAATGTGTACGGACCGACGATGACAGGTTTTGTTTCCGCTCCGAATTTTTCTTTGATCCGGCGGTAGTCGTCAAGCTGTTTGTTTCTCGTCAGACGGAATTCAATGCTTTCGTCATATTCAGGAACGATGTAATGGTAGTTGGTATTGAACCATTTCGTCATTTCACTGGAAACGGCGTCTTTTACACCACGGGCAATCGCAAAGTATGTATCAACGGGATCCGTGATGCTGCGGAATCTTTCCGGAATCCAGTTAAAGCTGACGGCTGTATCAAGCACATGGTCATAATGGGTGAAATCAGAGACCGGCACGATATCGATATGTTGGTCAAGCTGTGTTTTGACAGCTGATAAGAATAAACCGTCAAGCTCTTTAAGAAACGTTTCTTTATCAGTGTTACCTTTCCAATAAGCCTCAAGCGCTTTTTTCCATTCTCTGTTCAAGCCGATTCTCGGAAAACCGAGGTTCGAAGTTTTGATTGTTGTCATTAAGTTTCCTCCTTTAAGTGAGATGTAACAAAAAAGCCTCTTTCTCATGAGAGAAAGAGGCTTTAACTTCAAAATGCAAGCCTCTCTTATCTCTCAGATCACGTCTGATGGAATTAGCACCGTGCCTTATGAGACAATCGTCTCGGCGCAAAAATCACGCGCCCCATTTCACAATGGAATTACGGTCGGTTGCTGTTGGGGTCAAAAGGCCAATCCCTCGCCCAACTCTCGATAAGAGAAAATATTTCAATTTTTTTGAAAAGTTACATCATTTGTTGGTTATCTTATCAGCTTATTCAGATCACTGTCAATAGAAAATCTCACAATTTAAAAATTGGTGATATGACAAGCTGATTAATCATTATACGAGAAAAATATCAGAAAGACAGCAGCTGGGCCTGTTCGGCTCTTTCCATCAGCACTTCAGGCGCGTCTAAATACAGAAATCCGTTCCCGGCCAATGTTTTGGAGATGTCCAAAGGAAGGGTCCGCCGCACGAGCTGGGCGTAGATTTCAGCCTCAGAAAGCGTCCGCTGAAACGCGTCCTGTTCAAGCCCTTTTATTAAGGCAAGCGCTCCGCTCACATGCGGGGCGGCCATTGAAGTGCCCGTCAGCTTCCCGTATTTATGGTTGGGAAGGGTGGAGAGAATATTTTCTCCCGGAGCCACCAGGTCAATCTCTTTATTGGCGTTTGAAAATTCAGACGATTTACGGGCGATTGAGACTGATCCGACTGCGATCACTTCGTTGTAAGCGGCCGGATACGACAGTTCCTCTGTACGCTCGTCTCCGTCGCCTTCGTTTCCTGCTGCGCAAACGACCAGAACACCGCTTTTTACCGCATTTGTGACGGCTTCTTTCAATTCAGGCACATCGCTTGGCCCGCCGAGTGACATGGAAATGATATCGGCCTTTTGTTCAACGGCGTAGTTGATGCCGTTAATGATCCATTCGTATTTGCCGCTGCCGTTTTGACCGCCGAGAACTTTAACGATTAAAAGGCTTGCTTCCGGCGCGACACCCGAAATTCCGCCGTTTGAATCATTGGCGGCAATCGTTCCGGAAACGTGTGTCCCGTGTCCGTTATAATCGGAAATCGCGTCTTCTTTGCCTCCGTCATCATCGGTGAAGTTTTTCCCGCCGACAATCCGGTCTTTCAAATCAGGATGATTGATGTCGCAGCCTGTGTCAAGCACCGCGATTTTAATATCCTTGCCTTTAAACCCTTTTGCCCACAACTCTGGCGCCTTAATCACTTTAATCCCCTCAGGAAGCTCGTTCACATCCATGATCTGTTCATCCGTGACATAAGGAATCAAATGCATTTCACCATTCATAAAAAAGCCCTCCTTTTTTATGCTTGCGAGTGGATACAAGGGTGTTGCTACTATTTTATGGCAGAGCATGCCGGCCGGAAAGAGTCATTTGAAGCATTTTCATAAAAAAGGCGTAATCTATCGTACTAAAAAATTTCAAATATATGGATAGTTTGACAGCTTTCATTTTCATTCATGACCTGCTGACGCTATAATTGGAAATGGGAAAGGAGAAGAGATATGAAGATAAGTGAAGCATTATACAGCTATTTCTCAGAACAAGTGGATCAAATTGCGAAAGAGTGGATCGAAACGATGGAAGATTCGGATCCGAATTCGATTTATTCTTTGACAAATCCTGTCATCACAGAAGAACTGACGGAGCAGGATAAAGAATTTTACCGGCATATTAATAAAATGTATATTATGCCGCAAAAAGAATTTTTAGAAGAGTTCGAGCAGTGGGTGATTGAGCTCGCGAAAGACCAGAAGCATCTGGATACACCCGTCCAGTATGTGGTCCGTGAATTCATGAGAAACCGGAGACTATACATCAGTTATTATGATGCGTTTGCCGATAAACATGAATCTTCGTTTGCACAGGGAGAAAGGAAGAAATGGGAGAATTTAATTGTACAAGTATTTGATTTTACGATTTACACGTTTGTCGATCATGCCGAGCATAACTCAAAAATGCAGCTGAACGCGCAAAGAGAAATGATTTTGGAGTTAAGCTCGCCGGTTATCACGCTGAGCAAACGGACGGCGCTGCTGCCGCTTGTCGGCGATATTGACACGGAGCGCGCCAAATTCATTCTTGAAAATACGCTGAGCACATGTGCCAAACGGCTGATTGAACATCTGTTTATTGACCTGTCGGGTGTAGTAGTTGTCGATACGATGGTGGCGCATCAGATTTTTAAATTAATTGAGGCGCTGAACCTGATCGGCGTCACGTCCACTTTATCCGGAATCAGGCCGGAAATGGCTCAAACCGCCGTACAGCTCGGCATTAATTTCTCAGATATTACGATCAAGTCCAATCTCGCTCAGGCTCTCAATTATCATCAATAACATACATAACAAAACAGGCTGCCGAATCACTCCGGCGGCCTGTTTTTATACAAACAACAATGAAATGAGCCAGCTTGCGCCGAATAACAGAAGCACGAGCAGGAAAAAGCACCAGTCGGCGCGGCGCACAGTAACAGTTCTGTAAAACGTGCGGTTTCGGCTCCCCGTAAAGCCTTTAGATTCCATCGCGATCGCCGTGCGTTCCGCCTTTCTGATTGCGCCTGCCAATAGCGGAATGGTGAAGCGCCTGACGGCGGAGAGCTTTCCTTTCAGCCCGGAATCAGACGCCGCGCCCCTGATTCTGTGCGCCTGCCGGATGATCAGGATTTCATCTTTCAGAAGAGGGAGAAACTGGAACCCCGCGATAACGCCGTATGCAAGCTTTGGCGGCAGCTTACACTGCTGAATCAGACTGAGCATGAACAGAATCGGATCGGTTGTGAAAAGAAACATCATCGACAAAGCGGAAAAACATAAAATACGAAACGCGATAGAAATCCCGAGCGCCGCGTTATCACTGTTGACGGCAATCGGCCCGAGCTTAAACAGCAGGTTGCTTCCGGTTGTCGGGATGTTTCCGAATACGGCGGCTGTCCATAAAGAACCGAAGGCCAGAATGACAAACGGAATCGTGAACAGCAGCCATTTTTTCAGCGGCACACGCCCCGCCGAGAGGACGCCTCCCGCAATGATGATATAAAACAAAGCAGGGGTGTACGGATTATAAATAAACGACAGCATAATGACGCATAACAATACAGCCGCCGCCTTTATTGACGGGTTAACAGCCTCCAGCCGCAAGTTCATTTCTCCGCCTCCTGTCGTGTTTCATCCATTCATACCGCAGCGGCAAAGCCAAATGCGCCTGCTCGGCGATCCCGGTGTTATCAGAAAACAAAGCGTCGGGAGTTCCCCGGAATACCAGTTTCGTGCCGCAGAGCACAAGGATCGTGTCGGCATAATCTGAGACGAGTTCCATATCGTGTGTCACCATTAAAACAGCCGTTCCTTCCTTTTGAATCTCACGGAGCATTTGCATACACTCCCGCGCCGTTTTGGCATCCTGTCCGAAAGTCGGTTCATCAAGCATCAAAACTTTCACATTGTGCATAAGCATCGTCGCGACGCTGAGCCTGCGTTTTTGTCCTTGGCTTAAAGAAAACGGATGCTGTGAGGCATGGCGTCTCAGGCCGAATCGGGTTAACAGCTGAAGAGCTTTCTCCTTTGCGGCTCTGCTGCTTTCAAAACCGAACATCAGCTCTTGAATGACGGAATCTGTGACAAACTGGTGTTCAGGATTTTGGAAAACATATCCGATCAGCCGCCGCAGCTCTTTTTCAGAATAGGCATCAATCGGTCTGCCGTCTATTTTGATGTCTCCGCTCAGCGGACGGATGAGCTTGGCCGCGGCAGAAAGGAGCGTGGATTTTCCTGTTCCGTTAGGGCCGGCAATCGCGGTGATTGAACCTTTTTTTACGGAAAAGCTCACATCCTGAAAAATGACGTCTGCTCCTCTTGAGAATGACAGCTCGTGAACGCTCAGCGCGTCTTCTGCCGAAAGCGCGGCGGGCCGGGGTTCGGGCAGAGATGGTACAGGTTCGTGAAACAGCTTTTCTTTACACAATGTAAAAGGAATGCTGACGTGCTCCTGCAATGAGATCACACGCGGGATCGGAATGCCGAGCTCCATCAGCTCTTCAATCTTTGTTTCAAAGATAACGTCCGTCTCTCCGTCCATCACCTTCTGACCCGTTTCGTCAAGGACAATCGTCCTGTCCATCCACGGCGCCCAATGATCAAGCTGATGTTCGATAACGAGAAGGCCGAAGCCTTTTTTTGCTTGAAGATCTTTGATCAGCCGCACTAATTCACGTGCGGAATATGGATCAAGCTGTGCAGTCGGTTCGTCCAAAATAATGAGTTCCGGTTCCATCGCAATGATACAGGCAAGCGCCACTTTTTGTTTTGAACCGCCTGACAGCGAAGCGATCGTTCGCGTTTTCAGATGAGTGATCTCTAATTTTTCTAAAACGTCATCGATGATTGCGTCCATATCTTCTTTTGTATATTGCAAATTTTCCAGGCCGAAGGCGATTTCATCTTCAACCGTCAGCATGCAAAACTGCTGGTCCGGATCTTGAAACACGACGCCGATGGATCTGGCGGCGGGTTCTGTCAGATGTGAAAGAGGTGTTCCGTATAAAGAAACGGTTCCCGATTGAATCCCATCGCATGCTTCCGGGTACAGACCGTTTAAACAGAGAGCGAGCGAGCTTTTGCCGCATCCGCTCGGCCCGAGCAATAAAGCCCGCTCTCCTTTGCGGAGCTGAAAGGACACGTTTTGAAGAATCGGCTTTTCATTCTGATCATAAGAAAAGGTAAGACGGCCGGCCGATAGAAGGGGTTCAGATGCCTGCATCTTGGTTCACCTGTTTCTTTTTCTTCTTGAATTGTTTTCCGAGCGCCATGCCGTTCAGCACCCCTGTGTAAGCCAGCGCATCACTGATTGCTTTGCCGAGAAGGCCGGCAAGAAGCGCACCTGAGACCAGACGGATGAGAAGCATGACGGCTAATAAACCCGGATTCAAAACAGAGTATCCGGAAACGAACAAGTCATAAATGAAGCTTGTCACAGAAGACCCCATACCGGATAAAAGAAGCACGGGCAGGGTATAAATCCGCCAGCGTGTCGCTAAAAAGACCGCTTCCGCACCGATTCCCTGTGCGATCCCGATCAGAATCACCATCGGTCCTGACGGATTTCCGAGTAAGCACTCCACAAACGCGGCGATGATTTCAGAAACGAGAGCCGCTCCCGGTTTTTGAATAATGTACGCGGCAATTACCGAGACGATAAACCAGATACCGTAAATCGGTTCGTAGCTCATCCGGCCGAAAAATCCTGCCGCTATATTGCTTGCATGAGTTGATACTAAATAAATGACAGCAAATACAACACTGATGACTGACATGACAACAATTTCTCTCATTTTCCAATTTTTCATTGTGATCTCCTGCTTTCTTATCGGATAGTCGTATGTATGAAAGAGTTGATTTTACAGGCGGTTCATATTCAGTTTCATATTGCGGTGTCCTCCCCCGTTTTTTAATGAAAAATAAAAAACTGCATATCCGAGGGAATATGCAGCAGCAGAACGAAAACGCATGGGGAAAAACCCTGCGCTCCGGTCAATCTGCACTTCCCCACGCTGGTATTATCCAGATCGGGTTATAAGGGATCAAAACACGCCTGCCGCATGTTTTATCTCAGCCGATAACAGCACCCCTAGTGCGTTTCCTATACAGTTTTTTATAATGACATCATCATAGTTGATCATGTCTGATTTGTAAACAGCCTTTCTCCGAACAGAGTTTGGAATCGGACCGGAAGATCATTCATAAAGATAAGAAGAGCCCTTTTGATCAAAAGGAAACGGAGGACATCTATGTTTGTTCATACAGTGCAGTCTGGCGACTCGTTATTTTCCATCAGCAGAAAGTACGGATACCCTGTTGACAGCATCAGAAGCGTCAACGGGCTTGAGGAAACGAATATCGTTCCGGGGCAGGCGCTTTTAATCCCTCTTAATGAATATACGGTTCAGCCGAATGATACGTATGCCGTTATCGCAGGTAAGGCTTATGTGCCGCAGATGCAGCTGATGCAGGCAAACCCGGATATTCCGCCGAACCGGCTGCGGGCGGGTATGAAAGTGAAGATCCCTGATATCTCTAACTATCTTGCGGGAACCCTGCAATTTTATGTCATTCGGACGCCTGAAGCGGATAGAGAGTTAATTAATGATTTTGCGCCGTATTCTTCGGCGATTTCTTTGTTTGAATATCATTTTGGCCCGAACGGAGATATCATTAACGATTTAAACGACAGAACCGCAATAGAAACCACATGGCAGAACAGAGTGCGCCCGCTTGCCGTCATTACGAATCTGACAGAAGGGGGATTCAGTCCGGAATTAGCCCATCAAGTGCTGCAAAATCCGACGGCAAGAACGAATCTCGTCAACAATATCGTCTCCTTAACCGTAAGAAAGGGGTACGGCGGTGTAAATATCGATTTTGAACGGGTCAGAGAAGCTGACAGGGACCTCTTCACAGGATTTCTCCGGCAGTTAAAAACCCGGCTTTCAGAGCATCACCTCGCGTTAACGATATCGGTTCCGGCGAAAACAAGTGATGCAGTGCCGTGGCTGAGGGGATATGATTACGGCGGAATCGGAGCTGTCGTCGATTATATGTTCATTATGGCGTACGACTGGCACCACGCCGGCAGTGAGCCGGGACCCGTGGCGCCTTTGACAGAGGTCAGGCAAACGATCAATTTTGCTATCAGCAGGGTGCCGAGAAGAAAAGTGATTCTCGGTGTTCCGCTGTACGGGTATGATTGGGTGATTCCGTACCGTCCGGGAACGATCGGATCCGCCATCTCCAATCAGCGCGCCATGGAAACGGCCATGAAGCATCAATCAGTGATCCGTTATTCTCAGCAGGAGCGTTCCCCTTACTTCCGGTATACTGATGAAAATGGAAGAACGCATGAAGTGTGGTTTGAGGATGTACGGAGCATGAGTGAAAAAATGGTTCTCGTTCGGGAGTTCGGACTGCAGGCGATCGGCGCGTGGCAATTAACGCTCGGTTTCAAACCGGGCCCGTGGCTGCTTAGGAACTTTTTCACGATCCGAAAAATATAGCTGCATGTCCCGCTCCGCAAGTGATTTTTTTCCTATGATAACGGGTCTTCTTTTGGACAATCTAAAATTGAACAGGAGGTCTGTCATATGAAGAAAAGGGAAGAGCAGTATATCAACGAGGCTGAGTATGTACCGCATCCGACAAAAGAAGGGGAGTACGCGCTCATGCTGCATGAATCCTATCATTTCCTTTCAGAAGAGGATGAAAGCGATTTGCCGGAATAAGGGCTTTATGCCTTTATTCCGTTTATTTTATAGGCATGTGCTGAAATCACAAATTTAAGGTTGACACATTCCTTTTTTTTCTGTAATCTCAGTGTGTCAATTCAAATAAGAACTTCGTTAGGTGAGGCTCCTGTATGGAGATACGCTGCTGCCCAAAAATGTCCAAAGACGCCAATGGGTCAACAGGAATCATCGACATAAGGTGATTCTTAACGCAGCTGGATGGCTGTCCTATGCCATACAGTGCTAAAGCTCTACGATTGGAGGCCCCGCACGTTTATTTGCCGTGCTTGTTTTCGCCTTCATATCAGAAGGTTTTTTTTATGCCTCAAAACGTACACGACTGAGCATGATAAGGAGGTGCGGAGTATGGATTCTCCCCATTCGAGTATGTCAGAAGAAGTACCCATATACAGCCAGATAACCAGTGACGACATGATGAGGAGACAAACCGCCGCACTTCCCTTGACGGACGGCGCGTCTCCGTAAAGGAGGTACGAGTCCCGATGGTCCAAAACATGACCTATGACGAACTCATATTACGCATTATCATTTTATTGCGGGACGGAAAAATAAAAGAATTCCGAAACATGATAGATGAGCTTCAGCCCTATGACATGGCATTTTTGTTTAAAGAAATGCCGGAAAAGCACCGGGCCCGCTATCTGTCATATATGACGGTTGATGACATCACCGATATGATCGGAGAGCTGGAGCGGGAATTTCAGCTTGCCGTTTTGCATAAAGTCGGTAAAACGAAAGCCACTCTCGCAATGAATAAAATGGATAACGACGATCTCGCCGCATTGCTGGAAGAGATGGATGAAGAACTGAAAGAACAGCTTTTATCCAGCATGGAGGCTGAGGAATCAAAGGCCGTACAGCTTTTGATGAACTATCCGCAAGAATCGGCGGGCCGGATGATGACGAACCGCTTCGTCTGGATTCCGCAGCATTATACAGTAAAAGATGCGGTCGTGAAGCTGAAAAGCTTTGCAGAAATCGCAGAATCAATAAATTATTTGTACGTGATTAATGACAGCAAGCAGCTTGTCGGAGTGCTCTCATACAGAGATTTAATTCTCGGCGAGCCTGAGGATAAAGTGCAGGATCTCATGTTTACGCGTGTCATCTCGGCCGGGGTGCTCCAAGACCAGGAAGAAGTCGCCCGGCTGATCCAGCGGTATGACTTTTTAGCCATTCCCATCGTGGAAGAAAATCATGTGCTTGTCGGTATTGTCACTGTCGATGATATTATTGACGTCGTGATTAAAGAAGCCGATGAAGATTACGAAAAATTCGCAGCCTCCGGTAAGGCGATTACATTTGATACGAAAGCGTACGTTGCGGCGTACCGCCGTTTGCCGTGGCTCATTCTGCTTTTGTTTATCGGATTGATTTCCGGAAGCATTCTGAATTATTTTGAAGATACATTGCAAAAAGTCGTCGCCCTCGCGTTTTTCATGCCGATGATCGCGGGAACGACGGGTAATACAGGCACACAGTCACTCGCCGTCGTCATCAGAGGACTGGCTAAAGAAGAAATGAATAAAAAAACCATCTTTAAACTGATTTTCCGTGAACTAAGAACCGGTATCTATATCGGCATCGTCTGTGCGATCGCGATTACGATTGTCGCAACCGTCTGGCAGAAAGACTTAACGCTCGGTTTTGTCGTCGGTTCATCGCTGCTTGCAACGTTGATTATCGGTACGATGGCCGGAACGATCGTCCCTATTATTCTTCATAAACTGAACATTGACCCGGCGATTGCATCAGGACCGCTGATTACGACGCTGAACGATATTTTGTCCTTATTAATTTATTTCGGCATTGCAACTGCATTTCTTCATGCTTTATAAAAAAAGTCCGTCTCACAGGAGGCGGACTTTTTTGATCAGCGGTTTTTATACTTAAAATGAGCATTAAGCTGTCCTTCCAGCATTTTTTTGCGGAGCTGCGGGTCGTTTTTGAGAGCTTGTTCTTTTTTTCGCATGTCTTTTAAAATCTCAGCCGTCTGCACGCCGTCTTCCCGCTTGTTGGCAATATCCATCAGCCGCTCAACGTCCGCGAAGGAATACTTTCTCGTTCCCCGTGATGAACGCTGCGGGTAGATTAATTTCCGTTCTTCATAGTATCTGATCTGTCTGACTGACAATCCGGTTAATTCGCTTACAATGCCGATCGAGATTACTTTTTTATCTTTGTAAGATTGTTCGTCTGTCGTCATTTTCCCCACCCCTGGATGTCTTTTACTCATATTATATAAGAAAAAAAGAGAAAAAACCTGACGCTTGTCAGGTTTTCTGACACGGAATAGAAAATTTTAGAAAAAAAGCGGCAGAAAAATTGACAAGGTTAATGCATGGTCCTTTGCCCCGTTTTATGCTTACTGTACAGACACAATGAGGAGGAAGGATAGGAATGGAGAAAGAAAAAGCGGTTTCGCTGGCAAAAGAAATCATTGAATTAGATATGAAACGCGATGAAATGCTGGAGGCGTTCATGCAGCTTGCCGGGGAACACGCTTTTCCGCTGCTCAGAGCCGTCCAGAACGGACTTTACCGAAAAACATCATAATCTACAGAAGTTTTACAATGGCTTTATACATCTTTGATATAAAAGCGTTATTCTGATCATAGAATAACGGAAAACAAAGGAGGCCGCCATGAGTCGTTTGCTTCAAAATGCATTGGACAAAGAGAGAAACCATTATTCCAAAAAGCTTCTGCAGATCGGAGTCTATACGAAAGAAATACTCAATTCCATGACAATTACGGAGCTGAGAAAGGAATACGCGTATTTTTTTCGGAACATTCCCTATAAAGAACGGAACCCTTATACAAATTAAATGATGTATAAGGGTATTTTTTTATATAAAAAAGAAGGAATTCTGAAAAACGGCACGAATAGAATATAAAACAAAGAACGACTCTTATGAATTGTAAGGGTTTACATTATTTTTTTATAAAAATCTTAAATACGGGGTAGATATGATGAGATTATCATTTAACGAAGAAGAAGTGATGCGTTCGATGAATTTGTACAAAGTTTTTGCAAGGGCTTTCAAGAGTGTGTCTGAACACAGCATCCGAGACAGTAAAGAACACGGTTTTAATCCGACTGAATTTGCCGTTTTGGAGCTGCTCTATACGAGAGGACCGCAAAAGCTTCAGCAAATCGGGTCGCGCCTTTTGCTTGTCAGCGGGAATGTCACCTATGTCATCGACAAGCTTGAAAGAAACGGGTTTTTGGTCAGAGAACAAGACCCGAAGGACAAACGTTCTGTTTACGCCCATTTAACTGATAAAGGAAACGAGTATTTGGATAAAATTTATCCGATTCATTCATTGAGAATTGCGAGAGCGTTTTCAGGACTTATGCCTGAGGAACAGGAACAGCTGATAGCCCTGCTGAAAAAAGCGGGAATTCACAGCCAGCATTTGCTTTTCCGTTAAAAGAAAGCGGATACAGACACTCTTCTTCACGAAGAGTGTTTTTTTTCTGTTCCGGACAGTAGAGCCTGAAGCGGTTTTTGCATAAGCTGATACAGGTCGGCATCATTATTTACCAATCATAATGTGACATGCCCCATGCCAAAATATGAGGGTGCTTTGAATATAAAGAAGGTGAACATGTGAGAAGCTGTCTGCTGTCTATATGGTACTTACTTGATCCGCTTTATTTCTTCTTTACCCGGCTGACGCTGATTGATAAACGGCAATCGAATGTATTCCGCGTCCGTTTGACTAGATATAAAGGAAAAGAAGTCATCCTGAGCGACGGGACCAGAATTAAAAAAAACGACGTGTTAGTTAAGATTCATCTTCATAATGTCAAACTCCTGAAAGAGCTGCAGCCTATTGAAAGCGCGGTCAGAAGGGGGATTATGCTATATCAGAAGGTATATCAATCCATGCCTCATTTAGCGGATTATATTAACCAACATAAACGGAAAGACGAGATTAAGGGAGTCGTCGGCATTACAATGCTTCATAAAGGAGCGGCGAGACTCGGTTTTGATGTGATAAAACCGTCCAGCGGCTGCTACAGGCTGTTTAAGAAAGCGGCCCATATTCCCATTTTATACTTTACTGCAAAACAGCTCACCCTCAAAAACATTCCTTATTCCTGCTATTTATTTATTTCCAAAGAAAAATTGATGTGCACGTATCAGACTGAAAAGAGCTGACAAAAAGCGTCAGCTCTTTCTCTTGATTTGCTCAAGCACGATTGAAAGCGGGCCGTCCTGCGGATTCCGGTAAAAATCATAGAACGGATCTCCCTCTGTCCTGACGCGGTTCACTACTGTATCGATCGTATAATCATCAGGTGTTAAA
This sequence comes from Bacillus sp. NEAU-CP5, assembly GCF_026420705.1. NCBI lineage: Bacteria > Bacillati > Bacillota > Bacilli > Caryophanales > Bacillaceae > Bacillus > Bacillus sp. NEAU-CP5. The sequence continues at coordinate 684,462 of NZ_JAPMOV010000001.1, read as the reverse complement.
GAGGAGTTGACTTCGCTCCAATAAAGGGGAGCCGCAACCGTTCCCAATTCGTTGCCCCGGGTCGAATAGGGGGCGATAATGGTTTTCCCTTCGGCATGCTGCAAATAATCTAGGTAGAGTCTGCCGTTTCGGTTTTTGATAAACCGCTCTGTCGTAAAAAGATCCGGGCGCGTCCTGACGCAATAATCGGCGATGAGCATTGTGAACGCACGGGTTTCTTCATAGGTGAATGCTTCCGGTGAAAGCGGGATGTAGAGCTGAATGCCTTTATTTCCGGAGAGCTTCGGGAATGACGTAATGCTGAATGAGTCAAACAGCTGTTTCAGCACATGGGCAGCCTCCACAGCCATAGGGAAATCATTCCTTGACGGGGGATCAAGGTCAATGACAATCTCTGCGGGCCTTTCGGAATGCACTGTCTGAAACGGAACGTGAAATTCAAGCGCCAGCTGATTAGCCAGCCATAAAAGTGACGGTATGCTGCTGCATACGATGTGCTCGTGGCTCCCGTCAAACACGCTTGAGACAAAGTCCGGCGTGTAGTCCGGTTTGTTTTTTTGAAAAAAAGATTCGCCGGGCGCGCCGTGCGGATAACGGATCACCGTGACGGCCCGATCTTTAAGAAAGGGCATAAGAAAATCGCTCATTTTCACCATATAACTAAGGAAATCTGCTTTCGTTTTTTCACGTTTTTTAAAAACAATCTTATCCAGGCTTGTGAACTGCAGCTTCGGCGGCAGCGTTTTAGAGTGAAGGATAAGCTGCTGATACGTGCATTCCGTCCAATCCATTTCAAACTGAAAAGACACAAAAGATACTTCACGCAGCGTGTCCTGCAATATGGTTAAATACTGCACGGTCATGCAGATAGAAGGCTCAAGTGTATACTCGCCGCTTTTTTGTTTTTTCCCGTGGGTCTCCATAATGGTTCTGACGGCGTTTTTTTCTTCCGCCTGCATGCCGTGGGAAACGGAAGCGATCGGGACGGCGGTGCCGTCTTTTAAAACAGAGGCCGTTACATACCCGTTCTTCGGGTTAAACCCGGTTAATAGCACATGTGCCGTTTTCATATGTTTATACTTTTGCCAGTCGGGAGAGCGTTTATTTTCCGCCCAGCCGCTGGAAGCCCTTTTTGCTACGATACCTTCTCCGTCATGGCGGACGACCTTGTCCCAAAGCGCATCAAAGTCAGTGTGCTCCGGAATGTATTGAATCGCTTCTTCCGCTAAGTGATGAGGGCAGGCGGGAAGATTTGCTTCTTTAAGCAGTTTGGAAAGGGCGCGTTTCCGTTTCACATACGGTAATGAGACGGTGCCCGCGCCTTCCAGAACGAGGAGATCAAACGCCAGAAAGCGGCACGGCCGTCTATCAGCGATGCTTTCAATTGCTTCCGTCCGTTTTAAACGTCCGCGGATTTGAAGATGCTCAAAGTCCGCTCTGTACGGATTGATTAAATAGACAAGCTCTCCGTCAAGCGTAATGGGGAACTTGTCTTTCATGTGCTGAAAACACCGGGCCGCAAAAGCCGTGATTTCCGGAAATTGATTCGTCAGCGTCTGTCCGTTTCTGCTGGTTAATGTAACGCCGCTTTCGTCTATGCGGAGAAGACAGCGGAACCCGTCATACTTTACCTCATAGCGCCACTCACTGCCTTCAGGCGGTACAGAGGTCAAAATCGGCTGCATCGTCAGCACCATGATTAAGACGTTCCGGCTTTTTGTCTGGTCGTCTTCTGCTTTTTGCCTCCGCCGCCTGCTGACGCGGCGTCTTTTGTCCGCGCCGGTGCAGCCTGTTCGCGATCCGGCCGCTTCGTCCGGTCAATGCTTGCCTGAAGCGCGCTGACAAGATCGATGACATCTTCGCGCGGGCCGGCAGCAGCCGGTGTCACGCCCGCTTCTTCATGTTCGAGCTTATCGTTAATTTTAGCGAGAAGGGCTTTCCGGTATGTGTCTTCGTATTGTTCCGGGTCAAACTCGGTTGTCAGCTCATTAATTAACGTAATCGCCGTCTGCAGCTCTTTTTCATTAACGGCTGTCTGCTCGGGAACGCCCGGCACATGTCCGGCATTTCTGACTTCATCCGGATAATGAATGGATTCCATCACGATGCAGTTGTCATACACGCGAAGAATCGCAAGCTGCTGTTTAGAGCGGATCGTAATGGAGGCAATCCCGATTTTACCCGTCGTCCTCAGCGCTTCCCGTAAAAGTGTATAGGCTTTTGTGCCGTTATCTCCCGGCCCGACATAATACGACCGGTTAAAATAAATCGGATCAATTTCCTGCAGCTGGACAAAGTCAACAATCTCAACCGCCTTTTCTTCATGTTCCTGTTTTACGTCTTTCAAGTCATCGTCTGTCATAATGACGTATTTCCCTTTTACATACTCATAGCCTTTCACGATTTCATCAGGCTCCAGACTCTTTTCACATCCGGTGCAGATTTTTTCGTATTTAATCGGCGCATGGTCTTCTTTATGAAGACTGCGGAATTTTATATCTTTATCTTCAGTGGCCGCAAAGAGCTTAACCGGGATATTGACGAGGCCGAAACTGATCGAACCCTTCCACATCGTGTGCATGAATAAAAACTCCTTTTTGTCTTTATTGTGGATAAACAGGTCCGTTCCATGTGTAGCAACTTATGGGTGATGCGGCGCTTCATGGAGCGGCTGTTCCATTTCCTCAGGCGGAAATGGTCGGCTGAAAAGGAAATGAATTCATTATTTACAATTAGTGAATCGGTAAGTTCTTTAAAGCGCTGAAGTCCCTGAAAATCATTCCCCGGGAAATGCCCCGCATTCCCATGTAGTGACTGAGAAAATTTCCCGCTCCCATATGAACTGAATCTGCGGTCAGCCGCCGCTTACCGCGAAGGGTAATTTTTCTGGAGAACTTAAGTGATATAACCGCCGCCAGACAAGCAATCAGGAGACAGGCGGGACGTTGTATTGCGCATGTCATTCCCTCCCGCTATACCGATCTGAAACGACTCACATTTATAACGGGCATGTCTAAAAGATATTTCAGACTCAAGGTTTTGTGTTAAAATCATTCTTAAGTTTCAGAATATAGACGTAAGTCGGGAGTGATAAATCATCGAAGATTTCATCATATCAATAATTGAAGCGTTTAAAAGCTTATCTTACGCCGGGATTTTTTTGGCGCTCAGTATAGAATTCATCCCGGCGGAAATTGTTCTTCCGCTTGCGGGCTATTGGGTCTCAAAAGGGGATATGACGCTTGCCGGGACCGTGTTTGCCGGTTCGCTCGGCGGTGTTTCAGGTCCGCTTGTCTTATATGGAATCGGCAGGCTGGGCGGTCGGCCGTTTTTGCTGAAATATGGAAAGTATATATGGATAAAACCCGAATCCCTGCAGAAATCAGATGATTTCTTTCAGAAGCACGGAGGTTTGGTCGCGTTCAGCGGCCGTTTTATACCGGGGGTCAGGACGCTGATTTCTTTACCGTGCGGCATTGCGAAGATGAATGTCTGGGTGTTCTCTCTATATACATATGCAGCGATGCTGCCGATTACATTTGCTTACGTATACCTCGGAATGAAACTCGGGGAAAATTGGAAAAGCGTCGGTTCCATTCTCGATCAATATATGCTGCCGCTCGGTATATTCATTGTGTTGCTTCTCATTCTTTGGGTGTTTTTAAAGAGAAGAAAACAGCGGGCCAAAACAGAAAAAATTTCTCAATTTGTTAAAAAAGTTAAGCGTTGACAAATGATGAAACAGGCTTTATCATGAGCGTATAAACAAATATTTCTTGAAATCCCAAAGGGGAGTAGCGTCCGGATATTCCGGAAACAAAGTCGTCAATTCATGGATCATATCCATCGGCTTTGTTGGCATGCCAATCATTCATGTCTAGCAAGACCTTTGCCTTATATCGGCAAAGGTCTTTTTTGCGTAAAAAACCGCCGGTATAAGCTCGGATGATAGAAAAAAGAAACGGAGGGAATGGATTGGACTTTGCATTATTATTGGAGTATGGATGGGTTCTTCTCGTTTTAATCGGGCTGGAAGGAATTTTGGCGGCGGATAACGCGCTGGTGATGGCTGTGATGGTGAAGCATCTTCCTGAAAAACAAAGGAAGAAGGCTTTATTTTACGGATTGGCGGGCGCATTTATTTTGCGTTTCGGGTCGCTGTTCGCCATTTCTTTTCTGGTGAATGTTTGGCAGGTCCAGGCCGTCGGCGCTTTATATCTGTTTTACATTGCGGTCAGCCATTTGCTGAAGCGGTATGTATTTAAAGATAACAACGGTCAGAAAACGCAGAAAGAAAGCGGGTTTTGGCAGACTGTCTTGAAAGTGGAGCTCGCGGACATCGCTTTTGCCGTTGACTCCATTTTAGCGGCGGTCGCGCTTGCCGTAACGCTCCCGGGAACACAGCTTCCTGCCATCGGCGGCTTGGACGGCGGTCAGTTTCTCGTTATTTTAGCCGGCGGCGTAATCGGTTTAATCATTATGCGTTTTGCGGCATCAATGTTCGTATCCTTACTGAAAACCAGGCCGGGCCTTGAAACGGCGGCATTTGTGATTGTCGGATGGGTAGGCGTGAAGCTCGCTCTTTATACATTGGCTCATGAGGAACTCGGTATAATTCCGGCAGATGTCATCCATTCGGCGGCCTGGAAAATCATTTTCTGGGCGGTTCTGGCTGCCATTGCGGTTTGCGGATGGTTTATGTCAGGAGCAAAACAAATAGAGTCTGGCGCGGAATCGGAAAAAAGAGAACACGCGTAAAATGATCAAAAAGGGAGTCTGACTTTTTAAAAAGCAGGTTCCCTTTTTTGTTTGAAACGCTTACATTTAAGACATATGATAACAATTTTATAACAGCATTGTTACAAAAAACACAGAGAAAACCCCCTTAATTCTGCATGGGGGCACGAAATCATGTATAGTACGTCTTATTGGCTTGTCATAATTGAGACAAATGAAATCGATTTCTCTTTTTCTTCCTTTGCGAATCCCTACTAAATTAGCTATGATTATGAGTAGTTATAGGGAGGAACTGAGGTGAAACCAGTGCTTAGCCTTTTGTTTAAATTGGGAAAAAAGAAGCAAACGCTTGAAACATCTGTTGAAAAAATACAAAAAGGCGACAAAGATCTGCAGAACGATTTAATACAGCAATATAAGCCTTTTATCGCGAAGACGGTTTCATCCGTTTGTAAACGATATATAGATGAAAAAGACGACGAATTCAGCATCGGGCTGATCGCGTTTAACGAAGCTATTGAAAAGTATTCGGCTGAAAAAGGTAATTCGCTGCTTGCATTTGCAGAGCTGATTATAAAAAGAAAAGTGATAGACTATATCAGAAAAGAAGCAAGAACCGCTCAGCATATCAATATGGATGTGCAGGAAGGCGACGACCAGGAATCTTCGCAGAGCCTTATCGAAGCGGAGCTTTCCATTGATGAATACCGCAAACAGATAGAACAGGAACAGCGCCGGGAAGAAATTCTTTTTTTTCAGAAGCAGCTGAAAGAATACGGCCTGTCTTTTAAAGAGCTGCTGGAACAATCGCCGAAGCATACAGATGCGAGGCAGAATGCGATTAAGGTAGCCTACACGCTTGTTGAAAATGAAGAGCTGGCGTCCATTTTGCACCATAAAAAACAGCTTCCTGTCAAACAGCTGGAGCAGCTCGTGTCGGTCAGCAGAAAAACGATCGAACGGAACCGAAAATATATCATCGCCATGAGTATTATTATTACCGGTGATTATATTTATTTAAAAGATTATCTTAAAGGGGTGTTGCACTCATGAGAAGAGGGATCATAGTAGAGAAAAATAAAAAATTCGTCACGTTGCTAACCCCTGACGGACAATTTTTAAAAACAAAAAATGATCACCGCACTTGTGAAATCGGAGAGGAAATTACGTTCGAAGGCGAAACGCGTATGGGAAGAAGGGCCAGCTTTTTTGATTTTCTGAAACTGCGCCCTTTTAAATTGGGAGTGTTTACGATGACTGCTATTATTTTGTTTATTTTAATTTTGCTCCCGGTTTTTTCTGATAACAAAGCTTACGCGTATATGACGCTTGACATTAATCCCAGCATTGAAATGGCTTTAAACAGCAAATATGAAGTCATTGAACTGACACCGCTGAACCATGACGCCAAACAGGTCATCAGTGACATTGGAGATTGGAAAAGCAGCGATTTTAAGGAAGTCATCAGTAATATTATTACCGATTGCAGCAAGCATGGATATGTAAAGGAATCAAAAGAGATTTTAATTTCCACGGTTTATGAAAATACAGATGACAATACATATAAAAAAGGCGTTAAAAAACAGCTGGCTGACATGACTGAAAAATATAAGGGCACCTACCAGGTCCAATCGCTTGAATCTGATATGGAAACAAGAGAAAAAGCAAAACAGGAAGGGATGTCAACAGGCAGCTACATAAGAAGAAACGAAAAGAAAACAGAAGAAAAACAGCCTGAAAAGCAAACCGACGGCAATGAAACAGATCAAAAAGATACCGAAACAGACGCTGATCAAAGCGAGCAGCCGGACACAGAAAAGCCGGCGGCTGATGAAAAGACAGCTCCTGATGAAGAAAAGGCAGCAGAGAAGCCGGGAAACAATGAAACAACGCCCGGTACGGAAGAAGCGAAGCCGGACAGTCAGGACGGCAATCAGCAAACCGAAAAAAATGCAGCTTCCGGATCAGAGGAAAACACACAAAAGGAACAAGATGGGGAAACAGAGCAGCCCCCAACACAAAATCCTCAGGAAAACGGAAATGACAAAGAGCCTAAGCAAAAGTATTACAATCATTACTGGAATCATGATCGCAATGAACATTGGGAATCCTATCGGCATCATGAAGATTCGTCAGACCGAAGGAATCCGAACGGCTACCGGCACGGAAAGGAGAATGCCGATAAATATCAAAATTCGCCGAGAAGTCCCGGCGAATAAGCTGCATTATTGATTTTTCCCGTTTAATTGTGATTGAGCCTGCTGTACAAGACGTTTTGTCATTTCCCCGCCTACAGAGCCGTTTGCGCGTGCTGCTGTATCAGAGCTAAGGTTCACGCCGAATTCTTGAGCCACTTCGTATTTAAATTGGTCAAGTGCCTGCTCAGCCCCTGGAACTAAGAGTTTATTTCTGCTCGCCATCTTTTTCATCTCCTTTTCTCTGGCAAGATGTGTTTTCGCATTTTAGTTTCAAACGGAACGGTATTGATTATGCTGGCAATTGTTGTACAGCAAAAAAACCCCGGCGCAGACACCGGGGCGAAGAAGCGTTATGAATTATAATAAATGGCTGATCATTTTGTAGGCTGAGGCTTGAATATGGAAAGTCAAAACGGAGAGCACCGTGACGGCGATTATGGATCTGATATTGTTCCATTGTCCGCTTCCGAGTTCTTTAAAGCAGCCTTTGAGCTTGTCCGTCTGCTCTTCGACGAGCTCCTGCAGGCTCGTTTCCTTCATCGGCGGGTTTGCCTTATGATGAAGATAATCAATCACTTGGGCGCAGCTTTCATAGTAGCTGATCGGGCTGATGATGTCATCTGATCTGTCTGTGATCGTGTTAAAAGCGATTTTTAATATGCCGCGTATATGTTCGAAGTCATAAATTGATTTTAAATCACGTACAATGAGAAGGATGACAGCTTGTTCAATTGTATATTTTTTGCCGAGTAAGGGGTGGCCGATTAAATCTTTAATATCGCGCTTCACCCAGTTTTGGACGGCGGTTGATTTTAAAGACGTCAGCTCGCACAGATTTCCCAGCTCGACAATCTCGTTAGTTGAAAGCCCGTATTCCTTTTTCTCTTTTTTTCGTTCGAATCTCGTCAGAAATTCAGGAATATGCAGACGGCTTTCCGCTTCATCCAAGGTCATATCCGCTGATTGCAATAAGATTTGGAGAGGGGTTGCGTCTCCTTGGCCTTTTAACGCGTAAAGAAGCCGGACCATATCAGTTCGGGTCAGTTTAAACGTGTTCATGGTTCACCTCTGATTGATTACGTGTTACTTTCTAATATCAATGAGAATTACATTAACATCATACGTCGAAATTGTTGCATTTTCAAACAGATCATTTATAATTTAAGTAAATAAGTTCTTTTGATCTTAAAAAAGACGGAGGTAATTATGGCGAAAAGAATATTTCTGTTTATTTTAACGAACCTTTTGGTCATTACGACAATCGGAATTGTGCTTACGATTATTACAAGCGTTACCGGTGTCGGCTCGTATATACAAAATGGCCGCATTGATCTGATGGCATTGCTCGTGTTCAGTCTTGTCGTCGGTTTTGTCGGTTCTTTTATTTCTCTCGGAATGTCCAGATGGATGGCCAAAACGATGATGGGCGTCCGGGTGTTAAATCCGAAGAAACAGTCGCTCAGCTATGAAGAACAGCAATTGGTTGACCGTGTGCACAGATTGGCCCGTGCCGCAGGGATGACGAAAATGCCTGAAGTCGGTATTTATCATTCCCCGGAGGTCAATGCTTTTGCGACCGGACCTTCTAAGCGCCGTTCGCTTGTCGCGGTTTCTTCAGGTTTATTGCAGCAGATGGATGATGCTGCGGTGGAAGGGGTTCTTGCCCATGAAGTCGCACACATCACAAACGGTGATATGGTCACGATGACGCTGCTGCAGGGAATCGTCAATACGTTCGTCGTATTCCTTTCCCGAATCGCGGCATGGGTTGCAAGCCGCTTTGTCAAAGAAGACCTCGCGCCGGTCGTTCATTTTATCGCGATGATCGTGTTTCAGATTATCTTTTCCATTCTCGGCAGTCTTGTCGTCTTCGCCTACTCGCGCCATAGAGAGTTTCACGCTGACCGCGGCGGTGCAGACCTTGCCGGCAAGGATAAAATGATTCACGCCCTGCGTACGCTGAAGTCTTATACAGGACATGTGAATGAAGAGGACCAGACGGCGGTGCAGACGTTAAAAATTAACGGCAAAAAGCATTCGTCACTGTTCTCCACACACCCTGATCTCGATGAGCGCATCCGCAGGCTGGAAGCAAAATAATCAACAAAACCTCTGACAATCGTTTCAGAGGTTTTTTGTTTAAAGATCGGCAAATTACATAAGGTAATGAAAAATCTTTCTAAAAGACCTTTAAAAATTCTCCCAATATCATTAGAATAATTACGTACTACATTTGAGAGGCAGAAGGAACTATCTTATGAAATTAAAACTGAAGAAATTCATACAGATCTTGTCGCCTGCACAGCTGATTGCATTATATTATTTTCTTGCTGTAACGGTGGCATTTATTTTGCTAAGTCTGCCGGCCGCCCACAAACAAGGGGCCAGCTGGTCGTTTATAGACGCGCTGTTTACGGCTGTCAGCTCAGTCAGTGTCACCGGTTTAACGGTCGTCAACACGGCTGATACATTCAGCACGGCCGGGATTGTCATTTTGGCTTTCGTGCTTCAATTCGGCGGAATCGGCATCATGACGCTCGGAACATTCGTCTGGCTCATTATGGGCAAACGGATCGGTCTGCGGGAACGGAAGCTCATCATGGTGGATCAGAATCAATCGCAGTTTTCCGGTATCGTCAACCTGATGAAGCAAGTGCTGTTTTTGATTTTATTAATCGAGTTTTTAGGCGGCATCATCTTAGGAACATATTTTTTAACGTATTATGATTCGTTTGAACAGGCGTACTTGCACGGATTCTTTGCGAGCGTCAGCGCCACGACAAACGGCGGTTTTGATATTACGGGAAATTCACTCGTCCCGTTCAGACATGACTATTTCGTGCAGTTTATTACGATGCTTTTGATTATTTTCGGTGCGATCGGTTTTCCGGTGCTCGTAGAAGTAAAAGACTTTTTGTTTTCAAAACAGCGCAGATACTCATTCACGCTGTTTACGAAAATTACGACCGTTACGTTCGGAATGCTCGTTTTGTTCGGAGCCGTGGGCATTTACGCGCTTGAAGCAAGCCATGTCATGAAGGGGAAAAGCTGGCATGATGTTTTATTTTTATGTCTCTTTCAATCAACCGCTACGCGAAGCGGCGGGCTTGCGACAATTGATATCAGCCAGCTGTCGGCGCCGACATTATTTTTCATCTGTGCCCTCATGTTTATCGGCGCATCACCGAGCTCGGTCGGCGGCGGAATCCGTACGACGACATTTGCGCTTAACCTGCTTGCCCTGTTTCATTTTGCCCGGGGGAATAAAGCGGTCAAGGTCTTTAAACGCGAGCTTCATCAGGCTGATGTCATGAAGTCGCTGGTCGTCACGATGATGGCGATTCTGCTCGTGTTCGGATCGACGCTGATTCTATCCGTGACGGAGAAAAATCAGACGCTCCTCGGACTGCTTTTTGAAGTGTGTTCCGCATTCGGAACGACCGGCCTGTCGCTTGGGATTACTCCGCATTTAAGCGACATCGGAAAATGTGTGATCATGATTGTCATGTTTATCGGCCGGATCGGCATTTTGACGTTCCTTTATTTGATCGGCCGAAAAGAAATCGAAGCAAATTATCACTATCCGAAGGAAAGAATGATTATCGGCTGACACCGCTTTTTAGAAAGCGGTGTTTTTTATTGCCGTAAAATGGATGAGTGGAAACAGTTTCTTTGGAGATTCTACTTGTAAAGAGGTGACGTCATTGTTTGCCGTATTTTGGAAGTCGGTAGTTATGATAGCGGTCGGTACCTTTTTATTGCGGATTGCCGGACGGAAATCAATCAGCCAGCTGTCGGTGACCCAGACAGTCATCATGATTTCGATCGGCTCGATTATTATTCAGCCGTTTATTGAACATAATTTACGGGAAACCATTTTCGCGGCGGCGATTTTTATTGCGGTATTAATCCTGATGGAATATTTAGAAATCAAATCAAGCTTTTTTGAGTTTTTATTTTCAGGAAAAACCGTCGCTGTTGTCAGAAACGGAAAAATCATCCCGGAAAATTTAAAAAAAATGCGTTTTACCGAAGCTCAGCTGTCAATGAGGATCAGGCAGGAAGGCCTCGGAGACATTCAAGATTTTAAATATGTGCTGCTTGAGCCGAACGGACAGATCGGCTATGAACTCATTGATGAGGCCAAAAACGTGACAGTGCGCGACTTGAAAAAAATGCTTGATGAATTCAAAACAGATTTGCTGACAGAAGGAGGAAATCAAATGAAACGCAAAGCAGCAAAGAATGAAGCTTTGACCAACAACAACACACCGACTGAGAGCATGGACAAAGATGCATACAAAACACAATATGACGGTGATCCCGGACTGAGAGGCGCAAACCGCAAATCAAAACACGGCAAACAAGGAGGCGAGTAACATGACGAAAAAAAACCGCCACAGCAAAGACATGCAAAACCATAAAAAGCCGATGGACCCTAAATTGCTTGAAGAAGAGTTTGCAAGCGAGCTCGGTGATTATAACGCCGGAAAATGGATTGAAACGCTTGAACAGACGAAGCCAAAGAAAAAAGAAGACGGCAAACAATAAAAAATACCTCTTAGGCGGCAACGCTTAAGAGGTATTTTGCATTATTTCGAATAAGCACCGTTTCTTGTTCCTTTCACCGCTTCAAGCAAGCCGGTTATCCGCAGCTCAATAAACGGCTGTGCGGCCGTTTTCACCGCGTTGCTGGAGAGAATGGACGTAAGAGCGGCCGTTAAAATTAAGAGCATGACTAAATTCTGATAATCAGACAAGTGATCTTCAAGCCCGATCTGCCGCAGCGTTTTTATAATGAATCCATGCAGCAGGTACACGTAAAACGTTCTCGTACCCCATTTCGTAAAGAAATAACGCTTTTGCGGAACGAGCGCCAAAAAGCTGAAAGTGGCGGCAAAGGCCAAAACATACCAGCCGATGCGCGACAGACCGCTCAACAGCGACACTGTGCCGAATGTGGAATAAGGCTCCGATCCGAACAGCCACGAGTAATCAAAATCAATACACCAGCATAACAGGAAAACAATCCCCAGTACGCCGGCGGCAATCTGCCTGCCTCTTTTAGCCCGAAGCAAATCAAAGTGCTGTTTCTTTAAATAAAACCCGACGAGAAACATCGGAAGAAAGACAAACGTCCGTGAAAGACTCAGCGTGCTGCTGATAAAATCAAGATACCCGATCATGACGGCAAGCCCGCAGCTCGCCCCAAGCGCCCACATCTTCGGCAGCTTTGTAAAAGGATAAAGCAGCAGATTCCAAAAGAATAAGCTGACTAAAAACCAGAGAGACCACTGCGGATCAATCGGATTGACGCTTGTCATGCTTTCATCCTGAATCAAATAGTAAAAAACTGAGTAAATGCCCTGAAAAATCAAGTACGGAATAATCAGCTTCACAGCCAGCTTCTTCACATAACCTTTCCGCTTAAAGTTTTTTGCGAAATAGCCGGAAACCAGGATAAAGGCCGGCATATGAAAAGTATAAATGAATTTGTAGAGATGGAGCATAAACTCATTTCCGTTAATAAATGACCGGAGGATATGGCCGAACACCACCAGAAAAATCAAGATAAACTTGGCGTTGTCAAAGTAACTGTCTCGCGATTTTGTCATAGCATCACCTTCTCTTCAAAAATCATCCACTGCATGATTATTTCCTGTTGTTGTTCATTTTAAAATAAAAAATAAAAAATTGAAGGAGGACAAAAGGGATTGTTAGGATGATGTAATGGGGAGGTAAGGATCGTAGAAAAAGACTTTAACTTGTCATATCATTGAAATTTTCTGAAATGTATAGGGCGAATGAAGGAAGATGAGGTATTTTGTAGAAATATTGAAGGATAGGTTTTTGAAGAAGGAGTGTACTGAATGGCTGAAACTCTGGATTTGCAAACAAAAGAGTCGCTGAAAGAGCAGCTGAAGCGGATGAAAGAGGAAAATGACCGCCTGAAGAGTGATTTGAACCGGTATCACGTGATTATGAATAACACGCTTGATGCCATTTTTATATGCCGTAAGGAAATGAAAATCGTCCAGGCGAACGAGGCTGCGGCCCGGATGATGCAGATTGAGGCAGAGAGCCTCATTAACCGCTCCGTCCTGGATTTTTTATATTCCGTGCCTCAGGAAGAACTGAATAAGGCCGTGAAAAAGTTTTTAAAAAAAGGCCATCTGTGGAAAGAGGTGCCGATTAAGCTTGACAGCGGCGCGACGAAATACATTGAATTCCTCGCCAGAGACGGAATTGGGGAGGATTATTTTTTTGTGGTGATGAGGGATATCTCCTCTAAAAAAATATTAGAGCGCGAATTCTCCATGAACGAGCAGCTGTTTAAAGATTTGTTTGACAGGGCTGTCGACGGCATCGTGCTGTTTGATAAGGACGGCGGGTTTATTGATGCGAACCTCTCTTTTTGCAAAAGCTTTGAGATCGGCCAGAATGAATTGTCCCATCTGTCGCTCCGCCATTTTACCGACGGAGAAAACAAAAAGCATCTGAAAGAAATCTGGGAAACCCTCCGCAGAAAAGGAAACGCCAAAGGAGAACTGCCTGTCAAGCTTCGGTCCGGCGAAGAGAAGCTGTTTGAATTTACGATTACGTCCAACTTAATCAGCGGGTTCTACATGTCTATTATGAGAGACATAACAGAGAAACGATTGATGGAATTGAAACTCTTTAAAAGCGAAGAGCGATTCCGCGAAATTTTTGAAAACGCCATGGACGCGATTGTCATTTGGTCTGATGACGGAAAGATTGCCAAAGCAAACGAATCGGCGTGCCGCATTTTCGAACTGCCGATGGATAAGCTGGTGGAGCGGAATTTATGTACGTTTATCGTTGATCCGCAGAAAAAATATAAGCAGATTAAGAAAAAATATGAAAAATACGGAGAAATCCGTGAAGAGATGCTGTTTCAGATGGCAAACGGCCAATTTAAAGAGCTGGAATTCACATCAAAACGAACCATACTTGAAGGTCAGCATTTAACCATTTTAAGAAATGTCAGCGATCGTAAGCGGATGGAAAAAGAATTGCGGGAAAGCGAGCTGAAATTCAGAAAAGTATTCAACGGCTCAATGGACGGCAAGGTCTTATTTGACAACCAATTCCGCATTATTGACGCGAATCCTCTCGCAAGCCGTATACTCGGTATGCCGGATGAGGAGCTGAGAGCGTACACCGTTCCAGATATTCTTTCTTTATTTGATATTGAAAACGCGGGTGTTCCCGCCAGAAAGATTGATTTAGAAGGAATGGATAATGAAATCCCCTTCCTGTTAAGCAGCAGCGACAGCCGCAAACTGGAATTCTCCTTCAAAAGAAATATCATTCAAAATATGAATCTGGCCATCTTTAAAGATGTCACAGAGGCCAAAGAGCTTGAAGAGAGGCTGCGGAAATCCGACACTCTTCATGTTGTAGGGGAGCTGGCGGCGGGCATCGCCCACGAAATCAGAAACCCGATGACGGCGCTGAAAGGGTTCATTCAGCTTCTTCAAGGAAGCATTGAAGGTGAATATTCTCTGTACTTTAACGTCATTACCTCAGAATTAAAACGCATCGAGTCTATCATCACTGAATTTTTAATTTTAGCGAAACCCCAGGCGATATTATATGAAGAAAAAGACGTGACGCAGATTATGAAAGACACGGCTGATCTTTTGAATGCCCAGGCCAATCTTGTCAATGTGCAGATCCATCTGAACCTGACCGGAAACATCCCGCCGATTTACTGTGAACCGAATCAATTAAAACAGGTGTTTATCAATATTTTAAAAAACGCAATTGAAGTCATGCCGGGCGGCGGCAATATCTACGTGACCATTCAGTCTTCTGATCAAGACCACATTTTGATTTCTATTCAAGATGAAGGAACAGGCATTTCCGAAGACAAATTAAAACGTCTGGGTGAACCATTTTACACGACAAAAGACAGGGGAACGGGCCTCGGCCTCATGGTCAGTTATAAAATCATCGAAGAGCATCAGGGCCGCATTCATGTGGAAAGTGAAGAAGGGAAGGGCACCGTTTTTCATTTGACGCTTCCGGTCCGGCAGAATACGGAAGAAAGAAGGAGCGGGGAATGATCTGTTTTACAAGTGTGAGAGCGCCGTTTGGGACCGTCATCGTAACAGAGGAAGAGAGCTTTATTACCGGCCTGTTTCTCACCGGGGAAGATTTCGAGGAATGGCGGAAAGACGCGCCCGGCGCAAAGCCGTGCGAAACCGCTTTGCTGTCGGAGGCGAAACAGCAGCTGACATCATATTTTTCAGGAGAAAGAAAGCAATTCTCTCTGCCTCTGAGACAAAAAGGCACACCCTTTCAGGAAAGAGTATGGAACGCGCTGACGATGATTCCTTACGGGGAATCCCGAAGCTACGGCGATATGGCTGAAGCGATCGGAAAACCGAAAGCGGTGCGCGCCATCGGACAAGCCAATAAACGAAACCGGCTGCCGATTTTGATCCCGTGCCATCGGGTAATCGGCAAAAACAGCGCCTTAACGGGATACGCGGGCACGAAGACGGATGTAAAAGCGGTGCTGCTGAACATCGAACAAATATCCTATAAAGAAAAATAAAGCGTATGGCACGTTCCGTTTTTTTACGTCCGACATATCATTTTATTAAGTGAAAAAAGTTGGTCTGATGAAAAAGGAGGACGAAGCCTGATGAAAATGAGCCGCCCGCAAAAGATAGCCGGTTATGCAGAACTGTTTTTTAAAATGCATCTCATTACAGCCGTCCAAAAAGATGAAGTGATTACATTGTGCAGACAAAAAAACCGCTGACATTGCCTGAGGCAACATCATCAGCGGTTTTTCAGCTCAGCTGGCAGTCAGCGAATAATTGTTCAATTTCTTCCGTGTAAGAACCGGTCACAATTCCTTTCTCGGTTATAATGCCGGAAATCAGGCTGCCCGGTGTGATGTCAAAGGCCGGATTGAAGACCGGAACATCCTCGGGAGCGGTGCGTATGCCGGAGATCTGTCTGACTTCATCCGGATCTCTTTCTTCAATCGGAATCTGATCGCCGTTTTCAATCTGCAAGTCAAATGTCGAAAGCGGTGCGGCCACAAAAAACGGAATTTGAAAGGCGTTTGCCAAAATAGCGAGGCCGTACGTTCCGATTTTGTTGGCCGTATCACCGTTTTTTGCAATTCTGTCAGCGCCGACAATGACTGCAGAAATATGTTTTTCCTTCATTGTATGGGCGGCCATGCTGTCGGTAATGAGCGTGACATCAATTCCGCCCTGCATCAGCTCCCACGCCGTCAGCCGTGATCCTTGGAGAACGGGTCTTGTTTCACATGCGTAGATATGAAGGCCGAGGTCTTTTTGTTTCGCTAAGTAAAAGGGAGCAAGCGCCGTACCGTACCGGCTTGTGGCGATCGAGCCCGCATTGCAGATGGTCATGATCTGGTCGCCTTTTTTAAAAAGGTGCAGCGCATTTTGGCCGATCATACGGCATGTTTCTTCATCCTCAATCTGAATTTGAATGGCTTCATGGACGAGCGTTGTCTTCGCTTCATTGATTGAGATCGCATCCCTGATGGAATCCGTCAGTCTGTCAAGCGCCCACGCGAGGTTGACGGCAGTGGGCCTCGAACTGTTTAAATACGCTTTGACATCCGCGAACTGACGTCGGAAATCTGAAAGGTCGCGGGCTTCAAACGACTTGGCGGAGAGCGCGAGTCCGAACGCCGCGGTTATACCGATGGCCGGGGCGCCCCTTACTTTCAGCGTGACAATCGCGTCGAATACATCTTCCTTTGTTTCAAGTTCCGCATATTCAGTGACGTCGGGAAGCTTTTGCTGATTTAAAATGCGAATGTAGGTTTCTTTCCATTCTACAGAACGGGGGATGGCAAATTCATTGGTCATGCTGCATCATTCCTTTACACGGAGCTTAAATTGGTCCAGAACCTCGGTGATATGCTTCAGTTTTTTTCTGTTTTCGATATAATAGGCGCCGATGTCAAGCGCCAGCTTCTTCCGTTCGATTCGTTTGTCAAACGGAGTGATTTCATCTAAGTCAGCCACATGGGCGAGTCCGATCGTGCGCCGGATCAATTCGCATCCCGCAAAACCGACCGCTTCCTCAAACGCGTTTTTCAGTGTGTCTTCCAGCAGGTGTCTGCGGGAAGGCAGGCAGTCTTTCTCCCATGCTTCACTGAATGTTTTCACAAATGTATCCCATACGGCGGCAGTATGGTCATATAACGGCTGTCTGTCGTCACCGTCGCGGCTGAGGGCGTTTAAGAGCAGATTGGCGATAAATTGGCCGATGTCAAACCCGATCGGTCCAAAGAAAGCAAACTCGGGATCAATCACCTTTGTTTCATGTTCATCTGCGAAGATGCTTCCCGTGTGCAGATCGCCGTGAACCAATGTTTCCGCGGAATTCAGAAAGATGGCTTTCAATTCGTCAGCGCCTTCTTTCAGCCGGGAATTGTTCCAAACTTTTTCTGCGTATGGGCGCAGCTCCTCTTCAAAATCGTTTGTCTCATGGTCGAGAAACGGTTCTGTAAACACAAGCCTTTCTGTAATATTGCAAAGCTCAGGATTTGTAAACTGCTTTGCGAGCTGCTGCTTTACTTTCGCATCAAGCGCATAATCGGATGAGTAAAAAAGCGTTTTCCCTAAAAATTCACCGATATGAACCGATAAGTTCGGATAACGCTGCCCTTCCAGCAGCCCTTTTCTTGAAATCCGCAAATGGGAGAGGTCTTCCATAACCGTGACGGCCATTTCAGTATCGGAATAGTAAACGGCCGGAACGAGGTGCGGCACGTGTTCGCCCTGGCGGATGAGGGCGCTGCTTTCGATTCTCGCCCGATCAATGGTAAGCGGCCAGCTTTCACCGACGACTTTCGCGTAAGGGATTGCCTGTTTAATAATCAGTCCTTTTTTGTTTTCTTTATCGTAAACATGAAAGACGTAATTTAAATTGCCGTCGCCGATTTCACGGCATGTCAGAGTGCTTTTGCTTTGGAACAAGCCGAGCTTGACGGCTAACGCGGCGGCGGAGCTTTCTGTTAATTGTTCATAAAGACTTGTTTTAGTTGCTGACATGGATTTACCCTCCAATTATGTAGTGGCAGTAAGAGATCGTGACGGAGAATACGCCCGAAAAAAAGCCTCCTTCTCTGAAAGAGAAGGAGGCTGAAACAGTGCAGTCCGCCTCTTATCTCTCAGATAACATCTGATGGAATTAGCACCGTGCCTTATGAGACAATCGTCTCGGCGCAAAATGTACGCGCCCCATTTCACAATGGAATTACGGTCGGTTGCTGTTGGGGTCAAAAGGCCAATCCCTCGCCCAACTCTCGATAAGAGAAAAATATATTGATTTGTATCACAATTCGGATTAATCAGTTGATGAAAATATTAGCAGGTGCCGGATATTCTTGTCAACATTTTTTTGAAAATTAATATAAATCACGCCGCAAGTCTTGGAAAACCGGAATGGCTTCCCGCACGTCCGCGCTTTCTGACACATCGATTTCCGCCCGGACTGCGCCTTCCGTCCGGTCTCCTTCGGCTAAAATCCGGCCCCACGGGTCAATAATCAGGCTGTGGCCGGCAAATTCATTATCGGGATTGGACCCCGTGCAGTTAGAGGCTGCGACAAAACATTGGTTTTCAATTGCTCTGGCGATAAGCAGGCTTCGCCAATGATCAAGGCGGGGCAGAGGCCATTCCGCAGAGATAAACAGGACATTCGCGCCCTGGGACGTATGCTTTCTGATCCATTCGGGGAAACGGATATCATAGCAGATCAGCCCGGCGCACTTGACACCGTCAAGCTCAAAGGAACCGTCGCTGTTTCCTGCTGCCAAGTAAAGGTGTTCATCCATCAGCTGAAACAGATGGGCTTTCTGATACCGCTTCACGATCTGTCCGCTGTTATCGGCGATGTACATGGTGTTATAGACATTTTCGCCTTCTTTGACCGCAAAAGATCCGGCAACGAGGTGTACGTTGTATGTTTTTGCCGTTTCTCTAAGCCATTGTTCCGAAACTTTGCCGTTTTCATCCGCCAGCTGGTCTAGCCGTGTGAGATCATAGCCGGTCGTCCACAACTCAGGAAGCACGATTACATCCGCATGGCGGCTTTCTTGCTCAATCAAAGATTCTGCTTTTTTAAAGTTTTCTGAAGGATTTCCGTATGAAATATCAAATTGCAAACAGGAAACGGTCCATTTCATTTTTTAACACCTCAAGTTTCTCTTTACTTTTTTTATTTAACCATATATGATGATGGACTATCATTTCAAGACATTTTTAGAAGGTGAAAATATGAACTTTGAAATCTCAGATGTACTCAAACAGCTGCCGGAACAATTTTTCGCATCATTGGTGCAAAAAGTGAATCAAAAGCTGAAAGAAGGCAGAGACGTCATCAATTTAGGGCAGGGAAACCCTGATCAGCCGACGCCTCAGCATATCGTTGAAGAAATGAAGCGCGCCGTCGAAAGGCCGGAAAATCATAAATACTCATCATTCCGGGGCGCTTACAGCTTCAAAAAAGCAGCCGCTGCATTTTATGAAAGGGAGTACGGGGTCACGCTTGATCCGGAAACGGAAGTCGCCGTGCTGTTCGGAGGCAAGGCGGGACTTGTTGAGCTTCCGCAATGTCTTTTAAACCCGGGAGATACCATTCTGGTGCCTGATCCCGGATATCCTGATTACTGGTCGGGCGTCGCCCTTGCGAAAGCGAAAATGGAAATGATGCCGCTGACAGAAGAAAGAGGGTTTCTCCCTGATTACAGCGTAATTCCTGAAAAGGTGCGGAGCGAGGCGAAGCTGCTGTATCTCAATTATCCGAATAATCCGACCGGCGCTGTGGCGACTGAGGCGTTTTTCGAGGAGACGGTCGGCTTTGCGGAGCAAAACGGCATTTGTGTCGTTCATGATTTCGCGTACGGAGCCGTCGGCTTTGACGGTCATAAACCGCTGAGCTTTTTGCAGACTGAAGGCGCAAAAGAGACGGGAATCGAAATCTATACCTTGTCCAAAACGTATAATATGGCGGGCTGGCGGGTCGGATTTGCCGTCGGAAACGCTTCTGTCATTGAAGCGATCAACCTTTATCAGGATCATATGTTTGTCAGCCTGTTTCCCGCGGCGCAGCAGGCGGCGGCAGCCGCTCTTTTAGCGGATCAGACATGCGTCGCAACGCAAAATGACAGATATGAATCGAGACGCAATGCATGGATTGAAGCCTGCCGCGATATTGGCTGGGATGTGACGGCTCCGGCGGGCTCCTTTTTTGCATGGCTCCCTGTGCCTGACGGTTATACGTCACAGTCGTTTTCAGATCTGCTGCTCGAGAAAGCGGATGTCGCGGTCGCTGCCGGAAACGGGTTCGGAAAATGGGGGGAAGGCTATATAAGAGTCGGTCTTCTGACAAGTGAAGAAAGACTTAAAGAAGCTGCGGAACGGATCGGGAAACTGAATCTTTTCACCCGAAAAAGCATTGACATATCAGGATAACAATGCGATAATTCAAAATACTTTATAAAATCATTATTCTTATCAAGAGCAGGCAGAGGGACGAGCCCGATGAAGCCCGGCAACCGACTGATAAAGCACGGTGCTAATTCTTGCAGCAGGAGCTGAGAGATAAGATTCGGACATAACACGAAGCCTCTTTCTGCTCATACGGAAGAGGTTTTTTTATGTTTTGCGAAAGAAAGAGAGGCGTTCACGCATGAGCGAAGTATTGGCAACATATCTTCTGACAGACACAACGGACAGTGAAAAGCGGGCGGAACAGATTGCGACGGGGCTGACGGTAGGCTCCTGGACTGACCTGCCTCTGGTGAAGCAGGAACAGCTCAGAAAACATAAAGGGCGGGTCGTAAAAGTTGAGGAGAAAGAAGGAACCTCAGAAAACGAAACACAATCCGTCATCACCATCGCCTATCCCGAGGCGAACTTTTCAAGAGATATTCCGGCCGTCCTGACGACGGTATTCGGAAAGCTGTCACTGGACGGAAAAATAAAATTGACTGATCTTGAATTTTCCGAAGGGTTTAAACGCTCCCTTCCCGGGCCGAAATTCGGTATATACGGCATCCGCAAACTGCTGGGCGAATTTGAAAGACCGCTTCTGATGAGCATATTTAAAGGCGTGATCGGACGGGATCTCGCCGACATTAAAGAACAGCTCAGACAGCAGGCGCTCGGCGGCGTGGATCTGATTAAAGATGACGAAATTTTCTTTGAAAATGAACTGGCTCCGTTTGAAACCCGCATTATCGAAGGAAAACAAGTCTTGAAGGAAACCCGGGAGGAGACGGGGCATAAAACGCTGTATGCCGTAAACCTTACGGGAAGGACCGCTGAATTGCGGGATAAAGCGAGGCGCGCGGCAGAACTCGGGGCGGACGCGCTTTTATTGAATGTGTTCGCTTACGGTTTAGATGTGATGCAGAGCCTTGCTGAAGACAGGGAAATCCCGCTTCCGATCATGGCGCATCCGGCAGTCAGCGGCGCGTTCACATCATCTCCCGTTTACGGCTTGTCGCATGCGCTTTTGCTCGGCAAGCTGAACCGCTATTGCGGCGCTGATTTCAGTTTATTTCCGTCACCTTACGGATCCGTTGCTCTTCCGAAGGAGTCCGCACTTGCAATCCATGATGAATGTGTAAAAGACGATGTCTTTCATCCGTCGTTTGCCGTCCCGTCAGCAGGCATTCACCCCGGTATGGTGCCATTATTGATGCGCGATTTCGGCATCGATCACATCATCAATGCCGGCGGAGGCATTCACGGGCATCCGAAAGGAGCCGAGGGCGGCGGAAGAGCGTTCCGCGCCATCATTGATGCGGTGCTTGAAGCGCAGCCGATTGAAGAAAAAGCCGCGTCGTGCAAAGATCTTCAGCTCGCATTAGACAAATGGGGAAGGGTGGAAGCCGTATGACCCGCACGCCGCTGATTATTTGTGATTTCGACGGAACGGTCACCATGAACGACAACATTGTCAGCATGATGAAAGAATTCGCGCCTCCTGAGTGGCTTGAAATAAAAGACGGTGTTCTGTCTAAAAGCATATCAATCCAAGAAGGAGTCGGACGGATGTTCGGACTGCTGCCGAGCAGCTTAAAAGAAGAACTGACCGGCTTTATCCTGAAGGATGCGAAAATACGGGACGGCTTTTTGGATTTTGTCTCGTTTGTCCGGTCAAACGGCCTCCCGTTTTATATCGTAAGCGGGGGAATGGACTTTTTTGTGCATCCGCTTTTGGAAGGGATCGTAGAAAAGGAGCGGATTTTCTGCAATCATGCATCCTTTGACAATGAATATATTCATATAGACTGGCCGCACGCCTGTGACGGAGACTGTACCAATCAATGCGGCTGCTGCAAACCGTCAGTCATCCGGAAGCTATCCGATCAGCAGAAATTTCTCGTTATGATCGGTGATTCGGTCACGGATGTCGAGGCTGCAAAGTTATCCGATATGTGCTTTGCGAGAGATTATCTTTTGACTGAATGCAAAGAACTCGGCCTCCGGCATCTGCCTTTTCAAGATTTTCATGAGGTGAAAACAGGCATTGAAAACATCGGGGAGGTGCAGGCATGGCTGCAAAAGAAGAACGCTGGCGCGAACTTGCCGAGGTAAAACGCGAGCTGGCCGAAAGAGACTGGTTCCCGGCAACGAGCGGGAATCTTTCCATCAAAGTATCCGACGGGCCGCTGACTTTTCTCGTTACGGCGAGCGGAAAAGACAAACGAAAAGAAACAGACGAAGATTTTCTCTTAATCGATGAGTACGGGAAGTCCGCTGAGACCGGCCATTCTTTAAAACCCTCAGCGGAAACGCTTCTCCATACTTACTTATACCAAAAGACAGACGCCGGCTGCTGTCTGCATGTCCATACCGTCAATAATAATGTCATCTCAGAGCTTTACGGGGATGAA
This sequence comes from Bacillus sp. NEAU-CP5, assembly GCF_026420705.1. Lineage (NCBI taxonomy): Bacteria > Bacillati > Bacillota > Bacilli > Caryophanales > Bacillaceae > Bacillus > Bacillus sp. NEAU-CP5. Next base: position 661,593 of record NZ_JAPMOV010000001.1, on the reverse strand, counting down.
AAACAAATCACTTTTCAGGGGCAGGAGATGATTAAGGCGCTCGGATTATGGGAGGAAAACGCGTCCGTGACCGTTCCGATCATTGACAATCCGGCGCATATCCCGGCATTGGCCGAAAACTTCGCGCACCATGCGGACGCCGGCTCAGGCGCGGTGTTAATCCGCAATCACGGCATTACGGCATGGGGGCGGACCGCATTTGAAGCGAAAAGGGTGCTGGAAGCCTATGAATTTTTATTCAGCTGTCACCTCAAGCTTCTGTCACTTCGTCCGCAGCTGGTAAAATAAAAGGAGGAATAGAAAATGGCGACCATCAGAATTCATGACGAAAAGAATACGCTCATTGAAAAACAGGAAGAAGTAGCGCGCTTCTTAGACGAACAAGAGGTGATCTATGAGCAGTGGAACATTGAAAAACTTCCGTCTGGGCTTTCGGAAAAATTCGATCTAACCGAAGATGAAAAAGAACGGATTCTCGCGGCGTTTGACACGGAGATTCAGGACATTTCAGCCCGGCGCGGATATCAGTCTCAGGATGTCATTTCTTTATCAGATACCACGCCGAATCTTGATGAATTATTAAAAAATTTCCAAAGAGAACATCACCACACGGATGATGAAGTTCGCTTTATCGTCAGCGGACACGGCATCTTCGTCATTCAAGGCAAAGACGGCACATTTTTCGACGTCCGTTTAAATCCGGGAGATTTGATTTCAGTTCCGGAGAACATCCGCCACTACTTTACGCTTCAGGAAGACCGCCGGGTCGTCGCAATCCGAATCTTCGTGACGACTGAGGGCTGGGTGCCGATTTACGAGAATGAAAGTGTGCAAAACTGATAGACGCCCGAACCTCTCATGCCCCCGCCGGCATGAGAGGTTTTTTATTGTAATGTAAAGTCAGCTGTGGCTGTTTTTTAAATCTTGAATATGCCGCATTCTGTTTATATCATTACCCGAATGGGTATTATTCTCGTATTCATGCAAAGATTCCAATACGAAATGAAAAAATAAGTTATTTAGTAAAAAAATGTTTACAAATAAAGTATAATCTGTAATAATGCTCAATAACCCAATCAAACTTGTTTCCTATTCTTTTAGCGGTGAGGGGTGAAGTGAATGGGCAGTTATTCTGAACAAGAAAAATTGCTTGTATCTATTGATAAAAAAAGAAAAATGATGATAGATGCGGCTAACAGGCAAGGGTTTACAGGATATGACACGATCAGGCACAGCCAGGAACTGGACTGTCTGATGAACGCGTATCAGCAGCTGGTAAACCGTGATCGCACACATCACCAAGGAATACAGGGCCTTGTGAAGAAAATAGGCTTGTTCTCCCGCGGTGACGTCATGCCTGCATATGAAGCAAACAAATGATTGATGATAAAACAGATAACGAAGACTGAATGCGCTTCCTGATCAAGCGCCGCATCCGAAAGATGACCGCGTACAGTCAGCACATTTTTCCGCTGGCACGGCTCACGAAGCGCCTCGTACTATCTGCCGGCTATGATGCCGTTCCTCTGGTATATCCTCTTACACATATTCTTCTTTAATTAAAAAACACCCCGATCTAGGGTGTTTTTTTCATCGAGAAGCGGCAGGGAGGGTAATGGTGACCTCTGTGCCCTTATCGACTTCGCTTTGAATGTCAATCGAACCGCCGTACATCAGCATGATTCGTTTACATACGACAAGGCCGAGGCCGGTGCCTTTTTCCTTTGACGTTACAAACGGAAGAAAAATGTGTTCAAGCATATCTTCAGAAATGCCCATTCCGTTGTCGGCCACCTTAATGACTGCTTTATGATCGCGGGCTTCTAAATAGATGGACAGCCGGCCGCCTTCCTGCATGGATTCCAAAGCGTTTTTCGCGACATTTAAAATCACCTGTTTAATATGGTCTTTCGTGCAGTTGACCTTGAGCGGCCGATTGACGAGAATCTCCACATTCACTTCCACATTATACAGATTCCCTTCAGAATAAATAATCGGCATAATCTCATCAAGAATATCCTGCAGCGAGTTCACTTCCAACCGTTCAGCAGTGGGTTTTCCAAGCACTAAAAACTCACTGACAATCTGATTGATCCGTTTAATCTCCTGCTCAATAATTGAGAAATACAGCTGATCTTCCTCCGATTTGTATTTTTTCTGCAAAAGCTGAATGAAGCCGCTGATCCCTGTAAGCGGGTTGCGGATTTCATGGGCGGTGCTGGCGGCAAGCGTTCCGATCAGCTCCAATTTCTGCGCTTCATTTTGAGCGCGCTCCAGCTGGGTCTTGCGCTTAAGCAGATAATATTGAACGAGAATGAACAGAATATTCAGCAGCACGGCAATACTGGACATCGGCAGCAGCACGCTTTTGGTCAGCTCATTCAGCTCAACCGGTTTCGGATAAACATTGATATTCCAATTAATATCATCCAGATAGCCGCTGACCGGTTTCACACCTTCTGATTGATCAGCCCGTCCGCTGGCAAATATCACTTTATTCTGATTGGTTGCCTTGACATAAACGTCAGGGCTCAGCATATTGATCATATTTCTCAAATAATCGACTTGTATGGCGGCTACTAAATAATCCGTGACCTCCCGTTTTGCGTCTAACACCGGCACGCAGATCGTGAAGATGCGCTGGCCTGTAATTCTGCTGGAGTAGTCATTTGTGATGACCGTTTTTTTCGTCTTTTTCGCCTTCGTAAAATATGGTCTGTCGGCCAAATTCACCTTTGATTTCAGATCAGTCGTGCTTGCGATGACATCACCTTTGGAATTCAGCATATACAGTCCGCTGAATCTAGGTTCATCCTCAAAAGCCTGATCGAGAATGTCAATGATCTTTTCTTCATTGACAGGCTTATCGACAGCGATCGCAAGTGTTGTCATCCGGGCTTTTGTTTCACCGATTAAATAATTGAGCTTATTGCGGTGAAGGTTGAGCATCATACTGGCTTCCTGTATGTGTTTATCGGCTATTTTCTGCTTTTCTTTTTCATAAATGAAAAAGCTGATAATAAGTGCCGGGATGATCACCAATATGAGATAAAGCTTGATCTTTCCCCGGGCACCTTTAAATGTATTCACTCTGCATCGCTCCAACATTACACTTGAATAGAGGTATTATATCATCTTTATACTTCTTTAATAAGAAAAAATAACCAAAATGATAGAAAAACAAATTATTTTATTAAGGTCAGACAAAAAGAAGAGAAATTTTGGAAACATTTTTGTTGACATTTTTCATTTTGTTTATTAATGTTTCTCTGTAACGGTTTCTTTTGTAAAAGGATGATTGAATGTATGACGGATAAAACAGAAAACTCATTGAAATTATTTATTGTACTGTCACGTGCGTACCGATCTATTAACGACCATATGAATAAACATATTCATAAGCACGGTCTGAACCCGACGGAATTTGCGGTGCTTGAGCTGCTGTACCACAAAGGCAACCAGCCGCTTCAGCAGATCGGCGACAAAATTTTATTAGCGAGCGGAAGTATTACATACGTTGTTGACAAATTAGAGAAAAAAGAACTTCTCATCAGAAAAGCCTCGCCGACTGACAGAAGAGTGACTTTCGCGCAGATTTCTGAAAAGGGAATCCGTCTTTTGGACGATATTTTCCCTGATCATGCTGAAGAAATTAAGGAAATGATCAGTGTGCTGAGTGATGAAGAGATAGAAATGTGTACGGAAATGCTGAAAAGAGTGGGGTTAAACGCAAAACATTTTCATCAGAAATAAAAAAGGAAGCCATTTGAAAGGCTTCCTTTTTTATATTACTGATTTTGGTCAGTCGCGGCGTTTCTAGGCTGTATCAATACCTCGACGCGCCTGTTTTTGCTGCGACCTTCAGCGGTTTTGTTTGACACGGCCGGTTTATACTCTCCGAAACCTTTGGCGCTGAATACTTTTGCGTCAAGTTTCGGGTTTTCTGTCAGAATAGCCATGAAGTTGACGGCCCGCATGACGCTTAAATGCCAGTTAGATTGATATTGTGAGTTTTTAATCGGCACATTGTCCGTATGTCCGCTGATGATAATGTTCCTCGGCGGATTCAGCACAAGGAGATTCGAGATTTCCTTGGCAAGCGGAATATCTTCCTGACGGATATCCGCCCGTCCGGAATCAAAAAAGATACTGTCTTTAATCGTAATTAAGAGTCCTTCTTTAGTCAGCTTTGTTTCCAGCTGAGTTTCAAGCTTTTTATTTTTTATAAATTGATTGACTTGCTTTTGCACGCCTTCAAGTTCTTCGCGGTCGGCTGCTTCTCTTTCTTTCTTTTTCTGTTCTTTATCTTTTTCCTTGTCTTTTTTTAACTGATCAACGCCGTCTTTTTCGTTTTCAGGAGGGGTGACGCTTGAATATTCAAGAACACCCGTGCCTCCGGTAAACACGGCGTTAAATGATTTAGACAGCATTTGGAATTTCGCCGCATCGACCGAGCTCATGGCGAACAATACAATGAACAGAGCCAAAAGAAGGGTGAGCAAATCCGCGTACGGGATCAGCCAAGACTCATCCACATGCTCGTCATCATGCTTCTTCTTCTTTTTTCTCGCCATTGTTTGTCTCTCCTTCTTGTTCAGCGACTTTTGCGCGTTCATTCGCAGGAAGATACATGAGAAGTTTTTGTTCGATCACTTTAGGGGCCTGTCCTTCAAGCACTGACAGAACGCCTTCGATCATGATTTCACGCAGTTTGACTTCCTGCTTTGATTTGCGTTTCAGTTTGTTGGCGAAGGGATGCCATAGTACATATCCTGTGAAAATCCCGAGAAGGGTGGCGACAAACGCCGCACTGATGGCATGTCCGAGCGCCTCGGTATTGTTCATGTTGGAAAGAGCGGCGATAAGGCCGATGACCGCACCCAAAACGCCGAGTGTCGGCGCATATGTGCCGGCTTGTGTAAAGATGGCTGCGCCGGCCTGGTGTCTGTCTTCCATCGCTTCAACTTCCTCAGTCATAATATCTCTGATAAATTCTGCGCTTTGTCCGTCAACCGCCATGCTCAGGCCGTTTTTCAAAAATGCGTCATCCACGTCTTCAATGCTTGCTTCCAATGCGAGCAGACCTTCACGTCTGGCGATTTGCGCCCATTGAGAGAACATAGGAATTAATTGCGCAATTGTCAGCTGTTTGTTTTCTTTAAACAGCACTTTAAAAAGGGCAGGTACTTTTTTGATTTCTTTTCCGGGGAATGCGATGATCACCGCAGAAATCGTACCGAACAAAATAATCAGAATAGCTGCCGGGTTAGCGAGTGCGCTTAAGCTGACCCCTTTCAGCACCATGCCCACGCTTAAAGCAATCAAGGCGAGGATGATACCGATAATCGATGTTTTATCCATAGTTTTCACCAAATCCTTTATACTAGCTTTCTATGGTTAATATCGGTGGCAGTGCATGGAACTTTAGGGTGATTGAGAAATTGTTCCCGAATTCTTCACAGTTTCTCCCTTCCGGCATGGAGAAAGAAACAAAAAAGCGGCTCCCCGCAAGGAGGGAACCGCTTTTTTCTTATTGTGCCCGGACTTTGATGCCGTCCTCTTCCATTACGACATGGAAGGCTTTTATTTCGTTGTCATCCAATAAGAGATCTGTCATTTCGTCCTCGATCAATTCTTGGATGGTTCTTCTGAGCGGGCGTGCTCCGAAAGCTGGGTGGTAGCCGATTTCAGCGATTTTTTCTTTCGCATCATCTGTGACGTTCAGGCTGATGCCGCGCTCTTTTAATGTGTCTTCAAGCTCTGTGAGAAGCAGGCTGACGATTTTCACGAGATGTTCTTTTTTCAGGGATTGGAATTCAATAATGCTGTCAAACCGGTTTAAAAACTCCGGTTTGAAGAACGCGCTCAGTGAATCAATCAGCGTTTGTTCTTCCAGGACGCTCTCTTCAGATTGGAATCCGACTTTCACCTGTTTTTCGCCGGTTCCAGCGTTGCTTGTCATAATCAAAACGGTATCTTTGAAGCTGACCGTTCTGCCCTGGCTGTCTGTCAGACGGCCGTCCTCCATAATCTGCAGAAACATATGCTGGACATCAGGGTGGGCTTTTTCAATCTCATCGAGCAGCACGATGCTGTACGGATTGCGGCGCACTTTTTCCGTTAATTGCCCGGCTTCATCGTGTCCGACATATCCCGGCGGTGAACCGATAATTTTTGATACGGCGTGTTTTTCCATGTATTCACTCATATCGAGACGGATAATGGAATCTTTTGTACCGAACAGTTCATCTGCGAGTGTCTTTGATAACTCGGTTTTTCCGACTCCGGTCGGTCCGACAAAGAGGAAGGAGCCGACAGGTCTGTTTTTGGATTTTAAGCCGGCGCGGCTTCGTCTGACCGCTTTCGCCACTTTTTTCACGGCTTTTTCCTGACCGATGACGCGCTGATGAAGATGCTCTTCAAGTTCCTTCATTTTGACTTGTTCATCAGCCTGGAGTTTTCCGACCGGAATGCCTGTTTTCTGTTCAATGATGGCTTGAATATGCTCCGCCCCGATTTCAGGTGAAGAGGCCGGTGTTTCATGCGCCAGCTGCTTTTCCAACGCCGCTTCTTCATCACGCAGTTTCGCGGCAAGCTCATAATTTTCTTCATGAAGCGCTTTTGTTTTCTCCGCGTCAATTGCTTTGAGTCTCTCAGCCGCATCTTCTTCATTTACGGTATCAAGCTCCAGGTTCGCCTTAGAGCCGGCTTCATCTAATAAGTCGATCGCTTTATCCGGCAGGTGGCGGTCCTGAATGTAACGGGATGAAAGCGTAACACAGGCGTTTATCGCTTCATTGCTGAATGTGACGCCGTGGTATTTCTCGTATTTATCTTTAATGCCTTCCAGAATGCTGATGGCTTGTTCTATTGTAGGCTCGTGAACCATGACAGGCTGGAAGCGTCTTTCAAGCGCCGCATCTTTTTCAATCTGGCGGTACTCTTTCAGCGTTGTCGCCCCGATGACCTGCAGCTCGCCTCTGGCAAGCGCCGGTTTCAGGATGTTCCCGGCATCCATTGATCCCTCGGCAGAGCCGGCGCCTACAAGAAGGTGAATCTCATCAATGAACAAGATAACGTTTTTCCGTTCTTTTAATTCGTTCATTAATTGTTTCATTCTTTCTTCAAACTGGCCTCTGATCCCTGTATTGGCGACGAGAGAAGCGACGTCAAGCAGGTAAAGCTCTTTGTTTTTCAATTTGTTCGGCACATCGCCTTCAGCGATTTTAAGCGCGAGGCCTTCTGCAATAGCCGTTTTACCGACGCCTGGCTCACCGATCAGCACCGGATTGTTTTTATTCCGGCGGTTCAAAATTTCAATTACGCGCGCCACTTCATTATCGCGGCCGATCACAGGGTCAATCAGACCTGCTTTTGCGCCGTTTGTGACGTTTTGAGCGAGCTCGTCGAGCAGGCCTTTTTCAGGGCCGGCCTGCTGTTTATTTTGATTGGGAGCGAAACCTTGCTCAAACGGGAATCCGAATGATTGCGGCCCCATGCTCATAGACGGTTTTCGGGTTAATTCTGTATAACATGTTTCACATAAAACGAATTGTTTTTGAATGGAATTGACTTGCATGTTCAGGCGAATCGTCGCCTCGTTTTTCTGACAATGTTGACAACGCATTTGCCAAAACCTCCTCGAAAAATGTTTGATCATCTTTGACCAAATGGATTAGAAAATAAGGTCTTAACTTTGACCTTCTTTGATTAATAGTATACTTTGACCTTCTTTGACTTTCAAGTGTTTTGTTTCAAACCCCGAAAAATAAATGTTTACAGCATGATAAGTGATATTCGTGAGGTTTGATTATTTTTGACCAATATAGTCAGAAAGGAAATGAAATACTTTGACCTTTCTTGATGAAGAGTATACGCCGGCCCTTTTTTTCTTTCAATATTTTTGCTTGGAGGAGAGAGCTGAATCTGTTTCTCAGGGGAAGAGCGATTTGTTCGTCTTTTCAGGCGACTTGTCTCATAAGCATATATAAAGGCCTGGACAAATCTGCGCTTAGCCGGAGGGTGAAATGGGACAAACAAAAGGTTCTGCGAGTCAGCTTGCATTTGTATACGTAGGCACAGTTGTAGGAGCCGGTTTTGCCACGGGACGGGAAATCGTTGAGTTTTTTCTGAAGTTTGGCTGGATCGGTCTGTTGGGTATCGTGTTAAGCGGTCTGATGTTTACATATTTAGGCGCCAAAATCATGATCATTTCCAAACGGATTCACGCAGCATCTTATCAGGAATTGAACACATATTTATTCGGCCAGTCCATCGGCCGCGCCGTAAACATGTTTATGATGTTTATATTGCTGGGAGTGACCTCTGTCATGCTGTCCGGAGCGGGAGCGCTGTTTCATGAACAGCTTGGCTGGCCCGCACAAGCGGGGATCCTTCTGACGATCGTACTGAGCTTTGCCGTCATGACAAGCGGCGTTAAAGGTGTGTTCGGCGTCAATATATTGGTTGTGCCGCTTTTAATTTCTTTCTCTTTTATCGTGACAGCTGATTCATTTGTATTTACAAGCACGAGAAACGCGGACGAATGGGTATGGCCTGACAAGTGGAATTGGCTTTTGTCCGCCGTCTCTTACGGCGCGTTAAATTTATCGCTCGCCCAAGCCGTCCTTGTGCCGCTTGCGAATGAAATGTCTTCAGAGAAGGTGATCAGAAGGGGGGCTTATATAGGCGGCATTCTGTTGACACTGGTGCTTGCCGCGAGCTTTTTATCATTATCGGTGCTGCCGGATGTGCTGGAGTTTGACATTCCGATGGCTCAAGTTGTCTATTCGTATTCGCGTTCGCTTCATATCATTTATTTGTTTATTATTTTCGGGGAAGTGTTTACGTCGGTCATCGGCAATTTATACGGATTGGAAAAACAATTAAACAGTTTTCTTCATATAAGAAGTACATATATTTACGGCGGCATTTTGGCGTTTGCTTTCATTATCAGCCAAATCGGCTACGGACAGCTGATTTCCACCGTTTATCCGGTGTTTGGATATGTGAGCCTCGCTTTCATCGGCGCATTAATTTGCAAAAAAATCCCGAAAGAAAAATAAGGATATAAGGAAAATGTCTGTATTTTTTGGGAATTCCCCTTCTTTTTTCCTGGCATTTCTGTATAATGAATTGGGAAATGATGGGGAGGAGTAAGAGATGAAAGCTCGACGTGTATTATTGGGATTTATTTTTATTTGTATCGGCATTGCGTTTTTTTTACAGAAGGCGGGAGTTATACATATATCCGCAGGTTCGGCGTGGCCGTTTCTTTTCATTATAATGTCCGCAGGGTTTCACGCCGGATTTATTTTTGCGAAAAAAACGCCTGACCAGGCGGGACTGCTCGTTCCGGGCGGTATGTTTCTTGTGCTGGGCTGCCTCTTTTGTTTTGAGACCGCAACAGGATGGACGTATTCAGGCGTGACGTGGCCTGTTTATATATGGGCGCCTGCTCTCGGTCTGTTTGAGCTGTGGTATTTCGGCGGGAGGAAGTTAGGTGTATTGATTCCTGCTTTCATCCTGACAGCCGTGGGAGCACTATGCTTTGCCGGTATGCTGATGACGGGGCTGTGGCCGCTTTTGATCATCGCAGCCGCGCTTTTGTTTCACGCCGCTGCCTTTATGCAGCCGAAAAAAAGATCGGGCCTTCTTATTCCGGGCGGCATTTTGCTTGTGACGGGCGGGTTGTTATGGTTTGAAACGCTGACGGATTGGACATACGCAAATGTGACATCGCCTGTCTACCTCTTTGCCGTTGCGTTCGGCCTGTTTGAAGCCTGGCTGTTCGGCAGAAGGCAAAGAGGGCTTTTGACTGCTGCTGCGGTTCTGTGCGCCGCGGGCATTTTCGCCATATTCACCACTGCAAATGAAGTCATCAGCGAACGCGGCTGGCCCGCTCTCATTCTTTTGCTGGGCGCCGCTTTTCACATTCCGATTTTCGGCCCGAAACCTGTCAAAAACGCGGGACTTCTCGTACCGGGCGGCATCTTATTGATTACGGGGATCTTGTTTGTCTTTGAAACGGCAACCAATTGGTCCTACTCCGGTGTGACATGGCCTGTTTATCTGCTTGCAACGGCATTCGGTTTATTTGAGCTGTGGCTGTTCGGCGGGAAAGAGAAGGCGCTGCTCATCCCGGTTGCGGTGCTGACCTTGACAGCACTTTCTTTTATGATGACGAATCAGCCGATCATTCCGGTTTCTGTTTTCTGGCCTGCTTTATTTGTTCTGATCGGGATTGCGCTGATGGTATTTCCCGGGAAAAAACGCGGGGCTTAATCCCGCTTTTGCAGCCTGACACAGGGTTCAGGCTGTTTTTTTATTGTCACGGGAAACAACATTATGGTATGATAGCAAAAGTGAAAAAAGAAGAAAATCCGTATTGATGCGGGAGAGGTTCTAGCTACACCCTCTATAAAAAACTAAGGACGAGCTGTATCCTTGGATACGGTTTTTTTATGTTTTTTAGGGCGCCTTCTCCGAAAAAGGCGCTTTTTTTATGGAATGATAGATAAGGGAGAGAAAGACATGAAAAAAGAAAAAGCAGTTGTGGTGTTCAGCGGAGGCCAAGACAGCACGACTTGTTTATTATGGGCTTTGCAAAACTTTGAAGAAGTGGAAACCGTTACATTCCATTATAATCAGCGTCACCAAGAAGAAATCGATGTGGCAAAATCGATTGCTGAAAAGCTCGGTGTCAAAAATCACTTGCTTGATATGTCTCTTTTAAATCAGCTCGCGCCGAATGCGCTGACAAGAGATGATATCGAAATTGAAGCGAAGGACGGGGAACTGCCGACAACCTTTGTACCGGGACGCAACCTTGTATTTTTATCCTTTGCATCGATTCTTGCATATCAAATCGGCGCGCGCCACATTATCACCGGTGTTTGCGAGACTGATTTCAGCGGCTACCCGGACTGCCGTGACGAGTTTGTCAAATCCTGCAACGTCACCGTCAACCTGGCGATGGAAAAGCCGTTCGTCATTCATACGCCGCTTATGTGGCTGAACAAAGCAGAAACGTGGAAACTTGCGGATGAGCTCGGCGCGCTTGATTTTGTAAAGAATAACACACTGACTTGCTATAACGGCATCATTGCGGACGGATGCGGCGAATGCCCGGCATGCCTGCTCCGCAATAAAGGATATGATGAATATATGAAAATGAAAGGAGAGCGGAACTAATTGCTTTCTCAAATTTACCCGCAGGTTCAGCATCCTTATTCGTTTGAGTTGAATAAGGATATGCACATTTCAGCCGCGCACTTTATTCCCCGCGAAAGCGCCGGAGCGTGCAGCAGAGTCCACGGGCACACGTATACAGTAAATATTACAGTTGCGGGGGATGAACTGGACGATTCAGGCTTTCTCGTGAATTTCAGCGTGCTGAAGAAATTGGTGCACGGCGCTTACGATCATACATTGCTGAATGACCATGACGAATTTTCTGAAGATGACAGATATTCACTGCCGACGACCGAGGTCGTGGCCAAAACGATTTACGATAAGGTGCAGTCCTACCTTGAAACACTGGAGAATCAGCCGGTCTGCGTGCAGATTTTTGTCAGGGAAACCCCGACAAGCTATTGCGTATACCGCCCGAAAAAAGGTGATAGGAATGGCTAAAGGAATTCCGGTATTAGAAATTTTCGGACCGACGATACAAGGGGAGGGCATGGTTATCGGCCAGAAAACCATGTTCGTCCGCACGGCGGGCTGCGACTACTCCTGCAGCTGGTGCGACTCCGCTTTTACATGGGACGGCTCAGCCAAAAAAGATATCCGCTGGATGACGGCGGAAGACATTTACCGCGAGCTGAGAGAAATCGGCGGAGACGCCTTTTCCCATGTCACCATCTCAGGAGGAAACCCGGCGCTGTTAAAGCAGCTTGACGCGCTGATTCTGCTGCTGAAAGAGCACGGGGTGCGCGCCGCTTTAGAAACGCAGGGAACGGTCTATCAGGATTGGTTCACAATGATTAACGACCTGACGATTTCACCGAAGCCGCCAAGTTCGGGGATGACAACCGATTTTGCAAAGCTCGATCACATTGTGTCTTCGCTTGATGCGGCAGAAAGGCTTAACGCGGTCAGCTTAAAGGTCGTCATTTTTAATGATGAAGATCTGCAATTCGCGAAAACCGTGCACAAGCGGTATCCGAATATCCCGTTTTATCTTCAGGTCGGAAACGATAACGTCCATACGACGGACGACCGGGCATTGATCGCACATCTGCTCGGAAAATACGAATCACTCGTTGATAAGGTTTCAGCCGATTCGGATCTGAATCTCGTCAGAGTCCTGCCTCAGCTGCATACGCTGCTTTGGGGCAATAAACGGGGAGTTTAATAGAAAGGGAGATTTATATGACAAGAAAAGAATCAGAATTAGAAGGAGTTACGCTCCTGGGGAATCAAGGGACAAACTATTTATTTGAATATGCGCCGGAGGTTTTGGAATCATTTCCGAATAAACACGTGAACCGTGATTATTTCGTTAAATTCAACTGCCCGGAATTTACGTCACTTTGCCCGAAAACGGGACAGCCGGACTTTGCAACCATCTACATCAGCTATATTCCGGACGAAAAAATGGTGGAAAGCAAATCGCTGAAGCTGTATCTTTTCAGCTTCCGCAACCACGGAGATTTCCACGAGGACTGCATGAACATCATCATGAATGATTTGATCGAATTAATGGACCCCCGCTACATTGAAGTATGGGGCAAATTCACGCCTAGAGGCGGAATCTCCATTGACCCGTATACAAACTACGGCAGACCGGGAACAAAATATGAAAAAATGGCCGAACATCGGATGATGAATCATGATATGTATCCGGAGACGATTGATAATCGGTAATTATTCCGTTGTGTGATACGGAGTGTGAAACGAAGTGGAGTCACAGTAAAATCCGAACATTCAGTGCTAATTTTCAGCGGAATTGTGACCGAGTCACAGCGAATTGTGACCTGAGGTGCAACCTGAACTGTGACTTTTATGCAGTGAAAAATTGATAGTACAGAAGCAGATTAAGGCGTACAATTTGTACGTCTTTTCTTTTTTATCCGAAAGAAAAAATGCCTATCTAGAGATCATAGGCATTAAATATTATTATCAATATCTTCATTTATTTTTTGGCTAAGTTTCTGAACCTTCTCTTTAACATTTGAAACAGCTCTTTTTTGAATTTCATCAAAGTTCTCCTGAATATAGTCCATGACACTTCTTATTAGAACTTCACTTTCAAAATTGAATATCTCATTTATTTCTGACTGTTCTTCATCTGTTAGGCGATGGTATTGAAGTTGTTTAGCATTTACTTCAGCAGCTACATCAATCCTAACGTACAATTTCATATTCACCTTCTGCATACTCTTGCTCCGCATAATGGCTTCCCCATTGACAGAGCTCCTGCAAGATAGGTTTAAGAGATTCTCCAAGTTCAGTGGATGAATATTCAACCTTCGGCGGTACTTGATTATACATCTTTCTGCTCACAAGTCCACTGGCTTCAAGCTCTCTAAGTGTTTGAATCAGCATTTTCTGAGTTATATTTGGGATAATGCGCTTTAATTCACTCGTTCTCTTTGGTCCATTCATTAAAAAGTATAATACAATACCTTTCCATTTTCCGCCAATAACTTCCTTTGTCACTTCAAACCCACAGCTAAATTTTTTCATGTCTAAAGCTCTCCATTCCACATTTATTACTTTTTAGTTACTATATCACAAAAAAGTGGGTACTTCCGATAATGTGCTTACTGAAGGATACTATATCTTGTAAGTTGTTCTTCAAGTACTTAAAGGTACTAGACGTAAAATAAAATGAATTCTAAAGGAGTGTTAAGTATGGGTAAATTTGAAGGTAAAATAGCGCTTGTAACGGGTGGAACAAGTGGGATTGGTCTTGCTGCAGCACAAAAATTTGTAAACGAAGGTGCATATGTTTATATCACGGGACGCAGACAAAACGAACTTGATAAAGCTGTTAACCAAATTGGCAAGAACGTAACCGGTGTTCAAGGTGATATTTCTAAGCTTGAAGACTTAGACAAACTATATGACATGATAAAGCAGGAAAAAGGTAAGTTGGACATTCTTTTTGCTAATGCAGGCATCGGCAACTTCCTTCCATTAGGTGAAATTACTGAAGAGCAGGTTGATAGAACGTTCGACATTAACGTTAAAGGAACCATCTTTACTGTTCAAAAAGCGTTATCACTATTCCCGGACAAAGCAGGTTCTATTATTGTAACGGGCTCTACTGCTGGATCAATTGGCAACCCAGCGTTTAGTGTATATGGAGCATCTAAAGCAGCATTAAGAGCACTAGTTCGCAACTGGATTCTTGACCTAAAAGGTACTGAAATCCGTGTAAATGTGGTTAGTCCAGGAGCTATTCTTACACCTGCATACGATGAGCTTTTTGGTGATGCACTTGAAGGAGCAATGGAAAATACCAGAAATACTGTTCCAGCTGGAAAAGTTGGGACACCTGAAGAAGTAGCAAACGCTGTATCTTTCCTTGCTTCAGACGAAAGCAGTTACTTGACGGGTGTTGAATTGTTCGTAGATGGCGGGCTAGCACAGGTATAATTTCACTGCGCAGAGATGACAAATAGTCCCCAAAAAAGGTTAAAATCAATCGTTTGGTAAGGTGTAAAATTGGTGTGACTTCATGATTAATGTCTAGAGCAAGTACTTATGGGACAAGACTTTGACCTGCCTTTTCTTCCACGAGGACTGCATGAACATCATCATGAATGATTTGATCGAATTAATGGACCCCCGCTACATTGAAGTATGGGGCAAATTCACGCCAAAAGGCGGAATCTCGATTGACCCGTATACAAACTACGGCAGACCGGGAACAAAATATGAAACATCGGATGATGAATTATGATATGTACCCGGAGACGATTGACAACCGTTAATTTTCAGACGGAGTACGGTCTCGGAATATAACCTAAATACCCCCGCCTTTTAAGCGGGGGTATTTTTCGTCTGTGCCGCGCAGCCAAAAAGGTGCATGATATTTGCACAGAACTTCTATAAGGAAAAGAGAGATCATTTGGAGAAAAGAAAAAGACGAGTAAACCCGGGGGGAGTGTACTCGCCGCTTCAATACGTGACGGGTGCTGGATGGCAGCTCGTCTGTTTCATTATAAAATAGGGAACATACGTTTGTAAAGGCCTGCGCTGTTTTTTCTCATTCGGATCGGATCAATTGTAAAGGAATGGTCAGCATGATAGCATGTCCTGTAAAAAGAAGGAGTGTTCGTTATGGAGCCGTTAGAGTTAAACGGTGTAAGGCTGAAAATGTATGATTGTAAAGAAAGTGCGGGTAAAAACGGCCGCATGATTTCATTTGTATTGAAGGTGACCTCTGAAACGTATCATGATATTGCCGTCCTTTTGTATGAAAAAACATTTGACATCAAGGCGCCCGAGCGAGGGCTTGAATTCCGCGGTAAAATAACCAACTACCATACATCCGTCACAAATCTTTACAATAAAGATCAGACCGGTGAT
The DNA here is from genome assembly GCF_026420705.1 of Bacillus sp. NEAU-CP5. Taxonomy (NCBI): domain Bacteria; kingdom Bacillati; phylum Bacillota; class Bacilli; order Caryophanales; family Bacillaceae; genus Bacillus; species Bacillus sp. NEAU-CP5. Next base: position 646,050 of record NZ_JAPMOV010000001.1, on the reverse strand, counting down.
TTTTTTGTAGAAATGACGGAGATCTGAGTTCATTTGAAAAAGCTGCCGGGCGGCAGCTTTTGTGCGGGATATGTAAATGGTTCGGATTGTTCGAGGGGGTTTAATAGGAGTCTCTGATGATTTTATAATTCTTATGGTTGACGACAGTGAGGGAATCTAATTCAAGATCACGATAATTATCCATGATGGTTACATCAACGATGACGGAATTTTCATTTACTTTTTCAACAATACCGGTTAATCCGTTTTTAAATTCAATGACGTTTCCAACCTTAGCAATTTTCACGAGCTTCCTCTCCTTTATCATAAATCCTGTTTGAAAATATTTTGCAGTATTTTCTTTAAGAAGTAAAGCGATATGGGTATCAGCCCGCTCAATCATTGTCCCGGCGGGGGAAAGATGGTATATTGATTTTCGGGAAAAAGCCGAGAAAAGGAGGCTGTGTTCGTTGCTGCCTGAGGAAATTTCAGAATCTATCAACCAAATGCGCACCGGTGAAATCAAAGAATTCAGGGTGCAGAAAGAACATTTTCTTGCATTTCGAGCAGTTTTATCGAAGCAGGAAGATTTTAAGCATTTCCGTGGTATTGCACAGCAGGGCGGAGATGTTATCTTCCAGTATTTAGAACAGCCAAGAAGCTGATGGCTCCTCACACTTGAGGAGTCTTTTTTTTGGTTTCAGTTTCTCATTTCATCTGGCTGTAACAGATGTAAACAAAATGTAAAATCCCTCCGATGGATACTTTTACTGCTATTTGGTTAATGTTGTGAAAATGACGGCTGTTTTCCTGCCAATAACAAGGCTGTTAACGAACTTCTTCCATTATAAAAGCTGATTGGGAGCACTGGAAAATCTTTAACCGTGAATTTGCGCACAGCTCTTGTTAAGGTAGTGAAGTATTTAAGGAGGAAATCGTATGACGACAAAATTTGCTGCCTTGGCTGTCTTTTTTCTATGTTTTATGCCTGCATCAAAAATTGAACATACAGAAGCTCTGTTTACTTTTGCGAAGAAGCCAAAGCAAGAACCCAGCACACTGGTTGCTGATTTAAATAAAAAAAGCTCGGTTCCGAAGCTTTCAAAAACGGATCATAAGCATTCTATCCAACCGATAAAGCTGTCATCTCACCAAGAGAAGAAAGCCAAACCGGAAGAGACGGCTTATCAGCCGCCGAAAAAAACGTATTCCCGCGCTGACAGACAACTTCTGTCGCGTCTCGTTCACGCAGAAGCGAAGGGCGAGTCTTATAAAGGGAAGGTTGCGGTAGCCAGCGTAGTGCTGAACCGGACTGAAAAAAACGGCTTCCCGGATACCATTCGGGGCGTGATCTATCAAAGGAATGCATTTGAACCGGTAGCAAACGGAAGCATTAATCAAAAGCCGGATAAGGATTCCATCGCCGCCGCAAATGAGGCGCTTGACCATCCGGGCAGAGAAACGAACGCGTTGTTTTTCTACAATCCGAAAACGGCATCTGACCACTGGATTCGTTCCCGAAAAATTATCGAACGGATCGGCAGACACGTATTTGCGATGTAAGCATAGCGGGATCAAAAATATCCCGGCTATGCTTTTTTCAATTTTGAGAAATTGAAAATATTTTCAGAACTTGTCTCATATGATGATGGAAGAACGAGAGACAAGGAGAGACACCATGAATCGATTTGTGAAAGGGATCATTCTTTTATCCATCGCCGCCTTTTTCGCGGAATGTCTGGAATTTGTCGTGAATATGATACTGGCGCGGGAGCTTGGCGAGCATGGGATGGGACTTTACATGAGCATTCTGCCCACCATTTTTTTAATTATCGTCATCGCCAGTCTGGAGCTTCCGATCTCCATTTCAAAATTCATCGCGGAATCCAATCAGAAGCTGCATGAAAGCATGCTCCGGCATGCCTTCAGAATGACCGCCGTTTTTACCGCGTTTTCAACCGCGGCCGCAAGCATCGCGCTGCCGTTCATTCCTGTATTCGATACGTATCACCCGTTTATTAAAGGGATTGTCATCGGGCTGATTCCAGTCGTCGCTTTTACATCCATCGCCAGAGGTTATTTTATGGGTGTGCAGCAAATGGGAAAAATTGCGGTTGCGAATGTCATGAAAAAAATCATTCAAGTGCTTTGTCTGTTTATCTTTTTTCAATGGTACTCTTTTGAAATTGATATGGCCGTGCTCATTTCATTATTTGTGCTGGTCGCAAGCGATGTCGTGGTGTTCGTTTACTTGTATACGCAGTTTATTTTGGCGCGGAGGGCGCTTTCCGGCCATCAGCACATTCATCTTCGCGGGAAAGACGTGCGGAAACGCCTCCTGGCCGTATCCATCCCGACAACGGGACTTCGTATATTTCATGCGGTGACAAACGCCATTGAACCCTTTTTAGTGAAAGGAGCGCTGCTGGCGTCCGGGGCAGCCGGGACAGCCGCGATTGATCAATACGGCATGCTTGCCGGTGTAGCGATGACAATCGGTTCGTTTCCCGCATTTATCGCCCATTCGCTGATGGTCGTCATGATTCCCAGCATTTCAGAAGCGTATGCGCTGTCCCAATATGATATTGTGCTGAAACGGCTCAGACAAGCGATTTTTATTACATTCGGCTACGGCATTCCGGCAGTCTGGGTCATGTTTCAGTTCGCGGGCCCGCTGACCCATTTGTTTTTTCAGTCTCCGGAAGCGCAGTATTATTTGCAGCTTTTGTGGCCGTTTTTTCTTTTTCATCTGTTTGTGATGCCGCTTCAGGCCTGTCTGATCGGTATCGGCCACGTGAAAACGGCGTTTTATCATAACGTATGGAGCAGCATTGTAGGGCTTTCGATGATGTATGTGCTCGGTTCTATGCCGGAATTGCAAATGCTCGGCATTATACTCGGCATGAATACCGGCATGATTCTTCTGACAAGTTTACATTACGCGACGATCTGCAAAGACCTCGGTGTCTCCGTGTTTTTGACGGGCGGCGGAAGAACAGCGCCCCGGATCGAAAGCTGAAAAGGCTGATACATTTCAATAAGGAAGGGCAAGCTATCCGAAACGCGTGAAAGGAAGATCATATGCATAAAAACCGCCTAATTGTATGTGCAGTCCTTTTGATAGCTGCCGCCGTCTGGATGCCTGAAGCAAAAGCCTCATCAGAAAAACAGGCAGTTCCCGCCGTGTTTCTGATGAAGACGATTGAAGGAGACGAGATATCGATTCCGAATAAAGGGCGGAAAACGATTTTGCATTTTTGGACATCGTGGTGTCCGCCGTGCAAAAAAGAACTGCCGCAGTTCCAAACGTATTTTGAACAGCATCAGTCCGATGATGTAAGCCTTGTAACGGTAAATTTGATGAATGCCGAGCGAAATAAAAATACCGTTCAAAACTTTGTCAGTCAGCACCATCTCACATTCCCGATTGTTCTTGACACGAAAGGCGAGCTTATGAAGGAATACGATGTCATGACGATTCCCACGTCATTTCTGCTGAATGAAAAAGGAGAAATCGAAAAAAAGATCGTCGGTCCGATGACCGCCTCACAATTAAAAGAATGGTCAGAGAAATAAAAAGGTGCGGGAGGAATTCCTCCCGCACCTTTTTTGCATATAATGAACAGCTGAAGAAACACTATTGATAATTATTATCAAAAAGAAATTAAAACAATTATAATTGAAATCTTCCGTCGGCATGCTATAATAAAGAAAACACTGCGATAACACTGTGAAAATGCTGCCTGTCAGGCGGCTGTTTTACTTTTATCGGGGAATTGAAGATGATTTGCGTTCTCAATTAGAGAGGAGAATTCATAATGAATGAACAAGTGATGACACAAACCCATTCACAACAGCACATACAAGAAGAGCGGGCCGGAAAAAAGTGGCTCCAGCATGCAGAACTCATTGCGGCGCTCGTATCCGGCGTCCTTATTCTTGCGGCCTGGTTTTTTACCGAAACAAAAGGCCTGTCCGTCACTTTGTATATCCTTGCCTTCCTGATCGGGGGATTTGCAAAAGCGAAAGAGGGAATTGAGGATACCATTGAGACGAAGGCGTTAAATGTGGAACTGCTGATGATTTTTGCGGCTGTCGGCTCCGCCCTGATCGGTTATTGGGCTGAAGGCGCTGTTCTTATCTTTATTTTTTCGTTAAGCGGCGCGCTCGAAACATATACGATGAATAAAAGCAGCCGTGATTTAACATCTTTAATGAAACTGGAACCGGAGGAAGCGACACTGCTTGCGGACGGACGGGAAAAGCGGGTGCCGGCTGCTGAACTTAAGATCGGTGACATGATCGTCATTAAGCCGGGCGAACGCGTAGCAGCAGACGGGATCATTGAGTCTGGCGTGACGAGCCTCGATGAATCGGCGCTGACGGGTGAAGCGATGCCGGCGGAAAAAACAGCAGGAGATTCTGTGTTTACAGGAACGGTAAACGGAAACGGCTCCTTAACGGTCCGTGTGACGAAAACAAATGAACAGTCTTTATTCAGAAAAATCATCCGGCTGGTGGAATCAGCCCAAAACAGCGTGTCACCGGCTCAGGCATTTATTGAACGATTCGAAAGTGTCTATGTAAAAGGCGTGCTGTTAGCCGTGGCTTTGCTTTTATTCATTCCTCATTTCGCTTTAGGCTGGAGCTGGAGTGAAACCTTTTACAGGGCGATGGTGTTTATGGTGGTCGCCTCCCCGTGCGCGCTTGTCGCTTCTATTATGCCCGCTGCGCTTTCCCTTATCTCAAATGGGGCCCGCAACGGATTATTGGTTAAAGGAAGTGTGTTTTTAGAGCAGCTGGGAAGCGTCCGGATGATCGCTTTTGACAAAACCGGCACGGTCACAAAGGGACAGCCGGCAGTCGCGGCATTTCAAGCTGCGGAACATGTGAGTGAAGATGAGATCATGCAGGCGGTGTATGCGATGGAAAAGCAATCAAGCCACCCGCTTGCAAAAGCGATAGCTGAATTTGCCGAAAGCCGGGGCGCCGCGCCCGCAGGATATCTATCGATTGACGAGACGTCCGGATTCGGTGTTCAGGCTGAAATAGAAGGCGTCAAATGGATGGTCGGAAAAGCGGGGTTTGCAGGTGAAGATGCGGCAGATGCTTTTTTGCAGACATCGGGAAAAGAATTAAAGGATAAAGGTTTTACACTGGTCTTTGTTAAAAAAGATGACCGGATTGCGGGCTGCTTCGCCTTAAAGGATCAAATCCGACCTGAAGCCAAAGCCGTGATGGCTGAGCTTGAATCACTGGGCATTCAAACAGCCATGCTCACCGGCGATCAGTCTGAAACTGCGGCTGCCATTGCAAAAGAGGCGGGCATGACGACGGTTGTTGCCGATTGTCTGCCGGACCAAAAGGCAAAGGAAGTGAAGAAGCTGAAAGAAACGTACGGCACAATCGCCATGGTGGGAGACGGCATTAATGACGCGCCCGCTCTGAAAACCGCTGACGTCGGTATTGCGATGGGCGGGGGAACGGACGTGGCTCTTGAAACGGCTGACTTAGTCCTTATGAAAAATGATCTTCACAAGCTTGTGAAAATGTGCAGACTCTCAAGGAAAATGAACCGGATTATTAAGCAGAATATTGTTTTCTCGCTCTCGGTCATCTGCCTTTTGATCTGCGCTAACTTTCTGCAGGTGATGGAACTGCCGTTTGGTGTGATCGGGCATGAGGGGAGCACGATTCTGGTCATATTGAACGGACTGAGATTATTAAAATAAACATGACAGCCGCACATCGGGCGGCTGTTTTTTTAATGTTCGTTCACAGCATAAACGCCGGAAAACTGATAGAATGAATAAAGAGTCACTTTGGTAAGGAGGAAAAGCAAAAAATGAACAGATTAGAACGTGTTTCATCTTGGCTGAAAAAAGAAGGACATGATGCGGCATTTATACATACAAAGGAAAACGTATTTTATTTAACTGATTTTTACACGGATCCGCATGAGCGGTTAATGGGATTGTTCCTGTTTCAGGAACAGGAGCCGTTTTTCGTTTGTCCGGGAATGGAAGCCGGACAAGCCCGCAGCGCCGGGTGGGAGCATGGTATTATCGGCTACAGCGATCACGAAGATCCGTGGGAGCTGATCAAAGCCGAGCTCACAAAACGAAATGTGCGGCTTGATTCCATCGCGGTTGAAAAGGATTCGATCTCTCTTTCCCGTTCAGAACAGCTCAAACAAGCTTCAGGGGGCGCGGCATTTGTTTCGGCAGAAGAAACGCTCAACCAATTCCGTCTCGTAAAAGATGAGAAGGAAATCAGCATTCTCAGGGAAGCGGCAAAACTCGCGGATTACGGAGTTGAAGTCGGTGTCGCGGCGCTTAAAGAGGGTGTGAGTGAAACCGAAGTACTTGCGCAGATTGAGTTTGAGCTGAAGAAAAAAGGTGTGCAGGGCATGTCATTTTCAACGATGGTGCTGTTCGGGGAAAAATCAGGTCAGCCCCATGGGAATCCGGGTGCAGACCGGTTGAAAAAAGGTGATTTCGTTCTGTTTGATCTGGGCGTTATTCTTGACGGCTACTGTTCAGACATTACGAGAACATTCGCATACCAATCAATCAGCCCGAAGCAGGAAGAGATTTACGAAACGGTGCTTAAAGCTGAACAGGCGGCGCTTCAATTAAGCAAACCAGGTGTCAGAATCGGCGACCTTGATTTAAAAGCCCGCGGCATTATTGAAAAAGCCGGATACGGAGACTATTTCCCGCACCGCCTCGGCCACGGACTCGGGATTTCGGTTCACGAATATCCATCAATGAGCAGCGCGAACGACACACTCCTCAAAGAAGGCATGGTCTACACGATAGAACCGGGGATTTACGTGCCGGATGTCGGCGGCGTGCGCATAGAAGACGATGTGTTTGTCACAAAAGACGGCGCCGAAGCATTAACGCAGTATCCGAAAGAATTAACGATTCTGAAATAGAAAGCTTTGTGATAAAAAAGGACGGTTCTGGAACGCAGCGTCCTTTTTTATCACCTTTTAAATGAAAAAATCATCAAAATGCTGAAATGGTTTGATTTCATGCTTTTCATTCAGGGGCCGCAGGGCAAGGTAACTGCCGCCGAGTATGGCCAGACACAAACCGATTAAGCAAAGAATCCCCATCGCTGTTCTTCTCCTTTCAAACGAATAGGATGTATCTGTTTCTAGCTTACTGTATGAAACGCATTCCAGATCAAGGGAAAAAAGAAAGGGGGGACGCAATGGCTACGATCAGAGACATTGCCGGCGCTGCCGGGGTTTCTGTTACAACGGTATCAAGAGTTTTAAACGATCATCCTTATGTAAGTAAGGACAAAAGAGAAAGAGTGAAAAAAGCGATGCAATCGCTCGGATATACGCGCAACATTCATGCTGTGCATTTATCCAAAGGTTTTTCCGATATGATCGGCGTTGTGCTTCCGTCGGTGAATCTTCCGTATTTTGCAGACCTTGTTGCAGGTATTGCCGAGGCTGCCGAAGCGTCAGGCGTGCATCTTTCTTTATACCAGACAGATTATCAGCAGCAAAAAGAACGTTTTGCTTTATCACAATTACAGGAGCGCCAAGTGGACGGCCTGATTATCTGCTCCAAAGCAATTCCTGATGAGCATCTGCTTACCGTGAAAGAACCGCTCATCCTCTGCCAGTACACTGATGCGGCAGGGCTTTCCTCCATCAGTAATCCGCATCGGGAAGCATTTCGGCACGGTCTGGATTATCTGATAGAAAAGGGACACCGGAAAATAGCGATCAGCCTGGCCAGAAAAAAGGGAAAAAACAGTCAAGTCCGCATCGCCGCATACAAAGAGGCGCTCAAGAAGATCGGACACCCTTACAGGGAAGAGCTGGTTGTGGAAAAGGCGCTGACGCTGCTTGACGGGAAAGCCCTTTTTCATAGATGGAAGAGCTGGGATGACAAACCGACTGCGCTGTTTGCGGCGAATGATCAAGTATCCGCAGGTCTTTACCTTGAAGCCAAGGCAAATGGGACACGCATCCCGGAAGAGCTTGCGATTTTGAGCATCGACAATCATGATATTAGCAAGATGTTAGGTATTTCTACAATAGATATACAAACAAAAGAAATGGGAAAGCAGGCTTTTCACATGCTTGAGAACCGGATCAGCGGCGGGCCTCCGGCAAGGAAAGTTCTTGATTACCGCCTTATTGAACGATCAACCGTCTAAAAAAAGAATTGACGCGCTTTCCGTTCGTTTTGTACGATATGATGTATTGAATGACAAAGGAGCTGAGGATCATGAAGGGGTCCTTTACAGTTGAAAAGGTATTAAATAACAATGTGCTCATCGCAACACATGATAGATACAATGAGGTCGTCTTAATCGGAAAAGGGATCGGCTTTGGAAAAAAACAAGCGGATGTCATTGAAGATAAAGGGTATGACAAGATGTTCATCTTAAAGGATGAAAAAGAACAAAAACAATTTAAAAAGCTCCTCGGTTATGTGGACGAGACACTTGTCGACATCTCCAATGACGTCATTTATCATATCAAGAAGCGGACAAGCCAACCGTTAAATGAGCACATTCATATTGCGCTGACTGACCATATCGCCTTTGCGGTAAAGCGGCTGCAGCAGGGTTTTGACATTAAAAACCCGTTTCTCATGGAAACCGAAACGCTTTATCCGGAAGAATTCCAAATTGCCCGTGAAGTCGTCGGCATGATTAATGAAAAGACGGGAATCTGCCTTCCGGAAGGAGAGATCGGCTTTATCGCTCTGCATATCCACTCCGCCCTGAGTAATCGGCCCCTTTCAGAGGTCAATCAGCATTCACAGCTGATGTCCCGGCTCGTTCAGGTGATTGAGGAATCTTTCCAGATGAAAGTGAATAAAGAAAGCGTCCACTATTTGCGGCTGATCCGGCATATCAGATTTACCATAGACAGGATTAATCGGGAAGAGCAGACAAAAGAACCAGAAAAGTTAATGTTATTATTGAAAAATGAATACCCGCTATGCTACAATACTGCTTGGAAACTGATAAAAATCTTGCAGCAAATACTGAAAAAACCAGTTCATGAGGCGGAAGCGGTTTATCTAACGCTTCATTTGTACCGATTAACCAATAAAATTTCATAATTTCAGTTGAAACCTTAAAAACGTGTCACTGATTCGATCAGGCATGAGTGATTGAGGGTAAAAAACGGGAAGAACGATCCCGTTATTTTGCACACCCTTTTTACTCATGCCTTTTTTGTTGTGTAAAAGGGCAAATGTAAACGGTTAAACTGAAGACTTGCGCCAGTGAATTCGTTGTCATGAATTTTCGCTGTAAGGTCACACTAGCTAACAGAGGAGGTACATCTTTTATGTTTAAAGCATTATTTGGCGTTCTCCAGAAAATCGGCCGTGCTCTTATGCTTCCGGTTGCGATTTTACCGGCTGCGGGGATCTTGCTTGCGTTAGGGAATGCCATGCAGAACAAAGATATGATTCAAGTCATGCATTTCTTAAGCAATGATAACGTTCAGCTTGTGGCGAACGTCATGGAAAGCGCCGGCCAAATCGTATTTGACAACCTGCCGCTTCTTTTTGCAGTAGGGGTTGCGATCGGTCTTGCCAACGGAGACGGTGTTGCCGGAATCGCGGCTATTATCGGATACTTGGTCATGAACGTATCCATGAGCGCCGTGCTTATGGCAAACGGCAGTATTCCGTCTGACAAAATTGAACGGGCAAAGTTTTTTGCGGAAAACCATCCGGCCTATATTAACATGCTGGGGATACCCACTTTGGCGACGGGCGTGTTCGGCGGTATTATCGTCGGGGTTCTGGCCGCGTTATTGTTCAACAAGTTTTATAAAATTGAACTTCCGCAGTACCTCGGATTCTTTGCGGGTAAGCGGTTCGTCCCGATTATCACATCAATTTCCGCATTAATTCTCGGTCTTATTATGTTAGTGATCTGGCCTCCGATCCAGCACGGTCTGAATTCCTTCTCCACGGGTCTTGTGGAAGCGAATCCAACCTTGGCGGCCTTTATTTTCGGGATGATTGAGCGGTCATTGATTCCGTTCGGTCTTCATCACATTTTCTACTCGCCGTTCTGGTATGAATTTTTCAGCTATAAAGATGCGGCCGGAGACATCATCCGCGGAGATCAGCGGATTTTCATGGCTCAGATCAAAGACGGCGTACAGCTGACGGCGGGAACATTTATGACGGGGAAATATCCGTTTATGATGTTCGGTCTTCCGGCGGCAGCGCTTGCAATCTATCATGAAGCGAAGCCCGAAAAGAAAAAACTTGTAGCCGGAATCATGGGTTCTGCCGCTCTGACAAGTTTCTTAACGGGAATTACCGAGCCGCTTGAATTCTCATTCTTGTTTGTGGCTCCTATCCTGTTTGCGATTCACTGCGTATTCGCGGGACTTTCCTTTATGGTCATGCAGCTGCTGCATGTAAAAATCGGTATGACCTTCTCAGGCGGTCTGATTGACTACTTCCTGTTCGGAATTCTGCCTAACCGGACGGCTTGGTGGCTTGTCATTCCGGTCGGCTTAGGATTAGCCGTCATTTACTACTTCGGTTTCCGGTTTGCGATCAGAAAGTTCAATCTGAAAACGCCGGGCCGTGAAGAAGAGGCTGCGGATGAAGGTGCGGGCGCCTCAGGCGAAGCCGGGGACCTTCCTTATGAAATCCTGCAGGCAATGGGTGATCAGGAAAACATTAAGCACCTTGACGCTTGTATCACGAGACTCCGCGTTACGGTCAACGACCAGAAGAAAGTGGATAAGACTCGTTTGAAACAGCTTGGCGCCTCAGGCGTTCTTGAAGTCGGAAACAACATTCAGGCCATTTTCGGCCCGCGTTCTGACGGTTTAAAAACACAGATGCAGGATATTATCGCCGGACGCACGCCGCGCCCTGAACCGAAAGTATCCGCGCAAGAAGAAGTCAGCCAGCAGGTTGAAGAGGTTATCGCAGATCCGCTCCGAAACGAGCAGGGTGAAGAAGTGTTCGCTTCTCCGATCACCGGCGAAATCCATCCGATTACCGATGTGCCTGACCAGGTGTTCTCAGGAAAAATGATGGGCGACGGTTTTGCGATTCTTCCTGAAGAAGGAATTGTCGTATCGCCTGTCCGCGGAAAAGTGCTGAATGTTTTCCCGACAAAACATGCGATCGGCCTTCAGTCTGACGGCGGAAGAGAGATCCTCATTCATTTCGGAATCGACACAGTCAGCCTGAAAGGCGAAGGATTCACTTCTTTTGTTTCTGAGGGTGACCGGGTTGAACCGGGGCAAAAGCTGCTTGAAGTTGATCTTGAAGCGGTTAAACCTCATGTTCCTTCATTAATGACACCGATTGTCTTTACAAATCTTGCCGAGGGTGAAGCGATTTCCCTTTCGGCCGAAGGTACCGTAAAACGGGAACAAAAAGATATTGTGAAAATCGGAAAATAAGCATATAAATACGCCGTGCTTGTCAGATGACAAGTACGGCTGTATGATATAATATTGTGTAGTAAAATAGCTTTAATTTAAAGGAGAATGATAATCATGGCACAAAAAACATTTAAAGTAACAGCAGATTCCGGAATCCACGCTCGTCCTGCGACAGTTCTTGTACAGACTGCAAGCAAATACGATGCTGACGTAAACTTAGAATATAACGGCAAAACAGTAAACCTTAAGTCAATCATGGGCGTTATGTCTCTAGGTATTGCTAAAGGCGCTGAAATCACAATTTCCGCTTCAGGCGCTGACGAAAACGATGCTCTTAACGCTTTAGAAGAAACAATGAAAAGCGAAGGACTCGGCGAGTAATGCAAGAATTAAAAGGAATAGGCGCTTCAGCCGGAATTGCGATTGCGAAAGCATACCGGCTTGAAGAGCCGGACTTAACGGTTGAAAAGAAAAACATTGCTGATGCTGCGGCTGAAGTAAGCCGTTTTGATGAAGCGATTGTACGTTCTAAAGAAGAGCTTGAAAAAATTAAAGAGCATGCTTTAAAAGAACTGGGACAAGACAAAGCTGACATTTTCTCCGCGCACCTTTTAGTTCTGAGTGATCCTGAGCTGTTGAACCCGGTAAAGGAGAAAATCAGCGCAGATTCAGTCAATGCTGAATTCGCTTTGAAAGAAACAGCTTCCATGTTCGTTACTATGTTTGAATCAATGGATAACGAATACATGAAAGAGCGTGCGGCGGATATCCGGGACGTAACAAAACGTGTGACGGGGCACCTGCTGGGCGTGGAAATTCCGAATCCGAGCATGATCTCAGAAGAGGTTGTTATCGTGGCTGAAGATTTGACACCGTCTGATACGGCGCAATTAAACCGCCAGTTTGTAAAAGGTTTTACAACTGATATCGGCGGACGCACTTCACACTCCGCGATCATGGCCCGTTCGCTTGAAATTCCGGCTGTTGTCGGCACAAAAGCGGCTACAGGGACAATTGAAAACGGTGTTACGGTAATCGTAGACGGCATCGATGGCGATGTGATCATCGATCCTTCCAGTGAAACGTTAAAGAAATATGAAGAAAAGCACAGTGCTTACCTGGCGCAAAAAGCTGAGTGGGCGAAGCTCGTCAATGAACCGACTGTTTCAAAAGACGGCCATCATGTAGAGCTTGCCGCAAACATCGGCACCCCGGATGATGTAAAAGGCGTTCTTGAAAACGGAGGAGAAGCTGTAGGGCTTTACCGTACGGAATTCCTTTACATGGGACGCGACCAGCTTCCGACGGAAGACGAGCAGTTTGACGCTTATAAAACGGTTCTTGAGCGTATGGAAGGAAAATCAGTTGTCGTTCGGACATTGGATATCGGCGGCGACAAAGAGCTTCCTTACCTGCAGCTCCCTAAAGAAATGAACCCGTTCTTAGGCTACAGAGCCATCCGCCTTTGCCTTGAAGAGCAAGAAATCTTCAGAACTCAGCTTCGTGCGCTGCTTCGTGCAAGTACATACGGAAACTTAAAAATCATGTTCCCGATGATTGCGACAGTAAACGAGTTTAAACAGGCGAAAGCGATTCTTCTCGAAGAAAAAGAAAAACTCGTCGAAGCCGGCGTAGCGGTTTCTGACGATATTGAAGTCGGTATGATGGTAGAGATTCCGTCTACAGCCGTTATCGCAGATCAGTTTGCCGCAGAAGTTGACTTCTTCAGTATCGGAACAAATGACTTGATCCAATACACGATGGCTGCTGACCGCATGAACGAGCGCGTAGCTTATCTGTATCAGCCATACAATCCGGCGATTCTCCGTCTGATCACCCTTGTTATTGAAGCCGCTCACAAAGAGGGCAAATGGGTCGGCATGTGCGGAGAAATGGCGGGAGACGAAATTGCGATTCCGATTCTTCTCGGCTTAGGCTTAGATGAGTTCTCGATGAGCGCTACATCCATCCTTCCGGCAAGAACGCAGATCAGCAAGCTTTCTAAAAAAGAAGCTGAATCATTCAAAGAAACAATCTTGTCTATGAGCACGACAGAAGAGGTTGTCGCATTCGTTAAAGAAACATTCAATAAGTAATACAACAGCCAGACGGTGTAAGCCGTCTGGTTTTTTCATATTCGGAAAAAAAGGGGGAACAATAACTTTCAACAGGAGGGATTATCATGACAAAATCATTTGCAGCGGGGGATACGGTCTATGTGATTTACCGCAATCCGCATGCCGCCAATGTTGCCCATATTAAAGAGGCGGAGATCGTCCATCACCCGTATCATGAGGGAGAACTGTCTCTGTTTTTATACGAAACCTATCATCCGCTGGCCGAAGATGACGCGGTCTTTTCGACATATGAGGAAGCGGAAGCGCTTTACAGCGAGCTTTTTGAAGAAGACCGGTATCATTGATCAAAGGAAATGTTTACAACGCATATTCACTCTCTTTTAAACGGAAAGTAACAATATGAGAATATGTAAAGGGAGTGTCTGTCTATGCTGAAGCCGTTTGTGCCCCAGCTTGTTTATATTGAACCGAGAGCGCTCGAATACCCGTTAGGACAAGAGCTGAAGAATAAGTTTGAAAACATGGGGCTTGAGATCAGAGAAACGACATCGCATAATCAAGTCCGGAATATTCCGGGGAAAAATCACTTGCAGCAATACCGGAACGCGAAATCAACATTGGTAATCGGCGTCCGGAAAACACTGAAATTCGATTCTTCAAAGCCGTCCGCCGAATATGCCATTCCGTTTGCGACGGGCTGTATGGGGCATTGCCACTATTGCTACCTGCAGACGACGATGGGGTCAAAGCCTTACATCCGGACATATGTCAATGTGGAAGAGATTCTGGATCAGGCTGATGAGTATATGAAAGAACGGGCGCCGGAATTTACAAGATTTGAAGCCTCTTGTACGTCTGATATCGTCGGAATCGATCATCTGACACATACATTAAAAAGAGCCATTGAACATTTCGGACAAAGCGAATTGGGACAGCTCAGATTCGTGACTAAATTTCACCACGTCGATCATTTGCTTGATGCAAAGCATAACGGAAAGACAAGGTTCAGATTCAGCATCAATGCGGACTATGTCATTAAAAACTTTGAACCGGGAACTTCTCCGCTCGACAAACGGATAGAAGCCGCCGTCAAAGTCGCTAAAGCGGGCTATCCGCTCGGCTTCATCGTGGCGCCGATTTATATTCACGATGGCTGGGAGGAAGGCTATAAGGAACTGTTTGAGAAACTTGACGCGGCGCTTGATGAAAACGTTCGGCATGACATCACATTTGAACTGATCCAGCACCGTTTTACAAAACCGGCCAAACGGGTGATTGAGAAGAACTATCCGAAAACAAAGCTTGAGCTTGATGAAGAGAAGCGCAGATACAAATGGGGACGCTACGGAATCGGCAAGTATATATACCAAAAAGACGAAGAACATGACTTAAGGGAAACACTCGAATCTTATATCGAAACCTATTTTCCGAAAGCGAAAATCGAATATTTTACGTAAGGCGGAGCTGTCGGCAGGACGGCTCTTTTTTTTGCTGCGCCAAATGACGGAAATGTTTGATATTTATTTCAAGATTTATTCATTTTCTTGGCCGAAAGACCGATATAACTCTCAGGAGGGGATGGTTATGTTTAAAAAAATGCATATCAAAATTGCTGTGTTTGTCTCGGCAATGCTTATCGTAACGGTTGTTTTTTTAACGGTTTCTTCATATTTGACATTAAAGCCGATGATGACGGAGGAAGCAAAACGTACGACAGAGAATGTCACCAATTCACTCGGTCAGAACATTGAGCTTCAGCTGAAAAATGATGAGACCGTATTATTGAGATTAGCAGACGGTGAATTGTCCCGGTCTTTTCTATCAGATGGGAAGAAAGAAACCGCGCGGCTTTTTAACGATGAGTTAAAGCAGATCGGACAGAATGACAAATATGTCGCGCTTGCGTACGTCGGAACCGCAAACAAACAAATGTTTACATATCCAAAGGCCGATTTTGCCAAAGACTATGATCCGACAAATAGAACGTGGTATAAGATGGCGGCTGAAAAACCCGATAAGGTTGTCTGGACCGACCCTTATAAAGATGCAGTGACGGGAGACATGATCGTGACGGCGTCAAAAGCCATTCAAAACAGCGGAACCGTCGTCGGAGTGGCGAGCTTAGATCTGAAGCTGTCCTCCATTCAGAGCATGGTCAACGAGCAAAAGGTCCCGTATAAAGGATTTGCCTTTTTAGCGGATGAAAATGGCTCTCTTCTGGCGCATCCGGAAAAACAGGGGAAAAATATTTCGGAAGATCAGACGTTAAAAGACATCACTGCGGATAAAGAAGGTGTCAAAGAGCTGCAGGGGAACATGGTCGTCTACCAAACGGTAAAAGAAACAGGGTGGAAAGTCGGAACGCAGTTTGAAAAAGATCAGCTGATGGGAGTAGCCGACAAAATGAACACGGTGAGCATTTTTATGTCACTGATCGCCCTTGTGATTACGATCGGACTCAGTTATTTCCTCGCAAAAACGATAACCGGGCCGATTCAGCAGCTGATCGCCAAAACAAATTCAGTCTCAGCGGGAGATTTAACCGTCCGCGCCCAGACGAAATCAAAAGATGAAGTAGGCGAGTTAACAAAAGACTTTAACCAAATGGTTGAAAATATGAAAGAGATGGTCGAACAGGTCAAGACCTCTTCGGAAAATGTGTCCGATACATCTGACCAACTAACCGTCATTTCACAAGAAACAAATGAAACGAGCGGACAAATCGCAAAAGCGATAGAGGAAGTCGCCGCCGGAGCGACAGAGCAAGCGTCAGAGGTTGAGACAATCAACGAAAAATCAGAAAATCTCTCGGTCAAAATAAAAGGAATCGCAGATCGCGCAGGCAGCATAAAACAACTCTCAAAATCTTCAGAGGATGCCAGCTACAAAGGACTGGACGCGCTCGGGCAGCTGCTGATGAAGTCAAACGAAGCCAATTCAGAAACGAAAAAAGTAGAGGCAATGCTGAATGACCTGGAAGAACAAACGAAAAACATAGAAGAAGTCGTGACGGCAATATCCGCCATTTCAGACCAGACGAACCTCTTGGCGCTGAATGCGAGCATTGAAGCC
This sequence comes from Bacillus sp. NEAU-CP5, assembly GCF_026420705.1. NCBI lineage: Bacteria > Bacillati > Bacillota > Bacilli > Caryophanales > Bacillaceae > Bacillus > Bacillus sp. NEAU-CP5. Next base: position 629,508 of record NZ_JAPMOV010000001.1, on the reverse strand, counting down.
GCAAGAGCGGGAGAAAGCGGCCGGGGCTTTGCCGTCGTCGCGGAAGAAGTCCGCAAGCTTGCTGAACAATCAGCTCTTTCTTCCGGCCATATCAGTGAGACGGTCCGTCTGATTCAATCTGAGACAAAAGAAGCGTCACACGCGATGATTGAGGCAAGCAGAATGAATGATGAACAAAACAGCACCATTCATGAAACGGGTGAGGTCCTCAATCTGATTACGACGGAAATGCAGTCTCTCGTTCAAGGTATAGATCATATTTACAATGACATTCAAAAAATGAGTGAAGAACAAGCCGCGATTCAAGAAGCGATTCAAAGCATCTCCGCCATTTCTCAAGAATCAGCGGCAGCGGCGGAAGAAGTGAACGCTTCAACAGATGAACAGCTCGTTACGCTTGAAAAAGTGAAGCAATCGACTGATATGTTAAAGAGCGCGAGCGAAGATCTGATCAGCGCCATTTCTAAATTCACCTTGTAACGCGGACTCTATCAGCCTGTCATATGGTAATATAGACATGAAATCGTATATATGAATCGCAGCAGGGGAGGAAAGCGCAGTGAACAAAACGGTCGGATTTATCGGTTTAGGTGTCATGGGAAACAGTATGGCATCGCACATTTTAGAAGCGGGCTATCCTGTTTTAGTCTACACGCGGACGAAACAAAAAGCGGAAGAGATTCTGAATAAGGGAGCGGTCTGGCAGGAGACGGTCAAAGACCTTTCGGAGAAAGCTGACATCATTATTACCATGGTCGGCTACCCGAGTGATGTCGAGGAAATCTATCTCGGCGAAAACGGCATTCTCCGGCACGCAAAAGAAGGGGCGTTTGTCATTGACATGACGACATCAAAACCGTCTCTGGCGAAGAAGATAGCGGAGAAAGCCAAAGAAAAGTCCATTCACGCCTTGGATGCACCTGTTTCCGGCGGAGACATCGGCGCGAGGAACGGAACGCTTGCCATTATGGCCGGAGGAGAAAAAGAAGCGTTTGAAGCAAGCCTGCCGCTTTTCTCCGTTATGGGGGAAAACATTCAGTATCAAGGGCCGGCCGGCAGCGGCCAGCATACGAAAATGTGCAATCAGATCGCGATTGCAGCGGGAATGGTCGGAGTGGCTGAAGCGATGGCTTACGCTGAAAAATCCGGTCTGAACCCGGAACAAGTGCTGAAAAGCATTACAACCGGAGCGGCTGGCAGCTGGTCATTGTCAAATCTCGCCCCCCGTATGCTGAAAGGCGATTTTGCGCCCGGATTCTACGTGAAACACTTTATTAAAGACATGGGAATTGCCCTAGAAGAAGCGGAGCTCATGGGAGAAGAAATGCCCGGATTGGCGCTTGCCAAATCATTATACGACAAGCTTTCCGCGCAAGGTGAAGAAAACAGCGGAACTCAAAGTATTTATAAGCTTTGGGTGAAATAAAAAAGATTGCCCGCAGGGGCAATCTTTTTTATTATTTATTTTCCGATGAATTGCTGTGTCCAGATGTTTCCTGATTCTACGTAACCGACACCGATTTGAGTGAACTCAGGATTCATGATGTTCTTTCTGTGGCCTTCACTGTTCATCCAAGCTTTAACGACAGCTTCAGGAGTCGGCTGTCCTTTGGCGATATTTTCACCGGCAGTTTTATAAGTGATTCCGAAAGACTTCATCATATCGAAAGGTGAGCCGTAAGTAGGGCTTTGGTGATCGAAATAGTTTTTGTCTTTCATATCTTGTGATTTTGCGTGAGCTGATTTGCTTAATTTTTCATCAATCTGCAGAGGTTTTAAGCCTTGCTTTTGTCTCTCTGCATTTGTCAATTCAACGACTTTCTTTTCATACGCACTGACAGATGAAGGAGTTTTCTCGCTGCTGTTGTTTGTGTTATCTGTCTGCTTTGCATTGTCAGCCGTCTGGTTTTGATCGGCTTTCGGTTTTTCGGCAGCTGCCGGAGCCGTTTTTGCCGGTGTTTCTTTTTGAACGTCTTTAACTGTCATGTCAGAATGCTTTGCGTGTTTTTGCAGCAGCTGAGTCAGCTCTTTCTCATTTTTAACGTTCAGCTTTTTCACGCTCGTTTTCATATGTAGTTTTTCAACAGCCTCTTGAAGAGTCAGATGCTGTACGGTGTTTCCTTTTTTCACAGTAACGACGTGCTGGCATGACAGCTCTTTTGCAGATGCCTGCTGAATGCCTCCGAATGTAATCAAACTGACTGCCGCGGCGGCAGATAAGAGAAATGCTTTTTTCATAAGTTAATAGCCTCCCAGAGAAGTTTTTTTCTACATGAAAAATCTTATCACAGCTTTTTTGTCATAATGCAGGCAGCCATTTCCTTTGACAACAAACTCTTGTCATAATTGTAATTGAGCGCAGAAAAATGGCTCTAAACCGGGAAAAACGATCTGTATTTATTTTTAAAAATCTGTTACATCTCTTCAAATTATTTGAAGTGTTAGATATATTTTAAGATAATTTGATCTTGACAGTTTTTTTTACCCGTTTTCGCTGTAACAACTTTTACAAAAATGTTACAATTAAAATCTGTTTATGTAAATATATTCAATGATTTGAGAGGTGTAACAGAAAGTGGCTGAAGTTGCGCGCGAACCAAAGAAAAAAACGAAACGTTACAGAGCGCTGAGAATGAATCTCTATTTTTTGATTGTTTTTCTTCTCTTTACGGCACTGATTTTTAAACTCGGCATCGTCCAGATTGTCGAAGGGGATAAACACCGCCAGGATGCGGAGAAGGCAAATGCAAAAACCGCCTATTATCCAACACCGCGGGGAAAGATGTATGACAAGCGGAATAGGGTGGCGGTTGATAACCAGGCTGTGCCTGAAATTGTATATGTATCCACCTCAAAAACCTCGGCAAAGGACAAATTGAAAACGGCAAAAAATCTCGCCGCACTGATTCATATTGATACTGAATTTATGAAGGATCGAAATATCATTGATTACTGGCTTGCCGCACATCCGAAGAAGGCGGAAAAGCTTATGAAGGATTCAGAAAACAGCCTGAAGCCGCAAGAAGTGTACAAACGCCAGATTGAACGCGTCCCGAAGCAGGAGATTGATGCGATCAAACAAAATAAAAAAGAGCTGGAAATCGCGGCGATTTATACGCGTTTTTCAAGCGGCAACGCCTATCAGCCGCAAGTCGTCAAATCAATGGACCCGAATAAGCTGAACGGAAACGGAAACAGCGGTTCATTGCTTGACGAGCATGAAAACAACAAGCAAAAACCAAAAAGCGATCTGACATATGAAGAAGTTTCCGTCGTATCCGAGCACCTGAAAGAGCTCCCCGGCATTGACGTGATCAATGACTGGACGCGAAAATATCCATACGACAAAACGCTGTACTCTCTGTTCGGCGGTGTGACGACACCGGAACAGGGATTGTTGGGCGAACGGAAAGATTACTATGTCACAAGAGGCTACTCACTGAATGACCGGGTGGGAAAAAGCTACATCGAATATCAGTATGAGGACTATTTAAACGCGCATAAAGAAAAAGTAGAGTATGTGGAAAACAGCAAAGGTGAGGTCGTCAGCCAAAAGCCCGTCGATGAAGGCAGCAGAGGCTACGATCTGCAACTCTCGCTCGATATGGAATTACAGTCGAAAGTCGAAAAAGTCATTGAAAAAGAGCTGAGAAGAAGCCGCGCCGCAGGCAACTATATGGTTGACAGAGGATTTGCCGTCATGATGGACCCGAACAACGGGGATATTCTCTCAATGGCGGGGAAACGCATCGATCTCGAAACAAATAAAACACAGGATTTTGCGATCGGAGCATTTACGACCCAATATGAGATGGGCTCTTCTGTTAAAGGAGCGACTGTTCTCGCAGGTTACCAAAGCGGCCTCCCGCATTATAAAACGTTTGTCGATGCACCGCTTGTATTTAAAGGCAAAACGAGAAAACAATCGTGGACACAAATGGGAGCCATTACTGAGCTGACCGCGCTGCAAAGAAGTTCAAACGTGTATATGTTTCATGTGGCCATGCATATCGCCGGCATTAACTACAGGCCGTACGGCACGCTGCCTGCCGGATTAGACGATATTAAAAAAATGCGCAACTACTACGCCCAATTCGGTTTGGGTGTGAAGACCGGGATTGATCTTCCGCAGGAATCAGCGGGCATGCAGTCAAATCCGCAAATGGTCGGGGGATTGCTGCTTGACTTTGCGATCGGACAGTTTGATACGTATACGCCGCTTCAAATGGCTCAATATATTTCAGCCATCGCAAACGGCGGGTATCGCGTCCAACCGCGGATCGTCACAAGCATTCATGAACCGGACAGCAAAAACAAGATTGGAAAAGCGATTGAACAGCGAGATAGTAAAATTTTGAACAAAGTAAATAACAGCCCGAGCGATTTTGACCAAGTTCATAAAGGGATGAAATTGGTTACAAGCTCACCTCAAGGAACGGCTTATTCAACATTCCAGGGGTCCGGCGCTGATGTATCCGGAAAAACGGGAACCGCGCAGACGCGCTATTACGGCACGAACAAAAATTGGTGGGGGAAAGAGACGTATAACCTGACCTTTGTCGGTTATTATCCGTCAGAACATCCACGAGTGGCATTCAGCGTCGTCGTACCGACTGTTCAGGATGATCACGATCATGTCAGCAAAAACATTGCCAAAGGAGCAATTGACGCTTACAAAGAACTTGAAAAGAAATACAATAAAAAATAACAAATGAAAGGGCGGCCGAACATATCGTGCGCCCTTTCTTTCATTCAGGAAAATTGACGTTCACAATAAGAATAGAAGGAGAATGCTTATTTTTTAGCGAATCAATCTAGTGGAATTTCTTTTTATATCAGTCCGTGTCCAGCCTGCAGTGCGAGTATAATGCAAAGGAGGGATTCTGTGGAACAGGATACTCAGCATGTCAAACAGTTTCAATCGAAAACCGATCTTCATGCCGTTTTGACGTCTAACGGGCGTATTATGTATATTTCTGCAAATTGCAAATCGTATTTCAGTTATTCTCAGGAAGAGATGATCGGGTCATTTCTCAAAACGTTCCTGCATGAAGAAGATCAATTTTTGGTTGAAAGTTACTTCTATAATGAGCATCATTTGATGCCTTGCACCTTTCGTCTTATTAAAAAAGATCATACCATCGTATGGCTTGAAGCGGGTGTGGAAATTGTCACACCGCAAATGGAGGGGACGGATCGGGAAATCATCCTCAAAATCAAGGTGCTTGAGGAGAAGACGCCCCGCCGGCCTTATATGTATGAACAAAAGAAGCAAAAGGCAGAACAACAGTCGGAAGATGCGGCTGGAAACGGCGAATTCGAGCGTCTTGTCGAAATGCTGCCGAATCCTTTATATGTCAGCATCAACGGCACAATCGCCTACACCAACAATGCGATGCTTGCCATGCTGGGAGCCGAAAGCAAAGACGAGGTAATCGGCAGGCGCTGTTATGAGTTTATTGAAGAAGAGTATCACGACATTGTGAAAAACCGAATTGTGCGGATGCAAAAAGGAATGGAAGTCGGAATGATCGAACAGACGTGGAGAAGGCTTGACGGCACGCCCGTTCATTTAGAAGTGAAGGCGGCACCGACGACATATAAAAATCAGCGGGCGGAATTGCTGCTTCTGATTGATATTTCTTCACGGAAAAAATTCCAAACGATTCTGCAAAAAAGCAGAGAGCGTTATCAGCTCCTCATTCAGAATTCAATTGACACGATCGCTGTGATTCACAATGATAAATGGGTATTCATGAATGAGTCGGGCATTTCGCTGTTTGAGGCTGAAACATATGAAGATTTAATTGGGAAAAACGTCTATGATCAGCTTCATCCCTGTGATCATGACGGCGTGAAACAGCGGATCCAAAATATTATCAACCGAAAGACCGAGTCAGAAATTATTAAGCAATCGTGGTTTACCTTTAAAAACCGGCTGATCTACACGGAAATGGTCTGCATTCCGACGACGTTTTTCGGAGAAACGGCCGTGCAGGTCATTCTGCGTGATATTTCTGAGCGGAAGCAGACGGAGGAATTAATGCTGAAGTCGGAGAAGCTGTCTATCGCAGGGCAGCTGGCGGCGGGAATCGCCCACGAAATCCGCAATCCGCTGACGGCGATCAAAGGATTTTTACAGCTCATGAAGCCGACGATGGGGGAAAACGAACATTACTTTGAAATTGTGTTTTCTGAACTGAGCAGAATCGAATTAATTTTAAGTGAGCTTTTAATGCTTGCCAAACCTCAGCAAAACGCCGTGAAAGAGCGTGTAAACTTAAAGAAAATTATAAGTGAAGTGACCGCTCTTTTAGAGACGCAGGCAAATCTTAAAGGGATTTTTATCAAAACGGATTATGAACATGACAGCATGTATATTAACGGTGATCAAAATCAGCTGAAACAGGTGTTTATCAATCTGATTAAAAATGCCGTTGAGTCGATGCCGGATGGGGGAACGGTTCACATTCTTATGACAGAAGATGAGTATTCCGTTAATGTGACGGTGAAAGACGAGGGTGACGGAATACCGGAAAACGTGCTGAAACGAATAGGCGAACCGTTTTTGACAACGAAAGAAAAAGGAACCGGCCTGGGGCTGATGGTCACATTCAACCTTATTAAAAACCATCAGGGAGCCATCCAAGTAGACAGCAAACCGGATAGAGGCACGGCCTTTCATATTACATTCCCGAAACAATAAAAAACAACGGCGTTATGCCGTTGTTTAAATAGTCTGCATGGATTCTCTCGTTTTTAAAATAAATGCTTCCAGCCGGTCCAAGCCTTCTCTCAATGTATCCAGTGAATATGCGAATGACAGCCTCACATACCCTTCACCCAACTTTGAAAACGAGCTGCCGGGCACAAGAGCCACACCTGCATCCTCTAAAAGAGCCATACTAAAATCAAACGATGACATTCCGAATGACTTAATGGAAGGGAAGATATAAAATGCGCCTGACGGCTTTACGACGTCAAGCCCCATTGAAACTAGACGGTCATATACATAGTCAAGCCGCTTTTTATACTGTTCTCTCATAATAAGCGCATCATCAACACCGTTTGTCACCGCTTCAAGAGCCGCTTTCTGAGAGATTGAAGACGCGCATGTCACACTGTATTGGTGAACTTTTAAGATGTGCTTGGCAATTTCTTTCGGTGCGAAAATGAAACCGATTCTCCAGCCCGTCATGCTGTGTGATTTTGACAGGCCGTTGATAACGATCGTCTGGTCTCTCAAATAAGACGCGATCGAATAATGCGGTCTGTCATAGGTTAATTCGCTGTAAATCTCATCAGACAGGACAAAAACATTTCTGCCTTTCAGGACGGCTGCGATGTTTTGCAGCTCTTCCTCAGACAATGTCACTCCGGTCGGATTTGACGGATAAGGAAGAATGACGCATTTTGTTTTTGGTGTCAGCGATTCTTCAATGAGCCGCGCCGTCAGCTTAAATCCGTGTGTCGTCGTATCCACATGGACCGGAACGGCGCCCGACATGCGAATGATCGGTTCGTAGCCCGGATATATCGGTCCGGGGAGAATAACTTCATCGCCCGGAGATAAAATCGTCCGCAAAGACGCGTCAATCGCTTGGCTTGCCCCGGTTGTGACGATGATTTCAGTTTCAGCTTCATAATTCAAATCAGCTTTTTTCTTCATATAAAGCTGTACGGCCTGTCTCAGCTCAAGGCCGCCCGCATTCGGAGTATATGCCGTTGCGTTCTCGTCGATTGCCTTTTTGGCAGCCGCTTTGACATGGTGCGGCGTGAAGAAATCCGGCTGACCGATCGTAAGCGAAATGACATTGTCGTGCTGAGCTACAAGATTTGAGAATTTGCGAATTCCTGAAATTTCAATTTCTTTTACATTCGGATTAAGCAAATGTTCCATAATTCATCACCTTATACTATATATTGAGTTTATCCTATTTTACCACTAGCTGAGCATTTGTCATCTTTTTATTGAACTATCCCGAGTATATGTCCGATATGTGAAAACATACCTTCTTTCAGAAAAAAATAAGACAACCAGCTGAAATGATTGTCTTCATTGTATCATGATCTATCTATTGTGATATGTGGCGAATGTCATTAATACCCGTATTCAAAGCTGACGTCTTCCCGCCATAAGATGTATGGAGCGGGCTTGTCGGGACGCTCTTTCGCCTCTTTTTTCATTTGCAGGTAAGCCGTTTTGCTGATATCTTCTAACACCGTCATTTGATCTTGGTCGAATATGACTACTGTACCCATTTATTACACCCTTCTTCCTGAAAAATCCTTGACTATTTTACCACTCGATGTCAAAAAGTCAATGGGATATCAGAAAAAAGCATTTTTTTATAAAGAGTTCATGGCCAGTTGGACCGAATACATTCACTTTTTCCGTTTCCAGCCGATATATACAGTACAATACTGAATGCGGATAGCGAGGGATTGAATTGTCTTTACAACAATACGATATTTTATTGGATTCAGGCACAAACGAATTAGAAATCGTCAAATTTGAAGTAGGCGTCAATACATTTGGCATAAATGTGATGAAAGTCCGGGAAATCATTCAGCCGGTAGAGGTCACATCTGTGCCTCAGTCTCATAAAGACGTAGAAGGGATGATTAAGCTGAGAGGCGAAATTCTTCCCGTCATCAGTCTGTATTCCTTTTTCGGCGTTGATGCCGAAGGAGCAAAAGACGATAAATATATCGTAACGGAATTCAACAAACGGAAAATCGTCTTTCACGTCGGTTCCGTTTCACAAATCCACAGGGTGTCCTGGGAGGCGATTGAAAAGCCGACTTCCCTGAACCAGGGCATGGAGCGGCATTTAACGGGAATCATCAAACTGGAAGACACGATGATCTTTCTGCCCGATTATGAAAAGATCATTTACGATATTGAATCGGCATCGGGAGTTGAGACTTATCATGTCCATCAGGAAGGATTTGATGAAAGACGGGCGGGTAAAAAACTGATCATCGTTGAAGATTCGCCGCTTCTGATGCGTCTTTTGACGGATGAGCTGACTGAGGCGGGGTACAGTGAAATCGTTACGTTTGAAAACGGAAAAGAAGCGTATGATTACGTCGTGGAACTGACGGATAACGGAGAAAACCTGTCAGACCATATTGACATGATTATCAGTGACATTGAGATGCCGAAAATGGACGGGCATCGTTTGACGAAGCTCCTTAAGGATAACCCGCAAAGCTCTGATGTGCCGATTATGATTTTCTCGTCCCTGATTACGGACGACCTGCGCCACCGGGGCGAAGTAGTCGGAGCGGATGAACAGATCAGCAAGCCTGAAATCAGCGAGCTCATTAAAAAAGTGGATACGTACGTGATTGAATAGAAAAAAGCCGATGCATGACGCATCGGCTTTTTTTGCGGCGGAATTAAAAATAACTCTCACCAAGTTTTTTAAATACGGGTTTATGATAAGCGGGCTGCTGCCTGTTGGCGGCAAGCGGTTTTTCCTTTAAGCCCACATATTTTTGCAATACGTTTTTCGCTTTTGTCAAAGACATTTGTGCTTTAGGATTGCGGTACGATTGATTTAACGTACCTAAATGCGGAAGATGCTGGAAGTCTTCTTTTGTTGGAGGCATGTGAAAATAGTAGTCTCCGATAGAGATAAGTACGTCTGACTGCTGTTGGCTAAACCTGGGATTATTTGAAAAATGAAGCCCTATTTTTTTCCCTTTGCCTTCTTTCACAAGCTTTTGTAATGCCCGTTTTTTCAGCAGATAAAGGTATTTAGGGTTGGGGGCGGTTTTTGCATGGCGGTTCACAGTATAAACAGCTTTTGAAAGATTCTCGATGGTTGGCTGCAGCTCTTTCGAATAAGCGTGGTCGTCCATTATTTCTCTCCTTTGCATTGATCAAGTTCATATATAGATTATACTTTTTTAGCGTTGAAATGCAAATATTGATTATAAAAATACGCCTTTTTCTGATGAAAAGGGCGCATCTTTTTCCTTTATTAGACAGGATTCGCATGTTTTTCGGAATCAGCCTTTAATGATTGCTGCACATCGACCTCTGCTGCCTCGGCGCTGTATTTCGGAAGAGCGATAAAATAGAACACAAATACCGCTAAAATCACGATTCCCATGCCGTAATAAAGGTAATCAATATTGGTAACGAATTTCGGAAATAACAGGGCAACCAGTCCGAGTGTAATCGATTGGGCAAACATCATAAAAGGATCCTGCCAGCCGCTGACCCGGCCCATTATTTTCGGATGAACGATTTTCGGCATCCAGCCGCCGATGGCGATATTGACAGGGCCGATGCACATGCCGAGGACGAAAGCCGCCGCATAATAAATCCACAGCTTATCCGTATAGCCGAGGACAAAAATGAGCAGTCCGGCTGCCAAAATAGGAATCGACATCAAATGATGCGGTTTGACTTTTTTTGCGATCATCGTTCCGATCACACTTCCTGCAAGCAGGCCGAAGCCGAGTGCGACGGTGAAGATGGAAGTATGTGATTCGTAATGATCAGGCGCAAGTCCGTATTTCATCGTAAACATCGGCAGTACGGCAAAGCCGCCGTTGACAAAACCAAAGATAAAAAAGCCGAAAATAAGGGAAGCAAGCAATTTGTTTTTAACAATATATACGATCCCTTCCTTAAAATCAGCGACCGAGTCTTTCAGAAACGAATCTCCCCATTTAAAAGGGCCATTCGGCTGACGGGCTTCTTTCGGAATGCGGCAGGCGCGGATCAGAAAGCCTGATACAATAAAGCTGACAAAATCAAGGATAATGGCTCCGTGAATACCGATCGTTTTATACATAAACGCGCCTATACCGACGCCGAATACCATGAAGATGCTGAACAGGATCTGGTTAAGTCCCGCCGCTTTCGCGTAATGCTCCTTAGGCAGAATAGCTTGTACAAGGCTGGCTTCCGCCGGGAAAAAGAACTTGGTCACGGCGCTTCTGATGAACAAAATACAGAACACGAGAGGGATGCTCCCGGTGTATAATGCGGCAAACAATACGATCGTCAGTCCGGCTCTGATCCAGTCACAATTCTCTGCGACCTTTTTCCTGTCAAGCCGGTCAGCTGCGACACCGACAATCAGAAATACGAAAACTGTCGGCAGTGAATACATCAGCTCAGCCAAAGTCGTGTATGCCGGCTGGTTTGAAAAATGGTCCAGCAAGTAAAAAGCGAAAGCCATATTACCTACAGTCGTTCCCATTTGAGAAGCGAGTGCTGCGAAAAAGAGACGGACAAAATTGCGATTTTTAAATATATCCATAAACACGCTCCTTACCCTAAAGGTCCCACTGTAATATATTATCATCAGCTCGTTCCATTAACAAATAAGATCTTTCTATCTTATAATAGTCACTCTTGTTCCATTAGGAACGGTAGCGGCAAGTTCAGTGACGTCCTGATTATACATCCGGATGCATCCTTTTGATACCGCTTTGCCGATGGAGGAAGGATTATTTGTTCCGTGAATGCCGTAATGAATTTTAGAGAGGCTGAGCCAATAAGCGCCGAACGGGCCGCCGGGCTTAGGCTGGCGGTTCACGATGTAAAATTCTCCGGTCGGCGTGGTCGTCAATATTTTTCCGACTGCGATGGGGTACGTACGGATGAGCCTGCCAAGGCGGTATAACTCCAGTTTTTTCGCTCCGATATACACGATGATGGAGTAGGGAATGGTGGATGGATCGGGAAGATTCGGTATGATAATATGCTGTCCCGCGTATATGACCGATTGGATTGAGGGATTTGCCTGAAGGAGAGCAGCAGTGCTTATTCTGAAGTCTTGCGCAATGCTTGAGATGGTTTCTCCTTGTTTCACTTGATATGTCAGCAGTTTCATCACCCTCCTTTTTGCTCTTTTCCATATACATATTACGGAGGGGGTGTCTGTGCATCAGGATAAAAGTCTTATTTTTGTTCGGTTTTCAATGTGAACAGCGTGATTTCCGGTCTGGCTAAAAATCGATACGGCAGTCTTGTCGTACCGAGCCCGCGATTGACGTAAACGGCTGTGTCATGCAGCGTATACATGCCGTCGGTATACGTTTTTCCGTAAGGGGGCGTAATGAGAGGGCCGAAAAACGGGAGCTGGACCTGGCCGCCGTGAGTGTGTCCCGACAGCTGGAGGTTTACGGGATATTCGCCTATCTTGAGAGCGGCATCAGGCTCGTGGACGATTAAAATGGAAAACGCATCTTCGGAAAGGCGGGACAGGGTGCCTTCATAATCGGGTTTTCCGAGCATTACATCATCCAAAAACGCGAGTTCAATCCGGCTTCCGTCTGTCAGCTGCACCTGACGATAGCCGTTTCGAAACACTTGAAAATCAGCCGCTTCCATCAGAGCCTTGTACGTGTTCGTACCGTAGCCTCCGTGGTCATGGTTTCCGTAAACACAAAGTTTGCCGAAGGGAGCTTCAAGATTTTGCAGCACGGCGAGTGCATGCTGGTGATCATTAAATAAATGCGGCTTATCAATTAAATCTCCCGTAAAGATGAGCAAATCGGGTTTCAGCTGATTGATCTTTTCCGCTGCTTTATTCATGTCACCGGATGTAAACACATCACTGAGGTGCGTATCGCTGAATTGAACGATTTTAAAATTGTCAAAGCCGCGGGGGATCAGACGGTTGGTGATTGTATGCCGGGTGACCTCAATCATGCGCGGTTCAATATACCGGGCATAGCCGTAACCTCCGCAAGCCATTGCGAGAGCTGCACCCAAAATGCCGAATCCTCTTTTTAAAAATGTTCTTCTGGTCATTTTCTCCATATGTAAAACCAACCTTTGTCAGAGTTGTTCTATTATATCATCAGCCGGGCTGAAAAATCCCTTCTCAGCATGTAATGACGCGGAAAGACATCTGTGATAAAATTATGAATGATTATTCATTCAATAAAAGGGGTGGGTTTGTTATGGATAAGAAAGCGGTAATCATTACAGGCGGTTCAAGCGGCATGGGAAAAGCAATGGCGAAAAAACAGGCTGAATTAGGATGGCACGTCATGGTGACAGGGAGGAACCATGAAGCACTTGAGGAAACAAAAAAAGAAATTGAGACCTTTGAGGGGCAGGTCGCCTGTTTTCAAATGGATGTCCGTTCTGATTCCGCCGCTTCAGACATGATTACAGAAGCGAAAAAAGTCTTTGGCCGGCTTGATGCGCTGATTAACAATGCGGCCGGCAACTTTATTTGCCCGGCAGAGAAGCTGACGCCCAATGGATGGAAAGCTGTTATTGAGATTGTTTTAAACGGCACATTTTTCTGCAGCCAAGCCGCGGCAAGGCATTGGATCGAGCAGGAGCAGAAGGGCGTCATCTTAAATATGGCCGCTACATACGCATGGGGAGCGGGAGCGGGTGTCGTTCATTCCGCTGCAGCCAAAGCGGGGGTATTGTCACTGACAAGAACGCTGGCCGTTGAATGGGGGAGCAAATACGGCATCCGCACAAACGCGATAGCCCCCGGCCCGATTGAACGGACAGGCGGTGCGGAGAAGCTGTTTGAATCGGAAAAAGCGGTGTCCCGCACTATGAACAGTGTGCCGCTCGGCCGGCTGGGCACACCGGAAGAAATCGCCGCGTTGGCAGCGTTTTTGCTATCTGATGAAGCGTCCTACATAAACGGGGACTGTATCACAATGGACGGGGGGCAATGGCTGAATCCTTATCCGTTTTAATTTTTCATATATTGATTATTTTGCAAAACAAGCGAACGTTAAAGCCGCCGCTCGCTTGTTTTATTTTCTATTCAAAATTATGATATAATTTTGAAAGATTAAGGGGCGATTAATTGGAAATTATTAAAATGGTTCGTTGTACTATTTGTAAGCAGTTTCGTTATCATCTTTAATATTTGGTACTTTATCATTTGCGCTTTTACTCCGGAGTATTATCAAAATACCAATCTTACATCTGATGAAATAATCAGATTTGAAAAGCTATATCACATAGATTTTCCTGATGAAACGAAATTTATTAAAGCCAGGGAGTATTTGAGTGGGCTCGGAGGCGATACATCGGCTGTATTATATGTGTCTCTGCCAACTAAGCTGGCGGAAACAATTTTATCTGATTATACGTATATGCCAATAAATCATACTGATCATGCCGGTTCAATGTATGGAGTTGACGTTTCCAAGAGTGTTGGCGGGTTAACAACTCTTACATTTGGCACTTTAGATAAAAAAGGAACTTTCTTTCAGTTGGAACATGAGGATGATTGGATATATAACAGAATTGATTGGAGCCATTATTTTTGGACAGCTGCCGGTTATAATGCTCTTATATTTATACTTTTATTTGTGATTGTGAAACAAATGAATAACGTCCTTAATTAACCGGAAGAGTATCTTAAAAAGTTTTCCCCTTTTATTTTAAGCTGCTGCCATACTGCCTCCTTTTCCCCTAATCTAAACATTTGTGGTGCTGATATAATTGTGTATAATCAGACAAAGATAGAGAAGCAGGTGATAACATGTTGGACCCACTTGATATACTGACGAATATTGAAGATGTCATTCCGTATTACCAAGCGATTTTTAACGCTGAGGAACAAAGAGTCGTAGGCTACGAAGTGCTTGGCCGGATTTTGGCAGATGCGGAGATTGAGAGCCTTGGGCCGTTTTTCTTAGATTCCGGCATTCCGGAAGAATATAAGCTTGAGGTCGATGACAGAGTCATCAGGCAGGCGCTGGAGCGGTTTAAAGAAGCTGATCGTGATCTGTTGATTTTTATCAATCAGGATGCGAATGTATTGATGCTTGACCACGGCGAAAGCTTTCTTGAGCTTTTGAAAGAATACGAAGAGCAGGGCATTGAATTGAACCGTATTGTGCTTGAGATCACCGAGCACAATTTCGAAGGCGACATTGAACAGCTGTACCATATGCTTGCCTACTATCGTACATACGGCATTAAAATCGCGGTGGACAATATAGGTAAGGAGAGCAGCAACCTGGACAGAATCGCGCTCCTTTCACCGGACCTTCTGAAAATAGATTTGCAGGCGCTGAAGGTATCTCAGCCGTCACCATCATATGAGCATGTGCTGTACAGCATTTCATTGCTGGCGAGAAAAATCGGCGCCGCGCTGCTGTATGAAGATATAGAAGCTGATTTCCAGCTCCAGTACGCATGGAGAAACGGAGGCCGATTTTTTCAAGGCTATTATCTGCAGGCGCCGAGCGGCGATTTTATAGACCGGAGCCTGTTAAAAGCACGCTTGAAAACGGAGTTTCAGCAATTTATCACGAGAGAAAAAAAGAAGCTGGAAACGGTCTATGAACACTCTGAGAATTTTTATAAGCGGGTCAATCAGGCAGTTTCCGAGCTGAAGAAAACCCATCAGGCGGACGATGAGTTTATTAAAAAACTGGCGGAAAACCTGTCCGACTGCTGCTTCAGAATTTATATGTGTGATGAAGAAGGCTATCAGCTGACGGGAAATGTGTTCAAGCAGTCCGGCGAATGGCTTTATCAGCCTGAATACATGGAGAAAAACTGGAGCTGGCGTCCGTACTTTTTAGAAAACATCATGAAGATGCGGAATTCAAGAAAAGGCTTTTTCAGTGACCTGTACAGTGATATTGAGACAGGTGAGATGATCAGAACCTTTTCATACCCGATGGATGACAATATGTATTTATTTATCGATCTGCCTTACTCTTATTTATATGAACAGGACGGATTACTTTAAAGCGGCTGCTGTATGCCGCTTTTTTTGTTCATTTGAAAAAAGTTTTAAAAAACGTTTGACAATGATACTGATAATCATTATCATTTGGTTATAGAGAGAAGTTACTCTCTGTTCCCCAACCCCTCTATCAGATCAAGATCCGAAAAAACTTGGCGCTACCCCCGCCAAGTTTTTTTATGCTGTTTCCTCATAAAAGGGCTTCTCCTCACATACATCTGACAATGGCGGCTCAAAAAGCGAAAAATTATTTTTGAAAGGTGTATGACATTCCGAAAAAAGCTTCAAACTATTCGAAAACACGGTTTTCCCGTTTATTTCTTTTTGAAAATCCAGCGGGAAAATGCCATCCCGGTCTACTTTATGGTATGATGCTCTGTAGAACTTGTATTATAATAAATACTTGTTGATTTGAAGTTGTTTTTTGAAAGGAGTCTTTTTTTAGAATGTCACAATTAATGGGTATCATCACGCGGCTGCAAAGTCTGCAAGAAACAGCGGAAGCGGCTAACGAGCCGATGCAGCGTTATTTTGAAGTTAACGGCGAAAAAATTTGCAGTGTTAAATATTTCGAAAAAAATCAAACGTTTGAACTGACGGTTTTCCAAAAAGGTGAAAAACCTAACACATATCCGTTTGATAACATTGACATGATTTCTATTGAAATTTTTGAGCTCCTTCAGTAATTTGATTTGATTTTTCAGGCTGACCAAGCTTCCGGTCTTCCGCAAGCGGAGCTTTATTAAATTATGCAAAGGAACGTGCTTGTTCGTTTGGTTGTAGACTCTGGAAAGAGGAGTGTCCGTACATGGCTGATTCTTTTCTGTTTTATAATCTTTCTGAGGCACAGATGACCTTTCAAGACGTGACGGAGCGGCTGAAACGCTTTGTCAATAAAGACCCCCGTTCAGCATACGTGCTGTCTGTAGGGACTGATTCACAAGTTTACCGCGACTTCACAAAGTTTATTACGGCTATACACTTGCACCGTACAGGCAAGGGAGCTTGGGGCTGTTTGAAAAATCATGATCTTGCAAGACCGATACATAGCCTTCGCGAAAAAATTTCGCTGGAAACCGCGTTCAGCCAGGAGATGGCAGCGCATATCCTCGACGGCCGTCTTATGGAACTGACAGATTTGCTCTTGCCTTTTACGGATGAAGGGGCGGATCTTTCATTTGAAGTGCATCTGGATATCGGTCAAAAAGGGCTGACAAAAGAATTGATACAAGAAATGACCGGCCGCATTACCTCGATGGGCATTGAAGCGAAAATCAAGCCTGATTCCTGCACAGCATTCAGTTATGCCAATCGTTACACAAAATAATATTTCATACAGAATCCGCAAAATGTCGAATTATGCGGTTGACGATTTTTTTCTGTTTACTTATTCTAGCGGTAGAGCTGAAAGCAAATTTCACATTGCTTTCAGAGGTATTCAGTTAAAAATAGGGGGCCTGATTACGTATGAGTCTTATCAGTGAACGATTTACGGAAGAAGAACAGAAACTTCTGCTGAATATCCTGATCAATCAAGAATATGCCATTGAGCTTTTGACCAGCGAAATCAACGATATAGAAGCAGGGTCAAAAAGCGTTGATGGAACCACTTATAAAAAACTCGTAACGCTCTATGACCGTTTTCGGAATGAAAATTAATCAGCGGCCTATAAATTGATACTCGATTGCAAAGAGTATCTTTTTTATTGACGGAAACTTTTCGACAAAAAATGATAATGTTTATATTATTGCAATATAGGGAATACATGCTTTGATGAAAAATGTAAAGGGGTCGAAGTGACATGATTAGCTTACAATCAGATCAGCTTCTTGATGCAACAGTCGGACAATTTATGATCGAGGCGGATAAAGTGGCGCACGTTCAAGTCGGAAACAACCTTGAGCATGCTCTATTAGTGCTGACGAAAACCGGCTATACCGCCATTCCCGTCCTTGACGCTTCGTACCGTCTGCACGGTTTGATCGGGACAAATATGATTATGAACAGCATTTTCGGACTTGAACGGATCGAGTTTGAGAAGCTGGATCAAATTACGGTTGAGGAAGTCATGCTGAAAGACATTCCCCGTCTCCACATCAATGATCCGATTATCAAAGGGTTCAGCATGGTCATTAACAACGGCTTTGTCTGCGTTGAAAATGATGAAGGCGTCTTTGAAGGCATTTTCACGAGAAGAGTCGTGTTAAAACAGTTGAGCAGCCATATCAGATCATTGAATAAGTAGGCTTGCACGATCAGCCTATTTGTTCTTTTGCATGCCGGAAAAAGAAAACGCATACATATGAGTGGCGCTTGCCTCGGCAGCCTTTATTTTATTAGAATGGTAGATAAGAAATACGAAAAGGCATTGAAAAGGAGGACGACATGCAGCTTCAAGAGCTTCATATGCTCGTAGTTTTAGCTGAGGAATTAAACATGAGGAAGGCTGCCGAACGGTTATTCGTGTCACAGCCGGCTCTGTCCCAGCGATTGCAGACCATTGAAAAAGCCTGGGGAACAAAGATCTTTCTAAGATCTCAAAAAGGACTTACGGTAACGCCGGCAGGAGAAAAAATCATACAATTTGCAAATGACGTCACGGATCGGCAAGAAAGAATCAGAGAAAACATTGATGAACTTGAGGGTGAGATTCACGGCACATTAAAGCTTGCCGTCGCCTCCATTATCGGGCAGCACTGGCTTCCGAAAGTGTTAAAAACATATGTGGAACGATATCCGAATGCAAAGGTCTCTCTCATTACAGGGTGGAGCAGCGAAATGCTGAAAAGTCTGTATGAAGACCAGGTACATATCGGCATTATCCGGGGAAATCCGGAATGGAAAGGCCGGAAAGATTATTTAATGACCGATCATTTATATTTGGTCGATACGGAAATTTCCTGTATTGATGATATAGCCCATACCGATCGGCCGTTTATCCAATTCAAAAGTGACAGTACATATTTTCAGGAAATTCAGCATTGGTGGCATCAAAAATTCAAAACCTCGCCGAAACAGACCATCCTCGTCGATCAGATTGAAACGTGCAAGCAGATGGCGCTGCACGGGATCGGTTATGCCATTCTGCCGTCAGTCACCTTAGAAGAGGAAGATAAAGTAAATAAAATGCCCCTGCTTGATACAAAGGACCATCCGATCGGCCGTGACACATGGCTGCTCGGATATGAGCCGGCATTTGAATTAAAACAGGTGCAGGCTTTTGTTTCTGTTATTAAAGATATGCTGAAGCAGGAACGCCCATTTTAGAAAGACAGCAATCATGCTGTCTTTTTTTATTTTTTATTGACAATGAAAATCATTATCATTTAAAGTGTTATATATGTTAATGAAAATCATTATCAATTACGAGGTGATCATATGCAGAAAGCATTAATGATATATGCAAGCATGTCGGGAAATACAGAGGATATTGCCGGCATTATAAAAGAAACACTGAGCGGGCATCAGATAGCAGTTGACTGTCTCGACATGGACGAAGCAGGTGCGGATTCTCTCGAAGCATATGATTATGTTTTTGTCGGCACGTACACATGGGGGGACGGTGATCTTCCTTACGAAGCGGAAGATTTTTACGAAGATATTCTGCACAGCCAGCTCAACGGACTGAAAACGGCCTGTTTCGGTTCAGGCGATCACGCCTACCCGAAGTTTTGCGAAGCGGTCACGCTGTTTTACGATGCGTTTGAACAGGCCGGAGCCAATTTATATCCGGAAACACTGAAAATCGAGCTGGCGCCCGAGACGGCTGAAGATCAAGAATGCTGCAAAGAATTTGTCCGCGGTTTTCTTGCATGGGCCGCTCACCACGGAGACCGGTGCCATGTTTCATAAAGGCGCGACGGCTGTCATGGCATCAGTGACTTCAGGATATTTTGTCGCAGTGAAAGACGAAGGTATTTTTCATTTTTCCGCGGAAGAAGGCTGGAAAAGACTATTCCGAGTGAAAAGCAGGGTTCATGTGCTGACTTACATAGGGCCTTACATATTCGCCGCTGGAGAAAAAGGCGCCGTCCTCAGATCAGCCGATCAGGGAAAGACTTGGACGGCCTCCCGATTTCCGACCAGCGCCTCCGTATGGGCCGTTGCCGGGCGGAATGACGGGTTTGTCTGTGCGCATGGCGCATACTGCCTCTACTTATCTGATGATTTCGGCGTCACTTGGCATGTGGCTAAGCCCTTTTCACAATTAAAGGAGCCGCCTGTCATCCGTTCGCTTTGTTTACACGGTCAGACGATTTATATCGGCACCCGGATTCATATGAATCATGGCGGCATTTGGGCGTATGATCTGACGGAAGACCGCATCCGGCGTATAAGCCGCGAAAGGCAGCGCATGACGGCTTCAATGATGATGTATCAGAATGACTGGCTCATTGCAGTAAAGGGCGCGGCAAAGGGAGAACGGGGCGAGGTTGCCGTCCGAAACGTGCGGACGCAAGAGGAGTTTGCCATTACAGCCGGGCCCGCCGTACGGGAAAAATCATTTCTCGACGTTTCTGAGGATAACGGGGTTATTTATGTCACATCGTCACAGGACGAAAACGGATTTTCGCGTATTTATCAAGCTGATCTCGCCGCCGGTGAATTAAAGTGGTTTGATACGATCCGCGGTCACGGATGGCGGGTGGCCAACCGGGAAGAAAACTTTTTTTGCGCGGGCCTTTACGAAAGTAAGTTTGTCAGACCGTATGAGGCGGTACGGCTCGCACATTAGTTTTTATGCATAAAGGAGAGACGAAGATGGGGAATGTATTGCTTGTTTACGCTACAATGTCAGGAAACACCGAGGCGATGGCGGATTTAATTGAAAAAGGGCTGATCGAAGCACAAGCATCCGTAGACAGATATGAAGCGATGGATATTCATGCCGAACTTTTTAATGATTACGAGTATATTTTATTAGGCACATATACGTGGGGAGACGGGGATCTTCCTGATGAAATGCTCGATATTGCTGAAGATATGGAAAACCTGGAGTTTACGGGAAAAACATTTGCTTTGTTCGGTTCCGGAGATACGTCCTATGAGTTTTTTTGCGGAGCGCTTGACGAATTGGAAAAAGTAATCACGGCCCGCGGCGGGCGGGTGGTGCTGCCGTCGGTCAAAATTGAAAACAACCCTGAGGGCAGTGAGGAAGAAGAGCTCCGGGAATTCGGAAGACAGTTTGCCGCGCTGTGCAGCCAGCCGGCAGAATAAAGGCTTGTTCCTTTTTTTCTTGTCTTTGTATCCTTCCTTTGTTACAGTAATGAGGTAGAAAATCAGAGGAGGACAATACATATGAAAATGATGGATGCAAATGAAATTATTTCATTTATTCAAAATAGTACAAAATCAACGCCTGTAAAAGTGTATGTAAAAGGCGATCTCGAAGGAATCAGCTTTGGCGATTCCGCTAAAACATTCCTGAACGGCCAATCCGGCGTCGTTTTTGGCGAGTGGGCTGAAATTAAAAGCGCAATCGAAGAAAACAAAGACAAAATTGAGGATTACGTCATTGAAAATGACCGCCGCAACTCTGCGATCCCGATGCTTGATTTAAAAGATGTTAAAGCGAGAATCGAGCCCGGCGCTATTATCCGCGACCAAGTCGAAATCGGCGACAATGCCGTTATCATGATGGGTGCATCTATTAATATCGGTTCAGTCATCGGCGAAGGTACGATGATTGATATGAACGTTGTTCTCGGTGGACGCGCGACTGTCGGCAAAAACTGCCACATCGGAGCGGGTTCTGTATTAGCGGGCGTTATTGAGCCGCCTAGCGCTAAGCCTGTTGTCGTGGAAGACGACGTTGTGATCGGCGCAAATGCGGTTGTGCTTGAAGGCGTAACAATCGGTAAAGGCGCGGTTGTCGCTGCCGGAGCCATCGTTGTAAATGACGTCGAGCCATATACCGTTGTAGCGGGAACACCTGCGAAAAAAATCAAAGATATCGATGAAAAAACAAAAGGCAAAACAGAAATCAAACAGGAATTACGCCAGCTGTAAGGAATGGTTTGATAGAATGGGCGTGGATGATAAAATCCACGCCTTATTCTTATCTCAAGGAGGAATACATATGGAAAAAGAGCGGCTCATTGCCATCCGAAGAGATCTGCATCGCATTCCGGAGATCGGCTTTCAGGAATATAAAACCCAACAGTACCTGCTGAATCTATTGAACCAATATCCGGAGGAAAGAATTGAAATCGAAACTTGGAGAACCGGCATCTTTGTCAAAGTCAACGGCACGGCTCCGGAAAAAATGCTCGCCTACAGAGCGGATATAGACGCTCTGTCGATTGAAGAGCAGACGGGGCTTCCGTTTGCATCTGAACACCCCGGTTTTATGCACGCATGCGGCCACGATATGCACATGACCATCGCGCTCGGCATTATTGATCATTTTGTCCATCATCCCGTCAAACATGATCTGCTCTTTTTATTCCAGCCGGCTGAAGAAGGACCGGGCGGAGCGGAACCGATGCTTGAAAGCGATGTGCTGAAAAAATGGACGCCGGATTTGATTACCGCTCTCCATATAGCACCTGAGCTTCCTGTAGGCACAATCTCCACCAAAAGCGGCTTGCTGTTTGCCAATACGAGCGAACTCGTCATCGATCTCGAGGGGAAAGGCGGGCATGCGGCATATCCGCATACAGCAGACGACATGGTCGTCGCCGCGAGCACGCTTGTCACGCAGCTGCAGACGGTCATATCCAGAAATACGGATCCGCTTGACAGCGCTGTGATCACTGTCGGAACGATTACCGGGGGCACGGCGCAAAATATCATCGCAGAGCATGCTCATCTGGAGGGAACCATCCGGACGCTTTCCGAGGAATCAATGCGTATGGTGAAAAAGCGGATTGAAGAGCTTGTCAAAGGAATTGAAATCGGCTTCCGATGCAAAGGAAAAGTTACATATCCGTCCGTTTATCATCAAGTTTATAATACAAGCGGCCTGACCGAAGAATTTATGCAATTTGTCAGCGATCATCAGCTTGCTGACGTGAGAACGGCGAAAGAAGCGATGACCGGAGAAGATTTCGGGTACATGCTGAAAAAATATCCCGGCTTTATGTTCTGGCTGGGGGCCGATTCATCCCACGGGCTTCATCACGCAAAGCTGAACCCGGATGAAGATGCGATGGAAACCGCGGTCAATGTCATGGTCGGATATTTTTCGAAGTATGCCAATTAAATCCGAAAAGAAGAATAATCTAACAAAAATTGAGCATTCTACATAACGGAGGTGTTCAATATGACGAAAAAAATTGGAATTGAACAATCTTTATCGGATGTAGAACAGGCGTTAAAACAAAAAGGATATGACGTAGTGATGATGAAGACTCCTGAGGATGCGAAGAATTGTGACTGCTGTGTCGTAACCGGACTTGACAGCAATGTCCAAGGAATTGCCGATACGTCAACTCAGGCTCCCGTCATTACGGCTTCCGGAATGACCGCCGACGAAATCTGCAGCGAAGTGGAAAAAAAATTTCATTAAAAAGAAAAAACCGAAGCTTACGCTTCGGTTTTTCTATTCGGCGGATGCGGCGTTTTTAAAACGGTCGAGCGCGATTTTTATTTCTCTCCGCAGTACGCGTTCAACCCGCCATTGCTCCATATTTTCAGTTTTGGCAATGATTCTGAGCACCATTTCTGACGAGCTTAAATCCTGAACCCCGATGACGTCCGGCCCTTCCTTAATCTGCGGGAGCTCAGCGGCTGCTTTGTCACACGCGGTTTGCAGGATTTGAATGGTTTCATCAAGATTTTTTTCAAGCGGCACTTTAATATCGACAAGCGCCTGCATCGTTCCGCGGGAATGGTTGCTCACATTCGTAATGCCCCGGTTGGGAAGATAGTGAAGCGTGCCGTCAAAGCTCCGGATTTGCGTCGTACGGAGACCGACCTGCTCGACAATGCCGCTGTAGCCGGCAACCGTAATATAATCGCCGACGTCGATCTGTTTTTCCAAAAGGATAAAAAATCCGGTGACGATGTCACTGACGAGCCCCTGAGCCCCGAAGCCGACTGCGAGACCGACCACGCCGGCGCCGGCAATGAGAGCGCTCGGATTGTAATGAAATAAATCTAAAATCATTACGATAAAAACGAAAATCAGGATGTATCCATATACATTAAGCGCGAGGCTTCGCAAAGTATAAGCACGGCCTTTGGAGAGGTTGTTTTGTTGCTCGAATTTCTGAAACAGATGCTTGATCAGCTTTTTTCCTGCCGTCCGGAAAATAAAGTACGCTAAAATAATGAGAGCCAGCTTTATGATGAAAATCCCGGCAGATGTGAGAAGCCCGGCCCAATCAAAGTGTTTTAAATCAATCATAGTGATGTCTTCCTTTCAAGTCTATTGCAGAAAAAGCTAAAAGTGATATACCCGTTTTTAAAATAAAATAAACCTTTTAATAGAAATCAGTTATTTCATTTATGATTTGTTCATATTGCCGGTTTCAATATCATCATTTTTGTGAAGATATGAACTAAGAAATCGCCACACTCATTTTAACATGGTGATTCAGCCAAATCATATCCTTTGGAGGGAAAACAGGAGTACGTTGCCCGGCGAAACTGAAAGCCCCGGCAAAAAACCTTTTTGATAAGGAGGGAAATAAGATGAAATTACGTCAGCAAATGTCTGAATTGACAGGCGCTAAAGCATGGATTAACAGAGAAGTCACGAAGGAACAGCTGGTCGGCGGAAAGCCGGCACTGATTCACTTCTGGTCCGCCAGCTGCCGCATGTGTAAAGAAGCGATGCCTGAGATGAACGAATTTCGTGATAAATATAAAGATCAGCTGAATGTGGTGGCCGTTCACATGCCCCGTTCCGAAGACGATCTTGATCTTGAGAAAATCAAGAAAACAGCGGCTGCACACGATATCTCTCAGCCGATTTACGTCGACAGCGATCATACCGCTGACTGAAGCATTTGAAAATGAATATGTGCCGGCTTATTACGTTTTTGATAAAAGCGGACAGCTCCGCCATTTTCAAGCGGGAGGAAGCGGGATGAGAATGCTTGAAAAACGCGTCAGCCGAGTACTTTTAGAATCGGAGCAGGCTTCTGAGTAATCGGGACAATCTCCGTCGGACTATTGTCTCGGTTCCGCAAACCCTTTGCTGTTAGGTAACAGGGTTTTTTTGTGTCTATTGGATAAAAAATTCCAATATGACATGTGTGGCTTAAAAAATAAGAGAAACAGCCGTAAACACGCTGTACCGCTTGTTTTATCCATATCATAATCTTTTACATATTATAGTCGAAAATTGTAGATATTACGCTAATTTTCATTAAACAAGTAATTTCAAGTTATATTTTGAAATGGTTGAATAAATTGGAACTTTGTCCAGAATCCCCTATATGATAAGGGATTTTTGTATATAAAGTACCATTTTCAGAAAATAAGCAATTTTTCATAGAGTAAATAAAATAGTAAAATGATAAAATAATAGTTGATAAAATTACTTTTGTAATCTAATATCTTAATAAAAGCGTTTAAATTTTTGACAGGGGGTTTTACACATGTTTAATGAAAGAGAAGCGCTGCGCTTACGTTTAGAACAATTGAACGAAGCAGAGGTAAAAGTCATTCGTGAATATCAAATAGAACGTGATAAAATATATGCAAAACTGAGAGAATTAGACAATACAGGCAGCCTGTCCGATACAAAAAAAGAGTTTCGTCCGGAGAAAAAAAGTGACTCTCTCCCGGTGCTTGCAGAGCTTGCAGCACAGGAAATGAGAAGCTATCAAAAGCCGCAGACACAGCCTCAATCCTCCCAGCCGCAGATGCAGTCTATTACGTCTCTTCCCGCCGGCATTCCAGACGGTTCTACAAGAAGAAGAAGAGGGACGGCGAGACCGGGATCAAAAGCGGCAAAACTGCGCGAAGCAGCGATTAAAACATTGAAACGCCACAATGCAGCGATCAAAAGTTCCGAACTGCAAAAGGAAATTGAAAAGGAAAGCGGCCTTGAAATTCCTAATATGACAACATTTATGCAAAGCTTAATTAAAATGTATCCGGAAGTGAAAAAACCATACCGCGGCCAATATATTCTTGAGGGAGAAATTTCTCAGGAAACAGCAGAAACGGCAAATGATACGGCTGCTGAATAATAAAACAGTAAAAACTGCTTGCGTTACTCAAGCAGTTTTTTTGCGTTTTCCCGCTTATTCTGCGGAAGTGACGCATCTTTTCCCGGCTTTTTTTCAAGCTTGACGACATATTTTTGGAAAGGCTTTTCGCCGTCAGCACGTTCTTTCAACGCATCCAGTTTTTCATCAAACGACTGATCGCGGGACTCTGATTGTACAAATTGTTTTTGCAGGGAGATGACTTGTTCGGTAACGGCTTTAAGCAAGTCTTCTGCCTGAACAGTCTCTTTGGAAATAGAAGGGATTTCCAGAGCTTGTTCCGCCGGTTCCGCCGTGCGGCTGTCAATATCAGCAAAATGGCCGGCAATCCAAGCATCACTTTCGTCCAGCTGCCGTTTATACGAAAGAATGGTTTCTTGAAATAACTTTTCTTTCGTTTTTTCTATTTCTACAAGCCGTTCTTTTGTTTCTAGTATTCGATCTCTCATATGATTAATTTCTATTTTAATATGTTTGAGCTGGTATTCTTTTTCTATCATTTGTGTTTGGAGCCGGGTATTTTCGTCTGCAGCGGCATGATAACGCTGTTTCATATCTTCGTGAGAAGTCCGTTCAGTCTGAATGGCGGTCTCAAGTGAGCGGATGCGGGTATGTAAGTTTTTATTTTCTTCTTCAAATTTTACATTTGTAAGATGCAGACGGTGCTTTTCTTCCATCTCATTTTTCCGCCGAAACGTTTCCTGCTGAAGCAGTTCTTGCAGAATGACGATTTTATCGAGCAGCCCGGCTCTGATTTCATGCAAAGAACGTTCCGTGTCACTTGTCTGTTTGTGTTTTTGAGCCATGGCTTTCAATTCGTCAGAAAGCTTGTGAAGCCGCTCTTTAATATTGGCGTTTTCCTCCTGAAGCTTATTATTTTTTTGATGGAAGTAGCTTGCTTCAAATTCTGAAATTAATTTTCTGCATCTGGAAAGTTCAGATTTCAAGTAAAGGTTCTCTTGAGAAGTGTCGTGGAAAAACGGACCGGATATTTTCATAAGAACCATCTCCCTCATGATGTTAACACTACAATATGGGAAAGGATCAACGGCTATTCCTATTAATTAAACAGACAAGCACCGTAATATTGTATTTCGGCTGAGGCGTTTGCTATGCTTTTATATAGAATGGGAGAGAGATGACATGAAACGGGTGAATGTAATATTAGCGGGGGGAGCTTCCCGAAGATTCGGAGAACCGAAAGCTTTTGCAAAGTGGAAGGGCGGCATGTTTTATGAACAGGCGAAAAAAGCCTTCGGCGGCGGAGAAACGGTAATTATCAGCCGCCCTGAGCATATAAAAAAGTTCTTATCAAACAGGGAGCGGCATGTTTTGGCCGATGAGCCGCGGTTTCGGGGAATGGGCCCGCTTGCCGGCATCTATACGGCAATGAAACAAACGGAAGGCGAAATATATACGGTCATATCCTGTGACACGCCGCTCGTGACAAGAAAAACGATGGCGGCGCTTGAAATGAAGCTGACCGGAAACCTGGACGCTGTCATACCGGTTTGTGAAAACAGAGAGCAGCCCCTCTTGGCGGTTTATCATAAGCGGGTGCAGGATGTGCTTTTTGATCAGCTGACACAAAACACACTGAAAATGACAGACACGCTGAAACGGCTGTCTGTCTGTTATGTGCAGGCTGAAGACATCGACGCCGGGCCGGAGGAGTTCGCTAATATCAACACACAGGACGATTACACCAGACTTTTGGCGCATGTCGAGTCTTCAAATCAAGACTGATCGGGAAGAAACATGGTATGATGGAAATAAAAATGCAAGGGGACAACACAGATGGAAGAGCGCTATTCGCGGCAGACAAGATTTAAGCCGATAGGGGAAAAAGGGCAGCAGGCGCTGGCTGACAGCAGTGTCCTGATTGTCGGAGCCGGAGCCCTCGGAACAGCCGCGGCAGAGGGCCTGGCAAGAGCCGGAGCGGGCCGTATGGCGATTATTGACCGGGATTATGTGGAATGGAGCAATTTACAAAGACAGCAGCTGTATACAGAAGAAGACGCGAGACAGCGCCTGCCGAAAGCAATGGCGGCTAAGGCGCGTCTTTTGGCGGTAAACAGTGATATACATATCGATGCTTACGCGGCGGAAGGTACGGCGGAAACGCTCGAACCGCTGATCGAACAAGCGGATTGCATCGTGGATGCGACAGATAATTTTGAAACGAGGATGGTCATCAATGATCTGGCGCTGAAAACGAAAACACCTTGGATTTACGGTGCCTGTGTCAGCAGTCAGGGAATGTGCATGACGATTATTCCGGGGGTTACGCCGTGTTTATCCTGCCTGTTTGAGCAAATGCCCGTGGGCGGAGCGACATGTGATACAGCAGGCATCATACCTCCGGCGGTTCATATCGTCTCCGCTTATCAGCAGGCTGAGGCGCTGAAATTGCTGACAGGAAATCATGCGGCGGTAAATCGGCGCTTTTTCACGTTTGACGTGTGGAATAACACCAATATGAGCATAAATGTGGATCAGATCAAACGGGATCATTGCCCTTCCTGCGGCGCGGAGCCCGTATATCCGTATCTGCAGCCTGAAAACAGGCCGAAAGCAAGCGTGCTGTGCGGAAGAGACACCGTTCAAATCAGATCGGAAGCCTTAAAGAGGCTGGATAAAGAAGAGCTTGTCAAACGTCTGAAGCAGATCGGTAAAGTGGAAGCAAATGAATTTCTGCTGCACATGGCGTATGAGCGCTTCAGAATCGTTATTTTTCAGGACGGACGGGCTCTGATTCACGGTACAAACGATATAAAAGAAGCAAATTCAGTTCTGGCCAGGGTGATCGGACTGTAGGAAGGGGAGATATTGCTATGCTTGAAAAAAGAACGCCGATTCAGGTGGACGAAGCAGTCCGCCGGGTGAGCCGGTATAAAAAACAGGGGGATACCGAATGGGTGGCGCTTGAGGACAGT
Organism: Bacillus sp. NEAU-CP5; assembly: GCF_026420705.1. Lineage (NCBI taxonomy): Bacteria > Bacillati > Bacillota > Bacilli > Caryophanales > Bacillaceae > Bacillus > Bacillus sp. NEAU-CP5. The sequence continues at coordinate 600,692 of NZ_JAPMOV010000001.1, read as the reverse complement.
CTCCACCGCTATTTGGCGGAGGATGTTAAGGCGGATCATGATGTGCCGGCTTTTAACCGTTCCCCGTATGACGGGTTTGCCATCAGGGCGAGCGATTCAAAAACGGCTTCCCGTGACAATGCAGTCACCTTTGAAGTCATTGACCATATCGGAGCAGGCGCCGTGTCAGAAAAAGAACTCGGGCCTTATGAAGCGGTCCGCATTATGACGGGGGCGCAGATTCCAAAAGGTGCGGATGCCGTAGTGATGCTTGAGCTGACAAAAACGTTTTCTGAAAACGGGACGAATTACATGTCAGTGAAACGCCCTTTTCATGCGGGTGATAATATTTCATATCAAGGAGAAGACGCGAAAAAAGGCAGCTCGCTATTAAAAAAAGGGACGAAAATCACGCCGGGCGTAACCGCTCTTTTAGCAACCTTCGGCTATGCTTCCGTTCCCGTGGTCAGAAAACCGGTTGTCGGCATTATCGCAACGGGAACCGAGCTACTTCATGTCAGCGATCCGCTTGAGCCGGGGAAAATCCGCAACAGCAACGCAGCCATGGTGTATGCCCAGGTCATTGAAGCGGGCGCGGTACCGCTGAACTTAGGGAAAATTCCCGATGATTTTGATGACAGCTATGCTGCGGTGAAGGAAGCTATGAAAAAAGTTGATTTCCTGATCACGACCGGCGGCGTGTCAGTCGGCGATTTTGATTTTCTTCCAGACATTTATAATAAGCTAGGAGCGGAAGTTCTTTTTAACAAAGTGGCAATGCGCCCGGGGAGCGTGACAACTGTCGCCCGGGCCGATGACATGCTGCTGTTCGGCCTTTCAGGCAATCCGTCCGCATGTTATGTCGGATTCACCCTGTTTGTCAAACCGATGATTCAGACATGGCTTCTGAATGAAAAACCTCATTCCGGATGGGTGGAAGCCGTGTTAACAAACGACTTTCCGAAACCGAATCCGTTTACAAGATTTGTGAGGGCATTTGTTTATCATAAGGACGGAAAGATGATGGCGTCACCGGTCGGTCTCGACAAATCAAGCTCAGTCACATCTCTAGCCGAAGCAAACGCGTTTATCCTTCTGCCGGGAGGAACGAGGGGGTATGAAGCGGGCCGGACGGTTCACGCGCTCCTCATCCGTGATGAGAATGGAAGTGAATGGCCGTGGTCAATTCTTTCCCGATCGTCCAGATCGTAGGTTTTCAAAACAGCGGTAAAACAACGTTTATTGAACGTGTGCTGAAAGCGGCGCCGAAAGAGTGTGATATTGGATGTTTAAAACATCACGGACATGGCGGAGAACCGGAGCCTTTTTCTGACGGAAAAGACTCGGAGCGTTTTTCAAAAGCCGGAGCCGCGGTTACGGCAGTGGAAGGGGACGGCGTCCTGCAGCTTACGGCGCGAAAAAAATGGGATCTGGCGGGTTTGATCAGTCTGTATGAATGTCTGGGAATTGACGGTCTTCTCATAGAGGGATTTAAACATGCGCCTCATCCGAAAATCATTATGATCAAAGACAGCGAAGATTGGCAAAAGCTGAAGCATTTGGAGCGCGTGATCGCAGTTGTCAGCAGAAATACGGAACATATGCCGGCAGACGCAGGCATGCCCGTATTCCATGCGGACGATCCGGCTGCCATGATGTTTGTGCTTTCACAGCTGAAAGGGGAATCTGCTTAAATGGAACGTTTTCAAATTACAAGGGAACCTATCATTGCGGAAAATATCGTAAAAAAAGTTGAAAAGCGTGAAGCCGGCGCCATCACAACGTTTATCGGCACGGTCAGAGAGTGGACTGCCGGGCGGCGGACGGTACGGCTCGAATATGAAGCGTATGAACCGATGGCTGTTCAAATGCTTTCTCAAATCGGCGATGAAATCAGTGCGAAATGGGAAGGAGCCGAAGCTGCAATCACTCACCGTGTCGGCGTCCTTGATATCGGAGAAGCAGCGGTCGTAATCGCCGTGTCTTCACCGCACAGAAAGGCGGCATATGAGGCGAATGAATATGCAATTGAACGGATAAAACAGATTGTGCCGATATGGAAAAAAGAAATCTGGGAAGACGGAGAAGAATGGATAGGCGATCAGCTGGAAACAACGCCCTATCCGAACGGAAAACCGGATTTGGATAAAGGGGAATCGCGATGATTAAAGTATTATTGTTTGCCGGGCTTGCGGAGCAGGCGGGAACACCGGTCATTGAACTTGACGAAAAAGAGACGGCGGCGTCTGCTGTAAAAACGCTGCTAAAGGAACGGTACGGCCTTCAGACGATTGACAATGCCATGATCGCAATCAATGAAACATATGTAAAAGACAACAGCATCGTAACAGAAGGTGATACCATTGCCTTTATCCCTCCTGTAAGCGGAGGGTGAAAAAAGAGCCGGATGTGCATCATTGCCATCCGGCTTTTTGTATATAGAAGCTGAATTCCAGAGAACATCTAAATGGGATTTAAAGGGATTTGTGGTTGAGGCGGTTTTGATTACATGAATAGGCTGAAGACAGTACCCTTACAAGGCTTTGAGCCTCCCGTCATACCGGGCTGACAATGCTTTTTTTTTACATAATTATGGAACGTAAAGCTGAGAATTTGTGTTACAATTTAGCATAAATACGCAAACGGCAAAAAAATTGAAACTTCTCTCAGCCTAAAGCGTACGTATAAACAGAATAATACATAGGAGGCATCAGCAATATGGAACCAAACCTGGAAAAAAGCAATACGGCAGTAACGGAAAAGCCGTCAATTTTCGGCGTCATTACAAGTCCTGTTGTGCAGTTTAAAAGATTAAAAGAGAAGCCGGTCATCGGCATTCCTCTCCTGATTGTCATCATTCTCATCGCGGCCGGCAGTATTTTGCGCGGGCTTGGGATGAATTATGAAGAAGTGCTGAACAACTCATCTCTTGACGGGTTGTCGGATGATCAGATTGAAATGACCAAAACCATTGCTAAATTCGGCTCGATGTTCGGAGGAATCTTCGGGGGCATTATCGCTCTGTTTATCGTTCCGCTCATTTATTGGCTGTGCGTCAAAATTTCAGGCGGCGTGACAACTTACAAAAAAATGCTCTCACTCAGCCTATTTACGGCATTTATTACCAATATCGGCTTAGTTATTAACGGTCTTGTTACTTATTTTACCGGTGCGGGCTCACTGTATGCCGTTACATCTTTGGCGAGTGTCATACCGGCCGGAGACGGCGTCGCGGTCTTTTTAAGCGCGTTCGACATTTTCAGCATTTGGAGCTATATTCTGCTCGCTTTGGGACTTCGCTATACAGGCGGCATTTCGAAAAAAGCGGCCTGGACTTCCGCGATTGTCCTGTTTGTTATTATGCTTTTGGTTTCGGCAGTCGGAGGACTGTTAAGTTCAGTGACAGCAGGTGTATAACATGAAAAAAATTTGGATTGGAATCGGCATCGCCGTAATTGTTGCAGTATTCATCGGTATCAATATTTATAAGTCTGCCGCTCCCGCGGGCGGCAGCGCCGGGAAAAAAATCGAAACCGGAACCATGGAAAACAGAGAAATCTCATCTACGGTTATGGTTCCGGGAACACTTAAATTCTCTAAAGAACAGTATGTTTTTTATGAAGCGGATAAAGGAACTCTTGATAAAGTGAAAGTAAAAGAAGGCGACAAAGTAAAAAAAGGGTCGTCGTTAGTCACGTATACAAATGAGCAGCTCAATCTTGATAAGGAACAAAATGAGTTGACAGAACAATCAAAACGTATGCAAATCGAACAAGTTGAAGAAAAACTCAGAGCATTAAACAGCAAGGAACAAGATCTGGCAAAACAAGTGGGAGAAGCGGAAGCCAAAAAACAAATTGAAACCGAACGGACTGATCTGCAGCTTCAGCAAAAAACGGCGGAAATCGAATTAAAGCAATCTGATTTGCAAAAGCAGTCTCTTGAAAATCAAGTGGCGAATCTCAATGTTAAGAGTGAGATGGACGGGACGGTTATCTCGGTAAATCAAGAAGCGGCTTCTAAAAAATCGGATATTCAAGAACCGGTTATACATATAGGAGACCCGGAACACCTGATCGTTGCCGGCAATTTGTCCGAATACGACACGCTGAAAGTGAAAAAGGGACAAAGCGTTACAATTACCTCAGACGCCATTCCAGGTAAAACGTGGAAAGGGAGAGTGACGGCTGTCGGCCTCGTTCCTGATCAAAAGTCAAGCGCTGCTTCCGGGGAAAGTACGGAACAGGCCGTGCAGTATCCGTTCCAGGTTAAGCTGATCGGAAACCTTCCGGAGGGCAAGCCGGGGTTTAAATTAATTATGAACATTGAAACAGACAAACGGAAAGCCGATACGCTGCCGTCCTCCGCAGTCAAAAAAGACGGAGATGAGCACTGGGTCTTTACGGTAAAAGACGGGAAGGCCAAACGCGTGAAAGTTAAAGTCGGCGATACCGCAAATCAGCTTACGGAGATAAAAGAGGGGCTTTCAAAGGATGATAAAGTCATTCTGAATCCGGCTGACGATTTGACTGACGGAACGGATGTGAAAGCATAGATGATTCAGCTTTCAAAGGTGAAAAAAAGCTATCAGATCGGCAAGGAGACGTTTGATGTTCTTCGTTCAATCGACTTGACGATTGAAGAAGGAGAATATGTGTCAATTATGGGACCGTCGGGATCGGGGAAATCTACGATCATGAATATCATCGGCTGTCTGGACAGACCGACGTCCGGCAGTTACAGGCTTGCGGGCGAAGATGTTTCTTCATGCACTGAAAAAGAGCTTGCGGCGGTCCGGAACAAATCAATCGGATTTGTCTTTCAGCAGTTTCAGCTGCTGCCGCGATTGAATGCAAGAAAAAATGTCGAACTCCCCATGATCTACGCCGGTATCGGCAAAAAAGAGCGTGAGGAACGGGCTGAGTATGCACTGGAAAAAGTCGGTTTGGCGGATCGGATGCGTCACATGCCGAATGAGCTGTCAGGCGGCCAGAAGCAGCGTGTCGCGATTGCAAGAGCCATCGTGAACGAACCGAAGCTCATTTTAGCTGATGAACCGACCGGCGCACTGGATACGAAAACAAGCATTTCCATTATGGAGCAGTTCACAGAGCTTAATGCAGAGGGCGTGACCGTGGTGCTTGTGACTCATGAGCCTGAAGTGGCGGACTGTACAAACAGAGTGATTTTCGTCCGTGACGGCATGATCGTTTCCCGCGATGCTGAGCAGAGGAGAGTGGGGGAATGAGCCTGTCAGAAAATCTCCGGATGGCCCTCAGTTCCGTAAGAGCTCACAAGCTGAGATCGATTCTGACAATGCTCGGAATCATTATCGGCGTCGGTTCAGTAATCGTTGTTGTGGCTGTCGGCCAAGGCGGAGAGCAAATGCTGAAGCAATCCATCAGCGGGCCGGGCAATACGATTGAATTGTTTTACCTTCCGAGTGATGAAGAATTAACAGCCAATCCGAACGCCTTACAGGAAGCGAGTTTCACAGAAGAAGATATTAATGGATTAAAAGGAGTGGACGGCGTAAAGCAGGTTGTCGCTTCCGCTGTAAAATCCATGACGGCCCGTTACCATGAAGAAGACACGGATATTACGCTGAACGGCATTAACAGCGGCTACATGGACGTAAAAAAGCTGGACGTTCAAGATGGACGGGCATTTACGGACAATGATTTTCTTTCCGGGAAAAGAGCGGGAATCATCTCAAAAAAAATGGCTGAAAAGCTGTTCGGGAAAACGTCTCCGCTCGGAAAAATCGTCTGGGCCGGCGGACAGCCCGTAGAAGTAATCGGCGTACTGAAAGAAGAGAGCGGTTTTTTATCGTTAGGACTCAGTGAAATGTATGTGCCGTTCAACATGCTGAAAACGTCTTTCGGTACTAACGACTACAGCAACGTTTCCGTTCAGACGGAGTCCGCTGATCAAATCAAATCAACAGGAAAAGAAGCGGCTCGTCTCTTAAATGACAATCACGGTACAAAAGAGGCCTATCAAGTTATGAATATGGAAGAAATCGCGGCGGGAATCGGTCAGGTCACGACCGTCATGACGACGATCATCGGTTCGATCGCCGGTATTTCTCTCATTGTCGGCGGGATCGGGGTCATGAATATTATGCTCGTATCAGTGACGGAACGGACAAGAGAAATCGGCATCCGCAAATCGCTCGGTGCCACGAGAGGACAGATTCTGACACAATTCTTAATTGAATCTGTTGTGCTTACATTAATCGGCGGCTTAATCGGAATCGGTCTCGGCTACGGGGGAGCATCACTCGTTTCCCTTATCGCAGGCTGGCCGTCGCTCGTTTCTTGGCAGGTGGTTTGTATCGGCGTACTGTTCAGTATGCTGATCGGTGTCATTTTCGGCATGCTGCCCGCCAACAAAGCATCACGCTTAGATCCGATTGAAGCGTTACGGTATGAATAACCTGTACCCCATGCAGTCTGCATGGGGTTTTTTTGTGTTTTAATGATTGAATGAATATAATAGACTTTTTTCATTTATGATAAAAAGAAAATGTCATACAATTGTCCCCCTTTTTGTCGAATTTACAGTTTACAAACCCTATGTACATACGTTAATATGAACAAATGTGAAAGATTTTGATAGTTATTGAATGAATTTGAGTGATTTTAGTTGCTAGAAGTAAAAAAAGCGTTTACAATTATCTTGCAGCCGAAATGAATACGTTTCCAAAGGAGGCGGAATATGCTCACTCCTGAAAGGTATCAGCTGATTATTGATCAAATTGAAAAGCGTGATGTGGTGAAGATTCAAGAGCTGATAAGCATGACAAATGCTTCTGAATCAACGATCAGAAGAGATTTATCAACACTCGAAGAGCGCGGATTTTTAAAGCGCGTTCACGGCGGGGCGTCTAAACTTTCCAACAGCAGGCAAGAACCCGATATGCTTGAAAAATCCTCCAAAAACCTTCAAGATAAACTGAAGATCGCAGAAGAAGCGGCATCTTTATTAGAAGAAGGTGACTGTATTTATCTTGATGCGGGAACAACTACATTGCACATGATTGATTTTATAGATCATACAAAGGACATTGTGGTTGTCACAAACGGAGTTATGCATATCGACGCTTTAATAAGGAAAGGGATTCCTTTTTATCTTCTCGGAGGATATGTGAAGCATAGAACAGGTGCGATGATCGGCGGCGCCTCATTAACGGCGGTCAGCCAGTACCGTTTTGACAAAAGCTTCCTCGGGGTGAACGGCGTGCACATTGAAGCCGGCTTTACAACACCCGATCCGGATGAGGCTCTTCTGAAGACAAAGGCTGTGAGACAGGCGAAAAACGCGTATGTTTTAGCCGATCCTTCTAAATTCGGCGAGATTTCTTTCGCAGCGTTCGCCGCCTTGGGCGATGCAGCTATCATTACCACTGAAGCTGAAGAACTTGCATTCGATAATTACCAAGAAAAAACTGTCGTAAAGGTAGTGAAACCATGATTTACACTGTAACCCTCAATCCGTCTGTTGACTATATCGTTCACGTTGAAGATTTTGCCGTAGGCGGTTTAAACCGTTCCAGCTATGACACGAAGTATCCCGGCGGAAAAGGCATCAACGTTTCGAGATTACTGAAAAGACACCATGTGCCGTCAAAAGCATTGGGGTTTGTCGGCGGATTTACCGGAAATTATATTACGTCATTTTTGCAGCAGGAAGGTCTGGAAACGGCTTTTTCTGAGGTAGATGAAGACACGCGTATAAATGTAAAACTGAAAACGGGCGATGAAACGGAAATTAACGGACAGGGCCCGACGATTTCAGACGAAGTGTTCAATACCTTTTTAGAACAGTTCTCCGCTCTGGAAGAGGGAGACATCGTCGTTTTAGCGGGAAGCATCCCATCTTCCCTGCCGCATAACACGTATGAAAAAATTGCTGAGGCATGCAGAAAGCAGAATGCCCGGGTAGTGGTGGACATCTCCGGTGAAGCGCTGATGAAAGCGACAGAAATGAAACCGTTTTTGATGAAGCCGAATCATCATGAGCTTGGGGAAATGTTCAATACAGTCATTGATTCAGCCGAAGCTGCCGTTCCTTACGGTAAAAAATTGATTGAACAAGGCGCTGAACACGCGATTGTTTCGATGGCTGGCGACGGTGCGCTTTTATTTACGAAAGAGGCGGTTTTCCTCGCCAATGTTCCTAAAGGAAAGCTTGTCAATTCGGTAGGCGCGGGTGATTCCGTCGTCGCGGGATTCCTTGCGGGAATTTCAAAACAGCTGCCTTTGGAAGATGCGTTCCGTTTAGGAGTTGCTTCCGGAAGCGCGACGGCATTTTCTGAAGAACTCGGAACTGAAGAGTTTGTACAGCAGCTTCTTCCTGAAGTTAAAGTCACACGTCTATAGAGGAGGAAAGAAAAGTGAAGATAACTGAGCTGTTAACAAGAGATACAATTCATCTCAATATAGAAAGCAAAGAGAAAGAAAACGTTATCGATGAAATGGTGACAGTGCTTGACAAAGCCGGCAGATTAAATGACAGAGAGGCTTACAAAGCAGCCATTTTAAATCGTGAAAGCCAAAGCTCAACGGGAATCGGCGAAGGCATTGCCATTCCTCATGCGAAGACGGCGAGCGTCATTAACCCGGCCATCGCATTCGGCCGTTCAAAAGATGGTGTGGATTATGAATCATTAGACGGTCAGCCGGCACACCTGGTCTTTATGATTGCGGCAACCGAAGGAGCGAATAATACGCACCTTGAGGCATTATCAAGACTTTCAACGCTTCTCATGCGTGAGGAGATCCGCAAACAGCTTCTTGAAGCTGAATCAGAAGATGCGATCATTGACATCATCAATCAGCATGACAAAGATGACGATGAGGAAGAAGAAGAGCAGGAAGAACAGGCAGCGCCGTCAGGAAAAGGCAAAATCCTTGCCGTTACGGCATGTCCGACAGGTATCGCCCATACGTTCATGGCAGCTGACGCACTGAAGGAAAAAGCGAAAGAGCTCGGCGTTGACATTAAAGTAGAGACAAACGGCTCAAGCGGTATCAAACATAAGCTGACGGCTCAAGAAATTGAAGACGCGCCTGCGATCATCGTGGCGGCTGATAAACAGGTTGAAATGGAACGCTTTAAAGGCAAACATGTTCTTCAAGTGCCTGTGACGGCCGGTATCAGACGTCCTCAGGAACTGATTGAAAAAGCCGTTAACCAAGATGCGCCGATTTACGAGGGCAGCGGCGGAGGATCTTCCGCTTCAGATGAAGACGGCCCGAAACAGAAATCAGGCACAAGTATCGGAAGTACTTTCTATAAACACTTAATGAGCGGTGTCAGCAACATGCTGCCATTTGTCGTCGGCGGCGGAATTCTCGTTGCGATTTCATTCTTCTGGGGAATTCATTCAGCTGATCCGAAAGACCCGACATACAACACGTTTGCCGCAGCGCTGAACTTTATCGGCGGCGATAATGCGTTAAAACTGATTGTTGCAGTTCTTGCCGGATTTATCGCAATGAGTATTGCGGACCGTCCGGGATTTGCGCCGGGTATGGTCGGCGGATTTATGGCTACGCAGGCGAATGCCGGATTCTTGGGCGGACTGATTGCCGGATTCTTAGCCGGTTATGTCGTAGTCCTTTTGAAAAAGCTGTTTGTCTTTATTCCCCAGACTCTTGACGGATTAAAACCTGTACTGATTTATCCGCTGCTCGGTATTTTTATCACCGGTGTCCTGATGCAGTTTGTCATAAACACACCTGTCGCAGCGTTTATGAATTTCTTAACAAATTGGCTTGAAAGCCTTGGAACTGGAAACCTTGTCTTAATGGGTATTATTTTAGGCGGTATGATGGCTATCGACATGGGCGGCCCGCTCAATAAAGCGGCGTTCACTTTCGGTATCGCGATGATCGGGGCCGGAAACTATGCGCCGCATGCGGCCATCATGGCGGGCGGAATGGCTCCGCCGCTTGGAATCGCACTGGCGACAACATTCTTTAAACACAAATTCTCTAAACGTGACCGTGAAGCCGGTATTACGTGCTACTTCATGGGAGCAGCTTTCGTTACAGAAGGCGCCATCCCGTTTGCAGCGGCTGATCCGCTTCGCGTCATCCCTGCAGCCGTTGTCGGTTCTGCGGTAGCGGGCGGACTGACAGAGTTTTTCCGGGTAACGCTTCCTGCACCGCACGGAGGAATATTCGTTGCATTCATTACGAACCATCCGCTGCTTTACTTAATGAGCATCGTGATCGGAGCGGTTGTAACGGCGGTTATCTTGGGAATCGTCAAAAAACCGGTTGTAGAGAAATAAGCAAAAAGCGTCCTTTACGGGCGCTTTTTTCAATCATATGCGCATAGAAGCGTTATGTATTTTGTGATGAGTTGTGATAAAGTAAAGATAGTACATGAAACCGTAACAGTGATCGTCTAGGAGGAACCACGTTGACTGAAGAACAAAAACCTACTTCTGAAAAATCGGTAAAAAGAAAATCCAACACGTATTGGGAATGGGGAAAGGCCATCATTATAGCGGTTGCACTTGCGCTGTTAATCCGCCATTTCCTGTTTGAACCGTACTTAGTGGAAGGATCATCAATGTACCCGACATTACATGACGGTGAAAGGCTGTTTGTCAACAAAAGCGTCAATTATATCGGAGAAATCGAGCGGGGGGACATCGTCATTATTAACGGCGATACATCGAAAGTCCATTATGTAAAGCGGCTCATCGGAAAACCGGGAGAAACGGTGGAAATGAAAAATGACACGCTTTATATAAACGGCAAAAAAATCGCAGAACCGTACCTCGCGAGCAATAAAAAAGAAGCGAAAAAACTGGGAGTCAACCTGACGGGAGATTTCGGCCCCGTAAAGGTTCCGAAAGGCAAATACTTCGTCATGGGCGACAATCGGCTGAACTCAATGGACAGCCGGAACGGACTCGGTTTAATTGCCGAAAACCGGATCGTCGGCACCTCGAAGTTTGTGTTCTTCCCGTTTCATGATATGCGTCAGACAAAATAAAAACGCCGCGCTGCCCGATTTGGACAGCAGGCGTTTTTTATTTGGCAAACGAGGCGGCGACGGCGATGAACAATACCGTGGCCAGCACTGATCCGACAATGGCCAGAACGCTGAAAAAAAGGTTCACCTGCTTCTTCTCTTTGCCGCGTTTTTCAAGCATCCGTTTTGAAAAGAGATGCGAAAACGTATAAATGAGGGCGATTCCGACGTACAAGCCGATGTCACGGGCCGTAAAGCCTGTGACGGCCAGAAAAACCCCGGTGAAGAAAATCATAAGACAGTATTCTGTGAGTGTTAAAAGCTTCAACTTGTTCCTCCGTGATGAATATGTATATATATCTATTGTATCACAGGGCTTCGGGTTTGGCGCTTGCGTCTTTTCAAAACCCTTATATTCGCAGGGAAACATTTCTCTTCCCCTTTATTCATGGTATACTTTTATTGATGTTAGACACGATGGAGGATTATAAATGATTGCTGTAAATAATGTGAGCTTGCGTTTTGCGGATCGCAAGTTATTTGAAGATGTCAATATTAAATTTACGCCGGGCAATTGCTACGGATTAATAGGCGCAAACGGTGCCGGAAAATCAACATTCTTGAAAATTTTATCCGGTGAGCTGGAGCCGCAGACCGGCGATGTCCATATGAGCCCGGGCGAACGTCTTGCCATTCTGAAGCAGAACCACTTTGAATATGAAGAGTTCGAAGTACTGAAAGTCGTCATTATGGGACATAAACGTTTATACGAAGTCATGCAGGAAAAAGACGCGATTTATATGAAGCCTGATTTTTCAGATGAAGACGGCATCCGCGCCGCTGAGCTTGAAGGAGAGTTTGCGGAATTAAACGGATGGGAAGCTGAAAGTGAAGCCGCTATTTTGTTAAAGGGTCTCGGCATCTCTGAAGACCTGCATACGAAGAAAATGGCGGACTTAGGCGGTTCAGAAAAGGTGAAAGTGCTTTTGGCACAGGCGCTGTTCGGCAAGCCGGACGTTCTGCTGCTTGATGAACCGACCAACCACTTGGATCTGAAAGCGATTCAGTGGCTGGAAGAGTTTTTAATCAACTTTGAGAACACAGTCATCGTCGTATCCCATGACCGTCACTTTTTAAATAAAGTGTGCACGCACATCGCCGATCTTGATTTTAATAAAATTCAAGTGTACGTCGGCAACTATGATTTCTGGTATGAATCCAGCCAGCTTGCTTTAAAGCTTTCTCAGGAAGCCAACAAGAAAAAAGAAGAGCAGATTAAACAGCTTCAGGAGTTCGTGGCCAGATTCAGCGCCAACGCCTCTAAATCAAAGCAGGCGACATCAAGAAAGAAACTCCTTGATAAAATCACGCTTGATGATATCAAACCGTCATCACGCCGTTATCCTTATGTCAATTTCACGCCGGAACGCGAGATCGGAAATGACGTGCTGCGGGTTGAAGGCTTAACAAAAACGATTGACGGGGTTAAGGTGCTTGATAACGTCAGCTTTATTATGAACAGAGAAGATAAAATCGCTTTTACGGGCCGCAACGAACTTGCCGTTACAACATTGTTTAAAATCATTTCCGGGGAAATGGAAGCAGACAGCGGCACATTTAAATGGGGCGTGACCACTTCTCAGGCGTACTTCCCTAAAGACAACAGCGAATATTTTGACGGCAGCGATGCAAACCTTGTTGACTGGCTCCGCCAATACTCGCCGCATGACCAAAGTGAAAGCTTTCTGCGCGGTTTCTTAGGACGCATGCTGTTCTCAGGAGAAGAAGTCAACAAAAAATCAAACGTCCTTTCCGGAGGAGAAAAAGTGCGCTGCATGCTTTCAAAAGCGATGCTTTCCGGCGCGAATATCTTAATTCTGGATGAACCGACCAACCACTTAGATTTGGAATCCATTACGGCGCTTAACAACGGCTTAATCAGCTTTAAAGGCGCTATGCTGTTTTCATCTCATGACCATCAGTTTGTACAGACAATTGCCAACCGCATCATTGAATTAACGCCTAAAGGCATTGTTGACAAACAAATGTCTTATGACGAATTTCTTGAAAACGCGGATGTACAGAAAAAGCTTGAAGAGCTATACGCGTAATAAAGAAGCAGGGGGAGACTCTGCTTTTTTATTTATGAAAAAAGTTTTCAATCTTCTGACTTCCCGTTACAATAAATGAAATACATATTTGAAAAGAGACGGAGGAATGCATCATGAAGTTTTTAATTGTCGGAGCTGGAGGAGTGGGCGGATATATCGGCGCGCGTCTTGCAGAAAAGGGAAATGACGTTACGTTTCTCGTCCGCAAGAAACGGGCGGAACAATTACAAGAAACGGGTTTGACCGTCAAAAGTGCAAAAGGTGATGTTTCAATCAAGCCGAAATTAATGATGGCGGGCGAAGAAGGAGCATTTGACGCGGTTATCATCGCTTCAAAAGCGTATTCTTTGCAGGACGTCATTCGGGATGTCAAACCGTTTGTCAAACCTTCGTCGGTCATTATTCCTTTTTTAAACGGATACAGGCACTATAACCAGCTGTTTGAAGCTTTTTCAAAACGGCAGGTGCTGGGCGGCCTCTGCTTTATTGAGAGCGCCCTTAACGACAAAGGGGACATTCTTCATACGAGCGCTGCTCACCGCTTTGTTTTCGGTGAATGGAACGGGGAACGCACGGAACGTATGAATGAGCTGGAAAACGCATTTGCAGGTGTGAAAGCGGATGTCATCATCAGCCGGGATATTGAAAAGGACATTTGGAAAAAATATATGTTTATTGCCGCGCAGGCGGGAGTGACCACTCTGTTTCAACAGCCGGTCGGACCGATTTTAGAAACAGAAGGCGGCCGCAAAACGGCAAAGCGCCTCTTTGCTGAAATCGGAGCCATTTTCAAGGCTGCCGGCATCCCGAAAGATCCTGGTCTGGAAGAAGAGAGTTATCGCACATTGACAAGCATGTCTTACCATATGAAATCGTCGATGCTGAGAGATATGGAAAAGGGCAGGGTGACGGAAGGTGATCATTTACACGGATTTTTGCTTGAGAAAGCGAAAGGCTTGTCAGTTGATACACCTGTTTTGGAAACCGTCTGCGCCAACTTGCAAATGTATGAAGCGAAATAAAAAAAGGAGGCCTAATCGCCTCCTTTTTTTTTATTAAAATGCCCAGTTTCCGTTTCTGAAGATCGGTTCTCTTTTGCCGTCCGCCGTAATGCCGTCGATATTCATATCTTTGGAACCGACCATAAAATCTACGTGTGTAATGCTTTCATTTAAGCCCTCTTTGACAAGCTCTTCCCGTGTCATTTGTTTACCGCCCTCAATATTAAAGGCATACGCACTGCCGATCGCCAAGTGGTTAGAGGCGTTTTCATCGTACAGTGTGTTGTAAAATAAAATATTTGATTGTGAAATCGGTGAATCGTACGGCACTAAGGCCACTTCTCCGAGATAGTGTGAGCCTTCATCGGTTTCGACGATGCCTTTTAAAATCTCCTCGCCTTTTTCAGCTTTCACATCGACAATGCGGCCGTTTTCAAAGGTAAGAGTGAAGTTATCAATAATGTTGCCGCCGTAGCTCAGCGGTTTCGTGCTGGAAACCATGCCGTTCACCCCGTCACGCTGCGGAAGGGTGAAAACCTCTTCTGTCGGCATGTTGGCCATGAATTCGTGCCCGCTCTCATTCACGCTTCCCGCGCCTGCCCATACATGTTTTTTCGGCAGTTCAATGGTTAAGTCTGTTCCTTCAGCCTGATAATGCAGGGCGCTGTAATGTTTTTTGTTTAAGTGTTCCACTTTTTCATGAAGGTTTTGATCATGTTTTTTCCATGCTTCCACAGGGTTTTCTTCATTTACGCGGGTCGTTTTGAAAATTTCTTCCCATAAAAGCTGAACGGCTGTTTCTTCCGGCTGATCCGGGAACACTTTTTTCGCCCAGCCTGTTGAAGCGGCTCCGATCACCGTCCAGCTGACCTTATCTGATTGAATATATTGTCTGTATGTATGCAATGCTTTTCCGGCGGCTTTTTGGAACGCTGCAATCCGTTTGCCGTCAGTGCCTTTTAACAGGTCGGGGTCGGATGAGACGACAGAAATAAACGCAGCCCCTTTTTTCGCGAGCTCTTCTTTGCCTTTTGCTTCCCATTCAGGATACTCTTCAAACGCTTCAAAAGGTGCCATCTCGTATTTTAATCTGGACAGTTCATCGTCCTGCCAATTTACGGTGACGTTTTTTGCGCCTTTTTCATAAGAATGTTTGGCAAGCAGTCTGACAAGTTCCCGGACATCAGTTGAGGCATTGATTACGACATGCTGTCCTTTTTGGACATTGACGCCGACTTCTACCGCCAGCTGAGCATATGTATGTAACTTTTCAGTAAACGAACTCATCGTTCATTCCTCCTCATCGGTTTTTCTCATCATATCAAATATCGCCTCATAAAGGAAAGAAAGGAGTACAAACGCAAAAGACACAGCTTTTGCTGCGTCTTTACGGGTGATTCAGTTTTACGGTACCGCCGGCCGGAGAATGGGGCATATTGGCCAGTGAAATGCTCATCCCCCCCAAAATAATTCCGCTTAAAATGACGGCTACTGCTACGCGTCTTCCCACATCTCTAAGCATATGCTTCCTCCTTAATGTTTCTCCAGTTCTCACAATATGAGCCGGCTGGAGAAAAAAGAAGCACAATCTTATTATTTAATTGCTTTTTGCAGCTTGTCGATGACGTCTAATGAACGCCCCGTGCCGATAGCCACTGATTCAAGCGGATTTGCCGCCAAATGAACGGGAACGACGATTTCATCTGTCAGCCATTCTTTCATCCCGTTTAAAAGGGAGCCTCCGCCGGTTAACACGACGCCGCGGTCAACGATATCACCGCTGAGCTCCGGCGGACAATCTTCAAGTGTCGCTCTGATCGCTTCAAGAATATGCAGGAGCGATTCACGCATCGCCTGCTGAATTTCATTAGACTGCAGTCTGATTGTCTTCGGCAGACCGGTTACAAGGTCACGCCCGCGGATTTCCATCGTTTCCGGCACATGTTCGATCAATGCAAAGCCGATTTCCATTTTCACTTGTTCTGCCGTACGTTCCCCGATCAGCAGGTTGTATTTTTTTCTGACGAACGAGGCGATATCTTCATCAAGCTGGTCGCCGCCGATTCTGATCGAATGGCAGGATACGACGCCCCCGAATGAGATGATGGCGACTTCAGTCGTACCGCCTCCGATATCTACGACGACGTTTGCGACCGGCTCGTCAACAGGGAGGTCGGCTCCGATTGCAGCGGCTACGGGTTCTTCAATCAAGTGAACGTTTTTCGCTCCGCAGTTTTTGACAGCGTCACTGATGGCGCGGCGTTCAACGGCTGTTGAACCTGAAGGCGTGCAGACGACGACATTCGGTTTGCGGAAGGTCATTCCGATTTTTTTTCCGGCTTTTTTCATAATGTGTTTTAATAAGTCAGTTGTCATATCATAATCAGCAATGACACCGTCTTTCATCGGCCGTACGGCGACGATTTTCCCCGGCGTCTTTCCGATCATGTTTTTGGCATCCGTTCCGATGGCAAGCACCGCTTTCGTTGTTGTATCTACAGCGACAACGGAAGGCTCGTTTAAAATAATTCCTTTATTTTTACTGTAAACAAGTATATTAGCGGTTCCTAAGTCGATTCCGATCTCAGTTGATTGAAACATGTTTTCACCCAATCCCTATCCTGATTTAATTGATTCTACATTTAAAGTTTCTGAGAAAAACCACGATTTTTGGGGGTTTCCGCCGGGAATGAAATGTTTTTGTAAAAAAGGAGGGAAAGTCTGTATCCCATATTTCAAAAGGATTTTCTTTTTGTAAAAAAACATTCAGTTCCGGATACTGAGAAACTTTTGCTCTGTTCCTTTCGTCTACGTTTATGAAGGATTTTCCTTGGACATAAAGAAGAGACATTAAAGGAAGTAGGGGATTTCTATGAAATCAATTGGTGTAGTAAGAAAAGTAGACGAACTCGGGCGTATTGTCATGCCGATTGAATTGAGAAGAGCATTGGATATCGCTATTAAAGATAGTATTGAATTTTTCGTTGACGGAGACAAAATTGTCTTGAAAAAATACAAGCCGCACGGCATTTGCTTAATGACGGGGGAAATTACTCCCGAAAATCAGGAGTACGGCAACGGCAAAATTATCTTAAGTCCTGAAGGAGCGAAAATGCTGCTTGAGGAAATCGAGGAAGCGTTAAAAGATAGATCATAATCAGCAAAAAGGGCGGAGCATCATTCCGTCCTTTTATTATGAACTTGTGCAAAAACTCACGGGAAAAGTAAGCGAACCTGCTCAATTAATTGGGAATAGTTATCATTTTTTAGTCAATAATGCAGTCAACAATGTTACAATATATGTAGAAATGCTAGCGGCAGGTGGGACTATGGGAAAATATCAAGCGCGTATCATTTCCTTAATCTTGGCAATGATTTTTATTATGTTTTGGGATTATTTATTTTATATGATTGAACGGAATCCGATTAACTGGCCCGTTGACATCACCTTTACCGCCGTCACATTAATCAGCGTCTGGCTGCTGGCTTATTATGTGGATAATAAAAAGCAGCTGCTGGCGGAGCTGAAGGACAGCGAGCAGAAAGCAAAGGCGCTTTCAGATGAGAAAAACCGGATCATGGACAATCTGCAGGAAATCGTTTTTCAGACGGATGCACAAGGGAATATTACATATTTGAATCAGGCCTGGACGGCGATTACGGGCCACTCTATCAGCGAATGTATGGGCACGATGTATAATGATTATTTTATAAAAGAAAAACATATCATTGATTATATTATCTCCCAAATCAAGCAGCAGTCCCCGTCAGGAATGTTTACGGCCAAATATATTAAAAGAGACGGCACGATCTTTTGGGGAGAAGTCCATTATAAGCTGTATTATGACCGCAGACAGAAATTTGTCGGAAGCCTGGGGACGATGTCTGATATCAGTGAACGGAAAAAAGCGGTCGACGAGCTTCTGGAAACGAACGAACGCCTCGCCATGCAATCTCAAAAGCTGGCCATTGCCGGGGAGCTTGCGGCAGGAATCGCCCATGAAGTAAGAAATCCTTTAACGTCAGTCAGCGGCTTTCTCCAGCTGATGAAAGCCCAGTATCCGGAAAGAACGGATTATTTTGATATTATTTTTTCGGAGATTAAAAGAATTGACCTCGTGCTGGGGGAGCTGCTTCTGCTCGCCAAGCCGCAGACCGTGACGTTTACCGCTCATCATCTCAACCATATTTTACGGCAGGTGGCGACGCTTCTTGACACGAACGCGGTGCTGTCGAACACTGTGATTGAGAAGGATTTCAGGCAGACTGAGTCCTGTATGGTCAACGGTGACGAAAACCAGCTGAAACAGGTATTTATCAATATTATTAAAAATGCGATTGAAGCGATGCCTGACGGCGGGAATATTCATATTTATACAAAACGGGATGAAGAATACGCGGTGATCAGCATACAGGATGAAGGAAACGGCATGTCGAAAGAAAAGCTTGAAAACATCGGGAAACCGTTTTTCTCAACAAAAGATCAGGGAACGGGTCTCGGTCTTCCGATTTGTTTACGAATTCTGAAGGAGCATAATGGTAAACTTAACATTAAGAGCAAAAATGGAGAAGGCAGTACGTTTCAGGTGATTCTGCCGTTAGAAGCGGCTGCTGTCCAAAAGGAGGAAAAATAACTTGCTTCTTTTTGTATACGGTTTGTTACGGAAGCGTGAAGAAAACCATGAACTGCTGAAAGGCGCTCCGTGTGTGTGCGAGCAGGCTGCGATAAACGCCGTGCTGTACGAAACGGATAAAGGTCAGCCTGCGGCGTCTTTAGCAGAAACAGCTTTTGTGTACGGGGAATTGTATGAAACAGATCATCAGATGATCCGTAAGCTGGATGCGTATTATGCTGATTTTGATCGGAAAGAGGTTGCCGTGACGACGGATGCCGGGAATAAAACCGCCTTCGCATATGTCGTAAAGCCCGACCAGTGTGCCTCATTCAGCCGTATCAAAAGCGGAGACTGGAAAGAATACCGTTTTATGAAACGGGAGGATGACAGTCCGGTTTATTATTTCGCATACGGCTCCTGTATGGACAATGCCCGGTTTAAACAGGCGGGGGTCGATCACTTTTTTGCCGAGCCGGTCGGAGGGGCGGTTGTTGAAGGGTATTCGACGAGATTCACGTTAAGGCGTCCTGACGGTTCCAGAGCCGATCTTGTTGAAGACGGGGGACGAACTGAAGGCGTGCTGTACAAGCTTCCGTTTGAAGCGGCAACCTATCTGTACAAAAGAGAAGGTGTTGATAACCACACATACCGTCCCGCGTTCATAGAAGTGTGTGCCGGCGGCCGTGTATACAGAGGCGTCCTGACGTTTCTCGTTCTTGATAAAGCTGAGGAAATTGCGCCTCCTGGTCACTATCAGGAAGAAATCGAACGCGGAGCGGACCTGTATTTATCGCCCGCCTTTTCAGAAAAGCTTAAACGCTATATGAACTCATTGCCGAAAATGTGATACTATTCCTATTAGAGATATTGTTTAAAGGAGTACTGTTATGAGAAAAGAGTTTGCTGTTATCGGTCTCGGACGCTTCGGCGGAAGTATTTGCAAAGCATTAAGTGAAGAAGGCCTTGAGGTCATGGCGATGGATATTGATGAAGATAAAGTAAATGAATACGCCAAAATCGCATCACACGCGGTCATCGGCGATTCAACCGATGAATCAGTGCTGAAAAACTTAGGGCTGCGCAACTTTGACCACGTCATTGTGGCAATCGGCGAAAATATACAGGCGAGCATTTTAACGACGCTGATCTTAAAGGAACTCGGCGTGAACACGATCACGGTTAAAGCGCAGAACGATTATCATGAGAAAGTGCTTGCGAAAATCGGGGCCGACCACATCGTCCATCCTGAACGTGACATGGCAAAACGCATCGCCCACAACATCGTATCAAATAATGTGCTTGATTATTTGGAGCTGTCCGACGAACACAGCATTGTGGAGATCGTGGCCAACAGCAGGCTTGCGGGCAACACACTGCTTGATCTGGACATCCGGGCGAAGTACGGCATTAATATCGTGGCCATCAAGAGAGAAAAAGAAGTGATCGTATCTCCCCTGGCGACTGAAATGATCCAAAAAGAAGATATTCTCATCGTTATCGGCTCTCTTACGGACATTTCCCGATTTGAAAAAAGAGTGCTTCATACAAAGTGAAAAGCCGTCCGTAAAAGGATGGTCTTTTATTATGTCAGAATAGAAAGACATTTATCATGTAAGCGGTATTTTCTGCAATTTTTATTGACTATGATCAGGCGATCCGATAGCATATTGTACCATATAAAGAAAAAGAGGAGGCCTCATTTTGAACAAAGAAACACTGGCTGAACGGCTGAACGCATCAGCCGGCAGACAAAAAGCCGATACCGTCATTAAAAACGGAAAAATCATGGATGTATTTAACCAGGAATGGATTTCTGCAGATATCGCCATTACGGGCGGAGTGATCGTCGGGCTGGGCGAATATGAAGGGGAAGAAGTCATTGATGCAGAAGGTCAAATGATCGTTCCGGGCTTTATTGACGGACATGTTCATATCGAGTCCTCTATGGTTACTCCGATTGAATTTGCTAAAGCCGTCCTCCCACACGGAGTGACTACTGTCATTACTGATCCTCACGAAATTGCGAACGTTTCCGGAGCAAAAGGCATTTCATTTATGATAGAGCAGGCAAAAAAGGCGCCGCTGAACATCCGTTTCATGCTTCCTTCCTGTGTTCCCGCTGCTAGCTTTGAACGCTCGGGAGCCGTATTAAAAGCCGAGGATTTAAAGTCTTTTTATCAGGAGAAAGAGGTGCTCGGACTTGCGGAAGTAATGGATTATGTGTCTGTTGCGGAAGGTGAAGAGGATATGCTTCAGAAACTGCTTGATGCCAAGCGTCATGGAAAACGGATCGACGGGCATTTAGCCGGACTGTCTTCAGAGATCATCAATATATACAGAACCGCAATGGTGTCAAATGATCATGAAGTGACGACAAAAGAAGAAGCGTTGGACAGAATCAGACGGGGAATGTATGTCATGCTGCGCGAAGGATCGGTGGCGAAAAATACGCTCAATGTGCTGCCGGCGGTGAATGAAAAAAACGCGCGGCGCTTTTTCTTTTGCACGGATGATAAGCATGTAGATGATCTGCTTTCAGAAGGAAGTGTGAACCACCAAGTCAAAATGGCCATAAAGGCTGGACTTGATCCATTCCTTGCGTATCAGCTCGCCAGCTTAAATGCGGCTGAGTGCTACGGCCTTGAAACAAAAGGGGCGGTAGCGCCGGGTTTTGACGCAGATCTGCTGTTCATTTCAGATGTACGGGAGGCTGCCGTCACGAAGACCATGGTCGCCGGCCGGACCGTTGCCGAGAACGGACGCACGGTTTATGAACAGTCTGCCGGTTCCTATTCGCCGGACCAGGCGCTGTTGGATACAGTGCGGCTGAAAGCGCCGCTGACTGAATCGGATTTTCATATACCGATTCAAGAAGGCAAGAAAATGAATGTAATCGAAATGATACCGAATCATTTGGAGACGAGAAAAAAAGAAGTGCCTGCACCGTCTGCTGACGCGTTTCGTCCTGATACAGAAAATGATTTATTAAAAATCGCCGTCGCAGAGCGGCACAGCGGCGAAAAAATGATAGGACTCGGGATTGTACAAGGGTTCGGGTTAAAAGAAGGCGCCATCGCCACAACCATTTCTCACGATTCCCATAATATCATCGCCATCGGTACAAACGATGCCGATTTGGCAAAAGCAATCAACAGGCTCCGTGACACCGGAGGAGGATTAACAGCCGTGAAAAACGGAGAATTGCTTCATTCCGTTCCGCTTCCGATCGCCGGGCTTTTGTCTGATAAGTCGGCGGAATGGGTCAATGACAGCTTGGGCGTGCTTCATGAGAAGCTTCCTCTGCTCGGATTCACCGGTGATTTCAATCCGTTTCTCACATTATCGTTTTTAGCGCTTCCGGTGATTCCGGATATTAAAATGACAGCAGCCGGTCTATTTGATGTCAAAGCCTTTCAGCATATTCCGCTGCAATAAAAAAACTGCACTCGTAATGAGTGCAGTTTTTTTTAGACCTCCATAATGATCGGAAGGATCATCGGGCGGCGTTTTGTTTTTTCGTATAGGAACGGAGCAAGCGTATCGGTAATTTCGTTTTTAATTTCGGACCACTGCGTTGTTTTCCGATCCATTACTTTCTCCAAATGGTTCGAAATCAGTTGCTGCGCGTCATTGATCAAATCACCGGATTCTCTCATGTATACAAAACCTCTTGAGATTAAATCAGGCCCCGCCGAAACCTTAAAGTCGTCCATATTGATGCTGACAACAACGATAACAAGGCCTTCTTCTGAAAGAATGCGGCGGTCGCGGAGCACGATATTGCCGATATCACCGATTCCGCTTCCGTCAATGTAAACGGAGCCGGACGGAATTTTGCCTGCCACAGCGGCTTCTTCGCCTTTGAGGGCCAGCACTTCGCCATTATCCATGATAAAGCAGTTTTCTTCAGGTATACCGCAATCAGTCGCGAGTTTGACGTGCATTTTCTGCATTCTGTACTCACCGTGAATCGGCATAAAGAACTTCGGTTTGATCAGGCGGAGCATTAATTTCTGCTCTTCCTGTCCGCCGTGTCCGGATGTATGAATGTCATTCAATGAACCGTGAATGACTTCTGCGCCCGCACGGTACAGCTGGTTGATGGTGCGGCTTACGCTGATTGTGTTTCCGGGAATCGGAGAGGAAGAAAAGACGACCGTATCTCCGGGATTAATGGAAATCTGCCGGTGCGTCCCGTTAGCGATGCGTGATAACGCCGCCATCGGTTCACCTTGGCTTCCCGTACATAAAATTGTTACTTTATTGGCAGGCAAACGATTGATTTCGTTATGCTCAATAAACGTATTTTTAGGACAGGTAATGTAGCCGAGATTTTGTCCGATTTCAATAGCCGATTCCATACTGCGTCCGAATACGGCAACTTTTCTGCCTTTTAAAACGGCTGCTTCAATCACCTGCTGAAGACGGTGTATATTCGAAGCAAATGTCGCAAATATAATTCTGCCGTCCACTTTTCGGAAAATATCGTGAATGCTTTCGCCTACGCGGCGTTCTGACATGGTGAAATCAGGAACCTCACTGTTTGTACTGTCAGAAAGCAGGCACAGAACGCCTTCTTTCCCGATTTCAGCCATCTTTGTCAAGTTTGCCGGTTCGCCTACCGGTGTGAAATCGAACTTAAAGTCCCCGGTATGTACGATATTGCCCGGCGGTGTTTTGACGACGATTCCGTATGAATCCGGAATGCTGTGTGTCGTTCTGAAGAAGGATACAGATGTCTTGCGGAACTTCACGATGTCGTCTTCACCGATGATGTTTAATTTGGTCTGTCTTAACAGCCCGTGCTCTTCAAGTTTATTCCGAAGTAAGCCGATCGCGAGTTTACCGCCGTAAACGGGAATATTTACTTGTCTGAGCAGGTACGGAATACCGCCGATATGGTCTTCGTGACCGTGGGTGATAAACAGACCTTTAATTTTATCTTCATTTTTTACTAAATACGTGTAATCGGGGATTACGTAATCAATGCCGAGAAGTTCATCTTCCGGGAACTTGATTCCCGCATCAATCAGTACAATTTCATCCTGAAACTGCACCCCGTACGTATTTTTTCCGATCTCGCCCAATCCGCCGAGGGCGAAAACGGCAGTCTGGTCATTTTTTACAAATTTCATTCCGCTCATAACTCCAATACTTTAAAATTTTCGCTCTGCTTCTCATATTCTAAAAAAGCACCGTCCACAGGCTGAACAAATTCAATGTTGTATTTCTGATCTTTCAGTTTCGTTCTGACGTCCCGTTCTGAAACGCCCTCAATGTAAAGTGAATCTGTTTTTTCCCGAACAGGTACTTCGTCAGCCTTCTCTTGATAAAATACCTTATAAATCATCCAAATCTCTCCTTAAATGCCGTATGTTAGACTCGCTTATTCTATTATATTCGAAAACGGATTATAAGGAAAGTCTCGAGCAAAAAAGGGACTTTCAAAAAACGAAAGATCCCTTCTACGCGATGACTTTTTTCCGGAGCATTCCGCCCCACTGTCTTCTGAGTTTCTTCCGTAATCGGCGCAGCATCGTATACCTCCTTTAAAGCCCTTTATAGAAGTAGTATGCGGAAAAAATGAATTTGTTTTCGTGGGTAAAACTGGAATTTCATCAAGGCGGTTTTCCGGAAGAAAAACTTTCTGTATGATGATATTGAAAAAGACACGACTGATAAACGGGAAAAAGGAGAAATTGACATGAATCCAAAACTGATCTTTTTTGATATTGACGGCACGATCTATGACCATGATAAACATATTCCCGATAGCGCAAGAAACGCCGTGAAGGCGCTTAAAGAGGCTGGCCATCACGTTTTTATCGCCAGCGGAAGGTCCCCGTTTATGGTAAAACCGATTCTGGAAGAGCTTGAGATTGAATCATTTATTTCATACAACGGCCAGTATGTCGTATTTGAAGGTGAGGTCATTTATAAAAATCCGCTTCCTGAAGATGCGGTTGCGCGTTTATTAAAGCAGGCGGCAGAAGGGGAGCACCCCGTCGTATTTATGGCGGAAGACACGATGAAAACGACCGCCCCCGGACATCCGCACGTCTCGGAAGGAATCGGCAGTCTGAAAGCGCCTTATCCCGAAGTTGATGAAACTTTTTATAAAGGAAAAGAAATTTATCAGCTGCTTTTATTCTGCCGCGGACATGAAGAAAAAGCATATGCCGCTTTTCCGGAGTTTGATTACGTCCGCTGGCACGAATTGTCAACGGATGTGCTTCCGAAAGGCGGTTCAAAAGCGGAAGGCATTAAAAGAGTGCTTGAGCGGCTTCCGTACGGCGTAAATGACACTTATGCATTCGGCGACGGATTAAATGACCTTGAGATGATCCGTTTTGTCGGCACCGGGGTGGCGATGGGAAATGCGGTTCCGGAATTAAAAGGTGCCGCCGATTTCGTCACAAAACCGGTGGATGAAGAGGGAATCAGCTGGGCCGTCAAAGAACTGGGCCTTTTGAAATAAAGAAAACCGGCACTTTGGGAAGTGCCGGTTATTTTTAACGGTCAATGGCAATGGCGTTTTCAGGTTCTTTGAACGGATTTTCTTTATCGATATGGTCGTAAAACATCACGCCGTTCAGATGATCGATTTCGTGCTGAAACACGATGGCCGGAAAACCTTTGAGGCGGATGTCAATCTGTTCTCCTTCAAGCGTCACCGCCTTTACGCGGATGCGGGCGTAGCGCGGCACATAGCCGGGAATGGGTTCGTCTACCGACAGGCAGCCTTCTCCGCTCGTCAAGTAGCTTTTTTCCACTGAGTGGCTGACGATCTTAGGGTTAAAAAGAGCATAGCTGTATAAAGTGCCTTTCGCATCTTCTGCATGGACGGCGATCATCCGTTTTTTTACGTCTGTTTGGGGAGCGGCAAGGCCGACGCCCGGACGAAGCTTGTATTTCTCGGCTAATTCAGGATTTTGGCTGTTTTTCACAAACTCAATCATATCAGCAAGATGCTGTTTTTCTTCGTCAGAAGCGGGAAGCTGAACTTCTTCAGCGATCTCTCTGAGCGCGGGATGTCCGTCGCGTACAATATTTTCCATAGTAATCAAGAAACTTCACTCCTAAAGCTTAATATGTAAATTATAGCGAATTTCTTTATCGCGGCGCAACGAAACAATTGGCCGGCCATAGCAGGCCGGCCGATGTTCATGTTGTATAGGGTCAGCAGCCGCAGCCTAAATAAGCGGCACCGACGATGATTAATAAGATAAACAATACGACGATTAATGCGAATGTGCGGCCGTAACCGCCGCCGCAGCCGTAACCGTAACCGCCGCCATAACCATATCCGCCGCCGCAGCAACCGCCGCCAAATCCGCCGCCAAATCCATATCCGTACATAAAAAAACCTCCTCTTTTAATTACGCTGACCCTCTGTCAGCAGGGCCGGCGTCTACTATAAACTATGTAAAAGCCAAAAAGATGTATGGTCATCCGCCCTGTTTTCTCAATTTTTTATGCAAGTATTCTTTGACAGCACCGTAAGCGTCTTTTTACCCGGTCATGTCAATTACAGCTCAGCTATTGTCAAAAAGCGTTCGGGCTTCTATAGTGGAAATTGTCAAGATTGGGGGATTTTAAGTGAATATGATTCAAAAAAAGGTATTAGCAGGAATCGGAGCGCTCGGCGCCGCAAGTATGCTGCTTGCCGGCTGCGGGGGAAAAGATCCGGTTGAATCGCTTCATGACTCGATGGAAAAAGCCGTTCAAGCGGAAAAACCGTTTCAAAAAGAGCAGAAAACATTAGAAAAATTGGAGAAAAAAGAGCATCAGCTATACGACAGCGCGGTTAAACTGAATATGGATGATTACCAGAAAATTGTCACACTGTCTGATCAGGCTCTGAGCAATGCAAATCAGCGAAAAAAACATCTGAAAGCAGAAAAAGACAGTATTGATGATTCAAAAAAAGCGTTTGAATCCGCAAAAAAAACTTCTCAAGAAATAAAGGATAAGAAAGTAAAAGAAAAAGCCGGGCATGCTGTCGCTTTAATGGGGAAAAGGTATGCATCTTATGATCTTTTGTACAAAAAGTACGAAAAAGCCATTTCACTTGATAAGGACCTTTATAAACTGATTAAAGATAAAAAGCTCACATTAGCGCAGCTGGAAGAGCAAATCAGCAAAGTAAACTCAGTTTACGAAAAGGTGCATAAACAAGCAGATGAGTTCAATCAATTTACTAAAGACTACAACAAAGAGAAAGAACTATTATTCCGTAAATAGTATAGTGAAGGCATATCGGCATGGGCTGATGAACTGATAACAACCGAGTTCAGCCGCCTGTAAAAAGGCGGCTGAAGAATTGGTATATACGTGTGTTTCCCATTGACAACAAGTAAATCATGGTATAGTATTTATTTAGGGAAATATTCACATAAAACCAATCGTTGTTTCGGCACGTTGGAATGTTTTTATTATATTGATATATATATAAAACAGAATGAAAATGTGATTTTAATTATCGGAAAATTCTATCTATTTATATTTGCGGTAATATGATATTTGTACATGCTTTTTGCTTTTAAACCTTTATCCGGCATAAAGGTTTTTTTATTTTGCTTAGTAATGCTTATTAAGTAAGTGTGCTGAGAGTAAACGACAATTTTAAAATTGAAGTGAAAAACGTTAATCAAATCGGAACGAAAAGAAACGGCAGAAATACGGAACAGGAGGAAAACAAATGCTTGCTTACGTCTTTCCCGGACAGGGAGCGCAGTTTAAAGGAATGGGCAGAGACTTATTCGATGAATTCAGTGAGCTCATTAAAAAGGCAGATCATATTTTAGGATACTCCATAAAGGATTTATGCCTTTCAGATGAAAAAGAGAGGCTGACTGATACGAAGTATACACAACCTGCAATTTATACAGTGAGCGCACTGCAATATTTAAAGGGTTTAAAAGAAGGTCATACACGCCCTGATGCTGCTGCAGGACATAGTCTGGGTGAATATACTGCGCTTTTTGCGGCCGGCGTTTTTAATTTTGAAACAGGTCTCCGGCTGGTTGCTAAAAGAGGCGAGTTAATGAGTGAGGCTTCCGAGGGCGGAATGGCTGCCGTGATCGGACTGGATGAGCATCACATAAAAAAAATACTTCAGAAGTATGAATTCGGCCAAATAGATATCGCCAATTACAATACATCTTCACAAATTGTGATAGCAGGGGCTGCAGATGAGATAAAGCGGGCAGCCTCTATTTTTGAAAAAGAAGGGGCGAAAGCTTATATCGTATTGCAAGTCGGCGGAGCTTTTCATTCTCGTTTCATGGAAAGTGCACAGCGTGAATTTGCGGAATTTATCGAGGAGTTTCATTTTTCTGAATTGAATTTCCCGGTCATCTCTAACTATACGGTAAGACCTTATAAACAAGAAGATATCAAACGGAATTTAATTGAACAAATAACAAACTCGGTGAAATGGACTGAAAGCATCAGGTATCTAATGGGACAAGGCGTAACTGTGTTTGAAGAGATCGGTCCCGGCAACATTCTGACTAAATTAATTCACACCATACAAAGAGATGAGGAACCGCTTACTATCAGTGCGCCGGAAGACAGTCTCTTTTTTTCTGAAGGGAACAAGGACAATTCGGAAAGCGGGAAAGAGCATAGCCTCTTGGCCGAAAATATAGAGAGCGGTGCAGCTTCACCGGTGTCCCGATTGGGTGATCAATCTTTCAAAGAAGATTACGGTTTGACATACGCGTATTTGGCAGGTGCGATGCATAGAGGGATCTCTTCTGCTGAAATGCTGATCCGCCTCGGGAAGAAAGGAATGCTTGGGTTCTTTGGCACAGCAGGTTTAACGATAAGGGAAATTGAACAGGCCCTTATTTCTATTAAGAAGACACTCAAAAATGGTCAGCCCTACGGAATGAATCTGCGATTTGAGCCGGATCATCAAGATAGAGAAAAGGAATTGATCGATTTATATATCAAGCATGACGTACGAGTAATAGAAGCGTCTTCGTATCTTTCCGTCAGCGCACCATTAATTTATTACAAGGCGCATCAGTTGAAGATAGACAAAAGCGGCAGGGTTATACCTCATAATCGGATCATTGCCAAAGTTTCACGGCCGGAAGTTGCGGCCGCATTTCTGAGTCCGCCTCCTCAAAGTATCGTAAAGAGAATGTGTCAGAACGGTATGCTGACGGAAGAGCAGGCGGAGTGGCTCAGCCGTATTCCGGCAGCAGACGATATCATTATTGAAGCAGATTGCGGAAGTAATACTGAACAGGGCTCATTGACGGCGATGCTGCCGTTTTTTGTTAACCTGCGGGATGAGATGATGGAAACACACAAATACGCAAGGAAGATAAGGATCGGGGCTGCGGGAGGAATCGGGACTCCCGAGTCTGCGGCGTCTGCTTTTTTAATGGGCGCTGATTTTATTATGACGGGATCCATTAATCAATGTACAGTTGAAGCCGAAACAAGCGGTTTTGTTAAAGAAATGCTGAGTGAGACAGGAATATGCGATACTGCTTATGCGCCTTCGGAGACTCTGTTTGAGTTCGGAACAAAGGTTCAGGTGCTGAAAAAGGGCACGCTGTTTCCGGTCAGGGCAAATAAATTATTTCAAATCTACCAACAATACGAGTCTTTGAGTGAGATAGATGAAAAGACAAAGATTCAGCTCGAAAATGATTATTTTAACAAGACTTTTGATGAAATCTACGAAAGCATAATAGATAAACAGCCGAACCTGGCCCAAAAAGCTGAGCGCAATCAAAAATATAAGATGCTGTTACTATTTAAGTGGTATTTGCAAAGAGGATGTCTGCTTGCTTTGGAAGGGCAGGAAGAACAAAAGGTGAATTTCCAAGTTCATTGCGGCCCGTCTTTAGGCGCTTTTAATCATTGGGTAAAGGGCACGGATTTGGAATCATGGAGAAACAGACATGTCGATGACATTGGTGAAAAATTGATGAATGAGACCGAAAGTCTGCTAAGGCGCAGATTGGATACGTTATTTCTACACTAAAGAAGGAGCGGGTGGAGGCCAATGGTTCATTTGAATAAACAGAATGCGGATATCGCGATAATCGGGGTTGCTTGCAGATTCCCCGATGCAGATCATTATCATGAATTCTGGGAAAACATAAATAGCGGCAAAGATTCCATCCGGGAAGTGCCGATTGAACGGTGGGATCCCGAACTTTATTATTCAGCTGATATCAGTATACCGAACAAAACAATCAGCAAGTGGGGAGGTTTTATTCATAAAGCTGACCATTTCGACCATAAGTTTTTTAATATCTCTCCCCGGGAAGCGAAAAACATGGATCCTGAGCAAAGAATCCTTTTAGAAGAAACCTGGCGGTGCATCGAAGATTCCGGGGTTTCTTTGCAGGATCTCCAGCGTAAAACCACTTCTGTTTTTGCGGGTATTATGAATTCTGACTACCGGCAGACAGGTAAAGCTGAATCGGAAATCGACAGTTATGCCTGTTTAGGAAGTTTCGAAGCTATGCTTTCCAACCGGCTTTCATACACATTCGGTTTGACCGGAAAAAGCATGTCTGTAAATGCCGCTTGTGCATCGTCGCTTGTTGCTTTACATGAAGCGGTTAAGTCACTGCGGACAAAAGAAAGCGATTATGCAATCGCATCGGGAGTAAACTTGAATTTCCAACCCGGAAAATATATTTCTTTTTCTAAAGCTAGAATGCTGAGTCCTGACGGCAAATGTAAAACTTTTGACGCAGCGGCGAATGGGTACGTTCCCGGAGAAGGGGCAGGCGTTGTATTGCTGCAGCGCCTTGGTGATGCAGTAAAAGCCGGTCACCATATATACGGGATCATAAAAGGGACAGCTGTTAATCATGGCGGTAAATCCCGTTCCATAACCGCTCCCAGAGCAGAAGCGCAGTGCCGGGTCATCTCAGAAGCTTTACACAACGCTGCTGTCGATGCTGCGACGGTTTCTTATGTAGAAGCACATGGCACAGGTACATCTCTGGGCGATCCGATAGAAATAGAAGCATTGACAAAAGCGTATCGGCAATATACTGAGGATACTCAATATTGCAGGATCGGAAGTGTGAAAACAAATATCGGTCATACAGAAGCAGCGGCGGGAATGGCCGGATTGATAAAAGTTCTAATGATGATGAAACACCGGAGGGTGCCGAAAAGCCTGAATGTACATACGGTAAATCCAATTATACAGTTTGAAAAAACACCGTTCAGGCCGGCACTTGATTCAAGTGATTGGAAGGCGGCAGACGGGGCTCCGCTCAGGGCGGGAATCAGCTCCTTCGGTTTTGGGGGTGTTAACTCTCACGTCATCATCGAAGAATTTATACATACAAAAGACGAATCTGACAGAAAAGGAAGGGTACCCTTCCTTTTTTCCGCTAAAAGTGAAGAAAGCATGAAACAAATGATACATCATTGGAGAACCTTTGCTGACGATTCTGAGGAATTTTGCAAAATATCAAATGAAGTGATCAGCAGCACCCTTTTAACGGGGAGGACATCGTTTGATTACAGGGCTGGTTTATTGGCAGGCAGCAAGGAGGAATTTAAAAATCAGCTTAAAGAGGGATTAAGTTTTCGGAGGAAACAAGATTCTGAATGGGCGCTTGCCATCGGTGACTTCAAATGGGAAAGTTATAAACAATTTGCCGTTTTGAAACGGGTATTCCCTGATTTAGAAAAGAACGTAAGGTCGGTGCTGAAAGATATACCAACATTGCACAGTTCATTTAAAAGAAAATGGGCACCTGAGAAAATCCGCTTGTATTCTTTAGTTATCAATACGGAAATCATAAAAAGTATCCTGGCATCCGGTTTTAAGCCAAGCCTCATTACAGGCGCCGGAGACGGATATTACGTCGCTCTTGCAGCAGCGGATATCATCAAAATTGAAAAGGCCATTTCTGTAATCACAGGCGCTGAAAAACCTTCGCACATATCCTGTAAGCCGCCGTCCATTCCATTTGTCAATCCGTACACTTCAAAAACGTACCCGCCGGTTCGATTAAATGAAGATTATGTAAGGATGCTGCTGAACGGTCTGAGCTTCCCGGCTGATTTTACAGACCGCCTGTACGGGAAAACACGGCTGCTTCTTGAGCACCAATATACGTTTAAAGGGTTTTTAGAAGAGTGGGATAAAGCGGGGAAGACTCAGGAAATCGAGATTTTATCTTATATTGTGAATCGCACGGCGGTTAAAAGAAATGCATTGCCGGCTGATGAGGAAGCAGCGATCATGGCTATCCTTGCCTCTATGAGAAGACTGTATAAGAGATGGGATTTAACAGATCATGATGGATTCTTTAATAATGATTATGTTCTGGAAATATTAAATTTACTTGATGAAGGAATCTTGTCTAAAGAACTTTTTCTGAGCATGTTATTGAAAAAGCAAGACGGAATTAAACAGGCTGTTGCTTGTATTAATAAGCAGCCGGCAGGTTTTTATGATAAGACTCGTTTTCCGTTGATGACAGAATACAATCAAATGGATGCCGTGTCTCAGGAGATAGCTGATCATATGCCGCATCACACGGAAGAAAAGGGAACGGAGCCGGATGTGGATATTTCTGACTTTTCAGTTTTTCAATTCGGATCGCTCCCTCCATCAGCAAAACTAAACAAAGCGGCTGCTTTTGAAACGGACAAAGCAGCTGATGAGGCTCTTTATCATTCATTTATGCAAATGTGGCTTTCAGGAGAAGAGATTGAATGGGCGAAACTGGGTGACTATCATAAAAGAAAAGCCCCGCTTCCGCCTTATCCGTTTGAGCGCTCTCAATTTTCTTTAAACCCTCAGCAGGTAAAATCAGACGCGGCTTTTTCAGAAAAGAAGAATCAGGCACTTTATACGCCGGTATGGAAAGAAACCGCACTTGAGAATGAAGCGGACAGCGGACAAGCCTGTACTATTTTGTTGTTCTCCGGTAACAAAGACTATTTTGAAGAGCTGAAAAAAAGAGAGAATACGTCCGCATATCTTATTATGCCCGGTGACCGTTTAGAGCAGATAAGCGACAGTGTTTTCACGATCAACAGGCAGCGTCACGAAGATTATCAAAGTGTCATTCGTCTATTAAAAGAAAAAGGCGCAGCGCCTGATGCAATTTTGCATACGTGGTCTGAAAAACAGCCTGAACTGGAAGAAACACTCGAATCAGGAATTTATTCCGTGTTTTATCTGACTAAGGCTTTAATCAGCGAGAACCTTATAAACAAAGTAACGTTCATTTATACATTCAGCGCAGATCAAAAAGAAAAATTGCCGTATTTTGAAGGTGTGAACGGTTTTTTAAAATCGGTAAAACAAGAATATCCGCAGTTGCATTGTAAGACGGTTTGCTTTGAACATGATTCTGCATCCGTTTCATTTTCAGAGAAGGCTGACATTCTTCATAAAGAAATAAACACAGCGCCTGATCGGCATCTTTATATCAAGTACAGAGGCTGCGTAAGATATGCACGGATGTTAGAAAAGCAGCGAGAAACAAACGGAAAGGCCATTCAATACCCTGAAAAAGATAAAGTGTATTTAATTACAGGGGGATTTGGGGGGATTGGCAGTAAAGTCGCTGAATATTGCGCGAAAACTGAAAGATCCACCATTATTCTATCGGGGCGATCTGCTTTAAACGGAGATAAGCAGAAACATTTAGAATACCTGAACAGCTTTAAAGCAAAGGTTTATTATGTACAGGCGAATATATCCGATAAAGAAGCGGTAAAAAAAATGATTGACGGTATTACCGATCAGCATGCAGGTCTTCATGGCGTCATTCATTGTGCAGGAGTTATCAGAGACTCGCTGCTTTTTCGAAAAACAAAGCAGGAACTTTCAGAGGTGATTGCTCCAAAAGTTCATGGCGCATTGAATCTTGATCATGCAACGAAGTCGCTGGAATTGGATTTTTTCGCCGTTTTTTCTTCAGTCGTCTCTATTGCAGGGAACGAAGGACAGTGTGATTATGCATATGCAAACGGCTTTTTAGATCATTTTGCAGAATATCGGGAACAGAAACGGCAAAATTCTCTGCGCAGCGGCCGCACGCTGACAATCAATTGGCCTTTATGGAAAGACATCGGAATGGGAGCGAACCTGTCAGGTCAAGGGCGGACGTCTCTTTTTCATGGTTCCGGGCTCGAAGAACTTCCTGCTGAAGACGGAACGCAATGGTTTTCGCGGATTGTAACTTCGGGTCAGCTGCATAATATTGCAGTCTGCGGTGATCATGAGCGCTTTGAACAATTTATGCGGCAGAGATTTTTGACGGACGAAACAGAGACAGGCAGGGCCATTCCTTTGGCTCA
This sequence comes from Bacillus sp. NEAU-CP5, assembly GCF_026420705.1. Lineage (NCBI taxonomy): Bacteria > Bacillati > Bacillota > Bacilli > Caryophanales > Bacillaceae > Bacillus > Bacillus sp. NEAU-CP5. Next base: position 566,675 of record NZ_JAPMOV010000001.1, on the reverse strand, counting down.
AGGCGATATTTTGAATCAGACAGTTTTGTTTTTAACCAATATCATCTCCTCTGAGGTCGGTGCAGAACGGGAAGAGATCGATCAAGATGTGCATCTGGCTGAATATGGAATGGATTCGGTTATGATTCATCAATGCAACACAAAGCTGGAGCAGTCACTGGGAGCAATTTCGAAAACGCTTTTATTTGAATTTCATACAATCAGAGATTTAGCAGATCATCTTGTAAAGGAATATCCGGATCGGCTGGGGCGTTTATTTTCACGGGAGGAAGAAGGAAAACAGATTCAGAGCATTACCCCCGCCAGGCCGGAACAAAACATCACTGCACCTGCGGCGGAGGAAAAAGAACATCTTGACGGGATAGCGGTAATCGGTATCAGCGGCCGTTATCCCGGGGCTGAAAATATCGAAGAATTGTGGGAGCTTCTATCAAAAGAGAGAACCGCAATCACAGAAATTCCGAAAGAACGATGGAATTATGAGACCTACTATGATCCAGACCCCGCTAAAGCGCATGAGGGGAAAATTTATTGCAAATGGGGCGGATTTTTAAAGAATGCTGAATCATTTGATTCTTTGTTTTTCCAAATATCGCCGAGAGAAGCAGAAGCGATGGATCCTCAGGAACGAATATTCCTCGAAACCGTGTGGAAAGCATTTGAAGATTCGGGATATACCATTGAAGGGTTGAGAAAGCAGACTGAAAAACATGTCGGTGTATTTGCGGGAGTGACAACCAATTCCTACAAGCTGCTCGGCGAAAGAATACCGACGGATAAAAACGATGTACTTCCAAATTCGTTCCCATGGTCTCTCGCGAACAGAGTGTCTTACACATTTGACTTTACGGGTCCCAGTGTCCCTGTAGATACGGCTTGCTCTTCATCCTTAACGGCAATTCACATGGCTTGCCAAAGTTTAACAAAGGGTGAGTGCTCGGTTGCGGTTGCGGGAGGAGTAAATTTGTATCTTCATCCTTCTGACTATTTATACCGATGTCAGATGGGGATGCTTTCAAAATCGGGAAAATGCAGAAGTTTTGGAGAAGGCGGCGACGGTTTCGTACCCGGGGAAGGTGTCGGGGCCGTTATTCTTAAACCGCTTAAAGATGCCATACGTGATAATGATACTGTGTACGCCGTCATTAAAGGAACGGCAATTAATCATGGCGGAAAGACGAATGGCTATACGGTGCCTAATCCTGCCGCACAGGCGGATTTAATTCAAGGAGCTCTTAAAGCGGCCGGTTGGAGCGCCAGAAGTGTCAGCTTTATTGAAGCCCACGGGACGGGAACGCCGCTGGGTGACCCGATTGAAGTCCGAGGCCTGACCAAGGCGTTTAGAGCTTATACCGAAGATGTTTCATATTGCTCTCTCGGATCGATTAAATCTAACATCGGTCATCTCGAAGCGGCTGCGGGTATTGCCGGCCTGACAAAGATTATCTTACAAATGAAGTATAAAAAAATAGCCGCAACACTGCATGCTGAACGGGTGCATCCGGATCTTTATCTGGAAGAGACACCTTTTTGTCTTCAGCAGGAAACCGCCGACTGGATAAAACCCGCGAATGAAAAACATTCTGACAGCAAATATCCGCGGCGCGCGGGATTAAGTTCTTTCGGAGCGGGCGGGGCAAATGCTCATATCCTTGTGGAAGAGTATGAGTCTGCTGCTGACTGTCATACGGATTGTGAGGAAAGTGAGGAACTTATCGTACTCTCAGCCAAGCATTCACTGAGTTTACGGGAATCGGCAAAACAGCTGGAGGAATATCTTCAAAAGGCTCGTCATAAGCAGGACGAGTTTTGGCAGCAAGCGGGAACAAACAAGCCGCTTCACCTTTCTGATATTGCGTATACCCTTCTTGAAGGGCGCGAAGCCATGCCGGAAAGGCTTGCTGTCATTTCAAATAATATCGATGATCTGATGTTGAAATTAAATCACTTTTATAATGGAATTGACGATCACGAAATATTTAGAGGGAAAAAACCGAATCATAAACGCAGACAGCAGCAATCGGATTCTCCGCTCAAATCCGGCAGAACCACATTAGCCGAAATGGCTGAATTCTGGGTATCAGGAGGCAATTTAAGCTGGGAAGATTTCCGCACCGGCAGAAAACCGGCAAAAATTGCGCTTCCGACTTACCCTTTCTTAAAAAACAGACTGTGGGTGTCAAATAAGGCGCAAACAAAATCAGCAGCCGGTACAGCTCCTTTATTTGATTTTTCTGCAGGTGAGTGCCGATTTTATAAAACGCTTTCTGATTCTGAATATTATTTAAAAGATCATGTTGTGCATGGGAATATGGTTCTGCCCGGAGCGGCAATCATCGAAGCGGCCAGAGAAGCGGGAGAGAGGCTGTACGGAAAATCAGTCATAAAACTGAGTCAGGTTGTATGGCCGGTTCCAATAACCGTTGAAAAAGAAAAGACGATAATGATAGATCTGCTGCCGAATCAAAAAGACGGCAGATTTGTGGTGAAAACCGATCTGCAACCTGAAGCGGCAGTTCACTGCCAAGGAAACATTATCACATGCGGAGATAAAGATGCCTCTCATACAGAGCGTTTTCAATTGGACAGCTGGTTAACCGGACAGAAGAGATTAATCAGCGGCGCTGAGTGTTATAGGACCTTCCGGCAGAGCGGTTTGGACTATGGAGCCAGCTTTCAGGTAATAAAACAGCTGTTTATCCATGAAAATGCTGTTCTTGCACGAATATCACTTCCTGAGAGCATTCATAAAAAATCCGGCACGCTGCTGGAACCGTGTTTATTGGATGGCATTTTTCAATCCACAACCGGGTTTATGTCCGGTCAAGAAGGGGATCACACCGCATATTTGCCTTTTGAATTAGGTGAGCTGGAGATTCTTCACGCACCTTCGGCAAACGGCTATGCTTACATTACAGCTGCCGATGAAAGACAACATGATGATGTCAAAAGGTTTCATATACTATTTATGGATGAAAACGGATCTGTAAGTCTTAAAATAAAAAACTTAGCATTGAAGGCATTAAAGGCTACACCGCCGACTCAGGGTGAGCGGCATTCAGTTAAGTATTACACTGATATGTGGAAGCGGGCCCCTCTGCTTCATCAGCCTGAAGCCAGCGGTTTAAACAGCTGCCTTGTGATTTCACTCCGTCGGGATATATCAGAACCGCTGATCCGCCAGGCATATAAAGATATCGGCTTGAATATGATCTTTGTCCGCCATGGCGGCAGTTTTCAAGAAAAAGAAACTGATTCCTTTGAATTGAACAGCGTCAAACTTGACGGCTATAAGAAATTGCTGGCGATTCTCAAAGAAAGACAAGTGACAATTGACCGCGTCATTTTAATCGGGATGAGCCCTGAAACGGGAATTGAGCATAACATTCATGAAAAGCTGGAAGAGGCTGTTTTGCCGGTTTTCAATGTAACGAAAGCTCTGCTAGCAACAATCCCAAGACATAAAATCCTGATATCACATGTATTTTTCACAAGGGAAAATCAAATCTTACCTTATCAAATGGCAATCAGCGGCTTTTTTAGGTCACTTCATTTAGAACATCCAATGTTGTCCGGTAAAAATATTGAAATACACAGCGACGAAATTCAGTTACAGCTGAACGCTGGTCTGCCTGAATTAAAAAACCTTGTGAAAGAAACAGTTATCAGCGATGATACTTCTTCAGAAATCAGATACAGAGATGGAATCAGGCAGGTAAAGCACTCTGCAGAAATTGAAAGTGCCGAGCCCCCCAAAAAGATGGAAGTAAAAGAAGGGGGAGTTTACCTCATTACAGGAGGAACAGGCGGTCTGGGACTGATTTTCGCCAGACATCTTGTGCGAAAAGGGAGAATAAAACTTGTCCTTATCGGCAGGTCAGAGCTTTCTGAGGAAGCCATAAGCAATGTAAAAGAGCTCGAAAAAAACGGATCAGAAGTTTTTTATGTAAGAACCGATATTTCTGATAAGGAAAATGTCGACAACCTGATAAAACTCGTCAAAAACAAATTAGGTCCTGTTAAAGGAATTATTCACAGCGCCGGTGTGATAAAAGATTCATTACTCATCAATAAGCGTGAAGAGGATCTCGATTCAGTCTTGGCCAGCAAGGTTTACGGAACGATATGGCTTGACCGGTATACAGACAGAGAACCTCTGGACTTTTTTGTTATGTTTTCATCTATCAGCGCAATAATCGGGAATGCCGGACAAACTGATTATGCTTATGCAAACCGGTTTATGGATTATTTTGCGGAAATGAGAGCGGCGGAAAATAAACCTGGAAAAACAGTCTCGATTAATTGGCCTTTATGGAAAGAAGGCGGTATGCAAATTGATATTCATTCAGAGAAGTTCCTTTATGACCGTTTCGGAATGCTGCCTCTGGAAAAACGGGAAGGCCTTGCAGCATTTGATCAAGCAATGACAGGGTGTGAACATCAAATAATGGTATTTAGCGGTAATGAATTAAAGCTGGAACGAATGATAACGATTGACAGCGGAAAAAGTGACCCGGCAATCGCCGACGAAAATCAAGAACCGAAAGAGCTGTCAATAACTGAATCTTTAAAAAGCACTTTGACGCGCATCATCACCGGCGTATTAAAAATTGAAGAACGGGAATTTGATTTTGAACTGCCGATAAGTGAATACGGATTTGATTCAATTATGTTTACAATGCTGGGCAACGAATTAAACGAGTCATTAGGAATATCAATGATGCCGTCAGATTTTTTCGGTCTTACTGATTTTAATGAACTTCTTGAGTTTTTAAAGAGTGAGTATTCCGAGGAGCTTCATCTCTGCGGCTCTTTTTCTTCAGATGAATCTGCGGCGAAAGACAGGAGAGAAAATCTGATTGAGGGCATCGCAAAGATGATGTCAAGTATTTTGAAGATTGACAGAAAGGAAATAGAAGAAGAGACTTCATTCGGCGAGTACGGATTTGATTCGATTACGTTTACCAGACTCGGAAATGAAATCAATCAACAATATGGTACGGAATTATTGCCGTCCATTTTCTTTGAATGCAATTCACTGGCTGAAATGACTGATTATGTAATCGAGCAATACGGAGAAATCCTTTTTGCTGAGACAGAATCTTTTTCTGCAGCTGACGAAAAAACATTGTACAGCACGCCTCCGCCGGAATCTTATGAACATTCCCCTGAGCCTGAAAACAAAACCAGGCAAGAGGAAAGACATATGAATGAGCCGGTTGCAATAGTGGGAATAAGCGGCCGTTTCCCCCAAACAGATACGCTGGAAGACTTTTGGGAAGGAATTGAAAAAGGGCGGGATATGATTACAGACATTCCTGAAGACCGTTGGGACTGGAAAGAGTTTGACGGCGATCCGATCAGGGACGTCAATAGAACAAAAATAAAAAAAGGCGGATTTATCAAAGGCGCAGACAGTTTTGATCCGTTGTTTTTCGGGATTTCTCCCGCCGAAGCAGAATTAATGGATCCCCAGCAAAGAATTTTTATGGAGACTGTATGGAAAACAATAGAAGATGCGGGCTATAAGCCGTCTGATTTGGCAGGGACGAAAACCGCGGTGTTTGCAGGGGTCGCCACAACGGATTATGCTGAACGTCTGAATGAAAATGGCGTCTCTGTTCAGGCGCAGACCGCAACCGGTTTAAATCATTGTATATTGGCAAATCGTATTTCTTATCAGCTGAATCTGACGGGTCCGAGCGAACCGATTGACACTGCCTGTTCAAGTTCGTTAGTTGCGCTTCATCGTGCGGCTGAGGGGATTCAAAGAGGCGATTTTGAAATGGCGATTGCAGGCGGTGTGCATATTATGACAAGCCCTACTCTGTTTATAGCTTTTGATAAAGCAGGTATGCTTTCCAAAGACGGAAAGTGCAAAACGTTTGATAAAAGCGCTGACGGCTATGTAAGGAGTGAAGGGGCGGCTGCAGTATTGCTTAAGCCGCTCAGCAAAGCACAGGCAGACGGTGATCATATATATGGTTTGATTAAAGGGTCAGCTGTAAATCACGGCGGCCGCGCCAATTCTTTGACAGCTCCGAATCCGAACGCTCAGGCGGACTTATTAACCGAAGCTTGGCGGAAGGCGGGGGTCAGCCCTGCCACTGCGGGATATATAGAAGCGCATGGCACTGGGACAAGTCTTGGCGATCCGATTGAAGTAAACAGCATCATAAAGGCATTTAAAACGTTATATCAAGAATGGGACATTCCTTTTGCGAAACAGAAATGCTGCGGAATCGGGTCTGTGAAAACAAACATCGGCCATCTCGAAACCGCTGCCGGAATAGCCGGAGTGATGAAAGTGTTACTGGCTTTTAAATATCGCAAACTTCCGGGACTCGCCCATTTTTCAGAACTCAATCCATACATCAAACTGGAAAAAACGCCATTTTATATCACAGAAACCGCTCAAAAGTGGCATCCGATAAAAGATGAAGAGAACAACGATCTGCCGAGGAGAGCAGGTGTCAGCTCATTCGGATTCGGCGGTGTGAACGCGCATATTGTTTTAGAGGAATATAGGGAACCTCAAAAAGAAGTGCCGGAAAACAACGGTAACACACATATTTTTGTTTTATCTGCGAAAACAAAAGATCAATTACTTGAGTATATCCGGCTTATGCGTCAGTACTTGGATCGCGTGATTGCCGGTGAAATGACCGTTAATGCCAGTGACATGGAATTTACATTGCAAAACGGCCGGGAAGCAATGAACGAAAGAATTGCCGTATGTGCAGCGAGTCTGACTGAGCTGAGAGATAAATACGTCAGCTTTCTTGATGACAGCAAGGTGCAAAAAGGCGTATTTATAAGCGAAAACACTGAAGAGCGCACAGCTGTTTCTGAATATATGATTGAGGAGGCTCTTCAAAGCGGAAAAGAGGAGCTGCTCGCACAATGGTGGGCCAATGGAGCCGAGTTTGAATGGAAGACAATCGGCAATAAGAAATTGAATAGAGTGCCGCTGCCAACTTATCCGTTTGCAAAAGAGAGTTATTGGTTTACCCCGAAAAAGAACAAAAGCGAGGTTAATAGCAAAAGTCTTCACCCATTAATCAGCGAGAATGTCTCAACATTAAAGAAACAAGCATTTAAAACTGTTATTTCCGGAACTGAATTTTTCGTCACTGATCATCTTGTTTCAGGAGACTATGTGCTGCCAGGAGCCGCTTCGCTTGAAATGGCTCTTGTTTGTGCGGAAATAAGCGGAGAAAGTAAAGTATATAAAATAAAAGACGTGATGTGGAACAGACCTATATTATATAAAGGAAAAACGCTGCACATTTATACCGACTTGGACATGAAACAAGATAAGTTGAACGTAACGATATGTAAAGAGGGTCCGGATGGCGTGCAGCAAATCTGCACACGAAGTGAAACAGTATTCGGAGACATAAACAGCAATCCTGAGTATGTCGATATTGATAAGTTCAAACGCAGCAGTGGGCCGGTCATAAGCCGGGAAGAGTGTTATCACCGCTTCAGTCGTATGGGCCTGACATATCATAGCAGTTTTCAAACGTTGAAAGCCGTATACCGCAGTGATATGGAGTTAATGGCAGAATTGGAGCTTCCGGCTCATTTAGCGAACGGGTTTTCACATTTTACACTCCATCCTTCATTAATTGACGGCGGTTTTCAAGCGGCGGCATTTTTGTTAAGAGATAATGAGAAAGAGGGCTTATTTGTTCCATATTCACTTAGAGAGCTTCACATTAAGAGGGCGCTTACTGCCCGATGCCATGTTTCGGTGAGAGAAACCGGTTTTTATACGTATAACATTGATTTTATTAACGAGAGCGGCGAAATAGCCGTGAGCATGAAAGACTTTTCTGTCAGAAAAGTGACCGGGGGAGAATTAACCGCAGGACGTAAAAATGAAGATCAGGAAATTCTCTTCTTATTAGAACAATTGAAAAACGGTGAACTTTCTGCTGACCAAGTTTATCAGCTGCTGGAGGGAAAATAGTGCAGATCAAACAAATACTTTCCTTAATTGAAGAACAGCAAATGTCTCCTGATGCAGGACTGGAGCTAATTCGCACTTACAGAAAAGAACAAATGGAAAAAAAGGCGGAGCAAGCTCCGTCCCCAACCATTTTTTTTAAGAACGATTGGGTAAGGACAAATAACATTGATATGCCGAATCAGCAGGCACCGGGGAATATGCTGATTTTTGATCAGGATAACCGTCTTTTTCAGCATGCCGAGATGATGAATGGAGATCATAACCGTGTCATTCTCGTAACGCCCGATTCTGATTATAGAATTGAACGGAATAGATGCACAATCAATCCTTCTGATGAAAGTCATGTCGAAATGCTGCTGTCTGATTTGGATGAAAACGGATTTACACCTGATGTCGTGCTTTATTTATGGAACGGAGAAATCAGAGAATTCACTGAAGAATCCGTTAACGAAACTCTTTGCAGAGGGATAAACTCGCTCTTTTTATTATCAAAAGCTTTAATGCGGAGAAACGAACCTGTTACGTTATTGCATATTTATTGGACAAGGGATCTGAATCAGCCGTTTCATGAAGCTGTCGGAGGTTTCATGAAAACGGTAAACATGGAAAGCTCCAAGCTTAAAGCGAAAACCATACAGATTCGCCATGAGCATTCTGACATAAATCCTCCGGTTTCCGAGATATGGGATGCTGCAATCAGTGAAATGCAGCGCATTCAAACGGATGAATGTGAGATTTTAATAGACTCACATACCCGTTTTGTGAAAGGACTGCAGCATATTGATATTCCGGAACACAATAAAGGATCTGTAACGTATCAAAAAGGCGGCATATATATCATTACCGGAGGAGCCGGAAAACTCGGGCTGCTGTTTGCGGAACACATCGCTAAAGAAAACCAAGCCGTGATTATACTTACAGGCCGTTCTGTTTTAACAGCTGATCAAAAAGAACGGATCAGTAAGCTTAATGAGAGCGGCTCTATTGTTGAATATCAGCGGACGGACATAACAGATCGAACAGAGGCAGAGCGATTCATTTTCGGCGTTAAACAGCGGTACGGCAGCATAAACGGGATCATTCATGCTGCCGGCATCCTTCGTGACTCATTTCTTGTAAATAAAAGTCTCAGTGATTTTACGGACGTACTGAAACCGAAAGTTTACGGGACAATCTGGCTGGATGAGCTGACAAAAGACGAAGATCTTGATTTTTTTGTTCTCTTTTCTTCTTTTTCCGCTTACGGAAATGCCGGCCAAAGTGACTATGCGTACGCAAATCATTTTATGGACAGTTTTGCAGTGCTTCGATCTCAGCTCTCCCGAAACGGAAAAACCCTTTCAATCAATTGGCCGTTATTGAAAGATGGCGGGATGAGTCTCGACAGCAATGGAATCAACCAAATAAAAGAAAAATATGGAATGACTCCGATGCGAACTTCCTCTGTTCTGGAAGCGTTTCTGAAAATGCTGCGGTCTTCATTTACCAGCTTAATGCCTGCAGAAGGAGAGCGGGATAAAATGATAAAAGCGCTTTCGATTCAAAGAAACACAGCTGCAGCAGATCAAGATACACTCACGGCGGAACACGATGAAGAAGAGGAATATGCTGCGAAAGAAAAAGTCAATGACTATTTAATCAAGATCATCAGCGGTGTCTTGAAAATCCAAGCTCATAAAATAAATGCGAAAGACTCTTTTGAGAAATTCGGAATCAACTCACTTATGATCATGTCACTTATTTCAAAGCTTGAAGATACTTTCGGGGATCTTCCAAAAACAATCTTTTTTGAATATCAGAACATTGAAGAGCTTTCAAACTTCTTCCTAACATCTTTTAAAGAAAAAGTGCTTAAGGCCGCAGGGGCAGCTCCGGTAACAAGAGTGCAGAAGAAAAGAGAAAATCCGAGTAAAAAACAGCACCGGCAGCAGAAGGATACACCTGCACCGAGCATGGTTCAGCCGGGTGAGGATATTGCCATTATCGGTGTGAGCGGAAGATATCCGAATTCCGATACTCTTGAGGAGTTCTGGGAAAACATTGCCGGAGGGAAAAACTGTATTATTGAAATCCCCGAGGAACGTTGGGATTTCAGATCAAATTACAGTTCCGACAGAATGGAGAAGGGGAAAATCAACAGTAAGTGGGGCGGTTTTATCAGCGGTGTTGATCAATTCGATCCGCTGTTTTTCCACATTTCTCATAAAGAAGCTGAGCTGATGGACCCTCAGGAGCGAATTTTTCTCGAAACCTCCTGGCATACGTTTGAAGATTCAGGATATACAAAAGAGAAGCTTAACGGTATGAAAGCCGGTGTGTTTGTCGGAGCCATGTACGGACAATATCAATTATTCGGCGCAGAAGAAACTGCGCGGGGCAATCCGATTGCGCTCAGTTCCTTCTTTTCATCCATTGCGAACAGGGTTTCATACTTTTTTAATCTCTCCGGCCCGAGCATTGCACTGGATACGATGTGTTCATCATCGCTGACGGCCATTCACTTGGCATGTGAGAGCATTAAAAGAGGGGAAAGTGAAATTGCGCTTGCGGGCGGCGTTAATGTATCCATACACCCCAGCAAATACCTTTGGCTGAGTCAAGGTAATTTTGTTTCCACCGAAGGATTGTGCAGAAGTTTCGGAGAGGGCGGAGACGGCTATGTCCCGGGAGAAGGTTCGGGAGCCGTCCTGTTGAAACCTCTGGAAAAAGCAATTGCTGATCAGGATCATATATACGGAGTGATTAAAGGAACATCTGTAAATCATGGCGGAAAAACCAATGGATTTACGGTTCCGAATCCGAATGCACAAGCTGAGCTGATTGCTGAAAATTTCAAGAAATCGGGCATCAGTCCGCGATCCGTCAGCTACTTGGAAGCACACGGAACGGGTACTTCGCTCGGAGATCCGATTGAGATCGCAGGATTGACAAAAGCGTTTGAGAAATTTACGGACGATAAACAATTTTGTGCCATAGGTTCAGTGAAGTCTAATATCGGACATTTGGAGTCTGCCGCAGGTATAGCAGCCCTTACAAAAGTTCTTTTACAATTTAGGCACCAGAAATTGGCGCCATCCATTCACTCGGAACAGCTGAACCAAAATATCCGATTTGAAAAGACGCCTTTTTACGTTCAGCAGAAAGAAGAAGAGTGGCGGAAAGAATCAGGCGCCTCCAACAGGAGAGCAGCAATCAGTTCGTTCGGAGCGGGAGGAGCAAATGCCCATGTCATTGTGGAAGAATATCAAAACCATGCGGACACACAAACAATAAGCGGTCCGTTTGCCGCAGTTCTCTCTGCCAAAAATGAAGACAGACTGAAAGAATACGCCCGGCGCCTTCTGCAATTCACAGAGCGGGAGACAAAGGCCTCGGCAGCTGATATCGCTTTTACATTGCAGACATGCAGGGAACCGATGGAAGACAGACTTGCTGTTGTAGCTTCCGATTTGCCGGAACTTAAGGAGAAGCTGAGAACTTTCTGTACTGAAGGAACAATTGGAGAGGGCGTATACAAAGGCAATGTTACGAAAGATTTTGATAAAGTCTTTATCTTTCATGATCAAAAGATGAAAGATAAATTCCTCGAGGTGATGATGGAGACAAAGGACTTGAATCTTCTTGCAAAATTATGGTCTTTTGGGGCTGATATTCAATGGAGAGAGTTATATGAAGAATATACCCCGCAGAAGGTCAAGCTTCCTTTATATCCATTTGCTGAGGAGTCTTACTGGGTGCCTGGAAGCCAAAGTGCAGTATTTCCGGAAATATTGCCGCAGCAGTCTTCACTGCACCCGCTTCTGGATTCGAATGAATCTACTCTGGAACAGCAGTTTTTTAAAACGACATTAAGAGACAAAGAGATTTGGTTAAAAGACCACATTGTAAAAAACAAGAGCATTCTCCCGGCAGCTGCTTTTCTTGAAATGGCATGCGCAGCGGGAACGCGGTCATATCGAAAGAAAAAGGTCACTCGTTTAAAAAACGTGATATTTGCCAGACCGGCCATGCTTTTGCAAGAGAGCCTGACCATTTACACTCACATTTCCGTAAAAGACGGCAGCATATTATTTAACATGTCACCTGACGAGGATGCTGCTGTAAGGACTGGATTTGTGACGGGGGAATTAGATTATGATCATCATTACAGTGATGATATAGAGAACATCGACAGACAAGAGATGATAAACAGAAGTGCTTTTGTCCGTGAACAAGATGAATGTTACGAGTATTTTCGGGAAAACGGGTTCCAGTATGGGCGCGCTTTTCAGCCGATTCAACGTTTATGGGGCGGCGGAACGGAAGCGGTTGCACACTTATTGCTGCCAAAAGAAGCCGCATATGCTCTTGAAAATTATACATTGCATCCGTCTCTAATTGATGGGGCTCTGCAATCTTTGTTCGGCATTACGGACGGAAGAGAAGAGGCATCTGTTTATGTTCCTTTTTCAATAGGAGAGATTACGATTCGGAAAAAAGTTTCAGCAGAATGCTGGGCTTATGCGCGTAAAACAGGCCAAAAAGGTCACTCCGAGCTTATTTACGATATTCAGCTGCTTAATGAACACGGAGAGAGACTTGCAGGTTTAAAGGATGTAACCATTCGTAAAAAAGAAACGTTTTCCGCGGAGGCACAGAATCATGCAACAGCGGATTCCAATGGAAAGAACGAGAGAGTAAAAGAGCTCCTCAGACAATTAAAAGCGGGCGAACTGACTGCGGAGGAAGCAGATTATGCGCTGGAGCGTATGCAGGATTAGTTTATCATTTTGCGGCAGTGCCATTTGTAAAGGGGATGAAGGTTTTTATGAAAGAAGCCCGTCATATTAGAAAAAAAGTACTTTCTGACATAGAAAGCGGCATCATTTCTTTGGAAGAAGGAGTAAAGCGGATACAGCAGCTTGGTTCTCATTCCGCAGGGGTTAACGGACAGTCGATATATTATCAGACGGTCTGGCAGCGGACAGATCTCAGCATTCATGTAAAAGGCGGCCGACGTGAGGGCAGCCTTTTATTATTTGATAAAAGTGAAGATGTGAGTAAAGAACTTGCTGCATTGCATGATACAAGGGTTATTTTGGTTAAGCCGGGGAAGGAGTTTCGAAAAACCGGGGACGGTGTATTTGAAATCGACCCCCGCTCTGAAAGAGATTACATAAACCTGTTAGGATGGCTTATAGAAGAAGAGAAGTCAGATATACGGGAAGCGGTGCATTTGTGGTCAGACATGCCGTTTGAAAAGACAGAGAGAGCGATTCGTGAACAATGCGACAGCGGAGTCTATTCTTTGTTTTTACTACAACAGGCGCTCTTCAAAAATAACTGCCGCAAACCAATCAAGCTGTTATATGGATATTTTTCGCATCTTTCTGGAGAACAGCCTCTTTACGCGGCGGCAAGCGGATTTTTGCGGACATTGCAGCTGGAAAATCCGTTAATCTCAGCAAAAACCATTGAAATGGAGCAGTCAATAGCAGCCGTTCACGCAGCTGATATCATACGCAATGAGCTGAGTGATTTCCAGCCTTCAGATGTAGAGATCCGTTATAAAGACATGCAGCGTTATGTCAAACAGCTCAAAACGTATGAACCCGAAAAAAATTCCGGAAGCGGTGATGTGCCGCTGAGAGAAAATGGAGTATATATTATCGCAGGAGGCGCGGGCGGATTAGGATTTACCTTTGCAGAATATTTGGCTTTTCAAACAAAATGCTGCCTTGTTTTAACGGGGAGATCTCCGCTTTCAGATCATATAAGAAAACAGCTGAGACGATTAGAGGATGCCGGTTCTTCAGCTGTTTATGTTCAGGCTGATATTACCAATAAGGAAGAAGCCGAATATGTAGTCAAAAAAGCCAAAACTTCTTATGGAAAAGTAAACGGGGTCATTCAGGGCGCGGGAATCATCCGTGACTCTTTCCTTCTTAACAAGTCACGAGAGGAATTCGATCAGGTAATCAGACCGAAAGTATTGGGTACGATGTGGCTGAATGATGCTGTTGAGAAAGAAAATCCTGACTTTTTCATTTGCTTCTCCTCTACTTCCGCAGTGTTGGGAAATGTCGGGCAATCTGATTACGCGTTCGGAAACAGTTATATGGATCATTTCATGAATATGCGTTCTGCCCAGCATTCTGATAAGATTTCTCTCTCTCTGAACTGGCCGCTGTGGAAAGAAGTCGGCATGCAAGTGGATGAACGAACGGTAGAGACAATGAAAAAGGCGGGTTTTTATCCTTTAGAAAAAGAAGAAGGTAAAGAAGCGTTTGCAGTCGCATTGTCCTCCGGTTTTTCGCAATTTACTGTATTTTACGGAGATGAGCAAATTGACAATCATGTTCATCAATTATATGAACGAAAAGACAGCATTCAGGCAGATGAAGGAACAGGGAGAAATATCGAATCATTTGATTCAGAGAAACTGACAGCTGAAACATCTGATTTCATCATAAAAATGATTGCTGCAGAATTCAGGATGCCTGCGGACAAAATAGATGCAGAAGAGGCATTGGAAAAATACGGACTTGATTCCGTTATGATTATCAATATGACGAATGAGCTTGAAAAACATTTCGGCGCGCTCTCAAAAACGCTGTTATTCGAATATCAGACTGCGGCAGAATTGTCACAGTATTTCGTTGAGGAGCACAGGGATACTCTTCTTCATAAACTCCGGTTAGGAGAAAACGGGAGCAGCGCCCCATCTCAGAAGAAAAAAGATAATAAACAGACAGCCGATGTTAACGGGAAACAGAAAATCCAGATGAAAAATCAGGTGCAGCAGGAGAAGTATCATGATAATGATATCGCGATTATCGGTATCAGCGGACGTTACCCGATGGCAAATGATCTTGATACTCTGTGGGAAAACTTATTGAACGGTAAAGACTGTATAACTGAGATACCTAAGGATCGGTGGGATTCGGGGCTGCACTATCAGCCCGCAGCGGGCGATGAAGTAAAAAACCAAAGCAAATGGGGGGGATTTATTGACGATGTGTATCATTTTGATCCGTTGTTCTTTAATATTTCTCCTGCCGAAGCTGAATTAATTGATCCGCAGGAGAGACTGTTTTTAGAGACGGTTTGGCACACCATAGAAGATGCGGGGTACGCAAAGAAAACGCTTGAAAGAAAAAACGTCGGTGTTTTTGCAGGGGTTATGTACGGCCAATATCAGCTGTACAGCGTTGGTCACGAAGCGGCCGTTTCTTCCTCGTATGCATCAATCGCCAACCGGGTATCCTACTTCTTTAATTTCAGCGGGCCAAGTATTGCTTTGGACACGATGTGTTCCTCATCATTAACGGCTGTTCATTTTGCCTGTGAAAGTTTAATCAGGAATGAATGTGAAATTGCAATTGCAGGAGGCGTCAATTTATCCATTCATCCTCATAAATATGAACTCCTGACCCAAGGCGGATTTTTATCCAGTGATGGCCGGTGCAGAAGCTTCGGTTCAGGAGGAGACGGCTATGTGCCGGGAGAAGGGACAGGTGCCGTGCTGCTGAAACCTGTGAAAAAGGCTATTGCGGACGGTGATCAGATTTATTCAGTTATTAAGGCAACAGCCATCAACCACGGTGCTAAGACGAATGGGTATACCGTGCCGAATCCCAAAGCTCAAAGTGAGGTCATTACGAGAGCCTTAAAAAAAGGATTTATTGATCCAAAAAGCATCAGCTATATAGAAGCTCACGGAACAGGCACCGCGTTAGGAGATCCGATTGAAATCACCGGTCTGACCAGAGCATTTTCAGATGCCGAACGCGATAAGAAAACATGCGCGATCGGATCGATTAAATCAAATATCGGACATCTTGAGGCTGCTGCAGGCATAGCGGGCATTACGAAAGTTATTCTTCAAATGAAACATAAAACGATTGTTCCGTCACTGACTCATTCTGCTGAATTGAATGAAAATATACCGTTTCAAAAAACACCTTTTTATGTACCGGACAGTGCCGAAAAATGGGAGTCATCCGTTCCCAGGCGTGCCGGAATCAGTTCTTTCGGGGCAGGAGGAGCTAATGCCCATGTTATTTTAGAAGAATTTGCGGATGAAGCTATCTCTCCTCACGCGGCTGAAGAACCTGAACAGCTTTTATTTGTTTTTTCTGCAAAAAATGCCGACAGGCTGGCAGAATATGCAAAACGCGCAAAAGAACATATAGCAGGCAGAGATTATCCATTAGAAACACTTAGAAATACAGCATTTACTTTACAAACCGGCAGAGAAGAAATGCCGCACAGATTGGCTGTTATCGCCTCCACAAGAGATGAATTGCTTAAAGGACTGAAAGACTACATTCTCGGAAACGCGATGGATCATATTTTTACAAGCGGCAAAGACACAACAGAAGCTCAAAGGATGAACAAAGCTGAGATTGAAGAAGCAGCCGCAAATAGGGATCTTGTGAAGATTGCTGAATACTGGGTTGGCGGTAACGGAGTAGATTGGCCGTCACTTTATAAAGATGTCACTTTGAGACGGATTTCAGCACCCGGATATCCATTTGCCAAAGAGCTATGCAGAATAGATGTGCAAAATACGGGAAGCCGCCGGATGAACGTTAATAACGATCTGCATCCTTACATTTCATGCAATATATCTGATTTTAAAGCACAGAAGTTTCTTATCAATGTAAGCGATACCGGTTTGTATATAAAAACAAAGTATCAAGACAAGGAAATGTTTCCGTTTCTCAGCCAGATTGAAATGGCGAGAGCTGCCGGAGCGATGGCTTCAGGGAATCCGATTATTAAATTAACAGAGCTCTCCTTTAGAGAACCGATGTTACAAAGCGGAAGCAATGAGCAGATCCGGATTGTATTAACCCCGGATAATCAGGGTGCATCGTATTCTATAGAAAAACAGAGCGACTCATCCATTTATTCCTCAGGGCGGCTTGAATTAGAAGGCGGAGTGTACGAGAACGGAAATATTCATCTTGAGCCGTTCCTGTCTCAGCATGCAGACCGCATACCGTACGAAGCGTTTTATCAGCGGCTTGCCGAATTCGGATACAGCTGCAGTGACAGTCTGAAAGCGGCAGAGCACTGCGTCAGCAGGAACGGACAGGTACTTTTAAAGATAAAAGCAAAGGCCGAGCCGAAAGGGTGCATAATCAAACCGGAAGTTATTGAGAGCGTATATCAAGCCGTCATATACCTTGCGGGGGAAAATGCCGGAGAGCTCCCGGAAAACATTAAAGAATGTATGATTTTTGATCATGAGACTGAACCCGTTTATGTATATGCAGAACAAACTGGAGAAAGCGATTCGGCTTATGATGTGTATGTATTAGACAATGCCGGCGGGATTTTGATGGAACTGAGCGGGCTGGTTTTTGGCGAAAAGCCTAATAAAAATGTACGTTTTTATGAGCATAAGTGGGATCAAAAAAACCCTCTGATTGAAATCAAAGATAGGGAGCCAAAAACAATTCTGGTCTTTGCAAAAGATGAAGCATTAGCTGAAGCTCTGAAAAATCAATCAGACAGCCGTGTCATTCTCGTCACGCCGGATCAGCGGCAGACCGATCAAAATCTGCTGACATTCTGTGTAAACCCGGAAGTGACGTCAGATTACATTCGTTTATTTGAAGAATTGGAGAAAAAGGGATGTTCTCCTGATGTCATCTTGCACACGGGAGAAACATTTTACGCGGGTGACCACCTTCTCAGCGGCCTGGAATCAATTTTTTATTTATTAAAAGCCCTGAGCGCCCGCAGTGACGCCTTTCTTTATCTTCATTCTTTGCTTCTTATTCACTCTTTTAAAGAAGGCGTGAATGATCCGTATACGGGCGCTCTTGCAGGCTGTTTAAAAACGGCAAATATGTTGGTGCCATCCGCAGAGAATGTGAAGTCAATCGGCTTTTCAGAACGTATATCAATTGAAAAAATGGCTGAGTTTTGCCTTAACGAAATGGTTTCAGGCATGGAACGGCAGGCGGAAGAAGTTAAATATATAAAGAACAAGAGGTATATTAAGACATTAAAGGAGTATGTGTTCAATCATACAGAGCACTCTCATCTGCTGAAACAGAAAGGGGTTTACCTCATAACGGGCGGTTTGGGCGGTCTGGGCCTGATTTTTGCAAAATATTTAGCCTCTCAGTATCAAGCAAAATTAGTATTGACGGGAAGGTCACCGTTAACAGCTGATAAACGCCATAGCATTGACCGGCTGCAGGCACTTGGAGGAGATGCGGTATATTATCAAGCTGATGCCGCAGATCAAAAGACGATGGGACGGGTCATAGAAGAAACGAAACGGACTTGGGGTTCCATTCAAGGTGTTATTCATTCAGCTGGTCATGCCGATGATCGGTTATTTACAGAGATGAATCTGACTGATTTTTCAGAAGGCATGACTGCTAAAATTGAAGGAACGGTATGCTTAGATGAATTAACGAAAGATGAGCCGCTTGATTTCTTTATCGTATTTTCTTCTATTTCTTCGGTCTTCGGAGATTTTGGACAGGTTAATTATGCGTTGGGCAATTATTTTCAAGATCAATATATAAATTGGAGATCCGAACAGAGCCGCCGGCAAGAGAGACAAGGCAAGAGCATTTCGATTAACTGGCCGTTGTGGCGTAAAGGCGGAATGCATTTAAACAAAGAAGCTGAAGAAGCATATCTTTCTGCATCCGGGTTTGATTATTTGGAAACGGAAGAAGGGATAGCGGCTTTTGAGACGATTTTGGCAAGTGACTGCCCGCAAATTTCGGTTGTTACCGGGGATGCCGGAACAACACCAGCAAAAAAAGATCTGCCGCATCAAAAAGTAAATACGCTTCCGGTTCGTCAAGAGGAAATTTCTTATACAGCACCGGTGTCTGCAGACAATGTCCTGGAAGAACTGAAGCAAATGGTATCGGAATTATTGAAAATTAACATTGAACAGCTGGATACGGCAGAGAATTTCGGTAATCTCGGCTTTGATTCTATCAGTTTGAAAACATTAGCTGTCCGACTGAATAAAAAATACAAGCTTAAGCTGACACCTGCCGTTTTCTTTACTTACAGCCATATTAAGTCTCTTTCAGAATTTCTAAACAGTGAACTACGTACTGTTGCAAAAGGGAATACAGATGCAGAAAAAAACATTTCTGAAAAAAGGAAAGTGCACGCCGAGAAAACCACCGGGAAAACCGTAAAGCCGCCGCGAAGTTTTCCGTTTGAAAAAAAGACAACAAGACAGGCTGACCATCATCCAGAGAAGCAGCCAGTTGCCATTATCGGGATGAGTTGTGTTTTTCCGGGAGCAAAAAATGCAGATGAGTTTTGGATCAATTTAATCAATGAAAAAGATTTGATTCAGGAAATTCCCCCGGATCGCTGGGATTGGAAAAAATACGCCGAAGGCAAAGGAAGCAGCGAAGTACATTCGAAATGGGGCGGCTTTATCACAGATGCCGATAAATTCGATGAGGCGTTTTTCAATATTAATCCGCGGGAAGCAGAACTCATGGATCCTCAGCACAGAATTTATTTGCAGGAAACCTGGAAAGCGATAGAAGATGCGGGTTACAAAGCTTCAAAGCTGTCTGGCAAAAATATCGGGGTGTTTACGGGCATTCAATTTAATGATTACCGCCAGCTGCTGATGAGGCATTCGGACGGGGCGCATGCGTTTGCGGGAACCGGAAACAGCCAGGCGCTCATCAGCAACCGTGTATCCCACTATTTTAATTTCAGAGGTCCGAGTGAGTCCATTGATACAGCCTGCTCAAGCAGTCTTGTAGCAATCCACAGAGCTGTGCGCTCGATTCAAAATGGCGAAAGTGAGCTGGCGGTAGCAGGCGGGGTTTCGCTGCTCTTAGATCCAGTCACGCATATGTATACTGATAAACTCGGTATTTTGTCTAGGGACGGCCGGTGTAAGACGTTTGATAAACTTGCCGACGGTTATGTCCGCGGTGAAGGTGCAGCTGTTCTGTTATTGAAACCATTGCAAGCGGCAATGAATGACAGAGACAATATTTACGGAGTTCTGAGAGGAACCGGAGAAAATCACGGAGGAAGATCTGCTTCATTGACCGCTCCGAACCCGGAAGCTCAGGCAGAACTGTTAACGTCTGTTTACAAAAATGCCGATATTCCTGTTGATACGATATCTTATATTGAAGCACACGGAACCGGGACAGAACTGGGAGATCCGATTGAGATTGAAGGCTTGAAAAAAGCATTTGGATCTTTTGAGCCGCATTCAGGAAAGAATCATGATCAATATTGCGGCATCGGTTCAGTAAAAACGAATATCGGTCATTTAGAGCCCGCCTCTGGAATGCCGGGGCTGATTAAAGTATTACTATCCATGAAGTATAAAACACTGCCTGCCACACTACATGTCAAGGAACTGAACCCTTACATTCAATTAAGCGGAACGCCGTTTCATATTGTCAATAAAACTATGAAGTGGGCCAGATTAATAGATCGAAAAGGAAATGAAATTCCGCGCCGCGCGGGAGTCAGTTCCTTTGGATTCGGCGGGGCAAATGCTCATGTCATCGTGGAAGAATTTGAATACGGCCAAGATAAAGCAGTAACTGCCAAGCGGGAACAAATCATTGTTCTATCGGCCAAAACAAAGGAAAGGCTGATGGTTAAAGCCAAAGAGTTTACAACGTTTTTACATGAAGAACTATCAGTTCAATTCAGTCAGCAAGAGGTGCAGGAACGTGATTTGCAAGAGGCGGTTCGGGAAGCGGCAGCGGGTATCCTGCGTTTAGATACCGCAGATATAGATGCAAAGACACCTCTTTCTGAATTCGGATTTGATCCGTTGGCTTATTCCGAATTAATCTCTTATATAAACCAAATGTACGGCACAGAAATATCACTAGATATATTTCAGGAATTAATGACCCTGAGCGAGCTGTGCCGCTATATCAGCAGCGTCCGGAATCGATCAGCTGATAAACCGCATAACGGCAATTTTAGAGAAAAGTCCGGAATCGGTCTTGAAGAAATAGCATATACGCTGCAAACCGGAAGGGAACCATTTGAATGCCGCCTTGCGATCACTTGCTCGAATACCGGAGATCTTCTTGAAAAATTAAACGGTTACATTCACGGGAGCAGGCTGCAAGGTGTTTATGAAGGAAATGTAACGGATTTTGATAGTCTGTACGCTCCTTTATTCGGCGGCCCCGAAGGTCATGCATATGTTCAATCACTGATTCAGCAAAACAAGCCGGCCAAACTGGCTCAGTTGTGGACGATCGGTTGTGAAATCAGCTGGGAAGACTTGTATGAGGAGGAACTCAAACCGGTTAAACTGTCTCTTCCTCTCTATCCTTTCAGCAAGAACAGACATTGGATTCATTTAAATAAAGATGAAGCGCAGAAGGCTGAGGCTTTCTCGGTTACTGAGCTTCACAACTCAAATAAAGATACAGCAGATGGAGAAATCATGTCGCTTCTTGAAAAAGCACAAACAGGTGAGATGAATACGAAAGAGACGTCAGAGCTGATAGAGGAGTTGCTTTTCCATGAATGAAAAAACGATGCAAATTGAGCAAATCGTGAAAAAGGTGAAAGAATGCAGCCTGACGCCTGAAGAAGGGCTGGAATTAATTAAGAGCTTGGGGAAAACCCATCTATATGAAATGGTATGGGATAGACATGAATTTAAAGGCAGTGAAAAATTCCCGCATACGAAAGAGCCAATTTTATTTTTTTGCGAAGACGACAGCATGTATACCGTAATGAAGAGGCAGCTTGAAGGCTATGAGGCACCTTTCATTTACGTGACTTCCGGCGAGCGTTTCGAAGATTGCCGGAACGGTCGTTTTAGAATGAACTTTGCAAAAGATGAGGATTATGATGCGTTATGCGGGGTTCTGCGTTCTCAAAATATAAGACCCCGTCATATTATTCATTTTTTGGCTGCCGGGCTCTTCAAAAATACAGAAGATGCAATGAGAAAGCAGCTCAATAAAAGTCTGTTTTCCTTGTTTCACATGTTTCAGGCCTTCATGGCGAACAAACTTTGTCCGAAAGCAGAAATTTTGTACCTGTATGAAAATACCGAGGGCGAGGTTCAGCCGATTTATAACGCGGTTGAAAGTTTTCTTAAGACCGTACAGGCCGAAAATCCGAATTTCACATGTAAGGCTGCAGAGCTGAAATCAATGTTTGACGAGCCGTTTACAAAGCAGCATATTGCAGATGTCATCTCTTTTGAATGGAACAATCAATGTAAGACGAACCACGTTACCTGCTATGAGCCGAGGCATTATTATAAAAGGCAGCTTCAAAGAGTAAAAAAAGAAGATGGGGAGAAACATAGTTTCAGTGTAAAAAAGAACGGTGTGTATTTAATTACGGGAGGAGCCGGCGGTCTCGGGTATCTGTTTGCGGAATATCTGGCGAAACAGGCAGAAGTCAAGCTGGTATTAACCGGCCGTTCCCCGGCCTCCCGTGAAACGGCGCAAAAATTGAGCGCTCTTGAAAATCTTGGCGCTGAAGCCTTATATGTCCCGGCAGATATTTCAAAGGAAAAAGAGACGGACGCTTTGATTAAGCACATTAAGCAGACATTCGGAGAATTAAACGGAATTTTGCACAGTGCCGGACTTGTTAAAGATTCATTTATCATAAAAAAAACGAAAGAAAGCATAGAAGAAGTTATAGCGCCTAAAGTATTCGGAACCGTTTGGCTGGATAAAGCAGCTGAAGAAGAGCCTCTTGATTTCTTCGTTATGTTTTCGTCCCTTTCGTCCGTTCTGCCTAATGCGGGTCAAAGCGACTACGCCTTCGCTAACGGATGTATGGACGGATTCACCCAGTATCGAAGCATTAAAGGACGTCCCGGGAAAACACTTTCTATTAATTGGCCGTTATGGGATGCGGGGAATATGACAGTCGGGCCGGGAGAGCTGCAAGCTTTAAGACATGCAGGGCTGGAACTTTTATCCGCCCAAGCAGGACTTGCTGCTTTTCAGGACAGTATGAGCCGCTCTGCTTCTCAGCTGGCTGTTATCAGCGGAGACAAAGATAGAATAAGTGAATTACTCTCAACGGATCATAAAGAAATAGAGACTGTGCCTGAAAACAACAGTAATCTGCCGCAATTAAATGAAAAAGATCTGAAAAAGCAAACGGTTCGTCTTTTGACAGAGATCGTCGGTGCGGAAACGGGAAGACAGGCGGACAGTATTTTACCCGAGGATACATTTGACCGTTATGGAATTGATTCTCTAACGATTTTAGGTCTTAACTCCCGTCTGGAAAAATATTTTGGAAGAGTGTCTAAGACTCTTTTCTTTGAATACAGCAGTGTTGAAGAGCTGTCAGAGTATTTTCTTGAACACTATCATCATGAGTTGAAGAAGGCGTTTTTACCGGCAGCCGAACAGCGAATTGATCATTCGGCGCCGGCGAAACGAGAGAAGCTTTCCGTTTCCCGCATACCATCCGCACCTTCCGAGGAAGATATTGCGATTATCGGTATAGCCGGCCGCTACCCGATGGCGAAGGATGTGGAACAGTTTTGGGAAAATATTTCTTCCGGAAAAGATTGTATAACGGAAATACCGAAAGAGCGCTGGGATTTTCGGAAATATTATCACACAGGTGACAATGCCCGTCATGACAGCAAATGGGGGGGTTTTATAAAAGACGCTGATAAATTCGATCCGCTGTTCTTCTCAATTTCGCCCCGTGATGCCGAGTTAATTGATCCTCAGGAACGGTTATTTTTAGAGACAGCGTGGCACACGTTTGAAGATGCGGGTTACACAAAGAAAAAGTTGAAACGGCATAAGACAGGTGTATTTGTCGGTGTCACCTACAGCCACTATCAGTTATTTGCAGCCGGTGCTTCAGATGATGAGGAACGTCAGGCGCTCCTGTCTTCTTATTCGTCTATCGCAAACCGGGTGTCATATTTCTTTGACCTGCACGGACCCAGCCTTGCAATTGATACAATGTGTTCTTCTTCACTTTCTGCTGTTCATTTTGCATGTGAAAGTATAAAAAGGGGAGAATCCACCCTCGCTATTGCCGGAGGAGTGAATTTATCCTTACACCCGGATAAATATACTTTGCTTTCACAAAACCATTTTGTTTCAAGCGATGGGCGCTGCAGAAGCTTTGGAGCGGGAGGAGACGGATATGTGCCGGGAGAAGGAGTCGGGGCCGTTCTTTTAAAATCGCTTTCTGCCGCAAAGGCTGACGGGGACAGGATTTACGGTGTGATTAAGGGAACATCTGTAAATCACGGCGGAAAAACAAACGGATACACTGTGCCAAATCCGGGCGAGCAGGCAAACGTCATCATTGAAACTCTTGATAAGGCGGGGATTGATGCAGACAGCATAAGTTATATTGAAGCGCATGGCACTGGCACATCTTTGGGAGACCCGATTGAAATTTCAGGTTTAACCAAAGCTTTGCACAGCTCGAAAAGCGATTATCGTTGTGCAATTGGTTCGGTTAAGTCAAATATCGGACACCTAGAGGCTGCGGCGGGAATTGCTTCTATCACAAAAGTGCTGATGCAAATGAAATATAAACAGCTTGCTCCTTCCCTTCATTCCGATAACTTAAATCCTAATATTGATTTTGGGGAAACTCCGTTTTACGTGCAGTCTGAACTGACCGATTGGGAGACGCCGCAAAATCAAGCCAGAAGGTCAGGCATCAGTTCTTTCGGCGCTGGAGGATCTAATGCTCACATTATCATCGAAGAGTATAAGAATGAAGAAAAGATGGAAACGGTACAGAGCAACAAGACGCAAATTATTCTGCTTTCTGCCAAAAATGAAGAACGGCTCAGACTCTTGATTGATGCATATATAAAAGAACTGGAGCCAAAAACGTCACTAGCTGATGCTGCGTACACTTCGCAGACCGGGAGAAACGCTATGGAAGAGCGGCTCGCTGTTGAGGTTAGCAGCATTGACGATCTTCGCAATAAGCTGACGATGTATTTGCGGTCAGATCAGAAGGTAAACGGTTTATATAGGGGAAAGGCCCGCCGAGGCGCTGGTCAAAAGGGTGCCCTGTCAGCCGCTCACTTTGAAAATGCAAGAGATATGGCCATTCACTGGGTGAACGGAGGAGACGTTGAATGGGAAGAGATGTACACTGCGGAATTACCGAAGCTTATCTCTCTTCCTGTATATCCTTTTGAACGGAACAGATATTGGGTGCCTGCCGCAAAAGCAACACAGAAACAGAAAAAAACAGGTGTACCGCAAAGTCTGCCCCATACACCGATTGACTTATCATTTGATGTATTAAAAAAATCGTGGAAAAAACAAAAGGCTGCGCCTTCCGCTTTTACGAAAGGACAGGTGATGATCCTGGCTAATAGTGAAAGTGAGCGGCTTGCATTCGAATTGTTTGATTCAGAACCTCTGATTGAATCCGCTGTCATTTGCGCAGATAACTGGGATCATTCGAATGGAGAAGCCAAAAAAACGGCTCTAGCAGTCATAGAAGAAAATCCGGAAATCATCGGCATGATTGACCTGTCAGATTTGCGGAGTGATCAAAACGGGGCACACACCGGCACAATCGGGAAGCTGACACTGCTGCAGGAAATCATAAAGACACGTAAACAGCTTTTCGTTTTACATGTGACCAGAGGGCTGCAGACATTTCTGAATGACAAGCCGTCGTTAGCCGGAGCCGAAACAGCCGGACTATATAAAATGCTGAGTGCGGAGTATCAAAAGATAAAATCAAAAACAATAGATGTAGACGGGCATGTCGGGACTGCGGCGGAACTGAGACAGGTAATCACAGATGAAGCTTGCGCTGACGGGCTGTATAGTGAAATCTGCTACCGGAACGGTGAACGTTATATTCCATACGTCGAGAAATTACATGCAGCGGAAATAAACCGGAAACTATCCGGCCTGCCGGTATGCCGTACGGATCAAACCCTGGTTATTACAGGGGGAACAAGAGGGATCGGAGCAGAACTTGCCAGACATTATGCCGGCAAGGGAGTCAAAAAACTTGTGTTGATGGGAGTAACCGACCTTCCGGAATCTGATAAAATAGCCGGCATGTTAAAAGACACCGATGAAAAGTCACCTCTTTATTCGAAATTACAACTGCTGCATGAGTTGGATCAAAAGGGAGTTCAGGTGGAAGTGTATTCCGGGCCGCTCACGGAAAAAGAAACATTACAACGCTTCTTTTCAGAGGTGAGACTGAAGTTCGGCAAAGTCGGCGGGGTCATTCATTGCGCTGGTGCAGCCAATCATTCGAATCCGGCTTTTATTCATAAATCTGATCAAGAAATAAGAGAAGTATTTGAGCCAAAGGTACAGGGGATGCAGGTACTTCATGACATTTTTATTGATGACAAACTTGATTTCTTCATTTTGTTTTCATCTGTTGCGAGCGCCTTTCCTTTATTAGGCGCCGGAACAAGTGACTATGCCGCAGCGAACGCTTTTATGGATTACTTTGCGGCGTATCAGCATGCAGCCGGCAGAACATATTATCAATCAATTAACTGGCCGAGCTGGAGGGACATTGGGATGGGCGAGGTGACAAGTCCATCATATCAAGCACTTGGTTTACTTTCACACTCAACAGAAACAGGTATTGCCATGCTGGATGAAATGATGACGATAAACGGATACCCCTGCCTTATACCGGCAAAGACACATCCGGAGAAATTCAAGCTGGAGCAGCTGCTTCAGACAAGAATTCAAGCTGCTATAAATAAGCCGGATGCTGAAGAAAAAGAGATCTCTGGTCAGGGAGACAATGAAGCTATGATCAGGAAGTTAATGGAGATTTTTTCCGCGGAGCTGAAAATACCTTACGAGAATTTAGATCAGGAAACGTCTTTTGCGGATTACGGAGTTGATTCAATCTTACTGGTTCAGCTTGTCAAAAAAGCGGAAGATGCATTTCAAATAAAAATTGAACCATCAGCTTTTCTGGAGTATCCGAGTTTTTCACAACTGGGCGTCTATTTAAACGAATTATTTGCAAGTGAGGGGATCAGTCCTCAAATTGATTCAGAAAACATTGAGATTCGGAAAAAAGAGCAACATATAAATCAAAATGCTTCCGAAGTACGGGACAGCGGATCTCAAATGCAACAAACCAGTCTGAACCAAATCGCTATTATCGGAATGGGCTGTGAGTTTCCGGATGCTCCGGACACAGAAACGTTCTGGAGAAATTTGAAGAAAGGACAAAATAGTGTCCGCGAAGTCCCGGCGTCGCGATGGGATATTTCTTCATACTACTCTGACACCTATGAAAAGGGAAAAAGTATCAGTAAGTGGGGCGGATTTCTTCAAGATATTGAGTCTTTCGATCCCGCGTTTTTTAATATGAACAAAAGTGAGGCATCAGAGCTTGATCCGTTAATCAAAAAATGCCTTGAGGTCAGCGTCCAGACATTGAGAGACGGCGGCTATACAAAAGAAGAAGTATCAAACAAAGAAGTCGGCGTCTTCATCGGTTCGCGGACCGGGACGTTTATGTCCAAAATAGGTTCCCCTTCAAAAAATACGATCGTGGGTATAGGACAAAATTTCATAGGCGCGCATATCTCACACTTTTTTAATCTGAAAGGACCGAATCTGGTTGTAGACACGGCTTGTTCTTCCTCATTGGTCAGCGTCCATCTCGCTTGTCAAAGCCTGATGTCAAAAGAGTCAGATATGGCGATTGCGGGCGGAGTTGACATTTTGCTGGATCAAAAGCCTTACGTCATGCTGAGTGAGGCTCGGGCGCTTTCACCTGAAGGAAAGTGTCATACATTTGATGAGAAGGCAGATGGATTTGTACCGGGAGAGGGATGCGGCGCAGTCCTTTTGAAAAGACTTGATGACGCCCTTGCCGAAGGTGACAGAATTTACGCGGTAATTGACTCATCCGCGGTTAATAATGACGGACAGACAATGGGAATGACAACACCTAATCCGAAAGCGCAAAGCGCAGTGATAAAAAAAGCCCTGAAAAAAGGCGGAATTGATGCAGATACTCTCAGTTATGTCGAGACGCATGGCACCGGAACGATGATAGGAGATCCGATTGAATTAAAAGCGCTGACAGAAGTGTTCCGGGAGGTTACGGAAGAAACGCAATTTTGCGGAGTGGGCAGCGTAAAAACGAATTTCGGACATTTAATGAGCGCAGCGGGGATAGCGAGTATTATAAAGGTTGCCTTATCCATAAAAAATCAGATGCTCCCGCCGACATTACATTGTAAAACGCCAAATCCGCGTTTTAAATTTGATCAGTCGCCATTCTTTCCGAACACGTCTTTAAAAGAATGGCGTCCCAGAAAAGGGGTTTTGAGAGCCGGAATCAGCTCTTTTGGATTCGGGGGCACGAACGCACATATGATATTGAGCGACAGCCATCTCACATTAGGATATGGAGAGACAAAAAGACACCCGCTTTCTCCGATTATATTCAATAAGGAACAATGCTGGATCGACAATGGAGAAACTCCAGAAAAGGAAGAGTCAGAATTGCTGATTCCTTTACTTGATTTCAAAGAATTATAAAGAAAAGAAAAGGAATGAGACAGGTGGCCAGTAATCAAAACTATCAGTTCACATTAACAATTAAACATACGGACTATATTGTCAGGGATCACCGGGTGCATGGCACCCGGATTATACCCGGTGTCACATTTTTAGATATGATATACCGTATGGCGCTGAGCAAAGGTTTGCCTATTGAAGAACTCGAGTGTCAGAATATTTTGTATTTGGAACCTGTAGCAACATCGGATACCTTTGACAGAGAAATCCGCATCCGTTTTCAGGGATTGGAACAGGGATGGGAAATTCAGGCGAAGAGCAGAAAGGTAAAAGATGACCGCATTCTGGATGAAAGCTGGGATGAGAATATGAACTGCAGGCTCATGCCGAAAATTCCGGAAAGCATGAGTTCAATCAATATTGATGAAATTAAACATGCCTCCGCCCGTGAAGCTGATATGGAGATATGTTATGACTATTTAAAAAAGGTTGATATAGAGCATTTTGAATTTATGAAGAGTTTGGGGAAAGTTTATGCGTCTGATCATTCTGTACTTGCAGAGTTGACGCTCAGCCAAATTGCCAATCAATATACCGGCTATTTTCAATTGCATCCCACTTTTCTTGATGCGTCTACCATCATATCGATCCTTTATCAGGCATGTCCCGAATATTTTACACAAGGATCTCCGGCAAGCCGGATGAAAACGTATATTCCCATTCATATTGAATCTTTCCGTATGACGAAGCGCCTGGAAGACAGGTGTTATGTGTACATAGAGAAGCAAGACCAAAATCATGATTCAGGGGATGTCATCCAAGTAAGTTACGGTTTGTACGATGCACACGGGGAGATGATCGCTTATTTTACGCGGCTGTCTGTGAAACATATTCGCTCAAAAGATTTAATTGAAAACCTGAAGCAGACTCGTTTGGAAACTGAAACGGCTTCTCAGCCAAAAGACAGCCTGATCAGAAAAGATTCAATCATAAATCGAAGCGAAAGCATCGAGACACACCTTAAAGAATTAATATCCGGGGTTTCACATATAGATCTGCGTGACATAAGGACAGACATTGGTTTTTATGAACAGGGCCTGGATTCAGCTTCTTTGCTTGCCATTGTCAAAGAACTTGAAAACAAAACAGGGGAACAGCTGTATCCTACACTCCTGTTTGAGCAGAAAACGATCCGGGAACTCGCCGCGTATATTAAAGAAAATCAAAGAATTTCCAGTTATTTCTTAACGCAAAATCAACCGGCTGAAAAGCCTGACATGAAAGAAAGTAAGAACGAAAATCTTTCCGCTCTTATAACAGAAGGAGACATTCAGCAGCTGATCGCAGATATCAAAGGGACTGCCCCTGAAACACTCTCTGTGGTAAAAGGTTTTTATGAACAAGGCCTCGATTCCGTAACACTTATGCAAGCCGTAAAGGCATTGGAAGAGAAAACAGGCAGGGAACTGTACCCTACTTTATTGTTTGAGTATCCGACGATTCAAAAACTTGCAAACTATTTTGCAGAGAGCGGCGAAAAAACCTCCGTTGACAAAGACCGCCCTCTTCATCATGGAGAGAATCATACGGATCTGACCTATTTAACGCCGCATTGGAGACAAAAGACGGCCGCTTGGTACCCGCATTGCGGAAATAAAAAGAAAAGAACATGCCTGCTGTTTCAATATGACAGAGAGCTTTTTCATTTTATGCGGGAAAATGCTGAAAATGGATTCGAAAATACACAGATCATCCTCGTTTTATCAGGGAATCGTTTCTCCTATCACGGAGACGGTGTTTATGAGATAGATCACAGGGAGGAAGCTCACTTTGACAGGCTTGCAGCTGATCTGAAAAAAAGGGGGCAAATGCCCGACACCGTGGTTTACGGGTGGCCGGAAGGGTCATTTGCCGGCCCGGAAAAAATAAATGAACAGCTTTCTAAAGGGGCTTACCCGCTATTCTTTTTCAGCCGGGCATTGATGCGCAGCAAGGCGGAAAAAAAGGTTGTATCGCTTTTCCTTTATCCGGCGGACCATAAAAATGATCAGCCGCTTTACGCTTCAGTCCATGGCGCAGGGCAGTCTATTTTGCTTGAGAACCCGAAACTGGCCCTTAAGACAATCGGGATATCAGTTTCAGACAAGTCATCGTTGCCGGATCTCACAGCTGAAATCATCAGATGCGAATCAACTGAAGCGCATCCGGGAGAAACCGATCTTTATTATGAAGGAAATGTGCGCTGGGTCCGTGCCTTACGGGAAGCGGAACCGGATCAAAACTCAGGTTTCTCCTTTAAAGAAAACGGAGTATACATGATTACAGGAGGGTCCGGCGGCTTAGGCCTTATATTTGCAGAACATATCGCAGCCCAAACAAAAGCCAATATTATTTTAGCGGGCCGTTCTGAACTTACGGAAGACAAAAAGAACAAAATCAGCCGAATGAAAGCAGGCGGTTCTTCGGTTCAATATATAAGAGGTGATTTTTCAGATAGCCGCGATGCAGAGCGAATCATAAAAACCATTAAAAGGCAATTCGGAGAAATCAACGGTGTGATACACAGTGCCGGTGTGACGCACGACGCTTTATTGATTCAAAAATCAAAAGATGAAATCCAGGAAGTGATCGCTCCGAAAATAAATGGGACGGTCTTATTGGACAGCTTGCTGCAAACCGAACCTTTGGACTTCTTTGTGATGTTTTCATCAAGCACCTCAATGTACGGGAATATCGGACAGACGGATTACGCATTGGCCAACCGGTTCATCGATCTTTTCGCTGAGTGGCGTGAAGGAATGAGGCGGAAAAAAGAACGCTCCGGCGTCTCAGTAGCCATCGGCTGGCCGCTATGGGAAGACGGCGGCATGAAAGTGGATAAACAAACTGAAAAATGGATGAAACAAAAAATCGGTATGGTTCCTCTTAGTAAAACCAATGGGATCAAAGCTTTTCAAGATTCACTCTCTCTGAACGCATCACAGCTGATCGTGTTTGAAGGTGACAAAGAAAAATTGAAATCTGCACTTCAAGATACCTTCATGGAGGATGAAAGCCGTGAGATCCAAATAAATGAAACAGCTGATACAAGGCATGAGGACATTGCCATTATCGGATTAAGCGGGAAGTATCCGATGGCTGAAGACTTACCTGAATTTTGGGAGAATTTAAAGAACGGAAAAGATTGTATTACAGAAATCCCGCCTGACCGCTGGAATATGGATGATTTCTTCAGCGAAGACAGAGATATGAAAGGGAAGTCTTACAGCAAGTGGGGAGGTTTTATCAGCGGAGCCGATCAATTTGATCCGCTTTTCTTTCATATTTCCCCAAGGGAAGCAGAACTTATGGATCCCCAGGAAAGGCTCTTTTTAGAAACGGCCAAAAATTGTTTTGAAGACTCAGGGTACCCGAGAAACATGCTGGAAAAGATGAAAGTCGGTGTATTTGTCGGTGCAATGTGGGGCCAATATCAACTATTTGAAGGAGAAGAAAATGGAGTGGCTTTCTCGCCGGCATCCGTCTATTCTTCAATAGCCAATCGGGTGTCTTATTATTTTCATTTAAAAGGTCCGAGTTTGGCTCTGGATACAATGTGCTCTTCATCACTGACCTCTATTCATTACGCATGCCAAAGCATACATTGCGGAGAGAGCGATATGGCATTGGCCGGCGGAGTGAATTTGTCAATACATCCGAATAAATATAAGTTCCTCAGCATGGGGCAGTTCCTATCAAGTGACGGCAGATGCCGGAGTTTTGGAAAAGACGGAAGCGGTTATGTTCCCGGTGAGGGAGTCGGAGCCGTATTGTTAAAACCATTGAAAAAAGCAATAGAAGATCAAGATCAAATATACGGTGTGATTAAGGGAAGCGCCGTTAATCACGGAGGAAAGACGAGCGGGTATTCCATACCGAATCCGGATGCGCAGGCGGAGGTCATTTCAGAAGCGCTTCGTAAAGCTGACATTGATCCGAATACCGTCAATTATATTGAAGCGCATGGAACGGGTACGTCATTAGGCGATCCGATTGAAATTCAAGGACTGAAAGATTCCTATCAACTGAATCATCCTTGCGCCATCGGTTCGGTGAAATCAAATATCGGACATTTAGAATCTGCGGCAGGAATCGCTGCGGTAACGAAAGTGCTTCTCCAAATGAAGAATAAGCAGCTTGTTCCTTCTCTGCATTCCGATATTGTTAATCCGTTTATAGATTTTGAGCAGGTTCCTTTTCAAGTGCAGCGGAAAGCGGCTGAATGGAATATTCCGCAAAACAGCAATGCTGTTCATCCTTTGAGAGCCGGGGTAAGCGCTTTTGGAGCAGGAGGGACAAACGCGCATCTTATATTGGAAGCGTATGAGCCGCCAAACGCTTTTGATCATCAAAGCGGCCGAGTGATCTTTGTTTTATCGGCTCAAGACAAACAACGGCTGATAAAATATGCGAAGGTTATGGCTGATTTTCTATCAGAAAATGAATCGAAGGATAACAATCATAAACTGCGTCTTCAGGATATTGCCTATACACTTCAGACGGGACGCGATCATATGGAAGAACGGCTGGCGATAGTGGCAGATTCCGGGCAGGTCATTGCTGAAGAGCTCTCAGCTTATATCAGGGGTGAAAAAAGCAGCTTGAGCTATACCGGTAATACATTCGAATCAGAAGTTCACAATGAAATGCCTCACGTTTGTTCAGATTACGCCGAAGCAGCATCAAAATGGGTAAATGGAAGAAAGATAGATTGGGAGACTTTTGAGGTGAATCGGAATGCTCGCAGGATTTCTATTCCGGGACAACCGCTGATCAAACAGCGGTATTGGATAGCGGAAAAAGGGGAAACGCTTGTTTCAACAGATGTGAGTAAGCCGACTCACCCTTTCTTGGGGAGTAACACGTCCGATTTTAATCAGTTCAGTTTCACGAAAAAAATCAGCCGTAATCATCCATTCGCACTAAGTCTGTCTGAAGGAAACGTGTCCTTTTTCCCTTATGCATCTTTGGCTGAAATGGCTATCGTCAATGCAGCGGCGGCATTTGGACAACCAGTTCATACATTGACTGATTTATTGTGGACCGAAAGCATGAACGGAATGACTGATATACGGGAACTGATGATTACGCTGACGCCTGAGCGCGACTTTGCGCGGTTTGACATATATGCAAACACAAAACATGAGAATAAAGTACGTCTTGCCAGGGGAAATGCGCATATTGTTAAGCCTGAAAGCGGTATGCTTCCTGAAGCGCTTGATATTGCTGAAGTCAAATCAGAAATGACTGAACATCCTGCTGAATCGCCTTTTGTCATTGAATCAGCGAAAAACAGTGACGGAATGCTGTCGCTTCATTCATTGCCGGATGAGCTTTATGCAAAAAGAGAGAATTTTATGATCTCTCCTGAAGCGCTTGAGTCCGCGATTCATGCCAGTGCGTTTTTTGTCAGCGGAGAAACCTTCCCGGAATTGATCGGAATGGGAGCGGCGGATGTCTATCAGCCTCTCACTCAAAATTTTTATGTCTATACTCAAAAAGAGAACCGGCAGAACAGCCGTGATGTAACGTGTCGTATGACATTTACAGATGAAAACGGAAGCATTCTGGCAGAGTGCAAAGATGTGAGATTCAGATATGGTCATGAAAAAAGCACTGTTCAGACGGACGACGAACTCATTCGTCTCCTGCGTCAATTGGAAACCAATGATATTGATCAGAAGGCTGTATTGAAACAATTAATGGGGGAAGAATGATGAACGGAAAACGTGAACAAATCAGCGATATTCTTGATCTGATTCAATCAGGACAGATATCGGCTGACGAAGGCTATGCCCGTGTGACATCCATTCAGAATCAAAAATCACGGGCATCGAACCATCCGCTTTTTTATTACAAGCCGGAATGGACAGAATCGTTCATTCCGAATAAGAAGAGCGCACCCTTGACGGGATTGCTCCTGATTTTTGCAGAAAATGAACGGCAAATACAAGAATTGAGCGGTTTGTTTAAGGACTGTACTCTCTTGTTTGTTATCCGCGGAAAAGAATTTGCTGTTTTACATGATGATACGATTTGTATGAATCCCGTGAAAAAAGACGATTATCTAAAGCTGTTCCGGTACATTCATGATCATTATCAGCTGCCCGAAAAGATTCTTCACTTGTGGTCTGATTCTCAGGCTGACATGAGTAAGGGAGGTATACAGAAACAATTGGAAAACGGATTGTTTTCTCTTCTGTATATTACACAGGCGCTGATTGAACTAAAATGGAAAAAGATAATAAAGCTGACGCATATTTTTCAAACTGAGAATAAAGAACAACTGCCGCTGCATCATGCTCTCGGCGGATTGGTGAAAACCGTTCACCAGGAACACCCCAATTTTCACTATCAGATTATCAATATCACGCAATCAGAGGGTGCGGGAGCCGCTCTTCCAGCAATAGCGGATATATATCAGAGAGAGTGTGACGAAAAACGGGATATCCATTTTGAAGTGCGCTATGAAAACGGCAGACGTTTTACGAAAAGCTATAATAAAGCCGGCTCATTCGATTTAACCCAGCCGCTGAAACATCATGGGAATTATCTGATTACAGGAGGCCTGGGCGGTCTCGGTTATATATTGGCAAAACATCTGTCGGAAAAATGGAAAGCGAATCTCATATTGACGGGGCGCTCTGATTTAACTGAAGAGCAGGAGAAAAAGATCGAATATTTAAGAAGTTCAGGTTCAACAGTTGAATATATCCGATCTGATGTTTCAAAACAAAGTGATGCTGAACGGATGTTTGCTTTTGCAAAAGAGCAGTTCGGCACCTTACATGGAGTATTTCACAGTGCCGGCGTACTCCGTGACTCTTTTATCTTAAGAAAGACAAAAGAAGAAATTGATCAAGTCACAGGTTCGAAAGTTTATGGCACGCTGTGGCTGGCGGAAGAAATCAGAAAAATGAAAGTTGAATTACTTGTCTTGTTTTCATCCACATCGGCAGTCTTCGGCTCAGCCGGCCAATGTGACTATGCTTTCGCCAATGCCTGTTTGGATCAGTATGCAGCAGTTATGACCGCAAAAGAGTCTGCCGGAAGGGTAGTGTCAGTCAATTGGCCGCTATGGACTTCCGGCGGGATGAGTATTGACGATGAAGGAATATCCTACATGAAACAGGAACTCGGTCTTGACCCGTTAGATGACAGTGACGGAATACAGGCCCTGGAGAACAGCTTGTGTCAATCATCTGAACAGCTGATTGCCCTGAAAGGCCGAAAAGAAAAGATTGAGGATGTGCTGAAGCGTACCGGCACAATCAGCTTACATTCAGACCAGCAGGAAGATGCTGATTTGAAAAACGATGAATTAAGACAAAATATCATCAGTTATCTGAAAAATATAATGTCAGAGGAATTGAAATTACCGGTCTCACTCATAGATGAAAAACAATACCTGGAGAAATACGGCATTGATTCAGTGATGATCATGCGTCTGACCAAAAAGCTGGAGCAAAGTATCGGCAGATTGTCGAAAACATTGTTTTTTGAATATCATTCAATATCGCAGTTAGCCGAATATTTCCTGAGTCATCACAGCGAACGAATGATGAAACTGCTGAACCCGGCCGGCACATCTGAACTTGTCTCATATCAAAAAAAGCAAAAAAGAAAACCAGTGGAAACAAAAGCGCCGGTACGCTCTGAAGAAGAAGATTCAAAAGAGCACATTGCGGCCGATCCCCTTTCTGCTGATATAGCCATTATCGGTGTCAGCGGCAGATACCCGGGTGCGGAAAACATCAGGGAGTTCCAAAATGTGCTGATGAATGGACAGGATTGCGTAAGCGAAATTCCTGATGACCGGAAGGAAATGCTGGAGGGAAGCTGCTATAAGTGGGGAGGTTTTCTGAAAAATCCAGATCGGTTTGATCCTTTATTTTTCCGGATATCACCGAAAGAAGCGGCTTTTCTTGATCCTCAGGAACGTCTCTTTTTAGAGACAGTGTACAATACCATAGAGGATGCGGGTTATAAACCTTCAGATCTGACCCGCAAAAAGGTCGGAGTTTTTGCAGGCGTCACATATGGAAGCTATCAATTTTTCGGCGTTGAAGAATCACTTAAAGGAAATGAACTGGCCGTCGGGTCTCCATTTTCTGCAATAGCAAACAGAATATCGTATTTCTTTAACTTTAAGGGGCCGAGTATGGCGGTTGATACAATGTGTTCATCCTCTCTTAACGCCATTCACTTAGCCTGTGAAAGTATACGAAGAGGAGAAAGCACACTTGCTGTTGCGGGCGGGGTCAATCTTACGCTTCATCCGAATAAATATACATTATTAAATCAAAGCCGCTTCTTTGCAAGTGATGGCCGATGCCGTACATTCGGCGAGGGCGGTGACGGTTATGTACCGGGAGAAGGAGTGGGATCCGTACTTTTAAAGCCGGCGGCGGAAGCGGTAAGGGACGGAGATCATATTTATGCGCTGATTAAAGCGACAGCGGTCAATCACGGAGGGAGAACAAACGGTTTTACGGTTCCTAATCCGAATGGTCAGTCTGAACTGATACAGGACGCGCTTGAGAAAGCTTGTATTGACCCTCGTACAATTAGTTATATTGAAGCTCACGGAACGGGAACTGCTCTGGGAGACCCGATTGAGATCACCGGGTTAACAAAAGCGTTTCGGGAATTTACGGAGCACACTCAATATTGTTCAATCGGTTCTGTCAAATCAAATATCGGCCATCTTGAGGCCGCAGCGGGAATTGCCGGTTTGACAAAGGTTCTTTTGCAAATGAAACTGAAAAAACTGTTTCCTTCCATACATGCGGAGACGTTGAATCCAAATATTGATTTTAAAGCATCTCCCTTTTATGTACAGCGGTCATTGCAAGACTGGAAGAAACCGAAACTGCAGGAAAACGGAAAAACAGTAACTGTTCCGAGAAGAGCGGGGATCAGCTCATTCGGAGCGGGAGGAACGAATGTTCATATCATTATAGAAGAATATGAAGAAACAAACGTCACAACAGAACATGTTGAGAATGAACCGCATATTGTCCTGTTATCTGCCAAAGACAATGAACGTCTTCTTGAGTATGCCGAAAACATGAGAGATTTTATCCAACGTTCACTAAGTTCTGAAGTAAAGGATAAACAGCCTGATATGAAAGAAAAGGTGAATGAAGTACTCAAACCGTTTGTTTCGGAATTGCTTCATATCCATCCGGAAGAAATTAATATTGCTGATCACCTGAGTGAATTTGGCGTAGGACCTTTGGAATTAAGCCGGATGGCGGATTTTATTAACGAAATGTTTCATATTGAACTCACGATGTATGAATTAACTGATTGCCCCTCCATTCAAGCGGTTACTGAATACTTATTGAAGGAATATGCCGGAGCGATAAGAAACATGTTCCCGAATGAAGTGATGGAAGCCGGCCAATCGGAAAGCGTCGTTTTACGGGATCTGGCATACACTACACAATCGGGCAGAGAAGCGATGGAGGCCAGAGCAGCGATTACCGGTACCTCTCTTAAAGAAATGAAAGATAAATTATTTGAGTTTTGCCGCGGTGACAAGCAAGTTCCAGGCGTATATGTTAATCAGCAATCAGCAGATGCATTTGCTGAAAAAATGAAGGCGTTAACGGAAGGCAGAGCAGGTGAATTGTTTGTAAAGACCATTATTGAGAACGGTGAAGCGGAAAAGCTGGCTCAATTATGGGTTTGGGGGGCGGATATCGACTGGAAATCCGTTCATCAACATTTACAGCAGCCGGGTAAACGGATCTCAATTCCGACTTATCCGTTTGCGAAAGAACGTTATTGGGTTCCGTCCAGGACTGAGAAGGCAGAGATCCCTCAGCATTCTTTTCAACATCACTTGCAAAAAAAATGGAGGGAGAATCCGTTTGTAAATCCATCCGAAACAAAAGAGTACGAACTGACAGTAGCATTTGTAAATCAAGACACAGAATCAATTGCCCGCACCATTTGTTCGGATATAGATCAGGAGAATCTGATTGTCATAAAACATCACTCTTCATTTATAAAACACTCTGATCAAATGTTTGAGTGTTCTTTATTAGATGAAAACCACGCATACGACGTTATCCGTGAGATCTTCTCGGGCGGTGAGCGGCAGGTCGAAAATATATTTGATTTCTCAGATATCGGAAACCAGAGTGAAAATCAGAACGGCATCCCATATGGTAAATTCTTATTTATACAAGAAATAATTAAGAGGAGTAAAAAGGAAACACCATTATCCATTTTACAAATCACCAATGGCTTGCAGGTATTTAAAGCGGAAAAACCAAAGCTGACGGGGGCAGAATCAGCGGCTTTTCTGAAAGCCCTTTCTGCGGAATACGGCTTTGTTCATGTGAAAACAATAGATATAGACAGCATGAAAGAAACGCATGAGCTGAAACAAATCTTTGAGAATGAAAGGGCGCAATGTACCGGAGAGAATGAAGTATGCTACCGCGGCGGCGTCAGATATGTTCCGTATTTTGAAGAAGAAAGAATCCATACTGGCGGGCCTGTTTCATTTCCTGCGGATAAAGCCATCGTGATTACCGGCGGGACAGGGGGCATTGGCAGAGCAATAGCTGAAGATTTGGTGAAACGGGGAGTGAAAAAACTCGTACTGACGGGTACGCGTCCATTACCTTTGCGAAGTGAATGGGATCATTTGCTGAAAGAGGGCAGACAGGACGAAAAGACAGTCAGCAATATCAAACTGTTTCAAAGTTTTGAAGAGAAAGGTGTCAACTATCTGTATTACAGCGGTTCTCTCACAAATGAAGAGAAGCTGCGTTCATTCTTTCACCAAGTAAGCCTTGAATTTAAAGATATAAGCGGTGTCATACACTGTGCCGGACTGCACAGCGGCGGAAATCCGGCCTTTATTCATAAAAGAATGAGTGAATTTAAGACGGTGTACGGGCCGAAAGTCACTGGACTTCAGAATTTGGAGCGGATTTTTAATAATAGGCCGCTGGATTTCTTTATTCTATTTTCATCAATTGCTGCACAGTCACCCAAACTGTCGAAAGGAATGACTGATTACGCGTCTGCAAACGCATATATGGACTATTTCGCGGCTTATCATTTTCAAAAGGGGAGAACGTATTTCACGTCCATCAATTGGCCGAGCTGGAAAGAAGTCGGAATGGGTACTGTGACGAGTCCTTTATATGATGAATTGGGATTGGACTCTCTTTCCACACGGGAAGGACTGGCGATTTTGTATCATGCACTGGAGAGAAAATCGGCCAATATCATTCCTATCGTGAAAAAAGGAACAGTGTTTCATGCAGACAGTCTCCTGAACATCAATAAAACCGGCGGAGCTTCGGTTCCAGTCCGAAGACAGGAGACTCCCGACACTTTTGATCATTCAGAAGGGCTTGTCAGTGAACTTTCTGCCGTATTTGCCGAGGAATTGAGCATGCCCCTTGAAAAGCTTAACCCAAATACGGATTTTCAGGAATACGGTGTAGATTCTATACTTCTTGTCAGCATTATACATCGTATAGAAGCAATGATTCAGAAAAAAATTGACCCTACTGTGCTTCTTGAACACAACACGATTCATGGTCTTGCGGAATATATCGGTAAGACGGCGCCGCCGTTGAAAAAACAAATTGAACAGACTGATTCTCAAAGCAGCAATCAGCAAGATATGCAGTCTGTGACGAGCCGAAATACAGAACCGACGGCTTCCTCTGCAAAGATAGCTGTTATCGGAATCGGATGTAAGTTCCCTGGAGCGGCTGATAAAGAGGAATTTTGGGACAATCTGAGAAAAGGGAAGAATCATATTAAAGAAGTACCTGATTCCCGGTGGAATATAGAAGAAAATTACTCTCCGGTGCAGCAAAAGGGAAAAAGCATCAGCAAATGGGGAGGGTTTATCAATGGAATCGGCAGCTTCGATCCGGAGTATTTCCGCATGGAAGAGGAGAAAGCCATCCAAACGGACCCGCTGATAAGACATTTCTTAGAAACGAGTGTACAGACTGTACGGGATGCCGGTTATGAAGAAACGGAATTATCGGGAAAAAAAGTCGGCGTATTTGTCGGTTCCAGAATGGGCGGCTACGGTCACAAACTGCCGAAAGAAAGCAGCAGCCACATCGTCGGGCTTAGTCAAAACTTTATTGCTTCACATGTGTCGCATTTCTTTAATTTTCACGGTCCAAGCATGGTTTCTGATACCGCTTGTTCTTCTTCATTAGTCAGCATTCATTTAGCCTGCCAAAGCATAAAAAACGGTGATTCAGAGATGGCGCTGGCAGGAGGGGCGGATCTGCTTTTGGATGAAATTCCTTACCTGATGTTAACAGAAGGAGGAGCTCTTTCGCCGGACGGTCAGTGTTTTACTTTTGATGAGAGGGCAAACGGCTTTGTACCCGGAGAGGGTTTTGGCGCTGTTCTGTTAAAACCGCTGGATAAAGCGAAAGCTGACGGAGATCGGATATACGGTATCATTGAAGCATCAGCTATTAATAACGACGGTGCGACAATGGGAATCACGACCCCGAATCCTAAGCTTCAAGAGCAGGTTATTCAAGATGCATTTGAAAAAGCCGATATCACTCCCGGATCAGTCAGCTACGTCGAAACTCACGGCACAGGCACGATGATTGGAGATCCGATTGAGCTTCAGGCTCTGACAAAAGTATTCCGAAGAGACACAAACAAAACGCAATTTTGCGGAGTAGGAAGTGTAAAAACCAATATCGGACACTTATTAAGCGCTGCCGGAGCGGCAAGTTTCATTAAAGTGATTTTATCAATATGGCATAAGGAAATTCCGCCTACATTGAATTGTGAAACGCCAAATCCCCGCTTTGAATTTGAAAAGTCGCCTTTTTATCCGAATACAGAACTGAGAAGCTGGAAGGATGGAAAACGGAGGGCGGGCATCAGCGCTTTCGGTTTTGGCGGAACAAACGCCCACCTTTTGGTAAGCGGCCTGGATGATTCATATCATTCCGTCAGAACGCCGCTGCCGCCTGCCGAGTTTGTCAGAAAAGAGTACTGGCCGGATTCAAATCGGAAAAAACAAATCAAACAGAATAAAAAACGGCTTCTTGAAATTATTGATGAAACAGAGTAGCACCTGCTCTGTTTCTTTACTTTGTAAAAGAAGAAAGGTTGTCGAGTTGCATGAGGTTCAGCGTATTAGTCAAACATGACGATTATATTGTTTCAGACCATGTCCTTCATCAAGTGCGTACGATACCCGGCGTAACGTATCTGGATTTAATAACCCGATTTTTAGCTGAGAAAGGGATATCACCCCAAAGTTTTGAAATCAAACATGTTTTATTCCGTGAACCTGTTGCGACGTCAGTCCATTTTGATAAAAAAGTCAGCTTCCAGTTTACGGAACAAGAAAACGGCTGGCTTGTTGAAACAACAAGCAGGAAATGGGTCGCTGAAAAGGCGGAAGGTGAAGCGTCAGTCAACTTGCAGGCGGAAATCATAAGAAAAAATGCGATAAACGAAAAGACAATTTCAATCGAAGCATTAATGAAAGGGGCCGTCCGGACTTCGGAGGCTGAAGCCGCCTATCGTAATTTGCGCAGGGGCGGCCTGATTCATAAAGATTTTATGAAATTGGAAGGTACAGTATATGAAGGTGAAAATTATATTCTGGGAGAGGTCAGTTTAAGCGGACTTTCAAAAGAATATACAGATGACTTTTACATGCATCCCGCATTTTTGGATGGGTCTCTCAGCTTGTTGGGAATCCTTACATCAGATTTGCCGGATGAAGGAACAAATGCGTTTATCCCTATATATATTGAGACGTTCCGGGCACTGCATAAAACAACTGGATCTTGTTTTGTGTATATTGATAAAAACAGTATAACGCAGCCGCCTTCTAAAGACATTTTATATGCGGACATAGAAGTATACAGGCCTGATGGAGAGCTTGCTTTTTATTATGAGCGATTCGGTGTGAAAAGAGTCAGAAATGAAAAATCAATACAAAGGCTGGAGCATTCCCAAAAAGCTAAAGAGGTCGGCAGCGCAACGAACAATAAAGAAATGATCAGAAATAATTTGATCCAAGAGATAGCCGGCATGATTGAAAAACCTGCTGAAACAGTCAAGAATGATATTTCCTTTTACGAGATGGGCTTGGATTCTAAACAATTATTAGACTTATCCAAAAAATTAGAACTGATGTTAGATACAAAGCTGTACCCGACTTTATTATTTGATTACTCCACAATCGGTGAATTGACGGAATATCTGCAGGAGAAATACGGAGCCGACATTACAGACTCTATCTCTGATACAGTTTTGCACCAAGACAGTCATAAAACATTAACAGATGAGCTGTCATCCATTATTGGAGAGGTTACAAACACACCGCCAAATAAAGCGGACAAACACCAATCTTTTTACGAACTGGGTCTTGACTCAAAACAGCTGCTGCATTTATCGAAAATTCTCGAGGAAAGATTGGATACACAATTGTATCCGACATTGCTTTTTGATTATAACAATATTCATGATTTAGCGGCTTATTTAGAAGAAAAATATGATGTGCGTAATACGCCGGCCGCAGCTTTTAAAGAAAAAACGCAAACGAAAGAGCCGTCTGAAAAGCCGATGCTTGAATCTTTGTATTTACAAAAAGAATGGATAGAATCGCCATTAAAGTCCGGAGAAGTACCTAAGGAAAATACATTGATTTTCGATTTCGACAGTTCATTGAGTGATGAAATCCGAAAGTACATCGGCAGTGAAAATGTTATTTATGCGGAAGCCGCCGATGAATATGAAATGGTAAATGAAAAGCATTATAAATTTAATCCGGAGCAGTCTGCTCATTACACCAGACTGTTAGAAGATATGAAAAATTC
Source organism: Bacillus sp. NEAU-CP5 (assembly GCF_026420705.1). Classification (NCBI taxonomy): domain Bacteria; kingdom Bacillati; phylum Bacillota; class Bacilli; order Caryophanales; family Bacillaceae; genus Bacillus; species Bacillus sp. NEAU-CP5. The sequence continues at coordinate 523,314 of NZ_JAPMOV010000001.1, read as the reverse complement.
CGGAGCGTTTCCGTCGTCAATCATTCATTACCTGTCAAAAAAAGCTTATACTGAAGCAGCGTTAGATCTGACTCACAGCTTTTATTCAATTCTTTATTTGAGCAAAGCTTTGATCCATCAAAAAGTAAAAGAAAACATCAACATTCTGTACGTACATGACAAGGGTCAATATACAAATCCGGTTTACGCCGCGATTGGAGGCTTTTTTAAAACGCTGAATGCGGAGCAGCCGAATATAAAGTGTAAAACGGTTGAGATTTCTTCAAGACAAACCATTAAAAAAGCACCTTTGCTTCTCAATGAATTAAGTGCCGGACATCATCAGGCTGTGAAATATGACGGCGATCAAAAAAGGTGGGTGACAGCATATAAAGACGCTTCGCTGCAAACAGGACAAAAGGCCGCAAAGTTTGCAAAAGACGGGGTGTATCTCATCATCGGAGGGTTAAGCGGCATCGGCTGGATTATTTCAGCGTTTCTTTATGCAAATCACGGAGCCAGCGTTGTCATTGCCGGACGATCGAAAATGACAGCAGACATGGAAGAAAAATTAGACAGCATCCGCTATGACGGGGCAAGCATTTCTTATATTCAGGCTGACATGTCAGATAAGCAGCAGGTCATCAAGTTAGCGGAAAAAATTCATGCTGATTATTCCGAAATCAACGGGGTCATTTACAGTGCAGGCGTGTTAAAAGACTCTCTCATTATGAATAAAACAGACGCGGAAGCTCAAGCGGTGCTGCAATCAAAGGTCAATGGTGTGATTCATTTGGATGAAGCGCTCAGAGATATGCCTTTAGACTTTTTTGTTTTGTTTTCTTCCATCTCCTCAGAAATCGGAAGTCTGGGTCAAGCCGATTACGCCTACGCCAATCGTTTTCTGGAGCATTTTGCCGAGTGGAGGGAATGTATGAGAAAGGCGGGGGGAAGATCAGGAAAAACCATCGCTGTAAATTGGCCTTTCTGGAAAGACGGAGGCATGTCAGTTGATCCCGGCATTCAAGATATTATGAAAAGGGAGTACGGACTTCACCCATTGGAAAATACTGCCGGAATCAAAGCGTTTGAACACTCGCTTCTCGGCCAAGGCCACCAGCTGATCGTGTTATACGGAGAAAAAGAAAAAATACAAAACGATTTCAAGCCGTTATCCGCCCGTTCAGCACCGCCTCTAGTAAGAGATTCAGCGATTGCAGCCGATTTTGATGCTTCGTCGTTCGTTACGGAAGAAGCTGAAAGTCCTTTCCGAATACTCGGCACGGCCTCCAATCGTCATCTCGACGATTATTTGCATTATTGGAGCAGACTGAAGAAAGGAGCCCTTCAGCACGATCAAAGCGATGCCGCAAAAAAACTCATCGCTTTTTACCAGGCAGAAGAAACGGAAACCGTTCATTTTCTGGCAAACACAGAAAATGCCCGGCATATGGAAATATTGATGAGCGGTAAGGGCGAAACAATTTTACTGATTTGCGGTTTCGCTACCACTGCTTACATGTGGAAAGAACAAATGAAGGAATGGGCAGATCAATTTAATGTCATTGTCATACACACACCGGGTTACGGGCTGAGTGAGGGGAGCGCCGATTTTACACTGAGCGGGCTGGCTCAGACTTTTATCGAAGTGCTGAACGAGATAGGGGTTGCTTGGCCGATCCACATTGCGGCAGCTTCTTGGGGAGGCATGATAGGGCAGAGGATAGCCTATGAATACCCCGAAAAAGTAAAAACACTCATTCTTTCCGGAAGTTACACCGAATACGAAGAAGACCCCGAAAGCAGTGTCGAGGAAAAACTGAAAAATGATTTTATAGCTATAGGAAAGTCGCATGAATATGAAAGTTTATACAGTAATCAATTCTTAAATGCTTCTATTGAACGTTTTATGAAGATACATCAACAAGAAGGCTATTCTACAATCGGCTTTTTAAAAGACATTCATACAAGAACGCTTATCCTTACAGGTGAGAAGGAAAGCGTAGTTGATCAGAAAGAAACAAAAAGGCTGCGGAAACTGCTGAGCAATGCAGAATTAAAGAAAATTAAGGGAGCGGGGCATCTTCCGAACATCACACATCCGGAAGAATTTAATAAAGCGGTGTCAGAATTCATCAAGAAATCGGTAAGTAAGGGATGAAAACGATACATACAGTACAGGGGGAGAAAACAATGAAACAAACAATAAGCAATCCGGCATTTGATATGAAACAAATTAACGCTCTTAACAGCCATTATCAGACGATGATAGACAATGGAGTTCTGCAATGTGCGAGTTATATGATGTCAAGAGGAGGTAAGGTTTTTGCAGCTGAGTCGTTAGGGGAATTTACCGGCGGACAAAACGAAAAGCAAACATTTGAGCTTGATACAATCAGAGAAATCGGTTCTTTGACAAAAGTGTTTACCGCTGTAGCCGTCATGCAGCTCGTCGAAAAAGGTTTGCTCGATCTGAAAATGCCGGTCAAGCTCATTTTGCCTGCGTTTGATAAACCGGGTTTCGGAGAAATTAAAATTTTGCACCTTTTGACTCATACGGCGGGATTAAGTTTTGAGCTGGATATTCAAAAGGCTGAAGGCATTGACTTAACGAATGAGGAAGAATGGATAAACTATCTCGTCAGTACGCCTTTGGAGTACGGAGCGGATGAAGCATGGAACTATTCCAGAACCGGTTTTGTTATACTTGGCATCATTATTTCAAAAGTAACAGGCGTACCCTACGAACAGTATGTAACAAAGCATATTATTGAAGCGCTCGGATTAGAAAGAACGTATTTTTATGTGCCTGATGCTTTAAAAGAAGAAGTTTGTGTGATCAATGAGCACGAGTGCGTACAGCTGGAAAAAAGTCATCACCCGTATTTTCCGAATAAAGCGACAAGCGGTCTGTACTCTTCGTTGCGAGATATTTGGAAGTTGGCTGAAATGTTTAGAAATAAAGGCAGATTGAAAGATAAGAAGCTGCTTGGAAGAAAAACAGTCGAGGCGATGCTGAGAAATCAAATAAAGCCGGGTCTTCCTTTTTACTTCTTCGGAGCGCCCAGAGAGGAAGGCGGCTTTGGTTTAGGCATTAATTTGTGGCCGGCCGGTGACCATTATTTCATGACAGAAGGCACCTTCTCACATCTTGGAATGGGTTGGTGCGGCATGTTTTCTGATCCAGCCGAAGATTTTACGTATGTATTTTTCACTCCGATTTCCGAGTTTCATCCTCATGCCGTGCTGACGCCGCTGAATATCGTGTGGGCAGGTATTGAATAATTAGACAAAAGCATCGTCCCGTCTGTTCGGCAGGCGGGACGATTGCTAACTGCCCGTTTTTATCCCGCGGCATCTTTTCAAAGCCCGCCCCTAAGTTAAATAACTTAATTTACTCTTTGTAATTTTTTTTAATTATAGTACAGTAGAGCATTTTTATAATACAGTTCAAAGTCTTTTATAGTACAGTTTGGCGCAATATGATCTTAAGTTTTATAAGCGGTTTCAAAATGAGGTTATAAATGATTGACGGCTTTGTTTAATTACTGTAAACTATGGTTGTTGATCATATTGTACTAATAAAAAATCTTTTTTTATTAGTACAGTTTAAACGTCATTATCTTTGCTTAAGCGCTATGTGAATTTCTGAATGATTAATTTTAGAATTGCAGAGCATGATAAGACTGTTTTTAATACGGATGGCTAAACGGTATCCTAACCCTGTTAAATCAAAAGAAGAGGTGGTTTAAAAAATGGCTGCAAAGACAAAAACTTCAATTGTTGATAGCAAAAAACAATTTGATGCTATTCATAAGCAGTTTGAAACGTTCCAAATTTTAAATGCTGAAGGAGAAGTCGTAAATAAAGACGCAATGCCTGATCTTTCAGATGATCAGTTAAAGGAATTAATGAGAAGAATGGTGTATATCCGCATTTTAGACCAGCGTTCAATTTCTCTTTCCCGTCAAGGACGTTTAGGTTTCTATGCACCGACAGCGGGCCAGGAAGCTTCTCAAATTGCATCACACTTCGCGCTTGAACAGGACGACTTTATCCTTCCGGGTTATCGTGACGTTCCTCAGCTGATTTGGCACGGTCTTCCTTTACACCAGGCATTCCTGTTCTCAAGAGGCCATTTTAAAGGTAATCAGATGCCTGAGGGAGTAAATGCTTTATCACCTCAAATTATTATTGGTGCTCAAATTATTCAAACCGCAGGTGTAGCTTTAGGGCTTAAAAAGCGCGGTAAAAAAGCGGTAGCTATTACTTACACTGGTGACGGCGGAGCTTCTCAAGGTGACTTCTATGAAGGAATGAACTTTGCCGGAGCATTTAAAGCACCAGCGATCTTCGTTGTTCAGAATAACCGCTATGCGATTTCAACTCCTGTAGAAAAGCAATCATCCGCACAGACAATTGCCCAAAAAGCAGTTGCCGTCGGTATTACAGGTGTTCAAGTAGACGGAATGGATGCACTAGCCGTTTATGCTGCAACCGCAGAAGCACGCCAACGCGCAATTAACGGTGAAGGTCCGACTCTGATTGAAACTCTTACATTCCGTTACGGACCTCATACAATGTCCGGTGACGATCCGACTAAATATCGTACGAAAGAAATAGAAAATGAATGGGAGCAAAAAGACCCGCTCGTACGTTTCCGCAAGTTCTTGGAAAACAAAGGACTATGGTCTGAAGAAGAAGAGAACAAAGTGATTGAACAGGCCAAAGAAGAAATCAAACAAGCTATCAAAAAGGCTGACGGCGAATCAAAACCGAAAGTAACAGAGCTGATTGAGAATATGTTTGAAGAGCCGACGTTCAACTTGAAAGAACAACTTGAAATTTACAAAGCGAAGGAGTCGAAGTAAGCCATGGCGCAAATGACAATGATTCAAGCAATCACTGATGCGTTACGCACAGAACTGAAAAACAATGAAAACGTTCTGCTTTTCGGGGAAGATGTAGGCGTTGCCGGAGGCGTATTCCGTGCAACTGAAGGCCTTCAAAAAGAATTCGGTGAGGACCGCGTATTTGACACGCCGCTTGCTGAATCCGGTATCGGCGGTCTCGCTCTCGGTTTAGGCCTGCAAGATTACCGTCCTGTTATGGAAATCCAATTCTTCGGATTCGTATATGAAGTAATGGATTCAATCTCAGGACAAATGGCTCGTCTCCGCTACCGTTCCGGCGGACGCTGGACTTCTCCGGTGACAATCCGTTCTCCATTCGGCGGAGGGGTTCATACACCTGAACTTCACGCTGACAGTTTGGAAGGCCTTATCGCTCAGCAGCCGGGTATTAAAGTTGTTATCCCTTCCACTCCTTACGATGCAAAAGGACTGCTGATTGCCTCTATCAGAGACAATGATCCGGTTGTTTTCTTAGAGCATATGAAACTTTACCGTTCTTTCCGTCAGGAAGTTCCTGAGGAGGAATACACAATCGAGCTTGGCAAAGCTGATGTGAAACGCGAAGGTACTGACCTTTCTATCATCACATACGGCGCGATGGTTCATGAGTCGCTTAAGGCTGCTGAAGAGCTTGAAAAAGAAGGCGTTTCTGCTGAAGTTATCGACCTTCGCACTGTAAGTCCGCTTGATATTGATACGATTATTGCTTCTGTTGAAAAAACAGGCCGCGCAATTGTCGTGCAGGAAGCTCAAAAACAAGCCGGCATCGCTGCCAACGTTGTAGCTGAAATCAATGATCGCGCGATTCTGAGCCTGGAAGCTCCGGTTCTGCGTGTTGCGGCGCCTGATACAGTATTTCCTTTCTCGCTTGCTGAGAGCGTATGGCTTCCAAACCATAAAGACGTTCTTGAAACTGCGAAAAAAGTTCTTGAATTTTAATCAAGCATCATAAAAGACGGTAAAGAGAGTCCTTTTCTCTTATTATGAAGGAGTCTGTTTACTAGGTTCAATGCTTGCGTATGCATAACTAAAATTTGCTTAATCAACTAGGAGGTCGAAAACTGTGGCATTTGAATTTAAACTTCCGGATATCGGGGAAGGTATCCACGAAGGCGAAATCGTAAAATGGTTTGTTAAGCCGAACGACGAGGTAGAAGAAGACGATGTTCTGGCTGAAGTGCAAAATGATAAAGCAGTGGTAGAAATTCCTTCACCTGTTAAAGGAAAAGTATTAGAATTAAAAGTTGAAGAGGGAACAGTTGCAACTGTTGGACAAACGATTATTACGTTTGACGCACCTGGTTACGAAGATCTTCAATTTAAAGGAAGCCATGATTCAGGAGATGCGAAAACTGAGGCTCAAGTTCAGTCGTCTGCTGAAGCAGGGCAGGATATCTCTAAAGAAGAGACTCCTAAAGAGCCTGCAAAAGAAACCGGCGCAGGACAGCAGGACCAAGCGGAAGCTGATCCGAACAAACGCGTGATCGCGATGCCTTCCGTACGCAAATATGCCCGTGAAAAAGGCGTGGATATCCGTAAAGTAACAGGTTCAGGCAATAACGGACGTGTTGTAAAAGAAGATATCGACAGCTTTGCAAATGGAGGAGCGGCTCAAGAAGCGGCACCGCAAGAAACAGCTGCACCTCAGGAAACAGCTAAACCTGCAGCGGCTCAGGCTCCTGAAGGCGAATTCCCTGAAACACGCGAAAAAATGAGCGGTATCCGTAAAGCGATCGCGAAAGCAATGGTGAACTCTAAGCATACTGCACCGCACGTAACTCTTATGGATGAAGTTGACGTAACAAATCTTGTTGCTCACCGCAAACAGTTCAAACAAGTTGCTGCTGATCAAGGCATCAAGCTGACTTATCTGCCTTACGTCGTCAAAGCATTAACATCCGCTTTGAAAAAATTCCCTGTTTTAAACACATCTATTGATGATAAAACAGATGAAGTGATCCAAAAACATTACTTCAACATCGGAATTGCAGCGGATACCGAAAAAGGCCTGCTTGTGCCGGTAGTGAAAAATGCCGACCGTAAAGCCGTTTTCGAAATCTCTGATGAAATCAACAGCCTTGCTACAAAAGCGCGTGAAGGCAAGCTTGCACCTGCGGAAATGAAAGGCGCTTCTTGCACGATCACAAATATCGGTTCTGCCGGAGGCCAATGGTTCACACCGGTTATCAACCACCCAGAGGTTGCGATTCTCGGTATCGGCCGTATTGCTGAAAAAGCGATCGTCCGTGACGGTGAAATTGTAGCTGCTCCTGTCTTAGCTCTTTCTCTCAGCTTTGACCACCGTATGATTGACGGAGCAACTGCACAAAATGCGTTAAACCACATCAAGCGTTTACTGAACGATCCACAACTTATTTTAATGGAGGCGTAATGTTATGGTAGTAGGAGATTTCCCTATTGAAACAGATACTCTTGTGATTGGTGCGGGACCCGGCGGCTATGTAGCTGCCATCCGCGCTGCTCAGCTTGGACAAAAAGTAACAGTCGTTGAAAAAGCAACTCTTGGAGGCGTTTGTCTGAACGTCGGCTGTATTCCTTCAAAAGCGCTCATCAATGCAGGCCATCGTTACGAGAATGCAAAACATTCAGATGACATGGGAATCACTGCTGAGAACGTAACGGTTGACTTTACAAAAGTCCAAGAATGGAAAGCTTCTGTTGTAAATAAGCTTACCGGCGGTGTTGCAGGTCTTTTAAAAGGAAATAAAGTGGACGTTATAAAAGGGGAAGCTTATTTCGTAGACAGCAACTCTGTCCGTGTAATGGATGAGAACTCTGCGCAAACATACACATTTAAAAACGCAATCATTGCTACCGGTTCTCGCCCTATCGAATTGCCAAACTTCAAATATAGCGAACGCGTTCTGAACTCTACAGGCGCACTTGCGCTTAAAGAAATTCCGAAAAAGCTCGTTGTTATCGGCGGCGGATATATCGGTACTGAGCTTGGAACAGCGTATGCGAACTTCGGAACTGAATTGGTTATTTTAGAAGGCGGAGATGAAATTCTTCCTGGCTTCGAAAAACAAATGAGTTCTCTCGTTACCCGCAGACTGAAGAAAAAAGGCAACGTTGAAATCCATACAAGCGCCATGGCTAAAGGCGTTGAGGAAAGACCTGACGGCGTAACAGTTACATTCGAAGTAAAAGGCGAAGAAAAAACGGTTGATGCTGATTACGTATTAATCACTGTCGGACGCCGTCCGAACACTGATGAGCTCGGCCTTGAGCAAGTTGGTATCGAAATGACTGACCGCGGTGTCATTAAAACAGACAAGCAGTGCCGCACAAACGTACCGAACATCTACGCAATCGGTGACATCATTGACGGACCTCCATTGGCTCACAAAGCGTCTTACGAAGGTAAAATCGCTGCGGAAGCTATTTCAGGAGAGCCGGCTGAAATCGATTACCTCGGTATTCCGGCGGTTGTATTCTCTGAGCCTGAACTGGCTTCTGTCGGTTACACTGAAGCACAGGCGAAAGAAGAAGGCATTGAAGTCGTTGCAGCTAAGTTCCCGTTTGCAGCGAACGGACGTGCGCTGTCTCTTAACGAAACTGACGGCTTCATGAAGCTGATCACTCGTAAAGAAGACGGTCTTGTAATCGGTGCGCAAATTGCCGGCGCAAGCGCTTCTGACATGATTTCTGAATTGAGTCTGGCGATCGAAGGCGGAATGACTGCTGAAGATATCGCAATGACAATTCACGCTCACCCGACATTGGGCGAAATCACTATGGAAGCTGCCGAAGTAGCAATCGGAAGCCCGATCCATATCGTAAAATAATAATGTAACAAAGAAACAGCCCCCGTTTGTAAAAGCGGGGGCTGTTTTTATTGTGCAAGCACATGCTGCATAGGTTTGATGATATCCTCTTTTTTCTTTACGGATCCCTCAATCTTCATGACCACATGCCGATGATTGATCACCATCAGCGCAGGGAACGTGTTGATTTCCTCTTCCCATCCCTTTCTGTTGTCATAAACCTTCATTTGATCGACATGATGGGGATATTTCTTTTCTAAATCAAGGATCGCATCGTAATAAGGCACTTCTTTATCTATATGATTTTCATCGGAAAAAAACAAGATTTGAGTGTGATGAATGCTGTCGATCCGGTTTTTTGTGAATGGACTGACAGTAGAAACCGAACAGCTTGACAGAACGAACAGCATCAAAAAAAAGGGAAACACCGTACGGTAGCGCATCTATCTTACTCCTCTGTTTTATATAATATATTGGTTCATCCATTGATAAGGACTATATCAAGTGTATCACGAGAGGTGAAAAACCTAAGGCTTGTTACTGAATTGTTATATAATTGAAACCGTTTTTAATGAAGAAATAATACGTGTGACAACTTGCGCAGCCGATGTGTAAAAAAGGCACATTGTTTTTCGTGAGAGCGCTGTTTTTTCGTTATACTGGGGGCAAAACCATATCAGGAGGGATTGTCATGTATAAAGCCGCTGCAGCCGTCATGTGTATGTGCTTACTCGCCGGCTGCCAATCAAATGAAAAGATGCAAACAAACAAACCCCATTCTCAAGCCGCGGCCAATCACGCCAAACGGGAAAACCACCATACAAAAGAGGAAAAACAGAAAAAACAAAAGGCGGAGCCCCGTTACTATATCAATCCGAAAAGTTTTTCTGTGGAAAAAATGGATGAACAGAAAGAGAAAAAACCGATCGCATTGGTAACGATCGATGACGCGCCTGATCAGCATGCCGCTGAGATTGCGGACAAACTGCACGATCTCAATGCGTCAGCGATCTTTTTTGTGAACGGACATTTTTTGAAAAAAGATGAAAATAAGAAAGCGCTTAAGCATATTCATGAGTTAGGTTTTATGATCGGAAATCATACAATGACTCATCAAAACTTAAAAGATCTTTCCGAACAAAAACAACGGGAAGAAATCATTGGCGTCAATAAAGCGGTTGAAAAGGTAATAGGAGAGAAGCCCGCATTTTTCAGGGCGCCTTTCGGAAGCAATACAGACTACAGTGACAGACTTATAAAAAAAGAAGGTATGGTGAAAATGAACTGGACCTTCGGGTATGATTGGGATCAGAAATATCAATCCAAAAAAGCGCTTACCGATATCACACTGAACAGTCCTTATCTGCGGGACGGGGCCAACATATTGATGCATGACCGGAAATGGACGGCGGAAGCCATGCCGGACATTGTAAAAGGATTGCGTCATAAAGGATATACTGTGATTGACCCTCGAGCTATAAAAAGACCGTAAAAAAATAAATGTGTTATACAATTTATCGGTTGACATATTAAATGTGACATAATAATATAATAACAACAAGTGAAAATTAAGCGTTTTCAAATTCTGAGAAATGGGGAATGACAGATGGGTACAATTGTTTGCCAAGACTGTAACGAAGCGATTCATTACTTTGAGGATGAGAAGGTCACGACGTTATACGGAACATGCTGCGGACAATGCCAGTGTCATCTTGAAGAAGAGTAAAAAGCGTAAAAAGGCCCGAAACGATTTCGTTTCGGGCTTCTTTATGTTTATTGGATGGCTTTTTGCTCTTTGATGACTCTGATCATTTCAAGCGTTGCATCTTCGGGACCCTGCACAGGAAGGCCGGCGTCCAAGTTTTTAAAAATGTAGCTGATATTTTCTTCAGTAATGATCTCACCCGGAATAAAGATCGGAATTCCCGGCGGGTACACCATGACAAACTCTGCGATGATCCGTCCCGCGGATTCTTTTAACGGAATGACTTCCGTATTTGCGTAAAACGCGTCTCTTGGCGTCATCGCTAACAGAGGAATTTCAGGAAGCAGAACTTCGGTTTGCTGATGAGCATAGTCATTGTCGGAAGCCTGCTTTGAAATGTCTGTAAGCGCGCTTACAAGACGGTCGGCATCTCCCGCTCTGTCTCCGGGGGTGAAAATACATAAAATATTATACAAATCGGACAGCTCGACTTCGATATTATATGATTCGCGGAGCCATTTTTCAACGTCATGGCCCGTCAGGCCGAGGTTTTTGACCGAAATGATTAATTTAGTCGGATCATAACTGAATGCAGCTTTAGACCCTGTGATTTCTTCGCCGACACAGCGGATGCCTTCGATTTGATTGAGACGTTCCCGTGTCTGATCCGCCAGCAGAATCGTATCTTCAAGAAGATCGCGGCCTTCTGTAGCGAGGCGTTTTCTTGCGACATCAAGTGAAGCGAGAAGCAAATAGGATGTTGACGTTGTCGTCAGCATGCTTAAAATCGACTGTACTCTTTCTTTGGAAACAAGACCTTCTCTCACATTTAAAATGGAGCTCTGCGTCAGGGAGCCTCCCAATTTGTGCACGCTTGTGGCTGCCATATCAGCGCCCGCCTGCATGGCGGACAGAGGAAGCTTATCATGAAAATGAATATGAACGCCGTGCGCTTCATCGACAAGCACAGGCACATTGAAAGAATGCGCGAGCTTTACAATGCTGCTCAAGTCCGCTGCCACACCGAAGTACGTCGGATTTATGACAAGCAGGCCTTTTGCGTCAGGGTGCTCCGTCAAAGCCCGCTCTGCGGACTCAAGCGTAATGCCGTGAGAAATTCCGAGCTCATCGTCAATTTCCGGGTGTATAAAAATCGGCACCGCTCCGGAAAATACAATGGCCGACATAATGGATTTATGAACGTTTCTCGGGATGATGATTTTATCTCCGGGTCCGCATACGGCCATGACCATCGTCATAATGGCGCCGCTCGTCCCTTGTACGGAAAAGAAGGTATGGTCTGCGCCGAATGCTTCCGCGGCCAGATCCTGGGCTTCTTTAATGATGCCCTTTGGCGCATGTAAATCATCCAGAGGTTCGATATTAATTAAATCTATGCTTAACGCGTTTTCTCCGATAAATTGTCTGAATTCCGGGTCCATTCCCGCGCCTTTTTTATGGCCCGGAATGTGGAATTGGACAGGCTGTCTGTCCGCGTGCTTTTTCAGTCCGCTGTACAGGGGTGTTTCATGTTGCGGCAATTGTTTTCCCACCTTTATCATAATACCTACGGATTAGTTTGTATTACATTCAGTTTTATTACCCGTTTTTTAAACGTAAAACAAATGAATTATATTATGAACTTGAAAGAAAGTAAAGAACAATTTATGATCTATGGAAGATGCTTATTTTGAGCATGATTATAAAGGAGTGAAGACATTTGGAATATCAATATCCGATGAATGAGGACTGGACGACAGAGGAGGCCGTGGATATTATTGCTTTTTTTCAGCAGGTGGAAAACGCCTATGAAAAAGGAGCTGACCGAGACAGACTTCTGAATGCGTACCGCCGCTTTAAAGAAATCGTTCCCGGGAAAGCGGAAGAAAAGAAAATCTGCAGCCAATTTGAAGCTGATAGCACCTATTCCCCTTATCGGACTGTGAAACAGGCGAAACAATCAGAGCAAGCGATTATCAAAATGTAGACAAAGCGAGCCGGCAATCGGCCCGCTTTTTATGTTATGAGACTTTCTGAGTCAGTGTGTATAAAAAGGAAAGCTTCCTAAAAGCATCTTCAATGGTTTGCAGGAACTCATTGTTGTTCATGTTGATCACGTCTTCTTTTTGCAGCTGAATGCCGCACAAAAGCTCTGCTTTTTTCACTGTCTGCAGGCGTTCAAATAATGTTTTCAGCTGCTCCTGATCCATGTCGGACTGCTTGTACGCACCTGGCTTCGTATGATCCGGGGACCATACAAAATGACCGGGAATCTGTTTTGTGATGTCCTCCTGCTTCGCTTCCAGCAATCTGCCGTATTCCTCTTTTATCGGAGATTCATAAATGATGGCAAACCATACAAACATATGGGTGTCCCATAAACCGATCTGAAAGTGAGGGAGTTTCTTATACCCGCGTTTGCTGTTGGCAAAGGCAACCCAGCTGTCAGCCGGCGGGTTGACAGATCTTCTCGCGTGCTTGGCGACATGCGGGAACATTTCATCTCCTGTCAATGCTGACAATGTCGGTGCGAAATGCTCTCCTAACAAGGTCAGCTTCGGACGGACTTGTTCTTTTAACACCTCCATGCGCGGATCTAAACCTTCTATTGTAAATGTATCGAAGTCTTCTTTTGTAAAACGCATCTGAGTCATCTTTTTCCTCCTTATCGTAAGTATTCATATTTTACCACAGCCGCCGCCGGCCGCAAAAACATTGAGAACGTTTGAGCCGAGAGGATTGGTGGTAAAAAACGAATAGGTAAACACACAATTTTAAGAATGTTGTTACAGCCGAATATAAGTTTCCATACGATATAAGAAGTATCATTAATAAATTGGAAAATGGGATGCTTTTTTAACAAATGATCTCTGGAAGGGGCGAAAGACAATGAGGCAAGTGGTGAAGGAAGGATTCAGGGAGGAAAAAAATAACCGTGTAGCTGTCTGGAGACTAGAGGTTGATTATGAATTGGCAACCCTGTATGAGGCCATGCAAAAAGAGAATGCAGATCAAATCGATCTCAGCAAAAGAAAACTGGAACGTCTCAGAAAAGAATGGATTCGGCTTAACGGATAAAGAATAGTAAAAACGAACCGCAGGAAATGGTTCGTTTTTACGTGAGAAGGCATTTTTTTCATTTTCCTTGCTTTTTCATCGCCTTTATCAGTATGCTATAGAATAAGCTATACATAGAAAAGAGGTACACGGTATGACAAATTGGACGGAAATTGATGATATCGCAAAAAAATGGGTAAAAGAAGCCGGAACGAGAATCAGACAATCCATGCAGGAAAGCTTGACGATTGAAACAAAATCAAATCCGAATGATTTAGTCACAAATATTGATAAAGAGACGGAACGCTTTTTCATTGACCGTATACAGGGAACTTTTCCCGGACACCGGATTCTCGGAGAAGAAGGGCAGGGAGATAAGCTCCGCTCCCTTGACGGAATCGTCTGGATCATTGATCCGATTGACGGAACGATGAATTTTGTCCATCAAAAGCGGCATTTCGCGATCTCCATCGGCATCTTTGAAGACGGAAAAGGCAAAATCGGCTTAATTTATGATGTGATGCAGGACGAGCTGTATCACGCATTCAGCGGAAAAGGAGCTTATCTGAACAATACGCCGCTTGCTCCTTTAAAAGAAGCTTCCATTGAAGAAGCCATTATTGCAATCAATGCCACATGGGTGACGGAAAACAGAAGGATTGACCCGAGTATTTTGGCGCCGCTCGTAAAACGGGTCAGAGGAACGCGTTCCTACGGTTCGGCGGCACTTGAGCTGGCCAGTGTTGCGGCCGGCCGCATTGACGCATACATTACGATGAGGCTCGCACCGTGGGATTACGCTGCCGGCTGCGTGCTGCTGAACGAAGTCGGGGGCATTTACACGACCACAGACGGCGAACCGTTTACGTTTTTAGACAACCACAGCGTGCTTGCGGGCAATCCGGCAATACATAAAATTATCTTTAACGACTATTTACATGCTGACAGGTAGAGATTTTGTAGAAGAAGATCTCGGGTTTCTGGAGCAGCTGGCGGCATCACACCCGGTGTGGAAAAACGAAGAGTTCGGAACAAAAAATGCGGCGGAGTTTATGCTTGCATACTCCATGTACAATGGAACGTGGCTCGTATGGGAGATTGACGGCGCTCCTGCCGCCGTCAGTTTTCATTTGGAATGGGCCCCTTCAAACGGAAAACCGTGGCTCGGAACCGTGGCCGTCGCTCCGGAGACAAAAGAGAAAGGAATCGGACGCGCGGTCATTGAAGAGATTGCGGGCCGGCTGAGAGGGGAGCATAAAGCAATGTTTTCAGCCGTTCCTCTGGACAGGCAGGGATGGGTTTTGTTTTTAAGCCAATGCGGCTTTGAACAGCTCAAGCTTGAAAAAGACGATCGGGAAAAGACATATATGATCATGGTGAAGCCATTGTGAAATGTTTCAGATATAAAAAAGAGACCGGATTTCTCCGGTCTCTTTTCTTGTTTACAAACCGACCGCATTCCAGGCCGCTTCTACGCTTGCAGCGTCTTGAGAGCCGTAAAGGTCCCGCGCTGATTGAATCAAAGCTGCTTTTGCATCTTTAAAGTTTGATGACGGAGTGAGATATACCGTTAGTGCGCGATAGTAAATCTGCTCCGCTTTTTTCACGCCGATTTTTGTAATCGTGTTGTAAGCGGCTTTGTTCGGAATTCCGCTGTTTGTATGCACGCCGCCGTAGTCGCCGGCATCAGTGTTCGGAAGGTTTCGATAATTTTTGTAATGGTCGGGCTGTCCGTATTTTGTCGGAGTGGATAAACTGCGGAGAGCCGGCTGGCTGACCGTAATATCTTCACCGATATCCCAGTCCTCAGTATCGTTGAAGTATCCGAATACATCAGAGAAGGATTCGTTTAAAGCGCCCGGCTGATTTTCATAGTTCAGGTTGGCTGTTTCCTGTGTAACACCATGTGTCATTTCATGGGCCGTTACGTCCATTGAACCGGAAAGAGGCGAGAAGAATGAGCCGTCACCGTCACCGTAAATCATTTGGTCGCCGATCCAGGCCGCGTTATTGTATTTGCTGCCGTAATGAACGGAAGATACGATTTTGCCGCCTTTATTGTCATAGCTGTTGCGTTTAAACGTCTGATAGAAATAATCGTACACTTTGCCGAGATTGTAATGCGCATCAACGGCAGCGCGCTGAGAAGAAGTTGTGAACTGGTTTGTAGTGCTTGATACGAGCGTGCCCGGCAGGTTATATTGTCGGTTTTGCAGATCGTACGTAATAATTTGCGTTCCAGTAGGTTTAGAAAGATCACGCATTACGTATTTGCCGCTTTCAGAAGAAATATTTAATGAGACCGTTTTTCCTTTAAGAGTCGTACCTGTTCCGGTTGCAGCGGCATGCTCCACTTTGTTTTGCTTTTTCAGGACTTTCCCTGTTTCCGCATCAACGGTTACTTCCCAGTTAGCTGGTTCCGGTTCGATGTAGCGGATGGTTACATCATAGGCGAGGCGGTATTTACCGTCTTTTGTGGCCGCTGCTTTCAGCTCAGCTTTGTTTTTGTTTGCAACGTTGCCGTTAGAGACGGCTTCAGGTGATTTGCCGATTGCTTTAAAAGCATGATCCAGCGCCTGATTTGCAGATAATTTTTTGCTGTTTGCCGTTTTGGCAGAAGCATCGTTGTTTAATTCACCGTTAATCGCATAGACATTGTTGGATTTATCGACGTGAATAATGACTTGCGAGTCTTTCACAGGCACACCGTTAACGACAGGCACATAACGGAAGTGCTTGTAGCCGAGATCATCAGTCGTGTGGTCAATCAGCTTCAGTCTCTCAGAAGGGTTGCCTTTGAAGACTTTGCCGTTTTGTTTCAAGTATTGCTTGATTGCTTTGTCACTGACTGAAGGCAATTCAGATTGCACCAAAGAATGCTTCGGCACAAAGTTCGTCAGGTTTTCTTTAAGCTGAGGATTCTCAGCGGCCTGAACACCCGGAAGACTGATGGTTAAACTCATAAAGGAAGCGGCGACAGCAACAGACAATTTCTTACCTAAACCCACAATAAATCCCCCTTTTTGAAAATAATGAAAACTTATATTGTTATAATAAACCAGCATTCTCTCATTCTGCAATATAAAACTAGACTCCGTTGATGAATTGATAGAATCGTCCCGGAAAGGCTTCCGGCGGCCAGCATCGGGGGATAAGCCGAGAGGCACGTGTTGAATCAGACATGAGTCGAATGATGCGATTTATTCTGAAAAAAATGACAAATGAAGTCGGGAAAAATGATAGGGGAAAAATGTTCCGATCTGTAAAACTTTTTTTATAGCCGTTTGTCTAAACGGGTGAGGCCTTAATAAACGAAAAGGATTGTTTCAGATGTCAGAGATTTTCAGTCATTTTATTCAGCATTTCGACAGGTATTTCATTTTAAGCAGACAGAGCGTGTTGATCATTCAGTGGTCAGCCGTCTGCCTTGCTGTTTTATACGCGCTGACTTTTCATCCGAAAATCAGCCGTGAGAGAGTTTGGTTTTATTCAGGAATTCTGCTCAGGGCCGTATTATTAGCGGGCATAACAGTTGAATTGGTTCATCAGGTGCAGAGTACTCACTTTAGCGCGCACTATTTGATATCGGAAGAAAGAGAGCTTCTTCCGATCGTTCATCTCTTAATGTATGGGTATGTGCTGCTCACCGCGTTTCACTATATGCTCATGCCGCAGGAGCAGAGGGGAAAGGGCATGTTTTATACGTTTGATCTCACTGTGGTGACACTGCCGGTCATTCAGCTGATCTTCAGCTTTTTCGCTTTCTGGAATATCAGTCCCGATGCGATGGCGGGGGAGGATATAGTTTCGATGCTATGTTTTATTACGGTTGTTTTACTTCTGCTGATTTCTATGAATGTTTTATTCTTTAAAATGTATTGGAAACCGAGACCTGTTTTTATCGGCGTGTTTTATGCTGGGGTCATCGGGCTGTTGGTGTGGGTGCTCGCTGCGCCCTCGGCCGGTGTAACAAAAGATTACGGCAGACTTCTCCCATTTACGGTGTATTTAACGATGGCCGGTTTTCTGATGACCCATCATTTATTTCATCGGTCAGACAGGATCAGACAGCGGACGAAAAACTTTCTTGCGGGAGCAACGGCCGCTGGTTTTATTGTCTTTTTGAATCCGGCATACAATGCGGGAGATGCCGCTTTTGCGGTTTCAAAGCCATTGGCTGAAGATACTGTTGAGGATGTTGGTGGACATATCACTTCAGACCAAGCGGAACGGATCCTTACATCATTTTTTTCAGCAGAGAATCCGATTTATTTAACAGAAACCAATCAGGATCTCCATTACTTTTACCGTTTTAAAACGAAAGATTATGAAGCGGAAGTGGACGAGGTTTCCCGATTGATTACAAATTACCAATATCTTAAAAAACCGGAAGGCCGCACTTTAACAGAAGAGGAATAC
The DNA here is from genome assembly GCF_026420705.1 of Bacillus sp. NEAU-CP5. NCBI lineage: Bacteria > Bacillati > Bacillota > Bacilli > Caryophanales > Bacillaceae > Bacillus > Bacillus sp. NEAU-CP5. Next base: position 505,453 of record NZ_JAPMOV010000001.1, on the reverse strand, counting down.
CGGAAAAAGTCGCTGGATTTCTTGTCGGCGCACGGCCGAAAAATAAAAACACAAGGGATTCAGACAACAGTGAGAAAAGAAAACGGACAGTTTGTCGTGGAGATTGCGCCGAAAACACAAGGGACGAAACACGAACATTCGGGCACAGTATTTTACTGGGAAAAAGACACCATCATGGGTTTTTCAGAAGATCCGTCTATTTATCAGCTTGAGTCACTGTCGCAGGTGCATATGACGGAAAAAGACATAGTGAAAGCATCAAAAGCCGCCTTTCGTACGCTGCAAATGCCTGATCAGACATTTGAAATCACAAATACAAATATAAACAGCCTGATCGGCAGCAGTTTGACCGTAACTGCGAATAACGGAACGGAGCTGATATTTGATGCAGTATCCGGACGTCTTATGAAAATCAGAGTCTCACCTGACAGCACCGTTTTAACAAAAACAAAACTTCAGAAGAAGCTTTTTTCATTGCTGGACGCGGATACTTCAAAGCTTAGACAAATTGATAAATCGGAAGGCAATCTCGTTTTTGAAAACTCTGAAGGCACATTCGTTTATACGCTCCGGAATGAAGAAGGCATGAAAGAGGCTTCATTCTACGGACAGGTAAGTGCCAAAACATTCCCGCATACATACAGAGACGGACAAACAGCCTTCAACAAAGTGGCGGCAGCTTATAACGGCATCATTTACAAAAAGCGGGTGAAGCCTGTCATAGCGGTGAAAGACGGCGTAACATATAACGCATGGCTCGTCATTATTCAGCCGTTCGGTTCAAACCGTCATGACGCATATGTAGTGAACGCGGATACTTACGAGGCGGTGAACCTTTATGAACAATAAAGAAAAAAAGGCTGTCTTCTTCGATTTATACGACCTATATAAGGAGGGGGAACTCGAAGGCGGCACGCTCCAGTGGATGAAAGAACATGAGCATTTATTCGGAGCTGAGGCGGAAAACAGAAAAGGGCAGTATGAACATGGTTTGAATGCGCCGTCCGGCGATATCCGCCAGATTAAATACATGAAATGCCTGACGTATGGATTGTACGGATTCTTCATAGTGCTCTCAATCTGGATGACAGTGTGGTTTTATTTTTAAATGAAAAACAAGATGTCAATTGAACAGCTGTACCGTGAACATTATCAAGATATTATGTATTACCTTTACAGACGCACACATCATGCTGAGACCGCTAAAGACCTCGCTCAGGATACATTTATGAAAGCATTTAACGGGCTTGATTCGTTTAAGGGCCATTCGTCTATCAGAACGTGGCTCTATGCAATTGCCCATCATACCTTCATCAATTGGTACAGACGTGATAGAAAATATCAATTTTCAGATATCACTCTGAATGAAGGGCTTCAGCAAACAACATATGAACTGCCGGAGCATTACGTCGCCCGGACAGACACTCAGAATGCGCTGACCGGGCAGATTCAGCGTCTGAAAAGCGATCAGCAGACCGTTTTAATTTTAAGGGAATTTCAAGAGCTGTCTTACGAAGAGATTGCTGATGTTTTGGACTGGAGTCTTTCGAAGGTGAAGAGCACCCTGTACAGGGCAAGAATGCAGCTGAAACAGCACTTGGCGGAAAAAAGGAAGGACGGACAGATATGACTTGCTGTTTAGTGAGAGATTTACTCCCTTTATATATTGAAGGCGATTGTGAAACAGAAACGGAGCGGTTTATTTCCCGCCATCTTGAATCATGCGGTAAGTGCGGGAGTTTATATCATATGATGAAGGAGCCGCTTGACCTCGGCAGCCCTAAGATGAAGGCGCCAGCTTGTTATGCAGAAGAAGAAAGGCGGTTTAAGGAACGGTATTACGGGAAACTGCTGATAAAAGCAGCCTGTATGTTCGGTGCTGTTTTCTTTATCATGCTGATCCTTAAACTGCTGATTTAAAAAAACGCCCGGCTGAATGACCGGGCGTTTTAATCCGTTTACTCAGCCGGATGAAAGGCTGTATAAATGCCTTCAAGCAATTCCTGGGGCAGTGAATTAAAGAATCCGGCACACAGCTTTGCTTCTTTTTTTCCTGCTCCTGCTTTTTCAGCAAGGTCCTGATCAAACGTATACACACCGTCTTCTTCAATCAGCGCAGATTGAAGGATATGAAGACTTTGGGAAAAAGCGGTGAACAGCTGATCAACGATAAGGGCCTCTTTTTCCGTAAAGCCGAGCTCCACCGCTTTTTCTTTATTAAATGTATATTCGCCGTCCGTTTTCTCAATACATTGGGAAAGAACGGTTAAAAATTCGGTTGAACTGTCCCACAGCTTTTGAATGATCTGGGCTTGTTCTTGATCTAATCCCAATTCAACCGCTTTTTCACCGTCAAAATAATAGACACCGTCTTTTTCGTAAATCGATTGGCTGATGATGTCAATGAGTTTTACCGCGTCTTCCGGTGTTTTCTCTGCGGAAGCCTGCAGGACATGCGGTTCATTTGCCTGGATCGTTTTTGCGCCGGCAGAATCAAGCGGACTGAATGCAAGCAAGGCGGCTGAGGCGGTTGCGGCGGCAGTTACAGCGGTTTTCTTCAAAAAAGATGTTTTCATTTCATTCTCTCCTTGTCATGTGTATTTGCTTACAGCCACAAGTATAAAAAGACAATGATGGAATTGATATAGGAGGTATGGTATTTTCTGCATAACGATGCCGGACTATTTCAGACTTCATTTTCTGAGGGAATCTGCTGATGTAACTAGAGTGGGGGCCGTCATTTCCGGCTTCCTGACTAGGCGGCGGGGGAGATAAGCCTTACATCTTAGCCTGTTTTGAGGATGTAAAAAAGCCTGAATCTTTGATTCAGGCTTCATTAGATATTGTGCTTTTCATGTTTACGGAATTTTGCAAAGGGTCATGCTTTTAATCAAGCAGTCCCTGTTCGCGCATTTTTTTCTTTACGGTGAAACCGCTTCCCATCATGGCGATAACGAGAACAATGCTTCCGATGATGCCCCATGCGCTTTTCTCAGCGATTGATACGCCGATCAGCATCATGCTGAAGACTGCTGCGAATGCAAATAATAATAAGAGCCAATTCAATTTTTTCATATTTCCATCCCCTTTAACGTCATACTTTCAGTTTACAGAAAAACGTAACGCTTTTAAAGAGGATGTGTGGTATAATATGAAAGTTATCTAATTTTTTTAGGAGATGAAAATGTGAAACTTCGAAACGATCTTCGCAACATCGCGATTATTGCCCACGTTGACCATGGGAAAACGACTTTGGTAGACCAATTGCTTCACCAAGCCGGAACATTCCGTGCCAACGAAAATATTGCCGAACGCGCAATGGATTCAAACGATCTTGAACGTGAACGCGGTATTACAATTCTTGCGAAAAATACTGCGATTAACTATAAAGATACACGCATTAATATTTTGGACACTCCGGGACACGCCGACTTCGGCGGAGAGGTAGAACGGATTATGAAAATGGTTGACGGCGTTCTGTTAGTCGTTGACGCATATGAAGGCTGCATGCCGCAAACCCGTTTCGTTCTGAAAAAAGCCCTTGAGCAGAACTTAAATCCGGTTGTCGTCGTAAACAAAATCGACCGTGATTTCGCCCGCCCGGAAGAAGTCATTGATGAAGTGCTTGATTTGTTCATCGAGCTTGACGCAAACGAACAACAGCTTGAGTTCCCTGTCGTCTACGCTTCTGCGATTAACGGAACGGCAAGTCTGGATCCGAAAAAGCAGGACGAAAATATGGAATCACTGTATGAAACGATTCTTGAACATGTCCCTGCCCCGGTAGATAACGCCGAAGAGCCTCTTCAATTCCAAGTGGCGCTGCTTGATTACAATGATTATGTCGGCCGTATCGGTATCGGACGCGTTTTCCGCGGCACGATGAAAGTGGGTCAGCAGGTTTCATTGATGAAACTTGATGGAACGGTAAAATCATTCCGCGTAACGAAAATCTTCGGTTTCCAAGGATTGAAACGCGTGGAAATTGAAGAAGCGAGAGCGGGAGACCTCGTTGCCGTTTCGGGCATGGAAGACATCAACGTCGGTGAAACGGTTTGTCCGGCTGACCACCATGAGCCGCTGCCGGTTCTGCGCATTGATGAGCCTACGCTCCAAATGACATTTGTTGTAAACAACAGCCCGTTTGCAGGCCGTGAAGGCAAATATGTCACAGCCCGCAAAATTGAAGAGCGTCTGAACGCGCAGCTTCAAACAGACGTCAGTCTTCGTGTCGAACCGACTGCATCACCTGACGCATGGGTTGTTTCAGGACGCGGTGAGCTTCACCTGTCCATTTTAATTGAAAACATGCGCCGTGAAGGCTATGAGCTTCAAGTGTCTAAACCTGAAGTTATCATTAAGGAAATCGACGGCGTAAGCTGCGAGCCTGTTGAGCGCGTACAGATTGACGTGCCTGAAGAGCATACCGGTTCTGTTATGGAATCAATGGGTGCGAGAAAAGGCGAAATGCTTGATATGATTAATAACGGAAACGGCCAGGTCCGCCTGATCTTTACCGTACCTTCACGCGGACTCATCGGCTATTCTACTGAGTTTCTGTCACTGACACGCGGGTTCGGTATCCTGAACCACACGTTTGACAGCTATCAGCCGATGCAAAAAGGCCAAGTCGGAGGCCGACGTCAGGGTGTGCTCGTTTCCATGGAAAACGGAAAAGCGACATCTTACGGAATTCAAGGTATTGAAGACCGCGGCGTCATCTTCGTTGAGCCTGGAACAGAAGTATATGAAGGCATGATTGTCGGCGAACATAACCGTGACAATGACCTTGTCGTCAATGTCAGCAAAATGAAACAGCAGACAAACGTCCGTTCCGCTACGAAGGATCAAACGACTACGATTAAAAAAGCGCGCATTATGTCGCTTGAAGAATCACTCGAGTACTTAAACGAAGATGAATACTGTGAAGTAACGCCGGAATCCATCCGTTTAAGAAAGAAAATCCTGAATAAAAACGAACGTGAAAAAGCGGCGAAAAAGAAAAAAACAGCAGGAATGTCTTAATCACTTGCAGAATTTGAAGAGGTAGAACCCGAACGGAAAAGGGGAGGGGGATCCTTTTGAATGAAGTAAGTGAACGGTTGTCGTTCTTTGCGGCTCTTTACCAAGTGGATGAGCATCCGCTGACGGGAATGTGGCTGTTATACGGAACGATCGTCGTGCTTTCAGTGATTGTATTTAAACTCGGCTTTGCCAAACGGCTTCCGGTGTTGAAGGCTGCGGCAGTTTATCTCTTTCTCGTGCTCGGCTGCACCGTACTGACTTTTTTCGGTGTGTTTCTGCCAGTCGGAGAAGGGCTTGTTGTCGCCGCCTTGATTTTGATCGTTTACAAAATCCGTCTGCACCAGTCCAAAAAAAGCCAGTCAGCTAAACCGCAATAAAAAAATGACCTTGCCTTCCGGCGGGTCATTTTTTATTCGGTTTATTTTTTCAGTTTATCTTTTTTCGCTTTTTGTCCGGGATGAAAGGAAAAGTGTCCGGTATTCAGCCGCGCCTCCGTTTTGACTTTGATTCGGTCATGGCATTCCCGGCACATATATGTATGAATCGGACGATTGCGGAGGCGTTTGGCTGTCAGTGTTTCATCATCAATTTGTTCGATTTTGTCGCAAATGGAACATTTTACTCTCATTGATTTTTCACCTCTTTCACTATGACAAGCATTATATCATGGATGCCCCTCCTGCCAAAGGGAAAGAAAGCAGCGCCCTTCCTTTGGAGCGGGCGCTGCTTTTTACCGGCGGTTTTTCATATGATGATCCGATTGATCGTTCTGTTCGTTCTGCAGCTTGTTCTGGTCTCTTTGGTTCAGCTGATCATCATTCGATTGAGTCGGTGATTCTTTTTCATTGTCGGTCACATCATTCGGGACTTCCGGCATGACACGACCGACGATGGCGGCAAGTTCGTCCAAAATGCCTGAAACGGGGCGGCCGGCCTTAATGTCGCTGCCCATGCCTCTCAGACGGGAAACCGTATCAGGATCAGCCACGACAACGGCATTGGCGCCGTAAGGATCGTTTTTTAACGCCTGGGCAACCGTGTATTTAATGCTCTCCACTTTGCTTCTTTCTAAATTGTCATCCACATCGATACCGACAACGGAGTATCTTCCGAGTACAACCGCGGTGGCATCTGAAATGCCGGGGATTTTTTCGGTTACCTCGACGAGATGCTTAGCGATGTCTGTCCGGCCGGGATTTTCAGCTGTCTCAGGAGCCGTATTTTTCACATGGATCGGTTTTGCATCGCGCTGATCGGCTGATTCGTTCTGAATATTGCGGCCGCGGCCGTCCTGTACAGCAGTGCAGCCGGTAAGGATAAACAAGGCTTGTATAATAATGAAAAGAATTCGCACGTCAGATTTCCTCCTTGAATGCTTTCATTTATTTTATTGTTGAATTAACCTTCTATCTTTATGCACCAAATCATATATTTTAGCAGGCATCCCCGTTATTCGCGGAAAGAGAAGCACACGATGGGCTTTGATCCTTATTTCAGGAGGCTGAGACTTGAGTAAAATTTATGTGTTAGATACGAATGTACTTTTGCAGGATCCTAACGCCATTTTTTCCTTTGAAGAAAACGAAGTTGTCATCCCCGCCGTCGTGCTGGAAGAGGTCGATTCAAAAAAGCGGTATATGGACGAGGTCGGGAGAAATGCGAGGCACGTATCTAAGCTGATAGACGGGCTCAGGGAGAAAGGAAGGCTGCACGAGAAAGTTCCGCTTGAAAGCGGAGGAACGCTCAGAATTGAACTGAACCACCGGTCGTTTCACCAGCTCCAAGAAATTTTTATCGAAAAAACGAATGATAACCGCATTTTGGCGGTGGCAAAAAATTTAAGCCTTGAGGAGGAAACGAAAGAAAACGGCCGCCTCGTCATCCTGGTCAGCAAAGATGTGCTTGTCAGGGTAAAGGCGGATGCCATCGGGCTTTTGGCGGAGGACTTTTTAAACGACAGAGTCGTTGACCATGATGAAATATATAGCGGGTACAAAGATATATTTATGAATAAAGAGCGGTTTGCCTCGTTTTATAAAAACAAACAAATTTCAGTCAAGGAGCTCCAGCAGCATCAGGTTTATCCGAATCAATTTGTGCTGATGAAAGATGAATTAGGAGGATCTTCGTCTGCGGTCGGCATGACAGATAAGAAAGGCGAGACCGTAAAAAGACTCGTTTTCGATGATGAGCACGTATGGGGTATCAGGCCGAAGAACGTTCAGCAGACAATGGCGCTTGAACTCCTGCTGAGGGAAGATATCCCGCTTGTCACCCTGATCGGAAAAGCGGGAACGGGTAAAACCTTGCTTGCTCTCGCGGCAGGGCTTCTGCAGACGGAGGATCTCGGGATTTATAAAAAACTGATCGTCGCGCGTCCCATCGTCCCGGTGGGAAAGGATATCGGATATTTGCCGGGCGAAAAAGAGGAAAAGCTCAAGCCGTGGATGCAGCCGATCTTTGATAATCTTGAATTTTTATTCAATGCGAAAAAGCCGGGTGAACTTGAAGCGATTTTGGCAGGAATCGGATCGATTCAGGTGGAGGCGCTGACATACATTCGGGGAAGAAGCATTCCGGATCAGTTTATTATTATTGATGAGGCTCAGAATTTGACGAGGCACGAGGTCAAAACGCTTTTGACTCGGGTGGGAGAGGGCAGCAAAATTGTCTTGATGGGCGATCCGGAGCAAATAGATCACCCATACTTAGACAGTTTAAACAACGGACTTGCTTATGTTGTAGAACGGTTTAAAGAACAAACCGTCTCCGGCAGCGTGAAGCTTGTGAAAGGTGAGAGATCCGGCCTTGCACAGCTTGCCGCCGATTTGTTATAAAACTTCGATTTCTGTGACGCCCGTTATCGGTTTTTCAAAGTCTCCGTCCACGTAAAAATGGACCGGGCCGCCGTCTTGAAGGGGTTTCCCCGCATCGCTGAAATGCGCGATTGCGTCCATCGCCTTTTCGAGCGGCACTTCGGTTCTTTCTGATTTTGAAATAAATGCGCACAGGACAGCGCTTTCTTTCGGCTCGGCATTTGCTAAAACAGCGCCGAGCTTCATGGCGAAGCTGCCGTTCATCAGTCTTTCTTTTTCATAACGTTTTTCGCTTTTTAAAGTCGGCGGCGAAATGCGCCCTTCTCTGATCACCCGTTCCGGATCAAGCGTATGCTCCTGGGTTTCTGCAGAGCCGTCCGGATGAACGGGCTGATTTTTTTCAAACGGAAACTTGCGGTCATCGAAAATCCAGACACTCGGATCAATTGTAATCGGGTATGTAACATTGCCTTTTACTTGAATAACGCTCATGGTGAAGCCCCCCTTTACTTAAAGTATAAAAGTTTTCGCATGAATTGTCACTTTGCGTCGCAAATTAGATGTATACAACGGCAGCGAAGTGAGGATGATCGACATGGTATGCCGGCATTACCAAGAGCTGGACGCATTAGTTCAGGAAGCGAAAAAAAGAACCGAAGAAGGCAAAGTGGCAGACTATATTCCGGCTCTGGCTGAATCTGAACAAGACAGCCTTTCGGTCACGATTTATCATGCGGAAAATACATGTCTGACGGCAGGAGACGCCGACCGGACATTTACGCTGCAGAGCATTTCGAAAGTGCTTTCTCTGGCGCTCGTACTGATGGATTACGGAAAGGAAAAGGTGTTCAGCTGCGTGGGTCAGGAGCCGACCGGCGACCCGTTTAATTCCATGATTAAGCTTGAAACAGTGAATCCGGGTAAGCCTTTAAATCCGATGATTAATGCAGGGGCTCTCGTCGTTACGGGCTTAATTAAAGGGCATTCGCCGAAAGACCGCCTGGATTACCTGCTCGGATTCATCAGAAGACTTGCGAATAATCAGGACATTACATATTGCAGCCATGTCGCGGAATCGGAATTCAGTTCATCCATGATTAATCGGGCCATGTGTTATTACATGAAGCAGTATGACATTTTTAAAGGCGATGTTGAAGAGGTCATGGATTTGTATACAAAACAGTGCGCGATTAAGATGAGCAGTCTGGATTTAGCCAAAATCGGCTGTGTATTCGCCCTTGACGGCAAGCATCCGGAAACCGGGGAGCAGGTCATTAAAAAAGATGTGGCGAGAATCTGCAAGACGTTTATGGTGACATGCGGCATGTACAATGCGAGCGGGGAATTCGCAATCAAGGTCGGCATTCCCGCTAAAAGCGGCGTTTCGGGAGGAATCATGGGCATTTCGCCGTACAACTTCGGGATCGGTATATTCGGCCCGGCGCTTGATGAAAAAGGCAACAGCATCGCGGGTGTGAAGCTTTTGGAAATCATGTCTGAGAAATACAGGCTGAGTATTTTTTGAAACATTTTTTATCATAACATCTGCTTAAATCCTCTTGCAATTTCACCTGATACCCTTTATGATAAATAGAAGAATTAGGTACTCGCCTGGGGAACGGAGGGATACTTTTGGCTTCAGAGATTATAGTTGACCATCAGCAGAAAGCATTCGAGCTGTTGAAGTTAGATGCTGAGAAGATTTTGAAGCTGATCCGAGTACAAATGGATAACTTAACGATGCCTCAATGTCCTCTGTATGAAGAGGTCTTGGATACTCAGATGTTCGGACTGTCGAGGGAAATCGATTTTGCTGTCCGCCTGGGATTAGTTGACGAAAACGACGGCAAAGAGCTGCTGGACAGACTTGAAAGAGAACTGTCTGCTTTGCATGACGCGTTTACAGGAAAATAAATGATCAAACTCAAACTATTCAACGGTTTGGGTTTTTTTATAACCGTAAACCGTTTTTTTGCATCTTCTTTTCGTAAGACGGTCTCTTAATCTGCATTTCATCCGAAAAACTATAAAGAAACTGCGTAAATTGTTTATGAATTATAGTAAAATATAATACGCTATAGGTATTAAACGTAAGCTTTAAGCAGGAAAGAGGATGTTATGTTTAAAAGAATGTTAAAATCTTACGATTATTCATTGATATGCGCTATCATTCTGCTGTGCTGTTTCGGATTGGTAATGGTATACAGCTCAAGCATGATTACCGCCGTTATGCGTTACGGCGTGAGCAGCGACTATTTCTTTAAACGGCAGCTGTTCGCCGTCATCGCGGGGTTTGTGCTGTTTATCATCGCGGCCGTTTTTCCGTACAAAGTGTTCGCCCATCAAAAGATTCAGAAATTCATACTGCTTGCGTCAGTGGCTGCGCTTTGCGCGCTGTTTGTTTTCGGACATGTTGCCGGAAACGCGCAAAGCTGGTTTAAAATCGGCGGAATGGCCATTCAGCCGGGGGAATTTGTCAAGCTGACCCTGATACTGTACCTTGCCGCGGTATATGCAAAGAAACAAAGCTACATCGATCAGCTTTTGACGGGGGTTGCTCCGCCGGTGATCGTCACCGTAGTTATTTGTGCGCTTATCGCCATTCAGCCCGACTTCGGAACGGCAATGATTATCGGTCTGATCGCGTTTTGCGTCATTATGTGTTCGGGATTCAGCGGAAGGACCCTGCTCAGGCTGGTTCTCATGGCGGGAATCGTATTGCTCCTTGTCAGCCCGATCATCTATCTGAAATGGGACGATATTTTGACACCCGGTCGTATGAGCCGGTTTGAAAGCCTTGAAAATCCATTTAAATACGCCAGCACATCAGGCCTGCAGATTATAAATTCGTATTATGCGATCGGCTCAGGCGGTTTTTTCGGTCTCGGTCTTGGAGAAGGCATTCAAAAATACGGTTATCTGCCTGAATCGCATACAGACTTTATTATGGCGGTTATTTCAGAGGAGCTCGGCATTTTCGGCGTCCTGTTTGTCATTGTACTGCTGGCTTTTGTCGTGTTAAAAGGTTTTTATATTGCGAGAAAATGTGAAGATCCGTTCGGGAGCCTTTTGGCAATCGGGATATCCAGCATGATTGCGATTCAGACTTTTATCAATCTCGGCGGTGTCAGCGGCTTAATTCCGATTACAGGTGTTCCGCTGCCGTTTATCAGCTACGGGGGCTCATCAATGTTGTTGTTATTAATGAGCGCCGGTATATTGGTGAATGTCAGCATGCATGTCAAGTACTCAGAAAAGAAGAAAAAGAGGGAGCCCGTTCCGTCTAAGGGGGTAAAAAGACGGCAGACGGAAAAATCTGTGTATCTCTAAAAAACAAGTGTATACACAGAACGGATATTCCTTTATTATAAACTACATATTTATTAGGCCAAGGGGGAGAAAAGTTTGTCACAACAATCCATCCAAAAAGTGTTAGTAGCAAACAGGGGAGAAATTGCGATCCGGATTTTCCGGGCGTGCACAGAATTGAACATCAGAACGGTAGCCGTTTATTCAAAAGAAGATTCGGGCTCCTATCATCGCTATAAAGCGGATGAAGCTTATCTTGTGGGAGAAGGCAAAAAACCGATTGATGCGTATCTTGATATTGAAGGGATTATTGAGATCGCAAAAAGAAACGGTGTTGATGCCATTCATCCGGGCTACGGATTTCTCTCTGAAAATATCCAATTTGCGAGACGCTGTGAAGAAGAGGGCATCGTATTTATCGGACCGACGTCAGCGCATTTGGATATGTTCGGAGATAAGGTAAAGGCGAGGGAGCAGGCAGAAAAAGCCGGCATCCCCGTTATTCCGGGGAGTGACGGACCGGCTGAAACATTAAAAGATGTCGAACAATTCGCAAAAGTCCACGGATTTCCGTTTATTATTAAAGCATCGCTCGGAGGCGGAGGCCGCGGAATGAGAATCGTCCGAAGTGAAAGCGAATTGAAAGAATCGTTTGAGCGGGCCAAATCAGAAGCGAAAGCCGCATTCGGAAACGATGAAGTGTATGTTGAAAAACTGATCGAAAATCCTAAGCATATTGAAGTTCAGGTGATCGGAGATAAAGAAGGCAATGTCGTCCATCTGTATGAGCGGGACTGTTCCGTTCAGAGACGCCATCAAAAGGTCATTGAGGTGGCGCCGAGTGTATCTTTGCAGCCTGAATTAAGGGACGAAATCTGTGAAGCGGCTGTGGCGCTTGCGAAAAATGTCGGCTATATCAACGCGGGGACCGTGGAATTTCTCGTAGCGGGCGGTGAATTTTACTTTATTGAAGTGAACCCGCGCGTGCAAGTGGAGCATACGATTACGGAAATGATAACGGGGGTTGATATCGTTCAGACGCAAATCCTCGTCGCGCAGGGCTACGGACTCCACAGCCGTGCCGTCAATATCCCTGAGCAGAAAGACATTTTTACAAACGGGTATGCGATCCAATCACGTGTGACCACTGAAGATCCGCTGAATGACTTTATGCCTGACACGGGTAAAATTATGGCTTACCGCTCAGGCGGCGGCTTCGGCGTCCGCCTTGATACGGGAAACAGCTTCCAGGGCGCCGTCATTACGCCTTACTATGATTCACTGCTCGTCAAGCTGTCGACATGGGCGCTGACGTTTGAACAGGCATCAGCAAAAATGGTCCGCAACCTGCAGGAATTCCGGATCAGAGGCATTAAGACCAATATTCCGTTTCTTGAAAACGTGGCAAAGCATGAAAAATTCCTGACGGGCCAATACGACACATCGTTTATCGACACAACGCCTGAGCTGTTTGTTTTCCCAAAACAGAAGGACCGCGGAACAAAAATGCTTTCCTATATCGGCAATGTCACGGTGAACGGTTTTCCGGGAATCGGGAAAAAAGAAAAACCTGCATTTGATAAGCCTCAGACCGTTACGTTAGGTATCGAAGAAAAGCCGGCAAGCGGTACGAAACAGATCCTTGACGAAAGAGGCGCTAAGGGGCTTGCTGACTGGGTGAAAGAGCAAAAATCCGTGCTCCTGACCGATACAACGTTCAGGGATGCCCATCAGTCTCTGCTTGCAACCCGGATCAGATCCAATGATTTGAAAAAAATCGCGAATCCTACGGCTGCCCTGTGGCCTGAACTGTTCAGCCTTGAAATGTGGGGAGGCGCGACATTTGATGTAGCGTACCGTTTCTTAAAAGAAGACCCTTGGAAACGCCTTGAAGATCTTCGCAAAGAAGTGCCGAACACATTGTTCCAGATGCTCCTTCGTTCATCAAATGCCGTCGGTTATACAAACTATCCGGACAATGTCATCCAAAAATTTGTCCGGCAGTCAGCGGAGTCAGGTATTGACGTATTCCGGATCTTTGACAGCCTGAACTGGGTAAAAGGGATGACGCTGGCCATCGATGCCGTCCGTGAAACCGGAAAAGTGGCGGAGGCTGCGATTTGTTACACGGGAGATATTCTTGATAAGACCCGGACGAAATATGATTTGAAATATTATCTTTCTATGGCGAAAGAGCTTGAGGCGTCTGGTGCCCACATTCTCGGTATTAAAGACATGGCCGGTCTTTTGAAACCTCAAGCCGCATACGAACTTATCTCAGCGCTGAAGGAAACGATTGATATTCCCGTTCATCTTCACACGCATGATACGAGCGGCAATGGCGTCTTTCTCTATGCCAAAGCTGTTGAAGCGGGTGTGGACATCGTGGATGTCGCCGTCAGCTCAATGGCGGGTCTGACTTCACAGCCGAGCGCAAGCGGATTTTATCATGCCCTTGAAGGAAACAGCCGCCGTCCTGAAATGGATGTCCGGCAGGTGGAAAGACTGTCGCAATACTGGGAATCCGTCCGTCAGTATTACAGTGAATTTGAAAGCGGGATGAAGTCTCCGCATACTGAGATTTATAATCATGAAATGCCGGGCGGCCAGTACAGCAATCTGCAGCAGCAGGCAAAAGGAGTCGGCCTCGGTGATCGCTGGAATGAGGTGAAAGACATGTACAGCGTCGTCAACCGCATGTTCGGCGACGTCGTGAAAGTAACACCTTCTTCCAAAGTCGTCGGAGATATGGCGCTTTACATGGTGCAAAACAATTTAACAGAACAAGATGTTTATGATAAAGGCGAAACGCTTGATTTTCCGGATTCAGTCGTTGAGCTCTTTAAAGGGCAGATCGGCCAGCCGCACGGCGGATTTCCGGAAAAACTGCAAAAGCTCGTTCTGAAAGGACAGACGCCGATCACGGTAAGACCGGGTGAGCTGCTTGAACCGGTATCTTTTGAAGGCATTAAAGAAGAATGGAAAGAAACACATCAGATGGAATTGAGTGATCAGGACGCAATCGCGTATGCTCTTTATCCGAAGGTGTTTACTGAATATGTTAAAACGGCAGAACGCTTCGGTGATATTTCCGTATTAGACACACCGACTTTCTTCTATGGCATGACACTCGGTGAAGAAATCGAAGTGGAGATCGAGCGCGGAAAAACGCTGATCGTGAAGCTTGTATCTATCGGTGAACCGCAGCCGGATGCGACACGTGTCGTTTATTTCGAATTGAACGGCCAGCCGCGCGAGGTGGTCATTAAAGATGAAAGCATTAAATCGTCCGTACAGGAAAAATTAAAAGCAGATCGGACAAACCCAAGCCACATTGCGGCATCCATGCCGGGAACCGTCATTAAATTGTTAACGGAAACCGGGGCAAAGGTGAATAAAGGCGATCATCTGATGATTAATGAAGCGATGAAAATGGAGACGACGGTACAGGCGCCGTTCTCCGGGACGATACAGCAGATTCATGTGAAAAACGGTGAACCGATTCAGACAGGCGATTTACTGATCGAAATTGAAAAAGCGTAAAAAATGAACATAAAAAACCTGATCCGCCCCCGTGTGCGATCAGGTTTTTTATATGTAAAAAGACCGAAGCTCTAATGCTTCGGCCTTTTCATGTGCCTCAGATGTTCCGCTGTTTTGATTCATAGCGGAAGCGGGCGATTAATAATAAGAAATAGCATAAGACGCCGAACAGGCCGGCAATAAAGAGCGAATGGGCAAGTGCAAAGCCGGTGGCCATTTCTGAATAAACAACCATGATTCCGGAGAGCGCCTGTAATACAACAAAGGCAAGAGCTGCTATCCAGCCCCCAAGAATCTGTTTTTGATCTTTGTAGGAGCGCACCGCATGCGCAAAAGCGACAAGAATCCATACGAACAGAAGCAGCGCTGCCGTTCTGTGGCCCATCTGCACCCATTCCTGAAAATGGGACGGAAGCCCGTGATTCAGCCTGCTGCAAAGCGGAACGTCAGGGCAGGCAAGGCTTGATTTCGTATGGCGCACATAAGCTCCCGTATAAACGACGATATACGTGTAAATCGAAAGGCCGATCATATGAAACTGCATTTTCCTGCCGATTCTGAGCGGCTTGACGAGCTTTTTGTCTGATTTATCAGCTTCGAATATGAGCAGCGTCAAAATCAGAACAGAAGCGAAAGAAATCAGCGATATGCCGAAATGAAGCGCCATAACGAGCGCATTTGATCCGAAAACAACCGCTAATGCGCCGAGAAGCGCCTGTAAAAATAAAAAGATAATGGACATAATGGCGAGAAAGGTTGTTTCACGGAAAACAGGCGTGACTTTTCTCCATGCCCAAAAAGCGAGACTCAGCACGAGAACGATTGAGACACCGCTTGCGAGTCTGTGGCTCCATTCAATGATAGAAGCGGCGTTAAGCTCCGGGAAAAACCGACCGTGGCAAAGCGGCCACTGCCGTCCGCATCCGAGACCCGATCCTGTCTTTGTGACAAGAGCGCCGCCGATCAGCACGACGAGCATGACGAATGTCGTCAGTACGCCGAGCGCTTTCAAAGCTTTATTCATTTTACATTCACCTTCTTAACAAACTGGACAAAATGATATACGTACCAAGTGTAAGCGAATATGTGTTTTGTGGCAATTCTCAATTCTGTTTGTTCACAAAAATATAATAGAATCAGGACTTCTTAGATAATGGGGTTGATTATTCCAGATGGGTCTGATAGAAATAAAGTAACCGCTTTATTATGAAACCGGCGGGTATGGTAAAATTCATAAAAAGTTCACAAATAAATTCCTGTTTCTCGTTTAATATTTAAGAGGATGTTTTTTTACAGGTCATTATCTTGTATGATAGAGTTGCAGGTCTTAAAAAACCTGCTTTAGGTTTGTAAGGGAGGTTTACGTTATGGCTAATTCCAGAATTTTAAACGATACAGCTATAGACGGACAGATTGAAGAGACGACGGCATGGAAGGATTTCCTTTCGCTTATCAAAATAGGAATCGTCAATTCGAATTTAATTACGACTTTTACCGGCATGTGGCTTGCGTTACATATATCCGGTCTGAGTTTTTTAGGCAATTTAAACACCGTGCTTCTTACATTAATAGGATCATCTTTGATCATCGCCGGTTCTTGTGCGGTTAACAACTATTATGACCGTGATATTGATCATTTAATGGAACGCACGAAAGTAAGACCGACGGTAACCGGAAAGATTCAGCCGAATCAAGCGCTGTGGTCAGGAATTTTACTCATTGCTTTAGGACTTATCATGCTTTTGATGACCACCGTGATGGCAGCAGTCATCGGTTTTATCGGCGTGTTTACGTACGTTGTTCTTTATACAATGTGGACGAAACGCCGTTATACGATTAATACGGTTGTCGGAAGTGTATCAGGCGCCGTGCCGCCGTTAATCGGCTGGACAGCGGTTGAAGGACACATCGGTGTTGTCGCGTGGGTTTTATTCATGATTTTATTCATCTGGCAGATTCCGCACTTTTTAGCGCTTGCGATTAAGAAGACGGAAGATTACAGAGCAGCGAATATTCCGATGCTTCCGGTAGTGCACGGCTTTGAAGTGACGAAAAGACAGATTATCGTCTGGGTCGCATGCCTGCTGCCGCTTCCGTTTTTCCTCGGCAGTCTCGGTCTTCCGATCGTCATTCTCGGCACTTTGCTGAATGTCGGATGGCTTGTTCTCGGACTGATGGGATTCCGCATGAAAAACATCATGAAGTGGGCAACTCTTATGTTTGTCTATTCGCTTAATTACATGACCATTTATTTTGTAGCGATGGTGGTCTTCACGCTGTTTTAATTGAATAATGAGCTTGTTTGATCGCCAAAACAAACAATGACAACTAGTAAACGCCGCCTTGACCTTTTGTTTAATCAGGCGGCTTTGCTTTTATACATAGATGGAATTTTAAGTAAAAAATCTCATATTTTAAGAAATGAGGAAATGAAGTATTTCGGCTGGAAGCAGTTTTACTGCTTGTGCATCTCGTACTGATTCAAAAAAGGGGTTGGGTGAAATGTTAAAGCGTTGGCGTCTTTTATCATTATTAGCCTTAGTGCCGCTTTTATTGAGCGGCTGTGGAAAACCGTTTCTGTCCACACTCAAGCCTGCCGGCGAAGTGGCTGATAAACAATATGATCTGACGGTGCTCAGCACACTTATCATGGTTGTCGTCGTTGCGGTCGTAGCAGTTATTTTCTTTTACGTCATTGTGAGATTCAGACGGTCGCGTATAGGGGAAGACACGATACCGAAACAGGTGGAGGGGAACCGTTTTTTAGAAATCACTTGGACCGTTATTCCGATCCTGCTTCTGATTATTCTTGTCATTCCGGTTGTCATCGATACATTGGCGCTGGCGGATACGTCGCCGATGGATAAGAAAAACCGTAAAGCAGAGGATGCGCTCGTGATTAATGTAAGGGCGAATTTATACTGGTGGGAATTCGAGTATCCTGATTACGGGTTTGTGACAAGTCAGGAGCTGATCGTTCCCACAGATGAACGCGTTTATTTCAAGCTGAAGTCCTCAGATGTGAAACACTCTTTCTGGATTCCGTCAGCCGGGGGAAAAATCGATACGAATACGGATAATGATAATACTTTCTTTCTGACTTTCGATTCTAAACGCAGCAAAGAAGCGGGAGAATATTTCTTCGGGAAATGCGCAGAGCTGTGCGGACCTTCACATGCGCTGATGGATTTCAAAGTGAAACCGCTGCCGTCAAAAGAATTTAAACAATGGACGAAAGCGATGAAAAATTATAAGCATACAACAGATTCCGGTTTAGCCGCGCAAGGAGAAGAGCTGTTTAAGGAAAAAAACTGCCTGAGCTGTCATGCGGTTGAGCCCAATGATAAACGGGCTGAAGCGGCAAGAACGGCTCCGAACCTCGCTACCTTCGGTGAACGGGTCAAAGTGGCCGGCATTAAGGATGCGAATAAAGAGAATATAAAAGCCTGGCTGAAAAATCCGGACAGCATTAAACCGGGCAATAAAATGACAGGCACTTATCCGAAGCTCTCGGACGCTGAAACGGATGCGCTGTATGAATATTTAAAAGGGCTGAAAGCGGAGAACAAGTGAGGACAGGGAGATATCAGGGGGGAGGTCGTAAATGATGAATACGCTTACAGTACAGCAAAGAAAAAGCTCTTTGCTTTGGGATTATTTGACGACGGTTGACCATAAGAAAATCGCGATTTTATATATGATCGCCGGGGGATTTTTCTTCGTCGTCGGCGGACTTGAGGCCATGCTTATCAGGATTCAGCTCTTGAGGCCGGGGAACGATTTTATGGGTGCGCAGCAATTTAATGAAATTATGACGATGCACGGCACGACAATGATCTTCCTGGCGGCGATGCCGCTGTTATTCGGGCTGATGAACGCGGTTGTGCCGCTGCAGATCGGGGCGCGTGACGTATCATTCCCATTTTTGAATGCGCTCGGATTTTGGCTGTTTTTCTTCGGAGGCATCTTTTTGAATCTGAGCTGGTTTTTAGGAGGCGCTCCTGATGCAGGCTGGACGTCGTACGCGTCGCTTGCGCTTAATTCGAAAGGGCACGGCATAGACTTTTTCGTGCTCGGCCTGCAAATATCAGGCTTAGGTACACTGATTGCGGGGATCAATTTTCTCGCCACGATTATTAATATGAGGGCGCCGGGTTTGACGTATATGAGACTGCCGCTGTTTACGTGGACGACATTTGTGGCGTCGGCACTCATTTTATTCGCATTTCCTCCGCTCACCGTCGGTTTGGCGCTGATGATGCTGGATCGTTTGTTCGGAACGAATTTCTTTAATCCTGAATTGGGAGGCAATACGATAATCTGGGAGCATCTGTTTTGGATTTTCGGGCATCCGGAAGTATACATTTTAATTCTTCCCGTCTTTGGGATTTTTTCAGAAATCATTCCCGTATTTGCAAGGAAACGTCTGTTCGGTTATTCGTCTATGGTCTTTGCGATCGTGCTGATCGGCTTTCTCGGGTTCATGGTTTGGGTTCACCACATGTTTACGACGGGACTCGGACCGATCGCTAATGCGATATTTGCGGTTGCGACGATGGCGATCGCGGTGCCTACCGGCATTAAAATTTTCAACTGGCTTTTGACCATCTGGGGAGGAAACGTCAAATTCACGACGCCTATGCTGTATGCCGTCGCCTTTATTCCTTCTTTCGTACTCGGAGGAGTCACGGGTGTCATGCTGGCGGCCGCAGCGGCAGATTATCAGTTCCACGATACTTATTTTGTCGTAGCGCATTTCCACTATGTCATTATCGGCGGCGTTGTGTTCGGCATCCTGGCGGGCGTGCATTTCTGGTGGCCGAAAATGTTCGGGAAGGTGCTTCATGAAACGATGGGGAAAATTTCGTTCGTCTTATTTTTTATCGGGTTTCATCTTACCTTCTTCATTCAGCATTTCCTCGGTTTGATGGGAATGCCGCGGCGCGTTTACACATATCTGCCCGGCCAGGGGCTTGATACCGGCAACCTGATCAGTTCAATCGGCGCGTTTTTCATGGCGGGCGCGGCTGCTTTACTCGTCGTCAATATTATTTATACCTCAATAAAGGGGAAATACGTCGGGAACGACCCGTGGCTGGACGGTCGTACGCTTGAATGGGCGGTCTCTTCGCCGCCGCCGGAATATAATTTTAAACAGCTTCCGTTTGTCCGGGGACTTGACCCGCTGTGGATTGAAAAGCAGGCCGGAAATGAAGGGATGGCGCCTGCAGAGCCTGTAGAGGACATTCATATGCCGAACGGATCCATCATGCCGTTTATCATATCTTTCGGGCTGTTTGTCGCAGCGTTCGGGTTTCTATACCACTCCGATTATTCATGGGGGCTTCCGGTTATCTTCATAGGGCTCGGCATCACATTCTTTACCATGCTGCTTCGCTCTGTGGTCGATGATTACGGCTATCATATTCACAAAGAAGATCTGCCGAATGATGATAAAGGGGTGAAGGCGTAATGCAGCTGCAGGAAAAAATGACGGCTGAAACCTTTCCGGCTTCTCCTGAAAAAGCAACGCTGGAAGGGAAAAATAAGTTTTTGGGATTTTGGCTGTTTCTCGGCGGGGAAACGGTTCTGTTCGCCTCGCTATTTGCAACATTCCTTGCTTTACGGGAATCTAAAGCCGGAGGGCCGTCAACGGCTGAGATGTTTGAGCTGCCGATCGTATTTATCGCGACGATGCTTCTTTTAACGAGCAGCTTAACGAGTGTGTATGCGATGTATCATATGAAGAATTTCTCCTTTAAAAAAATGCAGGTGTGGCTTTTGGTTACCGTTTTATTGGGAGCAGGATTTTTAGGGGTGGAAATCTATGAATTTATGCATTACACTCACGAATTCGGCTTTACCATTACAAGCTCTGCGCTCGGCTCAGCGTTTTACACGCTCGTCGGCACACACGGAGCACACGTGGCGTTCGGGCTGTTGTGGATCAGCGCGCTTATGATTCGGAATGCGAAAAGAGGGCTCAGCCTTTATAATGCGCCGAAATATTATGTGGCCAGCTTATATTGGCATTTTATCGATGTCGTGTGGGTCTTTATCTTTACCGTTGTATATTTGATGGGGATGGTGGGATAACGATGGACGATAACAAAAACAGAGGGACTGTCAGTACGGATCTCGAATATCGGAAAAAGAAAAATGCCGAGGAGATGAAATATCAGGTCATATCCTTCGGTTTGATGATCGGCCTTACGCTTGTCGCGTTTTTGACGGTGGCTGCTGACGGCATTGCCGGATGGTTTACGATGCCGTTTCTGATCCTGCTTGCGGTCATCCAGGTCATCTTTCAGCTGTTTTACTTTATGCATATGAGCCAGAAGGGGCATGAAGCGCCGTCATTATTTCTGTATTCGGGAATATTTGTCGCGTTTATCACCGTGCTTGCATTTGTCACGATTATTTGGTGGTAATCGGGACGGCGGGGAGTGAGAGATTTGATTAATTTGGAAATGTTCGGGTTTCGCGCAATGTGGAGCCCGTATCTGTTTTGTATAACTGCCGTGATAACAGGTGTTTACTTTTACTGGTGCAGCCGGCATAAAGGACGTGTGGCCGCTAAGGAGAAGGTGCTGTTTGTGCTTTCCGCGCTATTTTTTTACACGGCTGCGGGAAGTCCGGTTGATTTATTGGGCCATGTGATGTTCAGTGCTCATATGACGCAGATGGCGGTTCTGTTTTTAGTCGTACCGCCGCTGTTGATTTCCGGAATTCCCGGCTGGGCATGGAAGAAACTGATCTTCCGTCCTGTCGTAAAGCCGCTGTTTTCGTTCTTTTCAATGCCGCTTATCGCATTAGTGCTGTTTAACGGTATTTTTTCACTGTATCACATCCCGTTTATATTTGATTTCGTCAAAACGGATTCGCTGTATCACACGCTGATGAACGGACTCATCTTTGTAACGGCGTTTTTTATGTGGTGGCCGCTTGTGCATAAGGTGGACGGTCTGCCCCGTCTCAGCGGTTTAATGAAGCTGGGGTATATTATGGCAGACGGGATTCTGTTAACGCCGGCCTGCGCGCTCATTATGTTCAGCGGGGCGCCCATGTATGCCACGTATACAGATCCGGCGGCTTGGGCCGAAGCAATGAAGCTTTGCGTTCCTTTAGATTTGCTGGAGGAGATCCCTTTATCCGGACCGGAGATGTTTAACACGCTCCCTCCTCTGGAAGATCAGCAGCTTGGGGCAGTACTGATGAAAATCATTCAAGAGGCGGTCTACGGAACATATTTGGCTGTCATCTTTTTTCAGTGGGTCAGAACGGAACGGGAAAAAGATACGCCGTCAGAGCCGCCGTATATCGAGCATACCGTCTCATGAAAAAAGTACAGCAGAATATGCTGTACTTTTTTATTACATTTGCACTGTTTTTAATGACTCTTCCAATTCAAGCAGTAAAGCTTTGCTTTCAGCGACGACATGTTCCGGAAATTCTTCAGCGCTGCCGTATTCTACGCCGTGCGGATAATAATGCTTTCCTAAAAGAGGGGCCTTCAGCTGAATCACGGCCCGGCTGCCGCCGACATCGCCCTCTTTTGCCGTTCCTTGAATCCGCAGATAAAATGTCCCCTCAGGTACTGAAAACTTTTTGTCGTAAGTCACTCTTTCATAATCCCATTGTCCAGCCAGAATGAGCCCTTTACCTTCCATCAGATCATTCAAGCGGCTGAGCTCCGCTGTTACCCCTTCAAGACCGCTGTTTTCAAACTTCAAACCTTCCCCCTCCTTTTAAAAATGCCCTTTCCTGACAATCATAGTATGAAAGCGTTACACTTTCAATGATTCATACGGTGAAAGTATGCAAAAAGAAAAATTTGACGACAATAGTAGCAGAAAAAAGGAGGAATTCCGCAATGACAAAGATCAATAAGCTCATGACGTCAGACTTGCAATATTGTACAGTATTAGATAATGTATATGAAGCTGCGGTGAAGATGAAAGACGCGGATGTCGGCGCCATTCCGATAGTGGATGAAGACGGCGCCACACTTGTCGGGATCGTGACAGACAGAGATCTCGTATTACGGGGAATTGCTTCAAAAAAGCCGAACTCTCAAAAAATAACCGACGCAATGACAGAGCGGGTTATCAGTGCAGAAGAAGACGCCTCTGTGGAGGAGGTGCTCCATTTGATGGCTGAACATCAGCTCAGAAGAATTCCCGTCACAAAGGATAAAAAACTGGTCGGCATTGTTACGCTCGGCGATCTTTCGTTGGCCGAGCAATCAAATGAGCAAGCAGGCCGGGCGCTGTCTGACATTTCTGAAGACGGCGGTCCGGAGGGGTTTATCCATTAAACATAAATCACGGACGATGCAAATAGGCTGTACTGTATAAGAGTAAACAATAACAGAACGGTTTGAACATATGGGGGTGAGAGGTTGAAAAATATCGCAAGGGCTCTCGTTATCCTTTTGCTTATTTACGGAGCGTATGTTCTGTTTATACAATATGGATCGGCTCCTCAGAAAAAGACGGATCAGGAGGAGCCTCAGGTTTCCAATGAAGAAGAGAGCGGAAAACGGCTGAAAATGCCGTCATCCGGACTGCTTTCTCTCATGGGGAAATCTGCCGCCGATGTGAAAAAGAAACTTGGGGAACCGTCTCGGAAAGATCCTTCTGCCTACGATTACGAGTGGTGGGTGTACAACCAGGGGAAAGACCAATACGTACAAGTCGGTATTTTGAATGATAAAGCCGTGACTTTATACGCTTCGGGAAGCGGCATCAACGCAAAACCGTTTAAGATCGGCGAATCGACGGGCGAAGTTTTTAAAACGACGCAGGTTTCTCCTTTTGTCAATGTGACTGACAAGGGAAACACGTATCGCTTCGAGTTTTCCGAGGAAGATATCAATACCCGTCCCACCGTCAAGATAGGCGGAATGTATGTTCAGCTGTACATGGACAAATTTGACGGGAATCTGTCAAGCATCAGGGCATTTGATGCGGAAACACTTGTGAAACAAAGGCCGTATGAAGTTATGTATAGAGGAAAGCTGACAGAACCCGAACCTGTTTCTGATGAAAAATGGAACGACATTGAACGAGCGAGTGAGCAGCAGATTCTCGATATTACAAATGTCATCCGCGTAAAACACGGACTTGCAAGGCTGAAATGGGACGAAGGCGCCGCAAAAGTGGCATTCGGTCACAGCAAGGACATGAAGGATAACAAGTATTTCTCTCACGTCTCAAAAAAATACGGGACTCTGAAGGATCGCTTGGAAAAAGGCGATGTGAAATACCGGGAGGCCGGTGAAAATATTGCCTACAACTATGTGGACGGTCCTGCAGCCGTGGAGGGCTGGCTGAACAGCGAAGGCCACAGAAAGGCGCTGTTAAGCCCGGATTATACGCACCTCGGTGTCGGCGTGGACCGGAAGTATTATACGCAAAACTTCATTAAGCCTTGGCAGTAAAAAACCGCAGAGGGGCGCGTCCCCTGCGGTTTTTTTATGTTTTTTCGCGAGCGGCGTCCTGCTGAAAAAAACAATTTTTATATATACCTGCTTTTTTTCGCAATTTAGGCGAACATTAAGGCGCATGAACCGATACATTATAGCAGGCAAAACTTTTCGGAGGGGGTGAGAATTGTGGCGAATCAGCAATCACGGCAATCAATCGATGATTTTAAACAATTCGTAAAAAAGCATCCCAAACTGATCCAAAATGTTCGCAAGGAACAAAGAAGCTGGCAGGAAGTCTATGAAAACTGGGTTCTTCTGGGCGAGGATGATCCGATATGGACCCCTTTTAAAGACGAGGCCGTTCAGCCTTCTTCCGACGCGGAAACCAAACAGGAACCAGCTGAAAAAAACGATTTCGTTTCAAAAATGGTCACTGCCGTCAAAAAGATGGATATCAACCAAATGAATGAGCAGATCAATAAAATGAGCCAATCCATTTCATCATTGCAAAGCCTTTTAAGCCAATTTTCGGGGAGCAGCACGAAGCAGCCCCGGCAAGGCTCCGGACAACATCCTTTTTCGTTCAGGAAGGATTAAAGAAGGGGATCGTGTATGCGAAAAGAGGTTCAGGAATTCATATCCGCAGATGAGGAACGGAAACGGTTTATACGGCAGCGCCCCGTCTGGTACCGCAGACTTGCGAGAAAACCGGACGATCTCAATTCCTTTCAGCTTGACATGATGAATTTTTATGAAAAGACGATACCGCATCGGGTAAGCCAATTCTCAAACGGGATTCAAATGGCGCAGATGATGATGCAGATGGTTCACGCCATGCGTTCACAGGATTAAAAAGCGTTTAAACGCCGCATTTTCCAATTGGGTGGTTTCATGGTAAACTAGCAACTGGAGGTGCGTATTTATGTATGCAACAATTGAGTCCGTCAAGCTTCAAAGTGAAGCGGAGCAGCTTGCCGGCATGATTCTGCAGTCTGAGACGGCTGAAAATTACCGCGATTGTTACAAGCGTCTCCGTGAAGATGAAGAGGCAGGGCGGATCATTCGTTCTTTTATGAGCGTTAAAGAGCAGTATGAGGATGTGCAGCGCTTTGGCAAATACCATCCTGATTATAGAGAGATTTCCCGCAAAATGAGAGAAATGAAGCGGGAACTGGATTTAAACGATAAGGTGGCCGAATTTAAAAAAGCGGAGACTGAGCTTCAGTCGCTGCTTGACGAGATCAGCATTGAACTCGGAACGGCCGTCTCGGAGCATGTAAAAGTGCCGACGGGGAATCCTTATTTTGACGGCCTGTCATCCTGCGGCGGCGGCTGCGGTTCCGGCGGCGGCTGCGGATGCAAAGTTTCCTGACGAGACGGCCGTCTCGTCTTTTACATAAAATGAACAGAAAGTCAGGCGGGTGATCATGATGGAAAATAAGCGCCAAGGCATAATCGTATATCTGCATTCCTTAAAACACAGCAAAATGCTGAGAAAATTCGGCAACGTTCATTATGTTTCAAAGCGGCTGAAATACGTTGTGCTGTATTGCGATATGGACCTAATCGAAAAAACAATGGAAAAGATTTCTTCTTATTCTTATGTGAAGAAGGTAGAGCCTTCTTATAAACCTTTTTTAAAGCTGGAATTTGAATCAAAGCTTGATAAAGCGAAAGAGTACGATTATAAAATCGGCATATAAAAAAATCCCCGCAGATACCTGCGGGGTCCTTCTATTCCTTAACAAGTTAAGGAGAAGGAAAAGGGAGAGGAGAAACCGGAGGAAGAACTTATGGGGAAACGTAAGTCTTCTCCGCGGTTGGCAACAACATCATTCATTGATGCTGTTACACGTAGTCTTGACAGGAATGTGAATATGTATACACGATTTCACGTTCATTGTTTGAAAGAATGCTTTATGATAAGATAGGGATTGTTTTTATACATAACGGCTCAGCCGATGAGAAACATCAAAGTTTTCAGAAAAAGTGGTGTGAATAATGAGAGTAATTTCCGGTTCAAGAAAAGGACGAGCCTTAAAGGCTGTGCCGGGCACATCAACAAGGCCGACGACGGATAAAGTAAAAGAGTCTATTTTTAATATGATCGGCCCTTATTTTGACGGAGGAACGGGGCTGGATTTGTTTGCGGGGAGCGGCGGTCTCGGGATTGAAGCGCTGTCGCGCGGATTTGACCGCTGTATCTTTGTGGATCGTGATTTCAAAGCCATCCAAACGGTAAAAGCGAATATCAAAGCGCTTGATCTGCTGTCTTCAGCGGAAGTATACCGCAATGATGCAGAGCGGGCCCTCTATGCCGCGGCGAAACGGGAAAAAGGTTTTGACGGAATTTTCTTAGATCCTCCGTATAAGGAACAAAAGCTGAAAGCGCTTATCGAAATGATTGATGAGCAGAACATGCTGAATGAAGACGGTTTTGTCGTAGCCGAGCATGATAAAGCCGTTGCGCTTCCTGAAGCCGTCGGCGCGCTTTCTGTAACAAGAAGGGAAATTTACGGGCTTACAGGAGTGACGATATACCGAAATAGGGGGTAATGATGTGGCAAGTATAGCTGTATGTCCCGGAAGTTTTGATCCCGTTACCTACGGACATCTGGACATTATCAGACGGGGGGCAAACGTGTTTGAGCAGGTGTACGTATGCGTGCTCAATAATTCTTCTAAGCAGCCGCTGTTTACAGTTGAGGAACGATGTGAGCTGTTAAGAGAAGTGACAAAAGACATTCCGAATGTTACGGTCGAGACGTCACAGGGACTGTTAATCGACTATGCGAAAAAAAAGCGGGCGAAGGCGATTATCAGGGGGCTCAGAGCCGTTTCTGACTTCGAATATGAGATGCAGGGGACTTCCGTCAACCGCGTGCTCGACGAATCAATAGAAACTTTTTTTATGATGACGAACAATCAGTACTCTTTTTTAAGTTCAAGCATCGTAAAAGAAGTCGCAAAATATAACGGGCCTGTTTCAGAGTTTGTTCCTCCGGAAGTTGAACAGGCGCTGAAGCAGAAATTTAAAGGATGAGAAGCGCTGATTGGCGTCTCATCCTTTTTTTGTCCGTACTGACAGCCTGTAACAATAAATCAATGCGTATACGGCGAGAGCTGTCAGCGTGATGGCGGGACCGGTTTCAACAAGCGTATTCCAACCGCTGACGGCAGCAGATCCCGCTTCCTGATCGCGGAAAGGGAGGAATACGGACTGGTAAGGTTCGTCCAACGCAAGGTAAAGCGGCTTCCACAGTAAGAGAATAAAGAGTGCGGCATAAATGCCCTGAAGGATACGCGCCGCGAAAAACGGTTTAAAGCGGATATCTGTTTCCGATAAAATGCCGGCTACCTGGGCCTGTACGGAAAGGCCGCTGAACCCGAGAATAAAACTCACAATCATGGCTTTCGGCAGCAAAGCGGCATCAGCTTCACTGACCAGCTTGCTCCCAAGTGTAATTTCAAACATCCCGCTGATAAGAGGGATGTCCAGATTTGCCGGAAGATGAAAAAGCGAAAGCAGCGCATTTGTAAATACAGAAAGCACATCCATGACTTGTACGATTGATAATAACCGGCTGAAAACCGAAAACAATATAATAAAACCGCCCACCATCAGCAAGGTTTGTACAGAAGAGGTGACGGCGTCGCCCAAAATTTTTCCGAGCGGCCGCTTTTCCGAAAGCCGCGCCTTGTGGAGGGCCAGAAATGCTTCCTTCAGAGAAGGAAGAGCGATCGTCTTTTTACCGGTATACGCCGCTTCTTCTTTCCGTCCGTATGAACGCATCGTCAGGCCGACAGCGATGTTTCCGAGATAGTGAGCCGATGCCAGCAGAATGCCGAGAGACGCGTTATGAAAAAAGCCGACCGCCACAGCAGCGAATATAAATAACGGATTGGATGAATTGGTAAAAGAGACGAGGCGTTCAGCCTCTACTCTGGAGATTTGTTTATCCTGGCGCAGCCGTGCAGTCAGCTTCGCGCCGGCCGGATTGCCTGAAGCCATGCCCATAGCCAGTACAAATCCGCCGACCCCCGGCACTCTGAAAATGGGACGCATAAAGGGTTCGAGTAAAAGGCCGACAAACTTGACAATGCCGAATCCGATTAAAAGCTCAGATAGAATAAAAAACGGAAGCAATGAAGGAAAAACTACCTCCCACCACATGGAAAGACCGGTTTTGGAGGCTTCGAATGAGGCCTGAGGGTGTGAAATAACCGTCGCCGTCAAAAAAATGAAAAACAATGAAATCAAAAATGTATGAAACTTAGACAAATTCATTCTTACCTCCCCGATGCTAAAATTGCACACTGACATTTATATCATGATAAAATATAGAACAGACCTTAAAGGCGGCCCGGCAAGTACCTATTTGTCATCCTGTACTAATATACGAGCATAGGGGTTCAATTTAGACCATAGAATTCATGTATAGGATGTCTATTAGGGGGTTCGTCGCGTTGGCCAAACCTACAATCGGGTTAGCGTTAGGTTCGGGAGGGGCAAGAGGCATCGCTCATCTCGGAGTGTTATCCAGTTTACATAAGCATCAGATTCCAATTGATATGATTGCCGGCAGCAGCATGGGAGCATTAGTCGGAAGCTTTTATGCGGCCGGGCATGACGTGGCCACGATGAAAAAAGTCGCCAAAGCATTTAAGCGGCGGCTGTACGCGGATTATACGATGCCGAGGCTCGGATTTTTAAAAGGGGACCGCATCAGGCAGCTCGTTCATGCCTATACGTACGGCAAGCCGATAGAAGAACTGCGGATCCCGCTCGGCATCGTGGCCTGCGACCTTCAGACCGGCGAAAAGCTTGTTTTTACGAAAGGTTCAGTATCCGAAGCCGTCCGCGCGAGCATCAGCATACCGGGCGTTTTCGTCCCGCAAAAAATGAACGGACGTATGTTAGTCGACGGCGCGGTGGTCGACAGAATCCCGGTTTCCGCCGTAAAAGATATGGGTGCTGATATCGTTATCGCCTCTGACGTATCCCGGGTGAAAAAAACGGAAAAGGCGGCACATATTTTTGATGTAATCATGCAAAGTATGGATATACTGCAAAATGAATTGGTCCGTCACCAGACCATTGCCGCAGACGTCATGATCCGCCCTTCTCTTGAATCATTCAGCTCAAGTTCTTTTGCCAACATTGATCATATGATCACAGCGGGCGAAGAAGCCGCAGACCGGATGATCGGCCGGATTAAACAAGAAATAGAGAACTGGGAGGGCTAACTCATATGAAAGCAAAACATTTTCGCTGGGTGTTTATCATCCTGATCTTATTAATCGCTGTTACATTTATTAAGCTTCCGTATTACATCACACAGCCGGGAGAAGCATCAGAGCTGAGACCGCTGATTAAGGTGGACGGAGGCTATCCTGAAAAAGGAAGCCTTTCCTTGATGACTGTCAAAGTAGGCCCCGCCAATCCGTATACATATCTTTGGGCGAAAGTGCATCCTTACGATGAAATCGTCTCTGATGAAAGCATAAAAGAAGAGGGCGAATCGGACTCGGATTATATGAAGCGCCAGCTGCAAATGATGAAAAGCTCCCAAGAAAACGCGGTCATTGCCGCATATCAAAAAGCCGGGAAACAGGTGAAATACTCATTTAACGGCATTTATGCCAGCTCAGTCGTCTCTGACATGCCGGCCAAAGGAAAAATAGAGGTCGGTGATAAAATCATCAGCGCGGACGGGAAAACATACGAATCCGCTGAAAAGCTGATTGATTATATCAGCAGCAAAAAAGCGGGGGAAAAAGTAACGTTTCACATTGAACGGGACACGAAAGAAAAGACCGTTGACATTGTGCTGAAATCATTCCCGGACGACCCGAAAAGAGCGGGAATCGGCGTCGCATTATATACGGACCGGAACGTGAAAGTGAAGCCGGATCTTCATTTCAGCATTGAAAACATCGGCGGGCCTTCTGCGGGTCTCATGATGTCTTTAGAAATTTACAACCAGCTGACAAAACCTGACGAAACAAAAGGCTATAATATAGCCGGAACGGGGACAATCGACGTGGACGGCAAAGTCGGACCGATCGGCGGAATCGATCAGAAAGTCGTCGCCGCAGACAAAGCGGGAAAAGATATTTTCTTTGCGCCGAATCAAAACGGAGCTGAAAATTCTGATTACAAAAATGCGGTAAAAACGGCGAAAGCAATCAAGTCCGATATGAAGATCGTCCCTGTTGACACCATGCAGGACGCACTTGACTATTTGGATCAGCTGAAAGTAAAAAGCACCTGATACAGACAGGTGCTTTTTTTACGCATTCAAAAAACGCTTTTCGTCTTCATCATAGCGGATCGGCGCTTGTGAAAATTCCTGTTTCTCAAACAATGTGCGTTCAGGTTCGTTTATCGGCAGGCTGTAAACCCGTCCCGCCAGTATGTCCAGATCCAGAGCGGGATGAGAGAAAGAAGAGAGCTTGCTGACGAGAGGTGCGGTAAGCTCTTTTTTCTTTGCTGACAGGTACGCCTGTCCTTTTTTCGTCATTCCGAGAAGACGGATATAAGGAGCGCTTGAAGGCTGTAAGAGCCGATGCATGTCTTCCTTTTTCGTCCGTGTCAGAATGTGCGTATTCATCCGCTGCAGCCTCGTCCACGTGTATCGTTTTGTTTTCAATCGTTCCATCATTTCGCGATAGGATCGGGCTTGTCTGATGGTGCGCAGAATTCTGTGCTCAAGGCCTTCTTCCACTTCATAGATTCGGCTCAATTCTTCAGCGGAAAGAGTGCTGAGGCTGTATTTTACATATGAAAAATAGTCTTCCGTGCTGTGCCATATGCCGGATGAATTTCTGTATGCCTCCAGCTCACGCGCAGACGCTTCCGGGAGAAAGCTCCTTGCGGCCGCCGTTCCTTTTTCTATCAGCGCTTTCCGGATGCTTGTTGCGCTGGCTATCCGGCTGTTATCTCCGGGAAGCTCGGCGTCATGATACTGGGAAGCGATTCTGGCTGTCGTATAAGGCTGCATAGCGGAACCGGAGGTGTGTATCGCTCTAACGTAGTGAAAACCGAGAATATTGTTCGGCTTGGACAAATCGAGCATGTCCCGCCCTTTGAATATGTGTGAAAAAGCTTTTGAGGCGGCGGCCGGATAGCTGAGACCCTTTTTCAGCTCCTCTTTCAGAATCAGGCTGCAGTCATCTTCCTTTCGGCTGAACGCTTCAGACGCTTCAATAAAGGCCTCGATCCGCCCGTTTTCGCTGCCGAAAAACAAGCTGCTGCATCCTAAATGATGAAGAAGCGAAACGCTGCCGCGCGCGAATAATTCCGCTTTTTGTACGGCATATATATAAGGGAGCTCAATGACGATATCCACGCCGTTTTCCAGCGCCATTTTTGTCCGGGCCCACTTTGAGACGGCGGCCGGTTCCCCGCGCTGCAAAAAAGGGCCGCTCATCACCGCCGCCGCGACGCTGCTGTCCGTTTTGATTTTTGCTTGTTCCGCATGATAGCGGTGTCCGTTATGAAAGGGATTATATTCAACAACCAGGCCGACTGCTTTCATATTTGTCCCGCCTTTCTTGCTATGTTTTGCTTCGTGTGGTACATTTGCAAATGAAGTGCATATTTTAGTCCGTTTCGTTTAGTGTATGCATAGCCTATCCGGCTGTCAACGATTGCATGACGGCGGCATTATGCTGTAAAGAAAAAATATTGACAAAAACATTCTGAAAAGCTATAATCATGTTTGTTGCTTTCCTGAGGTGATACAAATGAAATGGACGATTTATCAGCTTCATCAAATGGCGAAAAAGAGTTTTGAATTTGATGAAACAGTTGAGTTAAATGAGCTGACAAAATTGAATTCTGACATCCGCCGCATTTCTCCCGTCCGGGTGAAGGGCCGCGCGGAGATTGAATCCAAGCAAGTTTCGTTTGACTTTACGATTTCAGGCGAAATGGTTTTGCCGTGCTCAAGAACTTTAGTTGATGTGCCGTATCCATTTACAATCGCGACAAAAGAACTGTTTAGATTTCATAAGTCGGATGATATAGAAGATGAGGACGTTCATATTGCTGAAGACGATATCGTCGACTTAACTCCGATCATAAAAGAAGAGATTCTTTTAGAAATTCCTATGCAAGTCTTTTGTGAAACTGAACAAAAAGAAGGAGCCGCTCCCCAAGTGGGGAAGGATTGGCAAGTGATTTCTGAGGAAGACAAGAAAAATCAAATCGACCCCAGACTTGCGGATCTGAAAAAGCTCTTAACACAAGATGATGAATCTTAACTCTTTAAGGAGGTGGGAATAATGGCTGTACCTTTTAGAAGAACTTCTAAAATGAAAAAAAGATTGCGCCGTACACATTTCAAACTAAATGTACCTGGTATGACAGAATGCCCGTCATGCGGAGAGATGAAATTGTCTCACCGTGTATGTAAAGCATGCGGATCATACAACGGCAAAGACATAAATGTTAAAAGCAATTAATGTATGAAGAAAAGCGCGGGAATCTCGGTTCCTGCGCTTTTCTTTTTTTTTGCCCCTCCGGTCTGCTTCCGCCGAAAAAATTGTGAGCGCCAGTAGTCTATCTAATCTATCAGCGGCATATGTATGAGGTAAATGAGCAAATATGGAGGGAGATACGATTGACGATAACGAGACAAGACGCGTGGACGCAAGATGAAGATTTGCTGCTGGCCGAAGTGGTGCTCAGGCATATTCGGGAAGGCGGTACCCAGCTTTCCGCTTTTGAAGAAGTCGGCAGAGCGCTGACGAGAACGGCTGCCGCCTGCGGGTTCAGATGGAATTCTTATGTCAGAAAACAATATCAGTCAGGGATAGAACTGGCGAAAAAACAGCGGAAGGAATTAAGAAAGCAGATCGGGGTGCATTCCGCCAATCTGCCGGGAACCGTCAAACAGCCTCCGATCCGCAGGGCGGAAGGAGAAAAAGAGCTGTCCATTGATGATGTCATTTTGTTTCTGCAGCAATTTAAAGAGTCGCCGGCCGCAGCGGATGTGCGTCATGAAAAAGAAAAACTCACAGAACAGCTGACCGCGCTGCAAAAAGAAGTCGAAGATCTGCGTGAGGAAAATGAAAGCTTGAGAAACAAGCTGGAGATGACGGAAGAAGATTATAAAGCGCTAATTGACATTATGGACAGAGCGAGAAGAATGGTCAATTCAAAAGAAGACGACAGAAAATCGGCGCAGAGCCTGTAAAATGAACCGGCCTGGGGGCGGCGCCCGGCCGGTTTTTTATTATGCTGTTTCTCCGGCTGTCATTTCACCGTCCATATCGGGATGCCAGATATAAGGATTTTCTCCTTTATCACGCGCCATATCATATTTAACGGGCTCAAAATTCATCTTATCCCAGAAATCTGCTGATTTCATGCGTGAATTTGTCCTGATCGGCATTCTGAAGGATTTTGCAAAATCAACAAGCGCTTTTCCGTATCCGTTGTTTTGATAGCCCGGAAGAACCTCAAGCTTCCAAAGTTCCAAAAAGTCCTGACGCTGATCAAAATACGGATTCGCGCCTCCGTTTACCTGATATAAACTCATTCTCGCCACTAGTTTATCCCCGAAGTAAATCCCGTAAAAAGGCGAGGTGCTGTCATTTTCAATGATATTATCCTGAAGATCTTCAAGCATCGACAGCTCCTGCATCCCGTATTCCTTAAACCTTTTAAATTCTTCGAGTGTCTTAAAGTTGATGAGCAGTCGCTCTATTTTCAACACAAACTCCCCCTTTGTTGTGTCCTACCATTATTGTAAACGATTTAATTGAAAATTCCAACTATAATATGCTTGCCAGTCTTTTTGCTCAAAACGAAATTGAAGTAATTTGCGGCGGCTTCTGCTATGATAATATGGAAAAATGCAGATATAGGGTGTGACAGTGTGAAAATCGGAATCATCGGCGGCGGAGCGGTAGGCCTTTTATGTGCTTACTACTTATCGTCCCGCCATCAGGTAACGGTCATTACGCGGCGAACGGAGCAGGCTGATGCGATTAACTCAGGCGGTATACGGCTTTTGAAAGACGGAATAGAATGTACGGCGGCATGCAGAGCGCAAACAGGCATCACTTCCGGATTCGACCTCTTAATCGCAGCCGTTAAACAGCACCAGCTAAGTGCTGTGTTGCGGGATCTTGAGACGATAAAAGGGACGAATGTGCTGTTTTTGCAAAACGGCATGGGACACATACACGACATTAAAGATTGGCATACGGATCATTCGCTTTATGCCGGCACTGTTGAGCACGGAGCAAAAAAGATTTCAGATCATGCCGTTGAACATACGGGAGCGGGAGCCGTAAGGTGGAGTGTATTCAGCGCTTCCCGGCCGGAAACGCTCAAAAGCATCTTTTCCGGCATGCACCGGGATTTTCCCGTATATGATGAAAACGACTGGTATCGGCTATTAACGGGAAAACTGATCATAAATGTATGCATTAACCCGTTAACTGCATTGCTGCGCGTGAAAAACGGAGAGCTGGTAACAAATGACGCTTACAAAAAATATATGAGAAACGTGTTTGAAGAAGCGGAGACAATACTTGGCCTCGCCGATAGAGAAAAAGCGTGGAACAAGGTTTGCGAAGTGTGCAGACTGACGGAAAAAAATCATTCTTCCATGTTCGTCGATATCATGGCAGGCAGGCGGACAGAGGCCGATGCGATTATCGGCTACCTTGTAAAAGAAGCGGAAAGCCGCGGATTGCCGGCCGTTCATCTCACGTTTTTACACCGCAGCATAAAAGCGTTAGAAAGAAACTGAAACAAAGTCTTTTGAGGTTTTCCGGTAACATGCTATACTCATTTCGGAAACCTAACTATTTATTGGAGAAAGGAAGTTCCAGACAGATGCAGCTAACTGAACTTTCCATCAAAAGTCAAAATATGTTTGTGCAGCACTATATAGATGGAGAAAACATGTCTTCATTTTTTGATTATGATATTCATTCAGAGGACGTATGGCAAAAGCGGCTTCATGACTTGTCTTCGCGGCCGTTTGCCAGAGAGGAATTAGCGGATTATTTATCCTCCTATCACGAAAAATTTCACTCCGCCGCCATGCAGGCCTCCATCGAAAAACTGAGAGATCCAAAAAGCGCAGCAGTTGTAGGCGGCCAGCAGGCCGGTCTTTTAACGGGGCCTCTTTACACCATACATAAAATTATCTCCATTATCGTACTTGCCAGACAGCAGGAAGAGGCGTTACAGATTCCTGTTGTTCCGATTTTCTGGGTGGCGGGTGAAGATCACGATCTGGAAGAAATCAATTTTGTGCATACGTCAGCAGAGAATAAAGGTCCGGTGAAACAGAAACTGCCGCAGTCGTACTGGAAAAAAACATCGGCGGCTAAAACCGAGCTTGATCAGGAAAAATGCGCGGCTTGGATTGATGAAGTGTTCGCTGCTTTTGAGGAAACGGATCACACAAACACACTCCTTCAAAACGTGAAGCGATGTTTACGCTCATCAGAGACATTCACGGACTTTTTTGAGCTGTTGATCGCCGACTTGTTTCAAGAAGAAGGCCTTATTCTGATGAATTCGGGAGATCCGGGGATTAAAAAGCTGGAAACGAGTATGTTTCAGCAGATTTTAAAACACAATCATGAGCTTGCCAAAGCCGTGTCAGACCAGCAGAGTCTTATGCGGGAAGCCGGTTATCACCCGATTATTGAAACGGACAAAGATCAGGCCAATCTGTTTTACGAACACGAGGGAGAGCGTTTCTTAATTGAAAAAGAAAACGGCGTTTTTGTCATTAAGGAGCTTGACCTGAAGTGGACGAACGACGAGCTTCATACTCATATGGAAGAAAAACCGGAATGTTTCAGCAATAACGTTGTGACAAGGCCGCTTATGCAGGAGTTTCTCATTCCGACTCTGGCGTTTATCGCGGGGCCGGGGGAAATCAATTATTGGGGTGAGCTGAAGCAGGCTTTCTCATTAATGGGCTTTCGCATGACGCCGGTAGTGCCGAGACTGAACATTACGATTCTTGAGCGCCATATTGAAAAGAAGCTTTCAGAACGGAATATCCCGCTTCAGGAAGCGATTGAACACGGCACCGGACACCTGAAAGACACTTATTTTGAAGAGCAGATTCCGGAAGAGTTTTCTTCTGTAATGGAACAGGCGAAGTCGCAGATTGAAGCTGTCCATAAACGCGCAAGGGACGAAGCGCTGAAGGTCGATTCAAGCCTTGAGCCGCTCTTACAGAAGAATGCCGCCTTCATTCAAGATCAGCTCTTTTTTTTAGAACGGACGGTAACGAAAAGAATTGAAGAAAAAGAAGGCTTTGTGCTGCGTGACTATGAAAGAATCCAAAACAGCATCAGACCGCTCGGCGCTCCGCAGGAACGGATTTGGAATGTGATGTATTATCTGAACCGCTACGGTCCAAAATTCTTCACAACCTTCAAACATCTGCCATTTTCTTTTCAAAACCAACATCAGATTGTCAAACTTTGAAATAAAGTTTTAAAGAACCCTGAATAGTTCAGGGTTTTTTTTTATGTGTAAACAGTGTAAAATGAGGTTGTGGAGAGAAGTGGCGGATAGTGGTGAGTTTAGGGGAGAAAGTGGGGGTCCTTATCATGTTTATGGGTGAATACCGGCATACTGTTGATGCAAAGGGCCGCATGATCGTACCCGCAAAATTCAGAGAAGGCCTCGGTGAGCAGTTCGTGCTGACCAGAGGACTGGACCAATGCCTTTTCGGCTATCCGATGAATGAATGGAAGCTGATTGAAGAAAAGCTGAAGGCTCTGCCGCTCACCAAAAAAGACGCCCGCGCATTTACCCGATTCTTTTTTTCCGGTGCGACCGAATGCGAACTGGACAAGCAGGGAAGGGTTAATATTGCGTCATCTCTTCTGAATTACGCAAAACTGGAAAAAGAATGTGTTGTCATCGGGGTTTCCAATCGAATTGAATTGTGGAGTAAGGTAATATGGGAACAATACACAGAAGAGCAAGAAGATTCATTCGCTGAAATTGCTGAAAACATGATTGGATTTGATATATAATGGATCTTCGTGCATCACAACAACAACTGACAATTCAATTCATTCCTTATAAAGGTGGGACCGACACAAATGTTTCAGCATAAGACAGTACTTCTTCGTGAAACCGTCGACGGTTTAAATATCAAACCGGACGGAACCTATGTGGACTGCACCCTTGGCGGCGCCGGGCACAGTACATATTTATTGCAGCAATTATCGGAAAAAGGACGCTTGATCGCCTTTGACCAAGATGACACAGCACTTGAAAACGCAAAGAAAACATTGTCCGAATACAAAGGACAGCTTATTCTGGTGAAAAGCAACTTTCGTTATTTAAAAGAGTGTTTACATGAACACGGCATTACGAGTGTCGACGGAATTTTATTTGATTTAGGAGTATCCTCTCCGCAGCTTGATACACCGGAACGGGGATTCAGCTATCATCATGACGCACCGCTGGACATGAGGATGGACCAGTCGGCCGCCCTTACGGCGAAAGAAGTCGTAAATGAATGGCGGTATGAGGACCTTGTGAGGATTTTCTTTAAATACGGAGAAGAAAAATTCAGCAAGCAGATCGCCCGAAAAATTGAAGAGGCTAGAGAAAAATCGCCTATTCAAACAACCGGCCAACTGGTCGATCTAATAAAGGACGCGATACCGGCTCCGGCGAGAAGAAGCGGAGGTCATCCGGCCAAACGTGTTTTCCAAGCCATTCGAATCGCCGTAAACGACGAGCTTCAAGTATTTGAAGAGGCCCTCTTGCAAGCGATAGAGGTGCTGAAGCCGGGCGGAAGGGTGTCTGTGATCACTTTTCACTCGCTGGAAGACAGAATGTGCAAGACGACATTCAAGGAAAAATCATCACTTCCCGAACTGCCTCCGGGTCTTCCCGTGATACCGGAAGAATTTGAACCGGAATTAAAACTGATTACGAGAAAGCCCATTACGGCATCAAAAGAGGAGCTTGAAGAAAATAACCGCGCCCGGTCAGCGAAGCTCCGCATTGCGGAGAAACGAAAATAACGGGCAGCAAATGACAACATTAAAGGAGGTCATCAGCCTATGAGCAACTTAGCTTACCAGCAGGAAAAACAACAACGGCCAGTGATAAGTCCCGAAAAAAAGGTGATTGTCAAAAAGAGGGCTTCCATTACACTCGGGGAAAAGGTGCTGCTCGTCCTGTTTGCCATTGCCGTTCTCTCCACATCAATGTTTATCGTATCAAAGGCATACGCGGCGTACCAATCCAATATTGAGGTGCAAAAACTGGAGGAGAAAGTATCTGAGAAGAATAAGCAGATCGGTGATCTCGAAAAGACGGCTGCTGACTTAAGCCAGCCGCAGCGCCTGATGGATATCGCCAAAAAGCACGGTTTGAATCTGAAAGATAAAAAAGTGAAAAACATACAGGAATGATAACCCATGCCGAAAAAAAATAAGTTTATGAACAGAGGAGCAGCGATACTCAGTATTTGTTTCGCTCTCTTTTTCTTTGTCATTCTTGGGAGAATGGCGTACATTCAATTAACCGGTAAAGCAAACGGTGTAGAACTTGCAACAAAAGCGACCGAGCAGCACGAAAAAAAGCGGACGATAGAAGCGAGCCGCGGCTCTATTCTTGACCGGAACGGCAAAGTGCTTGCAGAGGACACGGCGACATATAAGCTCATTGCCGTGCTTGATAAAAAGATGACGAGTGATCCGAAGCATCCTCAGCATGTCAAAGACAAAGAGAAAACGGCGGAAAAACTGGCGACCGTTATCAATCTTGATAAAAGCAAGATTCTGGACATCTTAAACAGGGATGGCGCGAAGCAGGTGGAATTCGGTTCAGCCGGCCGCGATATCTCTTATGCGAAAAAACAAAAGATCGAAAAAATGAATCTTCCGGGTATCTCTTTCTTAAGAGATACGAAGCGCTACTATCCGAACGGCATATTTTTGTCAAATGTTCTCGGCTATGCCGATGTGAATGAAAAAACAAACGAGATACAAGGCTCTTTAGGGCTTGAAAAAATACTGAATAACTATCTGACGGAACGCGACGGATCCGTCACTTACGAAAGTGATAAATCCGGCTGGAAACTTCCGAACAGCAACGAAAAAATCACCGCACCTAAAAACGGTGACAATGTATATTTAACCATTGATCAGAAAATTCAAACCTTTTTAGAAGACAGCATGACGAAAGTAGCGGAAAAATATAAACCGAAAAAAATTATGGCGGCTGTCGTAGAACCGAAAACAGGCAAAGTGCTTGCGATGGGGCAGCGTCCGAGTTTTGACCCGAACATCAGAAACGTCACCAATTATTACAACGACTTAGTGTCGTACGCATATGAACCGGGATCGACGATGAAGATCTTTACGCTTGCCGCGGCGATTCAGGAAAATGTGTTTTCTGCAAACGAGAAATATAAATCAGGAACATATAAAGTGGGAGGCGGACCTGTTAAAGATTGGAACGATGGCGCCGGCTGGGGCATGACAAGCTTCCATGACGGCCTTATGAGGTCTTCAAATGTTGCTTTTGCCAAACTGGCCAACGAAAAACTGGGGTTTGACCGGTTTAATGAGTACCTGCACAAATTCGGGCTCTATCAAAAAACAGGGATTGATCTGCCCGGTGAAGTATCAAGTAAAATTAACTACAAATATGATTTTGACAAAGCGTCTACGGCTTACGGCCAAGCATCGGCGATAACGCCGATCCAGCAGCTTCAGGCCGTCACGGCGATTGCCAATAACGGCAAAATGATGAAACCTTACGTCATTGATCATATTGTCGACCCCGATACGAAAAAAGTCGTCAAGCAGACAAAACCAGAGCAAGTAGGCACGCCGATTTCAGCCGATACGGCGAAAAAAGTCCGGAATCTGCTCGGAGAAGTCGTGACGTCAGACATCGGAACGGGAAAACCTTATAAAATTGAAGGATTTGACGTCGCGGGTAAAACGGGAACCGCACAAATTGCCGGGACGGGCGGATATTTAAGAGGAACGAGCAACTATGTGTTTTCATTCATGGGCATGGCGCCGAAAAATGATCCTAAGCTCGTCATCTATGTAGCCGTGCAGCAGCCGCAATTAAAAGCGGGGCAAAGCAGCTCTGATCCTGTCGCGGAAATCTTTAACCCGACGATGAAAAACAGCCTCCACTACATGAATATCGAACCGACGGAAAAAACAGATTCCGGTCAGGAAGAAACGAAAAGCCAAAAGATGCCTGACCTGACAGATAAGACGGTCAAGAGCGCTGAGAAGGAAGCGAAAAATGAACATCTCACACCGATTGTCATCGGCAGTGATGTTGCCGTAAAAGAGCAGTATCCGACAGCCGGAGAAGATGTGATCACCAATCAGAAAATCTTCTTAAAAACAGACGGAAAGATGACGATGCCGGATATGTCCGGATGGTCGAGACGGGAAGTGCTTCAATTCAGCAAAGTATCAGGCATTCACATTGATGTGAGCGGTGAAGGTTACGCTTCAAGCCAAAGTGTGAAAAAAGGCAAAGAACTGAAAGAAAATACCGTGATCAAGGTGAAATTTAAAAATCCTGATTAACGGGACAGAGAAGTCCGCCGATGCCCGCGGGCTTCTTTTTTATGCGCCGCCGTTCTATGTGTCCAAGCTGAGGCATAAATTGAAACAAGCCTAAATAAGGAGTGGACGGTCCCTTGCGCGTTTCAAATGTAACGGTTCGAAAACGTTTATTACTGGTTTTGCTTTTTGGCGTAATCATTTTTTTGATCATTGACAGCAGATTAGGCTATGTCCAATTTGTGATGGGAGAAAAGCTGACTTCACTGGCTAAGGATTCCTGGAGCCGAAATTTGCCGTTTGAGCCTGAGCGGGGAGAGATCCTTGACCGAAACGGCGTGAAGCTGGCTACTAATAAAAGCGCGCCGACCGTCTTTGTCGTACCGCGCCAGATCCAAAATCCCATAAAAACGGGCAAGCTTCTCGCGTCAGTTTTAAATATGTCGGAAGAGAAGGTCTACAAACACATTACTAAGAAAACCTCCATAGAAAAAATCTCACCCGAGGGGCGGAAAATTTCCAATAAAAAAGCGAAAGAAATCAAAGCGCTCGACTTAAAAGGGGTTTATGTGGCTGAAGACAGCATCCGTCATTATCCGTACGGAAGCTTTTTGTCCCATGTTCTCGGTTTTGCCGGTATTGATAACCAGGGCCTTCTCGGATTGGAGGCTTATTATGATGATGACTTAAAAGGTGTCAAGGGATCTGTGAAATTTTATACGGATGCCAAGGGGAAGAAAATGCCTGATGAAGCGGATGATTACACCCCTCCGAAAGACGGACTTGATATGAAATTGACGATTGACGCCAAGGTTCAGACGATTATAGAAAGGGAGCTCGACAATGCAGCGGCGAAATATAACCCGGACGGAATGATTGCGGTCGCAATGAATCCGAAAAACGGGGAAGTGCTCGGCATGTCAAGCCGTCCTGATTTTGATCCGGCTGACTATCAATCGGTGGATCCGTCCGTTTACAACCGGAACCTGCCGGTATGGAGCACATATGAACC
The DNA here is from genome assembly GCF_026420705.1 of Bacillus sp. NEAU-CP5. Lineage (NCBI taxonomy): Bacteria > Bacillati > Bacillota > Bacilli > Caryophanales > Bacillaceae > Bacillus > Bacillus sp. NEAU-CP5. The sequence goes on along the minus strand of NZ_JAPMOV010000001.1, from coordinate 463,761 downwards.
GGGTTCGACCTTTAAGATTATTACGCTTGCGGCGGCTCTCCAAGAGCAAAAAGTAAACTTGCAAAGAGACCACTTTTATGACAAAGGATTTGCCGAGGTTGACGGCGCCCGCCTCCGATGCTGGAAAAAGGGGGGCCACGGTTCGCAGTCTTATCTTGAAGTCGTTCAAAATTCCTGCAACCCCGGGTTTGTACAGCTCGGGGAACGGCTCGGAAAACAAAAGCTGTTTCAATATATTAAGGACTTCGGCTTTGGAAAGAAAACAGGCATTGATCTGCAAGGGGAAGGAACGGGGATCTTATTCCCGCTTGACAGAGTCGGCCCGGTCGAACAGGCGACAACCGCTTTCGGACAAGGGGTTTCCGTCACGCCGATTCAGCAGGTGGCAGCCGTTTCCGCAGCAATAAACGGCGGAACGCTTTATACTCCGTTTATCGCCAAAGAGTGGGTTGATCCCGTTACGAAAAAAACTGTTAAGAAACAATCACCGATTGCGAAAAGGCAAGTTATTTCCCAGGAAACGTCAAAGCAGATCAGATATGCTTTAGAAAGCGTCGTCGCTCAGGGAACGGGGCGGAACGCCTTTGTGGAAGGGTATCGCGTCGGCGGAAAAACAGGTACCGCACAAAAGGTCAAAGACGGCAAATATCTCGAAAACAACCATATCGTCTCCTTTATCGGTTTTGCGCCGGCTGATGACCCGAGCCTTGTCGTGTATGTCGCGGTTGATAATCCGAAAGGCACGATTCAATTCGGGGGAACCGTCGCCGCGCCGATTGTCGGAAATATGATGAGAGACAGTCTGCCTGAGCTCGGCGTGAAACCGCGAAAAAATCAAATCGAGAAAAAATATCAATGGAACGACACAAAAACAATAGAGGTTCCGAATGTTGTAGGGATGTCTGTCTCTGATCTTGAGTCGCTGCTTGTCAATTTGAATATTGACTCCTCAGGAAAAGGAAGCAAAATTGTGAAACAATCACCTGCAGCCGGAACGAAAGTAAAAGAAGGCTCAAAGATCCGTGTTTACTTGAGTGAAGAATGAGTCTTTTTGAGGCAGCCGATTGTTTTCGGCTGCCTCTTATCATAAAGAGAAAAAAAGAAGATAACTTTTAAGATTAACTGGATGTATCCTTTTATTTACGCTAAAATATGAACTGTATGTTTAAAAGCCATTCTGACTTTTATAAACGGTTATCATGATAAAAGAATGAATAGAATTTCTGAGAGGTTTGATACAATGAAACTTACAAAGCTGCTTACATATTTAATGGCCGAACCTGTTCAAAATGACTTTCATGACCCTGACATAACTTCAATTGAGATGGACTCCAGGGAAGTGAGAAAAGGGAGTCTTTTTGTGTGTATAAAAGGGTATACGGTAGACGGACATGATTTCGCCCAAAAAGCCGCAGAAAACGGCGCGGCGGCCATCGTTGCCGAGAAAGAGCTTGACGTCGATGTTCCTGTCATTATCGTCCGCCGGTCACAGCGGGCGCTCAGCGTTCTTTCTGACGCGTTTTACGGGCAGCCGACAAAGCAGCTTCAGCTTATCGGCATCACCGGCACAAACGGCAAAACATCAACGACGCACATGGTTGATGAGATTTTCAAAAAAGCGGGAAGACAGACCGGTTTAATCGGAACGATGTACATTAAAATCGGGGATGAGACATTCCCGGTCAAAAATACAACGCCCGAAAGCGTCACACTGCAAAAAACGTTCAAGAAAATGAATGATGAGCATGTTGACACAGCTATTATGGAAGTGTCTTCTCACGCTCTGTCACTCGGCAGGGTTCACGGCTGCGATTATGATATCGCCGTATTCACGAACCTGACGCAGGACCATTTAGACTATCACAAGACGATGGAAGACTACAGACAGGCTAAAAGCCTCCTGTTTTCCCAGCTGGGCGGCTCCTTTAACCATGAAAAGCCGAAGCGGGCCGTTTTAAACGCAGATGACAAAGCCAGTGCTTATTTTGAAAAAGTGACGGCGGCGCACATCCTTACATACGGAATCGAGAAAGATGCCGATGTCATGGCGAAACAAATCGAGATCTCTGCGCAAGGCACAAGCTTTGAACTTGTTACGCCAAAAGGAACAAAGCAGATCACAGTTTCACTCGTCGGCCGCTTCAACGTGTATAACGTACTGGCTGCAGCGGCGACAGCGATCGCAGCGGGACTGCCGTTTGATACGATCACAAGCGCTCTTGAAGAGCTGCAAGGTGTCAGAGGCCGGTTTGAACTGGTGAATCACAATCAGCCGTTTCCTGTGGTCGTCGATTACGCACACACGCCTGACAGTCTGGAAAACGTTCTGAATACATGCAAAGACATGACAGAGGGCAAGCTTTTCGTCGTCGTCGGATGCGGCGGAGACCGGGACAAAACGAAACGCCCGAAAATGGCGGAAATTGCGGTGCGGATTGCCGACGAACCGATTTTCACTTCAGATAACCCGAGAAGCGAGGACCCGCTGGCCATATTAAGAGATATGGAAAGAGGGGTAGAAGGCACCTACTATCACAGTATCGCAAACCGCGAGCAGGCTATCTTTTTTGCCATTGCCAACGCGAAAAAGGGAGATGTGGTTCTGATTGCCGGGAAAGGGCATGAAACCTATCAGCAGATCGGCAATGAAACATTCGACTTTGATGACGCCGAAGTAGCGGGAAGAGCTATTGTTGAGCTGAATAAAAAGTAAAACAGGAAAGAGTGTTAGAATGAGGGAAATGAATAGAATTACGGGGACACAATGTGAATATGATAAATACGTATGTCGTTTGAACGAAACGGGAGGAGAAAAGAGCAATGCTTGAGCAAGTGATTTTATTTACAATAATAATGGGATTTTTAATCAGTGTTCTGATATCTCCGATTCTTATCCCGTTTTTAAGACGTTTAAAATTCGGCCAAAGTATCAGGGAAGAGGGGCCGAAATCACATATGAAAAAATCAGGGACGCCGACGATGGGCGGGGTCATGATTATTGTATCCATCGCCATTACGGCGATTGTCATGACGCAGAAATTTTCGCATCTGAGCGCGGAAATGTTTCTTCTGCTGTTTGTCACGATCGGATACGGCCTGCTCGGCTTTCTGGATGACTATATTAAAGTAGTAATGAAACGGAATCTCGGATTGACGTCGAAGCAGAAATTGATCGGCCAGATCATTATTGCCATTGTATTTTACGGAGTATATCATTATTGCCATTTTTCAACCGGCATCAGGGTGCCGGGCACACATCTGTCAATCGATCTCGGCTGGGGATACTTTATCCTTGTTCTCTTTATGCTTGTCGGAGGTTCAAATGCCGTCAACCTGACAGACGGTCTGGACGGTCTCTTGTCCGGTACCGCGGCTATCGCATTCGGCGCTTTCGCCATCCTTGCGTGGAACCAGTCACAATATGACGTTGCGATTTTCTCGGTTGCCGTTGTCGGCGCCGTTCTCGGTTTTCTTGTATTCAACGCCCATCCCGCCAAGGTATTTATGGGGGATACCGGTTCGCTTGCGCTCGGAGGAGCGATCGTGACCGTTGCCATTTTGACGAAGCTTGAAATTCTGCTCGTCATTATCGGCGGAGTATTTGTTATTGAGACCTTATCTGTTATCTTACAAGTCATCAGCTTTAAAACGACAGGAAAACGAATCTTTAAGATGAGTCCGCTTCACCACCATTACGAATTGGTCGGATGGTCTGAATGGAGAGTTGTCGTCACATTCTGGACTGCGGGACTGCTGCTTGCCGTTTTAGGAATTTACATCGAGGTGTGGTTATAAGTGGAAAACGAACTTTTTTTGCAAAAACAAAACTTTCTGGTCCTCGGACTGGCGAAAAGCGGATATGCGGCTGCGTCGATTCTTCATGAAAAAGGCGTTAACGTCGTCGTGAATGATCAAAAAGCCTTTGAAGAGAACGAACCTGCCCAAAGGCTTGCAGAAAGAGGAATTGAAGTCATCTGCGGTGAGCATCCGACGTCACTTTTTGATCAGCATCACATTACCATTCTGATCAAAAATCCCGGAATCCCGTATGAAAATATCATGGTGGAGGAAGCGCAAAGAAGAGGCATCCCGGTCTGGACGGAAATCGAGCTTGCGTATTATATCACCAATGCAAAATTCATCGGCATTACAGGTTCAAACGGGAAAACAACAACGACGACCCTGATTTATGAAATGCTGAAAGCTGACTCGATAAAGGCGCTGATCGCAGGGAATATCGGCACTGTCGCCAGTGAAGTGGCTTATCATGCTGACGGTGATGAATGGATCGTCACAGAGCTTTCTTCGTTCCAGCTTATGGGGACTCATGCGTTCAGACCTGAAATCGGCCTGATTTTAAATGTGTTCGACGCTCATTTGGATTACCATCACAGCCGTGAAAACTATGAAAAAGCCAAGCAGAACGTGTATCTTCATCAGCTTGAGAGTGATACGGCCATCGTGAATCAAAGCGATGAAACAGTCGTGCGGCTTGCCGAAAGCGGAAAAGCCGGCACCGTTCCGTTTTCAGTTCACCAGGAACTGTCAAGCGGCGCATTCATTAAAGACGGAATGCTGATGTTCGGCGATGAAGCGATTCTGCCTGTTGATGACATCGTACTGCCGGGCGCGCACAATTTAGAAAATATTTTAGCCGCTGTAGCCGCGGCAAAAACGGCGGGCGCGTCTAATAAAGCGATTCAGAAGGTGCTGACAAGCTTTACCGGTGTCAAACACCGTCTGCAGTATGTAACAGCGATCCAGAATCGTAAATTTTATAATGACAGCAAAGCGACGAATATTTTGGCCACAAGCAAAGCGCTCTCCGCGTTCAAAGCTCCGGTTATTCTGCTTGCAGGCGGACTGGACCGCGGCAACGGTTTTGACGACCTGAAACCGTATATGGACAATGTCAAAGCGGTCCTGACGTTCGGACAGACAGCGCCGAAGATAGAAAAACTGGGCAATGAGCTGGGAATACAACATGTCAAACGTGTCGATAATGTTGAACAAGCAGTATCTGCGGCGTTTGCGCTCTCAAATGAAGGAGACGTCATCCTCTTGTCACCCGCGTGTGCAAGCTGGGATCAGTTCAAAACATTTGAAGAACGCGGTGACATGTTTATAGATGCCGTGCATATGCTTAAGTAAGGGCTTGTCTCTGTTCATCGGCAGCCCTAAATGACTTATGCTTGGGGTGTCGATTGCTTTGACTACTAAAAAAACAGCGCCTGATTTGTTATTAGTTATCATTACGTTATTGCTTTTAACAATAGGATTAATTATGGTCTACAGTGCAAGTGCGGTATGGGCGGATTATAAATTTGACGACTCGTTTTTCTTCGCGAAACGGCAGCTGCTGTTTGCGGGAATCGGCGTCATTGCCATGTTTTTCATTATGAATGTGGATTATTGGACATGGCGCACATGGTCGAAGCTGCTTCTGATCATTTGTTTTTTTCTGCTTGTGCTTGTGCTGATTCCGGGAGTCGGAATGGTGCGGAACGGTTCAAGAAGCTGGATCGGAGTGGGAGCGTTCAGCATTCAGCCTTCGGAGTTTATGAAACTCGCGATGATTGCGTTTCTGGCTAAATTTCTTTCTGAAAAACAGAAGAATATTACGTCATTCAGACGCGGATTCGTTCCCGCGCTCGGAATCGTGTTTTCTGCATTTATTATTATTATGTGCCAGCCGGATCTGGGAACGGGGACGGTAATGGTGGGCACGTGCATCGTGATGATTTTTGTTTCCGGTGCGCGAATCGCTCATTTTGCGTTCCTCGGACTCATCGGTTTAAGCGGATTTGCGGCACTAGTTCTGTCCGCTCCTTATCGGATTAAACGGATTACCTCTTACTTAAACCCGTGGGAGGATCCGCTTGGAAGCGGATTTCAGATCATTCAATCGCTCTATGCCGTAGGTCCGGGCGGACTGTTCGGGATGGGGCTCGGCCAAAGCCGGCAAAAGTTTTTTTACCTGCCGGAGCCGCAAACCGATTTCATTTTTGCTATTTTATCTGAAGAACTCGGCTTTATCGGCGGTTCGCTTATATTGCTGCTGTTCAGTATTTTATTATGGCGGGGCGTCAGGATTGCCCTCGGCGCGCCGGATTTATACGGAAGCTTTGTCGCCATCGGTATTATTTCTATGATAGCTATTCAAGTCATGATTAATATCGGCGTTGTGACGGGGCTGATCCCGGTAACAGGAATTACGCTGCCGTTTTTAAGCTACGGAGGCTCATCACTGACGCTGATGCTCGCAGCGGTCGGCGTGCTTTTAAATGTCAGCCGGTACTCGAGGTATTGATCTGTATCTTGCCTCATCACTCATGATTTATTCGTTATCTATAAAAAAACAGACAACATCAATAACCCTGTCCTAAAAAACAGGGTTATCGCTATGTGATTAAGGGGGACATACGAATGCGTATTGCAGTAAGCGGAGGCGGAACCGGAGGACATATTTATCCGGCCCTGGCCTTTATTAAAGAAGTTCAGCGCCGGCATCCGGATGTGGAATTTTTGTATATCGGAACAGAGAACGGTCTTGAGAAAAAAATTGTTGAACGGGAAAATATTCCGTTTCGCGCCATTGAAATTACAGGTTTCAAACGAAAACTTTCTTTTGAAAATGTAAAAACCGTCATGCGCTTCTTAAAAGGCGTGAAGAAAAGCAAATCATATTTAAAAGAGTTTAAACCAGATGCCGTTATCGGTACAGGCGGCTATGTATGCGGTCCGGTCGTATACGCGGCGGCAAAAATGGGAATTCCGACGATCATTCATGAGCAAAACAGCCTGCCCGGCATCACAAATAAGTTTCTCTCGAAATATGTTAATAAGGTGGCAATTTGCTTTGAAGAGGCAAAATCGCATTTTCCTGCTGAAAAAGTTGTGTTTACGGGAAACCCGAGAGCCTCTGAAGTCGTCTCTATTAAGACAGGCCGCTCATTAACTGAGTTCGGGCTGAAAGACAATCAAAAAACGGTGCTCATTTTCGGCGGAAGCAGAGGCGCGGCTCCCATTAACCGTGCCGTTATAGATATGCAGGAAGAATTGAAAACGAGACCTTACCAAGTCCTTTATATTACCGGGGAAGTGCATTACGAGAAGGTAACGGCTGAGCTGAAAGGCGGAAAAGCCGCTGATAATATGGTGACAAAACCGTTTTTGCACCAAATGCCGGAGTACTTACAATCAATTGATGTCATTGTGGCAAGAGCCGGAGCGACGACGATTGCGGAGATCACCGCTCTCGGCATTCCGAGCGTGCTTATTCCGAGCCCGTATGTGACAGCCAATCACCAGGAAGTCAATGCGAAGGCGCTCAGCCAGCATGACGCTGCAATCGTACTGAAGGAAACCGAGCTCAGCGGAGAAAAACTGATCGCTGCGCTGGACAAAATCGTCATGAATGAAGAAACCTTAAAAGACATGAGTGAGCGGACAAAATCACTCGGTGTTCCGGATGCGGCAGCCAGACTGTACAGTATCATGGAAGACATAAAAAAATAGAGCAAATGGAATGCGGAGGTTTATGATGGAGAACGTAATTCAGGAATTAAGAGACCGCGAAGTCGGCAAAGTGCTGGAACAAGAACCGCTCGCGAACCATACAACGATGAAAATCGGCGGTCCGGCGGACATTTTAATCATCCCCAACCGTGTGGAAGCGGTCAAAGATATTATGGATATTGTGAAAAAACATGATCTGCCATGGACGGTTATCGGCCGCGGTTCAAATCTGCTCGTGCTTGATGAAGGCATAAGAGGAGTTGTCATCAAACTGGGCGCGGGTCTGGATCTTTTGGAGATTGACGGTGATCAGGTGACGGTCGGAGGCGGCTATTCGGTCGTCCGGCTTGCGACTTCCATGAGTAAAAAAGGAATGTCCGGTCTCGAATTTGCAGCGGGCATTCCCGGATCAATCGGCGGAGCCGTCTATATGAATGCCGGGGCGCACGGATCTGATATGAGTGAGATTCTTGTGAAAGCTCGTATCTTATTTGAAGACGGCACAATCGAATGGCTGACGAACGAAGAGATGGATTTCAGCTACAGAACGTCTGTTTTACAGAAAAAACGCCCCGGTGTCTGTCTCGAGGCAGTTCTTCAGCTTGAGCAAAAGGAACGGGAAGCCATTACGGCGCAAATGCAGCAGAACAAAGATTACAGAAAAAATACGCAGCCGTATTCGAGCCCATGCGCCGGAAGCATATTCAGAAATCCGCTGCCGAATCATGCCGGAAACCTCGTTGAAAAAGCGGGATTAAAAGGACATCAGATCGGCGGAGCAAAAGTGTCCGAAATGCACGGGAATTTTATCGTCAATGCCGGCGGAGCGACTGCCAAGGACGTTCTCGACCTGATTGAATATGTGAAAAAGACAATCCGTGAGCAGTATGATGTTGACATGCATACAGAAGTTGAAATCATCGGAGGGAATCGTTAAAAGGTTCTCTGATTACATGAGCTCATGTGATATACTTTTAACAAATGTCAAACGGCATCACAGCATGCCGTTTGTTTTTCAATCAGACGAATGTCAAGCTGTTTCATTCTTAGTGAGGTGGACAGGCAGTGAACCCAAATCATGAAAGAGAAAAAATCGTAAATATTGAAGAGCGGATTCCGAAAATCAAAGAGCAGCGGAAACAAAAAGCAAACCGCCGGCTGATTTCATTCATTGTGCTCTTTTTTATGATGGTGCTGATCATCGTGTACTTGCAGATGCCGATCAGCAAAGTGTCTTCTGTCACCGTTTCCGGAAACGAAAACGTGTCTGTAAAAGAGATCAACGCGCTTTCTGATATACATAACGGACAAACCGAGTTCTGGAGTCTGAACAAGAAACAAACAGAAGAAAAGATTGAGCAGAATAAGCTGGTGAAAAAGGCGGAACTTTCAAAAGTATTTCCTAACAAAGTCAGCATTCACATTGAAGAATACAAGACGATCGCGTATCTGCAGCGACATGATGTGTATTATGAAGTGCTCGAAAACGGCACTGTGCTGCCGAACGAAGTCACGCCGGATGACGCGGGCCCGATTTTGGTTGACTGGACAAACGCGAAAAAGCGGGTCAAAATGGCGGAGCAGCTTGATAAGCTTTCCGGTTCGCTTAAGCAGTCGATTTCTGAAATCTATTATACACCGGTAAAAATGGATCAGGACCGGATCAAGCTGTATATGAACGATGGGTATGTAGTTACCGCTTCTATTAAAACGTTTGCCGGCCGGATGAAGACCTATCCTTCTATCGTTTCCCAGCTGGATGGCGGGAAAAAGGGGATTATCCACTTAGAAGTCGCTACGTATTTTGAAGAATTTAACAAAGGTAAATCCGGCAAGAAAAAAGAAAATGATTAATAGTTCTAAAGAACTAATTTAAAGGCGGTTCAAAAGAATCTATTACAATCAGCGGGGCAGCCGATATAACCGATAGCGGAATCATTATGACTATGTTTGTTTTTGCGCGGGATATGGCTGCCGGACAAGCGGAAAATTCTCAATGCAATGGGCGTGTCTTCTGCAGTGAGTATTGCATTTGGAATTTTCCTCCTGTTTCTTCTTTTTTCGGATGTTTCTGGCAATATCTATAGCTTTTCTGGAGGTTCATCTTAGTGTAGACTAAGGGAAAGCGGATATATTTGCATCTGGATTGCACAGTATGACACCGTGACAAGAAATCTTACGGTAAGGTGGGCCGTCTCTAAAAAAAATAAAAAAAATGCGATATAAAAGAGGATATACATAGAATATAACGAATAGTTTCATTAAACATAAATTGTGAGAAATCAGATAAGAATTTGTTGATGCTGTTGTTTTTGTTACACACTTGTAAAGCCACATTCATTGTATTGTTGTTCCGCAAATAATAGAATAGAATTTGATCGAAATGTGAGGAGGTGCCATAGAATGAACAACAATGAACTTTACGTCAGTCTTGACATCGGTACGTCCAATACAAAAGTGATCGTCGGAGAAATGACAGATGATTCCCTTAACATTATCGGAGTGGGAAATGTACCGTCTGAAGGGTTGAAAAAAGGCTCAATCGTTGATATAGATGAAACCGTTCATTCTATAAGAAAAGCGTTTGACCAAGCTGAAAGAATGGTAGGTTTTCCGCTGAAAAAAGCCATTGTCGGCGTTAACGGAAATTATATTCATATTCAAGATACGAACGGCGTTGTCGCTGTTTCCAGTGAAAACAAAGAAATTCACGTTGAAGACGTCCGCAGGGTAATGGAAGCGGCACAGGTCGTGTCAGTTCCGCATGAGCAGCTGATCGTTGACGTCGTTCCGAAACAGTTTATTGTTGACGGAAGAGACGAAATTACCGATCCGAAAAAAATGCTCGGCGTGCGCCTGGAAGTAGAAGGCACGCTGATTACCGGCTCCAAAACGATCTTACATAATTTACTTCGCTGTGTGGAGAGAGCGGGCGTTGAAATTACTGATATCTGCCTGCAGCCGCTTGCGGCCGGTTCGGCGGCTTTGTCAAAAGACGAAAAAAACCTCGGAGTCGCCATGATTGATATCGGCGGCGGCTCGACGACGGTGGCGGTATTTGAACAGGGGCACCTGAAGGAGACAGCCGTCATTCCGCTCGGAGGCGAAAACATCACGAAAGATGTATCGATCGGATTGCGCACTTCCACCGAAGAGGCTGAAAGAGTAAAAAAACAATTCGGACATGCATTCTACGATGAGGCTTCAGAAGATGAAGTATTTGAAGTCACCGTCATAGGAACGAATCAAAAGCAATCTTTTACACAGCAGGAAATTGCCAATATTATTGAAGCAAGAGTGGAAGAGATTCTTGAGATTGCCGCAGCCGAAATTGAGCATATGGGAATTACAGATCTGCCCGGCGGCTTTGTGCTGACCGGCGGACAGGCCGCAATGCCCGGAGTGCTTTCATTGGCACAGGAAGTGCTGAGGCACAATGTAAGGGTCGCAAGCCCGAATTATATCGGTGTAAGAGACCCTCAGTATATGACGGGTGTCGGCTTGATACAATTTGCCTGCCGAAATGCCAGAATTCAGGGAAGAAAAATAGGCTTTCATATGCCGGAAGAAGCCGTGCAGGAAATCGCGGTCTCTCACGAAGAAGAACATCATCAGCGGCCAGAGGCGCAGCAGCGTCCAAAAGCAAAACAAAAAACACAAGCCGAACACAACAAACCGAGCAAAATGAAAAAACTATTAAGCATGTTTTGGGAATAGATTGATAGTCATTCGGCAGATTAGGAGGATTTAGCATGTTGGATTTCGAAACAAACATAGACGGCTTAGCATCAATTAAAGTAATCGGAGTAGGAGGCGGCGGTAATAACGCGGTCAACCGAATGATTGAAAATGAAGTACAGGGTGTAGAGTACATTGCGGTAAACACGGACGCGCAAGCTCTTAACCTGTCAAAAGCGGAAGTGAAAATGCAGATCGGGGAAAAGCTGACCCGCGGTCTCGGAGCGGGAGCGAATCCGGAAGTCGGCAAAAAAGCCGCTGAAGAAAGTAAGGAACAAATCGAAGAAGCGCTGAAAGGCGCTGACATGGTGTTCGTTACAGCCGGAATGGGAGGCGGTACCGGAACGGGAGCCGCACCGGTTATCGCGCAAATCGCAAAGGACTTAGGCGCTTTGACTGTCGGTGTCGTAACAAGACCGTTTACATTTGAAGGAAGAAAACGCCAGCTGCAGGCTGCAGGCGGTATCACGGCAATGAAAGAAGCCGTTGACACACTGATCGTTATTCCGAATGACCGCATTCTTGAAATTGTCGATAAAAACACACCGATGCTTGAAGCATTCCGTGAAGCTGATAACGTGCTTCGCCAAGGGGTGCAAGGTATCTCTGACCTCATCGCGACGCCTGGTTTAATCAACTTGGACTTTGCCGATGTCAAAACCATCATGTCCAACAAAGGTTCAGCATTGATGGGTATCGGGATCGCTACGGGCGAAAGCCGTGCTGCTGAAGCCGCCAAAAAGGCGATCTCCAGTCCGTTACTGGAAGCGGCAATCGACGGAGCGCAAGGTGTTTTGATGAACATTACGGGAGGTACAAACCTGAGCCTCTACGAAGTGCAGGAAGCAGCCGACATCGTCGCTTCTGCATCTGACCCTGATGTCAACATGATTTTCGGTTCAGTTATCAATGAAAATCTGAAAGATGAAATCGTCGTCACCGTTATTGCGACCGGTTTTATCGAACAGGAAAAAGATGACTCAAAACCGCAGCGTCCGACTTTAAACCAAGGATTGAAGTCTCAAGGCCAAAACGCTGCGAAACGTGAGCCGAAACGAGAAGAAACACAGCATCAAAACACGGTGAACCGCCATACATCACAGCCGGCGGATGATGCCCTCGACATTCCTACATTTTTAAGAAACCGCAACAAACGCGGCTGATGTAAAAAAGGACAAGACCACATGGTTTTGTCCTTTTTCTTTTGTGCACAGTCTTCCTTCCTATCCCCGTAATCTATACAGTGAAAAAAGCAACTTTATACCTATGACGAATTGATTGTTTTTTAGTTTCATACGGTTTTCTACAGAATGTGACAATATCTGGATGGAAGATTGTCTACATTTAACGTACAGCATCGAAAATGACAAACGATTCCAATTATGAAGGAGGGATACACATTTTATAGGGCGTTACCAAATAAGGGGGGATACGATTGAAGAAAAAAACGAGAAACAGATGGACAGGCTCCGTTTTAAGCGCGATTGTCGTCAGTTCCCTGTTGTTTCCGGGTGCAGCCGGAGCGAACAGCACACCGGGGGCAGTTTCTTTCACCAAAGATCTTTCTTCCTCTAAGAGCATTCAGCATAAGATTTCCGATTCAGTCAAGAAGCGTTTTGAAAAAAATGATAAAGTCACGTTTCTTATCAAATTTAAAGAGAAAGCCAATACGAAAAAAGCGGTCAAAGAAGCAGAAAAAAACGCCAAGTCTCAATCGCTTTCCGCAGCAAAAACCGAATATCAAAAGCGGTCAGCCGTCGTTTCTTCTTTAAAACTGGCGGCTCATGAAGCGCAGCAGAATCTGAAAACATATTTGGAAAAACAAAAAAAGAAAGGCAAGGCTGATCACATCCATTCCTATTATATTGTCAACGGAATGGCAGTCACTGCTTCGAAAGAGGTAATGGAAAAAGCCGCCTCATTTCCTGAAGTAGAAAAAGTTCTTCCGAATGAAAAACGTCAGCTTACTCAACGACAATCAAAAGCTCCTTTTCAAATGAAGAAAAAACAAAAAGAGATCAAAGCAAAGGAAGGCATCGAATGGAATATCAGCCAAATTGATGCGCCGCAGGCCTGGGCCTCAGGATACGACGGAACCGGCACGGTTGTCGCCTCCATTGATACGGGAGTTCAGTGGGATCATCCGGCGCTTAAAGAAAAATACCGGGGTTACGATCCTGAAAATCCCGCAGCGCCGAATCATGAAATGAACTGGTATGATGCCGTGTCCCATAAAGACGCTCCCTACGATGATCTTGAACACGGCACTCATGTAACAGGGACCATGACGGGTTCAGAACCTGACGGCTCAAATCAAATCGGTGTGGCTCCGGGGGCGAAATGGATCGCAGTAAAAGCATTTTCAGATGACGGAGGAACCGATGCCGATATTTTGGATGCCGGTGAATGGGTGCTCGCGCCTAAAGATAAAAACGGCACGCCGCATCCCGAGATGGCGCCGGATGTTGTTAATAATTCCTGGGCAGGCGGTTCGGGAATGGACGAGTGGTACCGCGATATGGTGAATGCGTGGAGAGCGGCAGGGATTTTTCCGGAATTCTCTGCGGGAAATGAAGACTTATTTACACCGGGAGGACCGGGTTCAATTGCAAATCCGGCCAATTATCCTGAAGCATTTGCGACAGGTGCGACTGACATCGACAAGAAACTCGCTGATTTCTCACTTCAAGGCCCCTCACCGTATCATGAAACAAAACCGGACATTTCGGCTCCGGGAGTGAATATCCGTTCTTCGATTCCTGGAGGAACATACGAAGGCGGCTGGGACGGAACTTCAATGGCCGGGCCGCATGTGGCGGCGACGGCGGCTTTGTTAAGGCAGGCGAACGCCTCTATTACGGTCGATGAAATGGAAGACGTTTTGACGCGCACCGCGGAAAAGCTGACAGATTCCGTTTTTCCGGAATCACCGAATAACGGTTACGGCCACGGTCTCGTTAACGCTTTTGATGCCGTTTCTGCCGTAACGGACGGAATCGGAAGCGTAGAAGGCAAGGTCACTTCTGCGGGCGAAGATCACAATCCGCCCAGCTTTCACCATGAACCGGTCTCAGTGGCTTACAAAGGGGCAAACCTTCCGTTGACGGTTACAGCAGAAGACGATGTAAGCGTAACTGAAGTCATCCTTTCCTATCAGTTTGATGAAGGAGAGCGGAAAACGACAGCCGCCGTTCAAAAAAGCGGTGATGAAAAAAAGGGAACATACCAGGCGGAAATTCCGGATGTAACGGGAAGCAAGATAAGTTATAAATGGATCATAAAAGATTTCGGAGGTCATTCTGTAGAATCTGATACGTACCGGGCTGACGTGAAACCGAGCATTACGGCGGGATACAAAGAGGATTTTGAATCACAGCCGGCGGGCTGGTCCAGTTACGGGACACATGACCAATGGGAATGGGGGATCCCGGGTTCAGGGCCCGGCGCCGCATTTTCCGGAGATAAAGTGTATGCGACGAATCTGTCCGGCCCTTATGCAGATTCAGCCAACATGAATTTGGTGATGCCTCCGATTCAAGTTCCGGAAACAGGACGGCTGTTTTTGCAATTTAAAAGCTGGCACAAGCTCGAAGAATTTTTTGATTACGGGTATGTGTTCGTTCTTCCGGAAGGAAAATCAAATTGGGAGCAGGCGGCCGTTTACAATGGTGACTCCGCAGGATGGAACGATGAAGAGGCAGATTTATCTGCGTATAAAGGCCAAAACATAAAGCTCATGTTTAATATGCAGTCAGACGAAGTACTGAATGAAGACGGATGGTATATCGATGATGTCCGGCTTTCAAGCAGCTCTCTCGGCAAGGCGGCTAAAAAAAGTAAGCACAATAGGCAAACACCTCCCGGCCACCTGAAGAAAAAAGCTGTCAGTCCGAAACAGGCCAAACCGGCAGTGAAATCACCCGGAAAAAGAGTAAAACGTGAAACAAACCTCCTGCCTCTCAGAGCGCAAATCAGTGTCGCCGAGACGGGGAAATCCGTATATTCCGACCCTGCAAGCGGAAGCTACAGCCTGTCGCATAAGGCGGGAAGCTATACGCTGAAAGCAGAGGCTTACGGATTTAAGTCCGCTTCGAAACAAGTTTCTATTCAATCAGACAAAACCGCACAGGCAGACTTTACTCTGGAGCAAATGCCGTCCGGCACGCTAAAAGGAACCATCACCAATCAGTCAACAGGCAAACCGGTAAAAGGGGCTGCGCTTTATGTGGCCGAGGATGCCGCAATTGAACCGGCGGTGACAAACGATAAAGGGGAATATTCGCTTAAGGCGTACGAAGGCTCCTACACAATCAAAGTAGCGGCAAAAGGCTTTTACAATAGCGAATTTTCTGTTGACATCAAAGGGGATGCTGAAAAAAACGTCAAGCTTAAGCCGTATATCGGTTATGAAGGGGAAATTGCCTATGATAACGGGACGGAAGAAGCCGCGCTGTCATATTTTAAAGCCGGCAGCAAATCTGCCGTTAAGATGACGCTTAAAGACGGAAAAGAACACGGTATGCTGACGGGAGGCCTTTTTAAATTTTGGGGCGCAGACTGGCCTGATCCGGGAGGTACCGAATTTCAAGCAGAAGTATATGATGCATCCGGCCCTGACGGCGCTCCGGGCAGCAAAATTGCCGGCCCGTTCCAAGCTGAAGCGCTTCGAAACGGAGAATGGACCAAAGTGGATCTCAGCTCAAAAGGAATCGCGGTCGGAAAGGATTTTTATCTTGTGTTCCGCCAGACGAAACCCGATCCTTATACACCTGCCCTGTCATCTGATGACGGCAGTCCGTACTCGAACAGAAACTGGCAATACCTCGACGGCCGCTGGTCTAAAACCGATAAATCAGACGGAAACTTTATGATCAGGGCTTTGGTCGACTACGAAGCTTCTGTGCCTGACATAACGTCGCCTGAAGACCGGTCATTTACAAACAAGAAGTCAATCACGGTGAAAGGAACGGCTTCACCAAAAACCGCTGTCCGTCTTACCAATAACGGTAAAACCGCCGCAGAAACGAAAGCAGATGCAGAAGGCAATTTCCAGGCCGGCGTCACACTCACTAAAGATGCCAATCGGCTGACGGCGGCATCTGTGACAGACAGCGGGTCAACCGATGAGTCACGCCCTGTCATGGTCATACTGGATGAGGATAAGCCGGATGTGACGATTGACAGTCCGGCAAACGGTGATAAAACAAATAAAGAAACAGTGACCGTAAAAGGAAAAGTGCACGACGCCCATTTAAAATGGGTAAAGGTGAACGGAAAAAAAGCTGAAGTAAATAACGGTTCTTATCAAGCGAGAACCCTCCTGGAAAACGGCAGCAATGAGATCAAGGTGACGGCCTCAGATGAAGCGGGTAACAAAACAACGAAAAAGACGGTGATCGATGTCAATTACAATGCTCCCGTCATTTCCGGATTGGTTCCCGGAGCGGATAAGGAATTAAAAGCCGGAGAATCAGTGAAAATCGCTTTTTCAAGCGGAAAGAAATTAGACGCTTCCTTCGTTATCCGTCTGCCTCTGACAAACGCCCGGGCAGGGAACCAAAACGCAACAGAGCTTCCGCTGAGAGAAATTTCTCCGGGACGATATGAGGGTTACTGGACGGTGACTTCTTCCGTCAAAGCAAGCGGAGCAAAAATTGACGTTATCGCTAGAGATGACTACGGAAATGAAACGAGACAGACGGCTAAAGGAAAACTTTATATCAATGAGTAAAACAGAGCGCTGCCAGATCACGGCAGCGCTTTTTTAGTTGAAGCGGACAATAGGAAAGCAACCCTTTCGGCCCTCGACAAATAAAACGGTTATCCCTTAAAAATTGTACTTTACCCTCAACATTAATTGACAGACTTTCCCACAGAGCTTGCTTTATACTTATGAAACAAGAGAGAGAAACAGATATGTAAGACAAAAGAGGAAAGGGGTCAGATGTGAAAATCTATCTGGATGTCATTTGGCTGTTGAACTTTTGTTTTGATTCTCTTTTGCTTTTATTGACCGCCTTTATTTTAAAACGCCAGGTGAAAAAAAGAAGAGTGGCCGCCGGCGGTTTCATCGGGTCAGCCATTGTGCTTCTGATGTTTACGCCTGTTTCTCCCTTTGTGGAGCATCCGGCGGGAAAAATGGCGTTTTCAGTAGTCATCGTGCTTGCGGCTTTTGGCTTTAAACGGTTCCGATACTTTTTTCAAAATTTGTTCGCCTTTTATTTCGCGACTTTTCTCGTCGGCGGGGGAATGATCGGCGTACATTCCCTGCTGCAGACAGAATCAATTGTGCAGCAAGGCGTAATGGTCACAAGCCAGACCGGATTCGGCGACCCGATCAGCTGGATGTTTGTAGTTATCGGATTTCCGGCCATATGGTTTTTTTCGAAAAAGAGAATTGAAGACATCGAGACGAAGTCCATTCAGTACGATGAACTTGTCATGGTGCAGGCGGAATTCAGCGGACAGACAATCCGCGCGAAAGGATTGGTGGATTCCGGGAATCAGCTGTATGATCCGCTGACGAAAACGCCGGTCATGATTCTTCACATTGACAAATTCGCTCCGATTCTCAGCGAAAAGGAAACGGACCTCATCAAATCCGCCAGTCCGCTTGAAGTGATAGAGCGGCTTGATGATTCGTTCCGCCATGCGGATAAGCTGAGGCTGATTCCATACAGGGGCGTCGGCCAGGACAATCAATTTTTACTCTGTTTAAAGCCGGATTACGTCACGATTTTAACAAAAGACGAAATGATCGCTTGTGAAAAATGCCTGATCGGCATCAGCACGAAACCATTATCCGCGGACGGTGAATTTGACGGAATCGTTCATCCGAAGATGCTGACAGGGAAGGCTGTAAAACATGTTTCCTGACGAAAAGTCTGTTATTCATCATACTCAAAACGCGTTGTATTTAGAAGGGGGAGGAAGATGAAAAAACTCAAGCTGCGTCTGACATATTTGTGGTATAAATGGCTGATGAAACTCGGACTGAAAAGCGATGAAGTGTATTACATAGGAGGAAGCGAGGCGCTGCCGCCGCCTTTGTCTAAAGAAGAGGAGCAGGTGCTCTTATTAAAGCTGCCGAGCGGGGATCAGGCGGCGCGGGCCATTCTGATTGAGAGAAACTTACGTCTTGTCGTTTACATTGCCCGCAAATTCGAAAATACCGGCATCAATATCGAGGACTTAATCAGCATCGGCACCATCGGTTTGATCAAAGCGGTAAACACTTTTAATCCGGAAAAGAAAATCAAACTCGCCACCTACGCGTCGCGATGTATCGAAAACGAAATTTTAATGTACTTGCGCCGAAACAACAAAATCCGTTCAGAGGTGTCCTTTGATGAACCGCTGAATATTGATTGGGACGGAAACGAGCTGCTGCTTTCGGATGTGCTCGGCACAGATGATGATATTATTACAAAAGACATTGAAGCCAATGTGGATAAAAAACTTTTGAAAAAAGCGCTTGAGCAATTAAACGAAAGAGAAAAGCAGATTATGGAACTGCGTTTCGGGCTTGTCGGAGAAGAAGAAAAAACACAAAAAGATGTAGCCGACATGATGGGGATTTCACAATCTTATATCTCACGGCTCGAAAAGCGGATTATCAAAAGACTGAGAAAAGAGTTTAACAAAATGGTGTAAAATTTTTTCCATCTGACAGCCCTTACTGCTGCAAGGATTGCCGCAGCCGGATGTTTATTTCTGTAAAATGGCGGTGCATATTTTTCCCACCCGAGGAGATACTTAACGTTGTACAGCAGCTCCTAGTGGGAGGGAAAAACGTGTCAAGAAATAAAGTCGAAATTTGCGGGGTGGATACCTCCAAATTACCGGTGCTCAAGAATGAAGAGATGAGAAAGCTGTTTAGGCAATTACAGGATGAGGGCGATGATTCAGCGAGGGAAAAGCTTGTAAACGGCAATCTGCGCCTTGTCTTAAGCGTCATTCAGAGGTTTAACAACAGAGGAGAGTATGTTGATGACTTATTTCAGGTCGGCTGCATCGGACTAATGAAATCCATTGATAATTTTGACCTAAGCCATAATGTTAAGTTTTCAACATACGCTGTACCGATGATCATCGGAGAAATCCGCAGATATTTGCGGGATAACAATCCGATCCGCGTCTCGAGGTCGCTTCGCGATATCGCATATAAAGCGCTTCAAGTAAGAGAGCGGTTAATCAGTGAGACAAGCAGGGAGCCGACAGCAGAGGAAATCGCCAAAGTTCTTGAAGTGCCCCATGAAGAAATTGTGTTTGCCCTTGACGCCATCCAGGATCCGGTTTCACTGTTTGAGCCGATTTATAATGACGGCGGCGATCCGATTTACGTGATGGACCAGATCAGCGATGAGCGCAACAAGGATACACAATGGATTGAGGAGCTGGCTCTGAAAGAAGGCATGAGAAGACTGAACGAACGGGAAAAAATGATTTTGCGAAAGCGCTTTTTCCAAGGGAAAACCCAAATGGAAGTCGCTGAAGAAATCGGCATATCCCAAGCTCAGGTCTCAAGGCTTGAAAAAGCAGCCATTAAACAAATGAATAAGAATATCCATCAATAACGGAAAAAGCCTTTAAACCTTGTTTAAAGGCTTTTTTCATGCGATGGTTTACGTTTGCAAAAAAGTGATGTATTCTAATGTGTAAAAGTTTTTAGAAAATTTAAACAAAGCAAACGGGGGAAACGGCAATGATTTTACAGCTGGACAGTGTGTCATTAAAAAGAAACGGGAAATGGATTTTGAAAGATATTAACTGGCGCGTCGAGAAAAACGAAAATTGGGTGCTGTACGGATTAAACGGAGCCGGAAAAACGGCTTTGCTGAATATGTTATGCTCTTATTACTTCCCCACTTCAGGAGAGATGCAGGTGCTCGGCCATCAATTCGGCAAAACAGAGCTCGGTGACAGGCTCAGAAGGAAAATCGGTCTTGTTTCGGCAGGTCTTCAGCACAAATTATATGCCGCGGACTCCGCTTTTGAAATCGCCCTCAGCGGCGCGTACGCCTCAATCGGGCTGTACGAAACTCCGAGTGAGCAGGTAAGGGAAAAAGCGATCGGTCTTCTGAAGGATTTGGGCGCCATCGGTTACGCCGACAGACGGTATGAAACATTATCACAAGGGGAAAGACAAAGAACGCTGATTGCGCGGGCGCTTATGGCTGATCCGGAACTGCTGATTTTGGACGAACCCGTGACGGGTCTTGATTTTATGGCAAGGGAGCAGCTGCTGGACACGATTACGTCGATCGCCGAAAAAGAAAATGCGCCGTCCATCCTTTATGTCACCCATCACGCTGAAGAAATTCTGCCGGTGTTTGATCAGGCGCTGCTTTTAAAAAAGGGCGAGGTGTTCGCCTCCGGGAAAATCAGGGACATGCTTTCTGACGAGCGGCTTACAGCGTTTTTCGATATGCCTGTCAATGTCTTATGGAACAATGGCCGCCCGTTTTTAACACGTGCAAAAGAGGCATCATCCGTAAAATAACATAAATTCACCCTGGGGGTGCTGCCATGCGGCTGAGAGAGACGTTTGTCTCAACCCTTAACGGACCTGATCCGGATCATGCCGGCGGAGGGAAGCGGTGAAAAAAGCGGAGGAAGATCCGTTTTTTACCCGTTTCATTTCATGAATGAACGGGTTTTTTGATACAGCCAAAGGGGAGATTTCCAATGCATCAGATTGATATGCTGTTACATCAGGCGGAGAAACGGCGGCACGACTTGATACATATTGCTGAAAGACTGATAGCTTTTCCCACTCCGGCCCCGCCAGCAAGAAATACGGCAGAAGCCCAAAAGTGGGTGGCCGGCTTTTTAAAAGAAACGGGCTGCTCGGTCGATATGTGGGATGTGTATCCGGAAGATCCGAATG
This sequence comes from Bacillus sp. NEAU-CP5, assembly GCF_026420705.1. Taxonomy (NCBI): domain Bacteria; kingdom Bacillati; phylum Bacillota; class Bacilli; order Caryophanales; family Bacillaceae; genus Bacillus; species Bacillus sp. NEAU-CP5. Next base: position 442,616 of record NZ_JAPMOV010000001.1, on the reverse strand, counting down.
TAGTCGGTGTTTTAAAAGGGACAGATTCAAGCAGGCATCAAAGCCTGATTTTAAACGGACACATTGATGTGGCAGAAGCCGGGGGCGAAGACTGGCACTCTGACCCGTTTCAGCCGCTCGTAAAAGACGGCATGCTGATCGGAAGGGGCGCCGCTGATATGAAAGGGGGTTTGGCGTGTGTTCTTTTCTCTCTGAAGCTGATCCATGATGCCGGCATTAAGCTTCCGGGCGACCTCATTGTACAGTCTGTAATCGGAGAAGAAGTCGGTGAGGCGGGGACGCTGGAATGCTGCAAACGCGGCTATCACGCGGATTTTGCGGTTGTCGCGGATACGAGCAGCCTGCATATTCAAGGGCAGGGCGGTGTCATCACCGGCTGGATAGAATTGAAAAGCAAACAAACATTTCATGACGGCATGAGGCGCAATATGATTCACGCGGGCGGAGGCACATTCGGAGCGAGCGCCATCGAAAAAATGGCGAAAATCATCGCTGCCTTGGGAGAGCTGGAGCGCCACTGGGCGGTAACGAAAAGCTATCCCGGCTTTGCGCCCGGCACCAATACGATCAACCCCGCCGTCATTGAAGGCGGAAGACACGCAGCGTTTGTCGCCGATGAATGCCGTTTATGGATCACCGTCCACTTTTATCCGAACGAAACGCACGAACAAGCAGCCGCAGAAATCGAAGACTATATTAATCGTGTCGCTGACAGTGATCTGTGGCTCAAAGAAAACAGGCCGGTGTTCAAATGGGGCGGATCTTCGATGATTGAAGACAGAGGAGAGGTGTTCCCGGCGCTGGAAATCGACCCGGACCATCCGGCAGTTTCTGTCTTGGCTGCATCACACTCAGCCGTCAAAAAACAGGAGCCCGTCATTGATGTTTCCCAAACCGTAACTGACGGAGGGTGGCTTTATCATGCCGGGATTCCGAGCGTCATATATGGTCCCGGCGATTTAAAAAACGCCCACTCCGTAAACGAGGAAGTGTCTGTTGATGAGCTTATGGACTATACGAAAATCATGCTGAGATTTATCCTCGGCTGGTGCAGCCGCAAAAAAGATTGCCCGATGTGACAAGGTTCAGCCCGGCCGTTCATATAATAGGAAAAAGAACGGGCAAAGGGCGTGATATGGATGATCAGCATATCTGAATTTCAAATAAAAGATGTGGTAAACGTGTCGAACGGAAAAAAACTCGGAAGCATCGGTGATATTGATATTAACGTGACAACGGGAAAAATTCAGGCGATTATTTTAGGCGGCAGCGGAAAAGTTCTCGGTTTTTTCGGAAAAGAAGAGGAAATGATCATTCCTTGGCGAAATATAGTTAAAATTGGGGAAGATGTCATCTTAGTGCGTGTAAACGAACCAAAGGGGGGAGCGTAATCCTCCCTTTACTTGTAAAATGCCGGAAATCTCAATGTTTCCGGCACATTTATTTATCTCATTTTTCAATCAGCCGCTAAACGTATGCTCAAAATTGTGTTAAAATGATTGGGAAATTACGCTTTTTTAATGTTTGTCGAAAGGTTGGATCTCCATGAATACATATCACCCGTTTAGTCTTACCACCCCCTCGGCACTCATGATAGAAGACTGGAACTGTGTGAATCAGCTTAACACAAAGGTCATCGCCGGATTCACAACGAAAAACGGCGGGGTCAGCAATCCTCCGTATGAGTCATTAAATACCGGATTGCACGTCCGGGACGAAGCTCATGATGTTGTGACAAACCGTGAAGTCATAGCGTCCTTATGCGGTACTGATCTGGATTCCTGGGTGTTCGCCGACCAGACACATGAAAACCGCGTCCGGCGCGTGACAGCCGGGGATAAAGGAAAAGGAGCGAGAGACTATTCTTCCGCATTCCGCGGGACGGATGGGCTCTACACGAAAGATGCGAATCTTTTTTTGGCCCTTTGTTTTGCGGACTGTGTGCCCTTGTATTTTTATGACCCGGTAAAATCCATTATCGGCGCTGCCCATGCCGGGTGGAAGGGGACGGTCAAACAAATCGGACGCATCATGACGGAACGCTGGGTAAACGAAGAAGGCTCCCGTTTAACAGATATTCAGGCTGTCATCGGTCCGTCCATCAGTGCGGGAAGCTATACAGTCGACGATCGCGTCATCAATGAAGTGCGGGCGCTGCCTTTTACGGCTGAATCCGCTATATGCGAAACGGAAAAAGGCCAGTATCAGCTTGATTTAAAAGAGGTCAACCGTCTTCTTCTGATACATTGCGGCATTCCGGAAGAAAACATTTCAGTCAGCGGTTTATGCACCGAACGAGAGCGTGAACTATTCTTTTCACACCGCCGCGACAAAGGGAAAACGGGACGCATGATGTCCTTTATCGGAATGAAGGAGGCGTAAGATCTTGCGTGTTGCTGATCAATTACGACATATAAACGAAAGAATAAACGAAGCATGTAACAGATCGGGCCGAAGCCCCGAAGATGTTACCGTCATCGCGGTTACAAAATACGTATCAGCCGAAAGGGCTCAAGAGGCCGTTGATGCCGGTATTACAAGTCTGGGAGAAAACCGGGATGCCGAGCTTATCCATAAGCAGGAAGTCATCAAAGGCAGCCCGGAGTGGCACTTTATCGGCAGTCTTCAGTCCAGAAAGGTGAAGGCCGTCGTTGACCGTGTATCTTATATTCATTCCTTAGACAGACTGTCATTGGCAAAAGAGATTGAAAAACGGGCGCAGCATACGGTTCGCTGTTTTGTGCAGGTGAATACTTCGCTTGAGCCGTCTAAGCACGGTTTGAAAACAGAGGAGGTCATCCCCTTTATCAGAGAGCTTTCTGAGTTTAGAAACATTTCTGTAGAGGGCCTGATGACGATGGCTCCCCTGACAGACGATACAGAAACGATCAGAGCCTGCTTCCGGCAATTGCGTGATCTGAGGGATCAGGTGCAAAAACTGAATCAGACAAACGCACCGTGCCGGGAACTGTCAATGGGCATGTCAAATGATTATGAAATCGCTGTTGAAGAGGGCGCAACTTTTGTCAGAATCGGCTCTTCATTAGTCGGAAATGAACCGGGGGGTGTAAACAAATGAGCATGAAAAATAAACTGAAAAACTTTTTCTCAATGGATGAGGAGGAGTACGAGTACGAATACATTGAAACAGAGCAGGATCATCAGGAAGAGCATGAACAGCAGAAAGATAAACAGCCTGCTTACGCTCAGAAGCCGCAGGGCAAGCAGAACGTAGTAAGCTTGCAAAGTGTTCAGAAATCCTCTAAAGTGGTGTTGAGTGAACCGCGTGTATATGCGGAAGCGCAGGAAATCGCCGATCATTTAAAGAACAGGCGTGCGGTTGTCGTCAATCTGCAGCGCATCCAGCATGATCAGGCGAAAAGAATCGTCGACTTTTTAAGCGGTACCGTCTACGCCATCGGCGGCGACATTCAGAGAATCGGTTCAGATATTTTTCTGTGCACGCCTGATAATGTCGACGTTTCCGGCACGATTTCGGAGCTTATAAATGAAGACGAACATCAGAGGTGGTAAAGCAGGATGATTCTTTATCAAATTTTTTCCGTTCTGAGTTATTTAATTTACATCTACTCGTTTGCCCTGATCATCTATATCTTTATGTCATGGGTGCCGAGTACGAGAGAAACGGCGGTCGGACGGTTTCTCGCAGCGATTTGCGAACCGTATTTAGAGCCGTTCAGAAGGATCATTCCGCCCATTGCCATGCTGGATATATCCCCGATTGTAGCGATTATCGTGCTTCGGTTTGCCACGACGGGACTTTGGGGCCTATACCGCATGATCGCAATGTATACTTGAATGCGACAGTTTGATACGGGCTTGGCACCAGCCAAGCCTCTTTACATAGAAAGGAAAGAACATGAGCGATATTTACCAGCACTTCAGACAAGACGAGCGGCCTTTTATTGATCAGGCGCTTGAATGGAAACAGATTGTCCTGGACCAGTATCGGATGAAGCTGACTGATTTCTTAGATCCCAGAGAACAGGTCATTGTAAAGGCCGTTATCGGCGATGCCTGCGGTCTTGCGTTTTTCGGAGGATATGACAGAGCTGAGCGAAAACGCGCAATTTTATACCCTGAATATATGGAACCTGAACAGGATGATTTTGAGCTTCGGGCTTTTGACGTTCAATACGCTGAAAAATTCGTCAGCATTGACCACCGCTCTCTTCTCGGATCATTAATGGGGATCGGCTTAAAGCGGCAGAAATACGGCGATCTGATTTTCTCAGAGGAAGCCGTGCAGCTGATCGTCTCCGGTGAAATCGCCGATTTTGTCAGCACTCAGCTGACCAAGGCGGGCAAAGCGCCGGTAAAGCTTGAGAAAATCGAGCTTTCCGCTCTTCACATTCCCGCTTCAGATGTCGAAATAAGGGATGACACGGTTTCTTCATTGCGTCTCGACGCTGTCTGCGCTTCAATGAGCAGGCAATCCCGTCAGAAAGCGCAGGCGCTTGTGAAAAACGGGCTTGTTAAGGTGAATTGGAAAGCCATTGAAGATCCGTCTTATCAGGTTGCTGAAGGGGACATGCTCTCGATTCGCGGCTTCGGACGATGCAGTTTGGCAAAAGTTGACGGAAAAACGAAAAAAGACAAATGGAAAGTTACATTTGAACGGCAAAAATGAGTCGTTTTTTCAGTTTTTTTCTCCATCTGTGCCGTATTTGTTTTATAATGTGAACTAGATAACCGTACTGAAATGTAAAAATGGAGGTGGCAATATGCCATTAACGCCGAATGATATCCATAACAAAACGTTTACAAAAGGTTTTCGCGGATATGATGAAGATGAAGTAAATGAATTTTTAATGCAGGTCAGAAAAGATTACGAAATCGCACTCCGTAAAAAAACGGAGCTTGAGGCGAAAGTGAACGAGCTGGACGAAAAAATCGGCCACTTTGCCAATATCGAAGAAACGCTGAATAAATCAATTCTCGTAGCCCAGGAAGCCGCAGAAGACGTAAAGCGCAACTCGCAAAAAGAAGCGAAGCTGATCGTCCGTGAAGCAGAAAAAAATGCCGATCGCATCATCAATGAGTCGCTTTCCAAATCAAGAAAAATCGCAATGGAAATTGAAGAGCTGAAAAAACAGTCTAAAGTCTTCAGAACACGTTTCCAAATGCTGATTGAGGCGCAGCTCGACCTGCTGAAGAACGATGATTGGGATCATCTGCTGGAATACGAAGTCGACGCGGTATTTGAGGAAAAAGAATAATTTTCTGATTTTCTTGACATTCTCCGGCCCGTTCGAATATAATACGTTCATAAATTCAGATGAAAAGACGATTGAAAGGGACCGGCATGACTCAAAACAGGCTATAAAGCGACCCGGGGGAAGGTGAAAGCCCGGGATGGCCGGAATCATGCAGATCAGCCCTTTAGTTTCCTTTCTGAACCGAGAGTAGGATAGGACGTTCCATCACGTTACGATGTTCGAGAGGAAAAGACGGATGATCCGTTTTTTCTAAAAGGGTGGTACCGCGAGATAAGCTTTCTCGTCCCTTATGGGATGAGAGGGCTTTTTTTATTTTCTGAAAAATGTTGTGGAGGAATGAAAATGGATTACAAAGATACGCTGTTAATGCCGAAAACAGATTTTCCGATGCGGGGAAATCTGCCGAATCGTGAGCCGGACATGCAAAAAGACTGGGAGGAGCAGGACATTTACCGTCTTGTTCAAGAACGGACGAAAGACCGCCCGAAATTCGTGCTGCATGACGGACCTCCTTATGCAAACGGAGACATCCACATGGGCCATGCCCTGAACAAAATCCTGAAAGACTTCATCGTCCGCTATAAATCAATGAGCGGCTACAACGCACCTTACGTGCCGGGCTGGGATACGCACGGACTGCCGATTGAAACGGCGCTGACGAAAAACAAAAAAGTAAACCGGAAAGAAATGTCCGTCGCTGATTTCCGCAAGCTTTGCGAAGATTATGCATGGCAGCAGATCGAAAGACAGCGCGAACAATTCAAGCGTCTCGGCGTCAGAGGCGATTGGGAAAACCCGTATGTTACGCTTCAGCCTGAATTTGAAGCGCAGCAGATCCGCGTTTTCGGCGAGATGGCGAAAAGAGGCTATATTTATAAAGGTCTGAAGCCGGTCAACTGGTCGCCTTCAAGTGAATCTGCCTTAGCGGAAGCGGAAATTGAATATCAGGACAAACGTTCCGCGTCTATTTATGTTGCGTTTAAGGTGAAAGACGGTAAAGGCGTTCTGGAAAACGGAGAAAGCTTCATCATCTGGACGACGACGCCGTGGACGATGCCTGCCAACCTCGGAATTTCCGTTCATCCTGATCTTGAATACAATGTCATCAAGGTTGGAGACAAGCGTTATGTAGTGGCTGCTGAACTGATCGAAAACGTAGCGGAGGCATGCGGCTTTGAAAATCCTGAAGTTGTCGCATCATATAAAGGCAGAGAATTAGAATACATCACTGCAGAACATCCGCTGTACGGCAGAGATTCACTCGTCATGCTCGGTGACCACGTCACAACCGATGCCGGAACAGGCTGTGTTCATACTGCTCCGGGCCACGGGGAAGATGACTTTATCGTCGGCCAAAAGTACGGCTTAGAAGTACTGTGCCCTGTTGATGAAAAAGGAAACATGACCGACGAAGCGCCGGGCTTTGAAGGAATGTTTTACGATAAAGCCAATAAACCGATCACGGAGAAGCTTGAAGAAAACGGCGCGCTCTTGAAACTCGAGTTTATTACACACTCCTATCCGCATGACTGGAGAACGAAAAAACCGACCATCTTCAGAGCGACGGCGCAATGGTTTGCGTCAATTAAAGATTTCAGATCCGATCTGCTTGATGCCATCAAACAAACGAAGTGGGTGCCGGAGTGGGGCGAACAGCGCCTTTACAACATGGTGCGCGACCGCGGTGACTGGTGTATCTCAAGACAGCGCGTATGGGGCGTTCCGATCCCGGTATTTTATGCAGAAAACGGTGAGCCGGTCATCACTGACGAAACGATTGAACACGTGTCTGAGCTGTTCAAACAGCACGGCTCAAACGTCTGGTTTGAAAGAGAGGCAAAAGACCTTCTGCCGGAAGGATTTACACATCCGGGAAGCCCGAATGGAATCTTCACGAAAGAGCAAGACATTATGGATGTATGGTTTGATTCAGGTTCTTCCCATCAGGCTGTTCTTGAAGAACGTGATGATCTTGTCCGTCCGGCTGATTTATACCTTGAAGGCTCTGACCAATACCGCGGCTGGTTTAACTCATCTCTTTCCACCGCTGTTGCAGTCACCGGCAAAGCGCCGTATAAAGGCGTATTAAGCCACGGATTTACACTTGATGCAAACGGCCGTAAAATGAGTAAATCACTCGGCAATACGATTGACCCGACAAAAATCGCAAAACAGCTTGGAGCTGAAATTCTGCGTTTATGGGTATCTTCCGTAAACTATCAGGCCGATCACCCGGTTTCTGAAGATATTCTGAAGCAGGTCGCGGAAGTATACCGGAAAGTCCGCAACACGTTCCGCTTCCTTCACGGCAACCTGTTCGATTTCAATCCAAGCGTCAATGCCGTTGATGTAAAAGATCTCCGCGAAGTGGATCAATATATGCTGATCAAGCTGAATAAGCTGATCGATAAGGTGAAAAAAGCGTACGATGAATATGAATTTGCGGTTGTTTATCACAGCATTCACAATTTCTGTACGATCGAGCTCAGCTCCTTCTATCTTGATTTTGCAAAAGATGTTGTGTACATCGAGCATGCGAATCATCCGGACCGCCGCAGCATGCAGACCGTCTTTTATGAAACGCTGCTGGCGTTAGTGAAACTGACGGCGCCGATTCTCCCGCACACGGCGGATGAAATGTGGTCTCACTTATCATTTGTTGAAGAAGCGAGCGTGCAGCTGACAGATATGCCGGAAACCATTGCTGTTCCGGACAGTCAAGCGACAGAAGAAAAATTCGACCGCTTCATGGAGCTTCGAAACGACGTGCTGAAAGCTTTGGAAACAGCCCGTAACGAAAAAATTATCGGAAAATCATTGGAAGCGAGCCTGACTTTGTATCCGAACAAAGAAAACCGCGACCTCTTGTCATCCATTAAAGAAAATATCGCGCAGCTGTTTATCGTTTCAGAACTGACAGTAAAAGACGAAAGTGAAGCGCCGGAAAACGCGCAAAGCTTCACAACAGGAAAAATGACCGTAGAAAAAGCGGAAGGCCAGATGTGTGAACGTTCCCGCGTCATTTCTAAAGATGTCGGAGCCAATCCGAAATATCCGACGTTATCACTGCGCAATGCGGAAATCGTTGAAAAATATTATCAAAAATAATAAATGAGAAAGCGCCCGGTGTCAGCCGGGCGCTTTTTTACATGCCAGCAATGTCATCGATTAGAACGACAGGAAAAATCTTATGGGCTTCAAATGGCGCCCTGGGGGCAACAATAAAGCTATAACATCAAGAGCAGGAGTTGTGATGAATGAATGATCAACTGACCGCAATCCACACGGAGCTTCTCATGATGAAAGAAGAACTTCAATCAAGATTATTCGAATATTCTTGCTTTCAAATGTCAGCATCTGTTGAACCTTCAATGAACGACCAAGAAGCAACTCTGATCTATCATATAAAAGAAGAACTTCAGGACGTTCTTCTTGCCCTGTCTAAGTTTGAAAACAATACGTACGGTTATTGTGAAAAAACAGGCGCCCCCATTCCGATTGAAAAACTTGCGGTGTTGCCTACGGCCAGAACCGCTGATGATTTTTATTATCCCGCTCAATTTGAAAAGAAAACCCTTCCATATTGGGAACCCGGAGATTATGCATATGATCAGGCGCTGTATGAGTGACAGCGTCTGTTTGCATGCGCTTATGATCTGCCTTTACTCTGGCATCTTTTACTGATAAAATTCATAAAGGATAAAAGTAACTGTATACTGGAGGAACGTGTGTGCTTTATTATCTTATCGCTCTTTTTATTATTATTGCCGACCAATTGACCAAATGGCTTGTCGTCAGCCATATGGAATTGGGACAAAGCATACCTGTCATCGATCAGGTGCTTTATATCACATCTCATCGCAACACGGGAGCGGCGTGGGGGATTTTAGCCGGCCAAATGTGGTTTTTCTACGTCATTACCATCGCAGTGATTATCGGAATCGTTTATTACATACAGCGTTATGCAAAAGGGCAGATGTTACTCGGAATTTCTCTCGGTTTAATGCTGGGCGGTGCGGCCGGAAACTTTATTGACCGGGCGGCGCGCCAGGAAGTGGTGGATTTTATTCATGTCATCATCGTGAATTATCACTATCCGATTTTTAATATCGCGGACTCCTCACTGTGCGTCGGTGTAATACTTTTATTTATTCATATGCTGTTTGACAGCGGGAAAAAGAAGGAGCAATAACATGAATCAATTTGAGATAACCGTTCAGCCTGAACAAAAGAGCGAACGGATTGATAAATTTTTGGCTTCAACGGGAGAAAACTGGTCACGCACTCAAGTGCAGCAATGGGTAAAAGAGGGACTGGTATCCGTTAACGGCAAATCCGTAAAAGCGAATTATAAAATGCAGCCCGGCGATCAGGTAAACGTCACCATTCCTGAACCGGAAGAATTAGACGTGCTTGCAGAACCGATGGATTTGGACATTTACTATGAAGACCAGGATGTCTTGGTTGTGAACAAACCGCGCGGCATGGTTGTACACCCGGCGCCCGGCCATGTGACAGGGACGCTTGTAAACGGACTGATGGCTCACTGCAACGACCTTTCCGGCATTAACGGTGTCATGCGTCCGGGAATCGTGCACCGGATTGATAAAGATACTTCCGGTCTGTTAATGGTCGCTAAAAACGATATGGCGCATGAATCTCTCGTTAATCAGCTCGTCAATAAAACCGTGACGAGAAAGTACACAGCGGTTGTCCACGGGTTGATTTCACATGATGACGGAACGATTGACGCTCCGATCGGGAGAGATAAAAAAGACCGTCAAAGCATGACCGTAACAAGAGAAAGCAGCAAAAACGCCGTCACGCATTTCCACGTGCTTGAGCGTTTTCAAGATTTCACGCTCGTAGAGTGCCGGCTTGAGACCGGAAGAACGCATCAGATCCGTGTTCATATGAAATATATCGGGTTTCCTTTGGCGGGCGACCCGAAGTACGGACCGAGAAAAACCATTGATTTCAATGGTCAGGCGCTTCATGCCGGAATATTAGGTTTTGATCATCCGCGGACGGGCGAATACATGGAGTTTGAAGCGCCCCTTCCTGAAGATATGAAAAAACTCATTGAAGATTTAAGAAATAGCCATTGACAGCGACTTTCTTTTCTGAAATAATAAAAACAAGCTGAATAGATTCTTTAACACAGTCCAGAGAGGCTGAGAAGGATAACGGATAGGACAGAAGAGATACGCATGTGTCTTCGTCCTGGAAAGGAACCCCTCTATGCTCTGGCAGGAGGGGTTTTTTCTTCTTATATACGAATGGAGAGGTGTCACGAGTGAATCAAAAAGCTGTTATTCTCGACGAACAGGCGATCAGGCGGGCGCTGACAAGGATAGCCCATGAAATGATCGAACGGAATAAAGGAATGAATGACTGCATTCTTGTAGGGATTAAAACAAGAGGCATTTATTTAGCGAAGCGGCTGGCCGAGCGGATCGAACAGATTGAAGGAAATCCGGTCACCGTCGGGGAAATTGATATCACCCTTTACCGTGACGATCTCACGAAAAAAACGAGCAATGAAGAGCCGCTTGTAAAAGGCGCGGACATTCCGGCCGATATCACAGACCAAAAGGTCATTGTGGTTGATGATGTGCTTTATACCGGCCGGACGGTGAGAGCTGCGATGGATGCCCTCGTTGATGTCGGACGGCCGTCATCGATACAGCTTGCCGTGCTTGTCGACAGAGGGCACCGGGAGCTGCCGATCAGAGCGGACTATATCGGGAAAAACATTCCGACCTCAAAAGCTGAAAAAGTGATGGTTCAGCTGAGCGAAGTTGATCAGACTGATATGGTCGCCATTTACGAAAATGAATAATCACCCTTTTTAAATGCATTCCAGAGAGTTTGCAAAGAGGATTTTAAAACACAGAGCCGGGCGGATCGACGCGGCCGGGTTTTGTATGCCTCTTTGCGCAAAAAGCAAAGAGGTTTTTTTATACCATTTGAAAGTCAACCGGGAGGAAAACGCCATGAGTAAGAAAAAAGTAAACCTGGGAGTCAGGGACGTCCCCAATCCATTGTCCTGGCTGTCATTCAGCCTGCAGCATTTATTCGCCATGTTCGGTTCAACCATACTCGTGCCGAAACTGGTCGGAATGAGCCCGGCAGTGGCGCTTGTCACGAGCGGAATCGGGACACTCGCCTATCTCTTGGTGACAAAAGGCCAGATTCCCGCTTATCTCGGCTCATCATTCGCCTTTATATCACCGATTATCTTGGTGAAGGCGACGGGAGGGCCGGGGGCTGCCATGGTCGGCGCTTTTCTGGCGGGAATTGTGTACGGCCTGATCGCGCTTCTCATCAGGCAGCTTGGAACGGGGTGGCTGATGAAGCTGCTGCCCCCGGTGGTCGTCGGGCCGGTCATCATCGTCATCGGCCTCGGACTGGCAAGCACAGCCGTCAATATGGCAATGTATGCTGATCCGAATGCGAAGGAACTCGTCTACAGCTTGAAACATTTCAGTGTAGCCGGCGTCACTTTGGCAATCACCATTATCTGCGCCATCTTTTTACGGGGATTTTTAAGCCTGATTCCGGTATTGATCGGCATTATAGGCGGATATCTGTTTGCGCTGACACAGGGCATCGTCAATTTTCAGCCGGTCATTGATGCAAAGTGGTTCGCCGTTCCTGAATTTATCATCCCTTTCAAAGACTATACGCCGTCAGTGACATTGGGCATTGCGGCTGCGATGGTGCCGGTCGCTTTCGTGACCATGTCAGAACATATCGGCCACCAAATGGTGCTGAGTAAAGTCGTCGGACAGGATTTCATTAAAAAGCCGGGACTGCACCGGTCCATAATGGGGGACAGCATAGCGACGATTATCGCTTCGTTAATCGGAGGCCCGCCGACGACAACATACGGCGAAAACATCGGTGTACTGGCAATTACGAGAGTTTTCAGCGTCTTTGTCATCGGCGGCGCGGGAGTGATTGCGCTGTGCTTCGGATTTATCGGAAAAGTATCAGCGCTGATCAGCTCTGTTCCGTCCGCAGTTATGGGAGGCGTTTCCTTCCTGCTCTTCGGAATTATCGCCTCCAGCGGTTTAAGAATGCTGATTGACAACAACATTGATTATGAAAACAAGCGAAATTTAATTATCACATCCGTCATTCTCGTGATCGGCGTCGGAGGGGCTTTTATTCAAGTATCAAAAGGCGGGTTCCAAATATCCGGCATGGCGCTTGCGGCAATCGTCGGAGTCATCCTGAACCTTATCCTGCCGCATGCAAATGAAGAAGACGCGATGGCATCAGAAAAACAAAATCATATGTAAAACCTTTTAAAGAAAGTCCAGAGAGGCTTGGAAGGGTTATAACGGGAAGAAGCTGTACGCTGCTTCTCTCTTTAACCGCACCCCGAGTCTATAGACCGGGGTGTTTTTTTACGGCCTTCAAGCGGAAACGGAGGAGAAAAACATGAATCATTTAACGGCGATGTCTGAACTGAGCACTGCTGAAATTGCAGAACTGCTGCGTGAGGCAAAAGCGATAAAAGAGGGTACAGTCCGTCCCGATCTCGCGGGAAAATTCGTTGCGAATCTGTTTTTTGAACCGAGCACGAGGACGCGGTTCAGCTTTGAAGTGGCGGAAAAGAAACTCGGGATGAACGTGCTCAGCTTAGACGGCACGAGCACAAGCGTTCAAAAAGGCGAGTCCTTATACGACACGGTCAAAACACTGGAATCAATCGGAGCGGACGCCTGCGTCATCCGGCACAGCACGGATGAATATTACAAAGATCTGACCGGCAGAGTCAATATTCCGATCTTAAACGCCGGCGACGGCTGCGGCCAGCACCCTACCCAGTCGTTGCTTGATTTAATGACGATTCAAGAGGAATTTGAGACCTTTCAGGGCCTGACGGTTTCCATTCATGGCGATATCAAACACAGCAGGGTGGCAAGGTCGAATGCCGAAGTGCTGACAAGGCTCGGCGCACGTGTACTGTTTTCTGGTCCGCCGCAATGGCAGGATGAGAAAAACGCCTTCGGCACCTGTGTTCAGACGGATGAAGCCATACAAGCTTCAGATGTCGTCATGCTGCTCCGCATCCAAAATGAAAGGCATCAGACAGAAGCCGACCAAAAAGGCTACCTGGAAGCATACGGGCTGACCGCAAAGCGGGCGGAGAGCATGAAGCGGCATGCCATCATCATGCATCCCGCACCGGTGAACAGAGGAGTCGAAATTGACACAACATTAGTGGAATGCGGAAAATCAAGAATCTTTAAACAAATGGAAAATGGTGTGTATATCAGAATGGCAGTCTTAAAAAGAGCACTGCAAACCAATGTGAAAAGGGGAGAAGCGGCTTATGTCTTATCTCATTAAAAACGGCTGGATGTTAAATGAACAAGGAGAAAAAGTGGCACAGGATATCCGGGTAACGGGTGAATTTATTTCGGAAACCGGGCTTCTGACAGCGAAAGACGGAGAAACGGTGATCGACGCTGGGGGACTGTTCGTTTCACCGGGACTCGTAGACCTTCATGTCCACTTCAGAGAACCGGGCGGCGAGAAAAAAGAAACCATTGAGACGGGCTCTAAAGCCGCGGCGCGGGGAGGCTTTACCACAGTCGCAGCCATGCCGAATACAAGACCGGTGCCGGATACGAAAGAGCAGATGGAATGGCTGCAAAACCGGATCAAAGAAACCTCATCTGTCAGAGTTCTTCCTTACGCATCCATTACGATCAGACAAACCGGCCAAGAAATGACAGATTTTGAGGCGCTTCATGAAGCCGGCGCATTCGCCTTCACCGATGACGGCGTCGGCGTTCAGACTGCCGGAATGATGTATGAAGCCATGAAACGGGCGGCTTCAATAAATAAAGCGATTGTCGCTCATTGTGAGGATAACTCGCTGATTTACGGAGGAAGCGTGCATGAAGGTTCTTTTTCAAAAGCGAACGGCCTGAACGGCATACCTTCCATTTGTGAAGCGGTACATATCGCCCGTGACGTGCTGCTGGCGGAAGCGGCGGGCTGCCATTACCATGTGTGTCATATCAGCACGAAAGAATCCGTCAGAGCCGTAAGAGACGCAAAAAAAGCGGGAATCCGCGTTACGGCGGAAGTGTCGCCGCACCACCTGCTGCTTTGTGACGAAGATATCCCGGGACTTGATACCAATTTTAAAATGAATCCGCCCCTTCGCAGCAAAGAGGACAGGGAGGCGCTGATTGAAGGGCTTTTAGACGGCACGATTGATTTCATCGCCACTGACCATGCGCCGCATACAGAAGAAGAGAAAAACACGGACATGAAGCTTGCGCCTTTCGGTATCGTCGGTTTAGAAACTGCCTTTCCGCTTCTGTACACACATTTTGTGAAAAACGGGGCGTGGACGCTGAAGCAGCTGGTTGATTTCATGACGGTGAAACCTTGCGAGGCATTTGATCTTCCGTACGGAACGCTTGCACCGGGGGCGCCGGCTGACATCACCCTGATTGATCTGGAAAAAGAAGCAGCCATTGACAAAGATACATTTTCATCTAAAGGAAAAAATACGCCATTCAACAAGATGAAGTGCTTCGGCTGGCCTGTTGCAACGATGGCTGCCGGTAAGCTTGCATACGAAGAAGGGAGACTCGTCAAATGAAAAGAAGACTAGTGCTGGAAAATGGAGCGGTATTTGAGGGTGAAGCATTCGGGAGCCTGGAACATACAGCGGGTGAAGTCGTATTCAACACGGGAATGACCGGTTATCAGGAAATTTTATCAGACCCTTCTTACTGCGGGCAGATCGTGACGCTGACGTATCCTCTGATCGGCAACTACGGAATTAACAGAGATGACTTTGAATCCATCACTCCTTTTGTAAAAGGGCTGATCGTAAAAGAACTGTGCGAGCTGCCTTCCAACTGGCGTTCGGCTTACACGCTTGACGAGTATTTGAAAATGAAAAATATCCCCGGCTTACAAGGGATTGACACGAGAAAGCTCACAAGAATGATCCGCACGGCCGGCGCATTAAAAGGAACGTTTGCTTCAAGTGAGGAGAATGTCGGAGAGGTTCTTGCAAGGCTGAAAGAAACGGAACTGCCGAGAAATCAAGTCGCTCAAGTATCTGCGAAAACGGCATATCCGAGTCCGGGCCGCGGCAAACGCATCGTACTCGTCGATTTCGGTATGAAGCACGGCATTTTAAGAGAGTTAAACAAAAGAAAATGCGATGTCATCGTTGTGCCGTACAATGTAACGGCGGAAGAAGTGCTTCAGCTCAAGCCGGACGGCATCATGCTTTCTAACGGACCCGGAGATCCGAAAGATGTGCCGGAAGCCATTGAAATGATAAAAGGCATACTCGGGAAGGTGCCGTTATTCGGAATCTGCCTCGGCCACCAATTATTTGCGCTGGCATCCGGAGCGGAAACGGAAAAAATGAAATTCGGACACAGGGGTTCCAATCATCCGGTTAAAGAGCTTGCGACAGGGAAAGTCGCTTTAACCGCCCAAAACCACGGATATACAGTTTCTTCAATAGATGATACAGAGCTTGAAGTGACGCACATTGCGATCAATGATCAAACGATCGAAGGACTCAAGCATAAAACATTGCCGGCATTTACGGTTCAGTACCACCCTGAAGCTTCACCGGGGCCGGAAGACGCCAATCATTTATTTGACAGATTCATTGACTTGATCGAAACAACTGAGAAAGAAGGGGAAGCGGTATGCCAAAACGCGTAGATATTAAAAAGATTTTAGTGATCGGATCAGGCCCGATTATTATCGGACAGGCGGCGGAATTTGATTATGCGGGCACACAGGCGTGTCTCGCTTTAAAGGAAGAAGGCTATGAAGTCATTCTCGTCAACTCGAATCCGGCAACGATTATGACGGATACGGAAATGGCTGATCGGGTATACATAGAACCGCTGACGCCGGAGTTTCTCACGCGTATTATCAGAAAAGAACGGCCGGACGCCATCCTGCCGACTCTGGGAGGACAGACCGGACTGAATCTTGCCGTCGAGCTGTCTGAACTCGGGGTTCTTGAGGAATGCGGAGTGGAAGTGCTCGGCACAAAGCTGTCCGCCATCCAGCAGGCGGAAGACCGCGACTTATTCCGTACGCTGATGAATGAGCTGAATGAACCGGTGCCGGAAAGTGAGATCATCCGCACTTTACAGGAAGCCGAGGAATTTGTCGGCCGGATCGGGTTTCCGGTTATCGTGCGCCCTGCTTACACATTAGGCGGAACGGGCGGCGGCATCTGCTCGAATGAAGCGGAACTGAAAGAGATCGTCGAAAACGGATTAAAACTCAGCCCCGTCCATCAGTGCCTTCTGGAAAAAAGCATTGCCGGTTACAAAGAGATCGAATATGAAGTCATGAGAGACAGCAGAGATCACGCGATCGTCGTCTGCAACATGGAAAATATCGATCCGGTCGGCATCCATACGGGTGACAGCATCGTCGTTGCCCCGAGCCAGACTTTGAGCGACCGGGAATACCAGCTTTTGCGCAATGTTTCATTAAAGCTGATCCGCGCGCTCGGCATTGAAGGCGGCTGTAATGTTCAGCTCGCACTCGATCCCGATAGCTTCCAATATTACATTATCGAAGTGAATCCGCGGGTGAGCCGCTCATCTGCCCTCGCCTCAAAAGCGACGGGTTACCCGATCGCAAAGCTTGCGGCGAAAATCGCAGTCGGGCTTTCTCTTGATGAAATGATGAATCCCGTAACGGGAAAAACATATGCGGCTTTTGAGCCCGCACTTGACTATGTCGTTTCTAAAATCCCGCGCTGGCCGTTCGACAAATTTGAGTCGGCAAACCGCAGGCTCGGGACGCAAATGAAAGCTACCGGAGAGGTCATGGCTATCGGACGCACCCTTGAAGAATCGCTGTTAAAGGCGGTCCGCTCACTTGAAGCCGATGTCTATCACCTGGAACTGAAGGATGCGGAAGAGATTTCTGACGGACTTTTGGAAAAACGGATCAGAAAAGCCGGGGATGAACGCCTGTTTTATCTTGCTGAAGCGTTCAGAAGAGGCTACACAGTGGAGCAGCTTCATGAGTTTTCCGCAATTGACGTATTCTTTTTGCACAAGCTCTGTAAGCTGGTCGCTTTTGAAACAGAGCTGAAAGCGGAAAAAGGCAGCCTCGCCGTCCTTCAGACAGCGAAGGAACTCGGTTTCTCCGACAAATATATCAGCCGGGAATGGAATATGCCGGAACAAGAGCTGTATCAAATGCGAAAAGAAGCAGACATCAAGCCTGTATATAAAATGGTGGATACATGCGCGGCGGAATTCGAATCAGAAACCCCGTACTTCTACAGCACATATGAGGAAGAGAACGAGTCTGAGGTTACATCAAGAAAAAGCGTCGTCGTCCTCGGTTCCGGGCCGATCCGTATCGGACAGGGAGTCGAATTTGACTATGCGACCGTTCATTCTGTCTGGGCGATCAAGCAGGCAGGCTATGAAGCGATTATTATCAACAACAACCCTGAGACGGTGTCCACTGATTTCAGCATATCAGACAAACTGTATTTTGAACCGCTGACGGTAGAAGATGTCATGCACATCATTGATTTGGAACAGCCGGAAGGCGTTGTTGTCCAATTCGGCGGCCAGACGGCGATCAACCTTGCGGAAGAATTGAGCGCCCGCGGCGTCAAAATTCTCGGCACATCACTTGAAGATTTAGACCGTGCGGAAGACCGGGATAAGTTCGAGCAGGCGCTTGAGGCGCTGAATGTGCCGCAGCCGCTCGGGAAAACCGCCGTGTCGGTGAACGAAGCTGTCAAAATCGCCGCATCCATCGGTTATCCGGTACTTGTCCGCCCTTCGTATGTGCTCGGCGGCCGGGCGATGGAAATCGTCTATCACGAAGAAGAGCTGCTTCACTATATGAAAAATGCGGTCAAAATCAACCCGCAGCATCCCGTGTTAATCGACCGTTATCTGACAGGGAAAGAAATCGAAGTCGATGCTGTATCTGACGGTGAAACAGTCGTTATTCCGGGAATTATGGAGCATATCGAGCGGGCCGGCGTCCATTCAGGGGATTCAATCGCCGTCTATCCGCCTCAGACTTTAAGCGAAGACATTAAGAAAAAAATCGAACAATACACTGTAGCCTTGGCAAAAGGCCTTAACATCATCGGGTTGCTGAACATCCAGTTCGTACTGTCGCAAGGTGAGGTGTATGTGCTTGAGGTAAATCCGCGGTCAAGCAGAACCGTGCCGTTCTTAAGCAAAATCACAAAAATCCCAATGGCGAACCTGGCGACAAAGGTCATTCTCGGTCAAAAGCTTGCTGATTTCGGCTATCAAGAGGGGCTGCAGCCTGAGCAGCAGGGGGTATTCGTGAAAGCGCCTGTCTTCTCATTCGCGAAGCTGAGAAGAGTGGATATCACGTTAGGCCCTGAAATGAAGTCGACGGGAGAGGTCATGGGCAAAGATTCAACCCTGGAAAAAGCGCTCTATAAAGCGCTGATTGCTTCTGGCATTCAAATTCCGAACTACGGCTCAGTGCTGTTGACCGTTGCCGATAAAGATAAAGAAGAAGGACTGCTGATCGCCAAGCGGTTCCACGCCATCGGCTATAAAATCTTGGCGACGGAAGGAACGGCGGCTTATTTGAAAGACGCTCAGATTCCGGCTCAGGTCGTCGGAAAGATCGGCGAAGAAGGGAAAAATCTGCTCGATGTCATCAGAAACGGCGAAGCGCAATTTGTCATCAATACGCTGACAAAGGGCAAACAGCCGGCCAGAGACGGCTTCAGAATCCGCCGCGAATCTGTTGAAAACGGAGTCGCCTGCCTGACATCTTTAGATACGGCCGAAGCCATTTTGCGGGTATTGGAAAGCATGACATTCCGGGCGGATCATATGCCTGCATCCGAAACCAATCAAAAGGCGGCAGTCACGATATGAAAAAAGCGCATTTGACTGTTCAATCCAACTTAGAAATTGCTGATCGGATTTATAAGATGGTGCTGAAAGGAGAGCTTGTCCGGCACCTTACCGAGCCGGGTCAATTTCTTCATCTGAAGGTGAGTGACGCGGTCACGCCGCTATTAAGAAGACCGCTCAGCATTGCGGACGTCAATTTCGCTGCGAATGAAGTATCCGTTATCTACAGAGCTGACGGTGAGGGAACGCGTCTTTTGTCCGAGAAAAAAGAGGGCGGCAGGATAGACGTTCTCGGCCCTCTCGGCAACGGGTTCCCCGTCCGGCGGATTGAACCCGGCAAAACCGCGCTGTTAGTCGGAGGCGGAGTCGGGGTTCCGCCTTTGCAGGAACTGTCAAAGCGCCTGACGGAAAAAGGCGTAAACGTCATTCATGTGCTTGGATTTCAATCAGCAAAGGATGTTTTTTACGAACAGGAATGTCGTGCGTACGGAGACACCTATGTGGCGACGGCTGACGGAACATATGGAGAGAAAGGGTTTGTCACCGATGTCATCCGTGAAAAGCAGCTCGAATTCGATGTCCTGCTAAGCTGCGGACCGACACCGATGCTGAAAGCTCTGAAGCAGCAGTACGGCCATAAAGAGGTTTATCTTTCGATGGAAGAGCGGATGGGCTGCGGCATCGGTGCCTGCTTCGCCTGCGTGTGCCGCACGGGTGAAAGCGATACATCCTATGTAAAGGTCTGCCTTGACGGGCCGGTATTTAAAGCTGAGGAGGTGGCGCTGTAATGTTAGAGGTGAATCTGCCGGGTCTCCAATTGAAAAACCCGATCATCCCCGCTTCCGGATGTTTCGGTTTCGGGAAAGAATATGCCGGATTTTACGATTTATCATGCCTCGGAGGCATTATGATTAAAGCAACGACGAACGAAGCCCGCTTCGGAAATCCGACGCCGAGAGTGGCGGAGACAAGCGCGGGAATGCTGAATGCCATCGGACTGCAAAATCCCGGCCTTGAGCATGTGCTCAATCATGAGCTGCCTTGGCTCGAACAATTTGACACGCCGATTATCGCAAATGTCGCCGGTTCTCAGGTGGACGACTATAAAGAAGTGGCCGAGCACATCAGCCAAGCGCCGAATGTGCATGCGCTTGAGCTTAACATTTCATGTCCGAATGTCAAAACGGGGGGGATTGCTTTTGGTACTGATCCCGTCATGGCGGCCGAACTGACAAAAGCGGTGAAAGAAGTTTCCGCAGTGCCTGTGTATGTGAAGCTTTCGCCTAATGTCGCAAACATAACCGAAATTGCCAAAGCGATTGAAGCGGCCGGTGCTGACGGTCTGACGATGATTAATACTCTCATCGGGATGAGGCTCGATCTCAAGACGGGCCGGCCGATCTTAGCAAATAAAACGGGCGGACTGTCAGGCCCGGCGATCAAACCGGTCGCCATCCGGATGGTATACGAAGTCAGCCAGGCCGTTCAAATCCCGATTATCGGGATGGGCGGCGTTCAGACCGCAGAGGATGCATTAGAATTTCTTCTTGCGGGAGCAAGTGCGGTTGCCGTCGGCACGGCAAACTTCGTCAATCCGTTCGTCTGCCCGGAAATCATAGAACAGCTTCCCCGTGTGCTGCGCCAACACGGCTTTCAATCTGTAAGTGAATGCATCGGAAGGAGCTGGAAACATGAAAAACAACCTGCCCATCATCGCGCTTGATTTTGCATCAGGGGAAGAGACTTTAACGTTTTTAGACTTGTTTGAAAAGGAAAGGCTTTTTGTCAAAACGGGGATGGAACTTTTTTATCAGGAAGGCCCCGCCATCATTCACCAATTAAAAGAACGGAACTGTGATATATTTTTAGATTTAAAGCTTCATGATATCCCGACTACGGTCAATAAAGCGATGAAGCGGCTGGCCGGACTCGGCGTTGATCTCGTCAATGTGCATGCGGCAGGGGGCGCACGCATGATGCGCGCGGCCCTTGAGGGGCTTGAAGAAGGCACGCCGGCAGGCAGAAAACGCCCGTCTCTAATCGCGGTGACGCAGCTGACCAGCACTTCAGAGCAGGTGGCGAAGGAAGAGCTTCTGCTGCATAAGCCGCTGTTAGAAACGGTTGTGCATTACGGCAAAATGGCGGAAGAGTGCGGGCTGGACGGAGTGGTATGTTCGGTACATGAAACAAAAGCCATTTATGAAGCGGTCCGGCCTGCATTTCTGACAGTCACGCCGGGCATCCGCACGGCCAGTGACGCAGCTGACGATCAAGTCCGGACGGCGACTCCGTCATTTGCGAAAGAAAACGGTTCGTCAGCGATCGTCGTGGGCCGCTCAATTACAAAAGCGGAAAACCCCGTTGAAGCATATGAAGCAATTAAACTGGAATGGGAGGGCGTTCGCCGATGAAACAGGCTATCGCAAAACATCTATTACACATTGAAGCTGTCTTTTTACGCCCGAATGAGCCGTTTACGTGGGCGAGCGGCATTTTATCACCGATCTATTGTGACAACCGTCTGACATTGTCGTATCCAAAAGTGAGAAATGATGTGGCGGAAGGGCTCGGCAAACTGCTGAAAGAGCATTTTCCCGAGGCGGAGATGATCGCGGGCACTGCAACGGCGGGCATTCCGCATGCTGCGCTTCTCGCAGATCGTACAGGCGCGCCGATGTGCTACGTCAGAAGCAAACCGAAAGCGCACGGCAAAGGAAATCAAATAGAAGGCGCCATTAAGAAAGGACAAAAAACAGTCGTGATTGAAGACTTGATTTCTACCGGGGGCAGCGTGCTTGAAGCTGCGGCGGCCCTTCAAAGAGAGGGCGCGGAAGTCCTCGGCGTCATTTCCATTTTTACATACGGACTGCCGAAAGCAAAAGAAGCCTTTAAAAAAGCGGGTCTTCCTTATTACTCGTTAACGGATTATGACACGCTGATTGAAGTCGCGCTTGAAAACGGAACGATTCATTCAGCTGACATTGAAAAACTGAAATCATGGAAACAGAATCCCGAGTCAAAAGATTGGTTTAAAAAATAATGACAATAAAAACAGGCCTCAGGGCCTGTTTTATTATTCCTATCAAAAAACTCGGGTTGACTTCTGTTAGAATTGTGCTAAAATTTAGTACAAATCTAAAAAGCTTATCAAGAGCGGCTGAGGGACTGGACCGATGACGCCCGGCAACCTGCGTGTCATGCAAGGTGCCGCATCCAGAAAAATGCACAGCATTTTGAAGATAAGGGCTATACCGGGTCACTGTCTTTCATTCCGCTGGATTGAAAGTTTTTTATATGAAAAAAAGATTGAGGGATAAGACAACCGGCAGAAAACAACAGCTGTTTGATTGTCTCCGGGAGGAGGAAAGGAAAAATGCTAACGTATGACACATGGGAAGAGCCGGCGATTACATTTCCGGAAGACGATTCCTATAAAGGCGCGCTGTCCGTTTTAAAATGGGCATACGGCCACTACGGAGACCAGCTTGTTTACGCGTGCAGCTTCGGGATTGAAGGCATCGTCCTGATCGATTTAATTTCTAAAGTAAAGAAAGACGCGGAAATCGTGTTTCTCGATACGGGTCTTCACTTTAAAGAAACATATGAAACGATCGAAAAAGTGAAAGAGCGTTACCCGGGACTGAACATTATCTTGAAAAAACCAAGCCTTACTCTTGAAGAACAAGCCGAGGCTCACGGAGATAAACTGTGGGAAAGAGAACCGAACCAGTGCTGCTACATCAGAAAAATTCTGCCGTTAAGAGAAGCGCTCGCAGGGCATCCGGCATGGCTGTCCGGCCTTCGCCGGGATCAAGGACCGAGCCGGGCGAATACGAATTTCCTGAATAAAGACGACAAGTTTCAATCGATTAAAGTATGCCCGCTGATCCATTGGACATGGAAAGACATCTGGAGATATACTTCCAAGCATGAGCTGGATTACAATATCCTCCATGATCAGGGGTATCCGAGCATAGGCTGTGAACCGTGCACTTCACCGGCGTTTACCGCGGAAGATTTGCGGAGCGGCAGATGGAACGGCATGGCGAAAACAGAATGCGGACTGCATGAATAAAGGAGCTGCACGATGGAATTAGCCGCTATTTTATTCTGCCTGTTTTTTGCCATGAATATCGGAGCCAGCGGGGCCGCGGCATCAATGGGAGTCGCTTACGGGTCCGGCGCCGTTAAAAAGAAAACGTATGCGCTGATCATCTGTGCGGCCGGAGTCCTGTCAGGGGCGGTTATCGGCGGCGGTGAAGTCGTTAAGACGATCAGCGGCGGAATCATTCCCGAACAAACCATTACGCTCACCATTGTCTGCATTATTATCGGATCGGCGGCGCTATCGCTATTCACGGCGAATGTGCTCGGCATTCCGCTGTCGACGAGTGAGGTCACTGTCGGGGCGATTGTCGGTGTCGGCGTCGCGTACAAAGTATTGTTTTTACAGCATCTTTTGGTCATCGTGAGTTTTTGGGTGCTCGTACCGTTCGTCGCGTTCTGTTTCACGTTTCTCGTCTCGAAGGTATTCAGTTCTCTGAATATTCGAGTCATTTCGAGTCGGAAACAGAAGATTTTAGGGATTGTGCTGCTGATTGCGGGGTTTTGGGAAGCTTTTTCAGCCGGAATGAATAATGTCGCAAATGCGGTGGGCCCTTTGGTTGCTGCGGGCGTGCTCAGCGTGTCCAAAGGAACGCTGTACGGAGGCATCTTTGTCGCTCTCGGCGCTCTGCTTTTAGGGCGTAAAGTGCTTGAAACCAACGGGAAAAAGATTACGAGATTTTCAGCCGGAGAAGGCATACTGCTTTCAGGAACCGGCGCGGGGCTTGTCATTATCAGTTCCGTCTTCGGTCTGCCGGTCCCATTGGCGCAAGTCACATCATCATCAATTATCGGCATCGGAATGGCCAAAAACGGGCCGAACGTTTTTCATAAAGAAGTCGTGAAAACGATGCTCAAAGTATGGGTCGTTTCGCCGTTTTTGTCACTGTCGATTTCGTATCTGCTTGTCTCCCTGCTGTTAAAAGGAGATTACTATTCCATCTTTATGATGGCCAGCGTGCTTTTGGCAGCTGGCGGAGCCGCCAGTCTGATGAAAGCCATCCGAAAAGAGAAACGCTCTGTCCATGAACAAGGCGGAGGCATTTAACTATTAATCTGAGTTTATTTATCTGTTAACTGGGAGGAATCATGTATTATGAGTTTAGCACCGCACGGAGGAACATTAATTAACCGGGTGAATGAGCAGTATGATCTTACATCCGTCCAAAAAGAAATTGAGCTTGATTTGATTTCGTTCGCTGATTTAGAGCTGATCGGGATCGGGGGATACAGCCCGATTGAAGGATTTTTCACAGAAAAAGATTACGTGTCAGTCGTTGAAAATATGCGTCTGGCATCCGGGGTTGTCTGGTCCCTGCCGATCACGCTTCCGGTCGATTCAGAAAAAGCTGCTGAGCTTGCCGTCGGCGACACGGTGAAACTGACTTACGGCGGAGAAACATACGGCGTAGTCGACATCGAAGATATTTATACGCCGGATAAACAAAAAGAAGCCGTTCACGTATATAAAACCGATGATGCCGCGCATCCGGGCGTGAAAAAATTATTTTCACGCGGCGATACGTATGTCGGCGGGCCGATCACATTAATTAAAAAAGCGTCAAAGCAGTTTCCCGAGTTTACATTTGAACCTGCCGATACAAGACGAAGCTTCGAAGAAAAGGGCTGGAAAACCATCGTCGGTTTCCAAACGAGAAATCCGGTTCACCGCGCCCACGAATATATCCAAAAAACCGCGCTTGAGACGGTAGACGGCCTGTTTTTGAACCCGCTCGTCGGTGAAACAAAATCAGATGATATTCCGGCGGATGTCAGAATGGAAAGCTACCAGGTGCTGCTCGATCATTATTATCCGAAAGACCGCGTTTTCCTCGGCGTATTTTTGGCGGCTATGCGGTATGCGGGGCCGAGAGAAGCCATTTTCCACGCGCTTGTCCGCAAAAACTACGGCTGCACGCATTTCATCGTCGGCCGCGATCATGCCGGCGTCGGTGATTACTACGGCACATATGAAGCGCAAGAGCTGTTTGATCAATTTACAGCGGATGAACTCGGGATTACACCGATGAAATTCGAGCACAGCTTCTTCTGCCAGAAATGCGGCAACATGGGAACGGCCAAAACATGCCCGCATGAAAGAGAAGACCACGTCATTCTGTCAGGAACAAAGGTCAGAGAAATGCTGCGAAGCGGCGTCATGCCGCCGGCGGAATTCAGCCGTCCTGAAGTTGTCGAGGTGTTGATTAAAGGGCTGAAAACGAAAGAAGAAGCAGGCGTTTCTTAAGGAGGAAAATAGAGTGACAAATCGTGATATCGTGTGGCATGAAGCCTCAATAACGAAAGAAGAATACCAGCAGAAAAACAAGCATAAAAGCTCTATCCTCTGGCTGACGGGGTTAAGCGGTTCAGGGAAATCCACGATTGCAAACGCCGCAGCGCGCGAGCTGTTTGAACAAGGCTATCAAGTCATCGTGCTTGATGGTGATAACATCCGCCACGGCTTAAACAAGGACTTAGGTTTTTCCGATGATGACCGCAAGGAAAATATACGCCGCATCGGGGAAGTGGCGAAGCTTTTCGTTCAGCAGGGAACCATCGTCATCACGGCTTTTATTTCTCCGTTCCGTGAGGACAGAGATCAGGTGAGAGAGCTTGTGGCAGAGGGCGAATTTAATGAAATCTATGTTAAATGCGACCTCGATATATGTGAAAAGCGCGATCCGAAAGGTTTATATAAAAAAGCAAGAAATGGTGAAATTCCGTTCTTTACGGGGATCGACTCACCGTATGAAGAGCCGAAAGCGCCTGAGCTCGTACTTGATTCAGGCAAATGTGAACGCGAAGAATGCACCGGAAGACTGGTTGACTTTGTGAAAAACAGCTTAGCATAATAGGTCCAAAAAGGCCGCGCAATCAGCCGGATATCCCCCGCAATGGCGGGATATGGTAAAATAGCTGAAGTGCGGCCTCGCGGCTGTTCTGGGAAGATTTCAAAACGGATCGGGGAGACATGCTATGGGGAAAGTATTTATCGTTGGAGCCGGTCCGGGAGATCCGGACTTATTAACGGTGAAGGCAATGAAAGCCATACAAAAAGCGGATGTTATATTATATGACAGATTGGTAAGCAAAGAGATTTTACAGTATGCCGGAGAAGAGGCGGATCTGGTTTACTGCGGCAAGCTCCCGGATTTTCACATTATGAAACAGGATACGATCAACCGTTTCCTTGTGAAGTATGCGAAAAAAGGGAAAACCGTTGTAAGGCTCAAGGGAGGCGACCCGTTTGTTTTCGGCCGCGGAGGCGAAGAAGCGGAGGCTCTCGCGCAAAACGCCATTCCGTTTGAGATCGTTCCCGGCATTACATCAGGAATCGCGGCTGCTGCTTATGCCGGCATTCCCGTGACGCATAGAGAGGCGAGCTCCAATGTCGCATTCGTTACGGGGCATTATAAACAAGAAGACGACTTTGAAGAAAAATGGAAAGCGCTGGCGACGGGCATTGATACGCTGGTGATTTATATGGGAATTAAAAATATCCGGCAGATTGAAAGAATGCTGCTGGAAAACGGCAGAGACGCCGGCACCCCGGCAGCCTTTATTCATTGGGGAACGACGGCCAGGCAAAAAACAGTCGTCTGCACCGTCGGCACGCTTTCAGACACCGTGATAAAAGAAGAAATCAAAAACCCGAGCTTAATTGTTATCGGTGATGTCGTCAATTATCACTGCAAACTGGACTGGTATGCATCTGATCAGAAAAATCTGGATTTGAGCGAGGCGTTGTAAATGAAGCAGGCGATTTTATACATCGGGCACGGAAGCAGGCTGAAAAAAGCGCAGACAGAGTCGGAGGCGTTTTTAAAAGGGTGCATGCCGCACGCTGACGCTCCCATTCAGGAAATTTGTTTTTTAGAACTGCAGGAACCGTCTATTGAAGCGGGATTTGAAGCATGTGTCAGACAAGGCGCCACTCATATTGCGGCCGTGCCTTTACTGCTGTTGACCGCTGCCCACGCAAAACATGATATTCCGGCTGAAATCGCCCGTGCGACGGCCCTGCATCCCGATATAAAAGTGACATATGGTGTTCCGATCGGAGTGGACGATGAAGTCGTAAAAGCGGTGCATCATCGCATTGAAGATACCGGAGTGCCCATTGAGCAGGCGAAAGTGGTGCTGATCGGAAGAGGAAGCACAGATCCGGCAGTTAAAAACGCAGTCGGTGAGATTGCCGGAAAACTTGAGGCGATTACACCTGTTAAAGAAGTCATCCCTTGTTTTTTAACAGCATGTGACCCGCACTATAAAGAAGTGTTTGCCGGCCTTGAAGAGGATGACGGAGCACCCGTTTTTATCGTTCCATATCTTCTGTTTACCGGGCTTTTAATGACTGAGATTGAACGGGAAGTTCAAAAGCTTCAAACGATCAATCAAAATGTTCATCTCGCTTCATACTTAGGTTTTCACCCTCATATTAAGCAGGCGTTTTTGAACCGTGTGTCAGAAGCTGTTCGAAACCCCGGCGGTCAGTTTGATTTTAAGGGGGGACAGTATGCTGCCTCTGCACATTAATTTAAGCGGAAAAAGAATTATCATCGCGGGCGGAGGCAATGTTGCCTTAAGAAGGCTCAAAACGGTGCTTCCGGAAGGCGCGGATATAACTGTAATCAGTCCCGATGCCCTGCCTGAAATTAAACAGCTGGCGGATGAAGGACGTATCCGCTGGGTTTCCCGTAAAATTGAAATGAAGGATCTCGCGCCCGCTTTTTTCATCATTGCCGCGACAAATGAACGCAGCGTGAATCAGGAGATAGCCGCGAGCGCTTCTGAAACGCAGCTGGTCAATTGTGTAAGCGATGCTGAACAGGGCAGCGTGTATATGCCGAAGATCATCCGCAAAGGGCGCATTCAAGTATCCGTATCAACAAGCGGCGCAAGCCCGGCACATACGAAAAGACTGGCTGAGGACATAGAGCCTCTCATTACTGCTGATTTGACTGAAGAAGTGGATCGATTATTTGAGAAAAGAAGAAGACCATAAAAAACACCTTGTCTGTCATCGGGCAGGGTGTTTTTTATACTGTCCTGACAGTCCGTCGAATGTGAACAATTCAAAACGAAAGCGGGCAGTTTGAACGGTATATGCCGACAAGCGGTCAGGGTTGCGAAGTGATGCGGAATATGTATCTGATCCCAATTCCGCCTGGATTCCGCCCGCATACAAAGGAAAGGCCAGAGACCCGCCCGGATGTGCTCAGGTGCGGCGAGGGAAGTTGACAGCATCCGCCGCCAAATCAGGTGTGACCGCTTTAATCACAGGCGGCCCCGGCGGATCAGGCAGACATGACGGGAAACTGATCAGATACTGTAAAGATCGGTTCTGACGGCTGGGGGAGTTTCGTCTCCGTAATAAAAAACACCTCCAAGCTGAGTGCGGGTTTCAGCTTGGAGGTGCGTTTATTTTTTCAGCCGTATGACAAGGTCGGCATCAGGTGTGACAAATACGGTATGCTGGCTGTCATAGGTGACAAATCCGGGCTTTGCGCCGTTTGGCTTTTTCACGTGTCTGATTTTTGTATAATCAACCGGAACAGAGCCGGAATCTTTCGCTTTGGAAAAATAAGCGGCGATCGCAGCCGCCTCCAGTATGGATTGTTCATCCGGATCGCTGCTTTTAATCACAACGTGGGAACCCGGAATGTCTTTCGTGTGGAACCATAAATCATCCCTTGCGGCAGCTTTTGTCGTTAAGTACTCATTTTGTTTATTGTTTTTGCCGACAAGAATCGTCAATCCCCGTGAAGATTCATATTGCTCCAAAACAGGAACGTGCTGCTTCTGTTTTTTCTGTCCCCGCTGCTGTTTCGGTCGCAGATATTTGCCTTCCACAAGCTCTTCCCTTATTTCGTGAATATCCTTTGTGGACGCGGAGGAGAGCTGCTGGATCAGCTGATCGAAATAAGCGATTTCCTCCTCGGCCAGACGGATCTGTTCTTTTACCACCTCGACGGAATTCTTCGCCTTTTGATACTTTGTAAAATACATCTGCGCGTTTTCTGACGGTGTTTTGTTCGGATTTAAAGGGATGGTCACTGTCTTACTTTCTTCATCATAATAATTGATGACTTCCGCTTCTTTGTCACCTTTTTTCAGCATATACAAATTCGCCGTCAGCAGTTCGCCGTATAGCTGGAATTCCTTCGCATTCTCTGAGTAGTCGAGCGTCTTTTCCAGCTTTTTTATCTTATTGGCGTTCTTTTTCCGTTCATTTGCGACAAACCGCTCGAGATCCTGAGCCTGCTGTTTGACGCGGTCGCGTTCCGCCTTGCCGAAATAAAACCGGTCCAACAGCTCACTCAGTGAGTGAAAGGTGCGCTCCTCTCCGTTTACATGTGTGAGAGACAGGAGATAAAAGTATTCCTTTCCGCCGGCTGTCGTAATGTTCGGTGTAAACCTGCAATCTTTCACAGCATGGAACATTTCAATCAGCGTCTTCGGCAGCGTTATTTTGTTAGCGAGACCCGCTCTGTGCACGGCTTCTTTTGCAAACAGAGGAGAAACACCGGAGAAATGTCTGACGATCTGCTGGTCAAGCCGTCCTTCCTGAAAACTGAGATAACGCAAAACGTCCTCTTCATCCGCGGCAAGCGGCGAAATTTTTTCCTGAGCGGGAGGAAGCTTGTAATCATAGCCCGGCAGAACGGTCCGGTAGCTGTTCATCGACGGAGATAAATGCTTCAGCCCGTCGATGATGGCTCCTTCTCCGTCAGTCAGAATAATATTGCTGTGCCGCCCCATAATTTCAACATACAGCGTTCTGACGGTTTCGTCGCCGATTTCATTTCTGCTTTTTATGCGGAATATCATAATCCGGTCTAATCCGGCCTGTTCTATTTTCTCAATAAATCCGCCTTCTATATGCTTTCTGAGCAGCATACAAAACATCGGCGGCTCGCTCGGATTTTCATAAGCCTGATTCGTCGTGTGCACCCGTGAATAGCTCGGATGCGCCGATAATAATAATTTATGGTTTTTTCCGTTAGCGCGGATATGGAATATCACATCGTGCTTAAAAGGCTGATGGACTCTCGTAATCCGGCCTCCGGCGATCCGGCTGTTTAATTCATGTGTCATTCCGTATGTAAACATGCCATCAAAAGACATATAAAACACCCTTTCCTTCTTCCTGCATTCGATAATTATAGCATGAAAAGGGACGAGTCAGAATAAGCTTGTTTACAGAGTGACATCTCTAAAGCGAGGCAGGGGAGTGGACGAGAAGAATGAAGTTTCATGAAATGGGACAAACCGATTTGCTGAAAGCAACAAATACGTCCATTAAACAGGGGTTGACCGAAAAAGAGGTGAAAAAACGCCTTGAAAAGCACGGACCGAACGAGCTTCAGGAGGGCAAGAGGACACCGGCGATCGCCGTGTTTTTCGCCCAATTTAAAGATTTTATGGTGCTCGTGCTGCTGGCGGCAACCTTAATATCCGGGTTTTTAGGCGAATATGTAGATGCCGTAGCGATTATGGCGATTGTATTTGTCAATGGGGTTCTCGGTTTTTTTCAAGAGCGGCGTGCGGAAAAGTCTTTACATGCATTAAAAGAGCTGTCAACGCCGTATGTGTCAGCGTTGCGGGACGGGAGCTGGAAGAAAATTCAGTCCAAGGAGCTCGTTCCCGGCGATATCATGAAATTTTCAAGCGGCGACCGGATTGGCGCGGATGTGCGGATCGTTGAAGCGAAAAGCCTTGAAATTGAGGAATCGGCGCTGACCGGGGAATCAATTCCGGTGGTTAAACAAGCTGATAAACTGAGAAAGCCGGATGTTTCGTTAGGCGACATCAGCAATATGGCGTTTATGGGTACGATCGTAACGCGCGGCAGCGGTGTCGGCGTCGTCGTCGGTACAGGAATGAATACGGCAATGGGGAAAATCGCCGATATGCTCGAATCCGCCGGCAGCCTTTCAACACCGCTGCAGCGAAGACTTGAAGAGCTCGGCAAAATTTTAATTATCGTCGCGCTCCTTTTAACGGTATTGGTCGTTGCAGTCGGCGTCTTACAGGGACATGAGCTTTACAGCATGTTTTTGGCCGGGGTGTCATTGGCCGTCGCCGCGATTCCGGAAGGGCTTCCCGCCATTGTTACGGTGGCATTATCAATCGGCGTCCAGCGCATGATCAAACAAAAATCAATTGTCAGAAAGCTCCCGGCGGTTGAAACATTGGGGTGCGCCTCTGTCATTTGTTCTGATAAAACCGGCACGCTGACACAAAACAAAATGACCGTCACCCATATGTGGTCAGGGGGAAAAACATTTAAAGTGTCAGGCATCGGCTATGAGCCGGAGGGCGTTTTCACCCGAGATGAGCGGGAAATCAAGCCGAAAGATGAAAAGATTCTTGAACAAATGCTGGTTTTCGGCGCGTTGTGCAACACATCCGAAATCGCACTGAAAGACGGCCATTATGTACTCGACGGTGATCCGACAGAAGGAGCGCTGCTGACGGCTGCAAGAAAGGGCGGCTATTCAAACGATTGGCTCAGCGGGCAATACCGCGTGGTTGCCGAGTTTCCGTTTGACTCCGTCCGCAAAATGATGACCGTCATTGTAGAGGATCAGGAAAAAAAGCAGTTCGTCATCACTAAAGGAGCGCCCGATGTGCTGATTGACCGCTCGTCACATCTGATGTACGACGCAAGAAGCGCGCCATTTTCAGGAGAAAAGAAAGCAGAAACGGAAGCGGTTCTGAAAGAGCTGGCGTCGCAAGCTTTGCGTACGATCGCGATTGCTTATAAACCGCTTAAGCCCGGAGAAAAGCCGACAATGGAGCAGGCGGAAAAAAATCTGACGATGCTCGGCTTGTCAGGCATAATTGATCCGCCCCGTCCGGAGGTCAGACAGGCGATTAAAGAATGCCGTGAAGCCGGCATTAAAACGGTTATGATCACAGGGGATCACGTTGAAACGGCAAAGGCCATTGCGAAAGATTTGCGTCTTCTTCCGAAAAAGGGGCGTGTGATGGACGGCAAGACGCTGAATGAGCTTACGGAGAAAGAACTTATCGAAACGGTCGATGATGTCTACGTCTTCGCACGCGTGTCGCCTGAACATAAATTGAAAATCGTCAAAGCGTTCCAGGAAAACGGACACGTCGTCGCCATGACGGGAGACGGGGTTAATGACGCGCCGGCCATAAAGCAGGCAGATATCGGTGTTGCCATGGGCGTGACGGGAACGGATGTGGCAAAGGAAGCCTCTTCTCTCATTCTGGTAGATGATAACTTTGCTACGATTAAATCAGCCATAAAAGAGGGACGGAATATCTATGAAAATATAAGAAAATTCGTCCGGTATTTGCTCGCCTCCAACGTCGGTGAAATTTTAGTGATGCTGTTTGCGATGCTTCTCGCTCTGCCGCTGCCGCTCGTTCCGATTCAGATATTGTGGGTGAACTTAGTCACTGACGGGCTGCCGGCGATGGCCCTCGGTATGGATCAGCCGGAAGGAGATCTGATGAGGCGGAAGCCGCGGCATCCGAAAGAAGGAGTGTTTGCGAGAAAACTGGGCTGGAAAGTCGTATCAAGAGGGTTTTTAATCGGAGCCGCAACCATTTTAGCGTTTATCATCGTCTATCACCGCAATCCTGAAAATCTGCCCTACGCACAGACCGTTGCATTCGCGACTCTTGTCCTGGCTCAGCTTATACACGTGTTTGACTGCCGGAGCGAAACGTCTGTTTTCTCCCGGAATCCGTTTGAAAATATCTATCTGCTCGGCGCCATCATTTCTTCTATCTTCCTGATGGTCATCGTCATCTATTATCCGCCGCTGCAGCCGATTTTCAAAACAGTGCCGATTACGCCGGGCGATTGGATGCTGATTATCGGTATGTCGGGCATACCTACTTTTTTGCTGGCGGGTTCACTTTTGACAAGAAAAAAATAATTCCATATGATATAATCTTAGGGGTAATAGCATGTCTATTGCCCTTTTATTTTGATAACGGGAAAGAATTGGGTGTTTCATATGATACGGAGTATGACAGGCTTCGGCAGCGCAAGCAGCACAAAAGGC
The DNA here is from genome assembly GCF_026420705.1 of Bacillus sp. NEAU-CP5. Taxonomy (NCBI): domain Bacteria; kingdom Bacillati; phylum Bacillota; class Bacilli; order Caryophanales; family Bacillaceae; genus Bacillus; species Bacillus sp. NEAU-CP5. The sequence goes on along the minus strand of NZ_JAPMOV010000001.1, from coordinate 409,319 downwards.
GATCTCTCGGCAACCGTTGAATTGAAATCCGTCAATTACCGGTTCAAAGAAGTGAACGCCCGCCTGCCACGGCCTTTGCTATATGTAGAGGATAAGCTGAAACAAACGATATTGCAGCATATACAGCGCGGAAGAGTAGAGCTGTTTCTCACTGTAAACAGTGACGCGCTCATAAAAAGAAGCCTGAACATCGATTGGGAGCTCCTTGATGAATATGTGAGCGCCGCACGCGTCATGAAAGAGCGCTACAGCCTGGCCGCAGAACCCGATGCAATGGATTTCTTTAAATTTGAACATATTGCGCAGATACACGAGGAACAGATGCGTGATGACAAGCTTGAAGAAGTCATCAGGGAAGCCGCTGAGCTGGCTGTAAAGGAACTTTGTGACATGAGGGAAAAAGAAGGACGGCTTTTGGCGGAAGACTGCTTTCTGCACATTGAGCGGCTTGAGACGCTGTCCGAACAGGTGAAAGAGCGCGCTTCGGCCGTTGTTATTCAATATCGCGAGCGTCTTTACGCCCGAATGAAGGAATGGACGGAGGACGCGCTCGACGAAAGCAGGCTGATCACGGAATGCGCCATTTTCGCCGACCGTTCTGATATCACGGAAGAAATTACCAGATTGAAGAGCCATTTTGTTCAATTCCGTGATATATTAAAAGAAGGCGGGGCAGTCGGCCGCAAACTTGATTTCCTTGTTCAGGAGCTTAACCGGGAAGCGAACACGATCGGCTCAAAAGCCAATGATCATCAAATCACAAAGCTTGTCGTTGAAATGAAAAGTTCTATTGAAAAATTGAAGGAACAAGTGCAAAATATAGAATAGCGACTGTGCGTATTGTTTACAGACGGTCTCTTCAGGTTACACTAGAGACGTCTATTTTACAGGGGGAACGTAGAAGATGACGATTAAACTGATTAATATCGGATTTGGCAATATCATCTCCGCCAATCGGATGATTTCGATTGTCAGCCCGGAGTCTGCGCCAATAAAGCGAATGATCCAGGATGCAAGAGACCGCGGAATGCTAATAGACGCTACATACGGACGAAGAACCCGTGCAGTTGTCGTCATGGATAGTGATCACATTATCTTATCTGCCGTCCAGCCTGAGACAGTTGCACACAGACTTTCTGTGAAAGAAGAAATTATGGATGAAGGGCAGGGGTAATTGCCGCATGAAAGAAAGAGGGTTATTAATCGTTCTCTCAGGTCCCTCCGGAGTTGGAAAAGGAACGGTTCGGCAAGCAATATTTTCACAACAGGACACGAAATTTGAATACTCAATTTCAGTCACGACGAGAAACCCGAGAGAGGGCGAGGTCGACGGCGTCGATTATTTCTTTAAATCTAGAGATGAATTCGAACGCATGATTGAAAACAACAAACTGCTTGAGTGGGCGGAATATGTCGGCAACTATTACGGAACGCCCGTTGATTATGTCGAACAGACGCTTCAAGAAGGAAAAGACGTCTTCTTAGAGATTGAAGTGCAGGGCGCGCTCCAAGTGCGGAATGCATTTCCGGAAGGCCTGTTTATCTTCTTAGCGCCGCCGAGTCTTTCTGAGCTGAAAAACAGAATCGTGACAAGAGGGACTGAAACCGACGATTTAATCGAAAACAGAATGAATGCCGCAAAAGCTGAAATCGAAATGATGGACGCGTATGATTATGTCGTTGAAAACGACGATATCCAAACGGCTTGTGATAAGATTAACGCAATCGTTCTCGCCGAGCACTTAAAACGTGAACGCGTCGCTCCGAGATATAAGAAAATGCTGGAGGTAGAATAACTTATGTTAGATCCGTCAATTGACTCTTTAATGAATAAATTAGATTCTAAATATACGCTGGTGACCGTGTCTGCAAGACGCGCGCGTGAAATGCAGATCAAAAAAGACCAGCAGATTGAACATACCATTTCTCACAAATATGTAGGCAAAGCTTTAGAAGAAATTGACGCGGGCCTGCTTTCGTTTGAAAGAGAAGACAGCGAATAACAAGCACACGTAGCAACCTATCTCTACATAGGTTGTTATTTTTTTCCGTTTGGGATTTGTCCAATGCTTTCATAAAGGGGAGAAGACTTCATGAAAAACCGAAACATTTTGCTATGCGTAAGCGGAGGAATTGCCGTTTATAAAGCTTCCGCACTCACGAGCAAGCTGGTTCAGGCCGGCGCAAACGTCAAAGTGATTATGACTGAGTCCGCGCGTGAGTTTGTTTCTCCGCTGACATTTCAGGCGCTGAGCCGGAATGAAGTGTATACAGATACATTTAATGAACAAAATCCGAAGGTGATTTCTCATATTGATGCCGCTGACTGGGCGGATTTAATTATTGTCGCGCCCGCTACGGCAAATATCATCGGCAAGCTTGCCAACGGAATTGCTGACGATATGCTCACAACGACGGTGCTGGCGGCTGAGGCCCCGGTCTGGGTGGCGCCTGCGATGAATGTCCATATGTATGATCATCCGGCGGTGAAACGGAACATTTCTGTGCTTTATCAGGACGGGGTCCGCTTTATCGAGCCGAGTGAAGGCTATTTGGCATGCGGATATGTCGGCAAAGGAAGGCTGGAGGAGCCGGAGCTTATTGTTGAGCGTGTCAGAGAGCATTTTAAGGAGCCTGAAGACGATGCGCCGCTGAAAGGAAAACATATTGTCATTACGGCCGGTCCGACGCGCGAAGCCGTGGACCCTGTCCGCTTCTTCACAAATAAATCCACCGGCAAAATGGGCTACGCCGCTGCTGAAGCCGCCGTCCGTCTCGGGGCGCGGGTGACGCTGATTTCAGGCCCGGTGTCAATAGAGCCGCCAGTCGGGCTGTATCAGTTTCTTCCTGTGCAATCGGCAGCCGATATGAGAGAAGCCGTGCTTTCTGTGTTTGATTCATGCGACATGGTGATTAAGACGGCGGCCGTGGCCGATTTTACGCCGGCGGCTGTTTCTGATCACAAAATGAAGAAGAAAGACGGTTCGCTCGTGATCGAATTCAACCGTACGGCAGACATACTGAAAGAACTCGGCGAACGGAAAACACACCAGCTGCTGGTCGGATTTGCGGCTGAAACGCAAGACGTCGAACGCTATGCGCGCAGAAAACTCGAACAGAAAAACCTTGATATGATCGTTGCGAATGATGTGAAAGCAGAAGGGGCCGGATTTGGCACGGATACGAATGTCGTCACCTTCTATTTCCGGGACGGAAGAAAACGGGAGCTTGCGCTTATGTCTAAACTTGACGTTTCCTTTGAAATGCTGAAGGAAATGACCGCTTTGAAAACCGAGGACCGAAAACCCGTATGAATGTAGCAGAAGTCATTGTCGATGTAAGCTCCAAAAACATTGACAGACCCTTTGATTACAAAATTCCCGATCATTTAAAAGGGATGATCGAAGTCGGCATGCGGGTGATTGTCCCGTTTGGCCCGCGCAAGCTTCAAGGATTTGTGACCGGTTTGAAAGATTCGTCTGAATTAAACGGCGGCTCAATGAAGGAAGTCGAGAAGCTTCTTGATTTGACGCCCGTTCTGACTGAGGAACTGATGCAGCTGTCTTCATGGCTTTCTGACAAAACGCTGTCGTTTAAAATCACGGCGCTTCAGGCAATGCTGCCCGCCGCACTGAAGGCGAAGTACGAGAAAGAGCTGAAAGTCGTTGACGAAGAAGCGCTGACACCGGACATCAAACAGCTTTTCAGGAATCAAAAAAGTCTTCTGTACTCGGATATTACCGATGAAAGCATTCTTTCGTCACTTCAAAAATTCGTGCGCAAAGGAAGCATTGATGTCACATATAAAGTCGCCCAAAAAACGAATAAAAAAATGATCCGCATGATCGAAGCGGGGGCAGACAAAGAAGAACTCGCCCGGCACGCAGATTCATTGACAAAGCAGGCTTCTAAACAGCTCGCCGTGCTTACTTATTTTATCGGCGGGGGAGCAAAGATTTCCGCGGCCGAACTTTGCAAAAAGACCGATTCCAGTTCAGCGACGCTGAAAACGCTTCTTAAAAAGGGGCTTCTTACGGAAAGCTTTGAGGAGGTTTACCGCGATCCTTATCAGGACAGAATGTTCAAAAAAACAGAGCCGCTCTCTCTTACAGAAGAGCAGCGGGCCGCTTTTGAGCCGATTAAACAAGCTGTAGCCGACCATGTCCATCACGTCTTTCTGCTTCACGGCGTCACGGGAAGCGGCAAGACGGAAATTTACCTGCAATCCATTGAAAAAGTGCTGGCAAAAGGACAAGAAGCCATCGTGCTCGTTCCGGAAATCTCGTTGACACCGCAAATGGTCAACCGTTTTAAAGGCCGCTTCGGCTCACAGGTTGCGGTCATGCACAGCGGATTATCCACAGGTGAAAAATACGATGAATGGCGGAAGATTCAGCGCAAGGAAGTCCGGCTTGTCGTCGGAGCCAGATCGGCCATCTTTGCCCCGTTTGAAAATCTCGGCATGATCATTATTGATGAAGAGCACGAATCTTCCTATAAGCAGGAGGAAATGCCGCGGTATCATGCAAAGGACGTAGCCATCCGCCGGGCCGAGCATCACAGCTGTCCGGTCGTCCTCGGGAGCGCCACGCCGACATTGGAATCATTTGCGCGGGCGAAAAAAGGCGTTTATGAGCTGCTTCCGTTAAAACATCGCGTAAATCGCCAGCTCATGCCTGACGTTTCTCTCGTTGATATGAGAGAAGAACTGAGAAACGGCAACAGATCAATGTTTTCAAGAGAGCTGATGGAACAGCTGGAAGAGAAGCTTGCAAAAAAAGAGCAGGCCGTCCTTTTTCTGAATAAACGGGGGTATTCCTCGTTTGTGATGTGCCGGGACTGCGGTTATGTGCCGCAATGTCCGCATTGCGACATTTCAATGACTTATCACCGCTACGGACAAAGGCTGAAATGTCATTACTGCGGCCATGAGGAACCTGTACCGGGAACATGCCCGGAATGCGGCAGCGAACATATCCGCTTTTTCGGCACGGGAACGCAGCGTGTGGAGGAGGAGCTAACCAAAGTGCTGCCTCAGGCGCGCGTAATCAGGATGGATGTGGACACCACTTCAAGAAAAGGCGCCCATGAAAAACTGTTGTCAGCGTTCGGTGAAGGGAAGGCGGATATCCTGCTCGGTACGCAAATGATCGCAAAAGGGCTTGATTTTCCGAACGTGACGCTCGTCGGAGTATTAAGCGCAGATACGACGCTTCACATCCCTGATTTCAGGGCCGCGGAGAAGACATTCCAGCTGCTGACACAGGTAAGCGGACGGGCCGGGCGGCATGAAAAGCCGGGAACGGTGGTCATTCAAACGTATACACCGTCTCATTACAGCATTCAGCTGACGAAAACGCACGACTATGAAACTTTTTTTCAGCAGGAAATGGCGCACAGACGGGCCCAGTCATACCCGCCTTATTATTACGTGGCGCTGGTGACTGTTTCTCATGAAGAAGCGCCAAAAGCCGCGGTCACCGCAGAAAAGATTACAAACTATTTAAGAGCGGGATGCGGGCCTGATACGAAAATTCTCGGGCCGGCGGCTTCCCCGATCGCCAGGATCAAAGATAGATATCGCTATCAATGCGTGATAAAATACAGACAGGAAAACGAGTTGCAGATTCAGTTGAAAAAGATACTGGAGCACTATAAACGCGACATTGCGCAAAAGCATGTAATGATTTCAATCGATATGAATCCGTACATGCTGATGTAACATTAGTTTTTGGAGGGCAAAATTTTGGCTGTGAAAAAAATCGTCACACACCCGGCGGAGGTTCTGGAAACACCTGCCGATGAAGTGACAGTGTTTGATAAAAAATTAAAAAAACTGCTTGACGATATGTACGATACGATGCTTGAAATGGATGGCGTCGGCCTCGCCGCGCCGCAAATCGGTATTTTAAAAAGAGCGGCCGTCGTGGACATCGGTGAAGAAAGCGGCCGGATCGACCTTGTAAATCCGGTTATTCTTGAAAAGAGCGGTGAACAGACCGGAGTCGAGGGCTGCTTAAGCTTTCCCGGGGTTTACGGCGATGTCACCCGCCCGGATTACGTAAAGGTAAAAGCCCACGACCGTAAAGGAAAACCGTTTATTTTAGAAGCGGAGGGTTTTTTGGCCAGAGCCGTTCAGCATGAAATGGATCATTTAGACGGCATTTTATTCACATCAAAAATTACGGCTTACTACACTGAAGAAGAACTGGCAGAAATGGAAGGATGATTGGATGACAAGGATCGTTTTTATGGGAACGCCCGACTTTTCAGTTCCCGTCCTGCGCACGCTTATTGAAGACGGGTATGAAGTAGTTGGTGTCGTTACGCAGCCTGACCGCCCGAAAGGCAGAAAAAAAATCATGACGCCCCCTCCTGTAAAGGCTGAAGCTGAACGTCACGGCATTCCCGTGCTTCAGCCCGAAAAAGTAAGGCTCGAAGAAGAAATAGAAAAAGTGCTCAGCCTGAAGCCGGACCTGATTGTTACGGCGGCATTCGGACAGATCCTGCCCAAGCAGCTGCTGGACGGCCCGAAATACGGCTGTATCAACGTACACGCGTCACTATTGCCTGAATTAAGAGGCGGAGCGCCGATACATTATTCGATTCTCCAAGGGAAGAAGAAAACGGGCGTGACGATCATGTATATGGTTGAAAAGCTTGATGCGGGCGATATGATTTCTAAAATCGAAGTGGAAATTGATGAAACGGATAACGTCGGCACGCTACACGACAAATTAAGCATGGCGGGGGCAAAGCTTTTGTCAGAGACCGTCCCGAACGTCATTTCCGGAAATATTAAACCGATCAAACAGGACGAATCAAAAGCGACTTACGCGCCTAACATTAAGCGTGAGCAGGAGCGGATTGATTGGGCAAAGTCCGGAGAAGAAATTTACAACCAGATCAGAGGTTTAAACCCTTGGCCTGTCGCCTATACAACTTTGAACGGTCAAAATATTAAAGTATGGGCTTCTGAAAAAGTTGCGGCAAAAACTGAAGCTGCGCCCGGAACAGTCATCCGCACGGAGCAAAACGGCATTGTCGTCGCAGCAGGAAACAGCACCGCCCTTTTAATCACAGAGCTGCAGCCGGCGGGAAAAAAACGGATGAAGGGCGAAGATTTTGTAAGAGGCAAAAATGTGCAGACCGGTGACGTGTTAGGAGAAGCAAATGAAGAAAATTAATGTCCGGGAGCTCGCCCTTGAAGCGCTTGAGAAGCTTGAGCAAAATCAGGCATACAGCAACCTGCTTCTTACATCGGTTATCAAAACGAACACGCTTAGCGATCAGGACAGAGGACTGCTGACAGAGCTTGTCTACGGAACGCTGCAAAATAAAATCGCCTTAGACTATATGCTGAAGCCTTTTATCCGCAAGCCGAATAAAGTGAAACCGTGGGTGATTCAGCTGCTTCGTCTGTCCGCGTATCAAATGGAGTATTTAGAAAAAATACCGGATCGCGCCGCCATTCATGAAGCGGTTGAGATCGCCAAAAAACGCGGGCATAAAGGCATTGCGTCCTTTGTCAACGGCATCCTCCGCTCCCTGCAGCGTGAAGGGGCGCCGTCATTCGCTGAAATTGAAGACCCGGTTCTCCGTCTTTCCACAGAGACAAGCCATCCCGAATGGCTCGTAAAAGAGTGGGTCGAGGCGTACGGCTTTGAGGCAGCTGAAAAGATCTGCCGGATTCATCTCATTCCGCCGAAGCAGACGCTCCGTGTCAATCACATAAAGAGCGAGAGGGAAACGGTGCTGAATGAGATGGAGAATGCCGGTCTGGAAGCAGAAGCCGGAGACCTTTCTCCTGATGCGATTAAGCTTTTAAAAGGAAGCATCGCGAACACGGCATTTTTCCAAAACGGCCGGGTATCCATACAGGATGAAAGCTCAATGCTTGTCGCGCGGGCGCTGGACCCGAAGCCGGGCGAAACCGTTTTAGACGCATGCGCCGCACCGGGCGGAAAGTCGGCTCACATTGCGGAACTGATGGAGAACGAGGGGAGCCTCACATCGCTTGATCTTCACCGCCATAAAGTGAAGCTGATTACAGAGGGCGCCGAACGGCTCGGGCTTACGATCATCGACGCCCAAACGATGGATGCGCGAAAAGCGGGAGAGGCCTTTGGCGCAGAACGGTTTGACCGTATTCTCGTTGATGCCCCTTGCTCAGGTTTCGGCGTCATCAGAAGAAAACCCGATATGAAATATACGAAGACGCCGGAGGACAGCAGACGGCTGTCAGAAATCCAGCTCGGCATTTTAAGGGAAATCGCCCCATTAGTAAAAAAAGGTGGCACACTCGTATACAGTACGTGTACAATGGACCGGACAGAAAATGAAGAAGTTATGCATGCGTTTATACAAGAACACCCTGAGTTTGAACCCGATTTGTCTCTTGAAAAGCGGCTGCCTGAAAAGGCGAGACCCTTTGTTCAGGATGGAAGCCTTCAAATTCTTCCGCATTATTTCGGAACAGACGGTTTCTTTATTAGCAGCATGAGAAAGAAGGGATAAAAAATGACACAATTAAAAAAGACAAGCGTACGGAAAGAGCTGCGGACTGAGCAGCCGTCCATTTACTCTTTTGAATTAGATGAAATCAAACAATGGCTGACCGAGAATGGCGAAAAGCCGTTCCGCGCGGCACAGATTTTTGAATGGCTCTATGAAAAGCGGGTTTCTTCATTTGATGAAATGACAAACCTCTCAAAAAGCCTGCGTGAAAAACTCGAGAGCAATTTTGTGCTGACAACGCTGAAAACGGCTGTAAAACAGACATCTCAAGACGGCACGATGAAATTTTTATTTGAGCTTCATGACGGTTATACGATCGAAACGGTTTTAATGAGACACGAGTATGGTAATTCTGTATGTGTAACGACACAGGTCGGCTGCCGGATCGGCTGCACATTTTGCGCGTCAACGCTCGGCGGACTGAAACGGAATCTTGAAGCGGGAGAAATCGTCGCTCAAGTCGTGAAAGTGCAAAAGGCGCTTGATGAAACGGATGAACGCGTCAGCTCAGTCGTCATCATGGGAATCGGAGAGCCGTTTGATAATTTCAATGAAATGCTCGCTTTCTTAAAAATCATTAACCATGATAAAGGGCTGAACATCGGAGCGCGTCATATCACAGTTTCCACCAGCGGAATCATTCCGAAGATTTACGATTTCGCCGATCAAAAAATGCAGATCAATTTCGCGATTTCTCTGCATGCTCCGAATACAGAAATCAGAAGCCGTCTGATGCCGATTAACAAAGCCTATAAGCTTCCTGACCTTATGGAGGCCGTCAAATATTACATCGAGAAAACAGGCAGACGGATCAGCTTTGAATACGGGCTGTTCGGCGGCGTAAATGATCAGGTTGAACATGCAGAAGAGCTTGCAGAACTGTTAAAAGACGTGAAATGCCATGTCAATTTAATTCCGGTAAACTATGTGCCTGAACGGGATTACGTCCGCACACCGAGAGATCAGATTTTCGCATTTGAAAAAACGTTAAAATCCCGCGGTGTAAATGTCACGATCAGAAGAGAGCAAGGCCATGACATTGACGCGGCCTGCGGTCAGCTTCGCGCGAAGGAGCGTCAAGACGAGACGAGGTGAAGAGGTTGATTACAGCCTTGAAAACAGATACAGGTAAAGTCCGCCGGCATAATGAAGATGCGGCGGGCATTTTCACAAAAGAAGACGCGGTGCTTGCGGTTGTCGCCGACGGCATGGGCGGTCATCTTGCCGGAGATGTAGCGAGCAGGATGGCGGTTGCGGCGATGGAAGAGCAGTGGAACCGGACCGAAACGGTTCCTTCTCTGCCGTCTGCTTGCGAGGATTGGCTGAAAGACCGGATTCATGAGGCGAATCTCAAAGTACATGACCACGCTAAAGCGAATGAACAATGCCGGGGAATGGGCACCACCGTTGTTTGCGCCTTATTCACCGGGAAGTTTGTCACTGTAGCTCATATCGGTGACAGCCGGTGCTACCTGCTTCAAGAGGGGGAATTCACTCAGCTGACTGAGGACCATTCGCTTGTGAATGAGCTGGTCAAGACGGGGGAAATTTCGAAAGAGGACGCCGAGCACCATCCGCGGAAAAATGTATTGACGAGAGCGCTGGGGACAGATGAAACCATCAGTCCTGACGCCCGTTCTTTTGAACTGTCTGACGGCGATCAGCTGCTTTTATGCTCTGACGGACTGTCAAATAAAATAGAAGATCACGAGATCAAACAAATGCTTCAAGCCGAATCTGGTCCTCAGGAAAAAGTAGACCTTCTCATCAGCAAAGCGAATCAAAACGGCGGCGAAGATAACATCACGGCTGTGTTGATTGAGTTTTCCGCAGATGCAAAAGAGGGTGAAGACAAGTGCTAACCGGCAAGCGGATCAGCGGGCGTTATCATATCCTCCGGCCCATTGGCGGCGGCGGAATGGCAAACGTTTTTTTAGCTGAGGACATCATTCTCGAACGTGAAGTCGCAATTAAAATTCTGCGGTTTGACTTTGTGAATGACATTGATTTTATCAGGCGTTTCAGAAGAGAAGCACAGTCGGCATCAAGCCTCGATCATCCGAATATCGTCAGTATTTACGATATCGGGGAGGAAGGCGATATTTATTACATTGTCATGGAATATGTGGAAGGCATGACATTAAAGGAATACATAAACGCACACGGGCCGCTCCATCCGAAAGAAGCGCTGTCCATTATGGAGCAAATCGCCTCGGCCATCGCCCATGCCCATCAAAACCATATCGTGCACCGGGATATTAAACCGCACAATATATTGATAGATCATTTAGGGCATATCAAGGTGACGGATTTCGGCATCGCCACAGCGCTTACGTCTACGACAATCACACATACGAATTCTGTGCTGGGCTCGGTTCATTATTTGTCTCCGGAGCAGGCGAGAGGCGGTCTGGCAACGAAAAAATCAGATATTTATGCGCTCGGCATCGTGCTGTTTGAGCTTTTAACAGGTAAAATTCCTTTTGACGGAGAATCAGCCGTCAGCATAGCGCTAAAGCATCTGCAAACAGAAACGCCTTCCGCCAGAAAGTGGAACCCTTCCATTCCGCAGAGCGTCGAAAACATTATTTTGAAGGCAACCGCTAAAGACCCGTTTCACCGCTATGAAAGCGCCGAGGACATGGAAGCGGACATCAGAACGGCTTTTGACGCCGGCAGGCTGAATGAACAAAAGTTTTCCGTGCAGGATGATGAGGAAATGACAAAAGCCATTCCCGTTATTACTGACGGCGCAAAAGCCGCGCCTCAGGCGGAAACGCCGGGGGAGACGGACGATAAGGAACAGCAGCCCGCCAAAAAGAAAAAACGGAAATGGCCGTGGGTTTTGCTGGCCGTCTGTTTCATTTTCATTATGGCGGCTGTTCTTGCGGTCACCGTGTTTCCGTCTTTATTTATGCCTAAAGATGTAAGCGTCCCCGACGTACGGGGCATGAAGTACGAAAAAGCGGAAGCCCTGCTTGAAAAGAACGGACTCCGGGCGGATCCTGATATAACGGACATTGAAGATGAAAAAATAGAAGAGGAATTAATGGTCAAAACGGACCCAAAAGCGGGGTCTACCGTTAAAGAAGGCTCTTCTGTAAAACTGTATAAAAGCATCGGAAAACCGAAAACCCAGCTGATCGACGTGAAAGGACGGCAGATCGGCGACGCAAAAAAAGCGCTGAAGGAAAAAGGCTTCAAACATGTCAATGTCAAAGAAGAGAACGATGACAGCGAGGCCGGCACCGTAATTGATCAGAACCCGTCAGCCGGCACCGACATGGTCGCAAGCGACGATGAAGTCAATCTAACGGTCAGCCTCGGCCCGGCGGACGTTACGCTGAGGGACTTAAAGACTTACAGCAAAGAAGCGGCTTCAGGGTATCTTGAAGATAACGGCCTGCAGCTTGTTGAAAAACAAGCCCATTCAGATGACGTGCCAAAAGGACAAGTCATGAAGCAAGAGCCGGCAGCCGGCACTGCGGTTAAGCCGGGAAGTAATGTTGAAGTGACGTTCTCGCTCGGACCTGAAGAAAAACCGGCGAAAACGGTAAAAGAAAAAATCAGCATTCCTTACGAACCCGAACATGAAGGGGACGAGCTTGAAGTGCAAATCGCCATCGATGATAAGGACCACAGCATCTCTGATACGTATGACTCATTTAAAATAAAAGAGCCGACTGAAAAAACAATTGAACTGAAGATTGATCAGGGACAGAAGGGGTATTATCAAGTGATGGTCGATCATAAAGTCGTCAGCTACAAAACGATTGAATACCCGAAAGATAATGACTGACAAGGAGGGACCCTATGCCTGAGGGCAAAATTATAAAAGCGTTAAGCGGATTCTATTATGTCTTGGATGAATCACAGGACAAGATCATTCAATGCAGGGGCCGGGGCATTTTCAGAAAAAATAAAATAACGCCCCTGGTCGGCGATTATGCCGTTTATCAGGCTGAAAATGATAAAGAAGGCTACCTGCTGGAAATCAAAGAACGAACAAACGAGCTGATCAGGCCGCCGATTTCAAATGTCGATCAGGCCGTTCTCGTCTTTTCTGCCGTTCAGCCGGCGTTCAGCACGTCTTTATTGGACCGTTTTCTCGTCCTTGTGGAAGCCAACGGCATTCACCCGATCATCTGCATAACCAAAATGGACTTAGCTGCAGACGGGGAATCGAAAGAGGCGATACTTTCTTACGTGAAAGACTATCAGGGGATCGGTTATGACGTATATGTGACGTCATCAAAAGAAAACAGCGGTTTAACAGGCATTGTGAAACACTTCGAGAACAAAACAACGGTGTTTGCCGGTCAGTCGGGAGTCGGAAAATCTTCGCTTTTAAATGCGATCAGCCCGGAGCTTGAGCTGAAAACAAACGAGATTTCCGCGCATTTGGGACGCGGAAAACATACGACGCGCCATGTGGAGCTCATTCATACATCAGGCGGTCTGGTGGCGGATACTCCGGGGTTCAGTTCGCTTGAATTTACCGGCATTGAGGAAGAAGAGCTGGGCAGCACGTTCCCTGAGATCAGAGAAATAAGCGCCTCTTGCAAATTCAGAGGCTGTCTGCATCTTAAGGAGCCGAAATGCGCGGTAAAGCAAGCGGTGGAAGAAGGAGAGATTCAGCCGTACCGCTATGAGCATTACAAAGAATTTATGCAGGAAATAAAAGAGAGAAAGCCGAGGTATTAATATGATTAAGGTTGCGCCATCAATTCTTTCCGCCGATTTTGCTTCACTGGGCGAGGAAATTAAAGACGTGGAAAAAGGAGGGGCGGACTATATCCATATTGATGTCATGGATGGCCATTTCGTCCCTAACATTACAATCGGGCCGCTTATCGTTGAAGCCGTCCGTCCGGTGACTGATCTGCCGCTGGATGTCCATCTTATGATTGAAAACCCGGACCGCTACATCCCGGCATTCGCAAAAGCCGGTGCGGACATCCTTTCCGTTCATGCTGAAGCGTGTCCGCATCTTCACCGGACCATTCAATTGATAAAGGAGCAGGGGATAAAAGCGGGAGTTGTGCTCAATCCGCATACGCCCGTCCAAATGATTGAACATGTGATCGAGGAGCTTGACCTTGTGCTGTTAATGACGGTTAACCCCGGTTTTGGCGGACAGCGCTTCATTCATTCGGTTCTGCCGAAAATCCGTCAGGTCAAACAGCTGGCTGAGGAGAAAGGCCTGTCTGAGCTTTTAATCGAGGTGGACGGAGGCGTTAATAAAGAAACAGCCCCATTATGCGCTGAAGCGGGCGCCAATCTGCTTGTTGCCGGGTCTGCCGTATATAATCAGCCGGATCGGAAAAAAGCCATCGCTGACATCCGAAACGTGTAATAAACATGCTGAAAAAGAGCCCGGTGAAAGCCGCCGGCTCTTTTCGCGTCTAAGAGAGAGGAAAACATATGATGACAATCAATATCGTTGCGGGCGGCCCGCGGGAGCTTATTCCCGATCTATCCGAATACACAGACGGAGATACGACATGGGTCGGAGTCGATAAAGGGACGGTTGCTCTTTTGGAGGCCGGAATTATTCCGCAGGAAGCTTTCGGTGATTTTGACAGCATTACGGAAGAGGAGCTCATGCAGATTCAAAAAGCGGCGCCGGCCCTCCATGTATATCAGGCGGAAAAAGATTATACCGATCTTGAACTCGCCCTTGACTGGGCTTTACAACTAGAACCGGAGACCATTCGGATATTCGGTGTGACGGGCGGAAGAGCCGATCACTTTTTAGGGAACATCCAGCTGCTGTATAAAGCTTTACATAAGAATACCGATGTCGAGCTGATCGACCGGCAGAATGACATTCAGATGTTCGGGCCCGGCCGTTATACAATTGAAGAAAAAGCGGGCAGACGCTATATTTCTTTCATTCCGTTTACGGAAGCGGCAGACGGCCTGACACTCGACGGTTTTAAATATCCCCTTGATAATTGTCATATTCCTCTGGGTTCCACACTATGTATTAGTAACGAACTCATTCATTCACGAGGTACTTTTTCGTTTGCAAAAGGCATATTAATAATGGTAAGGAGCGCGGATTAGAAAAGCGGCTTCTGCCATATGCGGAAAAAACCATGAATCCTAAAGTGATGAACGCAGCGGATACGGGACTTATAGGAGGGGACAAAATGAAATTTTATACCATTAAATTGCCGAAGTTTTTAGGAGGAATTGTCCGGGCGATGCTGGGCTCATTTAGAAAAGAGTAAGCCCAAGAAGCTGAAATTGCCCTCTTTGAACGCATAAAAAACGCCTGCCGCATAAAAGGGCAGGCGTTCATTTTTGCTTATACACGCTCAACTTTACCGGATTTTAAAGCCCGGGCAGATACATACACTTTTTTAGGTTTGCCGTCAACAAGGATGCGGACCTTTTGAAGGTTGGCGCCCCAAGTACGCTTAGAAGCGTTCATTGCGTGAGAACGGTTGTTTCCGGCTTTTGTTTTTTTACCTGTAATAAAACATTTACGTGCCATTTGTTTCCCTCCTAACTGCGCGAAACATCTTTTCAAACATAGTTTCTCAGATGCTTTCGTTATACAATACTTTAAATAATTTACCACAGCTAAAAACCGTTTGCAACTATTGTTTCCCTTACTTTCAAGAAAAATCACTTGACATGTAAAACCAATCACATTTCCGCGCTGAAGGCCGCTGTCTGTATCTTTTCTTTTCATAATGGGATACATATAGTAGAATAATGATAACTCTATGCACCTGAAGGAGGAACCTGTGTGTCCATTGAAATGAAGACAAAATACGGACAGATTGATATATCCAACGAAGTCATCGCAATGGTTGCCGGAGGCGCTGCCATTGACTGTTACGGAATAGTGGGGATGGCCTCAAAAAACCAGATTAAAGACGGTTTGTCTGAAATCCTCCGGAGAGAGAACTTCGCAAAAGGCGTACATGTCCGTCAGGAAGCCGAACAAATACATATCGACATGTACATTATTGTCAGCTACGGCACTAAAATATCCGAAGTAGCCCACAATGTTCAGACGAAGGTAAAATACACAGTAAATCAAACAATCGGACTTGCAGTTGATTCTGTAAATATTTATGTCCAAGGCGTACGAGTAACGAACCCGTAGTGAGGAGGATGAGTATTGTCTAGACGAAACTTAGATGGGAGAGCTTTTGCGGCAATGATTCTGGCGGGGGCTGAGACATTGTCTCAAAACGCATCCGCGGTGGATGCGCTGAACGTGTTTCCCGTGCCTGACGGCGATACCGGAACAAATATGAATTTATCGATGTCATCCGGTGCAAGAGAGGTAGAGCACATTGACTCACCCGACATCGGCAAAGTCGGCATCGCCCTGTCAAAAGGCCTGCTTATGGGGGCGAGAGGAAACTCAGGGGTGATCTTGTCCCAATTGTTCAGAGGTTTCACAAAGAGCATTGAAAACAAAAACCAAATAGACGCCCAAGAATTTGCCGCAGCACTCCAAGCGGGAGTGGATATGGCATATAAGGCGGTCATGAAACCGGTTGAAGGAACGATTTTAACCGTGGCCAAGGATGCGGCTAAAAAAGCGGTCGCCTCGGCTAAAGAAGAAACCGATATCATTGCTCTCATGGAGGCCGTTATTGAAGAAGCGGAAGCGTCGCTGAACCGCACGCCGGATCTGCTTCCTGTTTTAAAGGACGTCGGTGTCGTTGACAGCGGCGGAAAAGGTCTGCTTTGTGTATATGAAGGATTTTTGTCTGCTTTAAAAGGAGAGGCCGTACCGAAAAAAGCGGTTCTTCCGGCACTCGATGATATGGTGAATGCCGAGCATCATAAAAGCGCGCAGAGCATGCTGAGTACAGAAGATATTGAATTCGGATTTTGTACGGAAGTGATGGTAAGGCTGGATCAAGATAAACGGACGTTCAAGGAAGAGACGTTCAGAAACGAACTGAGCCGTTTCGGCGATTCATTGCTGGTCGTGGCTGATGATACGCTGGCGAAAGTCCATATTCATGCCGAAGAACCAGGGAACGTACTCAATCTCGCACAGCGTTACGGCGATTTGATTAAAATTAAAATTGAAAACATGAGGGAACAGCATACTTCAATCATCAGCCAAGAACATGATGAAAAAAAGCCGGCCGGCGTTATGAAAGAAGCCCGGAAGCCTTTTGGCATCGTGACTGTGGCAATGGGAGAGGGCATTTCTGAATTGTTTACGAGCATCGGCGCTTCACACGTAATCGAAGGCGGCCAGACAATGAATCCGAGCACGGAAGATATTGTTGAAGCCGTTCAGTCTGTCAATGCGGAGACGGTTTTCATTCTTCCGAACAATTCCAATATTGTGATGGCTGCCAATCAGGCGGCGAGCGTGGCTGAAGAAAATGTCATTGTCATTCCGGCAAAAACGGTCCCTCAAGGCATGACCGCCCTGCTTGCGTTTAACCCTGACCAGCCGGCTGATGTAAATGAAGCCCATATGCTTGAGGCCATCCGGAATGTGAAAAGCGGACAGGTGACATATTCAGTCAGAGACACCCATATTGACGGTAAAGATATTAAAAAAGGTGATTTTATCGGCATTTTAAACAGTTCAATTATCGGCAGCGCCGAAGATCGGATGAGTGCGGCGAAATTGCTGCTGGATGAAATGATCGGGGAAGAAGATGAAATCGTCACCATCCTGTACGGAGAGGACGCGCCGGAAGAAGAAGCTGAGAAACTTGCTGAGTATATTGCAAGCGTCTGTGAAGATATCGAGGTTGAAATCCATAACGGCAGACAGCCTCTGTATCCATATATATTTGCGGCAGAGTAGAAGGGCTTATCAGGCCCTTCTATTCTTATGCCTTTATTTACCTGCGGCAGTGCGGCAATGTGCCTGCTTGCCAATTGAGAAATGTTCAATTAGTCTAAAGAAAAGCGCTGAATAGAGTGATGTTAAGGAGGAACAAACCAGCATGAAGTATAGAAGCGTTTTTGATATTATCGGCCCGGTAATGATCGGTCCGTCCAGTTCACATACCGCAGGCGCCGCCCGGATCGGCAGAGTGGCCAGAAGCCTATTCAGGCGGGAGCCCCGCCGGATCGTTGTGTCTTTTTACGGATCATTTGCGGAGACGTATAAGGGTCACGGCACTGATGTCGCGATTATCGGCGGCCTGCTTGATTTTGATACATTTGATGAACGGATTAAAACAGCGATTCAAATTGCGGAAGAGAAGGGCATATATGTAGAGTTCCGTACAGAGGATGCCGTGCCCGTTCATCCGAATACGGCGCGTATCGTCATTTCTGATGATGAGGGAGAGCTTGCCCTTACCGGTATTTCCATCGGCGGCGGAAAAATAGAAATCACGGAGCTCAACGGCTTTGAGCTGCGTCTTTCCGGAAACCATCCGGCTATTTTAGTCGTTCACAATGATAAATTCGGCACGATTGCAGGCGTTGCCAATGTGCTTGCGAAATTCTCCATCAACGTCGGACATATGGAAGTGGCGCGTAAGGACGTCGGCCAGCTTGCGCTGATGACGATTGAGGTCGATCAGAATATTGAAGAAGAAGTGCTTGACGAGCTTTCAACACTTCCTAATATTATACAGGTTACTAAGATAGCTGACTAAAAAGTCAGGAGGAAAATGACATGTTTCGTAATGTAAAAGAATTAATAGAAATCACTCAAGAAAAACAAATTCCGATTTCGGAAGTGATGATCACCCAAGAGATGGAAGTGACGCAAAAAACGCGGGAAGAAATCTTTCAAGGAATGGAGCGCAATCTCTCCGTCATGGAAGCAGCTGTTGAAAAAGGGCTGAAGGGCGTCACGAGTCAGACTGGTTTAACAGGCGGAGATGCCGTGAAACTTCAGGCATACATCCAATCGGGAAGAAGCCTGTCGGGCAATCTGATTTTAGACGCCGTTTCTAAAGCTGTCGCGACAAATGAAGTCAATGCGGCGATGGGAACGATCTGCGCTACACCGACCGCCGGTTCTGCCGGGGTTGTGCCGGGAACGTTATTCGCCGTAAAGCATAAGCTGAACCCTACGACAGAACAAATGATCCGTTTTCTGTTTACAGCCGGCGCGTTCGGTTTTGTCGTAGCAAATAATGCGAGTATTTCAGGAGCGGCAGGAGGCTGTCAGGCGGAAGTCGGGTCAGCATCAGGCATGGCAGCGGCTGCGATTGTGGAAATGGCGGGCGGAACGCCACAGCAATCAGCGGAAGCAATGGCGATTACCCTGAAAAATATGCTCGGTCTCGTATGTGACCCGGTCGCCGGATTGGTAGAAGTGCCGTGTGTCAAACGAAACGCAATGGGAGCATCCAACGCAATGATCGCGGCGGATATGGCGCTGGCCGGGATTACAAGCCGCATTCCTTGCGATGAGGTGATTGACGCGATGTACAAAATCGGCCAGACAATGCCGACAGCACTGCGTGAAACGGGACAAGGCGGTTTAGCCGCGACACCGACGGGAAGAGAATTAGAGAAAAAAATTTTCGGAGGAGCGCTGAAATCAAGTGACACACCATCAGCAAACTAGTATAGCGGAGATTAAGGGCATTGGGCCGGAAACAGAAAAAACATTGCACGAACTTGGTATCTATGACATTTCTGATCTTCTGAATTATTTCCCTTACCGTTATGACGACTATGAGCTGAGGGACTTAGAAGAAGTAAAACATGAAGAAAGAGTGACGGTAGAAGGGAAGGTTCATTCAGAACCTTCTCTTACCTATTACGGCAAAAAACGAAACAGGCTGACATTCAGGGTGCTTGTCGGCAATTATTTAATTACCGCGGTCTGCTTTAACCGTCCCTACTTAAAAAAGAAACTGACGTTAGGTTCTGTCGTCACAATATCTGGGAAATGGGATAAACACAGACAGACCGTTTCCGTGCAGGAATTAAAAAACGGTCCTCATCAAGAAGATAAAAGCATTGAGCCTGTTTATTCCGTTAAAGAAAACGTCACCGTAAAAATGATGAGACGGTTTATTAAGGAAGCGCTGCAGCATCATTTGGACAGTGCGGCCGATCCGCTTCCTGAAAAATTGAGAATCCGCTACAAGCTGCCTGATTACAAACATGCCCTGCAGACGATGCATCAGCCTGAAACGAGGGAATCGTTACAGCAGGCAAGACGCCGGTTTGTTTACGAGGAATTCTTATTATTTCAGCTGAAAATGCAGGCGTTCCGTAAAGCGGAAAGGGAACAGTCAAAAGGCATCAGCCATGTGTTCCCTGCTGAAAAGCTCGCCGCTTTCACAGACAGCCTGCCGTTTTCGCTCACAACCGCACAGACGCGCGTGCTTCGGGAAATTACCGCTGATATGACATCTCCTTACCGAATGAACCGTCTGCTGCAAGGTGATGTCGGTTCAGGGAAAACGGCCGTCGCCGCCATCGCTTTGTACGCTGCGATTCTGTCGGGGTATCAGGGGGCATTAATGGTGCCGACTGAAATTCTGGCCGAACAGCATGCAGATTCTCTCGTATCGTTGTTTGCAAATGAAGATGTGAATATCGCGCTTTTGACGAGTTCTGTAAAAGGAAAGCGGCGCAGGGAGCTTTTGGAGCGGCTTGCTCTCGGAGAGATTGATATTTTAGTAGGGACCCATGCTTTAATCCAGGACGAAGTGGAATTTAAAGCACTGAGCCTTGTCATTACGGACGAGCAGCACAGGTTCGGAGTCGAACAGCGCAAAAAACTCAAGAATAAAGGCCAGGATCCGGATGTGCTGTTTATGACAGCCACCCCGATTCCGAGAACGTTGGCCATTACCGTCTTCGGAGAAATGGATGTTTCCGTGATAGATGAAATGCCCGCGGGGCGAAAACAAATCGAAACGTATTGGGTGAAACACGACATGCTGGAGCGGATTTTGGCTTTTATAGAAAAAGAGCTGAAACAGGGAAGGCAAGCCTATATTATCTGCCCGCTCATTGAAGAGTCGGATAAACTGGATGTACAGAATGCCATTGACGTATATAACATGCTTTCTGACGTTTACCGCGGGAAATGGAATGTCGGCCTGATGCACGGGAAGCTCCATTCTGATGAAAAAGATCAGGTGATGAGAGAATTCAGCGCCAATCAATGTCAGGTACTTGTGTCAACAACCGTCGTAGAAGTCGGGGTGAACGTGCCGAATGCGACGATTATGGTCATCTATGACGCCGACCGTTTCGGATTATCTCAGCTCCACCAGCTCCGCGGCCGGGTCGGGCGGGGAGACCACCAATCTTTCTGCATCTTGATGGCAGATCCGAAATCCGAAACCGGGAAGGAACGGATGAGAATCATGTCGGAGACAAACGACGGCTTTGAGCTGTCTGAAAAGGACCTTGAACTGCGCGGCCCCGGGGATTTCTTCGGAAAAAAACAGAGCGGTATGCCCGAGTTCAAGGTGGCGGATATGGTTCATGACTACAGAGCTTTGGAGACGGCCCGCCAGGATGCGGCCAATCTGGTGTCTTCAGAGGCTTTTTGGAAAGATGACGAATACCGCATGCTGCGCGGTCAATTACTTTCAAGCGGCGTCCTGGAAGGGGAGAAATTAAGCTGATTCTGTAAAATTCGGCGGCTTTCAAAAAACAATCATTGCATTCCAATCTATGAGATTATATACTACTATTAGTACCTAGTCTTAATTGTCCGGATGGTGTTTACAGATGAGAAGAAGCAAAAAAGAACGCCAAAAATTATTGCAGCAGACGATCAAATCGACACCCTTCATCACAGATGAAGAATTAGCGGGGAAATTCGGCGTCAGCATTCAGACGATCCGTTTAGACCGCTTAGAGCTCTCAATACCGGAGCTGAGGGAAAGAATTAAAAACGTGGCAGAACAAACGCTTGATGATGAAGTGAAATCACTGTCTTTAGACGAAGTGATCGGTGAAATTATTGATCTGGAGCTTGACGGCCAGGCCATTTCCATATTAGAAGTAAGACGCGAACATGTCTTCAGCCGCAATCAAATTGCGCGGGGGCATCATTTGTTTGCGCAGGCGAACTCACTCGCCGTAGCCGTCATTGATGATGAGCTGGCGCTGACCGCAAGCGCAAATATCCGCTTTACAAGACAGGTGAAAGAAGGCGAGCGCGTCGTTGCGAAAGCCAAAGTGACGGCAGTCGAAAAAGAAAAAGGCAGAACGGTAGTTGAAGTCAACAGCTATGTGGGAGAAGAAGTCGTGTTCTCCGGTAACTTTGACATGTACCGTTCAAAACAATCATAAAGGTGGAGCATGCATGAGAATAGCTGTAGATGCAATGGGAGGCGACAACGCACCCAAAGCTGTTATTGACGGAGTAATGAAGAGTATTGAGGCATTTGACGATCTCCATATTACGCTGGTCGGTGACAAGACAACGATAGAATCACACTTGCCAACAACATCAGACCGCATCACTGTGTTGCACGCCGATGAAGTGATTGAACCGACGGATGAACCGGTCCGCGCCGTACGCAGAAAGAAAAACTCTTCTATGGTGCTGATGGCGCAGGAAGTGGCTGAAAACAGAGCGGACGCCTGCATCTCAGCGGGGAATACAGGCGCACTTATGACAGCGGGACTGTTTATCGTCGGCAGAATTAAAGGAATCGACCGGCCTGCGCTTGCGCCGACGCTTCCGACTGTTTCAGGCGACGGTTTCCTTCTTTTGGACGTGGGAGCCAATGTCGATGCCAAACCGGAGCATCTTGTCCAGTACGGAATTATGGGATCTGTATATGCCCGGCAGGTTCTCGGAATCAGCTCGCCCCGCGTCGGCTTGTTAAATGTCGGCACGGAAGAAAAGAAGGGAAACGACCTGACAAAAAAGACGTTTGAATTATTAAAAGAAACAAACGTGAATTTTGTCGGAAACGTAGAGGCGAGAGACTTGCTCGAAGGCGCTGCTGACGTCATCGTCACAGACGGCTTTACGGGCAACGTCACGTTGAAAACATTGGAAGGTTCAGCGTTATCGATTTTCAAAATGCTGAAAGATACACTGACTTCAAGTTTTGTTTCTAAGCTCGCAGCGGGAGTGCTGAAGCCGAAGCTGATGGAAATGAAATTGAAAATGGACTATTCTGAGTACGGCGGGGCGAGTCTTTTCGGTTTGAAAGCGCCCGTCGTTAAAGCGCACGGCTCTTCTGACGCACGCGCTGTTTACCATGCGCTGCGCCAGGCGAGAGAAATGGTCAGCCAAAACGTGGCCGCATTTATAGAAGAAGAAGTAAAAGAAGAAAAAACAGATGAGTAGTCTGGAGGTTACCGCATCATGAGTAAGATTGCATTTCTATTTCCCGGACAGGGATCACAATATATCGGTATGGGAAAAGACCTGTACGAACGCGAAGAAGCGTCAAAACGTATTTTTGATGAAGCGGATGAAACGCTTGAAACAAAGCTGAGCTCACTCATTTTTGAAGGTGACGCCGAAGAATTGACCCTTACATACAATGCGCAGCCCGCGCTGTTGACAACGAGCATCGCCGTATTGGAAAAGTTTAAAGAATCCGGCATCACCCCTGATTTCACCGCCGGCCACAGCCTCGGAGAATATTCGGCGCTTGTTGCGGCGGGAGCGATGACATTTAAAGATGCCGTTTACACGGTAAGAAAACGGGGAGAATTCATGAATGAAGCCGTGCCGGCCGGAGAAGGCGCCATGGCAGCTATTCTCGGAATGGATGCGGAGTCCTTGAAAAAGGTGACGGATCAAGTGACGGAAAACGGTCATCTCGTACAGCTTGCAAACCTGAACTGCCCCGGCCAGATCGTCATTTCCGGAACGGCAAAAGGCGTGGAGCTGGCTTCAGAAGAAGCGAAAAACAACGGAGCCAAACGGGCGATCCCATTAGAAGTAAGCGGACCGTTCCATTCTGAATTAATGAAGCCGGCAGCGCAAAAACTCGAGGAGGTGCTCAGCGCCTGTGAGTTAAAAAATGCGGCTGTTCCCGTGATTTCAAACGTTTCGGCTGACGTTATGACAGAAAAAGACGATATCAAGAAAAAATTGATCGAACAGCTGTACTCACCTGTACGCTTTGAAGAAACCATTAACAAACTGATTGACGAAGGCGTCACGACGTTTGTTGAAATCGGGCCCGGAAAAGTGCTTTCAGGCCTTGTGAAAAAAGTGAACCGCCGCCTTAAAACAATCTCGGTTTCTGACCATGAAACCATCGAACTGGCGATTCAAACGCTGAAGGAGGAGAATCAGGATGCTTAATGAAAAAACAGCAGTGGTAACGGGAGCGTCCCGCGGAATCGGGCGGGCGATCGCG
The DNA here is from genome assembly GCF_026420705.1 of Bacillus sp. NEAU-CP5. Classification (NCBI taxonomy): domain Bacteria; kingdom Bacillati; phylum Bacillota; class Bacilli; order Caryophanales; family Bacillaceae; genus Bacillus; species Bacillus sp. NEAU-CP5. Next base: position 385,530 of record NZ_JAPMOV010000001.1, on the reverse strand, counting down.
CTTGATCTTGCGAAAAACGGCTGTAACGTAGTAGTCAACTACTCCGGGAATGAAGCGAAAGCGAACGAAGTCGTAGATGAAATCAAATCTTTGGGCCAAAACGCGATCGCGGTAAAAGCCGATGTATCAAATTCCGAAGAAGTACAAAACATGATGAAAGAGGCTGTCGCTGCATTTTCTTCAATCGACATTCTCGTGAACAATGCGGGGATCACAAAAGACAATCTTCTGATGAGAATGAAAGAAAATGAATGGGATGATGTCATTAACATTAACCTGAAAGGTGTATTCAACTGCACGAAAGCCGTGACAAGACAGATGATGAAACAGCGCTCCGGCCGGATTATCAACGTATCATCAATCGTCGGCGTCAGCGGAAACCCTGGGCAGGCGAACTATGTGGCGGCAAAAGCCGGTGTAATCGGCTTAACGAAGTCATCAGCCAAAGAGCTTGCGAGCCGAAATATTACGGTCAATGCCATTGCTCCGGGCTTTATTTCTACAGATATGACGGACAAGCTTTCTAAAGAAGTCCAAGATGAAATGCTGAAGCAGATTCCGCTCGCGCGTTTCGGTGATCCTTCCGATATCAGCAGCGTTGTTACGTTCCTTGCGTCTGAAGGATCGCGTTATATGACGGGCCAAACCCTTCATATTGACGGCGGAATGGTGATGTAAAGATTTGTTTTTAAAATTTCATCCTAGTTTCTCTAGTTTTTTAAAAACGAATCCTCTATAATACTTGAGGGGAGGTGAATTGCTATGGCAGATACATTAGAGCGTGTAACGAAAATCATCGTAGACCGCCTTGGCGTTGATGAAGCTGACGTCAAACTTGAAGCTTCTTTCAAGGAAGACTTAGGTGCTGATTCCCTAGATGTAGTTGAGCTTGTTATGGAACTTGAAGACGAGTTTGATATGGAGATTTCTGACGAAGATGCTGAAAAGATTGCAACAGTCGGCGACGCTGTGAACTACATACAAAACCAGCAATAAGCTGATGCTAAAAGTCCCGCCTGACAGCGGGGCTTTAGCCCTTTAATCGTTCGGTTACCGGCGTCTGACGCTGTACGCGCTGCCGATTCCGTTTACGGCGGGGAGCGCGGTGAACCTGATGTGCCTATGGAGGTTACTATGTCAAAACACTCACATTTTAAAGATAAAAAAAAGTTCTATAAAAAAATAGAGCAATTTAAAGAGTTCCAAGAACGGATTTCGGTTCATTTTCAAAACGAGAAACTTTTGTATCAAGCATTTACACATTCATCTTATGTGAATGAGCATCGGAAAAAGCCGTATGAAGACAATGAAAGGCTTGAATTTTTAGGTGACGCTGTTTTGGAACTGACGATCTCCCAATTCTTATTTGCCAAATATCCGGCCATGAGTGAAGGAGATTTGACGAAGCTGAGAGCCGCTATCGTATGCGAGCCGTCACTCGTCTCACTTGCCCATGAATTGTCATTCGGCGATCTTGTTCTCTTGGGAAAAGGAGAAGAAATGACGGGCGGCAGAAAGCGTCCTGCGCTTTTAGCGGATGTGTTTGAAGCGTTTATCGGCGCACTGTATCTGGATCAGGGCCTTGACCCGGTTCAGCAATTCCTGAAAGTGTACGTGTTCCCTAAAATAAACGATGGTGCTTTTTCTCATGTGATGGATTTCAAAAGCCAGCTTCAAGAATTTGTACAGCGGGACGGAAAAGGATCGCTTGAGTACAAAATTCTCAATGAAAAAGGGCCTGCCCACAACCGGGAATTCGAGGCGCTTGTCTCTCTTAAAGGTGAGGCGCTCGGTATCGGGAACGGACGTTCCAAAAAAGAAGCCGAGCAGCATGCGGCACAGGAAGCTCTTGCAAAAATGCAAAAACATCATACGAAACAATAAAATCCCCCTGTTTCCCTAGGGGGATTTCAGTATGTCTGCGCCTGATATAAGCGGGTGATTATGATAATATTGAGATACTTATACGATAAGGAGGATCTGGGATGTTCCTCAAACGTTTAGACGTTATAGGATTTAAATCATTTGCAGAACGGATATCCGTTGACTTTGTAAAAGGCGTCACGGCCGTTGTCGGTCCGAACGGCAGCGGAAAGAGCAACATTACCGAAGCCATCCGCTGGGTGCTCGGCGAACAATCAGCCCGCTCGCTTCGGGGCGGAAAAATGGAAGATATCATTTTTGCGGGAAGTGATTCGCGCAAGCGGCTGAACCTTGCCGAAGTTACGTTAACGCTTGATAATGAAGATCATTTTCTCCCGATCGATTACCACGAAGTCAGCGTGACGAGACGGGTGTACCGTTCCGGAGAAAGTGAATTTCTCATCAACAATCAGCAGTGCCGCCTGAAAGACATCATTGACTTATTTATGGACTCCGGGCTCGGGAAAGAAGCATTCTCTATTATCAGCCAGGGGAAAGTCGAAGAGATTCTCAGCAGCAAAGCGGAAGACCGCCGCAGTATTTTTGAAGAAGCGGCCGGCGTGCTGAAATATAAAACAAGAAAGAAAAAAGCGGAAAACAAACTGTTTGAGACGCAGGATAACTTAAACAGGGTGGAAGATATTCTCCACGAGCTTGAAGATCAGGTCGAACCGCTGAAAATCCAGGCATCAATCGCCAAAGACTACTTAGAAAAAAAGAAAGAGCTTGAGCATGTCGAAATCGCCCTTACCGCCTTTGACATCGAACAACTGCATGGCAGATGGTCAGGTTTAAAAGACAAGGTGCAGGCTGCTAAAGAAGAAGAATTGGCGGAATCATCGGCTCTGTCCGCAAAAGAAGCGATGATAGAAGAGACGAGAGATAAAATCCACGCGCTTGATGAATCCGTCAACGAACTGCAGCAGGTTCTGCTCGTGACAAGTGAAGAGCTGGAAAAGCTGGAAGGCCGGAAAGAAGTGCTGAAAGAGCGCAAAAAAAACGCCGCGCAAAACCGGGAACAGCTTGAGGAATCCGTTACACATTACACGAACAAAGAAGCCGAACTGAAAGCGGACATTGAAAAACAGTCTGCCGTCTATGATAAACTTCGTGCGGAAGTGAAGCGGTTAAACGCCCAGGTGAAAGAAAAGCAGCAGGCTCTCAGTCTGCATAATGAAAATGTAGAAGACAAAATTGAACAATTAAAAAGCGATTACTTTGAATTGTTAAACAGCCAGGCGTCGATTCGCAACGAGCTGCAGCTTTTAGATGACCAGATGTCCCAATCTGCGGTCCAGCAGGCGAGACTGACCGCAAACAATGAAAAATACCTTGAAGAACGTAACGATATTGCAGTCCGTAAAGCGGCGTGCGAAGAAGAATTGGCCGCCGTTGAAGAGGATATTCACAATCAGGTCGTCCGCTTTCGCGAAGTCCAGACAGCATATGAACAGAAAAAACGCCAATATGAAAAGAAAGAATCTGCGCTGTATCAGGCGTATCAATTCGTCCAGCAGGCCAGATCCAAAAAAGATATGCTTGAAACGATGCAAGGCGATTTTTCAGGATTTTACCAAGGCGTAAAAGAAGTGCTGAAGCAGAAAGAGCAGCTTGGCGGCATCCGCGGCGCCGTTCTCGAACTGATTGCCACCGAACAAAAATATGAAACGGCGATCGAGATTGCACTCGGCGCAGCGGCGCAGCACGTTGTCACAGACGACGAGCAGGCGGCGCGGAAAGCGATTCAATATTTAAAACAGAATTCATTCGGCCGCGCGACGTTCCTGCCGCTTACGGTTATGAAACCGCGCCAGCTCCAAACCCGTGATGAACAGACGGCTTCAAAGCATCCGTCTTTCCTCGGCACAGCGAGCGGGCTTGTCACATATGATGCCGCGTATCGGAATGTCATTCAAAACCTTCTCGGCACCGTGCTGATCACTGAAGATTTAAAAGGCGCAAATGAACTGGCCAAGCTTCTCGGGCACCGCTACCGCATCGTGACGCTTGAGGGTGATGTCGTCAATCCAGGCGGATCAATGACAGGCGGCGCGGTCAAAAAGAAAAACAATTCTCTGCTCGGCAGAAGCCGTGAGCTTGAGACGGTGACTGCGCGGCTTGCCGAAATGGAAGAAAAAACAGCTCTGCTTGAAAAAGAGGTCAAAACGCTGAAGCAGGCCATTCAAGAGCTTGAACATACGCTGAGCGGTCTCCGTGAAGACGGTGAAGCTTTCAGAACAAAGCAGCAGGATGTAAAAGGCAGGCTGTATGAACTCGAAGTCGCTGAAAAGAACATCAATACCCATCTGGAGCTTTACGATCAGGAGAAAGCATCGCTGACGGAAAGCAGCCGGGAAAAAGAGACGCGCAAATCAGCTCTGGAAGAACAGCTGAGTGAGGCATCCGGCCAGCTGAAAGAGCTTGAGGAAGAGATGGAAAGGCTGACAAAACAAAAGCAGACCCTATCCTCAACGAAAGAAACGCTCTCTCATGAACTGACGGAATGTAAAGTGGCCGCTGCGAAAAAAGAACAGGCGTGCTCGAGTGAGGAAGACAACCTCAAAAGACTGAAAAAAGAGCTTGAAGAAACGCAGCTCGCTCTGAAAGAAACACGGGAAGATTTAAGCCTCCTGACCTCAGAGATGACGTCCAGCACAAGCGGTGAGGAGCAGCTTGAAGAAGCAGCCCATCACAAGCTTCACGATAAAACGAGAACGATCGAATTGATCGCCAGCCGGCGTGACCAGCGGGTGAAGCTTCAGAGGGCGCTTGATACGAACGAGCTTGAGCTGAAAGAGATGAAGCGTCTGTACAAGCAAAAAACGGACATTCTGAAAGATGAAGAGGTAAAACTCGGCCGGATGGAAGTCGAGCTTGATAATCTCTTGCAGTATTTACGCGAGGAGTACAGCCTATCCTTTGAAGGGGCAAAAGAACAATATCAGCTCGAACTCGAGCCTGAAGAGGCGAGAAAACGGGTCAAACTGATCAAGCTTTCAATTGAAGAGCTCGGAACGGTCAATCTCGGCAGCATCGATGAATTTGAAAGAGTAAACGAACGGTATCAGTTTTTAACAGAGCAGAAAAATGACCTGACGGAAGCGAAAAACACACTGTTTCAAGTCATTGAAGAAATGGATTCTGAAATGACGAAGCGATTCCATGAAACGTTTGTCCAGATCCGTTCTCAATTCAATGACGTGTTCCGTTCTTTATTCGGAGGAGGACGGGCTGAACTGAAGCTGACTGATCCGAATGATCTTCTTAATTCCGGGGTGGACATTATCGCGCAGCCTCCGGGCAAAAAACTGCAAAACTTAAATCTTTTGTCAGGGGGAGAACGGGCGCTGACTGCCATTGCCCTTTTATTCTCCATTCTGAAAGTAAGGCCCGTGCCGTTCTGCGTCCTTGATGAAGTGGAAGCTGCGCTAGATGAAGCCAATGTATTCAGGTTTGCGCAATATTTAAAAAAATACAGCGGGGACAGCCAGTTTATCGTTATCACCCACAGAAAAGGCACCATGGAAGAAGCGGATGTCCTCTACGGTGTTACGATGCAGGAATCCGGCGTTTCCCGAATGGTTTCGGTCAAACTGGAAGAAACAAAAGAATTCGTTCAGTAACGAGGAAAGAGGTTGAAAGATGAGCTTTTTTAAAAAATTAAAAGAGAAAATCACGAAACAGACAGACTCCGTCTCTGAAAAATTTAAAGATGGTCTTGAAAAAACAAGAAATTCCTTCTCAAATAAAGTGAACGAACTCGTCTCCCGCTACCGGAAAGTCGACGAGGATTTCTTCGAAGAGCTTGAGGAAGTGCTGATTGGCGCTGACGTAGGTTTTACAACCGTTATGGAGCTGATTGATGAGCTCAAAAAAGAAGTGAAGCTGAAAAACATCCAGGATCCTCAGGAAGTGCAGTCCGTCATTTCTGAAAAGCTTGTCGACATTTATAATAGCGGCGACGAACAGATTTCTGAATTAAATATTCAGGACGGGCGCCTGAACGTTATTCTGCTTGTCGGGGTAAACGGCGTCGGAAAAACGACAACGATCGGAAAACTTGCCCATAAGCTGAAAAATGAAGGCAAATCCGTTGTGCTCGCTGCCGGAGACACCTTCAGAGCCGGGGCGATTGAACAGCTTGAAGTGTGGGGGGAGCGTACAGGCGTGCCTGTCATTAAACAGGCTGCCGGAAGCGACCCTGCTGCGGTTATTTATGATGCCGTACACGCGGCTAAAGCAAGAGGAGCGGATGTGCTGATTTGTGATACGGCCGGCCGCCTTCAGAATAAAGTAAACTTAATGAAAGAGCTTGAAAAAGTCAAACGCGTCATCGAACGCGAAGTGCCTGAGGCTCCGCATGAGGTTCTCCTTGCGCTGGACGCGACGACAGGCCAAAATGCGATGGCGCAGGCGAAAGAATTCTCCAAAGCGACGAATGTGACGGGTATCGCGTTAACGAAGCTTGACGGCACCGCAAAAGGCGGTATCGTCCTGGCGATCCGCAATGAGCTTCACATCCCCGTGAAACTGGTCGGCCTCGGAGAAAAGGTTGACGATCTCCAGCGGTTTGATGCAGAATCTTACGTATACGGTCTCTTTTCTGATTTAGTTGAAAAAGCCGAGGATTAATGAATAAAAACGAGTATAAAATGGACGGTTTTATACTCGTTTTTTTATACGCATTGATAGATCGGAATGGAGGGGGCAATTGTTGGACAAATGGCTGAAAGCTGAATTGGAAAGCAAGATCGGCGCGATAAACCATATGTCGCTGTTGGATGAACAGGGAGGCACTTCAACCGTTCGAAAAATAGTGACCGGCCAAGACGCATTTCTGCTGAAAAGTTCTTTTCAACAGAAGTATCGGGAATGGTTAATGAGAGAAGCCTTCGTTTTACAAAAACTGACGGAAACTCGTCGTCTGCCTGTTCCTATTTATTATGGGATGATACAGGAACAGCATGCCAGCCATATCCTAATGTCATTTGAGGATGGAATCACCCTGACTTCGGCTTTAAGAAAAGCAGAAGGGGATACTGAAAAGAAAAAGCTGATCAAAAGTTTCGGCCAGTTTCTGCAACGGCTGCATGAAACCGAAATGGTCTCTGGTTTACAGCCGGAAACAGACTGGCTCGATCTGCAAATCAAACGAGCCGGAGTATATGTCAAAAAAGGACAGGCTGAAGGAAGTGCAGAGCTTTTGAAGGAATTGGACAGGTACAGACCTGTTCCTGTTCAGCAGACAATGATTCACGGTGACTGCACGACTGATAATGTGCTGGTGAAAGACGGAGAGGTCTATCTGTTTATCGATGCTGCGGGAATATCGGCGGGAGATCCGCGATATGATGAATCATTAGCGATCAGTCATTTTATCACAAATGAAGCATGCCTCAATGCTTTTTATGAAGGCTATTGCCGCTATCGTGTATCAAAACAAGAATTCGAGTATTTTAACGACGGTCTATATGAATTTTTTTAAAAAAACTTATTATGTAAAAAGAGCATCATGCTTTGACAAGATAAAAACTTGACACACGCTCTGAAACCATGTAAACTAAGTTTTTGTAAAGGGATTTGACTTAACAAAGGGGAGAGCTCAAATGTCGCTCGAAAAAACGACGAGAATGAACTATTTATTTGACTTCTATCAGTCGTTGCTGACGTCAAAACAAAAGAGCTATATGTCGCTTTATTATCTGGACGATTTCTCCCTTGGTGAAATAGCCGAAGAGTATGACGTTTCAAGGCAAGCCGTTTACGATAACATCAAACGGACTGAAGCGATGCTTGAACAATATGAAGAAAAACTGCTCCTTTTTAAAAAGTTTCAGGAGCGTAAAGAAATGTTTACAAAGCTGAAAGAGCTTGCTTCCGGGTTGCAGGAAGAGGAAAAAATGACGGCTCTGATTGAAGCGCTTGAGAAATTAGATTAGGAGGCGGCAAACAATGGCATTTGAAGGATTAGCCGACCGACTGCAAAAGACGATTTCAAAAATCCGCGGAAAAGGAAAAGTCAGCGAACAAGACGTAAAAGAGATGATGCGTGAAGTTCGTCTTGCGCTTCTTGAGGCTGACGTTAACTTTAAAGTCGTAAAGGATTTTGTGAAAAAAGTAAGTGAACGGGCTGTCGGACAGGACGTTATGCAGAGTCTGACACCCGGTCAGCAGGTTATTAAAGTCGTAAAGGAAGAGCTTACCGAGCTGATGGGCGGCGAAGAAAGCAAAATTGCCGTCGCCAAACGCCCCCCGACCGTTATTATGATGGTCGGGCTCCAAGGTGCCGGTAAAACGACAACCACGGGGAAGCTTGCCAACCTGCTGCGCAAAAAACATAACCGCAAACCGCTGCTCGTGGCTGCGGATATTTACCGCCCCGCCGCGATTAAACAGCTGGAAACACTGGGGAAACAGCTTGATATGCCGGTCTTTTCGCTTGGCGATCAGGTCAGCCCGGTGGAAATTGCCAGCCAGGCGATTGAAAAAGCGAAGGAAGAGCATCATGATTATGTGATTTTAGATACCGCCGGACGGCTGCACATCGATCACGAACTGATGGATGAGCTCTCCGGCGTAAAGGAAGTCGCAAATCCTGAGGAAATTTTCCTTGTCGTCGACTCAATGACCGGTCAGGATGCGGTGAACGTCGCCAAAAGCTTTAATGACCAGCTCGGTTTAACGGGCGTCATTTTAACAAAGCTTGACGGGGATACCCGCGGAGGTGCGGCGCTTTCTATCCGCGCGGTCACCGAAACGCCGATTAAATTCGCCGGAATGGGAGAAAAGCTCGATGCTCTTGAAGCATTCCATCCTGAACGGATGGCATCCCGGATTCTCGGAATGGGTGACGTGCTGACGCTGATTGAAAAAGCTCAGGCGACCGTTGATGAAGACAAAGCCAAAGAGCTTGAGCAGAAAATGAGAACGATGAGCTTCACATTGGATGATTTTCTGGAGCAGCTCGGCCAGGTCCGAAACATGGGGCCTCTTGACGAACTGCTGCAAATGATGCCCGGCGCAGGCAAAATGAAAGGCTTAAAAAACATCCAAGTCGATGAAAAACAGCTGAATCATGTGGAAGCGATCATTAAATCAATGACTGTTCTTGAAAAAGAACAGCCGGATATCATTAACGCCAGCCGGCGGAAGCGGATTGCCAAAGGAAGCGGAACGTCCGTTCAGGAAGTCAACCGTCTTTTAAAGCAGTTTGAGGAAATGAAAAAAATGATGAAGCAGATGACCAACATGACAAAAGGGAAGAAAAAAGGCTTTAAATTACCTTTTATGTAATCGGTTATACATGATAAAACCGTTGTTAAGAAAAAACACTTTACAAACACTTTTATCATTGTTAATATACTATCTTGTTGAAATATTTTCGGAGGTGCTAGTAAAATGGCAGTAAAAATTCGTTTAAAACGTATGGGAGCAAAAAAATCTCCTTTCTATCGTATTGTTGTAGCAGATTCTCGTTCACCGCGTGACGGCCGTTTCATCGAAACAGTCGGCACATACAACCCGGTTGCAAAGCCGGCTGAAGTGAAAATCAACGAAGAGCTTGCTCTTAAATGGCTTCAAACAGGAGCTAAACCTTCTGATACAGTCCGCAACTTGTTCTCAAACCAAGGAATTATGGAAAAATTCCACAACGCTAAACAAGGTAAGTAATGACTGATCAGAACTTGGAAGATTTGATTGTCAGCATTGTGGCTCCGCTTGTCGACCATCCGGAAGACATAACGGTCACAAAGGAAGAGACTGATCAAAAGATTGCGCTGCGCTTATCTGTCAATAAGTCAGATACCGGTAAAATTATCGGAAAGCAAGGCCGGACTGCAAGAGCGATTCGAACCGTCGTTTTTGCAGCTGGCGCACAGTCTTCTAAGAAAGTTCAATTTGAAATATTTGACTGAAAAAGGGAGAGGGCCGGCACCTCCCCTTTTTTTACACGTAAAAAAGGCAAATGAACAGAAATATGTTGGAAGAGTGGGGAGTCTGGTCCTATGCAGATTATTCACAGGGTAACCGTTATGCAGGTTCTGACCGAGCAAAGCAAGGAAAAGCTTTTGACCTCTTTTGCAGAAAAAAAGCAAACGCTTGAACGAGAATGCAGCCAGCTCTATTTTCAGCTTAGAAAACATGAAAAAGATCAGCAGAATCCCGATGTAGCGGAATCTTTTAAAAAAGCCATTGAAAAAAGACAAGACAAAATCAAAATGATCGATTTCCAAATAAGCCAGACAGAGTCGCTCCCGCTTGGAAGCGAAGTGAAGGAAAAGGAGATCGATGCGCTGCTTTCAATCAACGTCGGTGATAACTGGCATGAAAAAACAGCGGCAAATACCATCGTCATAAAAGACGGGGTAGTAATTGAAATCCGCCCGAGGTGATAATATGACAAACAGATGGTTTAATGTAGGCAAAATTGTAAATACCCACGGCATTAAAGGCGAAGTGCGGGTCATTTCTAAAACGGACTTTGCCGAAGAACGGTACAAGCCCGGCAATACGCTTTATTTGTTTGCGGAAGGGGCTGCGGAGCCAATCAAAGTAACGGTAAGCGCCCACAGGCTTCACAAGCAGTTTCACCTGCTGCAATTCAAAGAAATGCCGAGTCTCAATGAAGTCGAGCACCTAAGAAACATGGTGATCAAAGTCCCTGAAGAAGACTTGGGAGAGCTTGAAGAAGATGAATTTTATTTTCATGAAATCATCGGCTGCGAGGTTGTGTCAGAAGACGGGGAACTGATCGGCACAGTGAAGGAAATCTTGACGCCCGGGGCTAATGACGTATGGGTGGTTGCAAGAAAAGGCAAAAAAGATGCGCTCATTCCGTATATTGCTTCTGTGGTAAAGGATATTAATATAAATGAGAAGAAAATTAAGATTCATGTAATGGAAGGGTTAATAGACGAATGAAAATCGACTTTTTAACACTGTTTCCCGAAATGTTTCAAGGGGTGCTCGGCTCATCCATTCTGCAAAAAGCACAAGAAAAAGAGGCTGTCCGTTTTGACGTCATCAATTTCCGGGCTTTTTCGGATAATAAACACCAAACGGTTGATGATTACCCGTACGGCGGGGGAGCCGGGATGGTGTTAAAGCCGCAGCCTGTATTTGATGCGGTTGAAAAGCTGACAGCCGGTACGGACGCCAAGCCGCGCATTATTCTCGTCTGCCCGCAAGGTGAGCGTTATACGCAGAAGAAAGCCGAGGAGCTGGCGGAAGAGGAACATCTCATGTTTATTTGCGGACATTATGAAGGGTATGATGAACGGATCCGGGAACATCTTGTCACTGATGAAATCTCCATCGGGGATTTTGTGCTGACCGGGGGAGAGCTCCCTGCCATGATGATCGCTGACAGCGTTGTCAGGCTTTTGCCGGGCGTCCTCGGAAAAGAAGCATCCCACGTGGAGGATTCCTTCAGCACGGGGCTTTTAGAGCATCCTCACTATACGAGGCCAGCAGATTATAAAGGCTTAAAAGTGCCTGAGACCCTTCTGTCCGGCAACCATGCCAAAATACAAGAATGGCGCAATAAAGAATCAATCAGAAGAACCTTTTTAAGACGTCCGGATCTTCTTGAAAACTATCCTCTCACTGATGAGCAAAGAAAATGGATTTCCGAGTGGGAAAACGAATAGATTCTATTGCGCAGGCGATGAAGATATGATAAGATACTACTTGTGGCTTAAGGAGGCTTATCCTTCAGAAGCTTGAAAACGATGTTCCGCTGTGCCTTGCAGTTGTGGCCAAGAGCATCTGTTGGAAGGAGTTGAAAACGATGCAAAAACTAATTCAAGATATCACAAAAGAACAGCTTCGCACTGATCTTCCTGCGTTCCGTCCTGGTGACACTTTACGTGTACACGTAAAAGTTGTTGAGGGTAACCGTGAGCGTATCCAGATCTTCGAAGGTGTTGTGATCAAGCGTCGTGGTGGTGGAATCAGCGAAACGTTCACAGTTCGTAAGATTTCTTACGGTGTTGGCGTTGAACGTACATTCCCTGTACACACACCAAAAATCGCGAAAATCGAAGTTGTACGTTACGGTAAAGTACGTCGCGCTAAGCTTTACTACCTGCGTGAACTTCGCGGAAAAGCGGCTCGTATTAAAGAAATCAGACGATAATGATAACGAACGAAAAGAGCTTGTTACCCGTAACAGGCTCTTTTTTTATATGAAATTTGTAAAAGCAGAACAAGCAAAGTAAAATACATAAGAGATCATCGGAACATCCGGTTCCGGTAAATAAGGCAGGTGTCGAAGTCACATGACCATTCAATGGTTCCCAGGCCATATGGCTAAAGCGAGACGGGAAGTAACAGAAAAACTGAAATTAATTGATATCGTATACGAATTGGTGGATGCGAGAATCCCGATGTCATCGAGAAATCCGATGATTGAGGAGATTTTAAAAAATAAGCCGCGCATTATGCTTTTAAATAAAGCCGATAAGGCGGATGCGGCTGTGACTGCCCAGTGGAAGGACCACTTTCAGGAACAGGGCATTCCCTCTCTTTCAATAAACTCCGTTAACGGGCAGGGACTGCATCAAATCGTGCCGTCCTCAAAAGAGCTGCTGAAAGATAAGTTCGATAAAATGAAAGCAAAAGGCATTAGGCCAAGAGCAATCCGCGCATTAATCATCGGTATTCCGAATGTCGGCAAATCTACGCTCATTAACCGGCTGGCCAAGAAAAACATTGCCAAGACGGGAGACAGGCCCGGCATTACCACTTCACAGCAGTGGGTAAAGGTAGGCAAGGAATTAGAGCTGCTCGATACACCGGGAATTTTATGGCCTAAATTTGAAGATGAGCTTGTCGGCTTGCGCCTGGCGATCACCGGGGCGATTAAAGATACGATTATCAACCTGCAGGATGTGGCCGTCTTCGGGCTGCGCTTTCTGGAAGAGCATTATCCCGACCGCTTGAAGGAGCGCTACGAACTTCAGGAAATCCCTGAGGATATCGCCGCTCTTTTCGACGCGATCGGTGAAAAACGCGGCTGTTTGATGGGCGGCGGAATGGTTGACTATGATAAAACAACGGAAGTCATCATTCGGGACATCCGGACAGAAAAATTCGGCAGGCTTTCATTTGAAACACCATCAGAATAAAGACGCGCAGCGATGCGGGTCTTTATTTTTTCCGCAGAATACCGATATACATAATGTAAGGGAGAAGAGAACGTGAATACATTAACCGTAAAAAGCGTAAAAGAACGCCTGCAAGAGGTCAGGGACGAAAGCGACCCCTTCCTTGCCCAATGTGAGAAAGACCCGAGAAAAAGCGTACAGACGCTTTTAGAGCAATGGCTGAAAAAGCACGCGAAGGAAAAAGCTCTTAAAGAGCAATGGCTGAACATGACGGCATACGAAAGACTGTCATCCAAAAAGGGCTTTCGCCTGATTGCGGGTGTTGACGAAGCCGGAAGAGGGCCGCTTGCCGGACCGGTTGTCGCCGGCGCCGTCATTTTGCCGGCAGAATGCGAGATTCTCGGTCTCACGGACTCGAAGAAATTGTCGGAAAAGAAGCTCGAGGAGTATTACAGCCGGATCACGGAAGAAGCGGCCGCTGTAGGAGTCGGCATTGTCCATGCGGACGTCATTGACCGGATCAACATTTATGAGGCCGCGAGACTGGCGATGGTAAAAGCCGTCAATGCTTTAACGGAAACACCTGATTATCTGCTTGTTGATGCCATGACCCTTCCGCTTGACATTCCGCAGTCATCAGTTATAAAAGGGGATGCCAAAAGCGTGTCAATTGCCGCCGGAGCCTGCATAGCAAAAGTAACGCGGGACCGTCTCATGGCTGAGTACGCCAAAACCTATCCCATGTACGGCTTTGAAAAAAATAAAGGCTACGGAACGAAAGAACATCTTGAAGCTCTTCAGGCATACGGACCGACAACTATTCACCGAAAAACGTTCGCTCCCGTTCAATCTTATTGTTAGAAAAGAGGCTTAAGACATGAACATAAGCGGCGAAATCCAAGCGGCTTTCAGACAGCTGACGGCGGAAATCCCTCCGGACCGGCAAGACGGCGGTAAAGACAGCGGCGCTCAAAGGCTGCTGTTAGGGAAGGTTCTCCGTTTGCTGGACGATCAAAGCGCTCTTATCCAAATCGGCGGCCGGACGATGCAGGGAAAACTTGAAACCGCCCTTCGTCCGCAGGCGTATTACTGGTTTTCTTATGACAAACAGCCGGCGGAAAAAACGGGCCGGCTTCATGTCATCGACCAATTCGAAGGAAGCCCGAAAACCGTTCAGGAAGCTGCGGGAAGACTGTTAAACGCTCTTTCCGTCAAATCAGGTCCTGTGTCTCTGCAGATTGCCGAAACATTTATGCAGCAGAAGCTGCCGATGACGGAAAACAGCCTCAAAGCCTGCATCCGCTGGGCTGAATCACTTCCGGCGGTCGAATTGAAAAAAGCGGCGGAAACAATCGTATTTGCGCTGAAACGGGAACTGCCCGCACATCCGGAAGTCTTGTCAGCCATTCATGCCGTTAAATATCCGGTTCCGACCCGTCGCCTCCTCTCAGGACTGCTTCAGGCAATCAATCAGGCTCCGCAATCGGCAAAAGAGCTGTCTGTGCTCAAAGAGGCGGTTTCTGACGTGTTAAACGCGGAAACGGATCTTCATGCAGAACGTCTCTTGAAGAAGCTTGCCGAGGCTGCACGCATGCCGATTTCAGAAACCGGGCTGATGAATGAAGGAGAACGGACGGAATCAAAACAATCACCATTTGTCCGAGAGACTCGTGAAAACGGAAAGGCAGTCTCAAGCCAACCTTCTCCTCCGAGTGCACGGACAGATACGGAACTGCCTGAAAAAACGGCAAAACAGATTATAGAGAAATTAATGACATCGGCAGAAAAAACTGAAAACCGTCCCGTAAAAGTAACGGCGGAGATCATTAAGGCTTTCATTTCTCAAGAAAGAACATTAAAAACAGCACCTGTTCTTCAAAACGCACATCTGACAGAACAGGAGGCGGCTGTTTTCGAAAAAGCCGTTCAGCTCACCGAATTGAAATATGCGGAAAAACATGATGTATTAAGCCTTTTGCAGAAAATCAAAAAAGGACTGGGCACCCGTGATGAATTATCATTCATTACAGCGCTTGAAAAAGGCGTGTCTCCGCAGCCGGAGAAACAAGCGCTGAAAACAGCCCTCCAAGCCGTCCGGACGCTTCAAGAAGCGCCCCAATCCGTTAAACAAGAGGCGGAACCGCTTATTCATAAATTAAACGGCCAGCTGTTTATTGAGCAGCATAACCCTTCTTTTACGCAGATGGTGCTGTCATTTCCGCTGGGAGCGTCCGCGTATGAGAATGACATCACAGTTCTCTTTAAAGGACGGAAGAAGCCGGACGGAAAACTCGATCCGTCACATTGCAGGCTCCTGTTTTTGCTGCATCTTGAAACACTGCAAGAAACCGTTGTGGACTGCATGATTCAGCAAAATGTAATGACCATTACGGTTGAGACTGATTTTGAGCTTCAGGCGGCCATCGACCCTCTCGTACCGGCTTTAAAAGAAGCCGTAAAAGAAACGGGCTTCAGCCTGTCAGGCGTCACGTCTAAAAAACGGCGCCCGAAAGACCAGAGCGCTCTTGTGGAAGAGTTTATAGAAAAAGACGGCGGAAGAAAAGTGGATGTGAAAATATGAAAGAGCAAACGCCGTTAAGAAGAGCTGTCGCCCTGCATTACGACCGGCAGAAAGACCAAGCCCCGAAGGTTGTCGCAACAGGCAGGGGGCACGTGGCGGAAAATATTATAAAAGAAGCTGAGAAGGCTGGGGTCCCTATTCAGGAAGACAGAACCCTTGTCGAATTAATGCGCCATTTGACGGTTGACGATCAGATACCGGAGGCGCTTTATGAAACCGTTGCCGAAATTTTTTCATTTGTTTACAGACTGGACGAAACCCTGAAAAACGAAAAATAAGGACCATTCATTTCCCAGACTCCGTTTAAATTTATATTTTCAATAAAATAAAAGTTAGAATGTTTGGAAGGATATAAAGATTTTGTTTTGAACCCTAGACAATTCTTCCAGTATTATATAGAATGAAAGCGCAGTCTATTTTTAGTTTTGCTACATAAGTTAGGAGGATGGGAAATGAATATCCATGAGTACCAGGGAAAAGAAGTCCTCAGAAAATACGGGGTGTCTGTTCCTGAAGGTAAAGTGGCTTTTACAGCAGAGGAAGCAGTTGAAAAAGCAGAGAGCCTGTCAAGCTCGGTTTATGTCGTAAAGGCGCAAATCCATGCTGGCGGCCGCGGCAAAGCTGGTGGGGTAAAGATTGCAAAAACAAAAGATGAAGTGAAAGAGTATGCCGAAGAACTGTTAGGCAAGACGCTCGTCACACATCAAACGGGTCCGGACGGACAAGTAATAAAACGCTTACTTATTGAAGAAGGCTGCGATATTAAAAAGGAATACTATGTCGGGCTTGTACTTGACCGCGCTACTTCAAGAATCGTTTTAATGGCGTCTGAAGAAGGCGGAACGGAGATTGAAGAAGTAGCGGAAAAAACACCTGAAAAAATTAAAAAAGCGGTAATTGATCCGGCTGTCGGCCTTCAGGGCTATCAGGCAAGGGAAATTGCATTCGCAATTAACATCCCGAAAGAGCTTGTCGGCAAAGCCGCTAAATTTATGCTCGGCTTATATAAAGCATTTGTTGAGAAGGACTGCTCCATCGCCGAGATCAACCCTCTCGTCGTTACGGGGGACGGAAACGTCATGGCGCTGGATGCTAAGCTGAACTTCGACAGCAATGCGTTATACAGACAAAAAGACATTATGGAATACAGAGATTTAGATGAAGAAGATCCGAAAGAAATCGAAGCGTCAAAATACGATTTAAGCTACATTTCCCTTGATGGAAATATCGGCTGCATGGTAAACGGCGCGGGTCTTGCAATGTCTACAATGGATATCATTAAACACTACGGCGGAGAACCTGCAAACTTCCTTGATGTCGGGGGCGGCGCAACCGCAGAAAAAGTTACGGAAGCTTTTAAAATCATTCTTTCCGATCAAAACGTAAAAGGAATTTTCGTTAATATTTTCGGAGGCATCATGAAGTGTGATGTCATCGCCGAGGGCGTTGTTGAAGCGACGAGACAAGTCGGATTGACATTGCCGCTGGTCGTGCGCCTTGAAGGGACAAACGTAGATTTAGGAAAGAAAATCCTGAATGAATCAGGCTTAAACATCACATCTGCGGAATCAATGGCAGACGGCGCACAGAAAATCGTATCCTTAGTTTAGGAAAGAATGAAAGGCAGGGGACCAGATAATGAGTGTTTTTATCAATAAAGATACAAGAGTTGTTGTACAGGGGATTACAGGTTCTACCGCTTTATTTCATACAAAGCAGATGCTGGAATACGGCACGAATATCGTTGGCGGTGTAACACCTGGAAAAGGCGGAACGGAAGCGGAAGGCGTACCGGTATTCAATACGGTCGCAGAAGCGGTTCATACAACGGGCGCTGATGCGTCAGTTATTTACGTGCCGGCTCCGTTTGCGGCGGACGCAATTATGGAAGCGGTTGACGCGGAAATTGATCTTGTCATTTGTATCACTGAGCACATTCCGGTTTTGGACATGGTGAAAGTGAAGCGCTTTATGGAAGGCAAGAAAACGAGATTAATAGGGCCGAACTGCCCGGGTGTTATTACACCTGAAGAATGCAAGATCGGCATTATGCCGGGATACATTCATAAAAAGGGTCATGTAGGCGTTGTATCCCGTTCAGGAACATTGACATACGAGGCCGTCCATCAGCTTTCAGAAGCCGGCGTAGGCCAATCTACCGCTGTAGGGATCGGCGGCGATCCGGTCAACGGCACGAACTTTATTGACGTGTTAAAAGCGTTCAATGAAGATCCAGAAACACATGCCGTCATCATGATCGGAGAAATCGGCGGCACAGCTGAAGAAGAAGCGGCTGAGTGGGTGAAAGCGAACATGACGAAGCCTGTTGTCGGCTTTATCGGCGGTAAAACCGCGCCTCCGGGAAAACGCATGGGCCATGCGGGCGCCATCATCTCCGGAGGAAAAGGCACGGCAGAAGAAAAAGTCAAAACGATGAACGCCTGCGGAATTGAAGTCGCGGAAACCCCTTCTGTAATGGGTGAAACGCTGATTAAGGTGTTAAAAGAAAAAGGCTTATTTGAAACGTGCAAAACGCACTGATCGAAGCAGGGGCAGCCGTAACGGCTGTTCCTGTTTTTGCTGAAAAAAAGAGGAGGTTGCCAGATTTGGATCAAGCATCGCGCTGTTTAATGGTCTGCAGTATTAATCAAATCATTTCCCCGTCTCTTCTATTAAAATGGTGGAAAGCTGATCACTCTCTGTCTTTTTTACCGGATCCGCATCCATTAACTGTTTTATCAGAAGGGAAAACAGCCCCGGAAGCAATTTTTCGGGAAATAGAGCGCAAGGATCCGGAACTTGATGAAGTTCTGTCCGATTACCGCCGCAAAGGCATTACTGTCATTCCGATTTCATCAAGCCGTTATCCAACATGGCTTAAAGCGATTTATGATCCGCCGGCTGTCTTGTATGCAAAAGGGAACACGCTGCTTCTTGAAAAAGGCAGAAAAATCGGGATTGTAGGAACGCGGAAACCGACGGAAGACGGAATAAAAGCGGTTGGGCATCTTTCCGCCGAACTCTCAAAAAAAGGCTGGGTCATTGTAAGCGGGCTTGCATCCGGTATAGACGGATTGTCTCATAAGGCGAGCATCAGGGCAAAAGGGCTTACGATCGGCGTGATAGCCGGCGGATTCCATCACATCTATCCCCGGGAAAATCTCCTGTTAGCAGAATACATGGCTGAACACCATCTCCTACTCTCAGAACATCCTCCTGAAACAAAGCCGAAAAAATGGCACTTTCCGATGAGAAACCGCATAATCAGCGGACTAAGTGAAGGAATTGTGGTCGTGCAGGGAAAAGAAAAAAGCGGTTCATTAATCACAGCTTACCAGGCTCTCGATCAAGGCAGAGAGGTATTTGCCGTTCCGGGTTCCATATTTAATCCATATTCCGGAGGACCTATAAAACTCATTCAAGAAGGGGCGAAAGCTGTATTATGCGCAGAGGATATTGACGGAGAGCTGACCGCCCGATGCGTTCAGTATACGGAACCCTTTTGAAATATCGTTTGACAAACGGTATTGTAATATTTAATAATAGTGAGGATTTAAAGTTGCACATTATTTTCATGTATAAAATGACGTTCATCATAAAGAATGAAATGTTGAAAGCCATAAAAAGGCAGCTCTAAAATGAATTGATACTTGAAAAGAGAGAGAACACCTCTTGAGGGGGATGAAAATGTCTGATTATCTAGTCATCGTGGAATCGCCGGCAAAGGCGAAAACGATTGAACGTTATTTAGGGAAGAAATATAAAGTCAAAGCTTCAATGGGACATGTCCGGGATCTTCCGAAAAGTCAAATGGGAGTTGACATCGAACAGAACTTTGAACCGAAATATATTACGATCCGCGGAAAAGGCCCTGTTTTAAAAGAATTAAAAACAGCGGCAAAGAAAGCAAAAAAAGTCTATCTCGCGGCCGACCCCGACAGAGAAGGGGAAGCGATTGCATGGCATCTCGCACACAGCCTTGATCTGGATCTCAGCTCGGACTGCCGGGTCGTCTTTAATGAAATAACGAAAGACGCCATTAAAGAATCATTTAAACATCCGCGCATGATTAATATGGATCTTGTCGATGCGCAGCAGGCGCGCCGCATACTAGACAGACTCGTCGGATACAAAATCAGCCCGATTCTTTGGAAAAAAGTAAAAAAAGGCCTCAGTGCGGGCCGTGTGCAATCCGTTGCGCTCCGGCTGATCATCGACCGGGAAAAGGAAATCAATGACTTTAAACCTGAAGAGTACTGGACGATTACCGGCTCATTTTTAAAGGGAAAAGAGACGTTTGAAGCCGGATTTTTCGGAAAAAACGGCAAAAAGCTTCCTTTAAAAAGCGAAGAAGACGTAAAAGCCATCCTTGCTCAGCTGAAAGGCAATAAGTATACAGTTGACAAGGTTACGAAAAAAGAGCGCAAACGAAATCCCGCTCTGCCGTTTACAACGTCCACTCTGCAGCAGGAGGCTGCAAGAAAGCTGAATTTCAGAGCGAAGAAAACGATGATGATCGCGCAGCAATTATATGAAGGAATTGATCTCGGCAAAGAAGGGACAGTCGGGCTCATCACGTATATGAGAACGGACTCAACGCGGATTTCCAATACAGCCGTTGAAGAAGCGTCAGCTTTTATTGATCAGGCGTACGGAAAAGAGTACTTAGCGGGAAAACGGAAACCGGCAAAGAAAAATGAAAACGCTCAAGATGCCCACGAAGCGATCCGTCCGACTTCGGTGCTCAGAAAACCTGCCGACTTAAAAGCGGTGCTTGGAAGAGACCAGCTCAGATTATACAAGCTGATTTGGGAGCGCTTTGTTGCAAGCCAGATGGCGCCTGCCGTCCTTGATACGATGAGCGTCGATCTCAGCAATAACGGATTGACATTCCGGGCAAACGGAAGTAAAGTCAAATTCGCCGGCTTCATGAAAGTCTATGTAGAGGGTAAAGACGATCAGCTGGAAGAAAAAGACCGCATGCTTCCGGACCTTAAAGAGGGAGACACGGTTTTATCGAAAGATATTGAGCCTGAGCAGCACTTTACTCAGCCGCCTCCGCGTTATACAGAGGCGCGCCTGGTTAAAACGCTTGAAGAACTGGGGATCGGCCGTCCTTCGACATATGCGCCGACTCTTGACACCATCCAGCGCCGCGGTTACGTGGGATTAGACAATAAACGGTTTGTGCCGACTGAGCTTGGGCAGATCGTGCTGGATCTTATCATGGAGTTTTTCCCGGAAATCATTAACGTTGAATTCACGGCTAAAATGGAAAGAGACCTTGACCATGTTGAAGATGGCCAGACAGAATGGGTTCAAATCATTGACAGCTTCTATACTGATTTCGAAAAACGCGTGAAAAAAGCGGAAGCCGAAATGAAAGAAGTGGAAATTGAACCTGAATACGCCGATGAAGATTGTGAGTTATGCGGCTCCCGGATGGTTTATAAAATGGGCCGATACGGCAAATTTATGGCGTGCTCCAACTTCCCTGACTGCCGGAATACAAAACCGATTGTCAAACAAATCGGCGTAAAATGCCCTAAGTGCCATGAAGGAAACATTGTCGAACGAAAATCAAAAAAGAAACGCATCTTTTACGGCTGTGACCGTTATCCTGAATGCGACTTCGTATCTTGGGACAAACCGATTGAACGAAAATGCCC
Source organism: Bacillus sp. NEAU-CP5 (assembly GCF_026420705.1). Classification (NCBI taxonomy): domain Bacteria; kingdom Bacillati; phylum Bacillota; class Bacilli; order Caryophanales; family Bacillaceae; genus Bacillus; species Bacillus sp. NEAU-CP5. Next base: position 364,249 of record NZ_JAPMOV010000001.1, on the reverse strand, counting down.
GAAATGTGAAAATATGCTCGTAGAGAAAAAGCTTAAAAAAGGCATACAAGTCCAATGCGTCGAATGCGATTATAAGGAAGAACCACAGAAGTAGCGGTGAGCAGAGCCTTGCTCACCTTCTTTGTGTGGAAGGGACAAACAACAGGAGATGAAAAGAAATGAACCAGCAAACAGTTAATGTAATCGGAGCAGGCCTTGCCGGAAGTGAAGCGGCATGGCAGCTTGCAAAACGAGGAATTCAAGTGAAACTATATGAAATGCGGCCCGTCAGGCAGACGGCAGCCCATCATACTGATAAATTCGCCGAACTGGTATGCAGCAACTCCCTCCGTTCAAATACACTCGCCAATGCGGTAGGGGTATTAAAGGAAGAAATGCGGGCGCTTGACTCGGCAATCATTCAATCTGCTGATAAATGCTCGGTTCCGGCCGGAGGAGCGCTTGCCGTTGACCGTCATGAATTTGCGCAAAGCGTGACGGATCTTGTGAAAAACCATCCGAACGTAACGGTTCTTACTGAGGAAGTAACAGAGATTCCGGAAGGCCCGACTGTTATCGCGACCGGACCGCTTACGTCAGAATCGCTTTCACAGCAGCTGAAAGAGCTCACGGGAGAAGAGTATCTGTATTTTTATGACGCGGCTGCGCCGATTGTCGAAAAAGACAGCCTTGATATGGAGAAAGTGTACTTAAAATCCCGTTATGACAAGGGAGAAGCGGCGTACTTAAACTGCCCGATGACAGAGGAAGAGTTCGACCGTTTCTATGAAGCATTGACGACGGCTGAGACGGTACCTTTAAAAGAATTCGAAAAAGAAATCTTCTTTGAAGGCTGCATGCCGATTGAAGTCATGGCGAAAAGAGGCAAGAAAACGATGCTGTTCGGACCGATGAAACCGGTCGGACTGGAAGATCCGAAAACAGGCAAGCGCCCTTATGCAGTCGTTCAGCTCAGACAGGATGATGCGGCGGGAACGCTTTATAATATTGTAGGTTTTCAGACACATTTAAAATGGGGAGACCAAAAAGAAGTGCTTAAACTGATCCCCGGCCTTGAAAATGTTGATATCGTCAGATACGGCGTCATGCACAGAAACACATTTATCAACTCACCGAGCCTTTTGAACCCGACATATCAATTTAAACAGCGGAACGATCTGTTTTTCGCGGGCCAAATGACCGGCGTAGAGGGTTATGTTGAATCTGCCGCTTCAGGTCTTGTAGCGGGAATCAATGCCGCCAAACTTGTGCTCGGTCAGGATCTTGTGACATTCCCGCAGGAGACGGCAATCGGAAGCATGGCTCACTACATTACGACGACAAATCAGAAGAACTTCCAGCCGATGAATGCAAACTTCGGCCTCTTAAAAGAATTGCCTGTAAAAATTAAAAACAAAAAAGAAAGAAATGAAGAATACGCTAAACGCGCAATTGAAACTATTCAAACTATTTCGAAAACGATATAGCTTTTCATTGCAACTTCGATGCATTATATGATACCATTTAAAAGCCCTTCGGAGAGGGAGGTCTTCATAATGACTGAGAATGTTAACTTTTTTTTAAAGTTATTCGTTGAATATTTACAAATTGAAAAAAATTATTCACAATATACTATTGTGAATTATGTTAATTCGATTGAAGAATTTGGGATGTTTCTGCATGCTCAAAATATAAATGGAATGAAAGAAGCTGCATATCATGATGTGAGAATATTTTTGACAGAGGCTTATGAAAAAGGCCTGTCAAGAAAAACAATCAGCAAGAAAATTTCAGCTTTGAGAAGCTTCTATAAATTTTTAATGAGGGAAAAGCTTGTTGAAGAGAATCCGTTTCAGCTTGTTCATCTGCCGAAACAAGAGAAACGGATTCCGAAGTTTCTTTATGAAAAAGAACTTGAGGAACTATTCGCTGTTTCAGACAGAAGTCAGCCGTCAGGGATGCGCGATCAGGCCCTGCTTGAGCTTCTTTATGCGACCGGAATGAGGGTCAGTGAGTGCTGTACGCTCACTGTCGGCGATCTTGACCTGTTCATGGATACGGTGCTCGTTCACGGGAAAGGCAAGAAGCAGCGCTATATCCCGTTCGGCTCATATGCCCGTGATGCGCTGGAGCTGTATATTAACAGCGGAAGGCAGTGCCTGCTTGAAAAAGCAAAAGAGCCTCATGATGTGCTGTTTGTCAATCAAAGAGGCGGCCCGCTGACCGCCAGAGGAATCCGGTATATTTTAAGCGGGCTTGTAAAAAAAGCATCCGGCACTTTACATATACACCCGCATATGCTTCGGCACACGTTTGCGACTCATCTGCTGAATGAAGGGGCTGATTTAAGAAGCGTCCAGGAGCTTTTGGGCCATTCCAATCTGTCTTCTACGCAGATATACACGCATGTATCGAAGGAAATGCTGAGAAACACATATATGTCCCACCACCCGAGAGCTTTTAAAGAAAATTAAAAGGAGGCCCTTCTCATGTCATCTTTTCATGCGACAACGATTTTTGCCGTCCAGCATAACGGGAAAAGCGCTATGTCAGGAGACGGCCAGGTCACATTCGGTCAGGCTGTAGTCATGAAACATACCGCGAGAAAAGTGAGAAAACTGTTTAATGGAAAGGTTCTGGCCGGATTTGCAGGATCTGTTGCAGACGCTTTCACACTTTTTGAAATGTTTGAGGCGAAGCTTGAAGAATACAACGGCAATTTAAAACGTGCGTCGGTTGAGCTTGCGAAAGAATGGCGCAGCGATAAAGTGCTGCGCAAGCTGGAAGCCATGCTGATTGTCATGAACCAGGATACCTTGCTTCTCGTATCGGGAACAGGTGAAGTGATTGAGCCGGATGACGGCATTTTGGCAATCGGCTCCGGCGGAAACTACGCCCTGTCAGCAGGAAGAGCGCTGAAAACCTATGCCGGAGAGAATCTGTCCGCCAAAGATATTGCAAAAGCCGCTTTGAAAATCGCGGGCGAGATTTGTGTGTACACAAACGATCAGATCATTTTGGAAGAACTTGAATAGAAAGGACTTGAGGCGCATGGAAAACAAACCGTTAACACCGAGACAAATCGTAGATCGGTTGGATCAATACATTGTAGGACAGCAGGATGCAAAAAAAGCTGTCGCCGTGGCATTAAGAAACCGCTATCGCAGAAGTCTTCTTGATGAAAAACTGAGAGACGAGATCGTTCCCAAAAACATCCTGATGATGGGCCCGACCGGGGTGGGGAAAACAGAGATCGCCAGACGGATCGCCAAGCTTACCGGTGCGCCATTTATAAAAATTGAAGCGACAAAATTTACAGAAGTCGGCTATGTAGGCAGAGATGTCGAATCAATGGTCAGAGACCTCGTTGAGACATCCGTGCGGCTCATTAAAGAAGAAAAAATCAGCGAAGTGAAAGAACAGGCTGAAGAAAATGCAAACAAACGTATAGTGCGGCTTCTCGTTCCGGGAAAGAAAAAACAAGCGGGAGTGAAAAATCCGTTTGAAATGCTTTTCGGAGGAAGCCAGGCGGCAAATGATGATGAAGCCGACCAGCAGGAAGAAGCAAGCCTTGAAGAGAAAAGAAAGCGCATGGCGCATCAGCTCGCATTGGGAGAGCTCGAAGACCATTACGTCTCCGTAGAGGTGGAAGAGCAGCAGCCGTCGATGTTTGACATGCTGCAAGGCTCCGGGATGGAGCAGATGGGCATGAATATGCAGGATGCGCTGAGCAATCTGGTGCCAAAAAAGAAAAAACGCCGCAAAATGACGGTCAGAGAAGCAAGGAAGGTTCTGACCAATGAAGAGGCAGGCAAATTAATCGATATGGATGAAGTCGGCCAAGAGGCCGTGTTAAGAGCTGAAGAGGGCGGCATTATCTTTATTGACGAAATAGATAAAATCGCAAAAAACGGAGGGGCTTCTTCCTCAGCAGATGTATCGAGAGAAGGCGTTCAAAGAGATATCCTTCCGATTGTCGAAGGATCTACCGTCGTCACGAAATACGGCTCCGTCAAAACAGATCACGTGCTGTTTATCGCAGCCGGGGCATTCCATATGGCCAAACCGTCTGATCTGATTCCGGAGCTGCAGGGCCGCTTTCCGATTCGTGTAGAATTGAGCAAGCTGACAGTAGATGATTTTGTGAAGATTCTCGTCGAACCCGATAACGCGCTGTTAAAACAATATCAGGCTTTATTGCAGACAGAAGGTATATCTCTTGAATTTTCTGACGAAGCTATTCGTAAGATCGCCGAAGTAGCTTATCATGTGAATCAGGATACGGACAACATCGGAGCGAGAAGGCTTCACACGATATTGGAACGTCTCTTGGAAGACCTGTCGTTTGAAGCGCCGGACGTGACGATGGAAAAAGTCGCTATCACGCCGCAATACGTTGAAGAAAAGCTCGGAACGATTGCAAACAACAAAGATCTAAGTCAATTTATATTGTGAAAATTTAATAAGAGGAATTCTAGGAGGATTATTTATCATGGCTTTACTACAAAAAACACGAATTATTAACAGCATGCTGCAGGCTGCGGCAGGCAAACCCGTAAACTTTAAAGAAATGGCTGAAACGCTTCGTGACGTCATTGATTCTAATATTTTCGTCGTCAGCCGCAGAGGAAAGCTTTTGGGCTACTCTATTAATCAGCAGATTGAAAATGACCGCATGAAAAAAATGCTTGAAGACCGCCAGTTCCCGGAAGAGTACACGAGAAATCTGTTCAATGTTCCGGAGACGTCTTCAAACCTTGATATCAACAGCGAATACACGGCGTTTCCTGTAGAAAACAGAGACCTGTTCCAAGCAGGCTTAACAACGATCGTGCCGATCATCGGCGGAGGAGAGAGACTGGGCACGCTCATTCTGTCCCGTCTGCAGGATCAATTTGAAGATGATGATCTCATTCTTGCTGAATACGGAGCAACCGTTGTAGGAATGGAGATTTTAAGAGAAAAAGCGGAAGAAATCGAAGAAGAGGCGCGAAGCAAAGCGGTTGTTCAAATGGCGATCAGTTCTCTGTCTTACAGTGAACTTGAAGCGATTGAGCATATCTTTGAAGAGCTTGACGGAAACGAAGGCTTGCTTGTGGCAAGTAAGATTGCGGACCGTGTCGGCATTACGCGTTCAGTAATCGTTAACGCGCTGAGAAAGCTGGAAAGCGCAGGCGTCATTGAATCCAGATCACTGGGAATGAAGGGGACGTACATTAAAGTTCTGAACAACAAATTCCTTATTGAATTGGAAAACCTTAAATCTCATTAAGACAAAAGCAGGATCCCTAAAAATGGGCGTCCTGCTTTTTTTATGGACAATAGGTGAAAAGTTGCAGTTTAAAGTTGCTTATTGGAATCTGATCTGAGATAATCCATCTTGCTGTGTGAAAAAAGGAGGAAGATACAGAAATTCTGCTATTTTCAGTCTAATATTAAACAAATCCTTGTAGTACAAATATTCTAGGACTTAATACCTACATACAAAATAGATATAATTGAGCACTTTTTTTTAGCCTAACTTCATAGACTTTAAGCCTGTTATTTCTTACAATAAGCATATGGTTTTACAATTCTCGACAAGGATTTTTAGGAGAAAAATATCTGAAATGGAGGTAAGTGGATTTGGACTTATTTTCTGGAACTATACAAAATCTTGAGAATGCCTTGGGGAGAGCGGACATTAAGCAAAAAGTCTTAACTAATAATATCGCCAATATAGATACACCGAACTACAAGGCAAAAAAAGTCTCTTTCCGAAATTTGTTAGATCAGGAAACATCCAATCTTGAGGCTGTAAAAACCGACTATCGGCACGTTGACTTTACGGGTTCGGGGGACGATTATTCTATCGTGTCCAGCAGTGATACATCGTACCAGCAAAACGGAAACAATGTCGATATCGACAAAGAAATGACAGATTTAGCCGAAAACCAAATTAATTATCAGGCTTTGGTTGAAAGAATGAGCGGCAAATTCAATTCTCTGAAAACCGTCTTGACAGGAGGAAAATAATGAGTGGCTTTCAAAGCTTAAATATTTCGGGTTCCGCTTTAACTGCACAGCGTGTCCGGATGGACGTCGTATCGTCCAACCTGGCCAATATGGATACAACGAGAGCGAAGCAGGTAAATGGCGAATGGGTGCCTTACAGAAGAAAGTTGGTATCTCTCCAATCCGGAGGCGAATCATTTTCGTCCCTTTTACATTCCAAGATGAACGGAACAGGAAGCGCGGGAAGTGGCGTAAAGGTATCTGGTGTTACGGAAGACCCGTCCGCTTTTAATCTCGTTTATGATCCGGAGAATCCTGATGCGAATAAAGACGGATATGTACAAAAACCAAATGTAGATCCATTAAAGGAAATGGTGGATCTTGTCAGCAGCTCGAGATCATATGAAGCAAACGTAACTGCATTAAACGCCTCCAAAGGCATGCTTTTGAAGGCTTTAGAAATCGGAAAGTAAGGTGATGTAAGTGGTTAACGCTATTACTCCTTTTCAGCTTCAACAAATCCAAAACACTCAAAACGTAACGAATCAATTAAACCAAACTCAAAAAACTGATTCTTCAAACCAAACAAGCTTTTCGGAGCTTTTAAAAAACTCTATTGATTCGTTAAATGAGTCACAAGTAAAATCTGACCAAATAACGAACGAACTGGCTGCAGGAAAGGATGTAAACCTTGACGAGGTCATGATCGCTGCCCAAAAAGCAAATATTTCTCTGACGGCCGCTACCGAATTCCGCAATAAAGCCGTGGAAGCCTATCAGGAAATCATGAGAATGCAGATGTAGTGGTCAGATTGAAGAGAATGACTGGAATGACCGGGGGTTAACATGAATCGTACTCTAATGCAAATGAAAACCAAAACGGCAGCGTTTTGGAACAACAGATCAAAAACACAGAAGATACTCATGGTAAGCGGCTTGGCCGCATTCATTATTTTACTCATCGTCGTTATTATTTTTACTTCGTCTGAAAAGATGGTGCCTCTTTATAAAGATTTGTCCGCGGAAGAAGCGGGGAAGATTAAAGAAGAGCTCGATACGAAAAAGGTGTCTTCTGAACTTGCTGATGGCGGCACGGTCATTAAGGTTCCTGAGAGCCAAGTGGATTCGCTTAAAGTCCAGCTTGCCGCAGAAGGCCTGCCGAAAACGGGATCAATTGATTATTCGTTCTTCGGACAAAATGCGGGCTTCGGCCTGACAGATAATGAGTTTGACGTTTTAAAGGTTGAGGCGACTCAGACCGAATTGTCAAACCTGATAAATGAAATGGACGGTATTAAAAGCTCGAAGGTCATGATCAATATGCCGAAAGAAGCCGTGTTCGTCGGTGAAGATCAGCCGGCAGCATCCGCTTCAATCGTTTTGCAGATTAAACCGGGCTACTCGCTTGATCAAAACCAGATCAACGGGCTGTACCATCTCGTTTCTAAAAGTGTTCCGAACTTAAAAGAAGATAATATCGTCATAATGGATCAAAATTCTACATATTATGACAAAAGTGACAGCGGTGCAGGGTCCGTTTCTGACAGTTATGCTTCTCAGCAAGGTATTAAGTCGCAGGTCGAAAAGGATGTTCAAAAACATGTTCAGTCACTGCTCGGCACAATGATGGGGCAGGATAAGGTCGTTGTTTCCGTAACGGCGGATATTGACTTCACGAAGGAAAAACGCACTGAAGACACTGTCGAACCTGTCGATAAAGATAACATGGAAGGCATAGCGGTAAGCGCCGAAAAAGTTGCGGAAACGTATAAAGGCGACGGCGCGGCCAACGGCGGCACGGCCGGAACTGGAAGCAATGACACCGCGAACTATGCCGAGACAAACGGCGGTTCAAACAGCGGGGACTACGAAAAAAGCAGCAATAAAATCAACTATGAAGTCAACCGCATTCATAAAGAAATCGCTGAAAGCCCGTATAAAGTGCGTGATTTAGGCATTCAGGTCATGGTGGAGCCGCCTAATCCGAAAAATGCCGCTTCCTTATCAGCACAGAGACAGGCTGATATACAGAAGATTTTAGGAACGGTCGTCAGAACGTCTCTTGATAAAAACGAAACGCAAAATCAAAACCTGACAGACAATGATATCAACAATAAAATCGTTGTATCCGTTCAGCCGTTTGACGGAAAAACAAGCCTGAACACAGATTCGGCACAATCTTCAGGTCTTCCGATCTGGGTATACATTACAGGCGGCGTACTGCTTGCGGCCATTATTCTGCTTATTATTCTCCTCATCAGAAAGAAACGCTCACAAGAGGATGAATACGAAGAATATGAATATGAAACACCGCCGGAGCCGGTTCGATTGCCTGATATCAACGAAGAGAAAATTGAAACGGAAGAAACAGTCAGACGAAAACAGCTTGAAAAAATGGCTAAAGAAAAACCGGAAGACTTTGCTAAATTGCTTCGAAGCTGGCTGGACGAGGATTAGGGGGGAATGGAAAATGGCGAAACGTGATCAGAACAAGCTTACAGGAAAACAAAAAGCAGCCATCCTCATGATTTCCTTAGGCCTTGATGTATCAGCTTCTGTATACAAGCATTTGTCTGAAGAAGAAATTGAAAGATTGACACTCGAGATTTCGGGAGTCAGAAGCGTCGATCATCAAAGAAAAGATGAAATCATTGAAGAATTTCATAATATCGCAATCGCTCAGGACTATATTTCACAAGGCGGTTTAAATTACGCCCGCCAAGTGCTTGAAAAAGCGCTCGGAGAAGACAAAGCGGTAAGCATTTTAAACAGGCTCACCTCTTCTTTGCAGGTAAAGCCGTTTGATTTTGCGAGAAAAGCGGAGCCCGAACAGATTTTAAATTTCATTCAGCAGGAACATCCGCAAACGATGGCGCTGATTTTATCCTACCTTGACCCGGTGCAGGCCGGACAGATTTTGTCTGAGCTGAACCCGGACGTTCAGGCTGAGGTGGCAAGAAGGATTGCGGTTATGGACAGAACGTCTCCAGAAATCATAAATGAAGTGGAGCGGGTCCTTGAACAAAAGCTGTCCTCCTCCTTTACGCAGGATTATACGCAGACCGGCGGCATAGAAGCCGTTGTTGAAGTGTTAAACGGCGTAGACAGAGGAACGGAAAAAACGATCCTTGATTCATTAGAAATCCAAGATCCAGAATTGGCGGATGAAATCAAAAAACGGATGTTTGTCTTTGAAGATATTGTCACCCTTGATAACCGTGCGATTCAGCGCGTGATCAGAGACGTTGAAAACGACGACCTCCTGCTTTCATTGAAGGTTGCGAGCGAGGAAGTCAAAGAAATCGTCTTCAGCAATATGTCACAGCGTATGGTTGAAACGTTTAAAGAGGAAATGGAAATTATGGGGCCTGTGCGTTTGCGTGATGTGGAAGAGGCGCAATCAAGAATCGTGGGCGTCGTCCGCAAGCTGGAAGAAGCCGGTGAAATTGTAATCGCGCGAGGCGGAGGAGACGATATTATTGTCTAATATCATTAAACAGCAATCATCATTTTCTCCTGAACAAAAACGGCGCAAGCTTTCCTTGCAGGAAGTCAGGAAAACACATTCCCAGCCAGACCGGGAGGAACCCGAAAATCCAGAGGCTCTCATGGCTTTTGCCAAAGCAGAAGCCGACAGGGTGTCTGAAGAAGCGAAAAATCAATTTGAGCACACTCTTCAGCAGATTGAAGAAGAGAAAAACCGCTGGGCGGAAGAAAAACAAAGATTGATAGAAGAAGCAAAGGCAGAAGGATATGAAGAAGGCATGGCATTGGGAAAAGCCGAGGCTCAAGCTGAATACGCTAATCTCATCAGCCGGGCCAATGCCGTTATGGAAATGGCGAGACAGTCAGTCGAGGAAAAACTGGAAAGCGCTGAGGAAGAAATTATTGAGCTTTCCGTTGCGCTCGCTAAAAAAGTATGGCGGCAAAAAAGTGATGATAAAGAGGCTTTCCTTCTGCTGGTCAAACAGGTAGTAGCCGAAGTAAAAGATTATGATGACATCTCCATCTATGTGGACCCTGAATATTATGAGACGGTTCATCAGCATATGGACGAAATTCAGCAGCTGTTATACAAAGAATGCAGATTAAGCTTATATGCCGATGAAAAAGCCGCGAAGGGAACGTGCTCGATAGAAACTCCGTTCGGACGTGTCGATGCAGGCGTAGACACCCAGCTGATGCAATTAAAGCAAAAACTTTTAACGGCGCTTGAGGCGGGAGCGGAGCAATGAAGACACAGTATTTAATAGACTCAATTGAAACAGCGGATCCGTACAAACGCTACGGCAAGGTTAAACGGGTCATCGGGCTGATGATTGAATCAAAAGGGCCCGAAAGCTCAATCGGAGATGTTTGTCTCATTTATCCGAAAGGCCATGCGAAAAAAGCGATTAAAGCTGAGGTTGTAGGCTTCCAGGATGAAAACATTCTGCTAATGCCTTATCTGGAAGCGGCCAGCATCGCGCCGGGCAGCATTGTGGAGGCCACTGGCGAGTCGCTCCGCATCAAAGTAGGCGCGGGTTTAATCGGACAGGTTGTCGACGCGTTCGGCGAACCTCTTGACGGCCGGGCGCTTCCGAAAGGTTTGTCCCCCGTTTCGACGGAGCAGCCGCCGCCAAACCCGATGAAACGCCCGCCGATACGGGAAAAGATGGGTGTCGGCGTCAGATCGATTGACAGTCTGCTGACGGTAGGAAAAGGGCAGAGAATCGGGATTTTTGCCGGAAGCGGAGTCGGAAAAAGCACCCTGATGGGAATGATCGCGAAGCAGACTGAAGCTGATTTAAACATTATCGCACTCGTCGGTGAACGGGGGCGCGAGGTGCGTGAATTCATCGAGAAGGATTTAGGCGAAGAAGGCCTGAAACGCTCGATAGTCGTAGTCGCGACCTCTGATCAGCCTGCCTTAATGCGTTTGAAAGCGGCGTATACGGCCACCGCCATTGCAGAGTACTTCCGCGATAAAGGCCGGAATGTGATGTTCATGATGGACTCTGTCACGAGGGTCGCGATGGCTCAGCGGGAAATCGGCCTGGCAGCGGGAGAACCGCCGACAACAAAAGGATATACACCTTCTGTGTTCGCTATTTTGCCCCGTTTGCTGGAAAGAACGGGCGCGAATGAACAAGGAACGATAACCGCTTTTTATACGGTTCTCGTTGACGGAGATGACATGAACGAACCGATTGCCGATACGGTGCGCGGAATATTAGACGGCCATATCGTTCTCGATCGGGCGCTTGCCAACAAAGGGCAGTTCCCGGCCGTGAACATCCTGAAAAGCATCAGCAGGGTCATGTCTAATATTTCAGACACATCGCATATAGAGGCGGCCAACAAATTCCGCGATCTTTTGTCAACTTATCAAAACTCTGAAGATCTCATTAATATCGGAGCTTACAAAAGAGGATCATCAAGAGAAATTGATGAAGCGATTCAGTTTTATCCGCAGCTTATTCAATTTTTAAAACAAGGAACGGAAGAACCTGCTCAATTGGAAGACAGCATTGCGGCATTGACGAGTCTGACAGGAAAAGAGGAATAAACATCGTGGCATACCAATTCAGATTTCAAAAGCTGCTGGAATTAAAAGAAAATGAAAAAGACCAAACATTGACTGAATACAGACAATCGGTTTCTGAATTTGAGACAGTGGCTGAAAAACTATATGAAAATATGAGCAAAAAAGAATTGCTCGAAAAAGACAAAGAATCAAAGCTGAAATGCGGGATGAGCGTTCAGGAAATGAGACATTATCAGCACTTCGTTTCCAATCTTGAGAACACCATCTATCATTATCAAAAGCTTGTCATCATGAAACGAAATGAAATGAATGAGAAGCAGGAACAGCTCACCGAAAAAAACATTGAAGTAAAGAAATTTGAAAAAATGCGGGAAAAACAATTTAATATGTTCGCACTTGAAAACAAAGCTGCAGAGATGAGGGAAATGGACGACATTTCAATCAAGCAGTTTATGATTCAGGGGCATTAGGAGCGAATGAAATGGCCGATAAAGAAAAGAGATCTGGAAAGTTCGGTTCAATCCTGCTTTTTATCATGATCCCGCTGATTTTTCTGATCATCGTCGCAAGCATCATCCTTTGGGCTGCCGGCGTTGATGTGATGAAGCCGATTCAGGAAACAGCCGCTAAAACGCCTGTTTTAAAAGAATTGGTTCCCGAAACGAAAGAAATGAAAAGCGCGGCGGAAAAGCAGAAGGAAGACAGAACGGCTTCTCTTGAAAAGACCATAAAGGAACAAAAAAGTGAAATTAACATTTTGAATAAAGATTTAGACACAAGCAAGTCCGAAATCGATGATCTGAATCAGAAAATCCGTTCACTGAAACAGGAAGCTGAACAGCAGCAGAAAACGAAGACGGATGAAATGAAAAAAGACGCTTCGGAATCAGCCGGAAAAGATAAAATGATCAACATCTATAAAAGTATGGACAGCGGTAAAGCGGCAAGCATTATCGTAAAGCTGAAAGAAAAAGAAGCCCTCGATATTTTAAACGGATTAAGTAAAAAGCAGCTTGCTGAAATCTTGACGAAAATGACTCCTGAACAAGCGGCTAAATATACAGAAAAACTATCCGCTGACGGAAATAAGGAGTGATGTAAGTTGAAGCTGCTTGAATTAACTGGTAATCGTACGCAGACTGCGCAAAACAGCAATGTGAAGATGAATGTGAACAGCTTAGGTCTATTTCAGAACTGGCTCCTGTCGGAAATCACTTCTCCCCGGCAGCCCGGAGATGAAACAAAAACAAGTGACGCAGAGCTGAATGATGCTCTATCGAAAATCGGTGATTGGCTGAAAGCCGGCCCGGAAGATAAAGAATTGCAGCTAAAACAGCTGCTTGAGGCGGTAAAAGCTCTTGAAGGAAAGCAGACGGCTGAAACAGCTCTTCCTTTATTGAAACAGCTTGCCGAATCTGTTGAAGACATGTTAGCGGGCAAACAGCATGGGGCGAAGCCTGAAACGGATGAGCCGGATTCTTCCGCAAAAGACGGGGATTCCGTCAAGGATGCGCTTGAGAAGGGTCTGCTTTTCATTCAAGAAGCCGTATCCCAGCTCTTCACATCTCAGCAGGAACTGCCTGACAGCGCGAAGGCAAAGGCGGTTTACCAGGAAGGCGCCCGTTTATTAGAGGCATTGAAAAAACAAGGCGTTCCGGACCGCGTGATTCAAGACCTGCGGCAGACATTTTTTCCGAAAAACGAATCTGCATCTAAACTTTACTCCATGACAGCCGCTGAGCTGAAGAGCTTTCAAAGCGTCGCGGAGCAGCTTGCGGGCCTTTCTCAAAAGGGAACAAAGGAATGGGATATGGCTGAAACTGAGCTGAAAGCTTTTGTGTTATCTCAATCATCTGAATCATCCCAAGAGTCAGCCGGGAAAACAGAACAGCAAAACGGCGGCACGGTTTCTCACGCAAAGGCGCCTGACAGCAAATTGTCTGCACATATCCTGTTTTCGGGAACGAGAAGCCTTGCCGGCATTCAGCAAACGCCCGCAGGAGCTGAACAGCAGCCGGCAGAAAATAAACCGTTAACGGATCAGGTCATCAGCGGCTGGAAACAGATGAAATACACGCCTTTCGGGAAAACAACCGGAAGCTTTACGATTCGTCTTAATCCCGAGAACCTCGGATTTGTCACAATTAAGGTGACAAACGAAAACGGGATGTTTCAAAGCAAAATAATTGCATCCAGCCAGTCCGCGAAAGAGCTGCTGGAACAGCATCTTCCTCAGCTGAAACAGTCGCTTCCGAATATGTCGGTCCAAGTCGACCGTTTTACAGTCCCGCTTCAAAGCGGGGATCAGCAGCCTGTTTACGGGCAGACGGCCGATCACAATAAACAGCAGCATCAGGGACAGAGAGAGCAGAAGAACCAGCAGCAGTCAGGCGATTTCGGAGATATGCTGGAGGAGCTTTCTCTCAATGAAATGGAGGAAGAATAGTTGACATCAGTAAACTCGGATTATGCCGCGGCGGGCGCTTCAACCACTTCAAGCGCGAAGAGCACCTCCGCAGTAAACAGCAGCACGAATTTAGGGAAAGACGAATTTCTGAAGATCTTAATGACACAGGTTCAAAACCAGGACCCGCTCAATCCGATTGATGACAAAGAATTCATCAGCCAGATGGCGACATTTTCTTCATTGGAGCAAATGATGAATATGAATACGACGATGACTAAATTTGTAGAAAATCAAGATCCGTTTACGATGTATGTGAACTGGATCGGTAAAAATGTCACATTCAGCGACAGCGACGGGAAGGATCAGACAAGCCCAGTCAATTCAGTCAAGCATTCAAACGGCAATTACGTGCTCGTGCTTGAAAATGGCAAAGAGGTCAGTCCGTGGAATGTCACGGCCGTCAGCGAAACATCTAAATAAAAAGAAACCCAGGGGGAATTTAACATGTTACGTTCATTATATTCCGGTATCAGCGGCATGAAAAACTTTCAGACAAAACTAGATGTAATCGGCAATAACATCGCCAACGTCAACACAGTAGGATTTAAGAAAAGCCGCGTTACATTTAAAGATATGATCAGCCAGACAGTCGCCGGCGGTTCAAACGTGACCAATTCAAAACAAATCGGCTTAGGTGCCGCGACTTCTTCCATTGATGTCGTTCATTCAACCGGCGCCCCGCAGGCTACACAGAATAAAACCGACCTAGCCATTGACGGAGACGGCTACTTTCAGATTAATACAGGCGCGGGAATTGTTTACACACGTGCGGGGAATTTCGGAAAGGACAATCAAGGGAACCTTGTTACGACTGACGGGTACTACCTTGAAAAAATCGGCGGCGGCAAAATCAATATTCCGACTGATGCGAAAGATTACAGCATCGGTGCAGACGGAACGGTTACATACACTGATGCAGGGGATGAGGTTCATGATGCCGGACAAATCGGTCTGGTCACGTTCCCTAACAGCGCCGGTCTGGAAAAAATCGGAGGCAACCTTTACAGAGAATCATTAAGTTCAGGAGCTGCGAGCGCAGTCACCACTCCGGGCGAAAACGGAACGGGTAAGCTTTTGGCAGGCTATCTTGAAATGTCAAACGTAGATCTGACAGATGAATTTACCGAAATGATCGTTGCTCAGCGCGGTTTCCAATCAAATTCAAAAATCATTACGACTTCAGATGAAATCCTTCAGGAGCTGGTTAATCTGAAACGGTAAGGAGGGAGGAGAGGCGGTTAGGCCGCTTCTCCGGATTGCATGATTCAAGTCACCCGTTTAAACGGCCAGCCTTTTACGCTGAACGCGCTGTTTATCGAACAGATTGAGTGCTTCCCCGACACGACGATTACACTGTCCAACGGCAAAAAGTTCGTAGTGAAAGAACCGGAAGAAGCAGTTCTCAAAAAAGTCATATCGTTTTACCATAGCATACAAATATTTTCACTGGATCAGGGAATAGAGGAAGAAGAATGAAGAAAAAATTAGTCATCATTTTGCTGATTATTTTAATTGTCATCGCCGGCCTCGGAACGGCAGCATATTTTGTCGTCAGCGGAAATTCCGGCAAAGACAAAAAGCCGACAATTGACGAAGTCGTTGCAGCCACTGTGTCTGTCGACGATATTACGACAAACTTAAAGTCTGACAGCATCATCCGTATCGGCATCAAGCTTGAAACCGACTCGGCTAAAGCGAAGGAAGAACTTGAAAAACGCGATTTTCAGGTGAAAGACAACATCATTTCCATTTTAGCCGACACAAGCGCCGGAGAGATTGAGGGAGATAAAGGAAGAGAAGCGTTTAAACAATCATTAAAAGAGAAAGTAAACAGCTATCTCCAAGAAGGAAAAGTTCAGAAAGTATACATTACCTCCTTTAATCTGCAATAAAAACAAATTTGACAGAATACGGAGGTGAAGAAAATGTCAGGAGAAGTTCTCTCCCAAAATGAAATAGACGCACTGCTTTCCGCCATTTCCACGGGTGAGGCGGATGCGGAAGAGCTGAAAAAAGAAGTTAAAGAGAAAAAAGTAAAGGTATATGATTTTAAACGGGCTCTCAGATTCTCGAAAGATCAGATACGCAGTTTAACCCGGATACATGATAACTTTGCGAGGCTTCTCACAACACACTTTTCCGCCAAGCTCAGAACGTATATTCATATATCCGTCAGCTCAGTTGACCAGGTGCCGTATGAAGAATTTATCCGTTCCATACCGAACATGACGATTTTAAATTTATTCGATGTTCATCCGATGGAAGGCAGAATCATGATGGAGGTTAATCCCACCATCGCATACGCAATGCTTGACCGCGTCATGGGAGGCATCGGCATCACTCATAACAAAGCTGACAGCCTTACGGAAATTGAAACGAATATTATTTCTAACTTATTTGAAAATGCACTGGGCAACTACAAAGAAGCTTGGCAATCGATTGCTGATATTGACCCTGAAATGACTGAATTTGAAGTGAATCCTCAGTTTGTACAGATGGTTTCCCCAAATGAAACAGTCGTTGTCATTTCTCTCAATACACAGATAGGTGAAATCAGCGGTGTCATTAATCTTTGTATTCCCCATGTCGTACTTGAGCCGATTATCCCTAAGCTTTCCGTACATTATTGGATGCAATCAGACCGGAATGAAGCGAAGCCCGAAGAAACGAAGTTGCTTGAAAAGCGCATCATGACGGCTCAAATTCCCGTTGTGGCTCTCTTGGGCGCTTCTGAACTGACAATAGAAGAATTTTTAAGTTTGGAAGTCGGGGACTGTATAACTCTGGACAAATCAGTGACTGATCCTCTTACTGTATTGGTCGGAAACAAACCGAAGTTTTTAGGGCAGGCCGGCCGGGTGAATCGAAGACAGGCAGTGCAAATTTTAGATCACGACATAAGAGGTGAACAAGATGAACAATAGATTATCTCAAGATGAAATCGATGCTCTTCTTAACGGCACAAACAGTCACTCAGAGGATACAGAACAGCCTCAAGGGGCGAACTTGTCTGAACTTGAGCGCGATGCGATCGGAGAAATCGGGAATATTTCGTTCGGCAGCTCGGCTACGGCGCTGTCCACTCTTTTAAATCAAAAAGTGGACATTACGACGCCGAGTGTGACCGTCATTTCAAAAAGCAAAATCAGTGATGAATTTCCTCATCCGTATGTTGCCATTGAAGTGAACTACACAGAAGGCTTTGACGGCAGCAATTTGCTCGTCGTCGAACAAAGCGACGCGGCCATCATCGCGGATTTGATGATCGGAGGGGACGGCCGGGGCGCCGATCCGTCACTCGGTGAAATCCACCTGAGCGCCGTGCAGGAAGCAATGAATCAAATGATGGGCTCGGCTGCTACGTCAATGTCGACCGTGTTCAGTAAAAAGATTGACATTTCTCCGCCAAGGGTTGAACTTCTGGATGTGACGGAAGAAAAAGGGACCGACAGAATACCTGAGGATGACCTGCTCGTAAAAGTGTCATTCCGTCTGAAAGTCGGCGAATTAATCGATTCGAGCATCATGCAGCTTTATCCGATTACGTTTGCGAAAGATCTGATCGCAGACCTGATGACTGCAGACCAGCATGAGTCAGAGGCCGCAGAAACCGTATCAGAACCTCAGCAAACATACGAAACGCCGCAGCCGGAACCTGCCATGCAGCCGGAGCCGCAGGCAAAACCCGAGCTTCCGAAGAGACAGGGAACCGCAAAAAAAGCTGCTCCTGTTCAAGTCGCTCCGGTAGAATTCCAGGCGTTTGATCATAACGAAGCGGCGCAAGGATCAAGGAATAACCTTGATATGCTGATGGATATTCCGCTTTCCGTTACGGTTGAGCTCGGCAGAACGAAGAGAAGCGTCAAAGAAATCCTTGAACTTTCTGCGGGAAGCATTATTGAGCTTGACAAGCTGGCTGGTGAACCTGTTGACATCCTGGTCAACCAGCGGATCGTGGCAAAGGGCGAGGTCGTTGTCATAGAAGAAAACTTCGGCGTGAGAGTCACTGATATTTTAAGTCAGGCAGACCGCCTTAACAATTTAAAATAAGCGAACATAGAGGAGAGAAACAGATTATGGCACACAGAATTTTAATTGTAGACGATGCAGCATTTATGAGAATGATGATCAAGGATATTTTAGTGAAGAACGGTTTTGACGTTGTAGCTGAAGCTTCAGACGGAGCGCAGGCAATCGAAAAATTCAAAGAACATTCCCCCGACCTTGTGACAATGGATATTACAATGCCTGAAATGGACGGGATTACAGCTTTAAAGGAAATTAAACAAATCGATCCGCAGGCGAAAATCATCATGTGTTCGGCTATGGGCCAGCAGTCAATGGTTATTGACGCGATTCAAGCCGGCGCAAAAGACTTTATCGTGAAACCGTTCCAAGCGGACCGCGTGCTTGAAGCTATTAATAAAACATTAAGCTAAAGGGTGTACGACTGTTGAAAAAGAGTCATGGTTTACTAGCTTTGATTTGTTGTTTCGTTTTACTCAATGTACATCCGTTCCCTGCTTTTGCGGCGGAGTCTGACAATTCCACCGTCAAGGAATGGTTTGACAAACAATCAACAAACAAAACAGAGAAAAAAAGCGATACATCGAAACAAACGGCTGATCAAGAGATAGGGGATGCTTCTGCATCTTCTGTCTCCGCTTTTGATTTTGTAAAGATGATTGGGGCGTTATTATTCGTCATTCTGCTGATCTATGGATTTGTCAAACTGATGAATAGAAGAAACCGTCTGCTGAAGCCGTTTCAATATGTAGAAAATATCGGCGGAACGTCAGTCGGCCAAAACCGTTCCGTGCAGCTGATTAAAGTGGGAAACAGCGTTCTCGTAGTCGGTGTGGGCGAAACGATACAGCTTTTAAAAGAAATTGAAGATGAAAAAGAGCGCGAGGCGATTCTGAGCCAATACGAAGAGTCGATGTCTTCAAAAGTGGAATGGACCAAGCTCGTAAATCCGCGTAAGGATGGAGAAAAAAAGCCGCAAACGATGCTTCCGTCGTTTTCGAAAGCGCTGAAAGAACAGCTGAACGAGCTGAAACAAAGCCGTTCTGAAGGAAAGAAGAAAGGCCCTTATCATCATGAATGAATTTATTAATCTTTTTAATTCAAACAGTCCGACCGAAGTCAGCTCCACTGTTAAATTACTGCTGCTTTTGACTGTCTTTTCAGTGGCGCCGGGGATTCTGATTTTGATGACCTGCTTTACGAGAATCGTCATCGTCCTGTCTTTTGTAAGAACCTCACTGGCGACGCAGAACATGCCTCCCAACCAGGTTTTAATCGGCCTTGCGCTGTTCTTGACGTTTTTTATTATGGCGCCGACTTTTTCAGAGATTAATAAGGAAGCCTTAACGCCGCTGATGGACAATAAAATCAGTCTCGATGAAGCATATACAAAAGCCGAGAAGCCGATTAAAGAGTATATGAGCAAGCATACAAGGCAGAAGGATTTGGCGCTGTTTATGAACTATGCCAAAATGAAAAAACCTGAATCGATTCAGGATATTCCATTGACGACGATGGTGCCCGCTTATGCGATATCAGAACTCAAAACCGCTTTTCAAATGGGCTTTATGATTTTTATTCCGTTTTTAATTATCGATATGGTCGTGGCGAGCGTCTTAATGTCAATGGGAATGATGATGCTACCGCCGGTTATGATCTCTCTGCCCTTTAAAATATTGCTTTTCGTTTTGGTCGATGGATGGTATTTAATCGTGAAATCTTTGCTTGACAGCTTTTAGGGTAGGTGCTAATTGTGAGTTCAGAATTTGTAATTTCCATGGCGGAAAAAGCCGTATATGTAACACTAATGATCAGCGGGCCGCTGCTTGCGATCGCGCTGATCGTCGGTTTGCTCGTCAGTATCTTTCAAGCGACAACTCAAATCCAGGAACAGACGCTTGCGTTCATTCCGAAAATCGTGGCGGTGATGCTCGGACTGATCTTTTTCGGTCCTTGGATGCTATCGACGATTCTTTCGTTCACAACTGATCTGTTCTCTCATCTGAACCGATTTGCAGGGTAGAATCAAATGAATTCCATCATTGATTTATTTCCCGCTTTTTTATTGGTCTTTATCAGAATCTCTGCTTTTTTTGTAACGGTGCCGGTGTTCGGACATCGGAATCTGCCGGCGGTTCACAGAATCGGCTTTGCTTTTTTTCTTTCGGTGATCTGCTTCAGCACGCTGAAACATGCGCCGGAAATAGAAATAGGGGAACAGTATATGCTGCTTGTCATAAAAGAGGCCGTTGTGGGCTTGAGCCTCGGGCTGATTGCTTTCATGATGATGACAGCCATTCAGATAGCGGGTTCCTTTATTGATTTTCAGATGGGCTTTTCCATCGCCAATGTCATTGATCCGCAATCAGGAACGCAAAGCCCGCTGATCGGACAATTCGTTTATACGCTGGCGCTGTTATTTATGCTCAGCGTAAACGCCCATTATCTTTTATTGGACGGGATTTATTACAGCTTTCAGTATATCCCGCTTGATCAGGCATTTCCGTCGTTTGGAAATGATCACTTTGGACTTTTTATCGCAAAAAGCTTCAATGCCATGTTTATTATCGCTTTTCAAATGTCTGCGCCGGTTGTGGCCAGTCTGTTTTTAGTTGATTTGGCGCTCGGTATTGTGGCGAGAACGGTGCCGCAGCTGAATGTTTTCGTTGTCGGGCTTCCTCTGAAAATAGCCGTGAGCTTTATTATGCTGATCGTTTGTATGTCGGTGATGTTTGTCGTTGTCCGCAACATCTTCAGCCTTACCGTTGAAACCATGCGGAATCTATTGGCATTGGTCGGTGTGACATGATGAGACTCAGACTGAATCTGCAATTCTTTGCCGGTGAAAAAACGGAGAAAGCCACTCCGAAAAAACGGAAGGATACAAGAAAGAAAGGACAGGTCGCGAAAAGTACGGATGTGAATACAGCCGTTTCTTTACTGATTATCTTTCTTTCGCTGATCGCGCTCGGTCCTTATATGCGGGACAGGCTGCTGTCCTTTATTAAAACGTTTTATACGAAATCGATATCATTACATCTGTCAGCATCTGCCGTGCATGAACTGTTCGTGGATACGGTGAAAGATATCAGCCTCATCCTCGCGCCGATTATGCTGGTCGCGCTTGTGGCAGGTGTCGTGAGCAATTACATGCAGGTGGGTTTTCTGTTTTCTGCGGAAGTCCTCAAGCCTGACTTGAATAAGCTCAGCCCGCTGAAAGGATTTAAGCGGATTTACAGCATGAGGGCGATTGTTGAACTGGTCAAATCCATTTTGAAGATTACCGTGGTCGGTTTTGCCGCCTTTATGGTGCTCTGGCTTCATTATGGCGATATTCTCCGCCTTCCGCTTTTAACGCCTGCGGAAGTGCTCACTTTCGTTTCTAAGCTCACGCTTTGGATGGGGCTTGCGGGATCAGGGGCTTTAATGCTGCTGGCCGGGCTTGATTATTTATATCAGCGTTTTGACTATGAGAAAAATATCAGAATGTCAAAGCAGGATATAAAAGATGAATACAAAAAATCGGAGGGTGATCCGATTATCAAGTCCAAAATTAAGCAGAAGCAGCGGGAAATGGCGATGAGGCGGATGATGCAGGAAGTGCCGAAAGCGGATGTCATCATTACCAACCCGACCCATTATGCGATAGCTTTAAAATATGATGAAAAGAAAATGGACGCCCCTTACATTGTTGCCAAAGGGGTCGACCATCTCGCATTAAAAATCAGGCAGATCGCCAAAGAACACGATGTCATGACGATTGAAAACAGGCCGCTCGCGCGTGCGTTATATGATCAGGTTGACATTGATCAGGCCGTGCCGGAAGAGTTTTTCAAAGTCATTGCGGAAATTTTGGCTTATGTATATAAAACGAAACAAAAAGTATAGTGAATTTCAGATTCAAAAGGAGAGAAAAACAGCATGTCAACAAGAGATTTATCGGTTTTAATAAGTGTTGTCCTCATTGTGGCAATGCTGGTGATTCCATTCCCTCCATGGTTGTTAAGTATTTTGATCATCATTAATATCTCTCTTGCGTTGATCGTGCTTCTCACCACAATGAATATGCAAGAACCGCTGCAATTCTCGATATTCCCGTCATTGCTGCTGTTATTGACGCTGTTTCGGCTTGCGCTCAATGTGTCGACGACACGTTCGATTCTTTCTCACGGAGAAGGGGGAAAGGTTGTTGAGACATTTGGGAATTTCGTTGTCGGCGGAAATGTGCTGGTAGGGCTTGTTGTCTTCATTATCTTGATTATTATTCAGTTTATCGTCATTACAAAAGGCGCTGAGCGGGTATCGGAAGTGGCGGCGAGATTTACGCTCGATGCGATGCCCGGAAAGCAAATGAGTATTGACGCGGATTTAAATGCCGGCATGATTACGGAACATGATGCAAAGCACAGACGTGAAAAAGTCGGCCGGGAAGCGGATTTTTACGGCGCCATGGACGGTGCGAGTAAATTCGTCAAAGGGGATGCCATCGCGGGTATCATCATCGTGATGATCAATATTATTTTCGGAATCGTAATCGGTATGCTGCAGCAGGGGATGAGCATACAAGAAGCCGCTTCTCACTTTACAATGCTGACGGTCGGAGACGGTATCGTTTCTCAAATGCCGGCCTTGCTCATTTCAACGGCCACGGGGATTGTCGTAACGAGAGCGGCATCTGAAGGAAACCTCGGTCATGATATTACAGGCCAGCTGTTTGCTTATCCGAAGCTCTTATATGTAGCCGCGGGAACTGTACTTTTGCTCGGTCTTCTTACACCGATCGGCATTCTGCTGACGGGGCCGATCGCCGGTCTGCTTGCATTCGGCGCTTATACGCTGTCCAAAACGGATAAGCCGAGCGAAGAAGAGGAAGAAATTCTTGAAGAAGAGGCTCAGGCGGATGAACTGAAAAGCCCGGAAAGCGTTGTGCAGCTTTTACATATTGATCCGATTGAATTTGAGTTCGGATACGGACTCGTGCCGCTTGCAGACGCGGGGCAGGGCGGTGATCTTCTTGACCGCATCGTCATGATCAGACGTCAGCTTGCGCTTGAATTGGGACTTGTTATTCCGGTTGTGCGCATCAGGGATAACATCGCGCTCCAGCCGAATGAATACAGATTGAAAATTAAAGGCAATGAAGTCGCTAAAGGAGAGCTCCTGCTGGATCATTACTTAGCGATGTCACCGACGCCTGAAGATGACGTCATTGAAGGAATTGAAACGATTGAACCGTCGTTCGGACTTCCCGCAAAATGGATCAGCGAAGCTGCAAAAGATGAAGCGGACATGCTGGGGTATACAGTTGTTGATCCGGCGTCAGTCGTATCTACGCATATTACAGAAAAAATTAAGCAGCATGCCCATGAACTGGTCGGCAGACAGGAAACAAAGCAGCTGATCGATCATCTGAAGGAAAATTATCCTGTGCTTGTTGAGGAAGTCACGCCAAACCCTCTTTCTGTCGGCGATATTCAAAAGGTGCTTGCCAAATTGCTGAGAGAAAAAGTTTCAATCAGAAACTTGGTGACCATTTTTGAAACTCTTGCCGATTACGGGAGATTAACGACAGATTCAGATCTTTTGACAGAATACGCGAGACAGTCGCTTGCCAAACAAATCACGGCACAATATGCGAGAGAGCATGAAACGCTGAAGGTCATCACATGCTCAGGCCGGGTGGAAAAAGCGATTGCAGACGGGGTTCAGCAGACTGAACAGGGCAATTACCTGTCACTCGACCCTGAGGTTTCAGACAGCATCATCCGTTCTGTCGCTAAAGAAGCCGAGCAGCTTTCCATCCGTCAGGAGTCGGCGATTCTTCTTTGCTCGCCTGCTGTCAGAATGTATGTAAAACAGCTGTTAGAACGGTATTTCCCTGATCTTCCGGTTCTTTCTTATAATGAGCTGGAAGCAAATGTTGAAGTACAGAGCATTGGAGTGGTGGATATTTAATGAAAATAAAAAAATTTACAGCCGCTTCAATGCAGGATGCCGCGAAGCAAATCAAAAAGGAACTCGGCAATGATGCCGTTATTTTACATTCCAAACAAGTAAAGAAACGAAAATGGCTGGGGCTGCGGTCGCAGCAGGCCGTCGAAGTGATAGCGGTTTTAGATCGTGACGTCAGGGAAGCGAGAAAAACGCCGCCGGCTGCCGCTGAAGAAATGAAAAAGACGGAAACGGCGGAGAAAGCTGAGCCTGTTCAGCCGCCGCGTCTTCCGGATCAAAGCATTTCCGGCGAACTGGCGCATTTTAAAGAAGTGCTCCCTGAAACATTAAAAAAAGCCGAGAGACTATTGAAGCAAGCCGGGCTTCCTGATCATACGCAAAACGCCGTACTCAGTGAATTGCTCCGTTCTTCAATTGTTACCGGAGATTTAACTGAAGAAAATGTCAGCTCAAAACTGCAGGATTTGTTAGTGAAAAAACTCCCTTCGGCAGACAGGTGGCAGGAAGGGATTCAATCAAAATACGTCGTGCTTTTCGGTTCAACCGGGGCAGGAAAAACGACTACACTTGCGAAACTCGCGGCCTCATCAATGCTGACAGAGCATAAAAAAATTGCCTTTATGACGACGGATACTTACCGGATTGCCGCGGTCGAGCAGCTGAAGACATATGCGGAGCTGCTTCAGGCTCCTCTTGAAGTATGCTATTCAAAGGAAGAATGTCTGAAGGCACTGGAAAAATTCGCTGAATATGACCACGTTTTCATTGATACAGCCGGTAGAAACTTTAAAGAAGAGCAGTATATTACGGAATTACAAGAGATGATTCCGTTTGAATCAGGCTTACAATCCTTTCTCGTATTATCGGCATCTGCAAAATATGAAGATATGAAACAGGTGCTTAAACAGTTTTCAGGTGTGCCGGTCAATCAATTCATTTTCACGAAAACGGATGAAACCGCCTCACTCGGCTCCGTGTTTCAAGTGCTGTCGGAATCAAGAATCGGCGCCGCCTATTTAACAAATGGACAGGATGTGCCTGAAGACATCCTATCTGCTTCACCAAAAGAGTTTGTAAGGATGCTTTTGACATGAAACCCGATCAGGCAGAGTCATTAAGAAGGAAAATGAGAGAGCGGCAAATGATCAAGCCGGAGCTTTATGAGAAAAAAGCGAAGACATTAGCCGTCATCAGCGGTAAAGGCGGCGTCGGAAAATCTAATTTAACATTAAACATGGCAGTTGCCCTGCAGGAAAAAGGAAAAAAAGCACTCATCATTGATCTTGACATCGGAATGGGCAACATTGATGTGCTGATCGGCGCTGCTTCTTCCCGCACCATTATTGATGTGATGGAGAATCGGCACGCGTTGGCGCAATCACTTTCCTCCGGTCCGAAAGGCCTTCGCTACATATCCGGCGGAACGGGGCTTGAGGCGATCTATCAAGCAGACAGAGAGAAGTGGACGGCTTTTATGAATGGTCTTTCCGCTGTATTAAGCGATTTTGATTACGTTCTGTTTGATATGGGAGCGGGACTTTCAAAAGAACAGCTGCCGTTTATTTTATCGGCGGAAGACATTCTCGCTGTGACAACGCCTGAGCCGACGGCCATTATGGATGCCTACAGCGCGATCAAACATCTTTTGCTCGCGGATGAACGGCTGACCGTAAACATTGCCGTCAATCGCGCCTGCGCCCAAAAACAGGCGCTGGACACGTACAACCGCCTTTCTCATGCGATTCACACGTTTTTAGGCGCAGGGGTGCGTTTCGCCGGCTCCATACCCGATGACCCGCTAGTAAGTCAAGCCGTCATTGACCAGGTGCCTTTTTTAATAAAAAGTCCTCAAGCAAAAGCCAGCAGGTCCGTCCGTCTTCTGACGGATGTCTTGTTTCAAACGGAAGAAAACAAACCAAGAGAAGAGAAACCGGCATTTATTGAGAGATTATCTTCTTTTTTATTGAGGAGGACTTTACAGTGATTCGTGTGCTTGTCGTTGATGACTCAGCTTTTATGAGAAAAATGATTACCGATTTTCTGGCTGCGGAAGTGCAGATAGAAGTCATCGGGACAGCCAGAAACGGGGAAGAGGCGCTGAAGAAAATAGAGCTTCTTAAACCGGATGTTGTCACGCTTGATATTGAAATGCCGGTCATGAACGGAACGGATACATTGCGGAAGATCATCAGCATATATAAACTTCCCGTAATCATGGTATCGAGCCAGACACAGCAAGGGAAGGACCGAACGATCAACTGTCTGGAAATGGGCGCTTTTGATTTTATCACCAAGCCTTCCGGAGCGATTTCACTTGATCTTTATAAAATTAAAGAGCAGCTGATTGAGAGGGTGATTGCAGCCGGGCTGTCCCGTGCACAAAAACCTGAGGCGGCAGTGAAAGAGTCTTCTATCCCGGAACGTCCGGCTTTGGCGGGATTTGAAAGACCGAAAGCAAAATCCGCCAAGCAGGCCGTATTCATCGCGACCTCTACTGGCGGACCGCGGGCTCTGCAAAAGGTGATTCCGAAACTGCCGAAGGATTTAAAGGCGCCTGTATTTGTTATTCAGCACATGCCTGAAGGCTTCACCGCTTCACTTGCAGACAGACTCAACCATTTGTCAGATATTCAGGTCAAAGAAGCGGAAAACGGTGAAGAAGCGAAAGACGGATGGGTGTACATCGCGCCCGGCGGAAAAAATATGACGGTTGCAGAGGAAGGCGGAAGGCTCCGCATCATTCTTGACGTTCATGATACGGAAAGCCGGCATAAACCGTCAGCCGATTATTTGTTTCGGTCGGCAAGCCGCTTATCCGATTACGAAAAGGTGGCCGTCATTATGACAGGCATGGGCAGCGACGGAACCGAGGGTGTAAAAGAAATGCTCAGAACAGGCGGCGTTAAAACGATTGCGGAATCGGACGAATCCTGTGTTGTGTTCGGAATGCCGAAGTCAGCGATAAAGGCGGGCCTCATTCATGAGATTAAACATGTGGAAGATATCGCGGCATCCATCACCGGATGTGTGAAAAAAGAGAGGGTGTGAATCAATTGGATATGAATCAATATTTAGATGTCTTTATTGATGAAAGTAAAGAGCACTTACAGACATGTAACGAAAAGCTGCTGCTGTTGGAAAAAGATCCGGCAGACCTTCAGCTTGTGCATGACATCTTCAGAGCTGCCCATACGCTGAAAGGCATGAGCGCAACGATGGGATATACAGATCTGGCGCATTTAACCCACCTGATGGAAAATGTGCTGGACGCTATCCGCAATGGAGAAATGCCCGTTACATCGGATTGGCTGGACGTGCTGTTTGAAGCGCTTGATCATCTTGAAGAGATGGTGCAGTCCATTATTGACGGTGGAGACGGCAAACGTGATATTTCTGAAGTGAGTGCGAAGCTCGACGTAAATGCGGTGCATGAGACTGCGGCTTCAGCCGAAACAGCAGAACCGCCGGCTTCAAAACAACAGGCTTCAACTGAATGGAATTATGATGAGTTCGAACGGACTGTTATTGAAGAGGCGGAAGAGCAAGGATTCAGCCGCTATGAAATAACGGTTTCCCTGAATGAAAGCTGCATGCTCAAAGCCGTGCGCGTGTACATGATATTTGAAAAGCTGAATGAAGCCGGGGAAGTCGCAAAAACGATACCCGCCGCGGAAGTGCTTGAGACGGAAGATTTCGGAACGGATTTTCAGGTGTGTTTCTTGACAAAGCAGCCTGCTGAAGAAATTAAAGAACTCATCAGCGGCATTTCAGAAGTGGAGAATGTCGAAATTTCTGCCGGGGCGCAGTTAAAAACGGCCGAAAAACCGCAAGCGGCTGAACCCGTGAAGGAAGCTCCGGTTAAAAAGGCTGAGAAACAGCCTAAGCCGCAAGCGAAAACGGAAGAACAGCCGAAGCATCACAGCGGCTCGAAAACGATTCGCGTCAACATTGAAAGACTGGATTCTTCAATGAACCTTTTTGAAGAACTTGTCATTGACCGCGGACGTCTTGAGCAGATCGCCAAAGAGCTTGACCACAATGAGCTGACTGAAACCGTTGAACGCCTGACCAGAATCTCGGGCGACCTTCAGTCTATTATTCTTAATATGCGGATGGTGCCGGTAGAAACCGTCTTTAATCGTTTCCCGAGAATGATCCGCCAGCTTCAAAAGGAATTAAACAAGAAGATCGAATTGTCCATCATCGGAGCTGAAACGGAGCTGGACCGCACGGTGATTGATGAGATCGGCGATCCGCTTGTCCATTTAATCAGAAACAGCATCGATCACGGCATTGAATCGCCTGAAGTGCGGGTGAATAAAGGAAAACCGGAATCTGGCCATGTCGTGCTTAAGGCATATCACAGCGGCAACCACGTCTTTATTGAGGTTGAAGATGATGGGGCCGGCCTGAACAGAAAGAAAATTCTTGAAAAAGCGCTCGAGCGGAGTGTAATCACCGAACGTGATGCTGAAACGCTTGAAGATAATGAGATTTACGAGCTTATTTTTGCTCCGGGCTTCTCGACTGCCGATCAAATTTCTGACATTTCAGGGCGGGGCGTCGGCCTGGATGTCGTAAAAAATAAACTCGAATCACTCGGCGGCTCTGTCAGTGTCAAATCCGCGGAAGGCCAAGGTTCTCTTTTCAGTATCCAGCTTCCGCTGACACTTTCAATTATATCCGTTCTTCTCATTAAACTGGAAGAAGAGACGTTTGCGATACCGATTTCTTCTATTATAGAGACGGCTGTTATTGATAAGAAAGATATCCTGCAGACGCATGACAGAGAAGTGATTGATTTCAGAGGCCAAATCGTTCCGATCGTCTATCTGAAAAAAGAATTCGGCATTACGGATTCAAAACAGGATGCCGATCAGTTCCATGTAATCGTTGTGAAAAAGGGCGATAAATCCACTGCTTTTGTCGTGGACTCTTTTATCGGACAGCAGGAAGTCGTACTGAAATCACTCGGCGACTATTTAACGAACGTCTTTGCGATTTCCGGCGCTACGATTCTCGGAAACGGAGAAGTGGCGCTGATTATTGATTGCAATGCGCTGATCTACTAAAACGACACGAGGAGGTGCCCGCATGACTGCTGAAATCAAAACAGGTGAAAAAATGATTGTGTTTATGATAAACGGGAAAGAATACGCTATCTCAGTTTCCCAGGTGAAATCAATTGAAAAGTGGCAAAAACCGACGAGGGTCCCGGGTGTGGAATCTTATATCCGCGGCGTTATCAATCTGCGCGGAGTGATTACCCCGGTTCTTGATTTAAGAAAACGTCTGAATCAGCCTGAACAGGACATCACAGAAGAGACTCGGATTATCATCATTTCTTACCGTGACGCTGATGTCGGATGGGTCGTGGATGAGGCCAATGACGTCATCACCGTGCATGAAAATGAAATCGAATCCGCGCCTGAAAGCCAGACAAAGGAAACGGATGTGTGGATTAAACAGATCGTTAAGCAAGATAACAGGCTCCTCAATATTATCGATGCGCATGCGGTGCTGGATAAAGGTGCTTCGGCATCTGCGTCCGGAGAGCCTAATGCTTAAAGGGGAAAAGACAACATGAGTAAGTTTGAAGCGATCAAAGAAGAGCAGATGGATATTTTGCGGGAAGTCGGAAATATCGGGGCGGGTCACTCGGCTTCTGCAATGGCTCAGCTGCTGAACAGAAAGATAGACATGGAAGTGCCGTTTGCGACTTTATTGACATTTGATGAGCTCGCTGATTTTTTCGGCGGGGCTGAAACGCCGGTCGCCAGTATCTTTTTAAGAATGGAAGGCGACATGACCGGCTCTATCTTTCTCATCATGCCTTTCCATCAGGCGGAACAGTTTATCAGAGAGCTGATCGGAAATCCGGATTTTGATATTGACCAGTTGGGCGAAGATCATTTGAGTTCTTCTGCTTTACATGAGTTCGGCAATATTTTAGCAGGTTCCTATTTAACGGCATTGGCTGATTTGACAAAACTTGAGATTTACCCGAGCGTGCCGGAAATCTCACTTGATATGTTCGGCGCGGTTATCAGTGAAGGGCTGATGGAGCTCAGCCAAGTCGGAGAGCATGCCATTGTCGTGGATACTTCTATTTTTGACCAGGGCAGCCGGCAGGAGCTCAAAGCTCACATGTTTATGCTCCCGGACTATGATTCTTTTGAAAAGCTCTTCGTCTCATTGGGTGCGGCTTTATGAGCCGTGAGGAAGCCGCAGTCGTTAAAGTGGGGATTGCGGATGTCCAAGTCGCGCGTTACCCGGATAAAATCCGAACCTCGGGACTCGGTTCATGCGTGGGGCTGGTTTTATACGATAAAGACAAACAAACGGCAGGACTCGTTCACGTCATGCTGCCGGACTCCGGTTTATCAAAAACAGCGGAGCTCAACCGTGCAAAATACGCGGACACCGCCGTTAAGATGACGATCGATATGCTTTTGAAAGCCGGCTGCCGCAAGTTTGCCCTGAAGGCAAAACTCGCCGGGGGAGCGGAGATGTTTAAGTTTAAAATGACGAACGACCTGATGAAAATCGGTCCGAGGAATGTAGCGGCCATCAAAGAGCAGCTTTCATTGTATAACATTCCGGTCATCAGTGAAGATACGGGCGGCTCAAGCGGCCGGACGATTGAATTTGAGCCAAAGTCCTGCATGCTGCACATTCGAACTGTTAAACAAGGTGAAACAACGATTTAATAAAGGTATGAGGTAGGGGGATAACAATGCAATCCTTGAATTATGAAGATCAGGTGCTTTGGTCGCGCTGGAAAGAGTGGAAAGATCCTAAAGCCGGTGATGATTTAATGCGCCGTTACATGCCGCTGGTCACATATCATGTCGGCAGAATTTCCGTCGGACTGCCGAAATCGGTGCATAAAGACGATCTAATGAGCCTTGGTATGCTTGGTTTATATGATGCCCTGGAAAAATTTGACCCCGGCCGGGATTTAAAATTTGATACCTATGCCTCGTTTAGAATTCGCGGTGCAATCATCGACGGGCTGCGTAAAGAAGATTGGCTGCCCAGAACTTCACGGGAGAAGACAAAAAAAGTCGAAGCGGCGATCGAAAAACTTGAACAGCGCTACCTTCGGAATGTGACGCCTTCAGAGATCGCAGAAGAGCTGGGGATGACGGAGCAGGACGTAGTATCAACGATGAATGAAGGGTTTTTTGCCAATCTCTTATCCATTGATGAAAAGCTTCACGACCAGGATGACGGTGAGAATATTCAAGTGATGATCAGAGATGACAAAAATGTGCCGCCGGAAGAAAAAATCATGAAGGACGAGCTGATCGCTCAGCTTGCGGGCAAAATTCACGAGCTCTCTGAAAAAGAGCAGCTTGTCGTCAGTTTATTCTATAAAGAAGAACTGACTTTGACCGAAATCGGACAAGTCCTGAACCTTTCGACGTCGCGGATTTCACAGATTCATTCAAAGGCGCTGTTTAAATTAAAGCACCTGCTTGAAAAAGTAATTCAATAATGAACTCATGGTTAGCGAGTGAAAAACATGTCAACACTATTATGGCTTTTAAGCTTTGTGCTTCACGGCGTACTGCTTTATGCCGTCATTATTCTGTACACGAGGTTTTCAGCCCTCAAGGAGACGGAGCGCCAGCAGAAGAAGATTCTTGAAGAGACGGAAAACACCCTTGCAGCGTTTCTGCTTGAGCTGAAAGAAGAAAATGAAAGACTCGAAGACGCAAAAAGCCGTCAAGCGCCGGACGCAGAAGACGCCGAACCCCTGGCGGAACCGAAAGAAGAGCCTGATATTCCGAACCACATGGAAAAGCTTATCAGTGCAACGGAACGGGCTGAAAGTGACGAAAACAGGGGCGCGCATTCGTTTGAAGAACGTGTTTCAAAATTATATGAACAAGGGCTCACCCCCGCGGAAATCGCCAAACGGATGCAGAGCGGAAAGACAGAAATCGAGCTGTTTTTAAAATTTCGCGGCAAAGCTGTAAAGGATTCTTGATTGTCGCATAAAGCTGTGTTATATTATGTCTTGGTGTTAAATACACACGCTTAACGATTTATGCAGAGGGTGCTGCAAACGGCAGTTCTGCACAAAAATGACCTAAGCGGAGGAAAAAAACCATTTTATTAGGAGGAAATCACATGTCAGTTATTTCTATGAAACAATTGCTTGAAGCTGGTGTTCACTTCGGCCACCAAACACGCCGCTGGAACCCAAAAATGAAGCGTTACATTTTCACGGAGCGTAACGGAATCTACATCATTGACCTTCAAAAAACAGTGAAAAAAGTAGAGGAAGCTTACAACTTCACGAAAAACCTTGCTGCTGAAGGCGGAAAAATCCTTTTCGTCGGCACAAAAAAACAAGCTCAGGATTCTGTTAAAGAAGAAGCTGTACGCTCTGGCATGTACTATGTCAACCAACGCTGGTTGGGCGGTACACTGACAAACTTCGAAACAATCCAAAAACGCATTAAGCGTCTGAAAGACATCGAGAAAATGCAAGAAAACGGTACATTTGAAGTACTTCCGAAAAAAGAAGTTGTTCAATTGAAAAAAGAATTAGAGCGTCTTGAAAAATTCCTCGGCGGAATTAAAGACATGAAGGATCTTCCTGATGCATTATTCATCATCGATCCTCGCAAAGAGCGCATCGCTGTTGCGGAAGCTCACAAATTGAACATTCCTATCATCGGAATCGTAGATACAAACTGTGATCCTGATGAAATTGATGTCGTAATCCCTGCAAACGATGACGCAATCCGCGCTGTCAAACTTCTTACTTCTAAAATGGCAGATGCTATTCTTGAAGCGAAGCAAGGCGAAGAAGAAGCGGAAGCTGCTGAAGAGACTGCACCTGAAACAGAAACGACAACTGCGTAACCTAATCAAAAGGTGATAAGAGGGACTGCCTTTTATCACCTTTTTTCAAGAAAAATGTATCTATACATATCTTGTTTACACATATAAGGAGGAATTCAAATGGCTATTACTGCACAGCAGGTAAAAGAACTGCGTCAAAAAACAGGCGCTGGTATGATGGACTGTAAAAAAGCATTGACTGAAACTGACGGAGATATGGACAAAGCAATCGACCTTCTGAGAGAAAAAGGAATTGCGAAAGCGGCTAAAAAAGCTGACCGTATCGCTGCTGAAGGTTCTACTCTTATTAAAACTGACGGCAACAAAGGCGTTATCTTAGAAGTAAACTCTGAAACTGATTTCGTTGCGAAAAACGAAGGCTTCAAAGAGCTTCTGAACACGCTTGCTGACCACCTTCTTGCAAACGCTCCTGCTGATCTTGAAGAAGCGATGGGTCAAAAGATGGAAAACGGTTCTACTGTTGAAGAATACATCACAAGCAACGTTGCTAAAATCGGAGAGAAAATCACTCTTCGCCGTTTTGCTGTTATTTCAAAAGAAGACAGCGAAGCGTTCGGTGCTTACCTTCACATGGGAGGCCGCATCGGCGTATTATCCGTTCTTAGCGGAACAACTGACGAAGATCTTGCAAAAGACATCGCGATGCATGTTGCAGCGGTAAACCCTCGTTACATTTCCCGCGACCAAGTGTCTGAAGAAGAAGCAAACCATGAGCGTCAGATTCTGACTCAGCAAGCTCTTCAAGAAGGCAAACCGGAAAACATCGTAGCTAAAATGGTTGAAGGCCGTCTGAACAAATTCTTCGAAGAAATTTGCTTATTAGACCAAGCTTTCGTTAAAAACCCAGACGAAAAAGTGAAACAAGTTGTGGCTGCGAAAAACGCATCTGTTAAAACTTACGTCCGCTACGAAGTTGGAGAAGGTATTGAAAAACGCCAAGAAAACTTTGCTGAAGAAGTTATGAACCAAGTGAAAAAATAATGGCGGAAAGCCTTGGCGAATCTTTCGCGGCTTTTCAGGCAGTATAGGGGACACTACTTGTGTTCCCTATTTTTAAAACTATATTTACAAACCTTTTTTTCTCTTGCATAATAGGAAACGGCAATGTTTACACTTGGAGGTTATTATGGAAAAACCAAAATACAATCGTATCGTTTTAAAGCTTAGCGGAGAAGCATTGGCAGGAGAGCAGGGAAACGGCATTAATCCGACTGTCATCCAATCCATCGCTAAACAGGTAAAAGAAATCGCTGAGCTTGACGTCGAAGTGGCCGTAGTCGTAGGCGGCGGCAACTTATGGCGCGGAAAAACGGGCAGTGACTTAGGAATGGACCGTGCGACGGCCGATTATATGGGCATGCTTGCTACTGTCATGAACTCACTTGCCCTGCAGGACAGCCTGGAAACGCTCGGAATTCAGTCCAGAGTGCAGACATCAATTGAAATGCGTCAGGTCGCTGAGCCTTACATCAGAAGAAAAGCCATCCGCCACCTGGAGAAAAAACGCGTTGTTATTTTTGCCGCGGGAACAGGAAACCCTTATTTCTCTACGGACACAACCGCAGCGCTGCGTGCAGCTGAAATCGAAGCGGACGTGATCTTAATGGCGAAAAATAATGTCGACGGTGTGTATAATGCTGATCCGAGAAAAGATGAGTCAGCCGTTAAATACGAAAAATTATCTTATCTCGATGTGTTAAAAGACGGGCTGGAAGTCATGGATTCTACGGCTTCTTCACTATGTATGGATAATGATATTCCGCTGATCGTCTTTTCTATTATGGAAGAAGGAAATATTAAGCGTGCCGTAATCGGCGAATCAATCGGAACGATCGTAAGGGGGAAATAACGTTGTCAAACGAAGTATTAACACAAACAAAAGAACGCATGGAAAAAGCGGTTGCCGCTTATTCACGTGAATTGGCGTCAGTCCGCGCAGGACGTGCCAACCCATCTCTATTGGATAAAGTGACAGTAGAATACTATGGTGCCCAAACACCTTTAAACCAGCTGTCTTCCATCAATGTGCCTGAAGCGCGTATGCTTGTTGTCACACCGTATGACAAAACGGCAATCGGCGATATTGAAAAAGCGATCCTGAAAGCTGATCTTGGCGTAACGCCGACAAGTGACGGCACAATTATCCGCATCGCGATCCCGGCTCTGACGGAAGAAAGACGTAAAGAACTTGTCAAAGTCGTGAAAAAATACGCGGAAGAAGCGAAAGTAGCAGTCCGTAATGTCCGCCGTGACAGCAACGATGACCTCAAAAAACTTGAGAAAAACGGAGACATTACAGAAGACGAGCTTCGTGCTTCCAGTGAAGACGTTCAAAAGCTGACAGATGAATATGTGTCAAAAATTGACAGTGTCACAAAGGACAAAGAAAAAGAAATCATGGAAGTTTAATGAAAAACTATGTACAATAGATAATGTGAAAAGACCCTCTCATGTTTACAGGGGGTTTTTTTGTTAATACTGTTGATTACATTGATCATCAGCAACGCAACCTTTTTGGGTGACGGAGGAATCTCATGCTCAACATACTCAAAAATTGGAAGAATCAGCAGAATGCGGCTTCCAACTTAGAACGGTATACAAAAGAAGACATACTGAAGGGTGAAATTCCCGCACACATTGCCATTATTATGGACGGAAACGGACGCTGGGCGAAGAAGCGCTCACTCCCTCGGATTGCAGGACATCATGAAGGAATGAAAGTGGTAAAAAGGGTGACAAAGCTCGCAAGTCAGCTCGGCGTTAAAGTTCTGACTCTTTATGCGTTTTCAACGGAGAACTGGAAGCGCCCGAAGATGGAAGTCGACTTTTTGATGAAGCTTCCGGAAGAGTTCCTGAATACGTATCTTCCTGAATTAATAGAGGAAAATGTACAGGTGAAAATTATCGGAGATGAATCCGCGCTCCCTTCTCATACGTACAGGGCGATTGAGAAGGCCGTAAAAGATACAGAACAAAATGACGGGCTGATTCTCAATTTCGCTTTGAACTACGGCGGACGCACGGAAATCGTCAATGCGGCAAAAGCCCTGGCTGAACAGGTGAAAAGCGGCACGCTGAATATCGAAGACATTGATGAAGCGCTCTTTTCCGGGCATTTAATGACAGAATCACTCCAGGACCCGGAGCTGCTCATCAGAACGAGCGGAGAAATCAGATTGAGCAACTTTATGCTTTGGCAGGTGGCTTACAGTGAATTTGTTTTTACAGATGTCCTGTGGCCCGATTTTAAAGAAGATCACTTTCTGCAGGCAGTGGGAGAATTTCAGCAGCGGGGCCGGAGGTTTGGCGGAATTTAGAGGATGGTGGAAATGAAACAAAGATTGTTAACAGGTGTTCTGGCAGCGGCACTATTTTTATTTTTGGTTATTTTCGGAGGATTGCCGTTCACCGTATTTGTTTACGTGATGGGAAGTATAGCGCTTTTTGAGCTTTTGCGGATGAAAAAGCTCAGATTTTTTTCTTTTCCGGGTCTGATCAGCCTCTTGTTGTTATGGCTGTATATGATGCCGGACAAGTATCATTTTTTCGATGCGAAAATGGAAGTAACGATTTTCGCCGTATTGATTCTGCTCAGCTATACGGTGCTCGTGAAAAACACCTTTACGTTTGACGAAGTCGGGTTTATCGTTCTCGCGACGGTATATATCGGACTGTGTTTTCATTATTTTATTGAAATCAGAAACATTGAAACAAACGGGCTTTTGTATATCTTTTATGCCTGCGTTGTCATATGGTCAACGGACTCAGGCGCATATTTCGTCGGAAAGTCGCTCGGGAAGCGGAAACTGTGGCCTGAAATCAGCCCCAACAAAACAGTGGAAGGGTTTCTCGGCGGTATTGTCATCGCCCTTATTTTTACGGCTGTTTTTCAGCTGTTTGCGCACCTTCCGATTTCATACCCGGTTCTTTTGGTCATCACGCTTGTTCTGTCTGTGTTCGGACAGATCGGGGATTTGGTTGAATCAGCGCTTAAGCGGCACTATGATGTGAAGGATTCGGGAAAAATCCTTCCCGGGCACGGCGGCATTTTAGATCGATTTGACAGCTTTTTGTTTGTCATGCCGTTCTTATACTTTCTGCTTGCGCTTTTTTCATGAGAAAGGCTAATATGAAAATAAGACCGATCTGGACGCATAGAATGGGAGTGGCATTTTGAAGAATATTTGTCTTTTAGGAGCAACAGGATCAATAGGGGAGCAGACGTTAGACGTATTGCGCATGCATCAAGATCAGTTCCGTCTCGTCTCGATGACTTTCAGTAAAAACGCCGAGAAAGCGATCCCGTTGATCAGAACGTTTCAGCCGAAATATGTAGCAGTCGGCGACATGGATACATACCAAAAAGTGAAAGAAGTGTCTTTTTCTCATGACTGTCAAATCGGCATCGGAGAAGAAGGCCTGATTGAAGCGGCAGTCATGGACGAAGTGGATATCGTGGTCAATGCGCTGCTTGGAAGCGTCGGTTTAATCCCGACTTTGAAAGCGATTGAACAGAAAAAAACAATTGCGCTTGCAAATAAGGAAACTCTCGTCACTGCCGGGCATATAGTGAAAGGACACGCAAAACGATACGGCGTTCCTCTTCTTCCGGTCGACAGCGAACATTCCGCTATTTTTCAAGCGCTGCAAGGCGAACAGAGCAAAAATATCGAGCGCCTGATCATTACGGCATCCGGCGGCAGTTTCAGAGATAAAACGCGGCAGGAGCTTGAGTCTGTAACGATTGCCGACGCCCTTAACCACCCGAACTGGTCGATGGGCGCAAAAATTACGATTGATTCGGCTACAATGATGAATAAAGGACTTGAAGTCATTGAGGCGCATTGGCTGTTTGACATTCCGTATGAACAGATTGACGTTGTATTACATAAGGAGAGCATCATTCATTCGATGGTTGAATTTCACGACAGAAGCGTCATCGCCCAGCTCGGAAATCCGGACATGAGGGTGCCGATTCAATATGCGCTGACATATCCGGACCGGCTGCCTCTGCCTGAAACAAAAAGGCTTGAATTATGGGAGATCGGAAGCCTCCATTTTGCGAAAGCTGACTTTGAAAGGTTCCGCTGCTTACAATTTGCCTTTGAATCAGGTAAAATAGGGGGAACGATGCCGACGGTTTTAAATGCGGCCAACGAAGAAGCCGTTGCCGCTTTTCTTGCCGGACGGATTTCATTCTTATCGATTGAGGACCTGATTGAAAAAGCATTGGACCGCCACAGCGTAATTCAGGATCCGAGTCTTGCGGATATCCAAGAAGTGGACAAAGACACCCGGGGATACGTTAATTCAATACTCACATAAGGTGGTATGTTCGTGAATACAGTTATCGCGTTTATTATTATTTTCGGAACGCTCGTTTTTTTCCATGAGCTGGGGCATTTATTGCTCGCCCAAAGAGCGGGAATCCTTTGCCGTGAATTTGCGATCGGCTTCGGCCCTAAAATCTTTTCATTTAAAAAGAATGAAACCGTGTATACGATCAGACTCCTTCCGGTCGGCGGGTTCGTCCGCATGGCCGGTGAAGACCCGGAGATGATCGAAGTCAAACCCGGTTATACTGTCGGGCTTCTTTTTAATAAAGATGACGAAGTGGAAAAAGTCATCATTAATCAAAAGGAAAAATATCCCGACGCTTTAATTATCGAGGTGGAGACGGCTGATCTTGAGCACGAAATGAAGATTACCGGGTACGAGCAGGGGAAAGAAGATGAACTGTCGGGCTTTACTGTCAGTCAGACCTCCTTTTTTATCGTAGACGGAGAAGAAGTGCAGATTGCGCCTTACAATCGACAATTCGGGTCTAAACCCGTATGGAAGCGGATTAAGGCGATTGCTGCCGGTCCGATAATGAACTTCATCTTAGCGTATGTCATTCTCGTCATGCTTGGATTCATTCAAGGCGTGCCTTCGAATCAGCCTGAGCTCGGGAAGCTGACAGACAACGGACGCGCAGCGGCTGCCGGTTTAAAAGAAGGCGACTATATCCAGAGCATTAACGGTGAAAAAATGAGGTCATGGACCGACATCGTGACAGCGGTAAAAGAAAATCCCGGAAAAAAAATCGATGTCGCCGTCAAACGGGACGGCAAATCGTTTCATATCTCGGTTACACCTGAAGCTGTAAAAGATGAAAATAAAAAAACAATCGGCCGCTTCGGCTCTTATGCGCCGACTGAAAAAGGCGCGCTTGCAGCGATTGCCTACGGCGCGACATCTACCGTTGATGTCACAAAAGCGATCCTGACCAATCTGAGCAAACTTGTGACAGGCCAGTTTAAGCTTGATATGCTTTCGGGTCCTGTCGGCATTTATGATATGACGGATCAAGTTGCAAAAACCGGTATTATCAACCTATTCCAGTTTGCGGCGTTTTTAAGCATCAACCTGGGAATTGTCAACCTGCTGCCGATACCGGCGCTTGACGGCGGGCGGCTGCTGTTTTTATTCATTGAAGCAATCCGCGGCAAGCCGATAAACCGTGACAAGGAAGCATTTGTCGTATTTATCGGCGTAGCTTTCTTAATGCTTCTTATGCTGGTTGTCACATGGAACGATATCCAGCGTTTATTCTTATAATTGACTAGTAAAAAATCAGAGGTGCGAAGACATGAGACAAAGTTTGACGCTTATTCCGACCCTGAGAGAAGTGCCGGCTGATGCTGAAGCAAAAAGCCATAAGCTTCTGCTGAGAGCGGGATTTATCAGACAAAATACGAGCGGGGTTTACAGTTACATGCCCCTGGCTTACAGGGTCATTCAAAACATTCAGAAGATCGTGCGTGAAGAAATGGAAAAAATCAACGCGGTGGAAATGCTGATGCCGGCCCTTCAGCAGGCTGAAACATGGCAGGAATCAGGCAGGTGGTATACGTACGGGCCTGAATTAATGCGTCTGAAAGACCGCCACGGCCGTGAATTTGCTTTAGGCGCGACACATGAAGAAGTCATTACTTCTCTCGTGCGCGATGAGGTGAAATCTTATAAGCGTCTGCCGCTCACTCTTTACCAGATCCAGTCTAAATTCAGAGATGAAAAACGCCCGCGTTTTGGGTTATTGCGCGGACGCGAATTCATCATGAAAGATGCGTATTCTTTCCATGCTTCTGAAGAAAGTCTGGAGGAAACATACCAAAACATGTACGGCGCATACAGCAGCATTTTCGCACGCTGTGAATTAAACGTCCGTCCCGTTATTGCCGACTCGGGCGCGATGGGCGGAAAAGACACGCATGAATTTATGGCTCTTTCTGAAATAGGGGAAGATACCATCGCTTATTCCGATGGATCCTCTTACGCAGCCAATACGGAAATGGCGGAAGTTGTCATGAACAGCGAGCCGTCAGATGAAACACCCGAGGCATTGGAGAAAATTGATACGCCGAATGTCAAAAGCATTGAAGAGCTTGCTTCGTTCCTGCAGATCGAGCCGAGCGCCTGCATTAAATCAATGCTGTTTAAAGCTGATGACCGATTTGTTCTCGTGTTAGTAAGAGGCGATCATGAGGTCAATGACGTGAAAGTGAAAAACCTTCTGAACGCGGAAGTGGTTGAGCTTGCGTCTCATGAAGAAGTAGCCGAGAAACTTGGCACGGAGCCGGGATTTGCGGGGCCGATCGGCGCTGCCGGCGACATTGAGATTTATGCCGACCAAGCCGTAAAAGTAATGGTAAACGCCGTTAGCGGCGCGAATGAAAAAGACCGTCATTACCGAAACGTAAACATCGAACGTGACGCGTCAGTAAAAGCATATGCCGATCTTCGAATCATTAAGGAAGGCGATCCGTCACCTGACGGAAAAGGTACGATCCGTTTTGCTGAAGGGATTGAGGTCGGACAAGTCTTTAAACTCGGCACGCGTTACTCTGAAGCGATGAATGCGACATACCTTGATGAGAACGGGCGTGCGCAGCCGATGCTGATGGGATGTTACGGAATCGGCGTGTCCAGAACGCTTTCAGCCATCGCTGAACAGCATCACGACGAAAAAGGCTTGATCTGGCCGAAAAGCGTTGCTCCGTATGACCTTCATATTTTGGCGCTGAATATGAAAAACGAAGCGCAAAAAGAGCTTGCTGAACAGCTTTACGGCAAATTCCAGGCGGAAGGTTATGAGGTATTATACGATGACCGCGCTGAACGCGCAGGCGTAAAATTTGCTGATTCTGATCTGATCGGCCTTCCGATCCGCATCACTGTCGGAAAACGTGCCGATGAAGGCATCGTAGAAGTGAAAATCCGCAAAACCGGTGAATCTGCCGAAGTTTCAGTGGATGAGCTTTCTGAATTTATCAAGACGAAGTAAACACCATAACGAATCATACAAAATCATGTTAAAATAGAGAAAAAAGAAGGTACCTCATCACCTGCGGAGGTACCTTCACTTATGATGTTTTAAGGGAGGGATACTGTCTGAATGGAACAGTTATCAGTAAACAGAAGACAGTTTCAGATTCTTCTGCAGCAGCTTAATATGACAGATGATACCTTCATGACATACTTTGAAGACGGAGAGATTGATAAACTGACAATCCATAAAGCAGAAAAGGCCTGGCATTTCCAATTTCGCTTTAAGGCTCTTCTGCCGTATCAAATATATGATTCATTCATGATGAGGTTAACACAATCGTTTGCTCACATCGCCCGTGTCACATCGTCTGTTCAGGTCATCGACCCTACAGTGACAGAGGAGCTTGTACAGGATTATTGGACACGCTGTATTGAAGAGCTTGAAGGAACCTCGCCGCCGATGGTGGCTCTTTTGAATCAGCAGAAGCCGAAGCTCAAGGGAAACAAACTGATCGTGAAAACAAAAACAGATACAGAAGCATCTGCGCTCAAAAATAAATACAGCGCGCTGATTCAGCACAGCTACCGCCAATTCGGCTTTCCGGAACTGCAGCTGGATACCGAAATTTTCGTATCTGACCAAGAAGTCCAGAAATTCCGCGAGCAAAAGCTTGCTGAAGATCAGGAGCGGGCGATGCAGGCGCTTATCGAGATGGAGAAGAAGGAAAAAGAGGGCGATGAAGATCAGGCACCGTCCGGACCGCTTGTCATCGGCTATCAAATTAAAGAGAACGAAGAAATCCGGACGCTTGACAGCATCATGGATGAAGAAAGAAGAATTACGGTGCAGGGGTTTGTGTTTGATGCTGAAACACGCGAGCTGAAAAGCGGACGCACGCTCTGCATTTTCAAAATCACGGACTATACAAACAGCATTTTAGTAAAAATGTTCGCCAGAGAAAAAGAAGACGCCGCTTTGATGAAAACGCTGAAAAAAGGCATGTGGGTGAAGGCGCGGGGAAGCATTCAAAACGATACATTCGTCAGAGACCTCGTCATGATTGCAAATGACGTGAATGAAATAAAAGCCAAAACCCGTGAAGACACCGCTCCTGAAGGCGAAAAACGGGTTGAGCTTCATCTGCATTCTCCGATGAGCCAAATGGATGCTGTAACGGGCATCGGAAAGCTTGTCGAACAGGCGAAAAAATGGGGACATGAAGCGATTGCGTTAACTGATCATGCCGTTGTGCAGTCTTTCCCGGATGCCTATTCCGCCGCGAAAAAACACGGCATTAAAATGATTTACGGAATGGAAGCCAATATCGTAGATGACGGCGTTCCGATCGCATACAATCCAGCTCACCGTCTCCTGGAAGAAGACACATACGTCGTCTTTGACGTTGAAACGACAGGTCTGTCCGCAGTGTATGACACGATCATTGAGCTTGCCGCAGTCAAAATAAGAGGCGGAGAAATCATCGATAAATTCGAAGCGTTCGCCAATCCGCACCATCCGCTGTCAGCAACGACGATAGAGCTTACCGGGATTACGGATGACATGGTCCGCGACGCTCCCGATGTCGTTGACGTCGTACGGGATTTTAAAGAATGGATCGGCGATGACGTGCTTGTGGCTCATAACGCCAGCTTTGATATGGGATTTTTAAATGTGGCGTACAAGCGTCTTTTGAAAACGGAAAAAGCGAAAAATCCGGTCATTGATACGCTGGAACTCGCGCGTTTCCTGTATCCTGAGTTTAAAAATCACCGCTTAAATACGTTATGTAAGAAGTTTGATATCGAATTAACCCAGCATCACCGAGCGGTCTTTGACGCTGAAGCAACGGGCTACCTGCTGTTGAAAATGCTCAAAGATGCCGCTGAAAAAGACATTTTTTATCATGATCAGCTGAATGAGAATATGGGACAATCCAATGCTTATCAGAGATCAAGGCCTTATCACGCTACATTGCTTGCCGTAAATGAGACCGGCCTTAAAAATCTGTTTAAGCTCGTGTCCATTTCTCATATTCAATATTTCTACAGAGTGCCGCGCATTCCGAGG
Source organism: Bacillus sp. NEAU-CP5 (assembly GCF_026420705.1). NCBI lineage: Bacteria > Bacillati > Bacillota > Bacilli > Caryophanales > Bacillaceae > Bacillus > Bacillus sp. NEAU-CP5. The sequence continues at coordinate 321,046 of NZ_JAPMOV010000001.1, read as the reverse complement.
TCGCAGCTTAATAAATACAGAGAAGGTCTGTTAATCGGTTCTGCCTGTGACAGGGGAGAGGTCTTTGAAGGCATGATGCAAAAATCTCCTGAAGAGGTTGAAGATATCGCATCCTTCTATGATTATCTTGAAGTGCAGCCGCCGGAAGTATACAGACACCTTCTGCAGCTTGAGCTCGTCCGGGATGAAAAAGCGCTGAAAGAAATCATCGCCAACATTACGAAGCTCGGAGAAAAATTGAATAAGCCGGTCGTGGCTACGGGAAATGTCCACTATTTAAACGATGAGGATAAAATTTACCGGAAGATCTTAATATCTTCCCAAGGCGGCGCCAACCCGTTAAACAGACACGAACTGCCTAAAGTGCACTTCAGAACGACAGATGAAATGCTGGATGCTTTCTCCTTCCTCGGTGCGGAAAAAGCGAAAGAGATCGTGGTTGACAATACGCAGAAAGTCGCTTCGATGATCGATGAGATCAAACCGATCAAAGACGATCTGTACACGCCGAAAATTGACGGAGCCGATGAAGAGATCCGTGAAATGAGCTATCAGCGCGCCAGAAGCATTTACGGTGAAGAGCTTCCCGAAATTGTGGAAGCGAGAATAGAAAAAGAATTAAAAAGTATCATCGGTCATGGATTCGCCGTTATTTATCTCATCTCTCATAAGCTTGTAAAACGGTCTCTGGATGACGGTTATCTCGTCGGCTCCCGGGGGTCCGTCGGTTCATCGCTTGTGGCGACCTTAACGGAAATTACTGAAGTGAACCCGCTCGCTCCGCACTACGTGTGCCCGAGCTGCCGATATTCCGAATTCTTTAATGACGGATCAGTCGGTTCCGGCTTTGACCTTCCGGATAAAAGCTGCCCGTCTTGCGGCACCCCTTTGAAAAAGGACGGACATGATATCCCGTTTGAAACGTTCTTAGGCTTTAAAGGTGACAAAGTACCCGATATCGACTTGAACTTCTCAGGTGAGTATCAGCCCCATGCCCATAACTACACGAAAGTATTGTTCGGTGAAGATAACGTGTATCGCGCTGGAACGATCGGCACCGTCGCGGAAAAGACGGCTTACGGATATGTGAAAGGCTATGCGGGCGATCACAACCTACACATGCGCGGCGCGGAGATCGACCGTCTGGTGCAAGGCTGCACCGGCGTTAAGAGAACGACCGGCCAGCACCCGGGGGGGATTATCGTTGTCCCGGATTACATGGATATTTACGATTTTTCACCGATACAATTCCCGGCAGATGCGACGGGGTCTGAATGGAAAACGACTCATTTTGACTTCCACTCCATTCATGACAACCTGCTGAAGCTTGATATATTAGGGCACGATGATCCGACCGTTATCCGGATGCTCCAGGATTTAAGCGGAATTGATCCGAAGACGATTCCGACAGATGATCCGGAAGTTATGAAGATTTTCCAAGGCACAGAATCGCTCGGCGTCACTGAAGAGCAGATTGGCTGTAAAACGGGGACGCTCGGCATTCCTGAATTCGGGACGCGATTTGTGCGGCAGATGCTTGAGGATACGAAGCCGACGACGTTCTCCGAGCTTGTCCAGATTTCCGGGCTTTCTCACGGAACGGACGTATGGCTCGGCAATGCGCAGGAACTGATACACAACAATACGTGTGAACTGAGCGAAGTGATCGGCTGCCGTGATGACATTATGGTTTACTTGATCTATCAGGGCCTTGAGCCTTCACTGGCCTTTAAAATCATGGAATTCGTCCGTAAAGGCAAAGGCCTGACGCCGGAATGGGAAGAAGAAATGAAAAAGAACAATGTGCCGAACTGGTATATTGATTCATGCAAAAAAATCAAATACATGTTCCCGAAAGCCCACGCCGCCGCATACGTGCTGATGGCGGTGCGGATTGCCTATTTTAAAGTGCATCACGCGCTTTTATATTATGCTGCGTATTTTACCGTCCGCGCAGATGACTTTGACATTGATACAATGATTAAAGGCTCGACCGCCATTAGAGCGGTGATGGATGATATCAGCTCTAAAGGGCTTGATGCTTCGCCGAAGGAGAAAAACCTTCTTACCGTGTTAGAGCTTGCGCTTGAAATGTGTGAGCGCGGCTATTCCTTCCAGAAGGTCGATCTATACCGTTCGAGCGCTTCGGAATTTATCATTGACGGCAACAGTCTCATCCCGCCGTTCAACTCAATTCCGGGACTTGGAACCAACGCCGCTCTCAATATTGTGAAAGCGCGGAAAGAAGGGGAGTTCCTTTCAAAAGAGGATCTTCAAAAACGCGGAAAAGTGTCAAAAACCATTTTAGAGTATTTAGACCGTCACGGCTGTCTTGAGTCGCTTCCGGACCAAAATCAGCTGTCTCTGTTTTAAGCTTTGTGCACAGCCTCCGAGCGGAGTTTGATTTGCATTAAATATATGGTTATGGTATAGTTTTATTGGAAATGCTAACGATTACCGAGGCAAAGAGTGGGGAAACCCGCTCTTTTGTATTGAACAGGCAATTTTGCCTCGACATGTCCATCGTTTTCTCCATGCCCCTGCTCTTTTGAAGCAGGGTTTTTATGCAGAGGAACGGCTGATATGATATCGACAGCACAAGGAGGAAAAACATGAGCAAAAAAGTGACTGATACCGTTCAAGAAATGGCTCAGCCCATACTGGATGACCTTCAGCTTGAACTCGTAGACATTGAATTTGTCAAAGAGGGTCAAAACTGGTTCCTTCGCGTGTTTATTGATTCCGAGAACGGTGTTGATATTGAGGAGTGCGCCAAAGTCAGCGAAGCGTTAAGCGAAAAGCTGGATGAGGCCGATCCGATCACCCAGAACTACTTTCTTGAAGTATCTTCTCCTGGAGCCGAGCGTCCATTAAAGAAAAAAGCCGACTTCGAAAAATCACTGGGCAAAAATGTGTACATGAAAACGTACGAACCGATTGACGGTTTAAAAGTGTTTGAAGGCAAATTGGCTGAATTCGATGGACAAACTGTTACAATAGAGATGACGGTCAAAACAAGAAAGAAACGGGTCAATATTCCGTATGAAAAAATAGCTAACGCAAGATTAGCTGTAACATTTTAATGAATGAAGTATTAGTGTTTAAGGGGGGAGACCGCTAACATGAGCAGTGAACTATTAGATGCTCTCACTATTCTTGAAAAAGAAAAAGGCATCAGTAAAGACATTATCATCGAAGCAATTGAAGCTGCCTTAATTTCCGCGTACAAGCGAAATTTTAACCAGGCGCAAAACGTACGGGTCGATCTGAACCGTGAGACGGGCACGATCCGCGTGTTCGCAAGAAAGGATGTCGTAGACGAGGTATACGATTCAAGACTTGAAATCTCGCTTGACGACGCCCAGCACATCCATCCGAACTACCTTGTCGGAGATGTCGTTGAAATAGAAGTAACGCCGAAAGACTTCGGCCGCATTGCTGCGCAGACGGCGAAACAAGTGGTGACGCAGCGTGTCCGTGAAGCTGAGCGCGGCGTGATTTACTCAGAATTTATCGATCGTGAAGAAGACATCATGACGGGAATTGTACAGCGCTTAGACAGCAAGTTTATTTACGTGTCTCTCGGCAAGATTGAAGCGCTGCTGCCCGTCAATGAACAAATGCCGAATGAGAGCTATAAACCGCACGATCGGATTAAAGTATTTATCACAAAAGTCGAAAAAACGACAAAAGGGCCGCAGATCTATGTATCAAGAACGCATCCTGGTCTGTTGAAGCGTCTTTTTGAAATCGAAGTGCCGGAAATTTATGACGGAACGGTCGAACTGAAATCCGTTGCCAGAGAAGCGGGCGACCGCTCTAAAATCTCCGTCCGCACTGATGACCCTGACGTTGATCCGGTCGGTTCATGCGTCGGTCCTAAAGGCCAGCGCGTGCAGGCGATCGTCAATGAACTGAAAGGCGAAAAAATTGATATCGTTAACTGGTCTGATGATCCGGTTGAATTTGTTGCCAATGCGCTCAGCCCGTCTAAAGTGCTGGATGTCATCGTCAGCGAAGAAGAAAAAGCCACGACTGTCATCGTTCCTGATTACCAGCTTTCTCTGGCAATCGGAAAAAGAGGGCAAAACGCCCGCTTAGCCGCGAAACTGACAGGCTGGAAAATCGATATCAAAAGTGAAACGGATGCAAGAGACCTTGGCATCTATCCGAGAGAGCATGAAGAAGATGACGATTTAGAGCCGCTCTTTATGGAGCCTGAAACAGCCGAATCGGATGAATAAGAGGTGACTTTAGGTGAATAAGCGAAAAAAAATTCCTCTGCGCAAATGCGTGGTAACAGGGGAAATGAAGCCTAAAAAGGAACTGATCCGAATTGTCCGTTCTAAAGAAGGAGAGATTTCAGTCGATCCGACCGGAAAGAAGAACGGACGGGGTGCCTATATCACCCTTGAGAAAGAATGCATCTTAGCTGCGAAAAAGAAAAACACATTGCAAAATCAATTTCAATCACAAATCGATGACCAGATTTTCGAAGAATTGCTGGAACTGGCGGAAAAGGTGAAAAAATAACATGTCTGGAATGGAATGGTTTCCCTTGCTGGGTCTGGCCAATCGAGCTCGTAAGGTCGTGTCGGGCGAGGACTTGGTTATAAAAGAAATTAGAAATGCGCGTGCAAAACTTGTTCTGCTGACAGAAGATGCATCTGCGAATACTGCAAAAAAAGTATCCGATAAATGCAATTATTATAAAGTGCCTTATAAAAAAGTCGAAAGCCGCGCGGATCTCGGCCGCTCTATCGGCAAGGAATCACGTGTCGTTGTCGCCGTCACTGACCAAGGTTTTGCGAATAAGCTGATCAGCTTGCTCGATTAATATTTTTGGGGGTGAACGAATGGCTAAAATGAGAGTTTACGAATATGCAAAAGCCATCAATGTTTCAAGCAAGGAAATTTTGACTGCGCTGAAAAACATGGATATAGTAGTAAATAACCATATGGCAATGCTTGAAGAAAAGACCATTAAGCAGCTTGATGCGAAATTTAAAAAAGGCGGCGCCGGCGTTACATCTCAGAAGCCTGCGGAAACGAACAAAAACAAGCCGCAAGGGATTAATCAGCAGCCTGCTGGGAATCAACCAAACAAAATTCGAGACGGAAAGAAGAATGACGTGCAGAATAATCAATTTAACAAAAACAAGAAGAATAACAACAACAACAAAAACAAAAACAAACGCAATCATAACAACAAAAATCAGTATCAGCAAAAACCGCTGAAACCGAAAAAAGAGCTTCCTGAGAAAATTACGTTTTCCGGCTCTTTAACAGTCGGGGCCTTAGCCGAAGAACTTGGCAAAGAACCGTCTGAACTCATTAAAAAACTGATGCTTCTGGGCGTAATGGCTACCATTAACCAGGAGCTTGACAAAGACACAATCGAACTGATCGCATCTGAATACGGTGTAGAAACAGAAGAAGTGATTGTGCTTGAAGAAACTGAGCTTGAAAAATATGAAGAGGCTGACAAAGAAGAAGATCTTCAAATCCGTCCGCCTGTCGTGACGATCATGGGCCACGTTGACCACGGGAAAACGACCCTCCTTGACAGCATCAGAAAAACAAAAGTTGTTGAAGGTGAAGCCGGCGGAATCACCCAGCATATCGGGGCTTACCAGATCGAAGAAAACGGCAAAAAAATCACGTTCCTAGATACTCCGGGACACGCGGCGTTCACAACAATGCGTGCGCGCGGTGCGGAAGTAACTGATATCACCATTTTAGTCGTAGCGGCTGATGACGGCGTTATGCCGCAAACAGTCGAAGCCATCAACCATGCGAAAGCGGCTGAGGTTCCGATTATCGTTGCCGTGAATAAAGTGGATAAAGAAAGCGCGAACCCTGACCGTGTCATGCAGGAGCTGACTGAATACGGACTCGTTCCTGAAGCATGGGGAGGAGAAACGATTTTCGTTCCTCTGTCCGCTCTTACAGGCAAGGGAATTGACGAGCTTGTCGAAATGATTCTGCTTGTCAGTGAAGTGGAAGAGCTGAAAGCCAATCCGAACCGTCAGGCAAAAGGAACGGTTATTGAAGCTGAGCTCGATAAAGGAAGAGGATCTGTCGCGACACTTCTCGTTCAAACGGGAACATTGAATGTCGGAGATCCGATCGTTGTCGGAAATACATTCGGCCGCGTGCGGGCCATGGTCAATGATCTCGGCCGCCGCGTGAAAACAGCCGGACCGTCCACACCTGTAGAAATTACGGGCTTAAACGACGTACCGCAGGCTGGCGATCAATTCCTCGTCTTTAAAGACGAAAAAACAGCCCGTTCTGTCGGTGAAGCACGCGCTTCCAAGCAACTGGAAGAACAGCGCAGCGACAAAGCGAAGCTGAGCCTCGATGATCTGTTTGAACAAATTAAACAAGGCGATGTCAAAGACATCAATTTAATCGTAAAAGCTGACGTTCAAGGTTCAGCCGAAGCGTTAACAGCCGCTCTTCAAAAAATTGAAGTAGAAGGCGTAAAAGTGAAAATCATTCACACAGGCGTCGGTGCGATTACGGAATCAGACATCATTCTCGCATCTGCTTCAAATGCAATCGTTATTGGGTTTAATGTGCGCCCAGACGGAAATGCTAAGAGCACGGCTGAAGCTGAAAATGTAGATATCCGTCTTCACCGTATCATTTACAAAGTCATCGAAGAAATTGAAGCGGCGATGAAAGGAATGCTTGATCCTGAATACGAAGAAAAAGTCATCGGTCAGGTTGAAGTGCGCCAAACATTCAAAGTGTCGAAAATCGGCACGATTGCCGGCGGATATGTAACAGACGGCCACATTACACGTGACAGCGGACTCCGCCTGATCCGTGACGGCGTGGTCATCTTCGAAGGGGAAGTAGACGTTCTGAAACGCTTCAAAGATGATGTGAAAGAAGTTTCACAAGGATATGAATGTGGTATTACAATTAAGAAATACAATGACATTCGCGAAGGCGACATCATTGAAGCGTATGTCATGCAGGAAATCGAAAGAAAGTGATCGGATTTGCGGAATGTGAATGCATCATTTATGATGCGGGATCATTAAAGGAGAAACGAGCCGTTCTGAAGCGGATTATAACGAGGGTTCAGAATAAGTTCAACGTGTCGGCTGCAGAAATCGGCTATCAGGACACTTGGCAGCGGACCAGCTTCGGAATCGCCGTCGTCTCCTCCTCTCACGTTCAGGCGGAAAAGGAGATCCAGCGCGTACTCGCGTTTATTGACTCCTTTCCCGAAATAGAACGGACGATCACTAGAACAGAGTGGTTTTAACTTAGAGGTGATTGAATTGAGTATGAGAGCAAACCGTGTCGGCGAGCAGATGAAAAAAGAGCTCGGGGATATTATCAGCCGAAAGCTGAAAGACCCGAGAATCGGATTTCTCACTGTAACAGACGTACGTGTTTCAGGTGATTTACAAATAGCGAAGGTGTATATCTCCGTTCTCGGCGGAGAGAAAAAGAAAGAGGAGGCGCTGAAAGGGCTTGAGAAAGCGAAAGGATTTATCCGTTCCGAAATCGGCAGCCGAATCAGACTCCGCAAAACGCCTGAGCTTGAATTTGAATTTGATGAATCAATTGAGTACGGCAATCGTATTGAAACATTGATTCACGAACTGCATTCAGATAAACCGTCTGAATAACAAGGAAAGAGGATGGGCGAGTGTCGTCTGTCCTCTTTTCTGCGTTTTACGGGATAAAATTGATAACAAAGGAGCGAAAGACAGATGGTTAACGGAGTTCTCCTTTTACATAAACCGGTCGGCATGACTTCTCACGACTGTGTAATGAAAATAAGAAAACTGTTAAAAACAAAGAAAGTCGGACATACGGGAACGCTTGATCCGGAAGTGTCTGGCGTACTGCCGATCTGTGTCGGACGGGCCACAAAGATTGTTGAGTACGTCACCGACAAGTCAAAAACGTACGATGCTGAGATCACTCTCGGCTTCTCCACATCGACCGAAGACCAGACTGGAGAAACGGTCAGCGTAAAACCTGTCAAGGAGCCGCTGAAAGAAGCGGATATCAAAGCCGTTTTAGACGAACTGAAGGGACCGCAGGAGCAAGTGCCGCCGATGTATTCCGCTGTAAAGGTCAACGGGAAAAAGCTCTATGAATACGCCAGGGCGGGTATTGAAGTGGAGCGGCCGAAGCGGAATATCACGATTGAAGATACCGCGCTCACTTCCCCTGTCACTTATAAAGAAGACACAGCATCATTCCGCTTTACAGTCACGTGCTCAAAGGGCACTTACGTCAGAACATTGGCGGTGACAATCGGTGAAAAACTCGGCTATCCCGCGCATATGTCGCATCTCATCCGCACCGCTTCCGGCGATTTCAGCCTTGATGAGTGTTTCACGTTTGGGGAACTTGAACAGCAGGTTTCAGACGGAACGGTTGCAGAGCATGCCGTGCCGATTGAAAGAGCGCTCAATCATTTGCCGAAATGGGTCATAAGTGATACATTAGCTAAGAAAGCTGAAAACGGGTCAGTGTTTGACATCCCGGCGGAATTTTCTGCAATGACAGCTGACGCCCGTATAGCGGTCTGTACTGAAGACGGAGAATGTGTGGCCATTTATATGCCGCATCCTTCAAAAAAAGGACTGCTGAAACCGGCTAAAGTGCTCATGCAAAAAAGCGAACAATAAGAAAAAAGGTGACCGTTCTGTGAAGACGATACATATTTCTCATCCGCATCATTTACAAAAAGAAGAGCAGCCGGCGTCTGTCATGGCGCTCGGCTACTTTGACGGCGTTCATTTGGGACACCGGAAAGTAATCGGAACAGCCAGACAAATAGCCGAAGAAAAAGGCCTGTCGCTGGCCGTTATGACGTTTCATCCTCACCCTTCCCATGTGTTGGGCAGGGACAAAGAGCCAAAGGATCTGATTACGCCGCTTGAAGATAAAATCAGCCAGATCGGACGTTTAGGCGCTGATGTGCTGTATGTCGTAAAGTTTGATGAAGCGTTTGCGTCTCTGTCTCCAAAACAGTTTGCCGAGGAGTATATTTTAGGGTTAAACGCGCGGCACGCTGTGGGAGGCTTCGATTTTACGTACGGAAAATACGGAAAAGGCACGATGGAGACGCTGCCGGACGATTTAAACGGCAAGGCCGGATGCACGACTGTCGAGAAACAGACCGAGCAGGACAGAAAGATCAGCTCCACTTATATCCGGTCAGCGCTCCAGGATGGTGACGTTGAACTTGCGCACACTCTTCTCGGCCAGCCGTATTTTATCCGGGGCACTGTGATTCACGGAGACAAAAGAGGCCGAACCATCGGTTTTCCGACCGCGAATGTCGGCCTGCACAACAGTTATATCGTGCCGCCGACAGGTGTGTATGCAGTGAAAGCTGAAATAAAAGGCGAGGTGTATGAAGGCGTCTGCAACATCGGCTACAAACCGACCTTTTATGAAAAGCGTCCCGATCAGCCGTCAATTGAAGTCCATTTGTTTAATTTTCAACAGGATGTATACGGAGAAGACGTTAAAATCGAGTGGTACAAACGAATCCGAAGCGAACGGAAGTTTAACGGCATCGATGAGCTGACGGCTCAGATCGGGAAAGACAAACAAGAAGCGATCCGTTTTTTCAGCAAATAACGGAAAAAACATCAAAAGTACACAAATTTTCTTCTAAAAGATTTGCATATGGGCGCGATTTTTAGTATCATATGTTTCGTAGTCTTAAAACCATTGCTTGGCAATCCGAAGTCACCGACGGTTGCTAGGTAACTGGGGCTAATTATGATATGGAGGTGAAACAGGATGGCAATTACTCAAGAGCGTAAAAATCAACTCATCAGTGAGTTCAAAACACACGAATCTGATACTGGATCTCCAGAAGTTCAGATCGCTATCCTAACAGACTCAATTAACAACTTGAACGAGCATTTGCGTACTCACAAGAAAGATCACCACTCACGTCGCGGTCTTCTTAAAATGGTAGGTAAACGTCGTAATCTTCTTACGTATCTGCGTAATAAAGACGTAACTCGTTACCGTGAGTTAATTAACAAACTAGGCTTACGTCGATAATCGTAAAAAGCGGGAGGATTCCCGCTTTTTTATCGTATTAAAGCGAAAAAAATAATGATAAAAAAAACAATGAAATCCTTTTACATACTACTTTGACATTGATATGTTCAATTCATTTCGTTCATAATAGGAGTAATTGATTATTTCACACATTAAGAGAGGAGCTCGTAATCGAATGGGACAAGAGAAACATGTCTTTACCATAGATTGGGCCGGCAGACAGCTTACAGTAGAAGCCGGCCAGCTTGCCAAACAGGCAAACGGCGCTGTCATGGTTCGCTACGGCGATACTGCAGTGCTCAGCACAGCAACCGCATCAAAAGAACCGAAACCGCTAGATTTTTTCCCGCTTACCGTTAACTATGAAGAAAGATTATACGCAGTAGGTAAAATTCCGGGCGGTTTTATTAAAAGAGAAGGCCGTCCAAGTGAAAAGGCCGTTTTAGCCAGCCGTCTGATCGACCGTCCGATCCGCCCGCTTTTCGCAGACGGATTCCGTAACGAAGTACAGGTCATCAGCATTGTCATGAGTGTTGATCAGGACTGCTCATCTGAAATGGCTGCAATGTTCGGTTCATCACTCGCTCTTTGCGTTTCCGATATCCCGTTTGAAGGCCCGATCGCGGGTGTGACGGTAGGCCGCATTGACGGTAAATTCGTTATCAATCCGACGGTTGACCAGCTTGAAAAAAGTGATATCAACCTCATCGTTGCAGGCACAAAAGACGCCATCAACATGGTGGAAGCCGGAGCGGATGAAGTTCCTGAAGAAATCATGCTTGAGGCGATTATGTTCGGTCACGAAGAAATTAAGCGCCTGATCGCATTCCAAGAAGAAATCGTCGCAGCAGTCGGCAAAGAGAAAACAGAAATCCAACTGTATGAAATTGACGAAGAGCTCAGCGAAAAAGTAAAAAGCCTTGCGGAGCCGGATCTTCTCAGCGCCATTCAGGTTCACGAAAAACATGCTCGCGAAAACGCGATCAATGAAGTGAAAAATGCAGTTGTCGCGAAATTCGAAGAAGAAGAGCATGATGAAGATACGATTAAAAAAGTGAAACAGACACTGTCTAAACTCGTGAAAAACGAAGTGCGCCGTTTGATCACAGAAGAAAAAATCCGTCCGGACGGCCGCGGCGTTGATCAGATCCGCCCGCTTTCTTCAGAAGTCGGTCTTCTGCCGAGAACGCACGGCTCCGGGCTGTTTACGAGAGGACAGACGCAGGCGCTCAGCGTTTGTACATTAGGCGCCCTTGGGGACGTTCAGATTCTTGACGGTTTAGGCGTGGAAGAATCAAAACGCTTTATGCATCATTATAACTTCCCGCAGTTCAGCGTAGGGGAGACAGGCCCGATGCGCGGACCGGGACGCCGTGAGATCGGTCACGGTGCTCTTGGAGAGCGTGCGCTTGAGCCGGTCATTCCGAATGAAAAAGACTTCCCGTATACGGTCCGCCTCGTATCCGAAGTGCTTGAATCAAACGGTTCCACTTCACAGGCCAGCATTTGCGCGAGCACGCTTGCCATGATGGACGCAGGTGTTCCGATTAAAGCCCCTGTTGCGGGTATTGCGATGGGACTTGTGAAATCAGGCGAGTACTATACGGTATTAACGGATATTCAAGGGATGGAAGACGCCCTCGGTGACATGGACTTTAAAGTAGCCGGCACGGAAAAAGGCGTGACAGCGCTGCAAATGGACATTAAAATTGAAGGCCTTTCAAGAGAAATTCTTGAAGAAGCGCTTCAGCAGGCGAAAAAAGGAAGAATGGAAATCTTGAACAGCATGCTCAGCACGCTTGGTGAATCAAGAAAAGAACTTTCTCAATATGCGCCGAAAATTTTAACGATGAACATTAATCCGGATAAAATCCGTGACGTTATCGGACCGAGCGGTAAACAAATCAACAAAATCATTGAAGATACCGGTGTTAAAATTGACATTGAACAAGACGGCACCATCTTTATTTCTTCTACTGATGAAAGCAGCAACCAAAAAGCGAAAAAAATCATCGAAGATCTTGTCAGAGAAGTCGAAGTCGGCCAGCTTTACCTCGGTAAAGTCAAACGGATTGAGAAATTCGGCGCTTTCGTTGAAATTTTCAGCGGAAAAGACGGTCTCGTTCACATCTCTGAACTAGCGCTCGAACGGGTCGGCAAGGTTGAGGATGTTGTGAAAATCGGTGACGAAATCCTTGTGAAGGTAACTGAAATTGACAAACAGGGACGAGTGAATCTGTCGCGTAAAGCAGTGCTGCGCGAAGAGAAAGAAAAAGAACAGGAACAACAACAATCTTAAATGAAAACCTAACAAGGAGCCTGGGAGACCCGGCTTCTTTATTTTGAGAAAGACAACAGACGGGTTCTACCTTGTCCTCCTCATACATAATGTGTGAGGAGGGGGGAAGGACATGTTGAAAAAATTCGTGCCGTTTGCCGTTTTTTTATTTCTTTTTTTTGTTTCGTTTGAAATGTTAAAAAACCCGTATACAGTTGATTACATAGACGCAATGAAAAAAGACGCTGTAACTGTGTCAGCATCAAAAGATCCGCTCTATGAAGAATTACTGCAAAAAGCGCCAGAGTATGAAGTGAAGCCGCAAGACGCGCGGATTGATAAAATATGGAAGAGTATACCGGGATATAACGGTTTAAAAGTCAATGTGGAAAAATCCTATAAACAAATGAAAAAGGACGGAGAATTTCACGAAGACGGCCTTGTCTATGAGCAGGTAAAACCGAAAGTCCATCTTGAATCTCTCGCGCCCGAACCCATTTATAAAGGAAATCCCGACAAACCGATGGTCGCCTTCCTGATAAATGTCGCCTGGGGAAATGAATACGTGGAGCAAATGCTGCCTATTCTGAAGCAGTACCAGGTCAAAGCAACTTTCTTTCTTGAAGGGAAATGGCTGAAAAACAATCAGGAGCTGGGGAAAAAAATAGCGGCAGACGGACATGAAATCGGAAATCATTCATACAATCACCCTGATATGAGCAAACTGACTTCAGGAAGCATTTCCGAACAGCTTGACAAAACAAATGCACAAATCAGCGAGACGCTCGGCATAAAGCCAAAATGGTTTGCGCCGCCAAGCGGCAGCTTCAGAAAAGCTGTGGTCGACCTTGCGGCGGAAAAAGGAATGGGCACCATCATGTGGACCGTTGACACCATTGACTGGCAAAAACCGTCTCCGGCTGTTTTACAAACAAGGGTGTTGAGCAAAATACATAACGGAGCCATGATTTTAATGCATCCGACTGATCCGACTGCGAAAAGCCTGGATACACTGATTGCAAAAATCAAAGAAAAAGGCTACGCGCTCGGCTCAGTGTCTGACTTAATGGATGAAAACAGGCTGATGAAGTAGCAGGCGGCAGTTGCCTGTCTTTTGAATAGGAGGAACAGACTTGATAAAACGCTATACATGCCAAAACGGTGTAAGAGTTGTGCTTGAGAATAATCCAACGGTGCGGTCTGTGGCAATCGGCGTCTGGATCGGGACGGGGTCACGCCATGAAACGCCGGAGACAAACGGTATTTCGCACTTTCTTGAGCATATGTTTTTTAAAGGAACAAATACCAGGTCCGCACGGGAAATCGCAGAATCCTTTGATCGGATAGGCGGCCAAGTGAATGCCTTCACTTCAAAAGAATATACGTGCTATTACGCCAAAGTGCTGGATGAGCATGCAAACTACGCACTTGATGTGCTGGCTGATATGTTCTTTCATTCTGCTTTTGACGAAGATGAGCTCAAAAAAGAAAAGAACGTCGTATATGAAGAAATCAAAATGTATGAAGACGCGCCGGATGACATTGTCCACGATCTGCTGAGCAAAGCGACATACGGCAATCATTCGCTCGGCTACCCGATTCTCGGGACGGAGGAAACGCTTTCGTCCTTTAACGGCGATTCTCTCAGACAGCATATGGATGACTTTTACACGCCGGACCGCGTCGTCATTTCTGTCGCCGGAAATGTAACGGAACAATTCATTAAAGACGTGGAGAAATGGTTCGGTACATACGAAGCGAAGGGCAAAGCAAGCGGCATCAGCGAGCCTGAGTTTCATTATGAAAAGCTGACCAGAAAAAAAGACACCGAACAGGCGCATCTCTGTCTCGGTTTCAAAGGCCTGAAAGTCGGAGATCCGGACATTTACGATTTGATCGTCTTAAACAACGTGCTGGGCGGAAGCATGAGCAGCCGTCTTTTCCAGGATGTGCGCGAAGATAAAGGACTGGCCTATTCTGTATACAGCTATCACAGTTCCTATGAAGACAGCGGTATGCTGACGATTTACGGAGGCACCGGCGCGAATCAGCTCGGACTTCTGTCTGAAACCATTCAGGAAACGTTATCGGTTCTAAAACGTGACGGTATCACCCCGAAAGAGCTGGAAAACAGCAAAGAGCAAATGAAGGGGAGCTTAATGCTCAGCTTAGAGAGCACAAACAGCAAAATGAGCCGGAACGGGAAAAACGAACTCCTGCTCGGAAAGCATAAGACCATGGATGAAATTATCACTGAATTAAATGCGGTCAGCCTGGAAAGCGTCAACGGCCTCAGCCGCCGCTTATTTACGGATGATTACGCACTATCGCTCATCAGCCCGACCGGCAATATGCCGGCCTCGTCTTAATCGGCAAAGCAGTCTGCCTCTATACGGGGCAGGCATTTTTTTTTACTCCGGGTCATATAGTACAAGGGGGTGGCTATCATGAGGCTCAGTGAACTGTCAGGTAAAGAAATTGTGGACATTAAACGGGCAGAGCGGCTCGGCGTGCTCGGCCAGACCGATTTGGAAATTAATGAACAGGACGGACAAATTACCGCGCTGTTGATTCCGACGGTAAAATGGTTCGGATTGCGAAAACAAGGCCACGACATCCGCGTCCCCTGGAACCATATCCAAAAAATCGGGTCAGACATGATCATTTTAGA
Source organism: Bacillus sp. NEAU-CP5 (assembly GCF_026420705.1). Taxonomy (NCBI): domain Bacteria; kingdom Bacillati; phylum Bacillota; class Bacilli; order Caryophanales; family Bacillaceae; genus Bacillus; species Bacillus sp. NEAU-CP5. The sequence continues at coordinate 306,035 of NZ_JAPMOV010000001.1, read as the reverse complement.
CGTTCCGGGGGAGATCACGCCTCCCGAAGAGTAGATCTTATTCATTTTTTGCAAGCACCGGCTCATACAGCCGGTGCTTTTTTCATGAAAAAGACGCTGTACATTCACCGCCCTTTCTCTTTGCACATACGATGAAGATGAGGATGACACTTAAAAGATCCAGTAACTGTAAAGAAGGTGAACGTTTCAGATGTTAACCGGATTGACAATTGCGATCATTGGCGGTGACGCAAGACAGCTTGAGATTATAAGAAAGCTGACAGAACAGCATGCCGATATTTATCTTGCAGGGTTTGACCAATTGGATGACGGTTTTACAGGAACCGTCAAATGCAAAATCGATGAGATTCCCTTTCAAAAAATAGACAGTATCATCCTGCCCGTATCGGCAACGACCGGAGAAGGCGTTGTTTCCACGGTTTTTTCAAATGAAGAAGTGGTATTAAAGCAGAGCTATCTTGAGCGGACACCGGAGCATTGCGTCATTTATTCAGGCATCTCCAACGCGTATCTTGAGGGGATCGCCAGCGAAGCCGGCCGCAAGCTTGTGAAATTATTTGAGCGGGACGACATCGCGATATTCAACTCGATTCCCACTGTTGAAGGAACAATCATGATGGCGATTCAGCATACGGATTATACCATTCACGGATCAAATGTCGCCGTTCTCGGCATGGGGCGCACCGGTATGACGATCGCCCGGACGTTTGCGGCGTTAGGGGCGAAGGTAAAAGTGGGCGCGCGGAGTTCGGCTCATTTGGCCCGTATAATGGAAATGGGGCTTTCTCCTTTTCAGCTTGAAGAGCTTACTGAACATGTAAATGATATTGATATCTGCATTAACACCGTACCGAGCTTGATTCTGAATCAAAGTGTTTTATCGCGTATGACGCCGAAGACCTTGATTTTGGATTTAGCATCCCGCCCGGGCGGAACGGATTTCAAATATGCTGAAAAACAAGGCATTAAAGCGCTGCTTGCTCCGGGTCTTCCGGGAATTGTGGCCCCGAAAACAGCCGGACAGATTATTGCGAACGTATTGAGCAAGCTTTTGGCAGACTTAAAGAAAGAGGGGAAATAACCATGTCTCTGAAAGGGAAAAGAATCGGATTCGGATTAACCGGCTCGCATTGCACATATGAGGAAGTTTTTCCGCAAATAGAGGCGCTTATCAGTCAAGGAGCTGAAGTCCGGCCGGTCGTGACGTCAACCGTTCAATCGACCGATACCCGCTTTGGGGAGGGGGGAGATTGGGTCAGAAAAATTGAAGAAGCAACAGGCTTTGAGGCGATTGATTCCATCGTAAAAGCGGAGCCTCTCGGGCCGAAACTTCCGCTCGACTGCATGGTCATCGCCCCCTTAACCGGAAATTCAATGAGCAAACTCGCAAATGCGATGACTGACAGCCCCGTCCTTATGGCTGCGAAAGCCACGATCCGCAACGGCCGCCCGGTCGTGCTCGGAATTTCGACAAACGACGGACTCGGTTTAAACGGAATGAATTTAATGAGGCTGATGTCCGCAAAAAACATATATTTCATCCCGTTCGGCCAGGACGACCACGTGAAAAAACCGACATCGCTCGTCGCCAGAATGGATCTCCTTCCGATTACGGTAGAAAAAGCTCTTTTGCACCAGCAGGTTCAGCCGGTGCTCGTACACCATCATGAATAAAAAATCATGATGACAGAAAATCATTCCGGAATAAAAAAATTCGGTCAATCCGTGACTATTCTATGGTAAAATAAAACGTAAAATGCAAAGTCAATTCAACAAATGATGCTTAATTGGCGGAAGGAGTTTTACAGATGGGAAGAGGATTACACGTAGCAGTTGTCGGAGCGACGGGAGCCGTAGGACAGCAAATGCTGAAAACACTGGAAGACAGAAACTTTGAAATCGAAACACTCACACTACTATCCTCAAAGCGTTCTGCTGGTACGAAAGTAACGTTTAAAGGCGAAGAATATACAGTGCAGGAAGCTGTTCCGGAAAGCTTCGAAGGCGTCCATATCGCGTTATTCAGCGCCGGCGGAAGCGTATCACAAAGCTTGGCGCCTGAGGCTGTAAAACGGGGAGCCATCGTGATTGACAATACCAGCGCATTCCGCATGGACGAAAATACACCGCTTGTCGTGCCTGAGGTGAACGAAGGTGATCTGCACAAACATAACGGCATTATCGCCAACCCTAACTGTTCAACGATTCAGATGGTGGCTGCGCTTGAACCGATCCGCAAAGCGTACGGGTTGAATAAAGTCATTGTATCTACTTACCAAGCTGTGTCCGGGGCCGGCAATGAAGCGGCGAAGGAATTGTACAGCCAGACAAAGGCGATTTTAAACAATGAACCCGCAGAACCGTCCATTATGCCGGTTAAAGGCGACAAAAAGCATTATCAAATCGCATTTAACGCCATTCCGCAAATTGATAAATTCCAAGACAACGGCTATACGTTTGAGGAAATGAAAATGATTAATGAAACGAAAAAAATCATGCATATGCCGAAGCTGGAAGTGGCTGCGACATGTGTCAGACTGCCGATTGAAACAGGGCACTCAGAATCTGTTTACATTGAGCTTGACCGTGATGACGCAACCGTTGAAGATATTAAACAGCTTTTAAAAGAAGCTCCGGGTGTTACGCTTCAGGATGATCCGGCGGAGCAGCTTTACCCGATGCCTGCTGATTGCGTCGGCAAACGCGATGTATTTGTAGGAAGAATCCGTAAAGATTTGGACAGAGCAAACGGTTTTCATTTGTGGGTTGTTTCTGATAACCTGTTAAAAGGCGCCGCTTGGAACTCAGTCCAAATCGCGGAAAGCCTGCAAAAACTGAACCTCGTATAAAACAAACGTATTTTTCTATAGGCGAACAGAAGAGAGTAAGGCTCTGCCTGCTCTCTTCTGTTACGTCAGACTAATTTGGAGTGAAAATAGTGAAGATCATTGTTCAAAAATTCGGCGGAACATCCGTAAAAGATGACAAAGGCCGCAAGCTTGCGCTAGCACACATTAAAGATGCCATCAGTGAAGGTTATAAAGTTGTCGTTGTCGTATCGGCGATGGGAAGAAAAGGAGACCCGTACGCGACAGATTCTTTAATCGGGCTCCTTTACGGCAGCCAGTCCGACATTTCTCCGAGAGAGCAGGATATGCTTCTGTCTTGCGGAGAAACGATTTCGTCCGTTGTTTTTTCCAGCATGCTGAAGGAAAACGGCATAAAAGCCGCAGCTTTAACAGGAGCCCAGGCCGGCTTTTTAACCAATGCCCAGCATACTGACGCCAAAATTATAGAAATGAAAACAGAGCGGCTTTTCGCTGCACTCGCCAGCCATGACGCCGTCGTTGTCGCAGGATTTCAGGGAGCGACTGAAAAAGGCGACACGACGACGATCGGCAGAGGAGGAAGCGATACTTCAGCAGCGGCGCTCGGCGCGGCGGTTGATGCTGAGTTTATCGACATTTTTACGGACGTGGAAGGCGTTATGACAGCCGATCCGAGAATCGTGGAAAATGCTAAGCCGCTTCCGAACGTCACATATACGGAAATCTGCAACCTTGCCTATCAAGGCGCGAAAGTCATTCATCCGCGCGCGGTGGAAATCGCCATGCAGGCAAAGGTGCCGATTCGCGTGCGCTCCACTTATTCAAAAGACAAAGGCACTTTGGTGACGTCCCATCATTCGTCTAACATCGGCAGCGATGTATTCGAACGGCTGATTACAGGGATCGCCCATGTGAAAGATGTGACGCAATTTAAGGTTCCCGCCAAAATGGGGCAATACAACGTTCAGACTGAAGTCTTTAAAGCAATGGCAAATGCCGGAATCAGCGTAGATTTCTTTAACATTACGCCGAGTGAAATCGTATATACCGTGGCCGGCAGTAAAACGGAAGCCGCGCGCAGCATTTTGGCTGAATTAGGATATGAGCCGACAGTGACGGAGAGCTGTGCGAAAGTGTCAGCGGTCGGCGCCGGGATAATGGGTGTTCCGGGTGTCACGTCAAAAATCGTCTCCGCACTTTCTGATAAAGGCATTCCGATTCTGCAATCTGCCGACAGCCATACGACGATCTGGGTGCTCGTTCATGAAAAAGATATGGTAACGGCCGTAAATGCGCTGCATGAAGTGTTTGAACTTTCAAAGTAAATGTGATTGAATCATGATGAGGTGAAAAAAATGAATGTCGGAAATATATCTACAGCGATGATTACCCCCTTTGACAGTAAAGGGAATGTAGACTTTCAAAAACTGTCTACATTAATCGACTATTTGTTGAAAAACGGCACGGATTCTTTAGTCGTCGCAGGCACGACCGGCGAATCTCCGACACTTTCAACGGAAGAAAAAATTGCACTCTTTGAATTTACAGTCAAAGAAGTGAACGGACGCGTGCCTGTTATTGCGGGTACGGGAAGTAACAATACGAAAGACTCCATTAAACTGACAAAAAAAGCTGAAGAAGCCGGCGTCGATTGCGTTATGCTTGTCACGCCGTATTATAATAAACCTTCCCAAGAGGGTATGTACCGTCATTTTAAAGCCATTGCGGAAGAAACGTCTCTTCCTGTGATGCTTTACAACGTGCCGGGCAGAACGGTCGCTTCGCTTGCGCCGGAAACGGCCATCAGACTTGCGGAGATTCCGAATATCTCTGCGATTAAAGAAGCGAGCGGCGATCTTGATGCCATTACGAAAATCATTGCCGAAACACCGGAAGATTTTTACGTCTATTCAGGTGATGACGGGTTAACGCTTCCTATTCTCGCAGTCGGCGGAAGAGGAGTCGTGTCAGTGGCCAGCCATATCGTAGGTTCTGACATGCAGCAGATGATTAAAAACTATACGAACGGGCAGACGGCAACCGCGGCGCTGATTCATCAGAAGCTTCTGCCGATCATGAAGGAGCTCTTTAAAGCGCCTAATCCGGCTCCGGTCAAAACGGCGCTACAGCTGAAAGGCCTTGATGTCGGATCTGTGCGTCTTCCTCTTATCCCGCTGAATGAAGATGAACGTCTGAGCCTGAGCAGCGTCATCAGCGAACTGTAAGAAAAAATTTATACAGTTAAAATACGCGGTCATTCTCATTTTTATCGTGAGTTTGACCGTTTTGTATACATATTGGTTTTCCCTAAACCTTCCGCTTCTTCTTGTTTTCTAAAATTGATATCAGTTATAATAGGAACAAGTGATGATGGACGGGTATGAGACTAGGAGGATACAGATTTTGAAAAAGAAAAATACAGAAAACGTCAGAATTATCGCCCTTGGCGGCGTTGGAGAAATTGGGAAGAACCTATATGTCATTGAAATTGACTCAGACATATTTGTAGTGGATGCAGGGCTGATGCACCCTGAAAATGAAATGCTCGGTATTGATGTCGTCATTCCGGATATTTCCTACTTAGTAGAACGGGCTGACCGCGTGAAGGCCATCTTTCTGACACACGGGCACGATGAAAACATCGGAGGCGTCTTTTATTTATTGAACAAGCTGTCGGTGCCGGTATACGGAACGAAGCTTACGCTTGCATTACTGAGAGAAAAACTCAAGCAGTACGGGCATAATCGAAAAGCTGATTTGCGTGAAGTTCATTCTAAATCAGTCATTACATTTGAATCAACGAAAGTATCGTTCTTTAAAACGATTCACAGCATTCCGGATTCAGTGGGAGTCAGCTTCAAAACATCACTTGGCTCTATTGTATGCACGGGAGACTTTAAGTTTGACCAGACGCCTGCTTATCACCAATCATGTGATATTGGCGAAATTGCCAAAATCGGAAACAGTGGCGTGCTTGCCCTGCTTTCTGACAGCGCCAATGCGGAGCGCCCGGGATATACTCCGTCAGAAGCATATGTAAGCGGTGAAATTGCCGATGCGATGAACAATTCAGAAAACCGGGTCATCATTGCTGTATTCGCGTCTAATATCAACCGGATCCAGCAAGTGATACAGGCTGCCGTCCAGAACGGCCGCAAACTTGCAATCGCCGGAAAAAATCTGCAAAACGTGCTTCAGCTGGGGCGCAAGCTCGGCTATATTGAAGCCGAAGATGAAATGTTTATTCCTGTGCAGGATGTGAAAAAATATCCGAAGCGGGAAGTGGCAATTGTTACAGCCGGAAGCCATGGTGAGCCGCTGGCCGCTCTTACGCGGATGGCCAAGCAGGCGCACAAGCAGCTTAACATTGAAGAAGGAGACACCGTTGTCATTGCATCAACACCGATTCCTGGGCATGAATTAATATATTCCAAAACCGTCAACCTGCTTGCCCGCGCCGGCGCTCAAGTCATTTTCGCCCAAAAACGCGTGCATGTGTCCGGTCACGGTTCGCAGGAAGAATTGAAACTCATGCTTAATTTGCTGAAACCGAAATATTTAATTCCGGTTAACGGTGAATTCAGAATGCAAAAAGCGCATTCCAAAATCGCAGAAGAGATCGGCATGAAACGCAGCGACATTTTCTTGATTGAAAAAGGTGACGTCGTTGAATTCCGCGGACAGAATGTGAAAATCGGGGATAAAGTCACGTACGGAAACGTTCTGATTGACGGCCTCGGAGTCGGCGACATCGGCAACATCGTGCTGAGAGACCGCCGCTTATTATCACAAGACGGCATTCTCATCGTCGTGATCTCACTCGATAAGCAGAAAAAGAACCTCGTATCAGGTCCTGAGATCATTACGCGCGGTTTCGTATATGTCAGAGAATCAGAAGGTTTAATTGTACAAGCTACTGAGCTCGTCCGCTCTATCGTGACTGAAGCGACGGAAACATCTGCCGTAGAATGGTCCACGCTGAAACAGGCAATGCGTGATGCGCTGAATCAATTCCTTTATGAAAAAACAAAACGCAAGCCGATGATCATTCCGATCATTATGGAAGTATAATGTATACACAGCCGGAGCGCATGATGCTCCGGCTGTGTTTTTGTTCATGTCCCGGATGGAAATCATCATCTTTGTTCATAATACAAAGAGACATTCGGAAAGGGTGAAAGATAAAATGGATCATCGTATGGAAAACACCGAAGAACAGCAGCCCGAAAAATCAGATGCGAAAGACAGCATTATGAGCAAAATTCAGCAGCTGGGAGAGACATCTCTGCCGCAAATGTCCCAAGATACCAATATTCACTGCCTGACGATCATCGGCCAAATTGAGGGGCACGTCCAGCTCCCGCCGCAAAATAAAACAACCAAATATGAACACGTCATTCCGCAAATCGTCGCGATTGAGCAAAATCCGAAAATCGAAGGACTTCTGATCATCTTAAACACCGTCGGAGGCGATGTGGAAGCGGGGCTTGCGATTGCGGAAATGCTCGCATCCTTATCAAAACCGACCGTCTCAATCGTACTCGGCGGGGGACACTCGATAGGTGTGCCGATCGCCGTGTCATGTGATCATAGTTTTATCGCGGAAACAGCGACTATGACCATACACCCCGTTCGGCTTACAGGTCTGGTTATCGGCGTTCCGCAAACATTTGAATACCTGGATAAAATGCAGGAGCGGGTCGTCAACTTTGTGACCCATCATTCAAATATTTCCGAAGAAAAATTCAAAGAGCTGATGTTTTCAAAAGGAAACTTAACCAGGGACATCGGGACGAACGTAGTTGGGAAAGATGCGGCTGATTACGGATTAATTGATGCCGTGGGCGGCGTCGGACAGGCGATAAAAAAGCTGAATCAGCTGATTGAGGAACGAAAGGGCGAGGAAGGAAGGATGATTCAATGATCCTTTATACCGTCATGCCCCAAGAAGTCGTTTACGGTCAGGATATAGAGCAAAGCGTGCATGAACAGGTAGATTACGCCGGTGTGCCGCTGCTAGTTGAGATGAAGGGAAATGAAGCCGAAGTCGTACAGATTTTAAGTACGAACCCGATGGATTTTCTGAATCCGGACATCGCTCCGGGACAAAAAATCAAGCTGAAAATCTAACCGGCATTCAGTCCGTTTCTCGGGGGCAAAATATGCTATAATAGGGGAATCCTACAGAAAAATGCAGCCGGCAAAAGGCTGCTTTTCTTCATGATGTATGATTTTACATTTTTTAACGCAGTAAGGTGATGAGTGTGGCAAAGAAAAAACGGAAATCTAAAAAGAAACAAGAGAGTAAGCTCAATCTAAAATACGAACTAAGCGGACTGCTCTGTGTTGCAATCTCAATTATTGCTGTTTTGCAGCTCGGCGTTGTGGGACAGACATTTGTGTACTTGTTCCGTTTTTTTGCCGGAGAGTGGTTTATTTTATGCTTAATTGCGCTCTTCCTTCTCGGAATTTCGCTGTTTTGGAAAAAGAAGAGTCCAAGCCTTTTAACGAGAAGAAAGGCAGGGTTGTACTGTATTATCGCCAGTATATTGCTGCTGTCTCACGTGCAGCTCTTTAAAAATCTGTCTCATCACGAGTCGATTCGGTCGGCAAGTGTCATCGGCAACACGTGGGAGCTGTTTATGATTGACATGAAACAGCAGGCTGCTTCCCCTGATTTGGGCGGCGGCATGATCGGCGCGGTACTGTTTGCAGCTTCCCACTTTTTATTTGCATCAACGGGTTCACAAATCATGGCGATCGTGCTGATCTTGATGGGGCTGATTCTTGTAACAGGGCGTTCACTGCAGGAAACGCTCAAAAAGTGGACGAGCCCCGTCGGCCGGTTTATCCGCGGCCAGTGGCAGGCATTTCTTGAGGATATGAAGACGGTCAGAACGAATATGTCTTCGCCGAAAACAAAAACAAAATCGGGCAAAAAACAAAAACGGGTTCAAAAGAAAAAAGAAGAGCCTGAACCGGAGGAAGAGGATGAGGAAATTATTTCGCCGATCATCCATTCAGAGCCGATTATTTCAAGCTTTTCAGACCGTCAGGAAGAGCCCGCCGAACCGCTGATTCCGGAAAAAACGCAGGAGACGGCACAAGCGGCAAAAGATGAGCCTTCCGGCAGCGCTCAAGACAGTGGCGAAACGGCTGCGGCTCCGCCGATGACGTTTACAGAGCTTGAAAATAAAGATTATCAAATGCCTTCATTGGACATACTGGCTGACCCGAAACATACCGGCCAGCAGACCGATAAGAAAAACATTTACGAGAATGCAAGAAAACTCGAACGGACTTTTCAAAGTTTCGGCGTAAAGGCGAAAGTGACGCAGGTTCATCTCGGTCCGGCGGTCACAAAATATGAAGTGTATCCGGACGTCGGGGTCAAAGTCAGTAAAATCGTGAATCTGAGCGATGACCTCGCGCTCGCGCTTGCCGCGAAGGATATCCGGATCGAAGCGCCGATTCCGGGTAAATCGGCAATCGGCATCGAGGTGCCCAATGCTGAAGTTGCGATGGTTTCGTTAAAAGAAGTGCTTGAATCCAAGCTCAATGACAAGCCGGACGCGAAGCTTCTGATCGGCTTGGGACGAAATATTTCCGGGGAAGCCGTGCTTGCCGAACTGAACAAAATGCCCCACCTGCTCGTAGCGGGGGCAACGGGAAGCGGAAAAAGCGTCTGTGTCAACGGTATTATTACGAGCATTCTGATGAGGGCCAAACCGCATGAAGTGAAGATGATGATGATTGACCCGAAAATGGTTGAACTGAATGTGTATAACGGCATTCCTCATCTGCTTGCGCCGGTCGTGACAGATCCGAAAAAGGCCTCGCAGGCTTTGAAAAAGGTCGTCAATGAGATGGAGCGCCGCTATGAGCTGTTCTCCCATACGGGTACGAGAAATATAGAAGGCTATAACGACCATATTAAGCGGTCAAATGCCGAAGAAGAAGTCAAGCAGCCTGAGCTGCCGTACATCGTCGTCATCGTTGACGAGCTTGCCGATCTGATGATGGTCGCTTCTTCCGACGTGGAAGATTCAATTACGAGACTTTCACAGATGGCGCGGGCGGCGGGAATTCATTTGATTATCGCGACACAGCGGCCTTCAGTTGACGTTATTACCGGTGTTATTAAAGCCAACATCCCGTCAAGAATCGCCTTCAGTGTCTCATCTCAGACCGATTCACGGACGATTTTAGACATGGGCGGCGCTGAAAAGCTTCTGGGGCGCGGAGACATGCTGTTTCTGCCTGTAGGCGCAAATAAGCCGGTGCGTGTGCAAGGGGCATTCTTATCCGATGAAGAGGTTGAGCATGTCGTCGATCATGTCATTACGCAGCAAAAAGCGCAGTACCAAGAAGAGATGATTCCGGAAGAAGTTTCGGAAACACACAGTGAAGTAACGGATGATCTCTATGACGAAGCGGTCGATTTGATTATCGGCATGCAGACGGCATCAGTCTCCATGCTTCAAAGGCGGTTCAGAATCGGATATACGAGAGCTGCCCGTCTGATTGACGCAATGGAGGAACGGGGCGTCGTCGGGCCGTATGAAGGAAGCAAACCGAGGGAAGTACTATTATCTAAGGAACAATATGATGAGCTCTCTTCTTAAAAAGGAGAGAGTTTTCACTGAAAATGATATCACCAAAATCATTCCTATTTATTTTTTTATTAAAACATGATATAGTTGTCCCAATTGTTCAATAATTTATGAAAGTGGTTTACGGAGGGGAAACATGTCTACAAAAGCTGACAATCGTCACTTGTATCTAAAAGTGATTGAGCGAATCAAAGAGGATATACAAAACGGAATTTACACCGAAAAGGAAAAGCTTCCTTCTGAATTTGAGCTTTCAAAATCAATGGGTGTCAGCCGGGCAACTCTGCGTGAAGCTTTGCGTATCCTTGAAGAGGAGCATGTGATTATCAGAAGGCACGGTGTGGGCACTTTCGTCCATACAAAACCGCTGTTTCTTTCAGGTATTGAACAGCTCAACAGCGTGACGAAAACGATTCAGCAGGCGAACATGGTGCCGGGTACGATTTTTTTGTCGTCTCAGGTCATCACGCCGTCTGATGAAGATATCGCTAGATTCCGGCTTGAGCCTGAGCAGGAGCTTTTTTATTTGGAACGCGTGAGAACGGCAAGCGGCACTCCGGTCGTTTACTGTTTAGATACGATTCCGATGCACATTCTGCCGAATTCTTTCTGTCATGAACAGGAGTCTATTTTCGATCTTTTGGAAAAAAACTCCGGGTCTGTGATCAGCTATGCCGTTGCTGATATCGAACCGATCGGATATCACGATACGATTTCGCCGGTTTTGGAATGCGAGCCGGAGACGGCGCTTTTATTGCTGAAGCAAACCCACTATAATCAGAATGATGAACCTGTGCTGTATTCATTAAATTATTTCCGGGCTGATAAGTTCAGTTTTCATGTTGTAAGAAAACGTTTTTAAGACAGACGCGTCATGTGTCTGTTTTTTTATTTGCCGTTTCAGTACATACTTTGTTTTCTGCAAGGCACAATAAAACAGGAAACAACCAAGTATAGTGAATGGGTGAATAAGTTGAGTAAGAAGAAAAATGGAACGAAAAATATCATTGCTCTGGCTTCTGTACCGCTCGTGATGACACTCGGGAATTCCATGCTGATTCCTGTGCTTCCGATGATTGAAAAGAAGCTGTCCATATCGTCTTTTCAAGTATCGTTAATTATAACGGTCTATTCGATTGTGGCGATTATTTGTATTCCGATTGCCGGATATTTGTCCGATAAATTCGGAAGAAAAAAGGTTCTTCTGCCTTGTCTTCTCATAGCCGGTGCGGGCGGAGCGCTTGCCGCGATAGCTTCCACCGCGTTCAAGCATCCTTATCCCATTATCTTGGCGGGGCGGGTGCTGCAGGGAATCGGTTCGGCAGGGGCGGCTCCTGTAGTGATGCCGTTTATCGGTGATTTATTCAAAGGGGATGATGAGCGGATTACCGCGGGGCTCGGCGACATTGAGACGTCTAACACTGCCGGGAAAGTAATAAGCCCGATTCTCGGGTCGCTCTTGGCTGCATGGTTTTGGTTTATGCCGTTTTGGTTCATTCCGTTTTTTTCGCTCATCAGTTTTTTTCTCGTATTGTTTTTGGTGGCAAAGCCGGAGGAACAAAAAGAAGCGCCTTCTATTTCCGAATTTGTGAAAAATGTCGGCCGCATATTTAAGCGTGACGGACGCTGGCTCTTTACGGTTTTTATCATCGGCTGCGTGATTATGTTTTTGCTGTTCGGGGTTCTTTTTTATTTATCAGACTCACTCGAGAAGAAATACGGAATTGACGGTGTGGCTAAAGGAGCGCTTTTGGCAATCCCGCTTTTATTTCTATCCGTCAGTTCATATATATCAGGCAGAAAAATCGGAAAAGACCAAGGCAAAATGAAGTTTTGCATCGTTTTCGGAATGAGTGCCGTGACACTGTCGTTTATCGGCCTATGGTGGAATCACAGTTTTTATTTATTATTTATCTTTTTGTGTGTCAGCGGTATCGGTATCGGAATGGCATTGCCGGCTTTAGACGCTGTCATCACAGAAGGCGTAGACAACGAGGAATCGGGAACCATCACCTCATTTTATAACAGCATGCGGTTTATCGGAGTAGCGGCGGGACCGCCGATCTTTGCTGCCCTGATGTCAAATGCAGGCTGGCTGATTTTTATTTTATCCGCTTTTTGCGGCATTGTGTCTGTATTTTTAGCGCTGTTAAATATCTCATCACAAGCAAAAGAAAAAAAGGAATCATTAAAGACGGTGTAATCTGCACTGTCTTTTTTTATTTTATTTTGAAGATTGACATGATACCGTCAAGTCGTTATCCTTTTTAATAGTTAAACATTTTAACTATCGGAAGGAGGGGGAAAAGGTGCATGAAGAAAAAGTAAAGCAGCTGATTCAGCGTTATTCCGATGTATACCTGCACGTCTTAAAAAAAATTGACAGCATTATCGCTGAAAAAGTGAACAAAGAGCTGACATTGGATCAATATTACATCCTCCGCTATATTATGCTCAATCCGGATTGCAAATCAATTGAACTGGCCGCGGTGTGCCACGTCAATAAAAGCGCCATTACATCGATGACGAACCGCCTGTATGAAAAAGGCTACATCAATAGAGAACGCAGCCAAAGCGACCGCCGGAGCATACTTTTAAATGTCACGGAAAAGGGGACGGAAGTATTTCACCGTGTGGAGCGGCGGATTGAGGAACTCGTCCGTTCATATATTATGTATTTTGATGAAGACGAGGCGGAGATGTTCGTTAATACATATGAAAAATTATATCGATTGATGATGACAGAGGAGGATCAGCAGACATAATGAAAAACATTATCCGAGTTCGCTGGATCATCGCCGCGGTATGGGTCGCCGCAACGGTGATATTTATGCTTACAGCGCCTGATATGGCTGAATTGACACGGGAGAAAGGGCAGATTTCCGTACCGGACGGGTATTCCTCTTCTTACGCCCATGAATTGCTTGATGAAATGTCTGATTCAGATGCACCGTCTTCTTCTGCCGTCATCGTATTTCACGAAAAAAGCTTAATGACAGACAAAAAAGATCGTCTGGAAGAAGCCGTCAGCACTTTGTCTGAACAGAAAAAAGCGCTTCAGATTAAAACGGTGACCTCATACTTCGGGGAGAAAAATGACGACATCAAAAAACAGCTGCTGTCAAAAGACAGACAAACGATGCTCGTTCAGCTGCAGCTTGATACATCCAAAAACGATATCCTCGAAATAAAAAATAAAATTGATAAAGAGCTGAAACCGTACGGCGTATCATACGGCATTACAGGCCAGTCGCTGATCGACGAAGATGTGTTAAAAAGCTCGCAGGACGGCTTAAAAAAGACTGAATATATAACGGTTGCCTTTATCCTGATCGTGCTGATTCTTGTATTTCGGTCAGTGGTCGCTCCGTTTGTACCGCTTTTATCAGTATTGATATCTTATTTAGTCAGCCAGTCGATTGTCGCATTTTTAGTCGATCAACTGAATTTTCCGCTCTCAACTTTTACTCAGATTTTTATGGTTGCGATTATGTTTGGAATCGGTACAGACTACTGCATTCTGCTTCTCAGCCGGTTTAAAGAAGAACTGTCGCATGGCGCTGATATAAGAGAAGCGATCGTCGTCACCTACAAAACGGCCGGAAAGACGGTTTTGTACAGCGGCGGTGCAGTGCTGATCGGATTTGCCTGCATCGGATTTGCGACATTTAAGCTATATCAGTCGGCAGCCGCCGTTGCGGTCGGTGTCGCGGTGCTGCTGCTTGCGCTCATGACGATCGTGCCGTTTTTTATGGCTGTTTTAGGAAAAAGACTGTTTTGGCCTGTGAAGGGCGATATTTCCCATCCTCAAAGCAAAGCATGGGAAACGTCAGGGCGGTTTTCATTTAAAAGGCCGCTCATCAGTCTTGCAATCGTTGCGGTATTCACTGTCCCGCCTATCCTTTTTTACAAAGGGGCGCTATCTTACAACAGTCTTGACGAAATCGGGGATAAATATGAATCCGTCCGCGCGTTTAATACGATTTCAGACGCCTTCGGCCCGGGAGAACTTCTTCCGGCCACAGTCGTCGTCAAAAATGATGAGACTTTAAATACCGAAAAACACCTGATTGATATCGAAAAAATCAGCAGAGAACTTGAAAAAACAGAGGGTGTAAAAACGGTCAGAAGCGCCACGCGCCCTGCTGGAAACGGATTGAATCAATTATTTGTCACAAATCAGGCAAAGCAGCTTCAAGAAGGACTTGATAAGGGCAATACGGGACTTGAAAAAATCACGGACGGATTAGGGCATGCCGCAAAGTCGTTAGCTGATTCACAGCCGCAGATCGAAGAGTCGGGGAAAAGCGTCAATCAGCTTATTGACGGAACATTGTCTCTGAAATCCGGGCTTTCTGATATAGGAGAAAACCTGAATAAACTGCAGGCTGGCGTGAACGAGAATAAAGCCGGCGTCGCCCAGATGAGAAAGCAGATTGAAGAGCAAAAACAAATGCTGACTTCACAGCTCAGCCAAAACAGCGGTCTCGCTTCAGAAACGCAAAACGCTTTAAAATTGGTAAAAACCGTCTTGCCGATGAAAGATGAAGCCAGCAGACAGCTTGCCGATTTGAACAAGCAGCTTGCCCGGCTGCCGTTTGCAAAATTGGAAGCGTCAATACCGTTAGTCAAAACCGATCCCTCTTACCAAGAAATCAAATCGGCCTTTACGGGTGTACAGTCAGCCGTTTCCAAGGCAAACGCGGATGCAGAAGCTTTTTCTAAACAGGTCGACAGTCAAAAGGCTCATCTGCAGCAAGCGGAAAAACAATTTGCCCGGCTGGCAGCCGCTCAGAAGAAGATTGACACTCAAATTAACGCAATGATCAATGGTCTGACCAGTATTGAAAACGGCCTGCAGCAAGTGTCAGACGGACAGGGGGCTCTCGCAGGACAAATGCCGCGCCTTGAATCGGCGGCAGGACAGCTCGCGGAGGGCCAGAAAAAAATGAAGAGCGGTCTCGGTGATTTTTCTTCCCGGCTCAGCGATCTTTCTTCAGGCCTTAACGACAGTGTAAAAGGGCTTAAGAAAGTATCAAGCGGCATGATGGGGGCGAATGATTACCTGGGTGAGCTTCACAAGGCGTCAGACAAAGAAATGACAGGCTGGTTTGTGCCGAAAGACGCGTTGACAAACAGTGATTTCACAAGCGTGTTTAATACGTACATGTCAGATGACAGAAAAACGACAGAATTGACCGTCGTTCTTGATAACAATCCTTACTCAAATACGGCCATTCAAGATATTCAAGCGATCAAAGCGAGCGTAAAAAGGGCCATTCCGAACACGGATCTGAAGAATGCTTCCTTCGGCGTTTCGGGAGTCTCCAGCATGAATGCCGATCTGAAGGAAGTATCGGATTCAGACTTCAAACGGACGGCAATGTTTATGCTGGCGGGAATTTTTCTGATTCTCATCGTGATGCTGCGCTCCCTCATTATGCCTGTTTATTTAGTGGCGTCGCTCGTACTGACGTATTTCGCATCCATCGGCGTGACGGAATACATCTTTACACACTTCTTCGGGTATCCGGGCGTAAACTGGGCCGTGCCGTTCTTCGGCTTTGTCATTTTGATGGCTCTAGGCGTGGATTATTCCATCTTTTTAATGGACCGTTTTAATGAGCTTAAAAAAGAAGGAACGGAACCCGCAATGATCAGCAGTATGAAAAATATGGGTTCCGTCATCATTTCTGCGGCGATTATTTTAGCGGGAACCTTTGCGGCCATGCTGCCGTCAGGCGTTCTTTCCTTATTACAGATTGCAACCGTGGTATTAACAGGCCTTCTCATGTACGCAATTGTCGTCCTTCCGTTTTTTGTACCGGTCATGGTGAAAATATTCGGAAGAGCCAACTGGTGGCCTTTCAATTTGAAAAAATAACGTTCAATACCTCTGCCTGTTTTCGGGCAGAGGTTTTTTGTTTCCTTATAAATCCTCCAGTTGATATAATTACATCTGCGTACTCTTTTTTGCGAATGCTGAAATTTGGTCATAATACATACTATGAAAGAATGAACGAAGGAGGTTTCACATGACTTACGTAAATGAAATGAAGTCAAAGCACGGCGGGATCACCGCTCACATCGTAAAGACCGAGAAATTTAAAACCGTTTCGCTGACGTTTAAAATGCTGGCTCCTTTAACGAAAGAGCTCGTAACAAAAAGAGCGCTGTTTCCGCATGTGCTTCTGCGCGGAACAGAAAGCCGCCCGAAAACCGCTGATCTGCGGTCTTATTTTGATGAGCTGTACGGCACATCCGTTTCAGCTGATCTGACAAAAAAGGGAGAACGTCATGTCATTACGTTCAGGCTTGAGATTCCTAATGAAAAGTATCTGAAGGACCGCACACCGTTATTGGAAAAAGGCCTTCAGCTTTTATCAGAGCTTGTCTTTTCGCCCGCTTTGGAAAACGGCGCCTTCCTGCCCCTTTATGTCACGCAGGAAAAACGGACGCTGAAACAGCGGATTCAAGCCGTATATGATGATAAGATGAGATATTCTAATCTGCGTCTCGTTCAGGAAATGTGCAAAAGCGAACCGTATGCCCTTCACGTCAACGGCGAGTTCGATGATGTTGAACACATTACACCGCAAGATTTGTATGAAGCTTATCAAAAAGCCATACGCGAAGATCAGCTGGACCTGTATGTCATCGGCGATGTTGATACAGATCAGGTGAAAACGGCCGTTGATACGTATTTTAAAACGGAAGAACGGGAGCTGAAGCCTTTTGAAAGAAGCGCGGCGAATGAACAGCCCGATCCGAAGGAAGTCATTGATGAAGAGGACGTCAAGCAGGGCAAGCTGAATATCGGATTCCGGACCAATACGACATATACAGATCCGGATTATCCTGCATTGCAGGTGTTTAACGGGCTGTTCGGAGGTTTCTCTCATTCAAAGCTGTTTATAAATGTCCGTGAAAAAGCGAGCCTCGCCTATTATGCAGCCTCAAGGGTGGAAAGCTTCAAAGGGCTTTTGATGGTCATGTCGGGCATTGAGGTGAAAAATTACAAGCAGGCCGTCACCATCATTGAAGAACAGTTTCAGGCTATGCAAAACGGTGACTTTTCAGAAGATGATATCGCCCAAACGAAAGCCGTTATTAAAAATCAGGTATTAGAAACCATTGATACGGCATACGGTTTAGCGGAATTTCTGTATCAGCAGGCCTCAGCCCAAGTAGAGATACCGATCGAAAGATTCCTTGACAATATCGAGAAAGTGACAAAAGAGGACATTATCAATGTCGGAAAGAACATTAAGCTGGATACGACTTATTTCTTAAAAGGGACGGGGGGAGCATCTTGACTAAACCGATAAACTTCGAACAGCTTCAGGAAACGCTGTATCATGAAAAAATGGCAAACGGCCTTGATGTCTATGTGCTGCCGAAACAGGGCTTTAATAAAACATACGCCGTGTTTACGACAAAGTACGGTTCCATTGACAATCAATTCGTTCCTTTAAATAAGGAAGAAATGGTACACGTCCCTGACGGAATCGCGCATTTTCTGGAGCATAAACTGTTTGAAAAAGCGGACGGCGACGTGTTTCAGGACTTCAG
The DNA here is from genome assembly GCF_026420705.1 of Bacillus sp. NEAU-CP5. Classification (NCBI taxonomy): domain Bacteria; kingdom Bacillati; phylum Bacillota; class Bacilli; order Caryophanales; family Bacillaceae; genus Bacillus; species Bacillus sp. NEAU-CP5. Next base: position 288,022 of record NZ_JAPMOV010000001.1, on the reverse strand, counting down.
TAAGCAGGGGGCGTCGGCAAATGCCTTTACATCATTTACACGAACCGCTTATCTGTTCTCCAGCACTTCTAATGTGGAGAAAAACCTGGAAACACTCGTGGATTTTGTTCAGGACCCGTATTTCACGGAAAAATCAGTTGAAAAAGAAAAAGGCATCATCGGCCAGGAAATCAATATGTATGATGATAACCCGGATTGGCGGCTGTTTTTCGGCCTTATCGAAAATATGTATAAAGACCACCCCGTGAAAATTGACATTGCCGGAACGGTGGAGAGCATCTCACATATTACGAAAGATCTGCTGTATGAGTGCTACGAAACGTTTTATCACCCGAGCAATATGCTGCTCTTTATCGTCGGCCCCGTAGATCCTGAAGCGGTCATCAGCCAGGTGCGGAAAAACCAGGAGAAAAAGCCGTTTACAGACCAGCCTGAAATCAAACGTGAAGAAGTTCAGGAGCAGGAAGCGGTCTTCCGCCGGGAGCAGGAGTTAAAAATGAACGTGCAAGGCTCAAAATGTCTTGTCGGCTTAAAGGCGAAAGACCCTTATAAAACGGGGCAGGAGCTGTTGAAGCACGAGCTCAGCATGAACCTCATGCTTGAATGTCTCTTCGGAAAAAGCTCACCGCATTACGGCGACTTGTACGACAAAGGCTACATTGATGAAACCTTCAGCTTTGATTACACGGCTGAATACGGATTCGGTTTTGCCTCTGTCGGAGGAGATACACCGGAGCCGGATAAGCTCGCTGACGAATTAAAACACATGCTGCTTGATGCGGAATCAGCCGTGACTGCGGAAAAACTTGACCTTGCGAGAAAAAAGAAGATCGGGTCATTCTTAAAAGCGCTCAATTCGCCTGAATATATCGCCAACCAATTTACACGCTACGCCTTTTTAGATATGAGTCTGTTTGATGTCGTAACCGTACTGGAGCAGATTACGCTGGAAGACGTAAAGCGGGTCATTAAAGAAGAAATATCAGAAGACAGGCTGACAGTCTGCAAAGTCGTGCCAAAATCATAACAAAAACATCCCTCACGCCCTGAGGGATGTTTTTCTGGGGAAAGAAGGAGTATTGATTGATGAAACAGACAGCGCTCGTAACCGGAGCAAGCGGCGGAATCGGACAAAGTATAAGTGAAGTCCTCGCAAAAAACGGGTATGACGTCCTTTTGCATTATCATTCTAATAAGGAAGCCGCACACAGGCTTGCGGAAAGGCTGAGCGCATCATTCGGCGTAAAAGCCTCCGTTATTCAGGCGGATCTGTCCTCACCGGATGGCGCGGAGACACTCAGCCGTTCCGTTAAGCAGCCTGTGGACGCTCTGATACTAAACAGCGGCAAAAGTCATTTCGGCCTGATTACGGACGTTACGGATGACATGGCGCGGGAGATGGTGCAGCTGCATGTGACGAGTCCGTTTCTTTTGGCGCGTAATCTGGTGCCCGGCATGATCCGGGAAAAAAGCGGGGGCATCGTCGCGATCGGTTCCGTCTGGGGAGAAACAGGCGCATCGTGCGAGGTATTATACAGCATGGTCAAGGGAGCGCAGCATTCGTTCGTCAAAGCGCTTGCCAAAGAGCTTGCTCCGAGCGGCGTCCGCGTGAATGCAGTCTCGCCGGGTGCCGTTGATACAAATATGCTTGATCAGTTCACGTCTGATGAAAAAGAAGCGTTGGCAGAGGAAATTCCCGCGGGCCGGCTGGCAAAGCCGGAGGAAATCGCCGAAGCGGCGGCCTTTTTATTATCGGACAAGGCTTCCTATATTACGGGGCATATATTATCCGTAAACGGCGGCTGGCACTGCTGAAAAAAATGTGTGTATAGTTTGCATCTGTACGGACAAAATAATTTTGTAACAACAGATGAAATGGAGGAACCCAACATGTCAGTATTAGAAAACTGGGATAATTGGAAGAATTTCCTTGGCGACAGATTGAACTATGCGCAGGAAAAAGGGATGAGTGATGAAACGATCACTGACCTCGCTACAGAAATCGGCGGTTACCTTGCGAACGAAGTCGACTCGAAAAACCATCAGGAAAAAGTGCTTGCTGATCTTTGGAGCGTTGCTTCTGAAGATGAACAGCGCGCCATCGCAAATATGATGGTGAAGCTTGTTGAAAATAACAGCACTCATTAAGAGGGGGGATTTCTCCTCTCTTTTTTTATGTTTTCCTCTATAGAGCAACATTCTTCTTTCTAATTAGAGAAAAATGTTTTATGATAAAGGAAGGTAAAAATTTGCCACAATGGAGGGGGTATATCATTTGGCAAAGCTCGAATGGTATTTTGAATATGAAATTCAAGTGAACCGCCCCGGCCTGCTCGGGGATATTTCATCTCTTCTCGGGATGCTGTCAATTAATATTGTCACAATTAACGGTGTCGACCTTTCCAGAAGGGGAATGCTGCTCAGATGCCGGCATATAGATCAAATTAAACGATTGGAATCAATTTTAAAAACAATGGAGACCATTAAAGTAACGAAGCTGAGAGAACCGAGGCTTCGCGACCGTCTCGCAGTCCGCCACGGGAGATACATTCAGCGTGATGCCGATGACAAAAAAACCTTCCGTTTTGAAAGGGACGAGCTCGGTCTTCTGGTTGACTTTATGGCCGAGCTGTTTAAAAAAGAAGGACACAAACTGATCGGAATCCGGGGAATGCCGAGGGTCGGGAAAACGGAGTCCATCGTCGCGTCAAGCGTTTGTGCCAGCAAAAGATGGCTTTTCGTATCATCAACGCTGCTAAAACAAACGATCCGGAGCCAGCTGGTTGCCGATGAATACAGCACGGAAAACGTGTTTATCCTCGACGGCATCGTTTCGACAAGACGGGGATCTGAGCGCCATCTTCAGCTCGTCAGTGAAATTATGCGGCTTCCGGCGACAAAGGTCGTGGAGCACCCCGATATTTTTGTTCAAAATTCGGAGTATACGCTCGATGATTTCGATTATATTATCGAACTCAGAAATGATCCTGACGAAGTCATTACATATGAACATGCAGAAGAACCGCAAATGTTTGATCAGACCGGTTTTTCAAGCTTTGATTTTTAATATTGGAAGGTGTTTGTTGTGACAGAATTAGCAATCCGGCTTAAAGAAGCCAGAGAGGAAAAAGGGATGTCGTTGGATGAACTCCAGGCGGCGACGAAAATTCAGAAAAGATACTTAACCGCTCTGGAAGAAGGCAATTATGACGTCATTCCCGGCAATTTTTATGTGCGGGCGTTTATCAAGCAATACGCTGAAGCTGTCGGGCTTGATTCAGATCAGTTATTTGAAGAATATAAAAAAGACATCCCTAACACGTACCATGACGATGTGTCGGAAAAAATCTCCGGTCTCGCCATGCAAAGGGAGCTTCCTAAGTCCGCTTCAAAGGCGGCGGAATGGCTTCCGACCGTCCTTGTCGTCATCGGTGTCATTATCGTCATCGCGATCATTTATGCGATTATTCAGCTCGGAATGAGCAAATCCGGGCAGACAGACGGAGATAAGGCCGTCACCCAAAGTGAGAGCAAGTATGAGATTCCTAAGGATTCTGCGCTGAAAAATGACGGCAATACAAATGACGAAGCGCAATCTGACAGCAAAAAAGACAAAAAGGACACAAAAGCGTCAGAGCAGAAAAAGAAAGAAAAAAGCAGTGAAAAGACGGAGATCAAAGCGGCCGGAACGGAAGGCTCAGCTTCTTCATACAACGTCTACGGGGCAGATAAGTATAAGCTCGAACTGATTGCTTCTGACAGCGCATGGATCCGCGTCCGTGATGACAGCGGCGGTTCTTTAAAAGAAGGAACGCTGCAAAAAGGCGAAACTTTTAAAAAAGACGTCACGGATCAAAAGCAGATTGAAATCCGCACGGGCTATGCCCCTAACCTGAAAATTAAAATCAACGGAGAGGTTCTGTCCTATGAACTCAATCCGCATGATGTGATGGCGCAGACCATCACAATCAAGATGAAAAAATAAAAGGGGAAAAAGTCATCTGAACGATTAAGATGACTTTTTCTTCACGTCCGAGTACATATTATTGGAGGGGCTTTATGTTTAACTTACCGAATAAAATCACACTGGCAAGAATCGCTTTAATTCCTGTATTTATGATTATCATGCTTGTTCCTTTTCAGTGGGGCAGCGTTCATATAGGGGATGAATCGATTCCGGTCGCGCATCTTACGGGAGCTGTTTTATTCATTATCGCATCAACGACTGACTGGGTGGATGGCTACTACGCCAGAAAACTGAACCTCGTGACAAACTTCGGGAAATTTTTAGATCCGCTGGCTGACAAACTGCTGGTATCCGCGGCATTAATTACGCTTGTGCAGTTTGACCTTGCGCCGGCGTGGATGGTCATCATCATCATCAGCCGCGAATTTGCCGTAACGGGATTAAGACTTGTGCTGGCGGGAACGGGGGAAGTTGTAGCCGCCAATATGCTGGGGAAAATTAAAACATGGGCTCAGATCATCGCTGTTGCCGCGCTATTGCTGCATAATCTTCCGTTTGAGCTCGTTTCTTTCCCGTTCGGCGATATCGCTTTATGGGTGGCCGTGCTCTTCACAGTCATTTCCGGCTGGGAGTATTTTGCGAAGAACTGGGATGCGTTAAAAACATCTAACTAAGAAAGAAGGACTTAAAGATGGAAATAGCAAAAAAAGCAGAAATCATTGCAGTCGGCTCGGAGCTTCTGCTAGGCCAGATCGCCAATACGAACGCGCAGTTTATCAGTAAAGAGCTGGCGGAAATCGGTGTAAACGTGTTTTATCATACCGCTGTCGGTGACAATCCGGAGCGGCTTAAGCAAGTCATCCGCATTGCCGAAGAGCGCTCAGACCTGATTATTTTTTCAGGCGGCCTCGGACCGACCAAGGACGATTTGACGAAAGAAACCATTGCAAACACACTGGGGCGCCCGCTCGTTCTGAATGACGAAGCGTTCCGGTCGATCGAAGAATATTTCGCGAAAACAAAACGGACCATGTCGCCGAATAACCGCAAACAGGCGCTCGTCATTGAGGGCTCAGACGTTTTGGCGAATCATTTCGGCATGGCGCCGGGAATGCTTGCAGAGCACGGTTCAAGGCTTTATATGCTGCTTCCCGGGCCGCCGAGCGAGCTGCGTCCGATGTTTGAAAATGAAGCGAAGCCGCTGCTTCTTAAAAAGCTCGGTTCTAATGAGAAAATCGTTTCAACCGTGCTGCGGTTTTTCGGAATCGGTGAATCCCAGCTTGAAGCTGATTTAGAAGATATCATTGATGCGCAGACGAACCCGACGATTGCGCCGCTCGCTGCTGACGGCGAGGTCACGCTGCGTTTAACGGCGAAACATGCTGACGAAAAAGAAACAGAACGGCTTTTAAAAGAAACGGAAGCCGCCATTTTAGAACGTGTCGGTGAATTTTTCTACGGATATGATGATACGTCTCTGGTGAAGGAGCTTTCAAAAGCATGCAGACAAAACAAAATCACGATTTCTTCTGCAGAAAGCTTTACAGGCGGCCTGTTTTCAGAGTGGGTGACTGATTTAAGCGGTGCGTCTCAACTATTTGCAGGGGGTGTTGTCTGTTATTCCGACAGCGTGAAACAGCATGTGCTCGGCGTGAAAGCTGAGACGCTCGCAGAAAGCGGAGCGGTCAGCAAAGAGTGTGCGAAAGAGCTTGCAGCCGGTGTGAGAAAGCTGACCGGAAGCGATATCGGCATCAGCTTTACCGGGGTTGCGGGTCCCGACCCGCAGGAAGGGCATGCGCCGGGCCGCGTCTTTATCGGCATTTCGGCGGAAGGAAAAGAAGAGGTCCACGAATTTAACTTTGCCGGCTCAAGAACCGGAATCAGAAAGCGCGCCGCTAAATACGGCTGCCATCTCATTTTGAAAATGCTGGATCAAAAATAAAGTTTTAAAGAGGCGATTTCTCTGATTTTTAAGTTTTACAAAGGAAATTATGCTCTTTTGCAGAAAAGCGAACGCGGAAAAAATCCGAATATGCGTTCGCTTTTTTCTTGGCAAATGCCAGTAAACAAGGTATAGTATATGTAGTGGCAAGATAAAGGAGGAAAAAATAAATGAGTGATCGTCAGGCAGCCTTAGATATGGCTCTTAAGCAAATAGAAAAACAATTCGGCAAAGGTTCCATCATGAAGCTCGGAGAAAAAACAGATACAAGAATTTCAACGGTGCCAAGCGGTTCCCTTGCACTTGATACCGCTCTCGGAATAGGCGGATACCCGCGCGGACGGATTATTGAAGTATACGGACCTGAAAGCTCAGGTAAAACGACTGTAGCGCTTCACGCAATCGCTGAGGTTCAGGAAAAAGGCGGACAGGCAGCATTTATTGATGCTGAGCATGCTCTTGATCCTGTTTACGCGCAAAAGCTCGGTGTCAATATCGAAGAGCTTCTGCTTTCTCAGCCGGATACGGGAGAGCAGGCGCTAGAGATTGCTGAAGCGCTGGTGCGAAGCGGAGCTGTTGATATCGTAGTCGTTGACTCTGTTGCGGCGCTTGTTCCAAAAGCTGAAATTGAAGGTGACATGGGTGATTCACACGTCGGTTTACAGGCGCGTCTCATGTCTCAGGCGCTCCGTAAGCTTTCCGGCGCCATCAATAAATCTAAAACAATCGCAATCTTTATTAACCAGATTCGTGAAAAAGTCGGCGTTATGTTCGGAAATCCGGAGACGACACCGGGCGGCCGCGCGCTGAAATTCTATTCTTCCGTGCGCCTTGAAGTGCGCCGTGCCGAGCAATTAAAGCAGGGCAACGACGTCATGGGGAATAAAACGAGAATTAAAGTCGTAAAAAACAAAGTCGCTCCTCCGTTCCGTACGGCTGAAGTGGACATTATGTACGGTGAAGGAATCTCCAAAGAAGGGGAAATCATCGACCTTGGAACTGAACTGGATATCGTGCAAAAAAGCGGTTCGTGGTATTCTTATGAAGAAGAACGGCTCGGCCAAGGCCGTGAAAACGCCAAGCAGTTCTTAAAAGAAAATAAAGACATCATGCTGATGATTCAGGAACAAATCCGTGAATATTACGGTTTAGACAATAACGGTGTAACGGACAAAGCGGAAGAAGTTCAGGAAGAGATGGAATTAGAAGAATAAAAACACGATCAAAAGAGCGGAATAAGCAATTTCCGCTCTTTTTTTTGTGTGTTTCAAAAAACACTGGCTGTTTCGGAAAATTTTATCTGGAATGTTACAACTTTTTTCACCCTTCACTCGTCTAACATCATGGCGAAAGTTGAAATTATATCTGAGGAGGAAAAAAGATGACGAGCCCCCGCCGCACAAGAATAAATAAAAAAAGAAAGAAGAAGCTGATGAAAACGGGAGGGCTGTTTCTTTTTCTGCTGCTTGTTACTGTTTTTATTATGATCTGGACCGTCACAGCGTATCACCGGGAGAAGGAATCCGTTAAAAACGCTCCCGCCGCTCAATCTGATACTTCAAAAGACCAGACTCAACAGAAAAAAGAAAAGACGCAAAAAGAGAAAACACCTAAATCAATCGATCACAATAAACAGATCAGCAATTACTTGCAACAGATCGGGTTCAGCGGCACAGCAATGATCGTAAAAGATGGAAAAGTTGTGCTGAAAAAAGGCTTTGGCTATGCGGACCGAAAACAAAAAATTAAAAACAATCCGGAGACATCATATTATATCGGTTCTTCACAAAAAGCGTTAATCGCGACGGCTGTCCTGCAGCTTGAAGAAAAAGGGCTGCTGCAGACGAGTGAGCCCGTCAGTACATACTTGCCGAATTTTCCTAACGGCACGCGCATCACATTGAAAAACCTGCTCAATCATACGTCCGGCATAAACGGGCATATTGAGGGTCAGGGACCGATTTCTCCAATTGATTTAATCAAGGATATAGAATACCGCGGAATTAAACGGCAGCCCGGGGTTTGGGATTACAGGGATTCCAACTATTCAGTGCTTGCTTATATCGTATCTCAGGTCAGCGGGGAGTCTTATGAACAATATATAAAAGAACACGTGTTCAAACCGGCCGGAATGAAGCATGCCGGATTTTACAAAACATTTGCCAAAGCCAAATATCCTGCCGTCGGCTACAAAGTCGATGAGAGCGGCAGTCTTGTAACGCCGCACCTTTTGGACTTATCGCAGCTGTACGGGGCGGGCGACATGTATATGAGCGCTGAAGATCTCTATAAATTTGATAAATCGATCGTAAACGGCACGCTCCTTTCAAAAGCAAGCTTCACAAAAATGTTTACAGCAGGAAGCAGTGCCGCTTACGGCATGGGGTTTTACATTGATCCGGGAAGCTATTCCAATCACGGTGTTATGCCCGGTTACAACATTTTGAACAGCTTCAACCATTCGGCAAGCAAATATGTCATTTTACTGTCAAATATTCAGAATAACGCCAAATTAGGACAGGTAAACAATAGAATTTACCAATTGCTTAACCAGGCGGACTAACAGAGCCGTCATTCACGAAAAGCGGATGAAGATATGGTATGATATATACATGGTGAAGATTCAAAGCTGGAGGCGAATCGTTAAGCTGGCAAGCTTGACAAGTATTTCCGACACAATTACAATGAAGTTGTAACATTTGTTTTTTTAACATGATTGTTAAACCATTTAAACTTGACAAGGGCATGAGAGACTCATTCCCTGTGAAGGTTCTGTATGTTGAGAAAATCAGACAATGTACATGCCGGCACTTATTTAAGCAAAAACCAAGTTCATAGCAAGAGGAGGTGAAAGTATGACCCCAATGACGGTTCTCATCTCCATTTTGCTGACTCTGCTCGGTTTAGTTGTTGGCTACTATGTTCGTAAAACCATTGCCGAAGCAAAGATTGCGGGCGCACGCGGTGCTGCCGAGCAAATCCTTGAAGATGCAAAGCGTGATGCTGAAGCACTGAAAAAAGAAGCTCTGCTTGAAGCAAAGGACGAAATCCATACACTTCGAATAGATGCTGAACAGGAAGTTCGTGAAAGACGAAATGAGCTTCAAAAACAAGAAAACCGTTTACTTCAAAAAGAAGAAAATCTTGACCGTAAACATGAAGGAATTGATAAACGGGAAGCGATGTTGGAGAAGAAAGATCATTCTCTGAATGAACGACAACAACATATTGAAGAGATGGAAAGCAAAGTGGATGAGATGATTCGTATGCAGCAGTCAGAACTCGAACGCATTTCGAGCCTGACACGGGATGAAGCGAAACAAATCATTCTTGACCGGGTTGAAAATGAGCTTTCACATGACATCGCCATCATGACAAAAGAAACCGAAAACCGTGCGAAAGAAGAGGCAGATAAAAAGGCGAAAAACATTCTGTCGCTTGCTTTGCAGCGCTGTGCAGCAGATCATGTTGCCGAAACGACGGTATCGGTCGTCAATCTTCCGAATGATGAGATGAAAGGACGTATCATCGGGCGTGAAGGGCGTAACATTCGTACGCTTGAAACGCTTACAGGTATTGACCTGATTATTGATGACACACCTGAAGCAGTCATTCTTTCCGGATTTGATCCGATCAGACGGGAGACGGCAAGAATCGCTCTTGATAAACTCGTTCAGGATGGCCGTATTCACCCGGCGCGCATTGAAGAAATGGTTGAAAAATCCCGCCGTGAGGTTGATGACTATATCCGGGAAATGGGTGAGCAGACGACGTTTGAAGTCGGCGTTCACGGACTCCACCCGGATCTGATCAAGATCCTCGGCCGGTTGAAATTCCGTACAAGCTACGGGCAGAACGTACTGAAACATTCTATGGAAGTTGCGTTTTTAGCCGGTTTAATGGCTTCCGAGCTTGGAGAAGATGCAAAGCTTGCCAAGCGGGCCGGTCTTCTGCATGACATCGGAAAAGCAATTGACCATGAAGTGGAAGGAAGCCACGTGGAAATCGGAGTGGAGCTTGCGACCAAATATAAAGAGCATCCAGTCGTCATTAACAGTATTGCGTCACACCACGGAGACGAAGAGCCGACTTCCATTATCGCCGTTCTTGTCGCTGCCGCTGATGCATTGTCAGCCGCAAGACCGGGCGCGAGAAGTGAAACGCTCGAAAACTATATCCGCAGACTTGAAAAGCTTGAAGAAATCTCCGAGTCTTACGAAGGTGTTGAAAAATCATTTGCGATTCAGGCCGGCCGTGAAGTTCGCATCATGGTCAAGCCGGACTCCATTAATGATTTAGAAGCCCATCGTTTGGCACGTGATATCCGTAAACGAATTGAGGACGAGCTTGATTATCCGGGCCACATTAAAGTGACCGTAATCAGAGAAACTCGAGCCGTAGAGTATGCAAAATAAAGTGATGCTTAGCGCATCACTTTATTTTTTTGAGTCCCTGAAAAGGAAGGAATGGAATGTATGAGAATTTTATTTATCGGAGATGTTGTCGGTTCCCCGGGCCGCGACATGGTAAAAGAATATGTCCCGAAACTGAAAGCGAAACATAAACCGCATTTTACAATTATTAATGGAGAAAATGCAGCACACGGAAAAGGACTGACAGAAAAGATCTACCACAGCCTGATGGAAGCGGGAGCAGATGCCATTACAATGGGAAACCATACGTGGGATAAAAGAGAGATCTTCGACTTTATTGATGATGTGCCGGATCTTGTCCGGCCGGCGAATTTCCCGGAAGGTACGCCGGGCAAAGGCATTACTTATATTAAATCGAACGGAAAAGAGCTTGCCGTCATTAATTTACAGGGACGGACGTTTCTTCCGCCGCTTGATGATCCGTTTGCTAAAGCGGATGAATTAATAGAAGAAGCAAAAAAGCGCACGCCGTACATTTTTATTGATTTTCACGCCGAAGCGACAAGCGAAAAAATTGCGATCGGCTGGTACACAGACGGAAGAGCCTCTGCCGTGGTAGGCACCCATACACACGTGCAAACGGCAGATAACCGCATTTTGCCGAAAGGAACGGCATATATTACTGATGTAGGCATGACGGGTCCGTACGACGGAATTCTCGGTATGGACAGAGAAACGGTCATCAAGCGGTTTAAAACCAATCTTCCTGTCCGGTTTACGGTGGCGGAAGGTAAAACTACGCTGAGCGGAGTGCTCATTGACATCGACGATCAAACGAAAAAGGCCGTAAATATCGAACGGATATTAATCAATGATGACCATATGTTCTTTGAATAGGTGATCATGTGTTTATTTTATAAAAATATTAAAAGGAAAAGCAGGAATATAGCAACTTCTTAGTGAATATAGTAAAAATGGAAGGTAGCCCGCTATTTTTGAAAAGCATTGTGGGGATGGCTTTTTGGATAGCAACATCTAATAATGATTGTTCTAATGAACACTCACTTATCCATTGTAAAACTAAGGGGGAGCAGAAATGGAAATCTTAAAAGTTTCAGCAAAATCAAGTCCAAATTCAGTAGCAGGCGCGCTTGCCGGTGTATTGAGGGAACGCGGAGCCGCCGAAATTCAAGCAATTGGGGCGGGTGCCTTAAATCAGGCTGTTAAAGCGGTTGCGATTGCCAGAGGCTTTGTCGCGCCAAGCGGCGTAGATTTGATTTGTATTCCGGCTTTTACAGATATACAGATTGACGGAGAAGAAAGAACGGCGATTAAGTTAATCGTCGAACCCCGTTAAAAACAAAAACATGACATTCTCAACCTGCTTGCGTAAGGCGAGCGGGTTGTTTTTATTGTTGTCATATTTTCTCACAATATTATATTGATAGTACGAAGAGATGATAAATGGCTTTATTCATATAATATTCAAAAAAATCATGCCCATTTTTCCGGACGGAAGCAGTTGTTTTCTTGGAGTGGACACTGGTATTTACCTCCTTTTTATCTCATGTTACAATCCAGTTATTACAGTGTTTTTTCGAGGAGGAGTGTACATGTTGGGAGGAAAGATGAAAGCTATCGTCAAAAATGAAAACGCTTTCGGAGCAACTCTTAAAGAAATTCCCATACCTTCCATAAATGAGAATGAAGTTCTCATTAAAGTACAGGCCGCATCTATATGCGGTACAGATGTGCATATTTATAATTGGGATCAATGGGCGCAGAAACGAATCAAAACACCTCAAGTATTCGGACATGAATTCAGCGGTATCGTAGCGGAAACGGGCAAGCACGTCACAAATGTCAAAATAGGTGACTATGTTTCGGCTGAAACCCACTTCGTCTGCGGTACTTGTGTCCCTTGTTTAACAGGAAAACATCATGTGTGCACCCATACAAAGATCCTCGGCGTAGATACAGCGGGTTCCTTCGCTGAATATGTCAAAGTGCCGGCTCGAAATGTTTGGAAAAATCCCGCTGATATGGACCCCGCCGTCGCTTCTGTTCAAGAGCCGCTTGGCAACGCGGTGCATACGGTGCTGGAAAGCAGCCGGCTTGCGGGCGGTTCCGCTGCAATTATCGGCTGCGGACCGATCGGGCTGATGGCGGTGGCAGTGGCTAAAGCGGCCGGTGCATCCCGTATTGCGGCCATTGATAAAAATGATTACAGGCTGGCTCTTGCGAAGAAATTGGGAGCCACGATCACCATTTCAGCTGATAAGGAAGATCCGCTTGAGGTGATCGACACCTTAACAGGCGGAGAAGGGATCGACCTTGTCTGCGAAATGTCAGGCCACCCGGCAGCTATCGCACAAGGATTAAAGATGGCGGCCAACGGGGGAAGGTTCCATATGCTGAGTCTGCCGGAACGTCCGGTGACGGTTGATCTGACAAATGACGTGGTGTTTAAAGGACTTACCGTCCAAGGCATCACAGGCAGAAAAATGTTTGAAACATGGCGGCAGGTATCGCACCTGCTTGAATCCGGCCTTGTTGATCTGACGCCGGTGATCACGCATCAGTTTCCGCTTGAAGACTTTGAAAAAGGGTTTGACCTGATGAGAAAGGGTCAGTGCGGCAAAGTCATTTTGATTCCATAAGGGGAGGGTTCTATAATGAAAGAATTTGAATTTCTAAAAGCCGAGCTTGATAAAATGAAAGAAAATAAAACGTGGCAGCAAATGAAACAAATTGAAACGAAGCAGGGTCCGTCGGTGGAAGTCAAAGGGGAAAATGTGATACAGCTTTCATCGAACAATTATCTCGGTTTGACGTCGCATCCAAGGCTTGTCGAAGCGGCTAAACGCGCCGCGGAAGAATTCGGAGCGGGTACCGGGTCCGTCCGGACAATCGCCGGAACATTCACAATGCACAATGAGCTTGAGAAGAAATTGGCAAACTTTAAAAAAACAGAAGCGGCACTTGTTTTTCAATCGGGGTTCACAACGAATCAGGGCGTCTTATCAAGCATTCTTACAAAAGAGGATATCGTGATCTCTGACGAACTGAACCATGCTTCCATCATTGACGGGATCAGGCTGACGAAAGCAGATAAAAAGGTGTACCGCCATGTTGATATGGACGATTTGGAAAGGGTGCTGAAAAAATCAATGAATTACCGCATGCGCCTGATCGTCACCGACGGCGTATTCTCAATGGACGGCAACATCGCTCCTTTGCCTGACATCGTCAAACTTGCAGAGGCGTACGATGCCTTTGTAATGGTCGACGACGCGCATGCTTCCGGCGTACTCGGAAAAAACGGAAGGGGAACGGTTAATCACTTCGGGCTTGACGGAAGAGTCCACATACAGGTGGGCACATTAAGCAAAGCCATCGGAGTGCTTGGCGGTTACGCCGCGGGATCGCAGGTTCTGATCGATTACCTGCGCCATAAAGGGCGTCCTTTCTTATTCAGCACTTCTCATCCGCCTGCGGTAACGGCCGCATGCATAGAAGCCATTGACGTCCTGCTGGAAGAGCCTGAGCATATGGAAAAGCTATGGGAGAACACGGCGTATTTCAAAGACAAACTGGTTCAAATGGGGCTGACCCTTACAAAAAGCGAAACACCGATCGTGCCGATATTAATAGGGGAGGAAGAAAAAGCCCAGGCATTATCAGACCATTTATTGACCCGCGGCGTCTTTGCACAAAGCATCGTGTATCCGACGGTCGCCCAAGGAAAAGCGAGAATCCGCACCATTATTACGGCGGAGCATACAAAAGAGGAGCTTGACCGGGCCCTGGAAGTAATCCGTTCAGCCGCAAAAGAGCTTCAGCTTGTGTAAGGGGGAAATGATTCCCTCTTTTTTATTTCTTATTGATTCTTATTCTCAATAAGGTGTACAATAATAGGCTGGCGGTTGTGCCAAACGCTTTTAACCAGTATACTTGAGGGTGGAAGTTTCGGTTGAAAGGAGACATTCGAACATGAATGAAAAGCAAAAGCAGGAAAGCGGACAAGTGAATCCGGCGGACAAAAAATCCGAAAAGGATTACAGCAAGTATTTTGAAGCCGTATATATTCCGCCTTCTTTAAAAGATGCGAAAAAACGGGGCAAAGAATCCGTTCAATATCATAACGATTTTAAAATCTCAGAAGAATTTAAAGGCCTCGGTGAAGGCAGGAAATTTTATATCCGCACGTACGGATGCCAAATGAACGAGCATGATACGGAAGTCATGGCGGGTATTTTTATGGCGCTCGGTTATGAAGCGACAAATTCGGTTGATGACGCGAACGTTATTTTATTAAACACTTGCGCTATCCGGGAAAATGCTGAAAACAAAGTGTTCGGAGAGCTCGGCCATTTAAAGGCGCTCAAAAAAAATAACCCGGACCTGATTCTCGGCGTCTGCGGCTGCATGTCACAGGAAGAATCAGTCGTAAACCGCATCCTTAAGAAGCACCCGTTTGTCGATATGATTTTCGGCACGCACAACATTCACCGTCTGCCGGAACTGTTATCAGAGGCATATTTATCAAAAGAGATGGTTATTGAAGTGTGGTCGAAGGAAGGGGATGTCATTGAAAACCTTCCGAAAGTCCGCAATGGAAAAATTAAAGGCTGGGTCAACATTATGTACGGCTGTGACAAGTTCTGCACATACTGCATCGTACCGTATACCCGCGGAAAAGAACGAAGCCGCCGTCCTGAGGAAATTATTCAGGAAGTCAGAAGACTTGCAAGTGAAGGCTATAAAGAAATCACGTTGCTCGGTCAAAACGTGAATGCGTACGGAAAAGATTTTGAGGATATGACGTACGGTCTCGGTGATTTAATGGACGAACTGCGTAAAATTGATATTCCGAGAATCCGATTCACGACGAGTCATCCGCGTGACTTTGATGATCATCTGATCGAGGTGCTCGCCAAAGGCGGCAACCTTCTTGACCATATCCATCTTCCGGTTCAATCAGGAAGCTCAGCGATGTTAAAAATGATGGCGCGCAAATATGACAGAGAACGCTATCTGGAGCTTGTCGGAAAAATTAAAGCGGCGATGCCGAACGCTTCACTGACGACCGATATTATTGTCGGTTTTCCGAATGAAACCGATGAACAATTTGAAGAAACGCTCTCGTTATATCGCGAAGTGGAATTTGACAGCGCATATACGTTTATTTACTCTCCTCGTGAAGGCACGCCGGCAGCGAAGATGAAAGACAATGTTCCGATGAGGGTCAAGAAAGAACGTCTTCAGCGACTCAATGATTTGGTGAAAGAAATTTCAGCCAAAAAAATGAAGGAATATGAAGGCAGGACTGTCGAAGTATTAGTTGAGGGAGAAAGTAAAAATAACCCTGACATTCTTGCCGGCTATACGGAAAAAAGCAAGCTCGTCAACTTCAAAGGGCCGAAAGACGCCATCGGCAAGATTGTACGCGTCAAAATCGAACAGGCGAAAACATGGTCGCTTGACGGTGTGATGGCAGGAGAAGCAATCGAGGTGAAATAATAATGACGCTTTACTCAAAGAAAGACATTGTACAGCAGGCAAGGAACCTTGCGAAAATGATTTCTGAAACAGAAGAAGTCGATTTTTTCAAACGCGCCGAGGCGCAGATTAACGAAAATGAAAAAGTCTCTGCGATTATTAATCAGATTAAAACCCTGCAAAAGCAAGCCGTTAACCTGAAGCACTACGAAAAGCTTGAAGCGCTGAAACAAGTGGAAAGTAAAATTGACGCCCTGCAGGAAGAGCTT
Organism: Bacillus sp. NEAU-CP5; assembly: GCF_026420705.1. Lineage (NCBI taxonomy): Bacteria > Bacillati > Bacillota > Bacilli > Caryophanales > Bacillaceae > Bacillus > Bacillus sp. NEAU-CP5. Next base: position 271,969 of record NZ_JAPMOV010000001.1, on the reverse strand, counting down.
GAAGGGATTCCGATCATTCAGGAATTCAGAGATTCCCAGATTGAGGTCAATGACCTTCTTCAGCTTGTCGCACATACGATCTCAAATCAGGTGACAAACGAAATCATTACATCTACCGGAGGCAACCTGCTGACGGGAGAAACCGGTTCAAAAGTAAAACATTCGAATAACAGCTGTTCTATTTAAACACGTGGCCTTCATCGGCCCGTGTTTTTTTGCTGTTTGAGAACTAATTGTGATATGTACTAAATTTTCATTGACTCACCGTTTTGTCCCGTTTTACTGGAAAGTTTTATCATACTTAAAAGTAAAGTTTCTGGGCAGGGCTGCATACAATGAAACAGAAACTTTGTATTTTTATATTTTTATTATAAAAATGCACATGAGACAAATGCCCAGCATAAGATAACACGAAGAAGAACAAGGAGGCCTGCCGGAATGTCTGAATACAGGGAAATTATTACGAAAGCGGTAGTTGCGAAAGGAAGAAAATTCACCCAATGCACCAACACGATCTCACCTGGAGAAAAACCGTCAAGTATATTGGGCGGCTGGATTATCAACCACAAGTACGATGCCGAAAAGATCGGGAAGACTGTAGAAATTGAAGGGTATTATGATATAAACGTCTGGTACTCTTACGCTGATAATACAAAAACGGAAGTTGTAACCGAGAGAGTAAAGTATGTCGATGTGATTAAACTCAGATACAGAGACACAAATTACTTAGATGACGAACACGAAGTCATTGCCAAAGTGCTGCAGCAGCCGAATTGTCTTGAAGTCACCATTTCTCCTAACGGAAATAAAATCGTGGTTCAGGCAGAGAGAGAATTTTTAGCAGAAGTGGTCGGTGAAACGAAAGTCGTCGTCGAAGTCAATCCTGACTGGGAAGAAGACGATGATGATGATTGGGAAGACGATCTTGATGAAGAATTAGAGGACATTAACCCTGAGTTTTTAGTCGGAGATCCTGAAGAATAAGTTGAGGCTAGGGGAGTTTAACACCCCAAGTCTCTTTTTTATATATAAAGATATCACTCTTTTGTTTATGTTATAATGGGATTCGGATAAGAGAAGATACATAGTGAGGGATTAAATGATGGCTAGTTACACGCCTATGATACAGCAATACTTGAAGATAAAGGCAGAGCACCAAGATGCCTTTTTATTTTTTCGGCTTGGTGACTTTTATGAAATGTTTTTTGAAGATGCAAAAAAAGCGTCGCAAGAGCTTGAAATTACACTGACAAGCAGAGACGGAGGTTCGGCTGATAAAATTCCGATGTGCGGCGTGCCGTATCATTCCGCGGCGGCTTATATTGAACAGCTGATTAAAAAGGGCTATAAAGTGGCGATCTGTGAGCAGACGGAAGATCCGAAGGCGGCTAAAGGCGTTGTGAAAAGGGAAGTCGTCCAGCTGATCACACCGGGAACCGTGATGGATGGAAAAGGCATCCACGAGTCGGAAAACAACTTTATCGCTTCCGTTTCCGAATTCCGTGACGGATACGGTCTCGCTTTATCGGACTTAACGACCGGAGAAAACCTGGCTGTATTTATTGAGCGGATTGAAGATGTCATGTCAGAAATTTACTCAGTCGGCGCAAAGGAAATTGTCGTATCAAGCAAGTTTAACGAACATACAGCTGCTCAGCTGAAAGAACGGTGCGGCGCCACGATTTCTATCGAAGACGGGGAAATAACAGAACGCATTGAAATCGCAAAGCACTTGCCGGGCGAAGAGCTGACAGAGACGTTTATGCGTTTATATACGTATTTGCAGAAAACGCAAAAACGGAGCCTGGATCACCTGCAGCCGGTTCAAGTATATGAATTGGAAGAAGCAATGAAAATTGACCTGTATTCAAAACGGAATCTTGAGCTGACGGAAACGATCCGTTCGAAAAGCAAAAAAGGGTCATTGCTCTGGCTTTTAGACGAGACGAAAACAGCGATGGGCGGCCGGCTTCTCAAACAATGGATTGACCGCCCGCTGATCAGGGCATCCCAAATCGAAGAACGCCAGGAAATGGTCGAGACGCTGATCAATCATCTGTTTGAGCGTGAAGATCTGCGAGAGCGCCTGAAGGAAGTATACGATTTAGAACGTCTGGCGGGCCGGGTCGCATTCGGAAACGTCAACGCAAGGGATTTAATCCAGCTGAAAGAATCTTTAAAACAAGTGCCGAGCATCAAAGAGCTTGTAGGGTCCCTTAACCATAAAAAAGCAAAAGAACGCGCCGGCTTGATTGATCCGTGCGGAGATTTGCTTGACCTGTTAGAAGAAGCCCTTCATGAAAACCCGCCGTTATCGTTAAAAGAAGGCAATTTAATTAAAGACGGCTATCATCAGAAGCTCGATGAGTACCGTGACGCCAGCAAAAACGGTAAAGACTGGATTGCCAGACTGGAGCAGCAGGAACGCGCTTATACGGGCATCCGTTCATTAAAGGTCGGTTTCAATAAAGTGTTCGGCTATTATATTGAAGTCACAAAAGCAAATCTTCATCTGCTTGAAGACGGACGGTATGAGCGGAAGCAGACCCTCACAAACGCCGAACGGTACATTACGCCGGAATTGAAGGAAAAAGAAGCGCTTATTTTAGAAGCGGAAAACAACATCTGCGAGCTGGAATATGAGCTTTTTGCCGGACTGCGTGAAAAGGTGAAACAATTTATTCCGCGTCTGCAGCGTCTTGCCAAACAAATGAGTGAGCTGGACGCACTGCAATGTTTTGCTACGATCAGTGAAAACAGGCATTACACAAAGCCCGTCTTTTCTGATAATGAAGTAAAAGTCATTGAAGGGAGACACCCCGTCGTTGAAAAGGTGATGGACAGTCAAGAATACGTCCCGAACAACTGCCTGATGGGCGATTCGCGGGAAATGCTCCTGATTACGGGTCCGAATATGTCAGGTAAAAGCACGTATATGAGACAGATCGCACTTCTATCGATCATGGCCCAGATCGGCTGTTTTGTGCCCGCAAAAGAAGCGGTTCTGCCGATTTTTGATCAAATCTTCACGAGAATCGGGGCAGCGGATGATTTGATTTCCGGACAAAGCACCTTTATGGTGGAAATGCTGGAAGCGAAAAACGCGATTGTGAACGCCACAAAAGACAGCCTGATCCTGTTTGATGAAATCGGCCGCGGGACATCAACGTACGACGGAATGGCGCTGGCACAGGCGATTATTGAATATGTCCATGATCATATCGGCGCTAAAACACTGTTCAGCACGCATTATCATGAGCTGACGGTGCTTGAAGATAAGCTTCCTCAGCTGAAAAACGTTCATGTGCGCGCAGAGGAATATAACGGAACGGTCGTGTTTCTCCATCAAATCAAAGAAGGAGCCGCAGATAAAAGTTACGGCATTCATGTCGCCCAGCTTGCAGAGCTCCCGGACGATCTGATCAGCCGCGCGCAGGAGATTTTGAAACAGCTTGAGCAGATGGGAGATAAACCGGAGCTTCCGGCGGCACCTGAGAAAAAGCCCGCCGTCAAAGAAGAACCGGCACAGCTGTCCTTTTTTGCTGACGGTGAAAAAGAACAGAAGGCACCGGCTGTTTCTAATAAAGAAAAACAAGTGCTTGAAGCCTTTAAGTCAATCAATATTCTCGATATGACGCCGCTTGAAGCGATGAATGAAATGTACAAGCTGCAAAAAAAATTAAAATAGAAAGAGGTGACGGACTTGGCAAAAGTCATCCAGCTGTCAGATGAACTTTCAAATAAAATAGCGGCCGGCGAGGTGGTCGAACGGCCTGCCTCAGTCGTTAAAGAATTGGTGGAAAACGCCATCGACGCAAACAGCACAGTCATTGAAATCGACATAGAGGAAGCGGGGCTTTCGTCGATTCGGGTGCTCGATAACGGCGAAGGGATGGAAACCGATGATTGCAAGCGGGCTTTCCGCCGCCACGCGACCAGTAAAATCAAAGATGAAAACGACCTGTTCCGGGTGAGAACCCTCGGTTTCCGCGGAGAAGCTTTGCCAAGTATCGCGTCTGTTTCTCATCTGGAAATCAAAACGAGCATCGGCGAGGGAGCGGGAACCCATCTCATTCTTCAGGGCGGGAATATCATTTCTGAACAGAAATCCTCCAGCAGAAAAGGAACGGAGATTATCGTTACCAATCTGTTTTTCAATACACCCGCCAGATTGAAATATATGAAAACCGTGCATACGGAGCTCGGCAATATTACGGATGTTGTCAACCGGATCGCTCTTGCGCATCCGGAAGTATCCATCCGTCTCCGCCATCAGGGGAAAAATCTGCTGCAGACAAACGGTAACGGGGACGTGCGCCATGTGCTGGCCGCAATTTACGGGACGGCGGTTGCGAAAAAAATGATACCGCTCCATGTCAGCTCGCTTGATTTTGAAGTCAAGGGCTACATTGCGCTTCCGGAAATCACGCGTGCATCCAGAAACTACATGTCATCTGTCATTAACGGAAGATACATTAAGAATTTCCCGCTTGTAAAAGCGGTGCATGAGGGCTATCACACACTTCTGCCGATCGGCCGCCATCCGATTACGTTTATCGAAATTACGATGGACCCGATTTTGGTTGATGTCAATGTCCATCCGTCGAAGCTTGAAGTCCGCCTCAGCAAAGAGACGGAGCTGCATGAGTTGATCCGTGACGGGATAAAGGAAGTTTTTCAAAAGCAGCGGCTTATTCCGAGCGCCCAGCTCCCGAAAAAATCAGCTCCGGCACCGGCCAAAAATGAACAGCAATTTATGACATTCGAGGAAAGTGCGCCTGAGCGGAAACTTCCTGAAAAAACGCCGGAGCCGTCTTACTCACCAATGAAGCTGAGTTCGGTCGTAAAAGAGCCTGAGCCGGTAATAATAGAAGAAGAAATCCTCCCGAATGAAGCGGATCACGGAGTGCCGCCGGAGCTCGGTATGCCGGTAACGGAAGCGCCTGTTTCCGATACTCCGGAACCGGAAGCTGTCTCTGAAAAAATACGGGAAGAAAGAGTTCCGGTGATGTATCCGATCGGCCAAATGCACGGGACATATATTTTAGCCCAAAACGAAAACGGCTTGTATATCATTGACCAGCATGCGGCACAAGAACGGATTAAATACGAATATTTCCGGGAGAAAGTCGGGCAGGTCGAGCCTGAAGTGCAGGATATGATCGTGCCGCTCACCTTTCATTACGCGGCAAATGAAGCGCTGATCATTGACCAGCATCAGCATGAGCTTGAAAGCGTCGGAGTATTTTTAGAAGCATTCGGCACGAACAGCTACATCGTCCGCTGCCATCCTGCCTGGTTTCCAAAAGGGGAAGAAGCTGAACTGATTGAAGAAATCATTCAGCAGGTGCTTGACGCCAAACAGATCGATATTAAAAAACTGCGGGAGGAAGCGGCCATTATGATGAGCTGCAAAGGCTCAATCAAAGCGAACCGGCATTTGCGAAACGACGAAATCAAAGCGCTCTTGGACGACCTGCGCCGAACGACAGACCCGTTCACATGCCCGCACGGCCGGCCGATCATTATCCACCACAGTACGTATGAGATGGAGAAGATGTTTAAGCGTGTGATGTAATAACAACGTTTATGTGAGACTAAACCGTTATTTGCCCACAAGCAGCCTTACTAGTTTGAATGACCCGGCCTTTCAGAGATAACTTTTGAGTTATTTAATTTCTGGCATAATTGTTGCATCGGTATGCCGTCAATCATGAAAATGATTTGTTTAACATCCAACTGCTTTTCTGTCATATAAAAATTGTTTTTGGAGAGTATTTGGGGTTGGCGATGTAGTATCCTGTGTTTGGTGTAACCGTCTATATCGTCCATTGACTGCATTAATAGTGAAATAATTGGAGAAAACGGTTCTTGAAAAATCTCATGTTATTTGTGAAGAATTTAAATAAAATTGGAATTTGGCGGGTTATACTATCCGCAAGTTAGTCAAGGGGGACTAGTAATTAGCCCCCCTTACATTTAGTTCTTCCTGCGGTATTTTCTATTTTTGATCAAACTGAAAACCACTAAGAGAACCACACCGACAGCAACAATATAAAATGAAATTTCTGCTGCTGCGGTATTAATATTCTTAAGAACAAGGATAAACCCTATTAAAACTATAGGAATGATGTAAGTTAGAATTCTTATAGCTTTTGGGCTCGGTTCAGCATTACTTTTATCTTCCATAGTTACCTCCGATCTTAACACGTTAGAAAATAATCACTTTAAAGCTTAACACAGGATAAATTTGTTAAACACCAACAATAGCCCCGTTTAAATGAAAAGCCTAAGAGTTTTAGTAATCCACCAAGCGGCTGTTGGGTTGCCAGTTCTTTTAGAGCACCGCATAGCACGCATCTTCAACTGTACCAGTAAAATTGTCGATCGTATTAAGAATTATTTCAAAACGCCGATTCCACCCATAGCAGCTTTAACTTTAGCAGGTATTGCATCCCAATCTGCTCTTAGTGCTTTTGCATCCCAGGGCAATTTACCTTGAGCGGTAAACTCCGACCCATATAACATAGTCTATTTGTCTAATGTTTAATATTTACTTTTTACACTTAATGATTTTATGTTAGTTTTGTTTACACAGTAAAAAGCTGCGCGGCACTTTCGTGAATTGTTGCAGCTAGGGCTGATTTGAAAAGAGTGTAAATCACGCCGTACTTTTCTAAGTTCAATTATGTTAATGTCCATATAACGTTGAATTCGGTGTAAGAACTAAGGTATTCTGATATATTTCGAGAGCCCGTGTGGTTTAGTTATCTTGAAGAAAAGGATTAAAATAATAATCTTGATTGCGGATCATTTCTAAAAACTGATTATCCCCTTCGGCAATTGCTTTTCAAAACAAAAGCTCAATTTGTTTTCTTTTTATCTGAAACCCATATTCATCCTTCATTTTCTGAATAAAATTCCCTAAAGAATTCATCTAAATTAATATTCTAATTTCCTTATATATCAGCATAGCAATTTGTAAAAAAGGTCCAGACTGGTGCTTTTGGCGGGAGCAGAAAGTTTTTTTAACTTTACCGGAAAATCCATGGAAAAACGTGGTGTCATCTGGTAAAGTGGTTACAGTCGGCTGGGCGGCGGCAGCAGTCTGCCCGGATCTTTTAAATGGGAATGGTGACAATGGATCATACATATGAAGTGCATCAAATTAAAACTTATCACCAGATGTGGTCCAACTATTGTTATATTATCGCAGACCGCTCGAAAAAATCTGCGATAGCGGTGGACCCGTCCTGGGAAATCGATAAAATAACCGATAAACTGCATGAATTGGATGTTGATTTATCAGCTATTTTATTAACACATTCGCATTATGACCATGTAAACTTGGCGGAGCCGCTTCAGCAAATCTATCATTCTGATATATACATGTCGTCGGCGGAAATCGATTTCTATCAATTCCGGTGCAGAAACTTAATAGCGCTTGAAGACGGCCAAACCTTTGCGGCCGGAGGGTTTATCATCAGAAGTATATTGACCCCGGGACATACGGCCGGGGGAATGTGCTATTTGCTATCTGATCATCTTTTTACCGGTGACACCGTGTTTACAGAAGGGTGCGGTATATGTGAGGACAGGGGCAGCTCAGCTGAAGATATGTTTCACAGTATACAGAGGATCAAAGCCTCCATTCCGCCGCATGTGCGTGTGTATCCGGGGCACTCCTTCGGGGAGAAGCCGGGTCAAAAAATGGAGAGTCTTTTGAAAAACAATATTTACTTTCAGATTGAAAAAAAAGAACATTTTGTGAATTTCCGCAACAGAAAAAATCAAAAAGGGCTGTTTCATTTTAAGTAATGTGTAATTTAGTTCTATCTAACTAGCTTTTCTTTTGAGGTAAGGAACTTCTGAAATGAAATGGTAGTTATTACTAGATTTCTGGTGATGAATGGCTGAGTAACGGGAGTTTGCGGAAGAGAACGCCGGGCAGGCTGGATGGGACATTCTGCTTACGCCTATTCCGAAAGCCCTGAGTCCGCCTTCCGACAGGGAAAAATAGGCATTATTCAGGAGTTCGCATAGGATAAATTAACTTGACATGGTATTTTTGTGAAGTTACTATCAACTTGAACATGCTTCTTATCTGAATCCGAGAAAGGATGGCTGAGAAAATGATCACATACTTATTCCCCGGACAAGGTTCTCAAAAGCAGGGAATGGGGAGCTCATTGTTTGATGAATTTAAAGACTTAACGGAGCAGGCTGATGAAACACTCGGATATTCCATGAAACGGCTTTGTCTTGAGAATCCGTATTCCAACCTTCACAAGACGCAGTTCACCCAGCCTGCTTTATATGTTGTAAACGCGTTAAGCTATTTGAAAAAAATCCAAGACAATGACATAAAGCCGGATTATGTGGCCGGCCACAGTTTGGGAGAATATAATGCGCTGTTTGCAGCAGGTGCTTTTGATTTTATTACCGGTCTGCAGCTTGTCCGTAAAAGAGGCGAATTAATGAGTATGGCCACTGACGGAAAAATGGCCGCTGTTATGGGGTTAACTGCAGATCAAGTGTCAGACGCCCTTCAAACGCACGGATTACATACGATTGATATTGCCAATATGAATTCTCCTCACCAAGTTGTCATATCCGGACGCAAAGAAGACATTGAAAGAGCCAAAAGCGTATTCGAAGGATTAAAAGACGTTACGATGTTTCATCCGTTAAACGTAAGCGGCGCTTTTCACTCGAGATATATGAGTGAAGCAAAACAAGAGTTCGAAAAATTTTTACAGTCATTTCATTTTTCTGCTATATCAATTCCTGTCATTTCTAATGTGCATGCCAGACCTTATGAGCAAGACGGAATCCACTCCGTTCTGGCCGATCAGATCGACCATTCAGTGCGATGGAACGACAGCATCCGCTATCTGCTGGACAAAGGGCGGATGGAATTTGAAGAAGTCGGCCCGGGCCATGTGCTGACAGGACTTATTCACCGCATCAAAAAAGAAACTGAAGCTTCACCCGCCATGTAGCGGAACGCAAGTCAAAATTCTTATCTCACACAATAGTGCCAGCCATACAACATCACGACCACTTCACCTGCACACGACATCACGAAACACTCACAAATCAATATTTTAAAAAAATAAGCAGCAAAAAGGAGAACAAATGAACCAGCCAATTGTTTTCATGTTTTCTGGACAGGGTTCCCAATACTATCAAATGGGGAAAGAGCTGTTTGCACATAACGCCGCTTTTCGGCAGAAAATGCTTGACTTGGACGATTTTGCAGTCAGCCGTTTCGGTTACTCTGTCCTAAAAGAGATGTATCATACAGGCAATCGTCTGTCTGATCCATTTGACCGCCTTCTTTTCAGCCATCCTGCCATTTTCATGGCTGAGTACGCACTTGCATATGCTTTGGAGCAAAGAGGCATACGTCCCGATTATGTGATCGGAGCAAGCCTCGGAGAGTATGCAGCGGCCGCTGTGTCGGGCGTGCTGAGCGCCGAGGATGCTTTAGATTGCGTGCTGGAACAGGCCCGAATCGTTACGGAAACTTGCCGTAACGGCAGTATGCTTGCGATACTGGGTGATCCGGCTTTATATCAAGATGATCCGCTGCTCGGCGAACATAGTGAATTGGCATCTGTAAACTATCATTCTCACTTTGTCATCTCGGGAGAGCGGGAACATATCAAAAAGATCATGGACGATCTGAGAGAAAAGCAGATTCCTCATCAGCTATTGCCGGTATCTTACGGGTTTCACTCAGCGCTGGTTGATCAGGCGGAACAGCCGTACAAGCGCTTTTTAGCTCAGAAATCAATCCGGACTCCGTTTATACCGTACATCTCCAGTGCGACCGGAGAGGCTGAGACCGATATACAAGCGGACTTTTTCTGGGATATCGTAAGAAAGCCGATTCGATTCCGCGAAGCGCTTCAATTCGCAGACAGCCGCCAAAAAGGGTTGTATATTGATGCCGGGCCTTCCGGAACATTGGCCGCATTTGCCAAACAGATTCTTCCTGCAGGATCGGCTGAACGCATCCGTGCCATTATGACGCCGTTTCATAAAGAACAAACACATTTGCAGCAAATAGAAGACAGCATTTTATCACCGCCCGGAAGGAGACTGTAAGATGATCAGCTTTGTTTTTCCAGGCCAAGGCTCGCAAAAAGTAGGGATGGGAGAGGACCTGTTCGGCCGCTATCCTGAATTAACCGCAAAGGCCGATCACATTCTCGGATATTCCATTCAGGAGCTGTGCCGGGACGGAGAACGTCTCAATCAGACTCAATTCACTCAGCCGGCGCTCTATGTCGTCAATGCCCTCAGTTATTTGAAAAAAACAGAAGAGACCGGCTTGAAACCGGATTTTACCGCCGGACACAGTTTGGGCGAATATAACGCGTTATACGCTTCGGGCGCCTTTGATTTTGAAGAAGGCTTACAGCTGGTCAAAAAAAGGGGCGAACTGATGAGCCGCGCAAAAGGAGGCGGCATGGCAGCGGTGATCGGCCTGACTCATGAGCAGGTGACGGATGTTTTAAGAGAAAATCACTTGGATATGATTGATATCGCCAACATGAACACACCGCAGCAAATTGTCATTTCCGGATATAAAGAAGATATTGAAAAAGCCGCATCCGTTTTTGAAGCCGTAAACGGCGTAAAAATGGTTCACCGCTTAAATGTCAGCGGCGCCTTTCATTCCAGATACATGCTGGAAGCAAAGGAAGAGTTTTCACGGTTTATTGAATCTTTCCATTTTAAGCCGCTGTCCATCCCGGTCATTTCAAATGTGACGGCAAGACCATATGAGCAGAGAGAGCTGAAAGAGACACTCACCGGACAAATAACGGGATCGGTGAACTGGACAGACAGCATCCGTTTTTTAATGGGAAGAAAGAACATGAGCTTTGAGGAAATCGGTCCCGGAAAAGTGCTGACGGGGCTGATTCAAAGAATTACGGCTGAAGCGGAGCCGATAACAGATGAAATCAAAGTCCCGGCCGAGGCTGGAAAAAGCTCAATTACAGCGGCGTCTTTAGGAAATGAAGAGTTTAAGCGTGATTATCAATTGAAATACGCCTACTTGGCCGGCGGCATGTACCGCGGAATTTCTTCGAAGGAAATGGTCGTCAAACTGGCCGTAAAAGGAATGATGGGCTTTTTCGGAACGGGCGGTTTGAACATCGCGCACGTCGAGGACGCCATTTTGTCAATTCAGCATGAGCTTCGTGACGGCGGTTCCTTCGGCATAAATATTGTACATAACATGAAGCATACAGATTCAGAAGAAAAAATGATTGATCTTTTATTGAAGCATGGGGTTCAGAACTTGGAAGCATCAGCGTTTTTAACGGTTACTCCCGCTTTAGTAAGGTTTCGCGCTAAGGGGTTAAAACGCGGTGCCGGCGGACAAGTAATAGCGCGTCAGCGGATTATCGCCAAGCTGTCCCGTCCGGAAGTAGCGGAAGCGTTTCTCAGCCCGGCGCCTGATCACATTCTGCAGAAACTTGCAGCCGAAAACAAAATTACCGCTGAAGAAGCAAGTCTGATGAGAGAAATACCCGTTGCGCATGACATCTGCGTAGAGGCTGATTCAGGCGGCCACACTGACGGCGGAGTTGCTTACAGTCTCATGCCGGCGATCATCCGTTTACGAGATGACATGATGAAAAAATACCGATACGGCAAACCCGTCCGCATCGGAGCCGCAGGGGGAATCGGAACGCCCGAGGCTGCCATGGCCGCATTTATGCTCGGCGCTGATTTTATTGTGACCGGATCTATTAACCAATGCACCGTTGAGGCAGCGACGAGCGGCCTCGTAAAGGACCTCCTGCAGCAGATGAATGTACAGGACACGGCCTACGCGCCGGCCGGCGATATGTTTGAATCAGGCAGCAAGGTGCAGGTATTAAAGAAAGGGCTGTTCTTTCCGACCCGCGCCTCTAAGCTGCATGAACTGTATCAGCGTCACCGCTCAATTGAAGAAATTGATGAAAAGACACTCAGACAAATAGAAGAGAAGTATTTTAAGGCAAGTGTAAGCAGTATTTATGACAAAGTGAAGGCTCATTATTCGAATGAAGACATTTCAAAAGCCGAACGGAATCCGAAACAGAAAATGGCGCTCATATTCAAATGGTATTTCAGGCAAAGTTCTGCTTCGGCGATTAAAGGAGACCCGGATGCCAAGGTAGACTTCCAGATTCATTGCGGCCCGGCATTAGGCGCCTTCAATCAATGGGTGAAAGGTACGGAGCTGGAGTCCTGGAAAAACCGCCATGCCGATGGTATCGGCATGCGGCTTATGGAAGAGACGGCCTCGCTTTTGAATCAGAAGTTAGGTTCATTTTTGCAAACGTGTTGACAAGACGAAATGATAGATTGAAAACATGGAATATTCATAAAAGATGAAACAGGGAGGAACTGACAATGAGTAAAGAAAGAATCTTTGAATTGCTGCAGAACACAATCTACGAGGTTTTGCCTGATTTAGAAGGCGAACAGCTTTCACAGGAAGACCGGTTAGTTGATCTGGGGGCGGACTCAGTAGACCGCGCCGAAATTATCACGATGATGCTTGAAGAATTATCACTGCAGATCCCGCGTGTTGAGCTGACGGGAGTGTCAAACATCGGCGAATTGGCGGAAAAGCTTTATGAAAAGGTACAGGCTGTCTGATAAAGCGGTGAAACAATCGGAAACTCAAAATTCATATTGGAGGCGAAGTTCATGGCGGCTGCCGGAATAGAAGCGATAAATGTGTTTGGCGGGACGGCATACCTTGATGTCATGCAGCTGGCGGAGTACAGAAACTTAGACCCTGCCAGATTTGAGAATTTACTGATGAAAGAAAAAGCGGTGGCGCTTCCGTACGAAGACCCCGTTACATTCGGCGTTAACGCGGCAAAGCCGATTATCGACCGATTGACAGAGGCTGAAAAAGACAGAATCGAGCTGCTGATTACCTGCTCGGAGTCCGGCATCGACTTCGGAAAATCACTCAGTACATATATTCATGATCACTTAGGCCTCAACCGGAACTGCCGTTTATTTGAACTGAAGCAAGCCTGTTATTCAGGAACGGCGGGCTTGCAGATGGCGCTTAATTTTATTTTGTCGCAGACATCCCCCGGAGCGAAGGCGCTTGTCGTCGCGACGGATATTTCCCGGTTTTTAATTGCCGAAGGCGGCGATGCGTTAAGCGAGGATTGGTCTTACGCAGAACCGAGCGCCGGAGCGGGTGCCGTCGCCTTATTGATCGGTGAAAATCCCATCGTATTTCAGGCGGATGCGGGCGCCAACGGCTATTACGGCTATGAGGTGATGGATACATGCCGTCCGATCCCGGACAGTGAAGCCGGTGATGCCGATTTGTCATTGATGTCATACCTCGATTGCTGTGAACAGACATTTCGCGAGTACAAAAACCGTGTGCCGGGCGCTGACTACAAAGAGACGTTTCACTATCTTGCCTTCCATACACCGTTTGGCGGCATGGTCAAAGGGGCCCACCGGACGATGATGCGCAAGCTTGCAAAAGCGAAAAACGCTGAAATCGAACAGGATTTTCAAACCAGAGTAGAGCCGGGGCTCCGCTACTGCCAAAGAGTCGGAAACATTATGGGAGCAGCCTCTTTACTGGCTCTTGCAAGCACGATTGACCAAGGGGCATTCGACACTTCTAAGCGGATCGGCTGTTTCTCCTACGGCTCCGGATGCTGTTCAGAATTTTACAGCGGCGTTGTGACGCCTGAAGGGCAAGCGCGGCAGCATTCTTTCAAAATAGAAGAGCACCTGAACAACAGGTACAGGCTGTCCATGGAAGAATATGAAGAACTGTTTAAAGGCAGCGGTTTGGTGAAGTTTGGAACCCGGAATGTCAAATTGGATGTGAATATGATTCCGAACATTTTAGACCATCATACCGGAAGCCCTCGTTTGTATTTGGAAGAAATCACGGAATTTCATCGGAAATACAGGTGGATCCCGTGACCTATGAAACGATAAACGTCCGTTTTCAGCAAAATGTCTGCTTCATCACCTTTGATCGGCCTGAAGCCAACAATACGATTAATGAGCGTTTAGTGGAGGAATGCCTGCATGTTCTTTCTGAATGTGAAGACTCCGTGACCTCCGTAGTGCTTGAAGGGCAGCCGGAGGTATTTTGTTTCGGGGCGGATTTTGATGAGATGTACCGGAAAATGAGGCAGGGAATGCAGCATGCGGAATCGCAGGAGCCGCTTTACCGTTTGTGGCTGGCATTAAAATCCGGGCCGTACATCACAATTGCCCGCGTCCGCGGAAAAGTAAATGCGGGAGGTGTCGGTTTTGCCGCCGCCTGCGATATCGTCATTGCAGAGGAGAATGCTTCGTTCAGTTTATCTGAACTGTTATTCGGACTTTATCCAGCCTGCGTTCTGCCGTTTTTAATTCAAAGAATCGGATTTCAAAAGGCGCATTATATGACGATCATGACAAAGCCCGTGCCGGCACGCCAGGCGCTTGAATGGGGACTTTGTGACGTATGCGTCCCGGACTCAGCAACAGAGCTGAGAAAGCATTTGCTGCGCCTCCGCCCGCTGTCGAAAAAAGCAGTCATCCGCTATAAAAAATACATGGATTCCTTAAACGACCTTGTTCATCGTTCGAAATCCATTGCTTTAGCCGAAAATCAAGCGATGTTTTCAGATCCGGATAACCAATCAGCCATCTTCCGTTATGCAGAAACGGGGCGGCTTCCTTGGGAAACGGAGAACAGTTAGGAGGATATCATGCCGAACGCCGCAGTTGAACTGCTCGAAATTGAACCGGATATTATCCAAGTGACAATGCAGGATAAAGCCCATAAAAACGCCTTCTCCAAAGAACTGACGGATGGATTGATGGAAGCATTCACCCGTATAAAAAAATCGTCAGTCTATAAAGCTGTGATTTTAACAGGATATGGCCATTACTTTGCTTCCGGAGGCACACAGGAAGGCCTGCTCAGGATTCAGCAGGGCATCACGAAGTTTACGGAAGACCGCATGTACTCTTTGGCGCTGGAATGTGATATCCCCGTCATTTCCGCCATGCAGGGCCACGGAATCGGAGGCGGGTTTGTCATGGGGCTTTTCAGTGATTTTGTCATTTTAAGCAAAGAAAGCGTGTATACCGCAAACTTTATGAAATACGGTTTCACCCCCGGAATGGGCGCTACCTTTATCGTTCCGGAGAAGCTTGGGGCAAGCCTCGGCCATGAAATGCTGTTAAACGGCGGCCACTACCGCGGCGGTGACCTGGAGAAAAGAGGGGTGCCTTTTCCGGTGCTTCCTCGGCAGGAAGTATTAGACTATGCGCAGGAATTGGCCCGTGAGCTTGCGGAAAAACCGAGAAACTCTTTAATTACATTGAAAAGGCACTTGGTGACGCCGTTTCGCGAGCAGCTTCCGGCCGTCATTGAGAAGGAGTTAATCATGCACGATGAGACGTTTCATGATGATGAAGTGAAAAAACGAATCACGACGATGTACGGAGTATAAGACATACATCTTACATACAGATGAAATGGAGGCAGCTCTATGAAAAGTGATATGAAGGCAAGCGGGTTACTCAAGCCATCTGTCAGCTATGGAAAATCATTGCGGCTTTCAGCGGATCAGCCGATGACGATTCCTGAAGTCCTGCACAAAACCGCCGCGGCAGCGGGAGATCAAAAGGGCATCACATATATACAGCCTGACGGCACCAAAGTGTACCAGACTTACAGCGGCCTGAAAAAGATCGCTCTTTCGATTGTGAAAGGGCTCCGCCAATCAGGAGTGAAGGCTCAGGATGAAGTCATATTACAGCTCAGTGACAATTCCCAGTTGATTCCTGCTTTTTGGGGCTGTGTTTTTTTAGGAGCGATCCCGGTTCCGCTTGCGGCCGCTCCGGCTTATACAGAAATGAACAGCGGGACGCAAAAACTGAAAGACGCTTGGATGCTTTTGAATCAGCCGTATGTCATCACAAGCCGTGACGTGCTGCCGGAGATGACTGAATGGGCGGAGGAGCAGGAGCTTTCCGGGTTTTGCGCTTTGGCGGCAGAAGATCTCAGTGCGCACGAAATGGATACGGACTGTCATCATCCCCGTCCGGAAGATTTGGCGATGCTGCTTTTGACCTCGGGAAGCACGGGCACGCCGAAAGCCGTGATGCTCAGCCATGAAAATATCGTCTGCATGGTCAAAGGAAATATTCAGATGCAGGGCTATACAAGTGAGGATGTCACGTTTAACTGGATGCCTTTTGACCATGTCGGCGGCATCGGAATGCTTCATCTGCGTGATGTTTATCTCGGATGTGAGGAAATCAACATACCGAGCGAATCCATTTTGATGGACCCTTTAAAATGGCTCGACCTGATTGATCATTACCGCGCTTCGGTTACGTGGGCCCCCAATTTTGCCTTTGGACTGCTTGCCGATTTTGCAGAAGAGATTCAAACGCGGAAATGGGACTTATCTTCCATGCGTTACATGCTGAACGGCGGGGAGGCCGCGGTTGCGAAAGTCGGACGCAGAATTATGGAGCTTTTAGAGCCGCACGGTCTGCCGGCTAATGCCATCCGTCCCGCATGGGGAATGTCCGAAACGTCTTCGGGCGTTATTTTCTCAGATGAGTTTACACTGGAAAACACGAGTGACGATGATCGTTTCGTCGAGATCGGTCTGCCGATACCGGGATTTAATATGAGAATTACGGATGACCGCAATCAAGTGGTGGAAGAAGGAGAAATCGGCCGCTTCCAAGTGTCGGGTCTGACTGTAACGAGCGGATATTATGAGCGCCCGGACTTAAATGAGAGTGTCTTTACAGAAGACGGCTGGTTTGAAACGGGAGATCTCGGATTTCTGCGTGAAGGCCGCCTGACGATAACGGGGCGCACGAAAGATGCCATCATTATTAATGGTGTGAATTATTACAGCCATGCCATTGAATCAGCCGTTGAGGAATTGCCGGAAATTGAAACGTCTTATACAGCGGCATGCGCCGTCCGGCCGAATCAAAGCACGACAGATGAGCTGGCGATTTTCTTTGTGACATCTGTTCCGTTGGATGAGAATCGCATGACGAAGCTTCTTCATCACATTCACCAGCACGTGACACAGAGAATCGGCGTTACCCCTGATTATCTGCTTCCGGTCGCAAAAGAAGACATTCCTAAGACGGCGATCGGGAAAATCCAGCGCACTCAGCTGAAACATTCATTCGAACAAGGGCAATTTGATTCATTACATAATAGCAGGCAAGAAGGCGGCAATTCAGAAACCGCTTCTGCCGAGAAAGATATTGAACGGGATTTTATCCGTTTTCTGAAAGAGGAACTTTCCATCGCAGATGAGCTCGTTGATCCAAATACGCCGTTTCAAAGTCTTGGCGTCAATTCCATCAAGATGATGAAACTCGCCAGATCAATTGAAAAAACGTATCACATCCGGCTGACGGCAAGAGAGCTGCACAAAAACCCGACGATTGGCGCTTTAGCGGCTTATACTGCTGAAAAAGCGGCAAACATGTCAGCGGAGCATCATTCCCAAAAAGCCGAACCGCCAGCAGAACGGGAGAGGCGGCAAACGGCGCCAGCGCTTTCAGAAGTCCAAAAAGGGCTGTGGACATTGCAGAAAATGTCGCCTGAAACGACTGCATACCATGTCCCGCTCTGTTTCCGATTCACATCCGGAATCGACAAAGAGAAACTGAAACAGGCGTTTCAGCTCGTATTAAAGCAGCATCCGATGCTCAAAAGCGCCGTGAATGAAACAGACGGCGGGTTATATTTCATAGAAGCGGCAGATCCTTTTGTATTCTCGGAAGAAGATATTTCTGACGTCAATGAATCACAAATATCCGCTCTGATACGGAAAAAAGTGAAAGAGCCGTTTGCCAAAGAAGGCGGACCTTTGCTGCGCGTGCAGCTGCTTTCAAAATCCGCCGAGGAACATTATCTTTTGACGGTCATTCACCACATCGTGTTTGATGGCATTTCATCTATTACATTTATTCACAGTCTGATGGATCATTATCAGGCGCTGCTGGAGGAAAAAGAAGAGTTTACATCCGCCGCTCCCGGCATTCATCCCGATTTCGCAACTTGGGAAAAGCGGTATTTAGCGGGTGAAGAAAGCAAAGCTGCCCGCGCTTACTGGATGAAACAGCTCGGGGGCGATCTGCCTGACCTTCAGCTTCCGCCGATGCGCACGGACAGCAGTATTCCGGAGTTTACAGAAGATACGCTGACACGCCGTCTTCCCGAACGGCTGCTGAATAATATAACGGCGTTTGCCGCATCCCGTTCGATTCATTTGTCTACCGTCATGCTGAGCTGTTACATGGTGCTTTTAAGCAAATATACGGATAAGGAAGATATTGTGACAGGCATGCCTGCAATGGTCAGACCCGAAGAACGCTTTGACGGAGTGGTCGGCCATTTCCTCAACATGCTTCCCATACGGAGCAGAGCCGGACGAAAAGAAACATTTGCTGACTTTGTTCAAAAGGTGCAGGATGCTGTTCTGGACGGACTGGATCACTCATTTTATCCGTTTCCGAAAATGGTGCGTGATGTGCATGCGAACCCCCGGCAGAACGGTTCGCCTGTTTTCAGCAATGCCTTTTTCTATCAGAACTTTCTGCAGCATTCAAGCTATCAATCGATGCTTGATGAATACAAGGAATTCTCCTGTGAGTTTGTAAAAGACATTCATCAGGAGGGGGAATATGATCTTGTATTTGAAATGTGGGAAGAAGCATCAGGCATGGATCTTACGATTAAATACAGCACCGAATTATTCGACGAAGCGGGGGCGGCCAGACTTTTCAGCCAGTTTGTACAGGCTGCTGAAGCTTTGACGGCGAATCCGGATACGCCGCTTGAGAACGTTTCTCTCATGACAAAAAGAGAGGAGCACATGATTCTTAAGACTTGGAATGAAACAAGCCGTGAATATCCGGATGCCTGCTTCCATGAATTATTCGAACGTCAGGCGGCAGAAACGCCGGACGCTTGTGCGGTCGTGTATGAACAGCAACAGCTAACGTACCGTGAGCTTGATGAAAAAAGCACGAAGCTGGCGCTCTATTTGCAGGCGCACGGTGCAGGCCCTGATGATCTCATCGGCATTTATACAGACCGATCATTGCATATGGCTGTCGGCCTTCTCGGCATTTTAAAAGCCGGGGGAGCGTATGTGCCGCTTGATCCTTCTTATCCCGCTGACAGATTGGAATATATGATCGCCGACAGCTGATTTAGAGCACTCTTTGAATTGGGGAGGCGTGCAGACCACTGCCATTGACCGCGATTGGTCTCATATTGAAAGTACAGCCGCGGAAAGAACGTCGCTGAAGCGGTTAGTGACACCTGACGATCTGGCGTATGTCATTTACACGTCGGGCAGCACGGGCAAACCGAAAGGCGTGATGATTCCGCACCGGGCGCTGACCAATTTCTTAATTTCGATGGCGAATGAACCGGGGCTTTCGTCCGAAGATAAACTGCTTGCCGTCACGACATATTGCTTTGACATCGCGGCCCTGGAGCTTTACCTTCCTTTAATCAAAGGAGCGGAGTGCAACATCTGTAAGACAGAAGTCACAAAAGACGCACGGAAGCTGAAAGAGCTGATTCAAGAGTACAAACCGACGATCATGCAGGCGACGCCGTTTACGTGGAAAATGCTCTTTCATTCCGGATGGTCAAATGAAGAAAAAGTGAAAATCCTTTGCGGCGGAGAGGCGCTTAGCGAACAATTGAAGCAGCAGTTTCTCGATACGAAAAGCGAGGCTTGGAATATGTTCGGGCCGACAGAGACGACAATCTGGTCCGCGGTGCAGCGTATAACGGAAAATGAGAGCGCGCTTACGATCGGACGCCCGATCGCCAATACCCGCGTGTATATTATGGATTCCGGTCTCAACCCTGTTTTAGAAGGGGTGCCGGGAGAACTTTGTATTGCGGGAGACGGATTGGCAAGAGGGTATTTCAACAAGCCTGAGCTGACAGATAAAGCTTTCGTCAGCCACCGGCTCGAACTGGGATCAAAGCTTTATAAAACAGGCGATATGGCGCGTTTTCTTCCCGGCGGCCGCATTGAATACATGGGACGGATGGATACCCAAGTCAAAATCCGCGGATACCGCATTGAACCCGGAGATATTGAGAGCAGGCTGAATGCCCATCCGGCCGTACAGGAAAGTGTAGTTGTTGTGAACAATCACTCCGGAAATGAAAAGCTTTGCGCGTTTTATATCCGGAAAAACGGAGAGCCGCTTCCGTCTGCAAAGGAATTGCGCAATCATTTGAAGCAAGCGCTGCCGGCCTATATGACGCCAGCTTCGTTTATCCGTCTTGAAGAGCTGCCGCTCACACCGAACGGAAAAGTGGACCGCAAGCTTCTTGCTGCCCGCGATCTGACGGAAAAGCAGCCGGACACACAAACATTTTCATCATCTCATATCCAGCAGGCGGTACTGGCGATTTGGCAGGATGTATTGAAAAGCAAAGATATAGAGCTTGATGACCGCTTTTTTGATGCGGGGGGAGATTCGCTTCTTGCCGTGACTGTCACTGACCGGATGACGCATGAACTGGATTGTGAATTCAGTGTAACGGAGCTGTTTGAATACGCGACGGTAAAAGACATCAGCCGGTATATCGCTGAACAAAAACCGAAAGAAGCCGTTTGGGCTCCTGTACCGCAAAAGAAAGTGAATGCAGAAGACCGGGAACATCCGGCGGGAGAATTTCCCGATTATTACGAGGACAGTCTTGCGGTTATCGGTATATCCTGTGAGTTTCCGGGAGCGAAAGATCATTATGAATTTTGGAATAACATCAAAGAAGGCAAAGAAAGCATCACCTTCTTTTCAAAAGAAGAGCTCCGCCGATTCGGTATTTCTGAAGAACTGGCTGATCATCCCGGCTTCGTTCCGGCTAAATCAGTTTTAGAGGGGAAAGAAATGTTTGATCCCGGTTTCTTCGGCTTTTCACCGAAAGATGCGGAATATATGGACCCTCAGCTGAGAATGCTTTTGCTCCATTCATGGAAGGCAATCGAGGATGCGGGGTATATCTCCAAAGAAATTCCGGAAACAAGCGTGTATATGTCTGCCAGCACGAACTCGTACCGCAGCCTGCTGCCGGGGGAGACGACAGCACAGCTGGAAACGCCGGATGGCTACGTGTCATGGGTGCTTGCCCAAAGCGGTACGATTCCGACGATGATTTCTCATAAACTCGGGTTGAAAGGGCCGAGCTATTTTGTTCATGCCAACTGCTCATCTTCGTTAATCGGCCTGCATTCGGCTTTTCAAAGCCTGCAGTCCGGCGAAGCCAAGTACGCCCTTGTCGGCGGTGCGACCCTTCATACGGAATCAAGCGCCGGGTATGTTCATCAGCCGGGGCTGAATTTTTCGAGCGACGGGCATATTAAAGCGTTTGACGCGGATGCTGACGGAATGATCGGCGGTGAAGGGGCCGGCGCCGTGCTCTTGAAAAAAGCGTCTGATGCGGTTAAGGACGGCGACCATATTTATGCGCTGCTGCGCGGAATCGGCGTCAATAACGACGGAGCGGATAAGGTCGGATTTTATGCGCCGAGCGTCAAAGGACAAGCT
This sequence comes from Bacillus sp. NEAU-CP5, assembly GCF_026420705.1. Taxonomy (NCBI): domain Bacteria; kingdom Bacillati; phylum Bacillota; class Bacilli; order Caryophanales; family Bacillaceae; genus Bacillus; species Bacillus sp. NEAU-CP5. Next base: position 250,339 of record NZ_JAPMOV010000001.1, on the reverse strand, counting down.
GAGGTCATTCAGAAGGTCATTGATCAGACGGGCATCCATCCCGAAACGATCGCGTACGTCGAAGCTCACGGCACAGGAACAAAACTCGGCGATCCGATCGAACTGTCCGCACTTCAATCGGTGTACGGCCGATATACAGATAAAAAACAATACTGCGGCATCGGTTCAGTCAAAACAAATCTCGGGCATTTGGATACAGCGGCCGGAATGGCGGGCTGCATCAAGGTTGTCATGAGCTTATATCATCAGGAAATCGCGCCGAGCATCAATTACAAAGAGCCGAATCCGAATCTTCATTTAGAAGACTCTCCGTTTTACGTAGCGGAAGAAAAGAAAGAGTTAACCCGTGAAAACAGAGCGCACCGCATGGCTTTAAGCTCTTTCGGTCTTGGCGGGACAAACACACACGCGATTTTTGAACAATATCCGGATGCATCTGAAGCAGCAGACGCTGCCGGTCCGTTCATCATTCCGTTGTCTGCCAGAAAAAAAGATCGTCTGAAGGAGTACGCAAAACAGCTGCTGGCTTTTCTGGAAAGAAAAACGGACACAGACCTCGCTGATCTTGCCTACACGTTCCAAGTCGGAAGGGAAGCGATGGAAGAGCGCGCGGCCTTTATCACAAGCGGCACTGCGGAGCTGAAGCGGCAGCTTGCCGATTTTATCAATGATAAGCCGGCAGTAACAGGCTGCTTCAGAGGAGAAAAACAGCAGGCGAAAGATATTGCCTGGCTTTCTGATGATGATGACAGCGCTGAACTCATTGAGAAATGGCTTGCGAAAGGAAAAGGACCGAAGCTCTGTGAAATGTGGAGTAAAGGCGTCGCCATCAATTGGCACAAGCTTTACAAAGACAAGCATCCGAAACGAATCAGCGTGCCGGTCTACCCGTTTGCAAAGGAGCCGTACTGGCCGAAAAAAGCAGAAAAGAACACATCTGCCGCACACACCGGAGTCTCAGTTTTACACCCGCTCGTGCAGCAAAACACGTCAGATTTGGCCGTTCAGCGGTTCAGCTCACGGTTTACAGGCTCAGAATTTTTCCTGAAGGATCATGTGGTCAGGGAAAAAGCGGTGCTGCCGGGAGCGGCATATTTGGAAATGTCTTATGAAGCGGTAAAACGTGCGCTTGGCGGCTTATTAAAAGACCAAGACAGAATAACGCTCCATCATACGGTCTGGATGAAACCGATCGTCGTTCACGAACAAGAGCGCCAAGTCCATATTGCGCTGTTCCCTGAAGAGGACGGCATCATCTCATATGACATTTACAGCGTAAACGCTGACGGCGAAGAAGTGCTGCACAGCCAAGGACGGGCCGAAATCATTAAGGCTGAACAAGAGCCTGAGGCCGACCTTTCTGCCATACAAAACAGATGCAAAGCGGATATTCTTGATCCGGCGGCCTTTTATCGGGAAGGCAGGAGCAGGGGGATGTTCCATGGAAGAGATTTCCAAGGTATTAAGTCCGCCTTTATCGGTGATAAAGAAGTGCTCTCGGACATACAGCTTCCGGATTCTGTTTCTCACACGAATGGACAATTTACACTTCATCCGAGCATCATTGATTCGGCTATTCAGACGGCGACGATTTGCATTATGCAGGAGTTTTCCGGACAAAAGCTGATTCTGCCGTTTGCGTTGGAATATCTTGAAGTCATCAAAGCATGCACGCCGGCTATACGGGCGCATGCACGTTTCAGCGATGGATATCAAACCGGTGATTCCGTGCAGAAAGCCGACATTGACCTGTTCGACGAAACAGGAGCGCTTTGCGTGAAGGTGAGAGGATTCTCTACGAGAGTGCTTGAAGGCGATGCAGAATCGGCTCAGCGGCTATCAGGCTCGGAAAAGGTCTTGTTTGCACCGGTCTGGAAAGAAGCCGCCGCATCCGAGAAAGCTTCTGTCCATGCTGATGAGCATTTGATCATACTTTGTGAAGATGCCTGCCGTATAAAAGATGAAGCGGCATCCGGCCTGAAAGACGCCGAACTGTTGATTGCAGAAGGTGAGGGTGAAACAGCCGCTGAACGCTTCCAAAGCTTTGCGCAGACAATCGCCGAACACATCCGGCGGATCATCAGCGAAAAAAGGCAGGGCCGCATTCTGATTCAGACCGTTATCTCAGCAGACGGCAGCCAGCAATTGTTTGCGGGGTTAACAGGTTTGTTAAAAACAGCCGAGCTGGAATACGGAAAACTTGACTGTCAGCTCATCGAAATGGAATCAATCGGCGAAATGCCGGCTGTCGCTCAAAAACTGAAAAACGACAGTCATCGGCCGCATGATAAACATATCCGTTATAAAGGAGAAAAACGGTATGTGAAGGCTTGGGAAGAAATGCATCCCGCAGGGGGCGGCATCGTCTGGAAGGACGAAGGTGTATATCTGATTACCGGAGGCGCGGGAAGCCTGGGCTTGATGTTCGCAAAAGAAATCGCAGGTCGCGTAAAACACCCGAAAATCATTCTGACCGGCCGCTCAAATCTGGCAGAAGCCAAACAGCGTGAGCTTGCTATGCTTCAGCACTCCGGCGCAAATGTCGTCTACAAAAAGCTGAATGCGGCAGACCGGCGGGAAAATGAAGCGCTGATCAAAGAGATTACGTCGGAATTCGGAAAGCTTAACGGAATTATTCACGCTGCGGGAGTGATACAAGACCGCTTCCTGCTGCAAAAAACGAAGGAAGAGTTCAGAGAAGTACTTGACCCGAAAGTCATCGGAACCGCTTATTTAGATGAAGCCAGCAAAGACTGCAATCTTGACTTTTTCGTATTGTTCTCCAGTGTTTCTGGCGTTCTCGGCAATGTCGGGCAGGCTGATTATGCCGCCGGCAACGCGTTTATGGATGCATACGCCGCTTACAGGCAATCCCTTACGGAGAATGGCCTTCGGCACGGAAAAACGGTCGCCTTTAACTGGACGCTGTGGAAAGATGGCGGTATGCAGGCGGGAGACGAGACGGAGAAAATGATGAAAAAAGCTTTCGGCATGGTTCCGCTTCAAAAGGCGTCAGGCCTGGCTGCATTTTATGAAGGAATGGCTCAGGAAAAGCCGCAACTTTTAGCAGCCGAAGGACACGCAGCAAAATTAAAACAGTCGTTCCTATCTGTTTCTGAAACTGAAAAGCCGCAGGTGCAGAGTATAGAGCCTGTATCCGCCGTTTCGGGAGACAAATGGCACGGTGCGCTTATCCGATTGGTCAGTTCAATTTTAAAAGTCGGCCAAGACGAGATTGATATTGATACGGAACTGAGTGAATACGGTTTTGATTCCGTATCGTTTACCGTCTTTACGAATCAATTAAATGAAGCGTATCAGCTGGAGCTGGCGCCGACGATCTTCTTCGAACACGGGACGATCCGCAGTTTAGCAGAGTATTTGACGGATGAGGCAGAAGCCGGCCTTCCTTCTCAGCCGGAAGAAAAACACGATGCAGAAGAATCTCTTCAAACGCTTCACACCGCTTTGACAGCCATGGTAAGCGGCATTTTAAAAGTTGACCGTGAGGACATTGAGACAGATACGGAATTGAGTGAATACGGTTTTGATTCCGTATCCTTTACCGTCTTTACGAATCAATTAAATGAAGCGTATCAGCTGGAGCTGGCGCCGACGATTTTCTTTGAGTACGGAACGATCAGCGGTCTCGCCGGATATTTGGCAAAAGAGCATCCGGGCCGTTTCGGCGAAAAGAAGAAAGAGTCTCCGAAAAAAGAGCAGCCAAAAGCCCAAAAACCGAAAATGCAGCGGAAAAAGCGCTTCGCAACGGTAATGAACGCTGCGGCAGCGACACAAGAGCCGCGACGCTTGGACCCGGTTGCCATTGTCGGAATCAGCGGCCGATTCCCGGGTGCAAAGGATATAGAGGAATTTTGGCGCAATTTGAAAGAAGGAAAGGATTCGATCACAACCATTCCGAAAGAACGCTGGGATTGGCAAGCGTTTGATGGCGACCCGAATCTTGAAGGGAACAAAACGAATATCAAGTGGGGCGGCTTTATCGACGGAATAGCTGAATTTGATCCGCTGTTCTTTGGGATTTCACCGCGGGAAGCCCAATATTTAGATCCGCAGCAGCGGCTGTTATTGACTTATGCATGGCGGGCGATAGAAGATGCGGGCTGTAAGCCGGAAAGCCTTTCCGGCACAAATACGGGCGTCTTTATCGGCACCGGAAATACTGGTTATAAAGATTTGTTCACAAGGGCAGGTCTTGCGCCGGAAGGACATGCGGCGACAGGCAGCATGATTCCTTCCATTGGTCCGAACCGTTTGAGCTATTTGTTAAATCTTCACGGGCCGAGCGAGCCGATTGAAACGGCATGCTCAAGCTCGCTTGTGGCGATTCACCGGGCGGTATCCGCTATAGAAAACGGAGAATGCGACATGGCGATTGCCGGGGGAATCAACACGATTCTGACGGAAGAAGCGCATATCAGCTACAGCAAAGCAGGCATGCTCAGCAAAGACGGAAAATGCAAAACCTTCTCCAAAGATGCCAACGGGTATGTCAGAGGAGAAGGCGCGGGAATTCTGATGCTGAAGAAACTGACAGATGCAGAACGTGACGGCAATCCGATTTACGGCGTGATCCGCGGTACGGCTGAAAACCACGGCGGCCGGGCGAATACGTTAACCTCGCCGAATCCGAAACTGCAGGCTGATTTATTGGTGAAAGCATATCGGAAAGCGGGAGTGGACCCGAGCACCGTCACGTATATTGAAGCGCACGGTACAGGAACGGAATTGGGCGATCCGATTGAAATAAATGGTCTGAAAGCGGCGTTTCACGAGCTGGCGAAAACAAATCAAGAGCCTGAAGTCTCCGGTCACCGCTGCGGCATCGGTTCGGTCAAAAGCAATATCGGCCATTTAGAGCTTGCCGCGGGAGTATCAGGCGTCATGAAAGTGCTTTTGCAAATGAAGCACAAAACGCTGGTGAAAAGCCTGCATTGCGAGACGATCAATCCGTACATTCAGCTTGATGACAGTCCTTTCTACATCGTGCGGGAAAATCAGGAATGGACGGCAGCAAAAGATAGAAACGGAAACGCCATTCCGCGCCGGGCCGGGGTCAGCTCATTTGGCATCGGCGGGGTCAACGCCCATATCATCATTGAAGAGTATGTCCCGAAAGCAGCCGCTCAGCCTGAGCACAGCCCGGAAAATCCGGCAATCATCCTTTTGTCCGCCAAATCAAAAGAAAAACTGTTTGAACAGGCGCAGCAGCTGCAAAAAGCAATCCGTCAAACGCCGTATACAGATCAAGACTTGGCGGGCGTCGCTTATACGCTGCAAATCGGAAGGGACGAAATGGAAGAGCGCTTGGCCATTCTTGCAGCGACGATGGCGGAATTGGAAACAAAGCTGGAAGCATTTACAAAAAACGAGAAAAACATCGCCGGGCTGTATACCGGCCAGTCTCACCGCAATAAAGATACGTTTGCCTTGTTCACGGCAGATGAAGATATGGACATCGTCATTGACGCCTGGATTAAAAAAGGAAAATTCGCCAAGCTGGCAGAGGTATGGGTGAAAGGCGGCGTATTGAATTGGAACCGGCTGTATGAAAAGGGTACGCCGCGTTTACTCAGTCTTCCGTCTTATCCGTTCGCAAAAGACACGTATTGGGTGCCTGAGAATCCTGACAAAAAGAAGGTCCATACAGAGGAACGGATGAAACGTATTTTGACGAAACAATGGGAACTGAGCCCGCTCGAACTGGGTGAACCGTGCGCACGTTCCGTTGCGATTTTGACAGGCGGGGACACGATCATTCTCGCAGAAGAGATTGCAGCGCATATGCCGAATCACCGTATTATCACAACATCAGACCTTACCGGTGTATATGACTGGCAGGCGTTTGGCGGAGTCATCGACCTTCTCGGCGCAGCGAAAGAAGAAGCTTCTGGAGATATGACCGGTATCAAATGGCTTCAGCAATTGATTGAGCATGGGCATAAAGAAGGGATAACACTGCTTTGTGTCACGAAAGACCTTGAGTCATTAAATAAAGAGGCCAATCAAACAACAGGAGCAAAACGGGCCGGTCTGTACAGAATGCTGGCATGTGAGTACGGTCATCTGTCTTCAAGGCATCTCGACCTTGAAGGAGCGCTTTCTGATGACAAACTGGCGAAGCAGATTGCCGATGAGTTTCATGCCCGTACTGATGACGCGGAAGTTTGCCGGAGGGACGGCTTGCGCTACCGCGCCGTATTGAGCGGCTCAGAAAATATGAATATGCAAGGCGAGAGAATTGATTTTCCGGACAACCATGTGCTTCTGATCACCGGAGGGACGAGAGGGATCGGTCTTTTATGCGCACGCCATTTTGCCGAACATTACGGAGTGAAAAAACTGGTGCTTACAGGACGTGAGACCCTTCCGCCGCGAAGTGAGTGGACAGGCGGACTGAATGGGGTGACGGCTTCTGTAAAAGCGAAAATTGAAGCTGTTCTCGACTTGGAATCCAAAGGTGTACAAGTGAAGGTATTGTCAGTCCCGTTAGCTGATGAAGCCGGGCTGAGACAGGAACTGAGTCAGATAAAACAGACGCTCGGACCTATCGGCGGCGTGATTCACTGCGCGGGTGTGACCGATAAAGAGACGCTCGCATTCATCAGAAAAACCGATGAAGACATACAGCGCGTGCTCGAGCCGAAAGTAGACGGGCTTCAGGCGTTATACAGTGTGCTCAGCGAAGAGCCGCTGAAGTTTTTCGTCTTGTTCTCTTCCGTGTCAGCTGCGATACCGGCGCTTTCGGCAGGACAGGCCGACTATGCCATGGCCAATGCGTATATGGACTATTTTGCAAACTCATACAAAGAGCAGCTGCCGATCGTAAGCATTCAGTGGCCGAACTGGAAAGAAACCGGAATGGGCGAAGTAACGAACAAAGCTTATAAAGAGAGCGGGCTATACAGCATCACGAATGCAGAAGGATTACAGCTCCTTGACGGCATACTTCTTGAATCAGCAAGGGGCCCGGTGCTGCCGGCCGTTCTGAATCCTAAGCTGTGGAAGCCGGAGCGATTCCTGCGGCGGAGCAGGCAGGATCAGCCAATGAGTCCGGCTATGGTAAAACCGGCGGAAAAAACCGCTGATACTGCCGCAGACAACGCTCAATTAACAAGGAAAACAGAAGAATGGCTGAAAGAATTATTTTCTGAAGAGCTGCGGATTGACCAGGATCAGCTTGAGACAGACGTATTATTCCAAGATTACGGAGTGGACTCCATTATCCTTGCCCAGCTTCTGCAGCGGATCAATCGGAATCTCTCGGCATCGCTTGACCCGTCCATTCTGTATGAATATCCGACGATTCAATCTTTCGCAAATTGGCTTCTCGAAGGATATACAGAAGTTTTGTCAGAACGGTTTGATTTGGCGGCGGCGGAGCCTGTTCTGAAGAAGCCGGCTGAGCCGGTGATTGAAACACAAGCCGTTAAGGTGCAAGAAGAGCCGGCCGGAAAACAGATTCACCGGGAAGATATCGCGGTCGTCGGCATGTCCTGCCGGTTTCCGGGAGCGGCTTCTTTAGAGGCGTACTGGTCGCTTTTGGCTGAAGGCCGTTCGGCTATCCGTCCTGTTCCGGCTGAACGATGGGGGTGGAAGACGCCTTATTACGCAGGAATGCTTGACGGAATCAATCAATTTGATCCGGACTTCTTTTTACTGGCAGAAGAAGATGTAAAGGCAATGGACCCTCAAGCTTTGGCCGCTCTGGAAGAATGCCTTAACCTGTGGTATCACGCGGGCTATACGCCGGATGAGATAAAGGGAGAAGCAATAGGTGTGTATCTCGGCGGACGCAGCCGTCACAGACCGGGTGAAGAGAAACTGCTGGACGCGAAAAACCCGATCGTCGCGCTTGGCCAGAATTATTTGGCCGCCAATCTCTCTCAATACTTTGATATGCGCGGCCCGAGCGTTGTCCTCGATACGGCTTGTTCTTCTGCTTTAGTCGGAATGAATATGGCCGTGCAGGCTCTTGTAACAGGAGAAATAAAAGCGGCCGTCGTCGGCGGCGTGAGCCTGTTTGAATCAGAAGAAACCCATAAATTATTTGAACAGCGCGGCATATTAAGTAAAGCGCAGTCGTTCCATGTATTTGACGAACGCGCCGATGGAGTCGTGCTGGGCGAGGGTGTCGGAATGGTTCTATTAAAAACCGTGTCTCAGGCGATTGAAGACGGAGATTCTATTTATGCCGTAGTGAAGGCGGCATCCGTCAATAATGACGGAAGAACGGCCGGCCCGGCTACGCCGAGTCTGGAAGCGCAAAAATCCGTCATGAAGACGGCTCTTGAAAAAAGCGGAAAACAGCCGGAAGACATTACTCATATTGAAGCGAACGGTTCAGGCACGGTCGTGACGGATCTGTTAGAACTGAAGGCCATTCAATCCGTCTACCGTTCAAAAGACGCCGGCCCGCTCGGAATCGGATCTGTGAAACCGAACATCGGGCACCCGCTTTGCGCGGAAGGAATTGCAAGTTTCATAAAAGTTGTTCTCATGCTGAAAGAAAAGAGCTTTATCCCGTTTTTATCAGGTGAGCATGAAAATACACATTTTGATAGAGAAAAGGCCAATATTCAGTTCAGCCGCACTCTGGCAGACTGGCCGTCACCAATACCGGCGGCAGGAATTAACTGCTTTGCCGACGGCGGAACAAACGCCCACGTCATTGTGGAAGCGTGGCAGGAAGACGAAGGGCGCCGAATCAAGCGCCATCCTTTAACACCGCCTGCATTAAATAAGCGGCTGATTTCGCCGGACAACAAAGAAGAAACGAACGAAAAAGCTGCGGCAAACATCTGGGATACCTATGAAGTGGAGGTTTAACGTGAAGAACTTCAATAAGCAAATCACTTTATCGCTGAAAAATCCGTTTATTTTACATCATGACGTTTACGGACAAAAAGTCCTTCCGGGATTGGCTTATATTGATATGTTTTATCAGATTTTCAAAGAGCGCGGCTATTCATACGACGGGCTTCAGCTGCGCCATTTATCCATATATCAGCCGCTTATTGCGAAAGAAGACAGCGCCGTCAAGCTTACGGTTGAATGTACAAAAGTAAAAGAAGGGCGCTGGAAACTTACCGCAAAAGGGGCTGAGGTCAGCGGCGGGCGAGTACAGCCGGAAGAACGTATTTACGTCAAAGCGGAAATGCACGAGACGGCACCCGCAATTTTCAGTGACACGCTTGATCTTGACTCTGTCAAACGCGAGGCGGAACGCACCATCGATTTAAATGAGCTGTATGCACAATGCAGAAGCCAGGAATTGGTTCACAGCGGATATATGAAAGCAGAAGGAGAAGTGTTTGAGGAGCGGGACGGCGTCATCTTTGATGTATCGCTCGGAAAAGACGCGATGGGACAGGCCGGGGGGTTTTTGTTCCATCCGACTCTCCTTGACGGAAGCGGCGTCGGCGCAAACCTATTGATCTCATCGCTGTTAAATGGGGAAAAGAGGCTGTTTCTGCCTCTTTTCTACGAATCTTTTACAGCTTCCGAACCTTTGCAGAGCGGCTGCATCACGAGAATCAAACGTTCGTCGCTTCGGCAGGAAAAGGAGCTCATTTACATTACACTGGAGTTTTTTAACGCATCCGGCCGGAAAGTAGCCGAGCTGAAAGATTTCACAAGCAAGCTCGTGCGGGATGCCGAGCTGATCAATACAGAACGAAAGACTGCTGAGAGGTCTCCTGAAAAAGCCGGTTTACCGGAAGTTGCGGCATCGCTTGAAGGCGGACACCCGCATGAGGAAGCAGAACGGTATGTCATGAATCTGATGGCGGAAAAAATCGGCAAGCCGCTTGAACAGATTGATTCTCAAGTCGGCTACTATGAAATGGGGCTGACATCGTCCGGACTGCTTGACGTCGTCGAAACGATCAGCGAAAAAATCGGCGAAACCCTTTCTCCGACTTTGCTGTTTGAATATACGACGGCAGCAGAGTTGGCGGCTTTCCTGACTGAGCAGTACGGGAGCCATTTCAGCGCGTCTCCGGCAAAAATGGAGAAGCCGGTTGAGACGCAAACCGAAAAAAGGCGGAAAAGCAGTGTGCCGCAAGATGAAGATATCGCCATTATCGGCATGGCCGGCCGCTACCCGCAGGCCGAAAATATTCATGAATTCTGGGAAAACCTGAAAGAAGGAAAAAACTGTGTCACCGAAATTCCGGAGTCTCGATGGGACTGGCGCCGGTTTGAAAATGTAAAGTCGCCTTCCGGAAAGAGCATTTCAAAATGGGGCGGATTTATCGATGATCCGGATTGCTTTGATCCTCAATTTTTCCGGATTACGCCGCGGGAAGCTGAAACAATGGACCCTCAGGAACGGCTGTTTTTACAAACATGCTGGGAAACGATTGAGGATGCCGGATATACGCCGAAGTCGCTCGCAGAGGCGCGCGGACGGAATAAGAGACAGCGCGTCGGCGTCTTCGCAGGGGTGATGCATAAGGATTATACGTTGGTCGGGGCTGAAGCTTCTTCTGAAGATCATGTATTCCCGCTTTCTCTTAATTATGCGCAAATCGCAAACAGAGTTTCATATTTTTGCAATTTTCACGGGCCGAGCATGGCGGTCGATACGGTCTGTTCATCTTCGCTGACTGCGGTTCACCTTGCTGCGGAAAGCATTCGGCGCGGGGAATGTGAATCGGCGGTTGCCGGAGGGGTCAACTTGTCGCTGCATCCGAATAAATATCTGACATACGGTTTATGGGACATGTTTTCAACAGACGGAGTTTGTCATACATTCGGGAAAGACGGGGACGGCTATGTACCGGCTGAAGGAATCGGTGCCGTTTTATTAAAACCGCTGCGGGAGGCGGTAAAAGACGGAGACCGGATTTATGCGGTGATAAAGGGCAGTGCCGTCAACCATGTGGGGACAGTGAGCGGAATTTCCGTGCCGAGCCCTGTCGCGCAGGCCGATTTGATTGAAGAATGCCTGGACAAAGCGGGCATCGATCCGCGCACGGTCAGTTATATTGAGGCGCACGGGACGGGAACTTCTCTCGGCGATCCGATTGAGGTTCAAGGCCTTGTCAAGGCGTTCCGCCAGTACACACAGGACAAACAGTTCTGTTCGATCGGATCAGTGAAGTCCAATATCGGCCATGCGGAATCGGCGGCGGGCATCAGCGGCTTAAGCAAAGTTGCCCTGCAGCTTCACCATAAAACTTTGGTGCCGTCTCTTCATTCCGAGGAGCTGAATCCGTATTTAGATTTTGAACAATCACCGTTTTACGTCCAGCATCATACCGAAGAGTGGCAGCAGCCTTCAGTGAAGGAAAACGGAAACGAAACCGTATATCCCCGGCGTGCTGGGATCAGTTCTTTCGGGGCGACAGGTTCAAATGTGCATCTCATTCTGGAAGAATTTATTCCGGAAGAATCACTCGGAACAAATGCTGAACCGGCGGAAGGACAGACATTCATTTTTCCTGTTTCGGCCCGAAATGAAGAACGGCTTAAAGAGTATGTTGCGAAGCTGTCTGCATTTATTCATCCCGGCCTGCCGCTTGAGGATGCGGCGTATACACTTCAGATCGGCCGTGAACAGATGGACGAGCGGGTTGCGTTCACCGCTCAGAATATGACACAGCTCAAAGAGCGGCTGGAAGGCTTTCTGGCAGGTAAAACGGTCAGCGGGTGCTGGCGGAACAGAGCTGATAAAACGAAACAGGCAGAGCTTGCTCCAGACTTGATACATAAATGGCTTTCTTCCGGAAGTCTGGAGATGATTGCTGAGAAGTGGGCCGGCGGAGGAACAATGGATTGGAATCTCTTATACGGTGAAAACAAACCGAATCGGATCAGCCTGCCGACATATCCGTTTGAAAAAACACGGTATTGGGTGCCGAAGGCGGAGAATAGAGAATCACTGCCGCAAAAAAATGCAGGCATGCTGCACCCGCTCCTGCATGAAAATGTATCAAACATGTCAGGCGTCCGTTTTCGGTCCTTTTTTAGCGGCGGAGAATTTTTCCTGAAAGATCACGTCGTCAAAAACGAGCGGACGTTACCGGGCGCGGCTTATCTGGAAATGGTTCGGGCGGCCGTTGAACACGCGGCAGAAACGAAGGAAGAAGGAACAGTCCGTCTGAAACATGTCGTATGGATACGTCCGTTTACAGCGGCGGATGAGTCCGCAGAACTGTATCTCCGCCTTTATGACGAAGAAAATGGAGAGATGGGATTTACGGTTTACAGTGAATCGGCTTCCTCGGAACAAGAGTCCGTTCTCTATGCGCAAGGAAGCGCGGCGTTTGTCCGAGCGGGCGAACCGGCCAAAATCGAGATTGACAAATTAAGAGAGTCACGCCGTCTGATCACACCTGACGCTTGCTATCAGGCATACAAACAAATGGGGATTGAATACGGGGATGCTCACAAAGCGGTCACGGAAATCTATGCAAAAGACAGCAAAGTGCTCGCGAAGCTCTCACTCCCGTCATCTATTTCTCATACAAAAGATCAGTTTGTCCTCCATCCGAGCCTTTTGGATGCGGCCTTCCACGCGACAATCGGGTTAATGCTTGACAGAGACGGGACTGACATACGGCCGATGCTGCCGTTTGCTCTCGAACAGATTGATGTGTTGAAAAGCTGTAAAAGCAATATGTGGGTATCCATTGCGTACAGCGGCGAAAGCAAGCCTGAAGATGCCGTGCAGAAGCTGGATATTGATGTATGTGACGAACAAGGCAATGTATGTGTGAAAATAACTGGTTATTCCGCACGGGAAATTGAAACGGATAAAACAGATACACTATATTTTGAACACGTATGGGAAGAGAAGGCCGCTGTACATGAAAAAGCGCCGATCCATTTCAAAGCCCGTCACGTGATCATATCTGACCGGTTTACGGATCAAATGAACAGCATACAGACAGACTTCAGCTGTCATGTGCTCCGTGATCAGCATAAGAGTGAAGACGAACGGTTTGAGGCTTGTGCGCTTCAAGCGTTCGAAGAAGTGAAGAAAATCCTCGCTTCAAATTCCGGCGGGCGCGAGCTCATTCAGATTGTCGTGCCTCAAGAAGCGGATACGCAGCTCCTTTGCGGCTTAACGGGGCTTTTGAAAACAGCGGCGCTTGAAAACCCGAACCTGACCGGCCAGCTGATTGAATTGGAGCCGGACGTCAAGGCAGACACGCTGTCACGATATGTAAAAGAATGCAGCGCTCATCCTGATGACAAGCATATTCGCTATGAAAACGGCAGGCGCTATACGGCACAATGGCAGGAAACAGGGCTTGAACAGTTCGGCGCCGAAAAGCCGTGGAAGGATAAAGGTGTTTATCTGATCACAGGCGGTGCAGGCGGTCTCGGATTTTTGTTCGCCAAAGAAATCGCCCGGCATGCAAAAGACGCCGTTCTTATTTTAACGGGGCGTTCTCTGTTGGATAACCGTAAAAAAGCCCAGCTTCAAGAACTGTCCGATCTCGGCGCGGAAGCCGTGTACAAACAAACGGACATGACGGAAAAACAAGAAGTTCAATCGCTCACAGCGGACATCTGCCGGCAGTACGGCGGATTAAACGGTATCATACACAGCGCCGGAACGATAAAAGACAACTATATTCTGAAAAAGCACAAAGATGAAATCCGTGATGTACTGGCGCCGAAAGTCTCCGGACTGGTTCATCTTGATGAAGCGGCAAAGGACATTGAGCTTGATTTTCTGATTCTTTTCTCTTCCGGAGCCGGAAGCGCCGGAAGCGCGGGCCAGGCTGATTATGCGATGGCCAATGCGTTTATGAACGCCTTCAGTGAAAAAAGAAACCGTAAAAAAGCCCGAAATGAACGCTATGGACACACCCTTTCAATCTGCTGGCCGCTTTGGAAAGACGGCGGCATGACGGTTGATGCTGAAACGGAAGCCATGCTGACAAAAGAAAGCGGCATGGTCCCTATGCAAACAGAAAACGGCATTCATGCTTTGTACCGCGGGTGGGCGGCAAACACATCCCAAGTCATGGTGACGGAAGGCTACGCCGCAAAAATCCGGGCGTTTTTGAAAAAATCAGCGGATGATCAGCCGGATAAGGGCAGCGAAACCGAAGAAACGGCAGGTCTTACAGCGGGCGGAGAGAACATGCTTGCAGAAAAAACGGAGCATTTCTTGAAACAAGTGCTTTCGGAAGTGACCAAACTTCCTGTCGGCAAAATTGACGCCAAGGCGCCTATGGAAGACTACGGTATTGATTCGATTATGATTATGCATTTGACGGGCCGGCTGGAAAAGAGCTTCGGTTCATTGTCAAAAACATTGTTTTTCGAGTACCAGAATATCGAATCGCTGGCGCAGTATTTTATGAAAGCACACCGGGACACGCTGTTGGAAGTGACCGGGATGAAAACAGAAGAAACCCCTGCAGCCAAACCGGCGCTGTCTGAGAAAGCGAAAGTAAAGCCTGTTTCCAAACGGAATGAAGGCAAAAAAGGCTTTGCGCAAGTCCGTCCAGACACGCGGAAAAATCAGCAGCTGACGGAGCGTGAAGATATCGCGATTATCGGTATATCAGGACGATATCCGCAGGCCGAAAATCTTCAGGAATTTTGGAAGAATTTGAGTGAAGGCACTGACTGCATAACCGAAATTCCAAACGATCGCTGGGATCACAGTCTTTATTACGACGCTGATAAAGATAAAGCAGGCAAGACGTACGGAAAATGGGGAGGATTTTTGAAAGACGTGGACAAATTTGATCCGCAATTCTTCTCTATTTCACCCCGGGATGCAAAATTGATGGACCCGCAGGAGCGGTTATTCCTGCAATGTGTCTACGAAACGATGGAAGATGCCGGTTACACGCGCAAAAAGCTCACGGAAAAATCGGGTGATTTGCTTGGCGCCAATGTCGGTGTTTACGTCGGCGTCATGTATGAGGAATATCAGCTTTACGGAGCAGAAGAACAGGCGCGCGGAAAATCGCTTGCGCTGACCGGAAATCCGTCATCAATTGCGAACAGGGCTTCCTATGTATTCGGTTTTAACGGCCCGAGCATGGCTCTGGATACGATGTGCTCTTCTTCTTTAACAGCCATTCATCTGGCATGCCAAAGCTTGCGGAACGGGGAATGCGAAGCAGCATTTGCCGGGGGCGTCAATGTATCCGTTCATCCGAATAAATATTTGATGCTCGGCCAGAACAGATTTTTATCAAGCAAAGGCAGATGTGAAAGTTTCGGAGAAGGCGGAGACGGTTATGTGCCCGGTGAAGGAGTGGGCGCCGTACTCCTTAAGCCGCTTTCTAAAGCGAAAGCGGACGGTGATCATATTTACGGCCTGATCAAAGGAACGGCCGTGAACCATGATGGAAAAACAAACGGGTATTCCGTACCGAATCCGAACGCCCAAGCCGCGGTGATCAAACAGGCGTTAAAAGACGCGGGAACCGATCCGAGGGCGGTCAGCTACATCGAAGCCCACGGCACCGGGACTTCACTCGGCGATCCGATTGAAATCACGGGTCTGACAAAAGTCTTTTCAGAACAAACACAAGATAAACAGTTTTGTGCCATCGGCTCAGCGAAATCCAATATCGGGCACTGTGAAAGCGCGGCGGGCATCGCGGGGCTGACGAAGGTGCTGCTGCAAATGAAATACAAGAAGCTTGCGCCGTCACTGCATTCCCGGACGCTTAACCCGAATATTGATTTTCCGAGTACGCCGTTTAAAGTGCAGCAGACGCTTGAAGAGTGGAAAAGACCGGTCATAAATGATAAGGAATTGCCGAGAACCGCAGGACTTTCCTCATTCGGAGCGGGCGGCGTCAACGCTCATATCGTCATCGAAGAATATTCCGCAGATGAGGATAAGGAGACGGCTTTTGCCGCGCCTCATCCGTCGATGATCGTCCTTTCCGCGAAAAATGAGCAACGGCTTCAAAAACGGGCGAAACGTCTTCTTGATGCGCTGCGGAGCGGGCGTTACCGGGAAGCGGATCTGAGCCGGATCGCATATACACTTCAAATCGGCCGTGAACCGATGGAAGAGCGTCTCGGAATGATTGTCAGCAATTTGCGCGAGCTTGAAGAGAAGCTTGACGAATTTACGGGCGGCAAGGAGTCAATTGACCAGCTCTACCGCGGACAAGTCAAACAGAATAAAGACACGATGGCGCTGTTTGCGGCTGATGAGGACATGGAAAAAACCATTGAGGCATGGCTTGAAAAAGGCAAAGCCGCAAAGGTATTAGAGCTTTGGGTGAAGGGCCTTCCGCTGAATTGGGATAAGTTGTATCAAATGGGCAGACCGCAAAAAATCAGTCTCCCGGCCTACCCGTTTGCAAAAGACCGTTATTGGATCGACATATCAGCAGATGCAGCTGTCAAAAAACCGGCCGACATACAGTCTGCGCCGATCGCACCGGCGGCCGTCTCGGAACCGGTCATTGAAGTAACAACTCTTCACGAGGAGACTGCCAAAGAAAAACCGTCAAACATTTCATTGCAGCCTTTGAGCGGCGCGAAACCGAAAAGAACCGTACAGTCTGTTTCCCGTCCGGCGGTTTCCGCTGAAAAAGTAAGTGCCGTATTGACCGAAAGTTTGGCAGACGTTTTATATATGGATGCCGACGATATCGACGCAGACGACACGTTTATTGATATCGGCATGGATTCAATTACCGGTCTTGAATGGATAAAGTCTGTTAATAAAGTATACGGCACGTCCCTTACGGTGACGAAAGTATATGATTATCCGACAATCCGCCAGTTTGCGGCCTTCTTGCAAAAAGAGCTCGGGACAGAACCGATCCTTGAGGAAGCAACCGAACCGCAGAAAACAGAGGCCGTGAAAAAACCGTCAAACATCATGCTGCAGTCTTTAAACGCTCATAAGCAGCATGTGATACAAGCAGAAGCGGATATTCTGGAGGCGATGTCTGAAACGGCAGCTTCCGCCGAACCGGAAGAACCGATTGAAGCGGTGCATGACGAGTTATCAAAAGCACTGGCTGATGTATTGTACATGGAGCGGGATGAAGTAGATATTGATGAGGCCTTTATTGACTTGGGTATGGATTCAATTACCGGTCTTGAATGGATAAAGGCCGTCAATAAACGGTACGGCACGGACTGTAACGTAACGAAAGTGTATGATTATCCGACAATCCGCCAATTTGCCGATTTTCTGCGTACGCAGCCGTCCGTCCGCGGCAGAAAAAAACAGGCGGTTCCCGTACGTCCAAAGCCGCTTACGCAGCAACATGCCCTGCAGGAGAAAACACCTGCCGAGCCTGAGAGATTAACGGTTCAAAAGGAACCTGAACCGGTGCAGGCCAAACGGGAGCCTAAAGACGAGATAGCGGACGCGATAGCCATCGTCGGCATGTCGGGCAAGTACCCGGATGCGCCGGACCTAAAGACGTATTGGGACAACTTAGCCCGTGCGAAAAACGCCATTCGCGACATCCCGCTTTCCCGCTGGGATGTAAACAAATACTATGATCCGGCCTTAAACAAGAAGGGCAAAGTATACTGCAGATCAATCGGTATGCTTGACGGTATTGAAGAGTTTGATCCGCTGTTCTTTAATATATCTCCGTCTGAAGCGGAACTTATGGACCCGCAGCACCGGATATTTTTACAGGAAGGTTTTAAAGCCTTTGAAGATGCGGGCTACAGCTCAAAAGAATTAAACGGGAAAAATTGCGGCGTTTATTTGGGGATCATGAACAATGAATACGGCATGATGTTAAACAAACATCAGACAGGAGGAAGCGCGACGGGCAACAGTTTCAGCATCGCGGCGGCCCGCCTGCCTTATTATCTCAATTTGAAAGGACCGGCCATTCCGATTGATACGGCATGCTCATCATCTCTCGTCGGGACTCATTTAGCGCGTCAGGCGCTGTTGAATCATGAAATTGACATGGCGCTTGTCGGCGGTGTCACCTTGTATTTAACGCCTGAATCATACATCAGCATGTGTGAAGCCGGAATGCTGTCTCCTGACGGCCAATGTAAAGCATTTGATAACAGTGCGAACGGATTTGTGCCTGGCGAAGGCGCGGGGGCGCTCGTTTTGAAGAGGCTGAAAGATGCGGAAGCCGATCAAGACCATATTTACGGAGTTATTATCGGATCTGGAATTAACCAGGACGGAAAAACCAACGGCATTACCGCACCAAGCGCGAAAAGCCAAATGGATTTAGAGCGTCAAGTGTATGAAGCGCACAACATCCACCCTGAGAGCATCACCTATGCGGAAATGCACGGCACCGGCACAAAGCAGGGGGATCCGATTGAACTAGAAGCCCTGTCTTCTGTATTTAAGGAAAAAACGGATCGTAAACAATTTTGCGCCATCGGTTCGGTTAAATCGAATATTGGGCATACGTCGGCGGCGGCAGGTGTAGCAAGCGTCCAGAAGGTTCTGCTGTCGATGAAGCATCAGCAGCTTGTGCCGACCCTTCATTTCAGCACGCCGAATGAACATTTTGATTTCGATGACTCGCCTTTATTTGTCAATACCGAACTCAAACCTTGGGAAACAGGCGGAGCACCGCGGCGGGCCTGTGTCAGCTCATTCGGCTACAGCGGCACAAACGCTCATCTCGTTATCGAAGAGTATCAGCCGAAAGACCGGGGAAGCCGTAAGCCTGATGAGACAAACATTTTTGTGCTGTCGGCGAAAAAAGCGCCCCAGGTAAAAACCTATGCCGAGTCTGTGATCGAATTTGCAAAAGCCGATCAGAATATCAATCTTTCAGATATGGCGTACACGCTTCAAACCGGGCGTGATGCGATGGATTACCGTCTTGCGGTTACAGCCGGTTCGAGAGAAGAACTGATCAGCCGTTTAACCGATTTTGTAAACGGAAATACGGGTGAAGGGATATATGAAGCCCATATCAAAACGGCTAAAAAAGAAATCAAAGCATTTGAAACGGACGATGACCTGAAGCAGCTCGTAAGGTCATGGTTCGATAAGAAAAAATACGCCAAAATAGCGGAATTGTGGGCCAAAGGGCTTCAGATGGACTGGGACAGACTCTATCAAGGCGAAAAACCCCGCAGAATCAGTCTCCCGGCTTACCCATTTGCGAAGGAGCCGTACTGGCTGCCTGAGCCGAAAGCCGTACCGCAGGAAACAGAAGACCGGCGCGAGGCTGTGCTTTTAGAAAAGCAATGGGTTCCGTGTGAGATCGATTCGGCCGGTGAGAAAAGCGGCAGGACGGTCATGATTCTGGCTGATGCAAGGACAGCTGAGCTAGCCGAAGAGACTGCGAAGCATTTCGCTGACTCATTCATTCTCCCGGTGGATTCCGCTGACACTGCAGCTAGCGATTGGAATCACATAGATGGCGCAATCGATCTGACGGGATGCGGAGACGAAGACCCTTCACTGGAAGGGCTCAGCAGGCTCCAGACTCTGATTGATACAAGCCGCCGGCAAGCGCGGCCGCTGACGCTGCTATATGTAACAAAAGGCTTGGAGCCATTTCAGCAGAAAACGATTCACCTTGCAGGAGCGGCAAAAAGCGGCCTGTACAGAATGCTTCAAAATGAGTATCAAAACGTGACGTCCAGACACATGGATGCCGATACAGATACGGATCAGCAGACGCTTGCCAAACAGATTGCAGATGAATTTTCGGCGGACAGCACAGAAATGGAAATCTGCCGCCGAAACGGACAGAGATACCGTGCTTTATTCACGGAGATTCCAAGCGGGAAGCGAGCAGAACATAAGCCCGCACCGTTTCCTGAAGACCATGTGCTTTTCATTACCGGAGGCACGAGGGGACTGGGTCTCTTATGCGCCCGCCATTTCACAGAAAAACACGGCGTGAAAAAAGTAGTGCTGACAGGCAGGGAGCCGATTCCTCCCCGTCATGAACGGTCAGCCGTTAATACGAGGCTGAAAGAGAAGATCCGGGCGATTGAAGAGCTCGAAGCAAAAGGAGTGCAAGTGGCGGTGATCAGTCTGAAATTGTCTGATCATGATGCGGCGGCAGCGGAAATTGAAACGATCCGGCGCACGATGGGACCGATCGGCGGCGTCATTCACTGTGCGGGATCGGTTAATTCAGTAAATCCGGCGTTTATCAGAAAGACTGCCGACGACATACAAGAAGTGCTTGAACCGAAAGTCGCCGGGCTTCAAACATTAAGCAGCCTTTTCACAAATGATCCTTTGCAATTTTTTGTCTTATTTTCTTCAGTATCTGCAGTCGTTCCGGCGCTCGCGGCGGGACAGTCGGATTATGCGATGGCAAATGCGTACATGGATTATTTCGCGGCGGCTCATCAGAATCAATATCCGTTAGTCAGCATTCAATGGCCGAACTGGAAGGAAACCGGATTAGGTGAAGTCCGCACAGAAAGCCTGAAGCAGACCGGGCTGCTGGGACTGTCCAACGCGGAAGGACTTGACTTGCTGGACCGCATTTTATCTGAAAACATCCGCCCGTCCGTTCTGCCGGCTATCGTTGATCGGAGCGAATGGCATCCTGACAGGCTGCTCTGTCAAGAGAAAACACAAAAAGCCGTAATAAACGGCAAAGCCGCGGAAAAACATTCAGACAGAGACCTGCTTCTTGATACGAAGGCGTGGCTTGTGAAACTGTTTTCCGATGAGCTGAAAATCGCTCCGGAAGAACTGGAAACAGACGAACCGTTTCAGGATTACGGGGTTGATTCGATCATTTTAGCGCAGCTTTTACAGCAAATGAATCAAGCGCTCAAAGAGGACTTAGATCCGTCTGTTTTATATGAACATCCGACGATCGACGCGTTTGCCGAATGGCTTGTATCCAATGGGCAGCCGCTGCTTGCAGAAAGGGAGGAACCTGATACAGAAATGTTGGTTCCGGCTGCCGTACAAACGGTTCACACTGAACAAAAGCGTGATGCCGTAACTGAAGACATTGCCGTCGTCGGAATGAGCTGCCGTTTTCCGGGAGCGGAATCGTTAGACCAATATTGGGACTTGCTGAGAAGCGGCAGGTCCGCAATCGGCCCCGTCCCGGCGGAACGTTTCGGATATGCAAATCAATACGTTGCGGGATTGATTGACAATATGGATCACTTTGATTCCGAATTCTTTTTCATTCCGGAAAACGACGCGAAAGCGATGGACCCTCAGGCGTTGGCGGTGTTGGAAGAGAGCTTGAAACTTTGGTGCCATGCCGGCTATACCCGTGAAGAAATCAAGGGCATAGAAGCCGGTGTGTATATCGGAGGCCGCAGCCAGCATCAGCCTGATCCTGAAAGTCTTGCGAATACCCGCAACCCGATCGTTGCCGGCGGGCAGAATTATTTAGCGGCAAACGTTTCGCAATTTTTTGATCTGCGCGGGCCGAGCATCGTGCTTGATACGGCTTGTTCATCGGCTTTGACAGGAATGAACATGGCCGTTCAGGCACTGAGAAGCGGCGATATCAAAGCGGCGGTAGTTGGCGGCGTCAGCCTGCTGAACACGGATGCGGCGCACCGGATGTTCCAAGAGCGCGGGCTGTTAAACGAAAAACCGGCATTTCACGTATTTGACAAGCGTTCAGGCGGAGTTGTCCTCGGTGAAGGCGTCGGCATGGTTCTGTTAAAAACAGTAAGCCAGGCGCAAAAAGACGGCGACACGATACACGCAGTCATTAAGGCCGCCGCCATGAACAATGACGGCAGAACGGCAGGCCCTTCAGCCCCTAATATGCAGGCGCAAAAAGACGTTATGCAAAGCGCGCTTTTCAAAAGCGGCAAAAAGCCGGAAGACATCACTTATATCGAAGCAAACGGATCGGGTTCCGCGGTGACTGATTTGCTTGAGCTGAAGGCGATTCAATCCGTATACCGCTCAGGTCGGCATGTTCCGCTCGGCATCGGGTCAATTAAGCCGAACATCGGGCATCCGCTTTGCGCAGAAGGCATCGCAAGCTTCATTAAAGTCGTATTAATGCTGAAGCATAAACAAACGGTTCCGTTTCTCTCAGGAGACGAACCGATGCCGCATTTTGATATAACAAAGACAGATTTTCACTTCCATAAAACAGCCGGCGAATGGGATGCAGCCAGACCGTCAGCAGCCATCAACTGCTTTGCCGACGGCGGAACGAACGCCCACGTCATTCTGGAAGCTTGGGAAGAAAAAGATACCCGAATGAAAAGAAAGCCGCTGCCGGTACCGTCATTAAGACGTAAGGCTCTGGTAAAAGAGCCTGACGCACCGGCGGAGAAACAAGAGCTTCATGCGAAAAAAATGTTCTGGAAAGCATTTAAATGAGAGAGGAGTGGGAAGGAATGATATCGGAAAAAATCAATATCTCACTGGATCATCCCATCATGAAGGGCCATAAGGTCTTTGGTGAAGCGGTATTGCCCGGTCTTGCTTATATCGATTTGATTTATCAGGTTTTTCAGGAACACGGTTATGTATACAATGAGCTCGAATTGAAGCACGTTACGATTTATCAGCCTTTAACCGTCAGTGAAACGGCTGCAATCATTCTGACCATTCAATGTTCTGATAGCGGAGATGGAAAGTGGCTCATCTCCCTTTCGGGGCAGAAACAGCAGGGTGACGAGCTGTCAGACGATATACAATATGCGACGGCTGAAATGGTGAAAAGAGACGCTGTGACATTTGACGAAACCATTGATTTCAGCGATGTGAAGCAGTCAGTCAGATCTCTGAATCTTGATGACATGTATAACCGCTGCCTGGATCATGACTTGGTTCATTCCGGCATGATGAAATCGAACGGACGATTGTACGAAACAGAAGGCGGCATGCTGGCTGAGCTTTCTTGTGAAGAAGGAAAGGATTTCTTTTTATTTCATCCGGCCCTTTTGGATGCGAGCGGAATCGGGGCGAGCGGTTTGCTTTCTGAAACAAACCGGCTTCATCTGCCTTTATATTATGAATCGTTCACGGCCGCCGACAGGCTGCAATCAGAGTGCACGGCGCGTATCGCAGCTTCCGGCGTCCGTCAGGAAAAAGAACTCACAACGATGACAATCGAGTACTTCAGCCGATCCGGACAAAAGGTGGCGGAGCTTAAAAACATTACGGGAAAAGCGGTTCGGCTTGAAGAAGACGCGAATACAGCCGAACAGAATCAACAGGCTGCAGCTGAGCCGGAAAGCGCAGATGAAAAAGACATCATTCTGTTTTTAAAGAAGCTTTTGGCTGATAAGCTTGGTCAGCCCTGGGAGACGCTGGACGTTCTAGCCGGCTACTACGAGCTTGGGCTGGATTCATCTTCTTTGCTTGAGATTGTACAAGATATCAGTAAAAAGACGGGTGCGGACCTCGCGCCCACTCTTCTCTTTGAATATACAAATATAAAAGAACTGGCAGCCTATCTGAAAAAGACCGTTTCATTTGAATGTGCGGAGGAACGTGCAGCCGAACCATCACGGTCTGAAGCTGAAGCACCGGACGCGCCAGAACACCATAAAAACACCGGAGACATCGCGATTATCGGAATGGCCGGCCGCTATCCGAAAGCGAAAAGTGTGGCGGAGTTTTGGGATAACCTGAAGGCAGGCGCGGATTGCATTACTGAAGTACCGAAGTCCCGCTGGGATTGGAAAACATATCAAAACGTAACGTCCCCGTCTGGAAAAACAGTATCAAAATGGGGCGGTTTCATTGACGATGCCGACTGCTTCGATCCGCAGTTTTTCAGAATCTCACCGCGTGAGGCGGAAATGATGGACCCGCAGGAGCGCCTGTTTTTAGAAACATGCTGGGAAACGATTGAAGATGCGGGGTATACGCCTGAAACGCTGGGAAATAAAGGGGGGAAACAGCATCCGATCGGCGTATTTGCAGGGGTGATGCATAAAGATTATTCCTTAATCGGCGCAGAACAATTATCTGAAACTGATCCTTTTCCGGTTTCACTGAATTATGCGCAGATCGCCAACAGAGTGTCCTATTATTGTGACTTCCACGGGCCGAGCATCGCGGTGGATACCGTTTGTTCCTCATCATTGACCGCCGTTCATCTGGCCATTGAAAGCATCCGCCGCGGCGAATGTGAAGCCGCGCTTGCGGGAGGGGTGAACTTGTCGCTGCACCCGGCGAAATATCTCAGCTACGGAAGCGTGGGCATGCACTCAAGTGACGGCCGCTGCCGTACATTCGGCGAGGGCGGGGACGGCTACGTTTCCGGAGAAGGAGTCGGTGCGGTCTTGCTCAAGCCGCTGGAAAAAGCCGAACAAGACGGCGACCGCATTTACGCGGTCATTAAAGGAAGCGCCGTTAACCACGTCGGGAAAGTAAGCGGAATTACCGTCCCGAGTCCTGCTGCACAGGCAGAAGTCATTAAGGCCTGTCTGAGAAAAGCAGGTATCAGCCCGCGGACCGTCAGCTATGTGGAAGCCCATGGCACAGGTACTTCGTTAGGAGACCCGATTGAAATTGAAGGTCTGTCAAAAGCGTTCAGCCAAGGGACGCAGGATCAGCAATTTTGTTCCATCGGTTCGGTCAAATCAAATATCGGCCACGCAGAATCAGCGGCAGGGATCAGCGGGTTAACAAAAGCAGCGCTGCAGCTTCATCACAAAACGCTTGTCAAATCACTGCATTCTGCGGAATTAAATCCTTACCTGAAATTTGAGGGATCTCCTTTTTACGTACAGCAGCAGACTGCTCCGTGGAAGCAGCCGGAAGCTGAAGAAAACGGAAAAGTCACACATTATCCGCGCCGGGCCGGACTCAGTTCATTCGGTGCATCAGGTTCGAACGCCCATATCATTTTAGAAGAATACATTCAGCCTGAACAAAAAGCGCCTGTACCTGAGAACGATGCAGCAAAACTCATCCCGCTGTCAGCAAGAAATAAAGACAGGCTTCTCGCCTATGCGGAAAAATTAGCCCGGTCGCTTTCAGAAAAGACGGTGCTGTCTGAACTGGCTTATACACTTCAGACAGGACGTGAAGCAATGGAGGAGAGAGCTGTCTTCCTTGTAAATGACACCCGCGACTTGATAGAAAAGCTGAATGATTTTGTAAAAGGAAACGAAAACATCTCCGGTTTTTGGCGCGGACAAGCTGAGCTGCCGGAACTGAGCGAAGCCGCTCCTGAGACGGACGATCCGAAACGGCTTGCGGCGTTATGGGCAGAAGGGAAAACAGTAGATTGGAATAAGCTGTACGGTTCGGATAAACCGCGTAAAACTAGCGTTCCGACTTATCCATTTGCAAAAGAACGCTATTGGATTCCGCAGCAGAAAAAACAGGAGAAAAGCCCGTCAGGAACAGTGCTGCATCCGCTTTTACAAGAAAATACGTCAGATTTTTCGCAGCAGCGCTTCACGTCTCTTTTTACGGGAGATGAATTTTTCCTATCTGACCATGTCGTCAACGGACAAAAAATACTGCCGGGTGTCGCCTATTTGGAAATGGCCGCAGAGGCGGTCAAAAAGGCCGCTGCCGTGACGGAAAAAGACCACAGCGTCACACTCAGACAGGTCGTTTGGGTCCGGCCGGTCATGATTGAAGACAAACCGAAGGAAATACATATTGCCCTTTATCCGGAAGATAATGGTGAGATTACCTATGAAATATACAGTGAGGCAGAAAACGGCGAAGATCCGGTCATTCACAGCCAGGGTGAAGCGGTCATTACCGAACCGGGAAGCGCCCAGATTGATATCGAGTCTGTCAAAACTTCCTGCAATTTAGGAACCGTAACTGCAGAAGAATGTTACGGAGCTTTTGAAAGGATCGGTCTGGATTACGGAGAGGCATACAGGGGCGTACAGCAATTGCTGATCGGAGAAGACCGATTATTGGCCCGTATTTCACTCCCAGCAGCCGTACATGACAAAAAAGAACAGTATACGCTTCACCCGAGTATGATGGACGCCGCTTTTCACGCATCCGTCGGTCTGCTTGTCCGTTCGATACATGACGATGCAGACAGCCACGAGCTTTCTTTGCCGTTTGCGATGCAGGAAGTGGAAGTGTTCGGCCCGTGCCCTGAACATATCTGGTCATATATCCGGTACACAGAAGGCAGCAAAGCAGATGACAACGTAAGAAAATTTGACATTGATATGTGCGATGATGCCGGTACGGTTTATGTCAGGATGAAAGGCGCGTCCGTCCGGGCGCTTGACACAAGCCAAACAGCGGGCGGAGAAACCACGGAGGCGCCTGTCGGCCATACGATGCTGATTCCGGCTTGGGAGCCTGTTGCGCTTGAAAAAGCCGGGGAAGCAGCGGTGGATAAGCAGACGGCAGTATTCGGCGGAACGGATTCGAGACATACGCACATAAAAGAACATCTGCCGAACGCTTCCTATTACCCGATCAGAGGTACGGATGATATCACATCTCTTACGCACATGCTTGAAGGACAAAAAGAACTGGAGCAAATCATTTGGCTTGCTCCGCAGGCTGAGAGTGCTGACAGCCTCAAGGAACAGGAAAGGAATGTTCTTCATGTGTTCAAGCTGATGAAAGCATTACTTGCCTTAGGGTACGGAGAAAAACGTTTGGACTGGTGCATCGTCACAGCAAATGCCCAGCCGTTTTCGGATCAAGGCAGCGCCGACCCGTCACAAGCCGCAGTCAGCGGACTTGCCGGAACAATGGCGAAAGAATATCCGCATTGGCATATCCGTATGATTGACACAGAAACGGACGGCAGCTGGCCGATCGAAGAGGCGCTTCGTCTTTCTGCCGGGAAAAACGGTCAAATTTGGGCGTACCGCAATCAGCAGCTGTTTGAGCGGCAGCTGATACCGCTTGACAATATGCCGAAAAACGGCACGCTGTACCAAACAGGCGGGGTTTATGCCGTGATCGGAGGCGCCGGGTATCTCGGTGAGGCATGGAGTGAATACATGATCCGCCGCTACAAAGCACGCATCATTTGGATCGGAAGAAGCACACTGAATGATTCCATACAGGCGAAACTCGACCGGCTCAGCGCATTCGGCCCGGCGCCTGAATATGTTTCCGCCGATGCCGCTGACAGTGCTTCCTTAGAGAGGGCTTATCAGTTCATAAAAGAGCGCCACACAAAAATGAACGGAATCATCCACTCGGCAATGGATCTGTCTGAGCAAAGCTTAAATAATATGAAGACAGAAGAGTTCAAATCGGTGCTGCGGGCAAAAGCCGATGTAAGTGTGTCCATGGCGGAGGTATTTGGACGGGAGTCGCTTGACTTTGCGCTCTTCTTCTCCTCGCTTGTGGCATTTATTCATAACGTGAAACAAAGCCATTATGCCGCAGGATGCGCTTTCAGTGACGCATTTGCGAAAGAACTTGATCAGACATGGAATTGTCCGGTCAAAGTGATGAATTGGGGCTATTGGGGCAACAGCGAAGCGGCTGAAGACGGCGATTTTATTCAGCTGATGGATCAGATCGGATTGGGATTGATCGAACCGGACGCTGCAATGGAGGCGCTTGAAACCCTTATGACGCTGCCGGTTAATCAAGCAGCCTTCATTCATACGACCAAACCGGTCGCAGTCGAAGGGATGAGTGAAACAGAAAAAATTTCTGTTTATCCGCCTCAGCCGATTGTCTTTTCACAACAGCCGAAGGTCGCTCCGCCCGGCGCACGTCTTGTAAGAGAGGCTGAACATCAGAAGCTCGATGATTTTCTGTATCAGCTGTTGATCGCCCAGTTTAAAGAAGCGGACTTGCTGACGCCGCAAAGCCATAAAGTGTATGAGCCCGAGCATGAATACTTTAAAAAATGGCTCAAGCAAACGATCGCCTTCCTTCTGGAACATGGCTATCTGGAAGGGAATGCGGATTCATATAAACTGTCGGCGCGGGCCGAAAACACAACCGCCGCGCTATGGCAAAAATGGGAGCGGGAAAAAGAGGAATGGCTCAATAACGCCGATACGAAAGCGATGACTGTTTTAGCCGAGACGATGCTTAAAGCACTGCCGGGCATTCTGCGCGAAGACGTGCCGGCGACAGATATCATGTTCCCGCATTCTTCAATGGAACTTGTTGAAGGAATTTATAAGCGCAACCAAGTCGCGGATTACTTTAACAGCGCCCTGTCAGATACATTAACGGCATATGTGAAAGAAAACATCAACAAACATTCAAAAGCCGAGATCCGCATACTGGAAATCGGAGCGGGCACAGGCGGCACAAGCGCAGGCATATTTGAAAAGCTCAGGCCGTATCAAAACCATATAAAAGAATACTGTTACACCGATGTATCAAAAGCTTTTCTCGTGCATGCGGAGACGGAATACGGCAAACGGAACCCTTATCTGACGTATAAGCTTTTTAACGCAGAAGCGCCGCTTGCCGGCCAGGATATAGAGCCGGGCGCATACGACATCGTCGTTGCGGCCAATGTGCTCCACGCGACGAAAGACATCCGCCAGACGCTGAGAAACGCAAAAGCCGTTTTAAAAGACAACGGTTTGCTGCTCTTAAATGAAATGGCGGGAAACAGCCTGTTCCCGCATATTACTTTCGGACTGCTTGAAGGCTGGTGGCTGCATGAAGATTCTGCCCTTCGTATTCCGGGGTGCCCGGGCTTGTATCCGGAAAGCTGGAAGCGCGTGTTAGAAAGTGAAGGCTGGCATTCTGTCTTCTTCCCGGCAGAAGCGGCACATGAATTAAGCCATCAGATTATAGCGGCAAAAAGCAACGGCATTGTTCGCCAAAAAACGCTTCAAGCAAAGGCCGGAAAACGGACCGCTCCGCCAAAAGCATCACATGCGCCGGAACTTCAGGGGCAAACAACGGTGCAAAAAGGCGACACGTCTTTAATAGAAAAAAGCACCGAGTACTTGAAAACGTTAATCGGAGAAACATTAAAAATTCCGCCGGCTCAAATTGATCCGAAAGCGCCGCTTGAAAAATACGGAATTGATTCTATCGTCGTCGTACAGCTGACAAACGCGTTACGAAATGTATTGGACCAAGTCAGCAGCACTTTATTTTTTGAATATCAGACGATCGACGCGCTCGTCGCTTACTTAATCAAAACGAAAAAAGACGCGATGATCAAACTGACGGGACAAACGCCTGTTCAGGAAGAACGGAAGGCATCACCAGAACCGCAGGCTGTACAGCCGGCTAAGCCGCTTCGCACTGACTGGCGGCGGAGGGAAAAACGGGCAGCCAAAGAGACCGTCCGGCAAAGTTCGGTTCGCGACGTGGCCATCATCGGTGTTTCAGGACGCTACCCGCAGGCAAAAACAGCGGCTGAGCTTTGGGCAAATATTAAAAAAGGAAAAAACTGCATAGAAGAAATCCCGCGGGAACGCTGGAACTGGCAGGATTACTACGATGAAGAGAAAGGTAAAGAAGGCTCTATTTATACGAAATGGGGCGGCTTCATTGAGGATATGGACAAGTTTGATCCGCTGTTCTTTCAGATTTCTCCTTTGGAAGCAGAGCGAATGGACCCGCAGGAGCGATTATTTTTAGAAACGGCGTATGCGAGTATCGAGGATGCCGGCTATACGCCTGACAACCTGTGCCAAAGCAGAAAAATCGGTGTTTTTGCCGGCGCGATGAACAAAAACTACCCGACAGGCTACGGCTATTGGTCCATTGCCAACAGGGTATCTTACCTTTTTGATTTCCAAGGGCCGAGCATTGCCGTTGATACAGCCTGCTCCTCTTCTTTGACGGCCATTCATCTGGCGCTTGAGAGCATATACAGCGGTTCAAGCGAATGCGCGATTGCCGGTGGCGTAAACATAGTGACCGACCCGATCCATTATATGAATCTGTCAGTCATGAACATGCTTTCCGCAGGCGACACGTGCAAATCGTTCGGAGACCGCGCGGATGGTTTTGTAGACGGAGAAGGGGTAGGCGCGGTCGTATTAAAGCCGTTAGACCGAGCGATTGCCGATAACGATCACATTTACGGTGTGATTAAAGGAAGCACCATTAACAGCGGAGGCAAAACGAACGGATACACCGTTCCGAATCCGAATGCGCAGGCCGCCTTAATAAAAGAAGCTTTCCAAAGGGCAAACGTCCCGGCGCGCACCGTCAGTTATATTGAAGCCCACGGTACGGGCACCGCATTAGGAGACCCGATTGAAATCGCCGGATTAACGAAAGCATTTGAAGAGGATACAACAGACAAACAGTTTTGCGCCATCGGCTCCGCAAAATCAAATATCGGTCATTGTGAAAGCGCCGCGGGCATTGCAGGTCTGACAAAAATATTATTCCAGCTCAAAGACCGCCAAATTGCGCCGTCCCTGCACGCGGAACAGCTGAATCCGAATATTGATTTCGCGTATACGCCGTTTGCCGTTCAGCAGGAGCTCGGTGAGTGGAAACGTCCCGTCATCGGCGGCAGAGAGCTTCCGAGAAGGGCGGGGTTAAGCAGCTTCGGCGCGGGAGGAGCAAACGCCCACCTCGTCATAGAAGAATATACGGCAGACAAAGAGCCTGATGAGACGCCGGCAGATCAGCCCGCCATCATCGTCCTGTCTGCGAAAAACAGCGAACGGCTCACTGAAAAAGCAAAACAGCTCAGAGACGCCATCCGTGAAAAAAGACACAGCGGCCGCGACCTTATGAGCATAGCCTTTACTCTTCAGACGGGCCGGGTGCCGATGGAAGAGCGTCTCGGTTTTATCGTCCATTCACTTCATGAACTTGAGGAAAAACTGAATGGATTTATCGCCGGACAAAACAGCGCCGGACTGCACCGTGACGGCACGGAAGAAAACAAACGGATGCTTGCCGTATTTTCGGCGGATGATGATATGGAAACAATCATAGACGCTTGGATCAGCAAACGGAAATATTCTAAGCTGCTTGAGCTTTGGGTAAAAGGATTGGATATCGATTGGGCGAAATTATACGGAGACCGTCCTCCGGCCCGCATCAGCCTGCCTGCTTATCCGTTTGCGAAAGAACGCTTCTGGCATCAGCAGCCTGTACAAAGCAAGGCAGCGCCCGTTAAGTCGCCGACTGATGAAAGTGATCCGGCGGAACAGTTTGAAGTGATGGCTTTTAGAGAAGTCCTTAAAGAACAGGCTCTGCCGGCAGCCGGAGAAAAGAAAATCAAAACGGTGATTTCTTTCTTATCTGATCAGAAGAAGCAGCAGGAAGCCATCTCTGTGATCAAATCGTATGACAATGACATTGACGTTATTTTTATCGCTCAGGGAGACCGGTATGAGGCTCTGTCCGCCGGGCGCTGCCAAGTGGTGCGGGAAGATCCGCAATCATATGTGAACGCTTTTGCGGATATTCAAAAAGAGTACGGTGAAGCTTCTGCCATTTTGTATTTATGGGCGCTTGAAGATAAAAGCTGCATCGAAGATTATTCATGTATCGTCCATATTCTCAAAGCAATGGCTGAGACCGGTCTGCAGCCGGAAAGGCTGTTATTGGCGGGGGAATATGCATCCGGTCTGGAAAAGTGCTACTTGGAATCATGGATCGGCTTTGAGCGTTCGCTCGGCATTGTTCTCCCGAAAACAAGTGTTACCGGCCACTTCAGAAAAGCCGGTGCGGCCATAACGGACTGGATGAGAACCATTTGGGACGAGCTGAAAGCTGAAACAGACCAAACCGTTTTCTTGGAAGAGGGAAAACGATATGTCTATCACACCGAACCAACCGGACTAACGAAAGAAAACAGCAGGATCAGAACCGGCGGAACATATCTCATTACAGGCGGATTAGGAGGGCTAGGCTACTTATTTGCCCGCCATCTCGCCCGGAACTACCAGGCAAATGTCATTCTCACGGGGCGGTCGCCGATCAATGAAGAAAAGAAAGAAAAAATGAAAGACCTGGAAAATCTCGGCGCGGGTGTTCTTTACGCCGAAGCCGATGTTTGTGATCCGATCGGAATGGGCGACTGCATCAAGCGCGCGAAAGAACGATTCGGAGCCATTCACGGCGTCATTCATGCGGCGGGCATCGAAAGCAGAACATCCGTCTTTGAAAATGAAATCGGGAATTTCCGGAGTACGCTTGAACCGAAAATAAACGGAAGCCTGCTTCTTGACGAGTGGCTGAAAAACGAAACGCCGGATTTCATCTGCTACTTTTCATCCACATCGGCTGTTTTAGGGGATTTCGGCTGCTGTGATTACGCGGTCGCGAACAGGTTCCAAATGGCGTATGCCCACTATAAAAACGAACAATCAGAAAGCGGAAACGCTTTTGTCATAAACTGGCCGGTCTGGAAAAACGGCGGAATGGCCGTCGGCGGTGAAGAGACGACGGGCATGTACTTGAAATCAAGCGGCCAGCGCCTGTTAGAAACAGATGAAGGCATTGAGCTTTTTGAGCGCATCATTTCTCAAGACCACACCCAGTGCCTTATCATTGCCGGCAAAAGAAGCCGTGCTGAACGATTTTTAGGCATACAGCGGGACGATTCATCAAAACCGGATGCGTTTTTGGAAACCGTGAGCCGCCGCATCCCGGAAGAAAGCACGGAAAAACGGCTCGAAGCAGATTTGAAAGAGCAGATAAACAGCCTGCTGAAAATATCCAAAGATAAACTCGTCCTGCATAAAAACTGGGCGGAATTCGGTTTTGATTCCATCTATTTAGCCAAATTTGCCGCTCTTTTGACGAGTCATTACGGCATTGAAGTCACTCCGGCATTATTTTACAGCTATGCCACGCTCGGAGACGTCATGAGCTATTACCTGACAGAACATAAAGAAACGATCGAAACGTTTTACCGAACGGAAGAAACCGAAACAGAAGCCGCCGCTCCGGATAACAAGGAGTATACGGATCAGGAGATCATCGCCATGATGAAACAGGTCTCTGAGGGGACATTAGATTTTAAAAGAGTGCAAGACATCATAGAAGGGAGTAAGACCTATGAATCATAAAGAACTTCTCGATGCCTACAGATCAGGAACGCTCACCATCGCTGAAGTAGAACAAAAGCTTCAGGCTTCTAAGCGGACAACTGCAAAACGTCCGCTTTCTGAAGGCCAGAAAGGTTTGTGGATGCTTCAGAAAATGTTTCCGGAGATGAGCGCATATAACATTCCGTTATGCTTTCGTTTTCAAAAGCTGGATATCGAGACATTCAAAAACGCTCTTTTGTCCGTGCAGCGCCAGCACCCTATTTTGACCAGTGTGATAAAAGAGGAAAACGGCCTTCCGTATCAGATAGAAGATACGGATCGGCATTTTCCGATTGAAGAAATGGATCTTTCTGAATTAAGCGGGCGTGATGCGCTTACGTTTATTAAAGAAAAAGCAAAAGAACCGTTCTCGCTTGAAACCGGGCCGCTCCTGCGTGTTCAAGTATTCCGGCAGGCGAAGCGGGAGCCGATTGTGTTAATTACCATTCACCATATCATTTTTGACGGCGTCTCTCTTATGACGTTTATGTCGGCGCTGCTGGACGCTTATGTAAAAGCAAGTGAAGGCAAAGAACCTGTCATGCTTCAGCAGGCCGCAGATTATCATGACTTTGTGAAATGGGAAAAAGAGCTGCTGGAAAGCGAAGCGGGAAAAACACATCTCTCTTATTGGAAAAAGCAGCTGGAAGGACCGCTGCCGGTGCTTGAGCTTCCGTCGGATTACCCGAGATCATCGGTTCAAACGTGCAGGGGGCAGGCGTATCAGCGCTTGCTTCCTGATGAACTGAACCGGCAGATTAAAGTTTGCGCCCAAAAAAATAACGTCAATGAATCCGTTGTGTATCTCGCTATTTTCAAAGGACTGCTCTATCAATATACGAATCAGGAAGATGTCATCGTCGGCATGCCGACGATGGGGCGTTCTGAGGCTCAATTTGAGTCTGTCATCGGATACTTCATTAATATGATCGCGGTCAGAAGCAGGGAGACGGGCGCCAAATCTTTTACGTCGTTTTTGAAGGAGCTGCAGCTGACACTGGCAGAAGGGCTGGACCATGCCGCATATCCGTTTCCCGCGCTTGTCAAAGAATTGAAGACGGAACGCTCGCCTGCGGTGTCGCCTGTTTTTCAAACAGCGTTTTTCTATCAAAACTTCTTCCGGACGGAAGGAGCGGAAAAGCTGGCGGAACTATATCAATCACTCGGCATTGAAATGATAGAAGACATTCATCAGGAAGGCGAATTTGAGCTTGCGCTTGAAGTCTATAAAAAAGAAACGGGAACCGTCCTGCAATTTCTGTACAACCCGGATGTCTACAGTCCTTCTTTCATCGAACGAATGGCGGAGCATTATATGAAACTGGCGGAGAAGGTGCTTTCTGATCCGGAGATCGCTTTTGAAGCCTGTTCCGGCCTGCTCAATCAAAAACGGGATGAAAGCCGTTCATCCCATCAGCCGAATGAGCGCTGCATTCATGAAGTGTTTGCGGAAAAAGCCGGCCGCCATCCTGACAGAGAAGCCGTCATATTCGGTGAAAATAGTCTTACATATCGCGAATTAGATGAACGAAGCACGGCGCTCGCTGTGTACCTGCAAGAAAAGGGCGTCACACCGGAATGCCCGGTCGGCATTTGTACGGAGCGTTCTTTTGAGATGGTCATCGGCATCCTCGCCATTTTAAAAGCGGGAGGCGCGTATGTGCCGCTGGACCCGGCTTTTCCAAATGAACGGATGGCCCACGTGTTGACTGACAGCGGCGTGACAATCGTATTAACGCAGGAAAAGACGCGCGGCATGATTGAACAGTTGGCCATCGGCGGTGTGAGCACGGTGGAAATTGAAAACAGCGGACGTTCTGTCAGCGGAGCAAAACTGACGCCGCGTTCAAAACCGCATCATCTCGCTTATATTCTATATACGTCCGGAAGCACGGGAAAACCGAAAGGCGTCATGGTTGAGCACAGGGCCATCATGAATACGCTGCAGTTTTTGGAAGCTGAGTATCCGGTCGCACAAGAGGATGCCTATCTGTTAAAAACGAATTACGTATTTGACGTTTCGATTTCTGAATTATTCGGCTGGTTTATCGGAAACGGACGGCTAGTCATTTTGCCGCCTGGTGCAGAAAAAAATCCGCAGCTTTGCATGGAACATATCCAAACCCACCAGGTCACGCATCTGAATTTTGCGCCCGCCGTGTTTAATGTATTTCTTGAAACTGTAAAGCGGCATACGGCATTTACAGAAGACGGCCCTGTGAAGTATGTGATGGTGGCCGGTGAGGCGTTTCCGAAAGATTTAGTCAAAAAGTCAGTTTCCATCTTCAAACATGCCAGAATTGAAAACATATACGGCCCGACGGAAACATCCATTTATGCCGCTTACTACAGCTGCGGCCAAAAGGAAATCACAAGCAGGAATACGCCGATCGGGAAACCGATTCACAATACGCGGCTTTATATCGTCGATGAAAAGCTCAGCCCCGTCCCTGACGGTGTAGCCGGGGAGCTTTGCGTGGCCGGCGCCGGTCTGGCCAGAGGCTATTACAATCAGCCTGAGCTGACGGCGGCATCATTTATTGATAATCCGTTTAGTGAAGGAGAAAAACTTTACAAGACAGGTGATTTGGCCAGATGGCTGCCTGACGGAAATATAGAATATGCCGGCCGGATTGACAGTCAGGTGAAAATTCGCGGCTTCCGCATCGAATTGGGAGCAATTGAAACGAAATTGAGCGAACATCCGGATATCCTTGACCAGGCGGTTGTTGTTCAGGAAAAGAACGGACATAAAAAGCTGATTGCTTATTATACGGCCCGCTCCGGTCATACGGCAGATGAAAAAGCGCTCCGCAACCATCTTTTATCAAGCCTGCCGGATTATATGGCGCCTGCCCATTTTATCCGCCTGGATGCGCTGCCGTTAACACCGAGCGGAAAAGTGAACCGTAAAGACCTAAAACAGCGCAAGGTAATCGTTCACCGGTCTGAAAAGACGGGCAGACTGCCGTTATCAGAAGCGGAAGCGAAAGTGACCGCAATATGGGAAGACCTGCTGAATACGGCGGGCATCAAAACCGAAGACGGCTTTTTCGATGTGGGAGGCGACTCGCTTCTGGCTGTTGCGGCGGCAGAGCGCATTAAGCAGGAGCTGGAATGCGATTTTACCGTCACGGATTTATTCGAACACTCTACCATTCAGGCGATCAGCCGATTTATTGTTGAAACAAAACAGGCAGCTGAATCAGAGGTGTACGGCCAAGATGAGAGAGAAAGAGAACAAACACCGCAAAACGGGGTGCCGTCTTATTTTGATGACAGTGTGGCGATAGTGGGGATTTCCTGCCAGTTCCCCGGCGCGAAAAATCATCATGAGTTTTGGAAGCAGTTAAGAGAAGGAAAGGAAAGCGTCCGGTTCTACTCGGAAGAAGAACTTCGGGAAGCCGGCGTGCCTGAAGATTTGATCGAAAATCCCGACTATGTGCCGGCATTATCGACGATAGAAGGAAAAGATCTCTTTGACCCTGAGTTCTTTCACATTTCTCCAAAAGACGCAGAATTTATGGATCCTCAGCTTCGGCTTCTGCTGCTTCATTCTTGGAAAGCCGTCGAGGACGCGGGATATGTATCGAAAGAGATTCCGAAGACAAGCGTATATATGTCGGCAAGCAATAATTCGTATCGGTCGCTTTTGCCGGAAAAAACGACAGAAGGCCATGAATCTCCCGATGGCTATGTGTCATGGGTGTTAGCGCAGAGCGGCACGATTCCGACGATGGTTTCCCATAAGCTCGGATTAAAAGGGCCAAGCTATTTCGTTCATTCCAATTGCTCATCATCATTAGTCGGTCTTTATTCAGCCTACAAAAGCATAACGAGCGGAGAATCGGAATACGCGCTCGTCGGCGGAGCAACTCTGCATGCAGCGACCGGCATTGGCTATGTGCACCAAAACGGATTGAATTTTTCAAGCGACGGGCATGTCAAGGCATTTGATGCTTCAGCCGACGGTATGGCGGGCGGAGAAGGAGCGGCCGTCATTCTGCTGAAAAAGGCGTCACAAGCCGTTCAGGACGGAGATCACATATACGCCATGCTCAGAGGCATCGGTCTGAACAATGACGGAGCGGATAAAGTCGGTTTTTACGCACCGAGTGTAAAAGGTCAGACTGACGTCATCCAGCATGTTTTAGACAGCACGAATATTCACCCGGAGACGATTTCCTATATCGAAGCGCACGGCACAGGAACGACATTGGGTGATCCGATTGAAATGTCCGCGCTGCAGCAAGTGTATAAACGTTACACGGACCGGGAGCAGTATTGCGGGATCGGCTCCGTAAAAACGAATATCGGACATTTGGATACAGCAGCAGGTCTGGCCGGGTGCATCAAAGTCGCCATGAGTTTATATCATCGGGAGCTGGCGCCTACCATTAATTACACGTCACCGAATCCGAATATCAAATTCAGCGGTTCGCCGTTTTATGTGGCGGATAAGAGAAAACCGCTTCCGGAGAGAGAGACGCCGCACCGCGCAGCGTTAAGCTCATTCGGACTCGGAGGAACAAACGCACACGCCATTTTTGAACAGTATGAAAACAAAACGATCAGCGGATCAAAGGACGGACAGCCGCCTTATATCGTTCCGCTGTCAGCGAGAAATAAGCAGCGTCTTACTGCCTATGCATCCTGTTTATCCAGCTTTCTGGATGAAACCGAAAACGATGTTTCCTTGCATGATCTGGCATTTACGTATCAGACCGGACGTGAAGCGATGGAAGAGAGAGCCGTTTTTATCAGTCATGATCGTCACGATTTGAAGCGTCAGCTGCAGGATTTCATCAATGGCAATGACCAAAACATCTTACGGGGCGAAAAAGTGAGAAGCAGAGAAGTGTCAGCTCAGGAGATGGAAGAGCTTGCGGCATGTCAGACACGGGATGAAAAGCTGAAAGCACTGGCGGCACTCTGGGTTGAAGGAGCGCGTGTCGATTGGGGCTTATTGTATCAGGATTCCGCGCCGCAAAGAATCAGTGCGCCGACCTACCCGTTCGCAGAGGAGCGCTTCTGGCCGGAAGAAACGGTGAAGCAAACGGATACCAAGCTTTTGCATCCGCTGGTACATCAGAATACATCCGTCTTGCAGGAGCAGCGGTTCAGTTCGGAATTCACGGGAAAAGAGTATTTTATTGCCGAGCATATCATTAAAGGAATGGCGATCGTGCCGGCTGCCGTTACCCTTGAGATGGCACGGGCCGCGGCGGAGAAAAGCATCGGCGGGGCAACAGAGGATTCTCTGGGCCTGCGCTTAAAGAATATTGTATGGGTCCGCCCGGTGATAGTCGATCAGGAGGCTGTCCGTGTCCATATCGGACTTTATGAAGAAGAGGACGGACAGATTCAATACAGAATGTACGGGGGTAACGATTCTATCGGTGAAGAAGCTCCTCTTTATAATCAGGGCATCGCTGAAATCATCCGGAAGGAACCGGAGGAAGCGGCGGATATTGAGCAGCTGAAGCGCCGGTGCACACAGGGAACAATCGAATCTCAAGCGTTTTACAAAGGAATGATCGGTGCTGATTACGGGCCCGGATACAAAGGGGTGCAGCTTGTATACAAAGGCGAAGACCGGCTGCTTGCTAAATTGAAGCTTCCTGAATCCGTCTCTCATACAAAAGCTGATTATATCCTTCATCCGAGTATGATGGACGGTGCGCTTCAGGCCGCCGAATATTTGCAAAACGTGACGAGAGCGCTGCTTGCAGACAGCGGGGAACCGTTCAAAGCCGCATTACCGTTTGCTTTAGAGGAGCTGGACGTTCTGAATCCGTGCGCTGATGATATGTGGGTGCACGTCACATTCAGTGCGAACAATAAAGCCGGCGATCCTATCCAAAAAGCCGATATTGATCTATATGACAATAACGGCGGGCTTTGTGTGCGGATGAGAGGTTTCTCAACGCGGATCATGGAAGAAAACGCGGATGCCGGCGTTTCGGTCAGCCGTACGGACACATTGCTTGCTGAACCGGTCTGGAAAGAGCAGCCGGAACCGGCGGACCACGAGCCAACGTATGAAGAGCATATCATTTTCCTTTGTGAGTACGATGAAGCCGTAAAACAAGCTGTCGAAGCAAAGCTTGAACATGCAAGCGTCATTATCTTGGACGATCGTCCCGCATCTATTGCAGAGCGGTATCATTCTTATGCGGGCCAGCTGTTTGACCATATCAAAACCATAATGAAAAGCAAGCCGAAGGGCCGCGTTCTATTTCAGGCTGTTACGCAGTCAGCAGGCTTACAGCAGGTGTTCTCAGGCATTACCGGCCTCTTCAAAACCGCATGCCTTGAACATTCCAAGCTGATCTGTCAAATGATCGAAGCCGAGGAGAAAGAAAGTGCTGAAGGCATAGCGGAAAAAGCGTCCGAAAACCGTATGCATGCAAAAAGCGTCCATGTGAAATATGAAAACGGCAAGCGCTTTGCCGCCGATTGGAAAGAGATGGATATTTCTCAAGCGGAGCCGGACATTCCGTGGAAAGACGAAGGCGTTTATCTCATTACAGGAGGTGCCGGAGGTTTAGGTCTGATCTTTGCAAAAGAGATCGCAAACCGTACAAAAGACGCCGTCATCATACTAACCGGCCGATCCGTTCTCAGAGAAAAGCAGAAAGACATGCTGGAAACAGTACGTGCTGCCGGCGCTTCTGTTTTCTACGAGCAGACCGATGTCACGGACGAAGCAGAAGTATACCGATTGATCCGCAATATACGCAAACGGCACGGCAAGCTGGACGGGATTGTTCACAGTGCCGGCATTATAAAAGACAACTACATGGTGAAGAAGACGGCAGAGGAATTCCAACACGTTCTCGCTCCGAAAGTGAAGGGCCTTGTGTATCTTGATGAAGCGTCACAACATGAGAAATTAGATGTCTTTATTGTCTTTTCATCCTTATCAGGTGTGCTTGGAAGCGTCGGCCAGACTGATTATGCGTCTGCAAATGTCTTTATGGAGATGTATGCCGAGTACCGCCGTTCTTTACAAGCCGCAGGACAAAGATACGGAAAGACGCTTTCTGTCAGCTGGCCGTTATGGAAAGAAGGCGGAATGCAGGCAGGAAAGCAGACGGAAGATATGCTGATGCAGGAGGCGGGAATCGCACCGCTCGGCACAGATGCCGGCATCAAGGCTTTATATCAAGGCTTGATGAGCGGGACAGCCCGGATGACGGTTCTTGAAGGAGATGTGAAACACATGAAAGCAAAACTGTTCCGCAAAGAGAATGATCATCCGGAAGCAGAGACCGGCGTACGTCATGACATTGATGCTGACAGCCTGCTTGAAAAAGTGAAGCATCTGTTAAAACAGCAGACGGCCTCACTGTTAAAAGTAAACATTGACAAAATTGATCCTCATGAAAAAATGACAAAATACGGGCTGGATTCTATCTCGATGACTGAGTTTACGAACCAGTTAAACAAAACGTACCGGCTTACGTTAACGCCGACGATTTTCTTTGATCATCCGACCATCCATGAATTTGCCGTTCATTTAATCAGTGAATACGAAGAGGAATTTGCCGGACGGTTTGCGGTAAATACAAAAACGGTTCAATCGGCAAGACCGGTAAAAGAGACTCAAATCACGCGCCCGGCCGTTAAGCGACGCCGCACTCTGCCTGAGACACTTCCGCCGACAGTGCAGCGGGACCAAGGGCCGGAACCGATCGCAATCGTAGGCATCAGCGGGATTTTCCCGATGGCAGAAGACATTGAATCTTTCTGGCAGAACCTGAAAGAAGGCAAAGACTGCATGACCGAGATTCCGAAAGACCGCTGGGACTGGCGGGACTATTACGGGGATCCCGCAAAAGAAGCCAATAAAACAAACGTCAACCAAGGCGGGTTTATTGACGGAATTGCTGAATTTGATCCGTTATTTTTCGGAATTTCACCCCGGGAAGCGGAGCAAATGGACCCTCAGCAGCGCCTCTTGCTGACGCACGCGTGGAAAGCGATTGAAGATGCCGGATATGCGTCAAAGAGTCTCTCAGGCACAAAAACAGGTGTGTTTATCGGGACCGGAAATACCGGCTACGGTTCTCTTTTAGCCAATGCCGATGCGGAGATTGAAGGGTCATCCGCGGCGAATACAAGTCCGTCTGTCGGACCGAACCGTGTCAGCTATACGCTCAATCTGCACGGGCCGAGCGAGCCGATTGATACCGCCTGCTCAAGCTCGCTCGTTGCCATACACCATGCCGTTTCTTCAATTGAAGAAGGGACGTGCGACATGGCTTTGGCGGGAGGAATCAATACGATTGTTCTTCCGGATGTGTATATCAGTTTTGACAAAGCGGGCGCGCTGAGTAAAGAAGGAAGATGCAAAACGTTCTCTGATCAGGCTGACGGTTTTGCCCATGGTGAAGGAGCAGGGCTCTTTTTCCTCAAAAAGCTGAAAGCCGCTGAGGCGGATGGGGACCATATTTACGGCGTCATTAAAGGAAGCGCGGTGAATCACGGCGGCCGCGCGGCATCTTTAACAACGCCTAACCCGAAACAACAGGCGGAAGTCATTAAAGCCGCATACAAAAAAGCGGGCATTGATCCGAAAACAGTCTCTTATATCGAAGCCCACGGCACCGGAACAGAACTGGGGGATCCCGTTGAAATTAACGGCCTGAAACAAGCGTTCAGCTCGTTTGCAGACGGAAAAGAGAAAGCGGCCGGCTATTGCGGCTTAGGGTCAGTCAAAACGAATATCGGCCATTTATCCCTTGCCGCGGGAGCAGCGGGCATTATTAAAATTTTGCTGCAGATGAAGCATCGGACATTAGTAAAAAGTCTCCACTGTGAGACGGTAAATCCGTACATTCAGCTTGAAGACAGCCCGTTTTATCTGGTGCGGGAGACGATGGAATGGAAGACGCAGACGGACGAACGCGGAAACGAACAGCCGCGCCGCGCGGGCATCAGCTCATTCGGCATCGGAGGCGTAAATGCCCACGTCGTCATCGAAGAATACATTCCAGAAGACAGAGAGGAAGCAGATGACTCTCATATCGACCCATGTCTTTTCGTTCTGTCCGCCAAAAATGAAAAACGCCTGAAAGAGCAGGCAAAACAGCTGAAACGTGCGCTTACTGAAAAACGGTACGATCAATCCTCCCTCGTTTCTATGGCTTATACCCTCCAAATCGGAAGGGACGCCATGGAAGAACGCCTGGCGGTTATTGCCGGATCCGCGGAAGAACTGCAGGAAAAACTGTCACAGTTTATCACTGGAGATAAGCACGCGGATTTGTACAGAGGAAGAATAGACAAAGGCACCCTGCAAATGCTGACGGAAGATGAAGAAATTCAAGAAGCCGTTGAAAAATGGATGGCACGCGGCAAATACGCGAAGCTGCTTGAATTATGGGTCAAAGGGCTGAACGTCCATTGGGCGAAGCTGTATGGAGACCGGCCGCCTAAACGTATGAGCCTGCCGTCGTATCCTTTTGCAAAAGACCGCTATTGGGCGGCGAAACATACCGGAAAACACGAAAAAATAAGCACTGTGTCTGCCGGAAAACAAGACGCGCTTCATCCGCTTCTGCACAGAAATACCTCAAACCTTGCAGAACAGCGGTTCAGCTCAATCTATACAGGAGAAGAATTTTACCTTGCGGACCATGTTGTAAAAGGCGTGCCGATTTTACCGGGGGTGGCACATCTTGAAATGGCGCGCGCAGCAATGGAACAGGCATCTGAAGTTCCGGCCGGACAAGGAAGCGTCAAGCTTAAGAATACGGTTTGGGTGCGGCCGATCACCATTGAAGACGAGCCGGTTCATGTCAACATCCGTCTCATTCCTGAAACGGCAAATGACGTTCAATTCGACATTTACAGCGGTCAGGAAACAGATCAGCCGTCCGTTTACAGCCAAGGGGCAGTATCAGTCCGCCCTGACGCCGAGGCTCCGGTCATTGATCTCCAAAAGCTGAGATCACAATCCGCCGAGACACCGTTTTCTGCAGATGAAGTATACGATATGTACCGCAAAATCGGTTTTGATTACGGCCCGGCTTTCCGGGGTGTCAAAGCGATTTATACAGGTGATGATTTCGTATTGGGCAGACTGTCACTTGATGCGGCTTGTGCGGACACGGTACAGGAGTATGTCATGCATCCGGGCTTAATGGACTCTGCATTGCAGGCATCAAGCATATTAACCGGAACAAATGATGAAAAACTGATGCTTCCGTTTGCGGTTCAGGAGCTTGAAGTATTCAGCGCATGCGCTGCCGAGATGTGGGTTTACGCCAGACTTTCTGAAGACCACAAAGCCGGCCAGATTGAAAAACGCGATCTTGATATTTGTGATGAAAACGGCAAGGTGTGCGTAAGGCTGAAAGGTTTGTCATTCAGAACGGCTGAAAAAGAACCTGAGAAAAAAGAAAAAGCTCCGGAAACGCTCATGCTTGAGCCGGTATGGACCCGAAGCGATGAAACTGCTGTTCAAACGGAACCGGTTTTTGCCCGGCATATCGTAATACTTTGTGATACAGACGCCGGATTAAAACAAGCCGTTGAAGCCGCGGGAGCTGAATGTATTGAAATGACCTCCCAGCACGGGAAAGCGGCGGCGCGCTTCCGTGATTATACAGGACGGATATTGGAGACGCTGCAAAAACTGCTGAAGGAAGAGACGGATGGAGACGTCCTCATTCAGACGGTTCTCTCTAAAACAGATAAGCATCAGCTGCTCTCAGGCATTTCAGCTCTGTTAAAAACAGCCGGCCTGGAACATAAAAAACTGAAAACCCAGCTGATTGAAATAGAACCGGCGGAAAACGGCAGAATCACAGATATCATCAGAGAAAATAAAACACGGGCTGATGACAGCCATATCAAATATGAAAACGGCATCCGATACAGCGCAGATGTCAAAGAAACGGCCGTGTCCGGCGGCAAAATACGCATTCCGTGGAACGACGGAGGCATTTATCTCATTACCGGAGGAGCCGGAGGCTTAGGCTTTATTTTCGCGAAAGAAATCGCCCGGAAAGTCAAAGAGCCGACACTGGTTTTGACAGGCCGTTCCGCTTTAAGCGAGAATCAGCGGATGCAGCTGCAATCGCTTGAATCACTCGGAGCAAAAGCGGAATACAAGCAGGCTGACGTAACAAACGCTCAAACTGCGGCAGACCTGGTCAAAACAATTGAGACGGAATATGGCGGCCTTCACGGCATCATTCATAGCGCGGGTGTGATGAAAGATCAGTATATTGCAAAGAAAACAACCGAAGAGTTTTACAGTGTATTGGCTCCTAAAACGGACGGATTTGTCAACCTTGATGAAGCAACCGAGCATTTAGCG
The DNA here is from genome assembly GCF_026420705.1 of Bacillus sp. NEAU-CP5. NCBI lineage: Bacteria > Bacillati > Bacillota > Bacilli > Caryophanales > Bacillaceae > Bacillus > Bacillus sp. NEAU-CP5. Next base: position 206,172 of record NZ_JAPMOV010000001.1, on the reverse strand, counting down.
CTGGACTTTTTCATCGTTTTCTCATCAATTTCCGGCGTCACCGGGAATGCGGGACAGGCGGATTATGCGGCGGCAAACGCATTTATGGACAGCTATGCGGCATACCGCAACGCACTGGTTACCGCAATGTACCGCCACGGTCACACATTGTCAATCAATTGGCCGCTTTGGAAAGACGGCGGAATGCAAGTCAATGAAGAAATGGCGAAGCTCACCGAAAAAAGAACCGGCGTAACGCCGATGCGCACTGAAACCGGAATAGAAGCTCTTTACAAAGCATGGAGCACGGGGAAAACAAGCGTGCTCGTCATGGAAGGAAACGGCGCCGTAATGCGGGAAAAGCTGCTTCAAAAGACTCCTGCAGCCGCTTTTGCACCGGTTAAGAAAACGGATGAAACGCCTGCGCCGAAAGACCTGACGGCAAAACTTCAGGAATTGCTGGCAAAAGAGGTTTCCGGGCTTCTGAAAATAAACATTGAAGAAATCGATATCGAATTGGAGTTCAATCAATACGGATTTGATTCCATTACGCTGACGGAATTCGCCAACAAGCTGAATGACACTTATCAGCTTGATCTGACACCGACCGTATTTTTTGAATATGCGACGATTCAAGCCTTGGCGCATCATTTAGCAGAAGACTATCAAACACAATTTACCGGCAGCACACAGCCGAAAGAAGAAAAACAAAGCGGTGTGACAGATGATGGCGGCATCAGACTGGCAGGGAATAAACGATTTGCAAAAACTGCCGTACAGCCTGTTCAGACTGCGGCTGAACATAAACCGGAACCGATCGCCATTGTCGGCATGAGCGGGGTGTTTCCGAAAGCCGCAAATATTGATGAGTATTGGCGCAACTTAGAAGAAGGAAAAGACTGTATAACAGAGGTGCCGGCGGATCGCTGGGACTGGCGGGAGTATTACGGTGACCCGCTTAATGAAGCCAACAAAACAAATGTAAAGTGGGGCGGATTTATTGACGGAGTTGCGGATTTTGATCCGCTGTTCTTCGGAATTTCACCGCTGGAAGCCGAACAGATGGATCCCCAGCAGCGCTTGTTAATGATGTATGCGTGGAAAGCGATAGAAGATGCGGGATATTCCGCTAAAAGCCTTTCCGGCACGAAAACAGGCCTGTATATCGGCACGGGGAATACCGGATACGGCTCACTGTTTTCCGACCTTGATATCGGCGGTGCGTCAGCCGCAAATATGAGTCCGTCAGCGGGGCCGAACCGTGTCAGCTATATGCTCAATCTGCACGGGCCGAGTGAACCGATCGACACGGCTTGTTCAAGCTCGCTGGTCGCGATTCATCACGCCGTATGCGCCATTGAAAACGGGAACTGCGATATGGCGATCGCCGGCGGCGTGAATACCGTCGTCACTCCGCAAGGCCACATCGCTTATGACAAAGCGGGGGCGCTGAGCAAAGAAGGGAAATGTAAAACATTCTCCGACAGGGCGGACGGATTTGCCGTCAGTGAAGGTGCCGGAATTCTGTTTTTGAAAAAGCTGTCAGAAGCGGAAAAAGCGGGCGATCATATTTACGGCGTCATTAAAGGCAGCGCGGTCAACCACGGCGGACGCGCGAACTCCTTGACGACACCGAACCCGAAAGCCCAGGCGGAAGTCGTCAGAACGGCTTATGACAAAGCAGGCATTGATCCGAGAACCGTCACTTATATAGAAGCGCACGGAACCGGAACGGAGCTTGGCGATCCGGTCGAAATCAACGGCCTGAAGTCCGCCTTTCAAAAGCTGTACGAAAAAACAGGCGATTCCGCCGTTTACGCGAGTCACTGCGGTTTGGGATCGGCTAAAACCAATATCGGCCACCTGTCACTGGCAGCCGGTGTCGCGGGTGTGATCAAAGTGCTGATGCAGATGAAGCATAAAACACTTGCAAAAAGCCTCCACAGCGAGGTCATCAACCCGTATATCAAGCTGAAAGACAGTCCGTTTTACATCGTACAGGAAAAAAGAGAATGGACGGGATTGAAAGACGAAAACGGCAATCATCTGCCGCGCCGTGCGGGAATCAGTTCTTTCGGCATCGGCGGCGTAAACGCCCATGTCGTCATTGAAGAATATATCCCGAAGGAAGAAAGAAAAACAGCTGTTTTCACACACCCTCAAATCTTTGTGCTGTCGGCCAAAGAAGAAGAGCGTCTGCAGGAACAGGCGCAGCAGCTGGCGCAAGCTTCTTTTACGGATGCGGATCTTGCCGATGTTGCTTACACGCTTCAGCAGGGACGTGATGCGATGGAAGAAAGAGCGGCCATTATCGCTTCCTCGGCCGAAGAACTTCGGGACAAGCTAAAGAGCTGTGCGAAAGGACGTTATGATATAGCGGGCATTTATAAAGGAAAAGCGGGTAAAACCTCCCTGAAATCCATTCTGGCAGGCGCAAACGGCGAAGCGGATATCGAAGAGCTGATAAGCCGCCGAGAGAATGACAAGCTTGCGGAATTATGGGTGCAGGGCGCGGATATCAAATGGGACGGCTTATATTCTGATATCAAGCCCCAACGGATGAGTCTTCCTGCTTACCCGTTTGCGAAAGAGCGGTACTGGATCACGGACAACCGGCCGAAAGCAGAGAAACCGCAAGCTGTGCTGACGTCGCGGGTACTGCACCCGCTGCTTCACGAAAATGTATCAGATTTAACAGAGCAGCGGTACCGATCCGAATTTACGGGACAAGAGACGATTTTCACCGATCATCTCATTAAAGGCAAGCCGGTGATGCCGGGCGTTGCCTACTTGGAAATGGCTAGGGCGGCGGTTGCTCAGGCAGTCAAAGGGCAAAAGGAACGTCCGTCTGTCACCCGCCTGAAAAACATCGTTTGGGTTCGGCCGATCGAAGCGGGAACCCGCCCGATTGAAGCGCAAATCAGCCTGATTCCGAGGGAAAACGGTGAAATCGTGTATGACATTTACACGGACTCACAAACAGAAGCAAGCGGCAGGCAGATACACTGTCAGGGGGCTGCCGGCATTCTCAGCGCCGGGGAGGCTCCGCACCGTGATATAGGCGCACTGAAAGCTCAATGCGGCCTCAGTATACTGACTTCTGAACAGTGTTACGGCTTATTCAGCAAAATCGGCATTGACTACGGTCCAGGACAACAAGGAATTCAGCAGATTCATATCGGAAGCAATCAAGCATTAGCTGAGCTCCGGCTGCCTTCCTTCCTCGAAGAAACGGCAGATCAATACGTTCTTCACCCGTGTATGCTTGATTCAGCTTTGCAAGCGACAATCGGACTGAAGCTGCACGCAGATGATAACCAGCTGTCACTGCCGTTCGCCCTTGAAGAACTGGACATTTTCAGCCCGTGCACGACAAGCATGTGGGCGTATGTCAGCTCCCGGGGAACGGATGAAAAAATACAGCGTATGGACATTGACTTATGCGATGAGACAGGACGGGTCTGTGTCAGAATTAAAGGGATTTCTTCCAGAATGATGGAAGGCCCCGCGCCGGAAACATCATTAAATGGAGCAAACCTTCTGGCTCCGGTGTGGGATCTCGCGGAATTCCGTGATCAAAGCCCGGCATATAAGACGGAAGAGGTTGTCTTTATCGCGGGGTATGAGGAAAGCGCGGCTTTTCAATTGCATCATCCTTCTGCGAAACGGCTTCATATCAACCCGGAGGATGAAATAGAGGCTGTTGCGGCTGAACTGAAAGCAACAGGGTCTTTCGGGCATATCGTATGGATCGCTCCTTTTCACAGCGCTGATGACATGGTGAAAGCTCAAGATGCGGGCGTCATCCAGATGTACAGAGTGATCAAGGCAATGCTTGCTTTAGGATATGGAGGCAAGCGAATCAGCTTGACTGCAGTCACAATAAAAACACAGTCCGTACAGCCGGCGGACATTATTGATCCGGCTCATGCAGGCATTCACGGTTTGGTCGGCTCGCTCGCAAAAGAGTATCCGAACTGGCAAACAAGGCTGATTGATGCCGGATGTCCGGAAGATGTTTCAAAGGCGGAGCTGTTCTCAGCGCCGTTTGATGAGCAAGGCAATACATGGGCGTACCGGAACAATCACTGGTACAAACAGCGCCTTATTCCTGTACAGCAGCCGGTGTCAAGCCGGCCCGCTTACCAAAAAGGCGGCGTTTATGTCGTCATCGGCGGCGCGGGGGGCATCGGCGAGGCATGGAGCGAATATGCCGTGAAAACATATCAGGCGCGAGTCGTTTGGATCGGCAGACGAAAACATAACAGCGCCATCCAGGAAAAAATCGACAGACTCAGCCAATTCGGCCCGGCGCCGATTTATATTGAAGCTGACGCGGCAAATCCGAATGAGCTCACACGGGCGTATGAAACGATCAAACGCACGCACCCGCAAATTAACGGAATCATCCATTCCGCAATTGTTTTAGAGGATCAGAGCCTGGCAAATATGCCGGAAAGCCGTTTTAAAAGCGTGCTCGCTGCAAAAGTCAATGTCAGCGTGAATATGGCCCGCGTGTTCCGAAATGAGCCGCTGGACTTTGCTTTGTTCTTCTCATCTGTTCAATCATTTGCACGAGCGGCCGGACAAAGCAATTATGCTGCCGGATGCAGTTTCAAAGATGCCTTTGCCGCTCATTTGGCTAAAACGCGGCCGTATTCGGCGGCAGTGATGAATTGGAGCTACTGGGGCAGTGTCGGAATCGTATCATCTGCTGACTATCAAGAACGGATGAAACAGGCGGGAGTCGGATCAATTGAAGCGCCGGAAGCAATGGCCGCGCTTGAACGATTGCTCGGCGGCCCGTTGAATCAGTTCGTCATGATGAAACAGGCGGAAGAGCCGGAGGAAAAACCGGAAGAAATGATAGAAGTATACCCTGAACATCACGGCTCGGCGATGCAAAAACTGCGAAGCTATCAGCCTAAAGTAACAAGACATGTACAACAATTGAGTTAAGGAGGGGACGGCTTTGCAAAACACTGAAGATCTTCTTTACAAACTATTGGCAGGCCAGCTGAAATCTGTCGGATTTTTTACGAAAAACGAAACGCAGCCTGTCATGCAGGGGTTTTACGGCAGGTGGCTGGAAGAAAGCATCTCCATCTTGGTGCAAAAAGGCTTTTTGAAACAGTCAGGCAGTACGTATGTGTTAACGGGTCCGATAGAGCGTGCGGACGTGCTGTGGCAAGAATGGGATGAAAAGAAAGCTCCTTTACTCAAGGACAGCAGCAAAGAGGCGATGATCACCTTAGTGGAGACCGCTCTCAGAGCTTTGCCGGATATTTTATCCGGCAGAGTTTCTGCCACTGATGTTCTGTTTCCTGATTCCTCAATGGAATTGGTTGAAGGAATCTATAAAAACAATGAAACGGCAGACTACTTTAATGAGGTGCTCGCTGACACATTGACGGCTTTCATTGAAGAACGCCTGAAAGAAGACCCGAACGCGGAAATCCGGATATTAGAGATCGGAGCGGGGACGGGCGGGACGAGCGCGGCCGTTTTCAAAAGATTAAAAGAGTACAAACATCATGTGAAAGAATATTGCTACACCGATCTGTCAAAGGCCTTTTTCATGCATGCTGAAAAAGAATACGGTCCCGACAATCCGTATTTGACTTATAAGCGGTTTAATGTGGAAGAGCCCCCGGCTTTGCAGGGTATAGAGGCGGGCGCATATGACGCGGTAATTGCGGCAAATGTGCTTCACGCGACAAAAAATATTCGGCGGACACTTCGCAATGCCAAAGCGGTGCTTAAAAAGAATGGGATTTTGCTATTAAATGAGATCAGCAGCCATTCGGTTTATTCTCACCTGACATTCGGCCTTTTGGAAGGCTGGTGGCTGTATGAAGACGCCAAACTGCGCATTCCCGGATGCCCGGGGCTGTATCCTGAAGCGTGGCAGTCTGCGCTGGAAAGCGAGGGATATCGGTACGTTACATTTATGGCGGAATCGTCACATCACCTCGGCCAGCAGATCGTGGCGGCAGAAAGCGACGGCGTTATCAGGCAAAAGCAGCCGGACGCGCAGGCGGTTGAAGAAACTGCGGCTTCCAAAGAGCCGGCTGATTTCACAGAACCGTCTTTCTCAGTCACAGACCGGACTGTGCAATTCATAAAAGAAACGTTAGCCAAGTCCATAAAGCTTGCTCCCGAGCGCATTCAGCCGGAAACCAGCTTTGAAAAATACGGCATCGACTCCATTTTGCAGGTGAATTTTATCCGCGAACTGGAAACATTGACGGGCGAGCTGCCGAAAACGATCTTATTTGAACACACGAATACGAAAGAACTTGCCGAGTATTTGCTGGAAACTTACCCGGATAAGCTGCAACAGGCATTCGGAGCCGAACAAGCGCCTCCTGAAACGGAGCATCCGGAACCTGCAATGAATGAACCGGTGCCGCTTGTCACGGAAACGCGGCGATTTATCACTGAACAAAAAGAGCCAAAAGCGCCAAAGCCGGAAACAGAAACCGTCACCGTTAATCGTTCTGATCGTGACGACATTGCCATTATCGGCATCAGCGGCCGCTATCCCGAGTCTGAAACGCTCGATGAGCTGTGGGAACATTTAAAAGCCGGAGACAGCTGTATTACGGAAGCCCCGGAAAACAGATGGAAGTCCGGTCTTCTGAAAACAATGGCAAAAGAAACACGAAAAGAAGAACGCAAAACACGGTACGGCGGATTTCTGCAGCATATTGACGCTTTTGACCATCACTTGTTTGACATGCGGGAAGACCATGTGATGGAGATGACGCCTGAGCTCCGTCTAAGCTTAGAAACCGTATGGGAAACATTTGAAAACGGCGGTTACTCGTTAGAAAGAGTAAACGAATGGCAGGAATCAGACAGCGGCATCGGTGTATTTATGGGCAGTATGTACAATCAATATTTCTGGAATATCCCGTCATTGGAAAAAGCCGCGCTCAGCTCTAACGGAGGGGATTGGCATATCGCCAACCGCATTTCCCACTTTTTCAATTTAACGGGTCCGAGCATGGGCGTTACGACCGCATGCTCCAGCTCACTGAGCGCCATTCATCTCGCCTGTGAAAGCCTGAAGCTTAACAGCTGTTCCATGGCGATTGCCGGAGGGGTCAATCTCACGCTTGAACCGTCTAAATATGATGCGCTCGAACGGGCGAATTTGCTTGAACAGGGAAGTGAGAGCAAAAGCTTCGGAACCGGCACGGGCCTGATGCCGGGAGAAGGAGTCGGGGCGGTGCTCTTGAAGCCGCTCTCCAAAGCGGTTGCTGACAAAGACCATATTTACGGGGTCATTAAAAGCAGCGCGTTATGCCATAGCGGCGGAAGGCAGATGTACACGGCTCCGGATCCGAAACAGCAGGCGAAGCTCATGGCGGCTTCCATCGACAAGGCGGGAATCAATCCGGAAACAATCAGTTATGTTGAATCAGCGGCAAACGGCTCTGTATTGGGAGATCCGATTGAGGTCATTGCCCTGACAAATGCGTTCGCGCAATATACTGATAAAAAACGTTTTTGCGCGCTTGGATCCGTCAAGTCAAATCTCGGCCATTTAGAGGCGGCCTCCGGCATGTCCCAGCTCGCGAAAGTGCTGCTGCAAATGGAGCGGGAAACATTAGTTCCAACCATTAATGCAAAACCGCAAAACCCGAATATCGCGCTTGAACAAACGGCTTTTTACCTGCAGGAAAAAACCGAGTATTGGGAGCGTATGAGGGATGCCGAAACGGGGGACAACATACCGCGGAGAAGCATGATCAATTCCTTCGGGGCAGGCGGGGCATATGCAAATCTCATCGTAGAAGAATATATCAGCCCGAATTCCGATCAGGCCCGTCACGGCGATGAGGAATATATTTTCCCTGTGTCAGCGAAAACAAAATGGAGTTTTGAAGCCTATCTTGAGAGACTGGCGGCCTTCTTAGAAAAGACGCCATCTCTTCATCCGGCCGCCATCGCATCCGCGCTGCAAAAAAGAACGCATCATTCGGAGTATCGGGCGGCATTTACGGCTGCTTCCGTTCAGGAACTGCTGGAAAAGCTGGCCGCTTACCGCATGGATCAGCGGAATCTCAATTTCTCCGATTCTGATATTGGCCGGCGTGCGCGGCAATGGGAAAAAGGAGAGAATATCGCGTTTGATCAGTTGCAGCAAGAGCACGCCGTTCATCTGCCGGCCTACGCTTTTGACCACGGGACTTCTTTTCAATTCGGTGAATCAGAAAACGCTGCCGGCGTTCAGGCGGTATACAGTGATGACGACCCATACGTGAAAGGGCATCAATTCAGCGGAGAACCGGTACTCGTCGGCGCTACATATAACAGTCTGGCAGTCGATCATTTTTGTGATCTTTTTCCTGAAGCGGAAGGAGGACAAATTAAAAAACTGAATTACGCGAGCCCCATTACCGTAAAAAAAGGCGATCGCATCGAGCTGAAAACAGAATCGAAACAAAACGGGGATGGATTTGAACTAAGCATAATGCACCGCAGCCGCACGTCTCCTGATTGGAGCATAGCGGCGTATGCCGAGTGCAGCCCGTATCCGTTTCAAAAGCAGCACGCGGATCTGACGGCCATTCAGCGCTCTTACCGGGAAGTGGGCCGGATAGATGAGTTATACGGAGACGGAACGGGAACTGTCGTGTGGGGAGAAGAATTTAAAACGATCACCCGCCTGTACAAAGGCTCTGATGCCGTTTTAGCGAAAGTGAACCTGAACAATAGCGACTCACAACAAGCGCATCATTATGCCGTAAATCCGTTAATCGCCAACAGTGCTTACTTGGCCTCGCTTTCTTTATTGGACCAAACGGAGGCGGAAAGCTATCTGCCGTTCGGCATTAATTCCGTCACCTTCAGCAGCCCGGAAGATCTTACCGATTGCTGGCTGCACATCAAGCTGGCCAAACAAACGGGGGAAATGATTCTGATTAACGCAGATGTCATCAGCAGCCGATCGGAAGTGGTGATGCGTTTTGAAGGCTATGCACTGAAACGGTTCCGCCCGAAAACCGAACAGATGAATCAGCCGGCCCGAACGGCTGTTAAGAATGCGGGAGCACCGATTTCTGCCGGCAGTCTGACAGATGATATCCGCAGCTACGTCCTTGGCAAGCTCGCCAAGATGATGGGTGAACCGGGGCCATCTCTTCGTTCTGACGCGAATATCATGGAATTGGGACTCGATTCAGCGAGCCTGATCGGGTTGACAAAAGAGATTGGCCAAGAGGCGGACATCGATGTGAATCCAACATTGTTTTTCGAGTATCCGACCGCGGAGGAGCTGACCCGCCACTTCGCGTCAGCATATGAGAGCAAGTTTTCTCAATTGCTTGCCGATCATAAGTATTCAGAAGAGGCTAGGGTCACGGAAACAGAAGAGCGCACTTTACCGAAGAAACAGCATCCGCCTTGTAATAACGCCGATGTCAAGCAAGGAATCGCGATTATCGGTATGTCAGCTCAGTTTCCGCAATCCCCGGATATCCAGTCTTTTTGGGAGCACATCGTAAACGGGGATCACTGTATTACCGAAATTCCGGCGGACCGCTGGGACTGGCGCCGTTACGCCGGTGATGAGAATGACACGAGTCTCAGATGGGGCGGTTTTATTGACGGTGTCGGCGAATTTGACCCGCTCTTTTTCGGAATTTCTCCTAAAGAGGCATCACAAATGGGGCCGGAGCAGTTTCTGCTTTTGATGCATACATGGAAGGCAATGGAGGATGCGGGCCTGACAAATAAGGCATTATCAAGCAGACCGACAGGCGTTTTCGTTGCCGCGGGCAACAGCGATCCGAACAATGGAACAGCCATCCCGTCCATCATTCCGAACAGGATATCATATGCCTTGAATTTACAAGGACCGAGTGAATATTACGAGGCTGCCTGCACGTCAACGCTGGTGGCATTGCACAGGGCGGTTCAATCAATCCGTCATAACGAATGTGAGCAGGCTGTCGTGGGAGCCGCCAATATTCTGCAATCGCCGAAGGGCTTTATCGGTTTTGACTCAATGGGATATTTAAGCAAAAACGGCCGGGCGAAATCGTTCCAAAAAGATGCCGATGGCTTTGTCAGAAGCGAAGGGGCGGGCGTGATCATCATCAAACCGCTTGAGGCGGCAATTGAAGACGGCGATCATATTCACATGGTCATTAAAGGAACAGGAGTGTCTCACGGCGGTAAAGGCATGTCGCTTCACGCACCGAATCCGGCGGGAATGAAGGCCGCGATGAAAAAAGCGTACGAAGACACCGATGTTGATCCACAAACCGTCACTTATATTGAAGCGCACGGCATTGCCTCCGAAATGGCAGATGCGCTGGAGTTTAATGCAATCAAAGCGGGTTACGGCGAGTCTGCAAATCAAGAGGAAAGCGCGCCTTGTTATATCAGCACCGTGAAACCTTGCATCGGGCACGGCGAACTCGCTTCCGGACTGGCCGCCCTTATAAAAGTGGCGATGGCCATGAAGCATCATACCATCCCGGGCATTCCCGGATTTACAGCTGCAAATGAGCAAATGGCCATTCAGAAAAGCCGCTTCCGTTTCACCGAAGACAATCAGGAATGGACACAGCTCACCGACCATACGGGCAGACCGATCCCGCGCCGGGCCGCAATTAACAGCTATGGCTTCGGCGGCATGAATGCGCATGTCGTCTTGGAACAGTACAGCCCGAGCCATAAAGACAAAGAATCTGTGCATGAACCGCAGCTTATCGTCCTTTCTGCTAAGAGCGAAGGGCGCCTAAAGGCGGCCGCAGGTCAGCTGGCCGATTTTGTGCAAACTGGAGATACTCCGTCATTGCGGGATATTGCTTATACGCTTCAGACCGGCCGTGAGGCGATGAACTGCCGCCTGGCACTCGTTGCCCGCAATCAAGATGAATTGCTGGAAAAACTGAAAGAGTACAGAGCATTTTCCGAAGAAAGCAATGGAATGAAAAGCTTCTTTACAGGCAGTCAGCAGACTGGATCAGGAGATATCGGCGTTTTACTGGAAGGGACTCTCGGTACAGTCGTCACGGAGACGCTGTTGGCTGAAAACAATCTGGAAAAGCTTGCATTTTGCTGGGTGAAAGGTGCGGATATACCGTGGGACAGACTCCACCAAGGCAAATCTGTTCAAAGAGTGCCGCTTCCGACATATCCTTTTGAAAACCATAAGTATTGGAACGGCGGTCAGCCAGAAGACATCGTCCTTGCACCGGTTTCACAGAATCCTCAGATCCGCTGCGAGAGCGCAGCTGACATTGTGGCAGACATTTTGGGGATGGAGCCAGCGGAAATGGATCAAAATAAGCCGCTGACTGAATACGGTTTCGATTCAATCTCCTCTATTCAGCTGCTGAAAAAACTTGAGGGCGGAGACAGCCGCATCAGTCTGGAGGCTCTTCAGAAATGCAGCACTGTTCAGGAGATTAGCATGCTGTTAAAAACGAACCAATCGCAGGAGGCGGGCCGGAATTTTCCCGAACTCGTCAAGCTGAATGATAGAGAAAAAGGCCGTCCTGTTTTTTGGTTTCACGGCGGAACGGGAGGCGTTGAAGCATACCGGCCATTCGCCAAAAAGAGTCAGCGACCTTTTTACGGCATCCAGGCAAGAGGTTTGACAGGGAAAGAGCCGCTGCAAGGAATCGAAGAGACGGCCGCTTCTTATAAGAGAATCATCCAAGCGGTACAGCCGAAAGGCCCTTATGACCTCGGCGGATATTCCTTGGGCGGAATGTTTGCATACGAAACCGCGCGCCTCTTGCAGGAGGAAGGTCATACGGTAAAAAGCGCCGTCATGATCGACACCCCGTACAGTGAAAAATGGAAAGAAAGAAAACCATCTGTTAAGTCAGTCATGCTGCAAACGATCAATACGATGCTTACAGCATATCTTAAGCCTGAAAACCTTGAAGAGGCATTAATCAGCAGAGAAGACATTACCGTCCAGGCTGAGGAAGAAGAGGTATTGAAAGAATTGATCGGCCTTGCCAAAAAGCACGGTCTGCCAAAATCCGAAGAAGCGATCCGGATGCAGCTGGAGCAAATGATGAAGACGCAGCTCGCCTACGGAATGGAAGAGTATGACATGAAGCCGCTGCCTCATCCGGAAGCGCTGCAATGCTACTACTTCCGTAATAAAAGCGGTTTGTTCCTCGGAGATCTTGAACGTTATCTGACAGCAGAGGAAGAACAAATTCCGTTAGACCAAGATGCGTATTGGAAAGAATGGGAACGCCAGATAAAACAGTTTCACCTGTTGGACGTTCACTCTTCCAATCATGTCACAATGCTGTCGGAACCAAAGCCGCAAAACGCCATTAAAGCATTCTGCGAAAAACTGTACGCAAACAAAGGAACGATAAGCGCAAATTTCCTTAAATCTTTCAGAAAAAAGCTGGACGAAACTAATGAGCTGGTAAAACGGTAATAGAGAACGGCCGGAGCAATCCGGCCGCTTTTTTATCTATATAGAACTAAATTAACTATGTACTAAATTTTCATTGTTATATTGATTTCTGTTTATAAGACATTAAAAAACCCCCGATAAACAGGGGGACGATATTAAAATCTGACAGGCAATGTTTCAAGCCCTCTCAAAAACACATTTTTTCTCCATGTTACATCCTCGGGCGCGCCTTTCAGCTCTATATTCGGAAATCGTTTTAAAAGCGCGGTAAAGGCAATGGATGCTTCCATCCGGGCGAGCGGAGCCCCGAGACAAAAATGAATGCCGAATCCAAAAGAAATATGACGGTTCGGTGTTCTCCCTATATTTAAAGTATCAGGATCATCAAAATATTCCGGGTCCCGATTGGCTGAACCGATGCCGATAAATATCATATCACCTTTTTTAATAGAAACATCTTTATAAGTGAAATCTTCAATCGCCCATCGATTCGCCATCATGATGACGGGAGAGGTATAACGCAAAAGCTCTTCGACCGCCGTCTGGATATTTTCGGGCTGCCGCTTTATCTTCTCCATCTGGTCTTTGTGCAGAAGAAGCGCCAGGGTGCCGGAGCCAAGAAGGTTAACCGTTGTTTCAAGCCCGGCAACGACTAACAAAAACAGCATGGAATACAGCTCTGATTCACTCAGCTTTTGGCCGTCCTCTTCAGCGTAAATAAGCTTGCTCGTCAAGTCTTCACCCGGATGTTTTCTTTTTTCTTCGATCAGTGTTTTCATATATTGTTTAAATTCTTTGAGAGCCTGGTTGGTCGCATCTTGTCCGCTTTCTGACGTGTCGACCATTGCGTTTGTCCACACTTGAAATTTGGCGCGGTCCTCTTTCGGAATTCCGAGCAGCTCGGAAATGACGATAAACGGAAGCGGTGCGGCGAAATCTCTCATGATATCAGGGTCTGCTTTTGTTTCCATTTCATCCAGCAGATCTTCTGTGATCTGCTCTATCCCGGTGCGAAGCTGCTCAATCATCCGGGGAGTGAACCCCTGATGCACCAAAGATCGAAGACGTGAATGATCCGGCGGGTCTTTTGCCAGCATATGCTCTGAGACAAAATCGATATCTTCACTGACATTCAGCTTCGCGATCAGCTCCTTCGGCATGACCCGTTTTACATCTCTCGTAATTCTGCCGTCTTTTAAAAACGCCATACAATCATCATAACGCGTGATGAGCCAAGCCGGAAAGGTGCCTCCGAAACGCTGCAGTTCGAATTTATGTATGGGGTCCTGCTCTCTGAATCTGCTTAAAACCGCAAAAGGGTTTTCGTGAAACTCGGGTGAGTGTGGGTGAAACATTGTTTTTTCCATCTGGATTTCCCCGCCTTCATGTTTTTGAAAAGACATAACAAACAGCCGGTGCCTGCCGACCGGACGGCATTCCTCCTTTTATCTGCCGAAGACACTGATCACAACGGCTCATAAGTATGTCTAAAATATATAAGGAAACAGAAGCCGGTTCAATAGACAAATCGTAAAGCCGCCATTTTCGTTGATTATCAACAAAACAGCAAACTTTTTTTGCCATTTCATCATGTGTGTTAAATCCGGCTAATATACATATTTACGCTTCATATCAACTTCTTAAGGAGGATGTGAATGAATGCGTTTATGAAATGGGCGGCAAGTCTGCTTTTGGTGATCTCTCTTCAGTTCGGCCTTACGGGCGCCGGCATCCATTCGGACAGTGCTGCTCGTGCCGCATCCCGATACGATCAGGTGCTGTATTTCCCGCTGTCAAAATATCCGGAGACGGGAAATCATATAAAAGACGCCATTTCGGCAGGTCATTCTGAGATTTGTACAATTGATCGGGGCGGAGCGGAGAATAGAAGGAAAGAATCATTGAAAGGAATTCCGACAAAGCCCGGGTTTGACCGTGATGAATGGCCCATGGCAGTCTGCACAGAAGGCGGGGCGGGGGCTGATATCAGATATGTAACCCCGTCGGATAACCGCGGGGCCGATTCATGGGTTGGAAATCAAATGAGCGAATATTCCGACGGCACGAGAGTATTATTTATCGTTCAGTAGCTTCTCCGGTTCGCCGGAGTTTTTTTATGCTCTGAAAAAGCGGCACGCCGGCTGGACATATGAAATGGCAAAGAGTAAACTTATATGTTGGAATCAGCATGAGAAAGGATTGGATCACATTGACAGTGACTACATACCGAAATATTGCACTTTTACTTCTTTGTTTAACAGCGGGAATTGTGGATGTGATCGGTTATTTAAGCCTGGGACATATCTTTACCGCCAATATGACGGGGAACATCGTTCTGTTCGGCCTGGCGATCGGCAACTCATGGCACCTTGCCGTACTCAAATCGTTAACCTCGTTAATCGGATTTATTGCCGGTGTTATTGCCGCGGCCCTGCTTGTGGGCAATAAAAAGAAATCATTCTGGCCCCCTGCGGTAACTGCCGCTTTAGCTATTGAAGGAGCTGTTTTGCTGCTGTTTGCTTTGTTCTCTTGCTTTTTTGCAGATGCCATTTCTGTTTATGTGCTGATTATGCTGCTCAGCTTCGCAATGGGAATGCAGACGACAGCTGCGAGAAAACTTGGTGTAGCAGGGATTTCCACGACCGTATTAACGGGAACGCTCGCTAATTTTTTTGAAGATCTCACCGCAAGGTTTTACAAAGCGGACAAGCGGAAGCAGTTTACGAGAGATGCTGTTTTGCGCGCGCTTGCCTTGGTGCTGTATTGTTTTGGGGCGGTCATAGGCGCTTTTGCCGAACCGGATTATAAGTTTGCCGTGATCTGGCTTCCGATTATCATTATTTTAGGCATTATGCTTTGCGCATTCACGATGTTCCACGGATATTCTGAAGAAAAAAACCAATAAAAAAACGCCGCTGATTCAGGGCGTTTTTTCTTTTTATTGCTCTTTCCGGGTCCCGATTGTATAAACGGCCCGATCTGTATGTACCTTTAATCCGTCTTGCTCCTTTTGGATGGTAATGTCGCCGAGCAAAGGGATTTCATACGCATCTTGAGGGAGCGGGACATTTCCTTCCTCCGTATAGGTTGTGCCGTGTCCTTTTAGGACGAGTTCTTCGTCAGCTACATAGTCATCGGGATGATTTGTCCGGCGGACGAGAACATCATCAAGGTGAAGCATGATCTGGTCCATATCAGAAATCTCGTTTCGGCTGTCTGTCAGCTCTCCTTTTCTGATATCAAGCGTTTGTCCGATCTGTTTTTGCAGCCATTCAGACAATTCGGTGTTTGTAAGTGCCATTGTGATTCCTCCTTTTATCTACACCATACTTATTCCCTATTTTTTTAGAAATACACTGCCTTGCATTGATCTTTTTTTCTGACAGCCGGTTCTGAAGCATTCCGAGTTCCTTCATTATAAATGTTTCATCTGTTCACCTGAAAAACGGAGTCATCTGCCGGTGCAGACGACCCCGTTCTCATGATAAAAAGGTTACTCTTTCGGCACGGCGTTTTCGGCGTTCACTGCGCCCGCTCCGTAAATGTTCGGATCTTCATTTGTCCATTGATCCGGACTTTGTTTGATCAGTGTTTTCACTTCGTCAGGCGAAAGCTGCGGGTTTTGCTGAAGGATTAAGGCGGCGATGCCCGCACAGATCGGAGTGGCCATGGACGTGCCCGACAGACTGAAATACAAGGAGCCTACACGGTTTGATTTCTGTAATTTGTCAAGGTATGAACGCGGAGAACGGAGAGATACGATATCGACCCCGGGCGCAAGAATGTCAGGCTTCTCTTTTCCGTACACAGTCGGGCCGCGGCTTGAGAATGAAGCGACCGTATCGTCCTCATTGCTGGCCGTATCATTGTCATCATAGGCGCCTACCGTTATTACCTTCTCGCTGACACCGGGGCTTGAAATCGTTTGAGCTTCCGGACCGGAGTTGCCCGCGGCGACGCAGACGACGATTCCTTCATTCCATGCCTCTTCAACGGCCTTGACGAGCGGGTCGTCCGTTTCTTTATCATATCTGAGCGCATCTCCGCCCAGTGACATGCTGATGATTTTGATCGGATTCTTTGTGTGTTCTTTATTATATTGTATGCACCATTCCACACCTTCAATGATATCAGCCAAGGTTCCTGATCCTGATTTGTTTAAAACCTTGACTCCGATCAGATCGGCTTCCGGCGCCGGCCCCTGATATTTACCCGAAGATGAAGCGCCGCTGCTTGCGATATCACCGGCGCAATGGGTGCCGTGCCCGTTGTCGTCATACGGTTCTGTCTTTTGGTTGACAAAGTCCGCAAATCCGATAACTCTGCCTTCTAAATCGGGATGCTGATAGATTCCGGTATCAATAACGGCAACGATTACGCCTTTTCCTGTTAATACGGTGCCGTTACGGGTCACTTCTTTTGCATGAGACGATTCAGCTGCCGTATCAAGGAGCGCTTTTACTTCACGGTTTAAATAGATTTTACGGATATCCCGGCATTGCGAAAGAAGCATGTGAAGGGCGGACGGAGTGACTTCGGCGCTGCAGCAATTGATTGTTTGAAACTGCTTTTTTATGGTGCAGCGTTTTTCTTTTGATAAGACCTGCCCTGTGCTGTGAAAACCGGATTCATGGCAGCCCTCTTCAAATTCAATGATGACTGACATTTTCTTTCTGTTTTTCACCTTTTTTTCGAAAAACTTGTGCAAAAAGCAAGGTGTCTATTTGAAAGGTTTATATAACTGTAATACGTTTTCTCTGAGCGGCCAGTCCAGCTTATGAGCATTTGACCGCACCATTTGTACCATTGAGTAACCAAACATATATACTTTTCCTCCCATTCTGGCGATTCTCTCTATACCATATGAACAGGCCGTATGTTCGGTCAGTTTGTTTGTCCTTCAGGAGCGCTGGTTACTTGCGGCTTTTTCAGGAGAAGAAATCGAGTTGAAACAGAACGTTCGTTCGGTTATGATGAAGCCGGCGGAAGGAGGTATATACTTGAACATAATATTGAGACATTCCTTGGAAAAACAGCTTCCGATTGATATTATATATATGAAAAAAGACGGCTCCATTTCAAAACGGACCATTATTATAAAAAAAGGGGATGAGCGGGCTGTAACGGCATTTTGCTGTACAAAAAAGCAGATGAGAATTTTTTTGACGGGCTCCATTCTGTCCTGTGCATTTGCTTCGGGAGGCGGATATTCATTTTTAAAAGCGTATTCTTGATGCCGTCCGTTTCCGGCCGTGAATCTCCCGCCCCTGAAAATTCGGGCGTTCCTCCCTTTTTTTTTGCCCTCTCTCAACCTTTTTTCACTGATGCCCGGCATTTGAGCGCTTGAACCGTGACAATCCATTGATTTTTCGAAACCGGGAAGTTTTTCACTGATGATAATGTTAATAGAATGTTAAGATAAGACCTATTGACAAAAATCCATATAATGAACATGTCATTTTTCAGAAAGGAGCAAAGAAGGAGAGCTGATGAAAAGAATTTTACTTAATGTCATCATTATCGTAGCAATGGTCTTACTAATAAGATGTGCTCATTATGCGTCAGATCCTGATCCCTCGAATTCTTCTGATACATACACAGATTTTAAAGATCTGGCTGAACATGAAGACCCCGATGATTATCATATATCGTACAATAAGCGAAAGGGGAGCCCCGTATTGATCATGTCGCCGCACGGAGGGAGAATTGAGGGCGGGGTGAGCGAGATCGTCCGCTCTTTCAGCGATGATTATTCAACCTACCTGTTTGAGGGATTAAAAACGCATGATAACCAGACTCTTCATATTACGAGCACCAAGTTCGATGAGCCTTCAGCAGTCGAAAGCATTAAGCAGCACCATTATGTTATCGCAGTGCACGGTTATAAAGGCGACGAGAAAAATACTCTTGTCGGAGGAAGCGATCGGAAGCGGGCGAAAAAATTGGTGAGAGCTCTCGAACGAAACGGATTTTCTGCAGAATTGGCAACCTCAAAAACCGGTCTGGCCGGGGTTAACACCGAAAATATCAATAACCAGGCGCAAACCGGGCTGAGCATACAGCTTGAGATCAGCAGAGAACAGCGGGAAGCGTTTTTTGATAATTTTGATTATCGCGAAAGGGAATTCACAAAAACGGAGGAATTTTACCGGTTTGTCCGTACGATAAAAAGAGTGATCAATCAAGAGTATTCGTGAGCTTAAAAAAAGACAAACGAGTGAAAGATGAGTAAACTGAAAAAAAAGGAGGTTTGTCCCTTGGCAAAACATCACTTTTATTTAAAAGCAAATTGGCCCGGAAATCGCAATGACGTCGGCGATATTAAAAGCGGCCGGCTGGAAACGGCTGTGTCCATTCCTAAGGAAATGGACGGACCCGGAGAAGGCACAAATCCTGATGAAATGCTGCTTGGAGCGGCCGCGACCTGTTATATTATAACGCTTGCGGCGATGATGGAAAGAAGCGGCCTGGATAAAGAAGATCTACATATGGAATCTGAAGGAATTGTAGACGTCACGAACGGTGTGTTCACGTACCAGAAAATCATTCACCGTCCGTTTATATTATTAAAGCCGGATGCAGCCGAAACGGACTTTACGCTCGCCAGGAAGTTAGCGCAAAAAGCAGAGTCCTCGTGTATGATTTCACGAGCGGTCCGAGGAAACGTGGAGATGGAGCTTGAGGTTGAAGTAAAAGCTGCCGGCGCTTGACGAGTTCAAACGGTCAGCTCCGGGCCGTTTGATTTTTTTTAGCTTTTTGAGACTTGGAACGGTTCAGCAGGATGACGCCCGTGATGACCAAAACAAGCCCGATCATCATTTTGATCGTCATGGCTTCCTTAAAAACAATAAAGCCGACAATTGCCGTTAAAGCGGTGCCGACACCTGACCATGTCGCGTATGCGGCGGATAAATCAAGGCTTTTCAATGAAAAGCTCAAAAACATAAAAGAGGCTCCGATTCCGGCAATGACGCCGAGAGCGGGCCATAAGTGCGTAAAACCGTCCGACAGCTTCAGCATCGTGCTCCCGAACACTTCTGATACAATGGCTAATGCCAAGCAAAGTAATCCTTTCATCAGTATGCCTCTCCTTTCTACCAATTCATCAAAATGACACCGGCCAATAAGAAAAAGAGCCCGATGACGGCCTGCTTGTCCAGTTTTTCATGAAACCATTTCGCTCCGATAATGGATGCGAGCACCGTTCCGGCTCCGCTCCATGTTGCATAGGATAAGCTGAGCGGAATGAGATTCAGTGTCAGTGAAAGCATATAAAAGGCCAATGAATAGCCTGCCACTACAAGCGCGCTCGGCAAAAACCGCGTAAATCCGCGGGAGACCTTCAGCATGGCCGCGCCGATTGACTCTGATAAAATAGCAATTGTGAGGAAGATATAACCCAGAATCATATCAAATCCCCCTCTCATCATAATCCTTATGCCTTTTGTTTAAGGCAGTAAAATAAAATAATATCCGAACTTTGCCCGCCAAGTCAAGACATTAGGCCTATACAAAAAGGCCCCCGGGGAGGAGCCTCTTTTGATTCGTCAATAGTAATACGGATAGCCGTAGCCGTAACCCCCGTACAAGTACGGATTGAATAAAGCGCTTCCGACAAGCCCCCCGACAAGCCCTCCGAAAAACGGTCCGCCGTAAAAACCAAACGGCCGTCCGAATCCATAACCAAACCAAGGCCGGCCAAATCCAAAACCCGGCCGTCCGAATCCAAATCCGAATCCGGGCCGCCCGAAGCCGAATCCCGGCCGTCCAAACCCAAAGCCGGGACGTCCGAACCCAAATCCAGGCCGCCCAAACTGTCTCATATCACTATCTACTGCGTATGTGTATTCTTCATTCATAATTAAGGTACCTCCAAGAATAAATTTGAGATGATAACAGAGTATTCAGCCCACCAATTTTTGATTGGGCGTTTATCAAAAAAATAAAGGAGTGAGCTTTTGTGGGCCTGTATCAGTCCGATTGGTCAAAAAAACCTCCGCACACACACGCATACCGGGCGGTTACGAATGTAGTGCAGGGGCATTACCATTTGATTGAAGGCTTTTCGCAGCCGGAGAACGGCAGCAATACAGATGAGCATACACATTTCTATACGGGCATCACCTCGTTTGAAAACGGCCATTTTCATAGGTATTACGGCATTTCCGGCCCTGCCATCCCGAGGGTTGACGGAACACATTACCATGAGCTTTCAGAGACCACCTTTGCCGCCTACAATGAGCCGATTCAGATTCAGCACGGCGGCGTCGTTTACGATCCGCGGGAGGAAGGGCGGAAAACGCACCGCCATACACTCAAAGGAAAAACGAGAGAGGTTGTCGGAAACGAGCCGATCGGGTGGTAGTGGACGTTTAGCGCTCAGGAAAAAGGGCAAAATGGATAGGTGCCTGAAGAAATGAATGCTATAATTAGGGGGAGATTTATAAAAGAGAGTGATACATATTGAAAAATAAAAAACAGCCTGTCGTCATACTCGTCGGACCGACGGCAGTCGGAAAAACAAAACTAAGCATCGGACTCGCGAAAATGCTGAATACGGAAATCATCAGCGGAGATTCCATGCAGGTATATAAAGGGATGGACATCGGAACGGCCAAAGTCACCGAAGAAGAGACAGAAGGCGTGCCGCATCACCTGATTGATATTTTGGAGCCGTCCGACACTTTTTCAACGGCGGATTATCAGAAAATGGTAAGGGGGAAAATCACCGAGATTGCCGATAGAGGAAAGCTGCCGATGATTGTCGGGGGAACGGGTCTGTACATTCAGTCCGTGCTGTATGACTATACGTTCACGGAAAACCCCGGCGACCCTGTATTCCGGGAGCGCATGGAGAAACTGGCGGCTGAAGAAGGGGCGGAAGCGCTTCATGCCAAGCTTGCGGCAGCTGACCCGGAAGCGGCGGCAGCCATTCATCAAAACAATACGCGAAGAGTCATCCGCGCGCTCGAAATTCTGCATGTATCGGGAAAAACAATGTCAGAGCATCTTAAAACCCAAAAACGGGAGCTGCTTTACAATGCGGTTCTTATCGGTCTTACAATGGACAGAGAAGTGCTGTACGGCCGGATTAATGAGCGCGTTGACCTGATGCTGGAAACCGGCCTTCTTGACGAAGTAAAGCGGCTGTATGATATGAATATCCGGGACAGCCAATCGATTCAGGCGATCGGCTATAAAGAGCTGTATGAATATCTTGATGGAAAAGTGCCGCTTCCTCAGGCTGTGGAGCAATTAAAACAAAATTCTAGGCGATATGCGAAACGCCAGCTGACCTGGTTTCGCAATAAAATGCCCGTTTCATGGACAGATATGACGCCGCCTGTTGATATTGAGCAGAAAAAAAAGGAAATTTTCGAGTGCATAGCAGGAAAACTGGAAATTTAATCGAAACAGTATTGTATTGAGAACCAAGGAGGACGAAACATGAAACCGATTAATATTCAAGATCAGTTTTTGAATCAAATCCGAAAAGACAATACGTTCGTCACGGTGTTTTTACTCAACGGCTTCCAGCTTCGCGGCCAGGTAAAAGGCTTTGACAACTTTACCGTTTTGCTCGAAACGGAGGGGAAGCAGCAGCTTATTTATAAACATGCCATCTCCACGTTCGCCCCGCAAAAAAACGTCCAGCTTGAGCTTGAATAGACTTTTTGAAAAAGACCATGAACAATGGTCTTTTTCTATGCGCATCTGTATATTGCAGGCTGTATATCGGAAACATAAAAGGGGGTTCGGAAAATCGTGTTCGAAAGTGAAAATGAACTGAGAAGAATCAGGATTACGCTCGTTTGGATCGCTGTTTTTTTGCTGTTTGGAGCTTGCAGCAATCATGAGACGGTGGTGACGGATGATGACGGCGGCTTGGCGGATACCGAACCGCAGACAGAAGGCATGGTGCAGCTGGAACATAATCGTTTCGGCATCGTTGAGGACGGTTACTTAAAAATATACCGCTATGATGAAAAAACGAATAAAATTGAACTGAAAAAAGAAACGGCGCTGGATGAGCTTGAATAAATTTCACAAGCGTTCGAATTTACAAAGCGGGCAACACAAGCTACACTAAGTACTGACATTGATCATGCAGAGGGTGAGACGATTGAAACACAAGGTGATAATCAACCATTGGGAAGAAACTTGTGAAGATGATTCCTGCTATGAATATGGAACCAGCATCATCGTTGACGGCAAAGAACTGATCAGAGAGGCTTCCATCACAAGCGCTCTGAAAGCCGTACTGAAAGAAATCGGTGCTGATGTGGAGATTGAAGAAACCGTTGAAAGCGAAAAAAAATGTGATTCTTACAAAAAATAAGAATAAAAGTCTAGACTACTAAGCAGTTTTTTTTCATGTTATGATAGACATCGGCTTACACATGACACCTTGAGTAGGATGAGAGATGATTCTCGTTCTGCTCTCTTTTTTGGGCGTTAATCGGGCCAGAGCCAAAGTCCGCTCTTTCAAAAATATGAATTTTTTATAAATCGATCTCAATATGTTGTGTTTTTCTGAGAGGTTAGTATACTATATATAGTGTTAAGAGATTCATTATTTTTGATAGGTCGTGATAAGGATGGTTCAAATCATATTTGATTCAAAGACAGGGAATGTTCAGCGTTTTGTGAATAAAACAGACTTCCAGCTGATCCGCAAGGTGGACGAAACGGACCACGTGGACACTCCGTTTGTTTTGGTCACCTACACGACAAACTTCGGCCAGGTACCGGCATCAACACAATCATTTCTCGAAAAATACGCCCATCTCTTATTAGGAGTCGCTGCGAGCGGCAACAAAGTATGGGGCGATAACTTTGCAAAAAGCGCCGATACCATTTCAAGACAATATCAGGTGCCGATCTTGCACAAATTTGAACTCAGCGGCACATCTAAAGACGTTGAATTGTTTACTCAGGAGGTAGAAAGAGTTGTCACAAAATCAAGTGCCAAAATGGATCCAGTTAAATAACGAAATCATGATCCAACAAGATGGAAAATTCCAGTTTGATAAAGATAAAGAGGCTGTACATAGCTATTTTGTTGACTATATCAATCAAAACACAGTTTACTTTCACGATTTAAAAGAGAAGCTGGATTATTTGATTGAAAACCAATACTACGAAGAGGAATTCTTAAGCCTTTACTCTTTTGAAGACATTAAAGAAGTGTTTAAGACAGCTTACGCAAAGAAATTTCGTTTTCCTTCCTTCATGAGTGCGTTTAAATTTTATAATGACTATGCTTTGAAAACGAATGACAAGAAAAGAATCCTCGAGCGTTATGAGGACCGAATCTCAATCGTTGCGCTGTTCTTCGCAAACGGCGACACTGAGAAAGCAAAAGAATATGTAAACCTGATGATCAATCAGGAATATCAGCCGAGTACACCGACATTTTTGAATGCCGGCAGAAAACGCCGCGGAGAACTGGTGAGCTGCTTCTTGCTCGAAGTCAACGATTCCTTAAACGATATTTCACGGGCGATCGATATTTCCATGCAGCTGTCTAAATTGGGCGGCGGGGTTTCTCTTAATCTGTCCAAGCTTCGCGCGAAAGGCGAAGCGATTAAAGATGTTGAAAACGCCACAAAAGGTGTTGTAGGCGTCATGAAGCTTCTTGATAATGCGTTCCGTTACGCTGACCAAATGGGCCAAAGACAAGGCTCAGGCGCGGCGTATTTAAATATTTTCCACCGCGATATCAATGATTTTCTTGATACGAAAAAGATTTCTGCGGATGAAGATGTGCGCGTCAAAACGCTTTCTATCGGTGTCGTCATTCCGGATAAGTTCGTTGAGCTTGCACGTGAGGATAAAGCGGCTTATGTATTCTATCCGCATACGATTTATAAAGAATACGGCCAGCATATGGACGAAATGGACATGACGGCGATGTATGAGGAGCTTGTCGACAACCCGCGTGTCAAAAAAGAAAAAGTGAATGCGCGCAAACTGCTTGAAAAGCTTGCCGTTCTCCGTTCTGAGTCAGGTTATCCGTACATTATGTTCCAGGATAACGTAAACAAAGAGCACGCGAATAACCACGTATCAAAAGTGAAATTCTCGAACCTTTGCTCTGAAGTGCTTCAGGCGTCACAGGTTTCGGCTTACACAGATTATGACGAGGAAGACGAAATCGGCTTGGACATTTCCTGCAACCTTGGTTCATTAAATATACTGAATGTCATGAAACATAAATCGATTGAGCGCACGGTGAAACTCGCGACGGATTCCCTGACTCATGTATCTGAGACGACGGATATCCGCAACGCGCCGGCAGTCAGACGCGCGAACAAAGCGATGAAGTCCATCGGTTTAGGCGCCATGAACCTTCACGGCTACCTGGCCCAAAACGGCATCGCGTATGAAAGCCCGGAAGCAAGAGATTTCGCGAATACGTTCTTTATGATGGTGAACTTTTATTCCATTCAGCGTTCAGCTGAGCTTGCGAAAGAAAAAGGCGAAACGTTTGAGCATTATGAAGGCTCCACTTATGCAACGGGAGAATATTTCAATAAATACATCGAAAAAGAGTTCTCACCGGCATACGAAAAAATCGCTGCGCTCTTTGAAGGCATGCACATTCCGACAATCGAAGACTGGAAAGAGCTGAAGGCGTTTGTCGCTGAAAACGGCATGTACCACAGCTACAGACTGTGCATCGCGCCGACAGGCTCCATTTCCTACGTCCAATCCAGCACGGCGTCCGTTATGCCGATCATGGAACGGATCGAAGAAAGAACATACGGAAATTCAAAAACGTATTACCCGATGCCGGGGTTAGCGTCTAATAACTGGTTCTTCTACAAAGAAGCTTATGATATGGACATGTTCAAAGTGGTGGATATGATCGCGACAATCCAGCAGCATATCGATCAGGGAATCAGCTTTACCCTGTTTTTGAAAGATACGATGACAACTCGTGATCTGAATCGTATTGATCTGTATGCCCACCATAGAGGCATCAAAACCATTTACTATGCAAGAACGAAAGATACCGGGCAGGACAGCTGTCTTTCTTGTGTCGTTTGATTAAAGGAGAGTTTACAGTGACAAAAATTTATGACGCAGCAAACTGGTCAAAGCATGAAGATGATTTCACCCAAATGTTTTACAACCAAAACGTAAAGCAGTTTTGGCTTCCGGAAGAGATCGCATTAAACGGCGATCTTCTCACTTGGAAGTATTTGGGTAAAAATGAGCAGGATACGTACATGAAGGTGCTCGCCGGCCTGACACTGCTTGATACAGAGCAGGGGAACACGGGCATGCCGATTGTGGCCGAGCACGTCGAAGGCCATCAGCGAAAAGCGGTTCTTAATTTCATGGCGATGATGGAAAACGCGGTGCACGCAAAATCATATTCAAATATTTTTATGACGCTTGCTCCGACTGAAACGATTAATGAAGTATTTGAATGGGTTAAACAAAATAAATATTTGCAGAAAAAAGCGCAAATGATTGTCGGGCTTTACAAAGCCATTCAAAAAGATGATGAAATTTCACTGTTCAAAGCGATGGTTGCTTCCGTCTATCTGGAAAGCTTCCTTTTCTACAGCGGTTTCTATTATCCGTTATATTTCTACGGACAAGGAAAACTGATGCAAAGCGGTGAGATCATTAACCTGATCCTTCGTGACGAAGCGATTCACGGCGTGTATGTCGGTCTCCTTGCTCAGGAAATTTATAATAAACAGACAGAAGAGAAAAAAGCAGAGCTTCGTGAATTTGCGATTGACCTTCTGAATCAGTTATATGAAAATGAGCTTGAATATACAGAGGACTTGTACGATCAAGTCGGACTCTCACACGATGTAAAGAAATTCATCCGCTATAACGCCAATAAAGCTTTGATGAACTTAGGGTTCGATCCTTACTTTGAAGAAGAGGATATTAATCCGATCGTATTAAACGGATTAAACACCAAAACAAAATCACATGATTTCTTCTCCATGAAAGGGAACGGCTACAAAAAGGCGACGGTAGAACCGATTAAGGACGAAGATTTTTATTTTGGCCAAGATGAAGAGCAGATATAATATCTGCTCTTTTGGCTTGAATGGAGAGGTAAAACAGGAGGAACGGGCATGAATAAAATGGATGAAATCATCTTGGCTGCACCGCGGAGTGACGTCTTTCAAAACGAAATGCTGACATTTCAGGGAGTCAACAGCGAGGATGAACGTATCGTAAAAATTATGGCTCAAATTGAGGCGCATTTTTTTGAAATCAGAAGAGGCGACGCGGAAGAGGACCCGCGATTTAAACAGCCGATTCCGTATGTCGTCATCCGCCGCGATGATGAGGTGTTTGTGTATGAACGGCTCGCGGGCGGAGGGGAATCGCGCCTCCATAATAAGCTTTCTCTCGGCTTCGGCGGACACATGAACCCTATGGAAGGGGCGGCTTCATTTTCGGAAGTGCTGAAACAGAATACCGACCGGGAGCTGGCGGAAGAACTGTACATTTGCGAGGAGGACAAACAAAACATTGTCACACTCGGCCTGATTAATGATGATGAAAACGATGTAGGGAAGGTGCATATCGGCATCCTTTCTGCGCTCCAGTTAGCGTCTGCGGCACAAGTCGAAGTGAAAGAAAAAGATCAAATCGCCGGGCGCTGGATGAAACTGAGCGAACTGAAAGAGGAAAATGTGTATCAGCGTCTTGAAGCTTGGTCTCAGTTTGTCGCCGATATACTTCAATAACAAAAAACCCCTGTTCGTCCCAAAAAAGGGAGAGCAGGGGTTTTTTCATTTAGTCTTGCACAATGAAGGCATCAAATCCGGCTTTTTCGGCCCGCGCTGCCAACGCTTCAGCATAATCTTTGGAAGAGAATGCGCCGATCTGCACTTTAAATAAGCCGCCTTTTGGAAGCACAATCGCGTCAAAACCTTTAGACTCCGCATCGGCGGCAAGCGCATCAGCATTTGCTTTCACTTTGAATGCACCGATTTGCACTTTATATAAGTCAGCCTTTTTTTTTAGACCGAAAGCTTGCTCCAAGCCCTTGGCATGTCCTCTTGCAAGGCTTTCAATAAAACTGGCTGTTTTCAGTTTGTTTGCATCAGCTGACGTATCAACAAAACCATTCTCCGTCAAAATCGCCGGCATACTTGTCTCCCGCAGCACATGGAAGTTGGCTGTTTTTTTTCCTCGGTCATTAAAACCTGATGCTTGAATCACTTGCGTGTGGACGGCTGATTGGTAAGTCGAGGTCGGCGCTCCGACACCGGGGTAAATATAGCTTTCGAATCCGGTTCCGCCTCCTGAGTTAATATGAATGGATAAAAAATAATCTGCGCCCCAGCTGTTGGCGGCATCCGTTCTTTCCGTCAGGCTGACCGTCTTATCGCTTGTCCTGCTCATCGTGACAGAAACTCCTTCATACTCATTCGTCAGAATCGTGCGCAAAGCCAGCGCGATCTCCAGCGTGACCGCTTTTTCCTGAAGTCCGTTTCCGGTTGCACCTGAATCAGTTCCGCCATGACCGGGGTCTATAAAAATTTTAACCATTCTCCATCACCTCATTACAGCATATGATGAGATTCAAAAGGTGCTTGTACGGCTGTCATTCATGAGAAAAATGAGAAACATACCCAACATTTCCCGGAAAATAAAAATAAATGGTTTGTCCTCCCGTTTCTGTTGAATACAATAAGAAATGAAAAATATTTCTCGGGAAAGCGCAGGATTCAACATCATTCCCGAAGAGAACGGAAAAAGTGACAGATAAAGAGGAAAACGGTTCTCATGATGATAGGCGGATGTCACGGAACCGCTTCATCATGAGTAAGATAAAGAGAGAACAGAGAGGTGAGCATGTTGGAGCGCGCTGTAACCTATAAAAATAACGGACAAATTAACATCATTCTTAATGGCCAAAAGCAAGTGCTGACAAATGCGGAAGCTGAGGCGGAATATCAGGCCGCCCTGCAAAAAAATGAAGCCAAACACAGCATTCTGAAAGAAATTGAAAAAGAAATGAACACATTAGTGGGTATGGAAGAAATGAAACGCAATATTAAAGAAATTTACGCGTGGATATTCGTCAACCAAAAACGGGCCGAACAAGGGCTGAAAGTCGGAAAACAAGCTCTTCATATGATGTTCAAAGGGAACCCTGGCACCGGGAAAACCACCGTCGCGAGACTGATCGGCAAGCTTTTCTTCGAAATGAACGTGCTTTCCAAAGGACATCTGATCGAAGCGGAACGTGCCGATCTGGTCGGTGAATACATCGGACACACGGCGCAAAAAACGAGAGATCTGATTAAAAAATCGCTCGGCGGCATTTTATTCATTGATGAAGCATACTCACTTGCAAGGGGCGGAGAAAAGGATTTCGGTAAAGAGGCGATTGATACGCTTGTCAAGCATATGGAAGACAAACAGCATGAATTTATTCTGATCCTGGCAGGGTACTCGAGAGAAATGACACATTTCCTGTCATTAAATCCCGGCCTGCAATCGCGTTTCCCTATCAGCATCGATTTCCCGGATTACTCTGTCACTCAGCTGATGGACATCGCAAAGCGCATGATAGCAGAGCGGGAGTATCAATTAAGCCAGGAAGCCGAGTGGAAGTTAAAAGATTATTTAATGACAGTGAAAAGCACGACAAGCCCCATTAAATTCAGCAACGGGCGCTTTGTCAGAAACGTGATTGAAAAATCGATCCGCGCTCAGGCTATGAGACTTTTAATGGGAGACCAATACTTAAAAAACGATTTAATGACGATCAAGAGCCAGGATTTACTTATAAAAGATGAGGCGGCAGCTCACGAATAGACCTCTCAGCCGGTCTGAGGGGTCTCTTTTTTATTTCTCTCTTTAAAACCCGCCGGATGTGTGGTATACGCCCTGCGGGTTTGGTATGATAGTACTACTGCCCAATACGACACAGAAAGGAACATCCATTTGAACGAACAGGAAGGAAAAAAAGAAACGGTCATTTTGGTCGGCTGCCAGCTTCCGCACATGACAGATGAGCATTTTGAACATTCCATGGAAGAGCTTGCTTCATTGACAAAAACGGCTGACGGAACGGTGCTGACCCGGATTACGCAAAAACGGAACAGAGCGGATGCCGCTACATATATAGGCAAGGGGAAAGTAGACGAGCTGAAGGCGCTGTGTGAAGAGCTTGAAGCGGATCTGGTCATTTTTAATGATGAACTGTCACCGAGCCAGCTTAAATCACTCGCCACTGCAATTGAAGCGAAGATCATCGACCGCACGCAGCTAATTTTGGATATTTTCGCAAAAAGGGCGAAGACGAGAGAAGGAAAGCTTCAGATCGAATTGGCCCAGCTTCAATACGCGCTGCCGCGTCTGAGCGGACAAGGAATCAATCTCTCAAGACAAGGCGGCGGAATCGGGACGAGAGGGCCCGGTGAGACAAAGCTTGAAACAGACCGGCGCCACATTAGAAACCGCATACACGAAATTAACGTGCAGCTTTCAACGGTTATCCGCCACAGAAGCCGTTATCGGGAGAGACGAAAAAAGAACGGCGTGCTTCAGGCTGCGCTCGTCGGGTATACCAATGCCGGAAAATCAACATGGTTCAATCAATTAACGAGCTCAGACAGCTATGAAGAAGATCTGCTGTTTGCAACACTTGATCCGATGACGAGAAAGATGGCGCTCCCAAGCGGCTACAGCGTCCTTTTGTCTGATACGGTCGGCTTCATTCAGGATCTGCCGACGACGCTGATTGCCGCTTTCCGCTCAACGCTTGAGGAAGTGAAGGAAGCAGACTTGATCATTCATGTCATTGATTCATCCAATGAAGATTATGCCGGACATGAACAGACGGTCCTCGGTCTGTTAAAAGAGCTTGAGGCAGATGATATTCCGGTGCTGACCGCTTATAACAAACGTGATGAGACACTTCCTGACTTCATCCCGACAGCGGGAGAAGGCCACATCATGATCAGCGCCAGAATCGCCGGGGATGAAGCAAAACTAAAAGCGGAAATCGAAGCTTATTTGCGACGGGAGCTGATGACGCCGTATGAAGTTCATGTGCCTGCCGCCGAAGGCAAATTGATGTCACGCATCAAATCAGAGACCATGATCGACAGCCTTTATTTTAATGAAGAAAATGAACGCTACGAAGTCTCAGGTTATGTACAGGAAGAACAAAGCATACTCGGAGAACTGAAGAAATTCATGTAAGGAAGGTATACACAACATGTTTGACACACTGACCCACGGCGCTCTTTTACAAAAAACCGCCGAAGAAACAGAAGCGGAAATCTCCGCCGTTCATAAAAGAATAGAAGAAATCAGTGAACGGAATGAATGGAGAGTCCTGCAAAGCTACAGAAAACATAAAGTAAGCGATACGCATTTTACGCCTTCAACCGGATACGGTTATGATGATATCGGACGAGATACACTGGAGAAGATCTATGCTGATGTGTTCGGAGGAGAGGCGGGACTCGTGCGGCCGCAAATCATTTCCGGAACGCACGCGATTTCAATCGCGCTCTTCGGTGTGCTGAGACCCGGGGACGAATTGCTTTATATAACAGGCAAGCCTTACGATACACTCGAGGAAATCGTCGGAGTAAGAGGCGGGGAGTATTCAGGCTCGCTAAAGGAATTTCAAATCGGATATAATGCAGTCGATTTAACATCAGAAGGCAGAGTGGACTTTGAAGCGGTCCGGGCTGCAATCCGGCCGAATACAAAAGTGATCGGCATCCAGCGTTCAAAAGGATATGCGAATCGTCCGTCTTTCAGAATAAATGAAATTGAAGAGATGATTCGTTTCGTAAAGGAAATCAAAGAAGATGTCATTGTTTTTGTGGACAATTGCTACGGAGAATTTGCAGAAGAGCGGGAACCCTGCCACGTCGGAGCGGATCTTATGGCCGGCTCCCTGATTAAAAACCCGGGCGGCGGCCTTGCTAAAACGGGCGGCTATCTTGTAGGGAAAGCCAAGTGGATTGAGGCCTGCTCTTACCGGATGACCTCCCCGGGAATCGGAAGTGAAGCCGGGGCTTCGCTTTATTCGCTGCAGGAAATGTATCAAGGTTTCTTTCTCGCTCCGCATGTAGTGGCGCAAAGCTTGAAGGGAGCGGTATTTACCGCCCGTTTTCTTGAAAAGCTCGGCTTTACGTCAAACCCTGCATGGAATGCGCCGAGAACGGATCTGATTCAATCAGTTGAGTTTCAGGACCCTGATAAGATGATCGCTTTTTGCCAGGCGATACAATATGCTTCACCGATTAATGCGCATGTGACGCCTTATCCGAGCTATATGCCGGGATATGAAGACGATGTCATTATGGCAGCGGGCACTTTCGTACAGGGAGCAAGCATTGAATTATCAGCAGATGGACCTATCAGACCGCCTTATGTCGCGTATGTCCAAGGAGGATTAACCTACGCGCACGTGAAAAATGCGATTTGCAGCGCCGTAAATGCTTTAATGGAAAAAGAGCTGATCTAGGCCGTTTGCAATTTTCAAAGAATTCGATGTTAAGATTCCTTACATTGTGTTGACACAAAATATAACATCACCTATAATGAGACTAAGATAAGAAAAGGAGGAAATTGAGATGAGTGATAACATTCGCCGCTCAATGCCTTTATTTCCAATTGGGATTGTCATGCAGTTAACAGAACTTTCTGCCCGGCAAATTCGATATTATGAGGAAAATGGATTGATATTTCCAGCGAGAAGCGAAGGAAATAGACGATTATTTTCATTCCATGATGTAGATAAACTGTTAGAAATCAAAAATCTGATTGAACAAGGCGTCAATATGGCGGGGATCAAACAAATTCTGGATAAGGCATCTGCCGAACCGGAAGAAAAATCCGAAAAAACCGCCAAACCGATGAAGCACGATCTGTCTGATGACGAACTCAGAAAGCTTCTGAAAAACGAACTGATGCAGGCAGGCCGTTTCCAGCGGGGAAATACTTTCCGCCAAGGTGACATGTCCCGATTCTTTCATTAATCCGTTAGCAACTGTTTTGCTATATACATTTACCTTTTAGAGGAGGAGTTTTACGAAATGGCAAAGTACACAAGAGAAGACATCGTAAAATTAGTAAATGAGGAAAACGTAAAGTATATCCGCCTTCAATTCACAGACATTCTCGGAACGATTAAAAACGTGGAAATTCCTGTGAGCCAGCTTGAAAAAGCACTTGATAATAAATGCATGTTCGACGGTTCTTCCATCGAAGGTTTCGTCCGTATCGAAGAGTCTGATATGTACTTATATCCTGATCTGAACACATTTGTAATCTTCCCATGGACGGCTGAAAAAGGTAAAGTAGCACGCTTCATCTGTGACATTTACAATCCGGACGGCACGCCGTTCGAAGGTGACCCGCGTAACAACCTCAAACGGATTCTGAAAGAAATGAAAGAACTCGGTTTCAGCGATTTCAATCTTGGACCTGAGCCTGAATTCTTCCTGTTTAAATTAGATGAAAAAGGCGAACCGACGCTTGAATTGAACGATAAAGGCGGATACTTCGACCTGGCTCCGACTGACTTGGGAGAAAACTGCCGCCGCGATATCGTGCTTGAGCTTGAAGAAATGGGCTTTGAAATCGAAGCATCTCACCATGAAGTTGCTCCGGGACAGCACGAAATCGATTTTAAATATGCCGGTGCCATCCGTTCTTGTGACGACATCCAAACTTTCAAATTGGTTGTCAAAACGATCGCCCGCAAACACGGTCTGCATGCGACATTCATGCCAAAACCGCTGTTCGGCGTAAACGGTTCCGGTATGCACTGCAACCTATCACTCTTTAAAGATAGCGTTAACGCATTCTTTGATAAAGACGCTGATCTTCAGCTGAGTGAAACAGCAAAACATTTCATTGCCGGTATCGTAAAACACGCGACAAGCTTTACGGCTGTCACAAACCCGACAGTGAACTCTTACAAACGCCTTGTTCCGGGCTATGAAGCACCTTGCTACGTGGCATGGAGCGCGCAAAACAGAAGCCCGCTGATCCGTATCCCGGCTTCCCGCGGCATCAGTACGCGTGTTGAAGTCCGCAGCGTAGACCCGGCGGCAAACCCGTACTTGGCGTTAAGCGTATTGCTTGCAGCAGGCCTTGACGGAATCAAAAACAAACTTGAAGCACCGGCTCCGATTGACCGCAACATCTACGTCATGAGCAAAGAAGAGCGCATGGAAAACGGCATCGTAGATCTTCCGGCGACACTGGCGGAAGCTCTCGACGAATTCAAATCAAACGAAGTCATGGTTGCAGCGCTCGGCGAGCACCTGTTCGAACACTTCATCGAAGCAAAAGAAATCGAATGGGATATGTTCCGCACACAGGTTCATCCGTGGGAGCGCGAACAATACATGTCTCAGTATTAATCTCTCAATCCCTTGGCACTATTGGTGTCAGGGGATTTTTAAGTTTTGGTCAAAAGATTAAGAGGTCGATAATTTTGGTCCTTTACCAGAATATGACCAAAAAAATTTGAAGTTATGAATCTAACTCTACAGCAGAATTCTAAATTGATCCTGCTTATAGTCATCATGTAACATTGGTTTATTCTCGAATTTGTTCTTGTAAAGCAGCAGAAAGAGAAGGCTGGTGGCGCACGATACCGAACACCGGCGGCGGGTAACGCACATCGTAAAGATGGGTATTTATCGATCTTGCTTGATCAGCAGTTAAGCTTGTTTGAAAAAGATAATGAAAAAGGAGAAAACTTGAATTTGTGATGGACGGAATAAGAAATAATACAGATCAAAAGCGATCTTACAAGCTGTTTCTTAAACACCTGAGGCACTGCATTGCATTGGACCAGGTTTGATAGGTGAACATAAGAATTAAAAAATGAAAATCAAGTATTTAAAAAAGACCTCCAACATTCAGAGGTCTTTTTCTTATTCGACTTAAAGAGTTATTGATATACGGATATTGATTAAGATTTATGTTTTCTATACATTTTGTTACAGACATATACGATTAAAATAAACAGAGCATTATACAAAATAGTAGTGGTGAGATATTGAGTTCCTGTGACACCCTTATAACTCCACTCAGGGTCTTTTTTTATATCAAATATATATCCTTTGTCATCTGCTGTTTGAAGTGTGATATATGTATCGCCGCTTTTGGATTTTGAGATATTTACCCCGTAATTACTGAAGTCTTTATTATTATAATGAATGGGCAGGTAAGAATAATCAGCAAATAATTGTTTTATTTGATTAGAAGGCACAGAGATATAAAGTTTTATTGAATCATCGCCTCCTAAACTCGTTAGATATTCCTCTGCTTTTATAAAGTGGGTTTTATCTGGGAAATGTATATTGAAATTTCTTTGAAATTTTGCAATATCCGAAGAAGAAATTTTGTTTTTTTGATAATATTCCGGAGCGGCAAAGGAATTTAAAAGATGCCAACCGTTAAAAACTAAAAAAGCAGCACCTATAAAAATAAATAAAAAAACTTTGAAGAGCTTTTT
This sequence comes from Bacillus sp. NEAU-CP5, assembly GCF_026420705.1. NCBI lineage: Bacteria > Bacillati > Bacillota > Bacilli > Caryophanales > Bacillaceae > Bacillus > Bacillus sp. NEAU-CP5. The sequence continues at coordinate 171,289 of NZ_JAPMOV010000001.1, read as the reverse complement.
CACTCTATTCACCTCTTAAGAATTGTAACATATTCTTGTTTTGATTTTTTGTAAACCCATAATAAGATAGGAACCGTTGTCGTTTCTTTAACTGTTTGATTGAAGGATTTGAGATGTTTTTGGTAAGTCTTTAAAGCAGAGGCATCAATATTGGTCTTTAAATTAAGGGAATTAAGCTTTTTCTCTAAAGATTTAATTTGCTGATTTAACTGTTCGACAGTCTTTGAGGAGGTATCAGCTTTTGGGGTCAGTATTATTTTTAAATCTTGACTCAAAAATAAGTCACATCCTTTCAAGTGGGGCTAATCAGAGCAAATAAAAAAGCCACTCAAATTATTGAGCGACTGTACTTGTTTTCTTAATAATTACATCCATAACACTTTGCCAATATTCGGCGTTTTTCAAAGCCTGTTGAATTATATTTCCGTCTTTTTTATAACCTTGAGGTTCATATCCATCATCCTCACGAGAAGGAAGGAAGTGGATATAGTGTATAGGATTTTTAAGGTTTTCGACTGTAATTTTAAGCGTAATTGACTTCACCATTTCTGTTTGAGTAGAGGAGGCTGACAAACCGCCAATTGCTGCACCGATTCCACCACCTAATAATCCTCCAGCAATAATCCCTGATTTGGCAACCTTCGAAATCACCTGGTCATCCAGTGAGATTTCAGATTGAATAATTTGGTCAAAAGGGATAACATACTCGTTTATTTCTTCGCCATTAAGCTGATATACCTTAAGGATAGCTTTATCTTCATTGTAAGCAATTTTGGTTTTATAAGTGCTAAAGAAATTATCAGGATTAAATTCGCTATCGTAGACCTTTAGCATTTCAGCATTTTTTTTAATCTTATCTGCAAGCGCTGCGGATTTTATCCTGTACGGTTCAGTAGCTAATATAAGTAAGCCTAGGATTGTTAAGCAAACTCCCAGAGGTTTCCAACCATCCATTAAACAGAAGAAAAGGCTGAATAAAAAATAGCCGCCATAAGCCATAATCTTATAACCCATCCAACCACCACCAGTATTATTTTCCTACATTATATCATGGTTTCCATTAGGGTAGTATGAATGCAGATTGTTTATTTATCACTTTTTATTCTAATGAGGAGGTCTTTAAAATACACAGCAGTCGTATGAGTATTTTTATCAAGTGCAGTGTATCTATATACGGCTATAACACAAAGAATTACCAAAAAGGACATTACTGAGCTATTATCACCGAACACTGTTTTAAATAAAAGAGTTATACTTGTTACAACGATTGCGGATAATGATATCGTTTTTGAAACATCGCACGCTGTTTCAATTCTTGACATCCTTGCTATAGCTGCAGATAATTCCTCATGATTCAAAGATTTTAAAACCTGAAGCTTTGTATTTAATGAATTGATATCTTGTCCAGTGGACGGAAATTCTGTTCTTATAAATTTTATTAACTCTGTTGCATCCAGTTCAGCCAATTTCCGTCGAACAGCTGTTTTGTTAAACATTATCAACACCTCATCTTACTATCGGCAGACAAGATAAAGTGTTAAGCGTATCTAACTGAAAAACAATCATTTATTTATCGCTTCCATAAACCTTGTTTTAATAAAATCTCTTTTTTCTTCTAAATACTCGCTTTCACCACCGCATTGCATTTCAACAAATAATTCAATTGAAAACCAATCTTCAAGAACCTCTTCAAAAATTTTTATAATTTCGTTCTTTTCCATGTTTTTCCCTCCTTGTTTTGCTATAGTTAGTTATTATTGGTCAATTAAGGGGGTAAACCATGAGCGATTCACTTTATTTAATAGAAGAAGCAACTGATATTTTTGAAAAAATTGTTACATTACATGAACAGGCTCTGATCGAAGACCTAGATCGTTCTTTGAGTTTTAAAGTTAAGAATTTTTTAGAAACCTTAAATTCATCATTAGATTATGCAGCATATGATTTATTTGAAATTTTTTGTTTGGAAAAGGCAAAATTAAGACACAGTAACATAAATCATATTAAACGGAAAATCTATTTTCCATGCTATCCTCAGGAAAAAACTTTTGATAAAGAGGTGAACAAGTGCTTTGTTGGATTAGAGTCTGATCATAAGGAGATCTTTCAGTTGCTTAAAAAAAGTCAACCTTTTTATTGTGGGGATTTTTGGTTAAAAGAGTTTAAGAATATTACAAATGAAAGTAAGCATATAAAGTTGACAAGGAATAAAAAATTAAAGTCGGGTGTTATTAACTATGCTACAATCCCAGGAATTAATATGTCTAATTTGCAGTTTAAGGGATCTGAGCATCCGTTTTCGGTTAATGGTGTCCCTGTCAAAGATTTAAATAACAATCCGTATACATCTCAATATAATGGGAAAGTAAATGCATACTTTTCGTTTGAGAAAACTAGAAAGCCTGTATTAGATACTTTACAATTTTATTTAAAAATGATCAAAGGTATTGTCACTCAAATTAACTCTTACTGTGAAAGCAAGTCGTGAATTCTATACATAAGCAAAATCCCTCAATTGAAGGATTTTGATTCTGCATAAAAGAGGAATTTCATAAAGAGTGCTGCCTAAAGCAAATCAATTGATATGTCTCCCAACAGGCTTTTTTTAATCTTTCCGTATTCAAGTTTACCGGTACTTGCGTTGTAAACAAGAACTTTACCATCACTGATTTTGGATTCATCAATCTGTTTAGACCCGAATTGATTCTTATCAGCTTTAGTATCAAGCTGCCTAGTTAATTCAGCAACAGCTTCTGCCAATTCATCAATTTGCTGTTGCATATTCTCAATTGAACTTTGGTGAGGATTGAAGAGACTCATAATGTTTACGAGAAGATTTGATTTTTTTCTTCTTTAAAATCACGAAGATCGTAATGCTTAATTGTTGTAGACATATCATTATGCTGTGCAACATATTTACTCACGAGCTCTATCTTAATTTTCTTGACCTCAAGAAGGTAGGTAATACAGGAGGCCTTAAAGAGGTGGGGGTTAATACGGCGGCCGGGGATATCAGAAAGAACATCAGAACAAAAATAGTCAGCCAAACCCTCTGACATTTGTCTTGGTTGGCCACCGTACTGTGTGGTAAATAGATACTCGTGGTCATATCCACATTGTTCATGTCAAATCTTTAAGTATTCCAGAGTTTCGGTTTTAATCGTAGTCAAGAGGTTTTCCTTCGCATTTTTCTTTTTCAAGAACTTTGAGAGCCATGACATAAGATTGATCCTCAGTTATCTCATAATTTAGGATTTCAGTTTTAAACTGAATGATTTCAGCTCTTCTGGCACCTATATTATAAACCGTTTTTGGCCATAGGGGAGATTGCGTATGACAAGTGGAATAGCTCGATGGCTTGAATCCAAAGGGAATACAGTGTGAAATTGCTGACGAGAATCAATCAATCAATTTATTTCAGACCGATTTAAATTCTCTGAAAAAAGAGTTGAAAAAGCAGAAAAGATTTTATAATATGAAATCAAGTTAGTTTGTTCGATCAACAAACTAATGAAACCACTTTAATTGTTCATCATGTAAAGGTCTTAAATGGGAGGGGATAAGAGGCTCGATTTAATTGGAGGTGTATAAAAAGCGAAAGCCAAGCTTTTATCCTGTTCACTGCTATCTGATCACCATTTGGATGTTGAAAATGCTCTGTGAAAGTAAACCGCTGTCATTTTTTGAAAGCGCTTTTATATGTCGCTCACTGGCTGATAATTTTAAAGAAAATGTTATACCATTCATCATGTTCCTTATGTAAAGGATCGAAAAGGGGAGAAATCATGCTCAGTGAAAATGTAAAGAAGATCAGCATGGTTGAAAAAGTTGGATATGCGTCTGGAGATTTTGCTTGTAATTTAATTTATGCAACAGTGTCTACGTATCTTTTGTTCTTCTATACAGATGTTTTTGGTTTATCGGCAGCAACAGCCGGGACGATGTTTTTAGTGGTTAGAATCATCGACGCTCTCGCTGATCCTTTTATTGGAACAATAGTTGACAGAACAAATAGCAGGTTTGGCCGCTTTAGACCGTATCTTTTATTCGGAGCTTTTCCCTTTGTCATATTGGCAATACTCTGTTTTACAACCCCGGATTTTTCGGATATGGGGAAATTAATATATGCCTATATCACCTATGTCGGCTTATCGCTTACATACACCATGATAAACGTGCCATATGGCGCGTTAACATCTGCTATGACCAGAAATAATCAAGAAGTTGTTAGTATAACGTCTGTCCGTATGTTATTTGCGAATATTGGGGGACTTGTCGTTGCATTTTTTGTTCCCTTACTGGCTGCTTATTTAAGCGATAATTCCGGCAGCGAATCTCTTGGCTGGCAGCTAACCATGGGTATTATGGGAGTTATAGGCGGGTGCCTTTTAATCTTTTGTTTTAAAAGCACAAAAGAGCGTGTCACGCTTCAAAAATCCGAAGAAAAAATTAAATTTTCGGATATATTTGAGCAGTTTCGTGTTAATCGGCCTCTAGTTGTATTAAGTATTTTCTTTATTATTATTTTTGGAGTGAATTCAATCAGTAATTCGGTTGGCATCTATTACGTAACGTATAATTTAGAAAGAGCGGATTTAGTGAAGTGGTACGGTTTGTTGGGAAGTTTGCCTGCTTTGGTCATTTTACCGTTTATTCCAAAGCTTCATCAATTATTAGGGAAGAAGAAATTACTAAACTATGCATTATTACTGAATATGATCGGCCTCTTAGCTTTACTGTTTGTTCCGCCAAGTAATGTATTCCTGATACTTTCCTTTCGATTGCTGGCCGCTGCAGGAAGTCTCACTGCCGGGGGATATATGTGGGCGCTTATTCCTGAAACAATAGAATATGGAGAGTATAAGACCGGGAAAAGAATGGGCGGTCTCATATACGCTATTATCGGGTTTTTCTTTAAATTCGGCATGGCCTTGGGAGGGGTTGTGCCGGGTCTGGTTCTTGATCAGTTTGGATATGTGGCAAATCAGGCACAAACCCCGGCGGCATTAACGGGAATTTTAATTACAGCAACCATTATTCCCGTGTTCTTACTGGTTCTGGCCATGATTGATATTAATTTTTATAACTTAGATGAGAAAAAATATAAAAGCATGGTTCGAGAATTAGAGAATAGAGACAAAGTTTATTTGGATCATATTGACGATTTCAAAGCTTAAAACGTGATGAGTCAACAGAAAATAGCTGAAGAGGAGTTCAAAATGAAGATTATCAATCCAGTACTTAAAGGATTCAATCCCGATCCGAGTATTTGCAGGGTTGGAGAGGATTATTATATCGCTGTATCTACATTTGAGTGGTTTCCGGGAGTCCAGATACACCACTCAAAAGATTTAGTCAACTGGCAGTTGGTTGCACATCCATTACAGAGAGTATCGCAATTAGACATGAAAGGAAATCCTAATTCAGGCGGGGTCTGGGCGCCATGTTTAAGTTACAGTGACGGAAAGTTTTGGCTGATTTATACGGATGTTAAGGTCGTAGATGGCGCCTGGAAAGATTGTCACAATTATTTAGTGACTTGTGACACGATTACTGGTGATTGGGGGGAGCCGATCACATTAAACAGCTCGGGATTTGATGCTTCTTTGTTCCATGATACGGATGGGAAAAAATATTTATTAAATATGTTATGGGATCAGCGTATTGATCGGCACTCCTTTGGAGGCATTGTCATGCAGGAATATTCTGATGAGGAGCGAAAACTAATCGGTAAACCGAAAGTGATATTTAAAGGAACCGAAAGAAAGCTGACAGAAGCGCCGCACCTTTACCGTATCGGGAACTATTATTATTTATTAACCGCAGAAGGAGGAACGCGGTTCGAACATGCTGCTACAATTGCCCGTTCTGCAAATATTGAAGGCCCATATGAAGTTCATCCTGATAATCCAATCTTAACGTCATGGCATGCGCCGGAAAATCCGCTGCAAAAATGCGGACATGCATCCATTGTACAAACACATACAGGCGAGTGGTATTTAGCTCATTTAACGGGACGTCCCATTCATCCGGACGATGATTCAATTTTTCAGCAGAGAGGATATTGTCCTCTGGGCAGAGAAACAGCTATTCAAAAGCTCTATTGGAAAGATGGCTGGCCATATGTAGAAGGCGGAATAGAAGGGAGCTTGGAAGTGGATGCGCCTTCTATACCAGAAACAATGTTTGAAGACACGTATCCGGAAGTTGATGAATTTGAGGATGCAACATTAAATATTAATTTTCAAACGTTAAGAATTCCGTTTACGGAGAAATTAGGGTCATTAACTCAAGTACCAAATCATTTACGATTATACGGCCATGAATCCTTAACTTCGACATTTACTCAGGCATTTGTAGCCAGACGCTGGCAAAGTCTCCATTTTGAAGCGGAAACGGCTGTTGCGTTTTATCCGGAAAATTTTCAGCAAGCCGCTGGTTTGGTGAACTATTACAATACAGAGAACTGGACGGCTCTTCAAGTCACGTATGATGAAGAACTTGGCCGTATTCTTGAATTAACGATATGTGATAACTTTTCTTTTTCACAGCCATTAAAAAATAAAATTGTGATTCCTCGTGAAGTCAAGTATGTCTATTTAAAAGTGAATATTGAAAACGAAAAATATTATTATTTGTATTCATTTAACAAAGAAGATTGGCACAAAATCGACATTGCATTGGAATCGAAAAAATTATCAGATGATTACATCCGCGGCGGGGGATTCTTTACAGGAGCTTTTGTAGGGATGCAATGCCAAGATACGAGCGGTCATCATATTTCGGCCGACTTCAGATATTTTCGTTATAAAGAAAAATAATTAGCACATGAAAAAGGAGATTTCTATTTTAGAACTCCTTTTTCATATTAGAAAGTGCCTATGTCAGTATTGATTCAGAAATACGCCTAGAATAAAAAAACCCATCTTTAAAGATGAGCGTAAAACATAGAAGTATGTACATTTCAGTTATGAACCATGTCGAGAAAATGATCAATAACAATGGAGGACATTCCTAGAGCAGGGGCATTTTTTCCTAAGATAGATGGTAATAATTCATAGCTATTGTCTAGTTGGGAATAAACCCTGGATGACACTTCACTTTTAATTGAATGTAAAACCATAGGATGCGATTCAATGATGCTGTTTCTTAAAATGATGGCTTGCGGATTAAATGTATTTAAAATATTGGTCAGGCCTATTCCTAAATAGAAACCAAAATTCTGTAATGCCTGTAAAGTTCCAACATCATTTAGATGGGCGAGGTCTATGATATCTTGGCTGGACACTTTTTTCTCTTTCGTCTGAAGAGATGTTACTAAAGCCTTCTCTGAAGCATACAATTCCCAGCAGCCTCGGTTTCCGCAGCTGCATTTAGGACCCTTAAAGTCTATTGTCATATGTCCCATTTCTCCAGAGAATCCGCCAACCCCTCTATATAAATGATTGTTGATCATAACGCCGATCCCTATCCCTGTACCGATACTTGCATAAATAATGTTATCGTGATTTTTTGCAGCACCAAATACTTTTTCTCCATATGCGCCGGCATTTGCCTCATTTTCAATAAAAACGGGCACATTGAACTTTTCTTGGATGAAAGATTTTAAGTCAATATCTCTCCAGTTGGAGTTAGGAGCGAAAACAATTTTTTGATTTTTGTCAATCAGCCCAGGCGCGCATATCCCTATACCAATAAGACCGTATGGAGATTGCGGCATATTTGCAATAAAGTGATGAATCATCTCAATTAAAATATCTTTAGTGATTTCTGGAGAATTGCATTCCAAATGATGGTGTTGATCAAGGACGATCGTCCCTTCAAGATCTGTTAAAATGCCATTAACATAATCCACGCCAACATCTATTCCTACGGAGTATCCTGCTTTTTTATTAAAAACAAGCATGACGGGTCTTCTGCCGCCGCTTGATTGTCCCTGACCGATTTCAAATACGAGGTTTTCTTTCATTAATGTGTTTACCTGTGACGAAACAGTTGATTTATTTAATCCGGTCATTTCAGATAATTTTGCTCTTGAAATAGGAGAATTCTTAAGTATTTCGTTTAGTAATAACTTTTGGTTAACTTTTTTGACAAAGGCTTGATCAGCGATATCCACTTCATCCACTCCATTTGTATAATCTTTAAATTAAGTTGAACGTTCTGTGTTATCGTGCGAAACGCAGTACATAGCGAATCCAACCTTTATTATATCTAATGTGTTCGTAAAAAACTAAAAAAAATATTGAAAATACTGATGAGGTTATATAAGATGAAAATAAGTTAGTTTGTTTGGGCAACAAACTAATGTGCAACATGACATAAAAGCATCTGTATTTGAATGATCATGTTTAGAATTTATTTTTAAGGGGGAAATCACACATGGCTCACTCTCATTCCGGTTCAGTCAACTATTTTGAAAGCGTAAACAAAGTGATTTACGAAGGGAAAGAATCCACGAATCCTTTAGCATTTAAATACTATAATTCTCAAGAAGTAATTGGCGGAAAAACGATGAAAGAGCATTTGCGATTTTCTATTGCCTATTGGCATACATTTACCGCTGACGGCACAGACATTTTTGGCGCAGCTACGATGCAGAGACCGTGGGATCACTATAAAGGCATGGATCTGGCGAGAGCGAGGGTAGATGCAGCGTTTGAGCTGTTTGAAAAACTGGATGCGCCATTTTTTGCTTTTCATGACCGGGATATCGCACCGGAAGGAAGTACGTTAAAAGAGACAAATCAAAATCTGGATATAATCGTGGACATGATAAAAGACTACATGAGAACCAGCGGCGTTAAGTTATTATGGAATACTGCAAACATGTTTACGAATCCCCGTTTCGTCCATGGTGCGGCGACTTCTTGTAACGCAGATGTATTTGCGTATGCCGCAGCCCAAGTAAAAAAAGGATTAGAAACAGCAAAAGAGCTTGGCGCCGAGAACTATGTATTTTGGGGCGGACGTGAAGGGTACGAAACTTTGTTAAATACCGATTTAAAATTTGAGCTTGATAATATGGCCAGATTTATGCATATGGCAGTGGATTATGCGAAGGAAATCGGGTATACAGGGCAGTTTTTGATTGAACCAAAACCAAAAGAGCCGACCACCCATCAATATGATACGGACGCAGCAACAACCATTGCCTTTTTAAAGCAATATGGCTTAGACAATCATTTTAAATTAAATCTCGAAGCCAATCATGCCACATTAGCCGGGCATACATTCGAACATGAATTACGCATGGCGAGAGTGCATGGCCTTCTTGGCTCTGTTGACGCGAATCAGGGTGATCCGCTTTTAGGCTGGGACACAGATGAATTTCCGACAGATTTATATTCTGCGACATTAGCCATGTACGAAATTCTGCAAAATGGCGGTCTTGGAAGCGGAGGATTAAACTTTGACGCAAAGGTCAGGAGATCTTCTTTTGAGCCTGATGATTTACTATATGCCCATGTTGCAGGGATGGATACATTTGCAAGAGGGTTGAAAGCCGCCCACAAATTAATCGAAGATCGTGTGTTTGAAGATGTGATTCAACACCGTTACCGCAGCTTTACTGAAGGGATTGGTCTTGAAATTACAGAAGGAAGAGCTGATTTTAAGACACTTGAGCAATATGCGCTAAACAATCAGCCAATTAAAAACGAATCAGGGAGACAGGAGCGGTTAAAAGCGATATTAAATCAATACATTTTACAGGTATAACAAATGAAAAAAGAAGCTCCAGATCCCGCTGTGAAAGATGCAGGCAGCCAAGTTCCCGGAATTGCCCGTCATGAAGTTACTGTTATGGCGGACCATTCCAATGGGGATCTATTTAGAGAGGAAGGAGTGAAAAAATGAAGTATGTCATTGGAATAGACCTTGGAACGAGTGCCGTTAAAACCATTTTAGTCAATCAAAACGGCAAGGTTTGTGCAGAAACGTCCAAAAGTTACCCGCTCATCCAAGAGAAGGCGGGATATAGTGAGCAAAATCCTGAAGACTGGGTGCAGCAAACAATTGAAGCATTGGCTGAATTGGTTTCGATATCCAACGTTCAAGCCGGGGATATTGACGGGATTAGCTATTCAGGACAAATGCATGGGTTAGTACTGCTTGACCAAGATCGGCGGGTGCTGCGTCATGCGATTCTTTGGAATGATACCAGAACGACGCCTCAATGTAGCAGGATTACCGAGACATTTGGCGATCATCTGCTTGATATCACAAAAAACCGTGTCCTTGAAGGGTTTACATTACCTAAAATGTTATGGGTGAAGGAACATGAGCCTGAACTTTTTAACAAAACCGCTGTTTTTTTGCTTCCGAAAGACTATGTGAGATTCCGCATGACTGGCGCCATTCACACCGAATACTCCGATGCGGCGGGAACGTTACTTTTACATATGACCCGCAAAGAGTGGAGCGATGAGATTTGCAATCAATTTGGTATTTCAGCGGAAATTTGTCCTCCGCTTGTTGAATCCCATGACTGTGTAGGATCGCTGCTTCCGAGCGTTGCGGCGGAGACTGGGCTGTTGGAAAAAACAAAAGTGTACGCCGGGGGAGCAGATAATGCTTGCGGTGCTGTCGGAGCCGGTATTCTTTCTTCCGGAAAAACATTATGCAGTATCGGAACGTCAGGAGTCATACTTTCCTGTGAAGAAGACAAAGAAAGGGACTTTAAAGGGAAAGTGCACTTTTTTAATCATGGAAAGAAGGATTCTTTTTATACGATGGGAGTCACGCTCGCTGCAGGGTACAGCTTGGACTGGTTTAAAAGAACGTTTGCGCCGAACGAATCGTTTGAACAATTATTGCGGGGAGTGGAATCTGTTCCGATAGGAGCAAATGGACTGCTGTACACTCCTTACTTGGTCGGTGAAAGAACGCCGCATGCTGATTCATCTATTCGGGGAAGCTTGATCGGAATGGACGGAGCCCATAAAAGAGAGCACTTTTTGAGGGCGATAATGGAAGGCATCACATTCTCTTTATATGAATCAATTGAGCTATTCCGTGAAGCGGGAAAATCAGTTGATACGGTTGTCTCTATTGGCGGGGGAGCTAAAAATGAAACGTGGCTTCAAATGCAGGCTGATATTTTCAATACGAGGGTGGTTAAGTTAGAGAATGAACAAGGTCCCGCCATGGGGGCAGCGATGTTAGCTGCCTTCGGAAGCGGGTGGTTTGACTCTCTTGAAGAATGCGCAGAGCAGTTCATTCATGAAGCAGCTGCATTTTATCCAAAAGAAAAAAATGTTCAAAAATATAAAACACTATTCGAGTTGTATAAGAACATTTACGTTCACACAAAAGATCTCAATACAGCTTTAAAGAGCTTTCGACAAAAATGAAGAAAGAACCTCGCCAAATTGGCCAGGTTCTTTTTATATTGCACAAAAACAGACACGGTGATATAATCAGAACACGCGCGCTTTCTGTGTGAAAAGTCATAGATATCCACCTTATATTATGATTATATCATGCTGAAAAGCTCTTGTCAAATTTTTTTGAAGGGGAGATATAGAATGAGTTCTTTGGTTCTCGGCATTCACGAAATTGAAAAAACACAGCCTTTGCTCGTTGGAGGAAAAGGGTTACATTTAGGGGAATTATCAAAAATTCAAGGAATACAAGTACCGGAAGGATTTTGTGTCACAACCGCAGGATATCAAAAAGCCATTGAACAAAACGAAACGTTACAAACGCTGTTGGATCAACTGACCATGCTGAAAGTGGAGAATCGGAATCAAATTGGTGAAGTCAGCAAAAAAATCCGGCAAACCATTATGGAAGCAGAAATTCCTTCAGATGTAGTCAAAGCAGTTGCTTGCCATCTCTCCCGGTTCGGCGAAGAACATGCCTATGCCGTACGTTCCAGTGCGACAGCTGAGGATTTACCGCATGCTTCTTTTGCCGGTCAACAAGACACCTATTTAAATATTACCGGGGTCGATGCGATCTTGCAGCATATCAGTAAATGTTGGGCGTCCCTATTTACGGATCGCGCGGTCATTTACCGTATGCAAAATGGGTTTGATCACAGCCAAGTTTATTTATCCGTTATCATTCAAAGGATGGTGTTCCCTCAGGCTTCGGGGATTTTATTTACCGCTGATCCGATGACCGGAAACCGAAAGCTGCTGTCCATCGATGCCGGTTTTGGACTTGGTGAAGCACTTGTCTCCGGCTTAGTCTCTGCCGATTGTTATAAAGTACAGGACCGGCAAATCGTCGATAAGAGAATAGAAACTAAAAAATTGGCAATCTATGGACGAAAAGAAGGCGGAACGGAAACACAGGAGATCGCTCTTGATCAGCAAAAGATTCAAACACTGACTGATGAACAAATTTTACAGCTGGCACGTATCGGGAGACAGATCGAAGCTCATTTCGGCCAGCCGCAAGATATCGAATGGTGTTTGGACCGCGATACTTTTTATATTGTCCAAAGCCGGCCGATCACAACGTTATACCCCGTTCCTGAAGCGAACGATCAAGAAAATCACGTCTATATCTCTGTTGGTCATCAGCAAATGATGACGGATCCCATAAAACCCCTTGGATTGTCATTTTTTCTGTTGACGACTGCTGCACCCATGCGTAAAGCCGGCGGAAGGCTATTCGTTGATGTCACACATCAACTGGCATCTCCTACTGTCAGAGAAGTTTTCTTAAAAGGCATGGGGCAGCACGATCCGCTCTTAAAAGACGCACTTATGACCATAATAGAGCGAGATGATTTCATTAAGCCGATACCTGATAAAACGGCACAGATTCCCGGCAAAGGCAATGCAGATATGCCGGATCAAGCTGAGAACGATCCGGCAATTGTTTCTGATTTGATTAAGAGCAGTCAGGCATCGATAGAAGAGTTAAAACAAAACATCCAGACGAAATCAGGATCTGATTTATGTCGTTTTATTTTGGAAGATATCAAGGAATTAAAGAAGATTTTATTTAACCCAAAAAGTTCGGTGTTGATTCGAACTGCAATGGATGCTTCATCATGGATTAACGAAAAAATGAACGAGTGGTTAGGTGAAAAAAACGCAGCAGATACGCTTTCTCAATCTGTACCCCATAATATTACCTCGGAAATGGGGCTTGCGCTTTTGGACGTCGCCGATGTGATCCGCCCTTATCCAGAAGTAATTGCCTATTTAGAGAATGTAAAAGATGATCACTTTTTGGATGGGCTGGTGACGTTTGAAGGCGGGCGGGAAACCCGTGACGCTATCTATGCTTATCTCAGCAAGTACGGAATGCGATGTGCCGGAGAAATTGATATGACAAGAACTCGATGGAGCGAAAAACCAACTGCACTTGTCCCTATGATTCTTAATAATCTCAAAAACTTTGAGCCAAATGCCAGCCAGCGGAAATTTGAGCAAGGGCGGCAGGAGGCATTGAAGAAAGAACAAGAGTTATTAGACCGATTGAAGCAATTACCGGATGGTGAACAAAAAGCCAAAGAAACCAAACGAATGATCCGCATCATCCGGAACTTCAGCGGGTTCAGAGAATATCCAAAATACGGCATGATCAGCCGCTACTTCGTTTATAAGCAGGCTTTACTGAAAGAAGCCGAACAACTCGCAGAAGCGGGCGTTATTCATGAAAAAGAGGACATATACTATCTCACTTTTGAAGAACTTCAGGAAGTCGTACGCACACATAAATTGGATTACCAAATCATCAGCACACGAAAAGGCGAGTACCAAGTATATGAAAAACTATCTCCGCCGCGTGTTATCACATCTGACGGTGAAATCGTTACAGGCGAGTACAAACGAGAAAATCTCCCGGCCGGTGCGATTGCAGGGCTGCCCGTTTCCTCGGGAGTCATAGAGGGGCGGGCACGGGTTATTTTAAACATGGAAGATGCCGATTTGGAAGATGGGGATATATTAGTTACCCCTTATACTGATCCCAGCTGGACACCATTGTTTGTATCCATAAAAGGCCTGGTCACTGAAGTTGGCGGACTGATGACCCATGGAGCGGTTATCGCGCGTGAATACGGCTTACCTGCAGTTGTCGGAGTTGAAAATGCAACCCAATTGATAAAAGATGGGCAGCGAATACGCGTTCATGGAACAGAAGGCTCTATTGAAATATTATAATAGCGGGGGTGTGCAGCACGTCACCAGATATTTCCCGCATTTTAACTAAAAAAGACCGGAACCTCTTAAAGGAGGAATCCGGTTTTTTTTTATGTGAAAATGACTTGATGTGTGAACACCGTATTTTGTGGGCGGACCCTTTTTAAATGAGTGTGGAAGGCCGCTAAGATACCAAACAAATAAGATTCAGTGACTAAATCTAACGAATGACAATTTTATAAGGGTGAGTAATATCCTTTTTAAGTTCACAACATCTGTAATCCTGATGAATTAAAAACGCCTTAGTTTTTTAACAACTATTTAGGGGTTTTGTTCATGAACAAGTTTTTATTCCGAATTGGATTATTCGCCTCATTCTTCATAGCGGCAATATTGGCGCAGGCAGGGGAGGAAACTCTACCGCTTACCAGAGCAAAAATAAAAAATGGTTATCTTAGATGGATTTTTTTAAAAAGTAAAAACGCCATAAAACTTCTTATGGCGTCTGTCCGAACTAAGGGATGCAATGTTTGGGAGACGAATATAAATCGTCAATGTGCTAGAAAAGGAATGCAGCACCTACAATGATTAACAAAATGAACAGCACAACGATCAATACGAAAGAACTTCCACCGTAATTTCCACCGTAGTTCCCCATATTATTGCCACCTCCTGTTGTTAGGATAGTACATAATATGCCGGACGATAAATTTCGACATAGATTTAAGTCTAAATAAGAAAAAATGGATGTTATGTCTAAAATGAAGAGCTTCTAAGAATATAAAATAATGGGAAAGTTAACTGAAAGAGGGAAATGGATTGGACGGTTTGCTGTTTAAAGAGGAGGGATATGGCTAAACATGCAATGAAACTGTGTATGAAAGTGGTGAGCCATGAAGCTACTTCATCATGCAGAGCCACATACGAAGAGGTACAGGGAAATTATAGTTAACGAAAATATTCATCATTTCCCGGGCAAGCGCAGTATACGACAAATCAAAACAAATCACAAAGGGACGGAAGGTACGATACAAGGAGGCTGCTTGCGGGTATGTGGTGCAGATAAAGTTTCCGTTTCAAAAAGGTCATATGTTTATTCCAAACTTTACGTTTATTCCTGCAGAATGCTTGTAAAAGAAAGTCGGCAAAACTGCCGACTTTCCTAACGGAATTTAGATCTCAACAGATCTAAAGAAACCATCGACACTATCACCGGTGCCGCTATCATATTTCAGGATGTATTCTCCTTTTTGGTTAACGCTGAATTCCTGAATGAACGTTTTCCCCGCATTTAATGTCGTAGAGGATAAGAGTGTATTCCCATTAGGATAATTAATGGTGAATTTGAAAGATTTGCTGCCGTCATTCGCAACCAAAACTCTGATTTTTCCTGGAGAGCTGCCTTGATAGTTGAATGAAACCTTACCGGTACCGCCAGAAAAAGGCTGACAGACAATATACGGAGCGTCACATGACCAACCAGCAGGTTTCATAACTTTATCTGGATTTTGCAAGGATTTTGCAGAAACATCTGCAGTCCCCCATTAATGGAATTAACCCAAAAGCAAGAGCGCCGGCAATAATTTTCTTTTTCATTCGTATCGCTCCTCTTAATAGTGAATGTGATACAGCTATAAATTTACAATATTTATAAAATAATTCCTTATTTTTCAAATTGAGAGAAGAAGAAAAAATTTTAAGAGGACAAATAAATGTCACAAATTTAATCTATACACTGCAGTAAACTGGTCAAAGCATGAAGATGATTTCACTTAAAATGAAAAAGCGGCCTATTGGGTGGGGTATATTTGTAGGCAACGATGACCGGGGCGGCTGCGGATCAACTGAAACGAAGTATATTCCCAGGCAAGGAGTATTTCTTTAACCTGAAACTTTTATAAAGCATTAACGTATTACTTTATAAAGGTAAATAAGGAGGCTTCTGAATGGGATTAAAAAATTTCTTTAATACTGAGTTAAAATGCTCTATCTGCGGAAAAACATTAAAATCAGGGGATGAGATAACAGCTTATCTTACACTTCCGAGTGAGAAGAAGATGCCTGTGGGGAGAATGGACAAAGTGTTAAGCAAACACTCTGATAAGGTCTGCTGTAAAAAGTGCAGTGAGTAGGTTTTTAGTGTTATGAGGAACCTCTGGCGGGTTTCCTCATAACAAATATCAACCAATTAAATTAGAAAAAAGCGAAATTGTGATGATTAAAGTAGATAAAGAACTGAGGGATACCAAAGGGATCATTTTTCGTTTACTTTGCTTTTTTGAAGGTTTGTTTAGCTCGTGGATCACTGCACCCCATAAAAGCATGGATGCTAAAATGATAAGACTCATATGTAACAACACTCCCTTGTTTTTATGAATTTTACCATATTTATCACAAGGATGTCGATAGAACGAACATCTCTATAAAAAGAAGATTTTTATCTTAAATTGGGCCTCAAATTACTCAGTGAAGATGAAGCTGTATACATAAGCAAAGGTTCAACAGGCGTTTTATTGAATATCAAATGAAGCGATAGAAGGGTTTATCGGGGTCGCAAAGTATAAAGTATATGGTAATTCGCGTATTAATGCGGTTAGGTGGAAAAATTAAGCTTTCTGCGTGGTTTCTTGAAGTGACAGGAGGTGAGCGGCATAAATGTGTCAGAGCTAAAAGAGCACTTCCAACCCTAATAAGGAAAGGAATTGAGAATTGAAATTAGAACGTTTGTTATCAATCATATTCAAGCTCTTACATAATGAAATTTTATCTGCTTCCAGTTTAGCTGATGAATTTCAAGTATCAACGCGGACAATTTATAGAGACATCGAAGCGATTTGTGCAGCTGGAATACCAGTCGTTTCATACCAAGGGGCTAACGGCGGTTTTGGGATAATGAGAGGATACAAATTTGATAAAAGTTTAATCGGTTCTCATGATGTATTGAATTTAATTACAGTATTAAGCAGTTTGTCGAGTGTTTTTGAAGATAAGGAAGTTGAACACACGATAGATAGATTAAAATCTCTGGATACAAGCGAAAGCAGCAGGACTTTGTATGTTAACTTGGAAAACCTTAGAACAGAACCGAATTCATTAATCCGGCTGCGAAAAGCTATACAGGAAAAAAAGGCAGTACGCTTTGATTATGTCAGTAATAAAAATGAATTTACCTCACGTGAAGTAGAACCTATCCACCTTCATTATAAGTTTCGTAATTGGTATGTATATGGCTTCTGCAGAGAACGTCAAGACGATAGAGAATTTAGAGTATCACGTATGATGAATATAACGCTTACTCAAGAAGAGTTTTTGCGCAGTCACAAAGTGAAAGATGAACCATCTTATTCAGAATCCAATGCGGAAGGGTTTGAGGATGTTGTCATTTGGGTTGATCCCAATTCTCTGGCAAAAGCTTTAGATCAATTTCAGAACGCGTCTAAAGTCATGAACAGTGATGGAAGTATGACGTTTACCATTTCTGTTTATCAGCCTCTTCATGCCGGATGGCTTATATCAATTCTCTTAAGTTTTGGCAGCGGAGCTAAAATGATAAAACCGGTGCAGCTGCAATCAAAATTAATCGCTGAAGCCAAAAAAATAATGAAAGTTTATCAAGATGTATGACGATCTGCTGTCATATATCTTTTTTTATAATCATAAGCATCAACTTTAAAGGAGAAGATGTTAAATGAACCATGCGAAAAATATGTATCAGTACCATGTTTGGGCGAATAAAGCGTTATTAGAAAGAATAAAGGAATTACCAAGTAACGTTCTTTATAAAGAGGTTCGCAGTTCATATCCTACAATTGCTCAAACGTTCAGTCACATCTTCGCGGTGGATGCTATGTGGCTGCAAGTACTTAAAGGAATAGACATGCAGGAAGCAGTGGAAGGTTCTGCGGCTTATGCAGAAAGGGCTCATTTATATTCTGCAGATGAATTTGCGGCGTCTTATGAAGAACTGGCTTCACAGTTTGAAGAATGGATGAATAGCCAAACAGATTTAGAACAAAAAATGAACTTAAATAATCCTTGGTTAGGTTACAGAGAAACTGCTTACTCAGAAATTTTATTCCATGTTGCCAATCACGGAACTTATCATCGGGGCAGCATAACAACTATGTTAAGACAGCAGGGCTACGCTTCGGCAATGAATGACCTTGTATTATATTGGTATCAGGATTAGTTCAGAGAATACTTGCAAAATGAATAACCGCTGAATGGTCTGTAAAGTTTCTTTTCTGAACTAAATGACATCTGGGTGGGGCGCTGAGCAAGAATAGAGATCAAAGGCTGCCGTATCATTCCCGGCAGCCTTAATGATTAGGAAGTAAAATCGATAACCATGCGGCCGGTCACTTTGCCTTGCTCCATTTCTTCAAAAATATCATTCACATCTTCAATCGGGCGTTTTGTCACTTTAGGTACAACTTTACCGTCTGCAGCAAATTGAAATGCTTCCTTCAGGTCTTCTCTGGTACCCACTAATGAACCTACTACCTGAATTCCATCTAACACGAGACGGGGAATATCTAAATCCATTTTGTCCACCGGTAAACCGACGGCGACTACGCGAGCTCCTGCTTTTACAACATCAATCGCTTGATTGAAAGGGGTTTTAGAGACAGCCGTGATGACCACTGCATCAAGCCCTAAATCGTTAGTCACTTCTTTTGCTTTAGCGACGGGGTCTTCGTTTAAACTGTTTACAACCGCATCAGCGCCTAAGCTCTTAGCAAAATTCAATTTTTCATCGCTAATGTCGAAAGCAATTACTTTAGCGTTAAAGACATTTTTTGCATATTGAACAGCCAAGTTGCCTAAACCGCCGACTCCAAATACACCGATCCATTGACCTGGCTTAATTTCACTGACTTTAACGGCTTTATAAGTTGTTACACCTGCACAAGTAATGCTGCTTGCTGCTGCAGGGTCTAAATTTTCCGGCACCTTTATTGCATAATCAACCGCTACGATTGCTTCTTCAGCCATTGCGCCGTCAACTGTATAGCCGGCATTTTTCACATCACGGCACAAGGTTTCACGGCCAGTTAAGCAATATTCACAGCGGCCGCAGCTTTCAAACATCCAGGCAATAGAGACGCGGTCTCCCTTTTTTAAATTTGTTACGCCTTCACCAATCTCAGTTACAATGCCTATTCCCTCATGACCTAAAGTGATGCCTGTAACATCCCCGAAATCAGCATTTTTAACATGCAAGTCAGTATGACATACACCGCAGTATTCCATCTTAACTTTGGCTTCACCATGTCGCAAAGGACGTAATTCTTTTTGTACAATCTCTATACTTTTGTCTTTTGTTGCTACTACTGCTTTCACGTCATACACCCCTTTTTATTATTAGCAGAAAATTGTTACTTATCTTACAATTTAGCACACTGATCTTATTTTGAAAACCCTTACATTTTCTTGCGGACAAGTGTCTCTACAAAAATTGAGGGAGCTATGCAGGAAAGATCCTTTGGATGATTTGTCATCCGAATGGTGTTTAAATGGGGGATTGTCGTCTCCAAATGCACAGAATTTACATAGTATACATCAATAGACACGTTTTCAAAGGAGGTCTTTTTTTGAGCGATAGAAAGCTGACGGAAGATAAATTTGATAATCGGCTCACTAAGTTTGCGCCCTTTATCAGCCCTAACCCTGTTACATCATTTAATCCGGTTCAAAGATATCCTAAAATCGATAAAACGTCGTTCATAAGTCCGTTTTCCAGCGTGATAGGAGACGTGAGAATAAAGGACAATGTTTATGTAGCGCCAAATGCTGCTATTCGTGCAGATGAAGGAACACCCTTTTATATTGGTTCAAATACAAATCTTCAAGACGGAGTCATTTTACATGGTTTGTTAAAGCAATTTGTCACAATCAAAGATAAGGCATATTCCATTTATATCGGAAACAATGTAAGTGTCGGGCATGACGCTCTCATTCATGGCCCTTGTTATCTTGGAAATCACACGTTCATCGGTTTTAAGGCAATCGTGTACAATGCAATTATAGGAAAAGGATCATTTGTTTCATACAATGCTGTTATCACAAATTGTGTACGGATTGCACCGAATCGGTTCGTTCCTCCCGGTGCCGACATAGATACACAAGAAAAAGCTGACAGACTCAGAAGAGTGACAGAAGAGGAACGTGAATTTGCACGGGAAGTGCAGCGCGTAAATCAAGAATTTCCCGCTTCTTATAAAGCGTTATTCAGCTAACGAAAAGCAAAATGCGAATATCCTAAATTAAATTAATGCATGAGAATTGGCGCCCCACGATGCAAGGTCAGATAAGTTTTGAGAGTCAGATTTCGGTCGCAAAGGGAAGAGTTAAAAGCTGTTCATCGGATATTTGTGGGGAAGCTGCAAGAAGGGTCGAAGGTGAGCAGGGCGGCGGATTAAAACTGACCTTCCCTCAAATTTTATCCCAATAGGATTGACAGGAGGATACAATCATAAAAATAAAATGATGCTTCGCGAATGAGCCTAAAAGCGGCCCTTTTATAATTCGTCTTTAACGCTTTAACGTAGAAGTTCAGCACTCATGGTTCTGCTGGATAAGATAACTTTTCTTATACAATTAGCATAGTGAAGTTACTTATTTTTACATAACTGTTGGAAATGGTCTTTCCATCTGAGATAATAAAATTCATCTTGATTGATACATGGGGGAGTAAGGATGGGCTGTTTTTATCAAGCGGCACGCAAACCATTTTACAAACAAATTCCTCAAGCGGTTTTTATAACCGAAGAAATTAGTGCTTTGGATAAACGCTGTAAGAAAGACTCTCTGTTTAAATAAACGAGGTGAAAATCAATGAATGGTATAGAATTCTTAGAATCTGTGTCGCGACTTGGACAACTGATTTTGGTGTTTTCCTGCTACGCCGTTTATTGGAAATTGGGTAAAACGAAAAGGGAGCGAAGACTTACAAAATTCGAAGCTTTGCTTAGGTTCTTTGTAATGTTTGGTCTATGTGCATGGGGGCTGTCGTTTCTTGCTTTGAATTTGTGGTCGTAATCTTTCTGTCGATATTTGACTTGATGGGCTGTTACACCACTTTACACTTTCGGGAAACTCACTAGATATTATCTTCTGATACTGTCTTTAATGATTCAATAAACGATGTAATATTGTATTTAAAATATTATGTGCGAACATCCATCATGAGAATCGGACGTATTCCGAGCGTATTTATGGGCAAATTGACTTTTTTATGATGATGTGTTAATATTATGCAGTAAAAATATTGAACTATTATGTGATTATTAGATTACGGAGGTACATATGAATAGAAAAAGTAGTATGTTAATGAAAATAGTTTCCTCAGTTTCTATCTTGGGCTGTGTAGGTTTTGTAACTGAGTCAGGTTCACAAACTTCTTTTATGAATAACGTAGCTTCTGCTGCGGAAGCAGGCATTCTTCCTAGTGAAAATGCTTCATTATTATCTGAGTCGGGAGATATAAGTCATTATCATTTTGTTAATTCTAGTTCTGTTTTTAATTATGCTGATAACAAATGGGTTTATAAATCATCTACAACACCAATTAAAGATGTTAAATCATTTGATGGCAAAAACCTATATGCTACTGCGGACGATGGTTATTATGCAAAAATACTGAAATGGAATAATAGTTTAAAAGTATGGGATCAACTTGCGAGTTTTAGAGGCGGGCCAATTTTTGATTTAATCAAAACAAGTGATAATAAATTTGCTGCCGGTGGAGGAGAATCACGCAGATATGGGATCAGTTCAACAATTTTCACATCAATTGGCGGTGATGCGAACTGGTCACAGAAAGTCAGTGGTTATAAATCCAAAGAGTCAAGTTACACCACGGGCGGCTACTTAGGTGTCGTGTACACTGGAGTTGCAATTGATGATAAGATTCTTATGTTCGGTAACTCATATGCTACAAACTATATAAGTGAGTCTTCAGATGGTATTAAATTTACCAGAAAAGGAAGTTTTGATGGTGAATATTTTGATGCTATTTACAATGGAGATAAGGTGGTGGCCGTAGGACAACAAGCAGGAGGGACATTTAGCGATTATGGTTTAGTTGCTGTTTCATCTGATAAAGGCGAAAGTTTTCAAACGACGGTACTGGGGTATAATGCTCCTCTGAATTCTGTTACTTATAAAGATGGAGTATACATTACTGTAGGAGATCTTGGATCAATTTATTATTCTGAGGATGCGCACAATTGGACTAAAGCATCTTCTCCTACAGCCAACAAACTAAATGATGTTGAATGGGATTACGTAAATAAACGTTTTGTTGCAGTTGGGGATTCCGGCACTGTTTTATTCTCCTTAGACGGAAAACGATGGATTTCAGTAAACAGTGGAATAAAAAATAATATTACCAATGTTGTTATGATGGAAAACTCATAATGACAAATGAAAAAAGCAATACCTTTTTAGGTATTGCTTTTTTTATATTTTTGCCTACCGTATTGCCGACTAAGCTGGGATACAGGTTCACCATCTACAATGCTGATGGATGTACATTAAATATCAAACTGCAGAGAATTACACTGGCAGGATATGATTTTACCCTTAGTGAAAAGAATTTCACGGGTAATCATTTGAACTTGAGCGCGGCTGATAAGGTGAGTGGTGATGCAAACAGAAATCATTACTTATTGATCACAAAAGGAGCCGGCTGCGGAGATGTGTGGATTAAAGGCTTTTACGGATTCGAACACGATGAGCCGGATGCAGATTGGTGAGCGATACACAGTCAAGGTATTTCCTTGACCTTTTTTAATGGCAATAAAATTTCTGGATATTAAGATAGTGAATTGATGATCTGCCAAAAAAATAGATCTTTTAAAGTGATGGATATATACTGATTTTAAACAATAGGAAAAAAATGAGAAATGTATTTTTATAAAAAGCAGGTGAAATATATGGGAGCGGCGACTTGGAGCAAAAGTCAAAGCTATACTTACACATTGGCTTTTTCAAGTTTGTCGTATGGTTTGATCTTCGGGCTATATATGTTTGTATACTCGGGTTTTGTGCCATTTGCATTGGTTACTGTGGTTATCATTGCTTTTTACGCATTGATTACTTACTTTTTGTTTGCTGTTCCTGTGCAACTATGGCTAAGAAAGAAGCCTAAAAGGTTTAGTTTGGTTCATCTTTTCATTTATACAGCAGTCGCTTTTTTAGCCGTGTTCTTGTTCTGGCACATAGATAATCCGTCAATTGATTTCACAGTTTTCAGAAGTTTCATTTATTACATAATGAGCTTTGTTGCTGCGTTCATATATTGGTTGTGGGACTCTATATTTCTGAGAAATTACAATGTTCACTGCAAGTAAAGCTGATGTTTCCAAAAGAAAGCGGGTGAGGAAAAAATACATTGAGTTGACTAGGGACAATATTGATGACAATCATATTTGCTGTGCATTGGGTACAAAACAATATGAGGATGCGGTAAATGAAAAGAAGAGCTGGCTCAGAGATCGGATGATTGATGGCTTGGTGTTCTATCGCCTAAACGAACGGGCAAAAGTTTTTATTGAATATTTACCTGCAGAAGAAGCGTGGGTTCCGGTAAGCGCACCTAATTTTATGTTTATTAATTGTTAGAAAAATGTGTGTCAGATGCAAAATCCCGCGGTATGGATGGGATAGTTCATATAGTGGGGAAGAGAAAACTCCCTTATTTAAGTGATAAGCATTTCTTTGAACATATGGGATTTGCTGTGCAAGATGAAGCAGAACCCTATTTTCAGTTGGTGTCACTGACGTGGAATGAACATGCATATCCTCCTATATTTAAAAAACAGGTGAAAAGTAATTCCGTTAATGATGAGGGAATCACAATATTTTATACAGCTCAATGCCCATTTGCAGTCGGATTGTTAAAGGATTTTAAGGAACTGATTGAAAAGAAAGGACTTCATTTTCAGGCCCGGCGAATAACGTCAAAATATGGCGCAAAAAACCCCGGCAGTTTGGACGACTTTCAGCGTGTTTTATAACGGGACATTTCTCACTCATGAGATGATGAGTGTGAATAAGTTTGAAAAAATACTCAATAAGCTTTTAATGGCTTAACTTTGTTTTAATTACTATTGCTCGTTTCTATATTCGATACTGAGGGTTTTTCACGAAAATTGTTCAGTACTTTACATCGCGGCGGCAAATGAAAATTATTGTTTTTGACAAAGATGATAGCATCCATCATTATAGTAAAAATAGATTGAGACAAGTTCTTCAACAAACGAAGAAGTTCTTTTCAATGATCGATAACAATGAAACAGGAGACTGCAAATGCAAAAAATTGAAACCCATCGCTTAATTTTAAGAAACTTTACCGAGAGAGATTCGCAAGGTCTGTTGGAATATTCGGCACATCCGAGAGTGAATTGCTTTCTTGATGACAGAATGTCTACGTTAGAAGAAGCTGCCGTAAACGTTCAAAAAAGAAGCCGAGATGACTCTTATATTGCAGTTTGTTTAAAAGACAGTAATGATCTAGTCGGAGAACTATTTTATTTAAAAGAAGAGCCAGATACCTATTCCTTTTGCTGGAATTTCAATGCCCGTTTTGAAGGGAA
Source organism: Bacillus sp. NEAU-CP5 (assembly GCF_026420705.1). Classification (NCBI taxonomy): domain Bacteria; kingdom Bacillati; phylum Bacillota; class Bacilli; order Caryophanales; family Bacillaceae; genus Bacillus; species Bacillus sp. NEAU-CP5. The sequence goes on along the minus strand of NZ_JAPMOV010000001.1, from coordinate 146,583 downwards.
GGGATACGCAAGTGAAAGTGCGAACGCTTTCTTTGAGTATCTCTTTATGCAAAAAGAAGCAAGAAGGCTTTATGCATATGTTGAAGATGATAACTACAGGTCACAAAAACTATGTGAGAGATTAGGAATGCGTAAAGAAGGTTATTTTCTTGAATTTATTTCATTTACTGCACACGAGGATGGAACACCTAAATATGAAAACACTTACCAATACGCATTGCTAAAGAAAGAATGGTTAAAACAAAAACATAGTTAATAGAATTTGTGGGGAAATAACCTCTCCTTTACCGAAAAAACCTTGCTAGAAGCAGGTTTTTTTGTATTTAAGTTAAATACTTCATTAGGTTACCTAGTAACGATCAAAAAGATTCAGCTTGAAGGTTGGGAAAAACATGAAAATCATTATAGCAATGTTGTAAAATTAGAGAGAGGATGATTGTGATGGACATTTTGCAGTTTAGCGACAGAAGGTGCAGGAAGTAATTCGAATCAGCAATGTTCAATTCATTTTGATGAATTTAAAGAAGCGCTTGAGAATGGAAAAGTGGTTGATACTCAAAACCTTAAAAGCAGTTCAGAATGAAATCACCAGTTTGATTATTGGAAATCCAGCATAACTGGTGGACGAGCTGTAACTGAAACGGATAATCAAGTGCTGGATATCATCAAACAAGCATACAATCTTGGAATGGTTACGAAAGATAATGTGCTTTTGAGAAATCAAGCAATTAACGTTTATAAAACATCTATTTAATTTTAAATCGGCGTTTCAGGTGACCTTTATATGATTTCTGTTTTAGTAAACATATTTAAAAACGAAATAGGAATTAAAATATGCAGACAAAGCGGCGAAGCATATCGCATAAAAGGTGTTATCAGATGTATGACCGTTCCTAAAAATAAAACTTATGAAGAAAGGAACGCTAACTTGAAATCAAATTTAGTTTCGTTTCTATTAGCATTGTCAGGATTTATATTCAGTATTTATATGCAGTCAATGGCTTACTGGAGCAATGACTCTATGTTGTGGTATTGGGTCGGTGCGGTTTTGGCGTATCTATTTGCTGCAGGATCAATGGTTACTCTGATTCTTAACAAAAGCAAAGACTCAATTCTAACAATAAGTTGTCTCATTTTAATGATTGTAACCGTTATGCTTATTTTAGTCACAACTTTTTGGACGACTTTTATCATTATTGCATGGCAATCTGGGATGTGAAGCTAAGGGGAATATGATCTTCTTAGTATTTTTTTATTCCTTGGATTAGAATCCCTTTTTATCATTCTTTCAAATTAAATGTAACAATTCTAATATTCATATGTTCTAAATGATAAAGGCGGGATGTCATGAAAAAACGTAAAGTCATTAAAACATTGCTGGTTATTATCACTGTTCTCATAATAGCAGCCGGATTTGCACTGTTTTCTTTAATTTCAGGAGAAAAAGTTAAATATATCGGCTATAGCCAAAGCAAGACGTGGGAAGCGTCAATTGAAAAATCAGACAAGACCTCTTTCGGCCCTAACTATTTCTTGAATTTGTATTACAGAGGTAATAAAGTGAATGAAAAGAACACGGTGATTAAGAGATTAACATTATTTGTTGACGGCCGGAAATATGGTGAAGATAAAGACTATCATCTTTCAGAATACACCGGAGAGAAATTAGAAGGCGGCGGAACGGGAGAAGACCATATTCAAACGTTTGAATATATGCCGGAAAATGAAGTGATCGGTCATGAAATCACTGTTGAAGCAGCATGGAAAACCGATCATGAGTCCTATTCAGAAAAATTCAACCTGAAAAGAACGCATTGGTATGACTGAAAGAATAAAAAGAGGGCGGTATAACCCTCTTTTTGACGCAAAGCCTTTATTTTTGTCTGTTTTTCCTCGATGTGCTGAAGTCGATAAAAGAGGCATTGGAGCCGATAAAATTACTTACTAAGACATACATAAAGAAACCATTAAAAGCCCCCTGCCGGCATCCGTAAAAAAGAATGGATAATGAGATAAGCAATACAGCCGTAAGCAAGTCTGCAGCCAGACCTATTTTACGGTGAGACTGAAAATATGCTCTTAATCTTCTGATGTTGTTCAAAGCTGACACCTCTTGATGCTTATGTATAAGAAAATAATACCATTGAAATATATGTAATATCAATGAATAAGGTTGGAAACGGAGGGGTTCAAAGTTGGGGCGATCTTGTGTAAAAGAAAGGATCAGGATGAATGTGACCAGCATCCACCCTGATCAATGGGGTTCACAGTGTTCTATTTCATTGTATTCCAATCGGAATAATATTACAAGGGTGAAAAAGAAATAAGCGGAATGTTTTCGGCTTCTTCTGCTTCTGGAGCGGGAAAAGGAAAGTGAGATGTTTGAATGAAAATAAATGATTATCTGAAGGAAAGGTTTCCAACTTTAAAATTAGTGCCCGGCATTTATCATCAATGGGACGTGGGAATTCATTTTTCTCTCGGCGGCAATATGTATCAATTTAATGAAAGCGGTGCTTTGAATCTTGAGTATTTTCAGCATGTTCATCATCAAACCGCCGCACTTTTCAATGAGCTGTTTGAACATAGCGATGACATGTTCCTTGTTGCCAACGTGTATAAGCACAAATCTCAAGGTCATCACGCGAGAAAATTAAAGGTTTATCAGCCGTTTCTGAAGTGTAAGGATGATTTATATCGGATTCAAGTGAAGACCTGTCCATGCCCGTTCGAAGAAGAATATGAAATGCAGCAGTTTTCTTTATTATGTAAACGGAAAGCTCTGCGTATCCCCCAATTACTTAAGGCAGCCGTCCACGAAGATTTTCCGCTGAAGCCAAGGTTCGGTGGCTGTTCCGTTGGGTATCCTGATGTTTTTTTTGTGAATATGACAAAAGATATTATTTTCTTTCTGTATGATGACAGAGGGGGTGAAGTCATTGCTCTTGATGCCGGAAGAATACGAAAGCTTTATGATCAATTTCACGATTAGATTGAATCGGACTGAAAATGAACACATGAATTCGAATCCGTTTGTGGCGGCTTTGTTCTTGCCTAGTCGGGCTGCATGAGTGTAATGGGCAGAATTGAAGGGCGCCAGAAACTTTTTTTCCTCTCATACCGACCTTCTGCATGTTAAGCTTCTGTATTTATTTTGAATGAATTCCTATTTATAAAACGGCTGAATAGAATAACATAAAAGCTTTTTTACACAGTGCAGGAGGAGAGAAATGTGAGGGCTGATCACCGTGATTGTATGGAAATTGGAATTTATTCATTTGCAGAATTATATCCCGATCCTCTGACAGGGAAAACAGTCAGCGCAAAGCAGCGGATAGATGAATTGATGAAGCTGGCGAAACTGGCTGACGACGCAGGGCTTGATGTATTCGGTGTAGGCGAGCATCATCGTCTTGATTATGCGGTATCTTCGCCGCCGGCCATCTTATCAGCGATTTCACAGATCACTGAAAATATTAAGCTGACCAGTGCCACGACTGTATTATCCACCGCTGATCCCGTCCGTTTATTTGAGGATTTTGCAACGCTTGATCTGATTTCAGACGGCCGGGCGGAAATCATTGCGGGACGGGGCGCATTTTTAGACTCGTTTCCTCTTTTCGGTTATGACGTAGGCCATTATAAAGAACTGTTTGAAGAACACATTGACCTCTTTTTAAAATTAAATTCCGGGGAAGAATCGGTTACCTGGAAAGGACGTTACCGGCCGCCACTGCGCGAGGCAGAAATTTCTCCTCGGCCTTTTCGCGGAAGCATTCCGCTATGGTTAGGTGTTTCGGGGACTCCGGAAAGCGCAGAACGAGCCGGGCGTGCAGGCGCGGGTTTGGCATTAGCTGTACTGAGCGGTGATCCGATGTCATCTAAGCCGCTTGTTGACAAATACCGGGAATCGGCTTCTAAAGCCGGTCATCCTCCGGAACATGTGAAGGTTGCGGTAACCGGACATATGTTCATTTCAAAAACGAATGAACAGGCAATACAAGAATTTTATCCGTATCATTCAAATTACTGGTCTCACGTTCATTCATATCACGGGATCGATGAGCCTTTAACGAAGGAAGATTTTGAGCGGGCGTCCGGAAAAGAAACAGCTTTATTTGTGGGAAGCTCACAGCAGATCATTGAAAAAATCATGCATCAATACGAGTTATTCGGACATCAGCGATTTCTCGCGCAAATCGATATAGGAGGTATGCCGTTTAAAAAAGCCGCGGAAAACATCGAACGATTAGCAGCGGAAGTAGCACCGGTTATCCGAAAAGAAACCGGCAAATCCAGCGAATGAAGTTCTGAGGAAAAGGGGCGGGCCGGTCAATCGCGGATTCGACAACAGAATCGGCCCGGCTTTTTCTTTATGATTATAAAAAACAAAGGGGAAAGCGCGAACCTCATTGCTTTTTCCTATCAAGAAAAGGAAGGTCATTTCATCCTCTATCGTGAAGTGTATACACTGAAAGGTTTTTATTAACAAAAGAGGGAGGATGATGCAGTAATGAAGGGTTTAGTCAAAGCTGCAGTTTTAACTGTTACTCTTGGTATTGGAGGCGCATTCTATTCAAGTGATGCATCTGCGCACGGGTATATAAAAGAGCCCGTCAGCAGAGCGTACATGGGAGCATTAGAGAAACAAACATTGGGCTGGACGGCCGCTGCGCAGAAATATGGCTCCGTCATTGATAATCCTCAGTCTGTAGAAGGGCCGAAAGGATTTCCGGCTGCAGGACCGCCTGATGGAAGAATTGCGTCTGCAAATGGGGGATCGGGACAAATTGACTTCGGTTTAGACAAGCAGACTGCAGATTATTGGGTAAAACAAAACATCCGCGGCGGTTTTAACACCTTTACTTGGTACTACACGGCCCCTCATGCGACATCAAAGTGGCACTATTATATCACCAAGAAAAACTGGAATCCGAATAAACCTTTGTCAAGAGATGAATTCGAATTAATCGGAACGGTAAACCACGACGGTTCCAAGGCAGATACGAATCTGACTCATAAGATTTTTGTGCCGACTGATCGAAGCGGGTATCATGTTATTTTAGGGGTATGGGACGTTGCGGATACTTCCAATGCCTTCTATAACGTCATCGATGTAAACCTTACACAATAATCTATGAATTACTGATCGGCTGCATGTTGATACATCGGCCGATCTTTTTAGTTTTAATGTGTGAATGAAAAGGGGAAAAACAGCAGAGCGCCATAAACATTTCATTTATGGCGCCGTACGATCATGGAGGTGCTGCTGACATGGATGCGGAGGTAAGAGGATTCTTAATAACCGCCGAGGAAAGAAGCCCCAACGATGATTAATAAAATGAATAGCACCACGATTAACGCAAAGGAGCTACCATAACCACCTGAGAATCCCATATAATCTCACCTCCTAAAGAGGATTAATACATATTATGCCGAAATGTAAAGTTTGATAGGGATGCTAGTTTACTTTTTGAAAAAAGGTTTTTAGTCTATATTTCCTTTACATGACCATCCGTTAAAATGAGTAAAAGGAGGCATCGTACTGCTTCCTGTAATAGAGACGGGTAGGCTCATACATTGAGAAGTTGCGAAGAGAATGCGCAGGTGGCTTGTTTTAAAAAAAATGAAAAGTAACAAGCTATTAGGATTGAAACCTTTTGGTTGGTTTCAAGAGCAGTAGCATGAAAAAAGGGAATGTGATGAGGAATAGAGAAAAAAGATGCGAAGGGCATAATCGGAACCATGTATCAAAACGGACTGCCTGATGATATACGCGTATACTCCATTCTGAATGGGAACGTTAACGATCTAAATAGAAGAACTTCAAGTGTGCGAAAATAAAAAAAGCCGATGAAGGCTTAACATTGATTAGAAGCCATAAAGCATTTTTTTGCTGCGCTTTCTGCAGACGGAGTTTGATTGTAAGAAACGATTCCGATAATCACTAACAAGATGATGAACACCAATATGCTCCACAACATTATTTTTAAAGACTTTGACATGGCTTACCCTCACTTTGAAAGACTTTACCGGGGCTGCGTTCGGAGCCCGCACTTCAAGTATAGTCGTTATAACGGTGAAAAATGTGCAGTCCAGTTAAAAAAACTTGCGGGCGCTGCCGCAAGTTTTCTCCGTATTAAGGTCTGTGGAATTCAATATGCTGATTATCACGATCGAACCACCCTCTGAAAGCCCAATTGATCCAGCCTTCGTCTCCTTTGTTATCGAAGGACCCGTTTTCGAAGACCCAGATTCCGTAAGTAATACCGTCATAAACGGCTGATCCGTAAAATTGAACGCCGTTAAAGCGGTCTTCATATTCTTGATTTAAATTGAACACCATGACGTTGTACTTCTGTCCTGATGCGTAAAATGTTGTTTCCATAACATTTTTTACCCAGCCGGTTCGGTTTTGATCTGACTTAACCGCTTCAGCAATGCGATCTGAGATTCCGAGAACATCTACGTTTACGTACAGCCCGGCATCAACACCTGCTGCTTTTACGTTTTGGTCTGCTGTTTGGGATAATTTACTTTCTAACGGATTTGCAACGGGTGAAACGTGAGGCGCGTTTGCGTGTTCAGACTGACTGGCTGCTGAGGCACTGGCTGTGAAAGGAATTGTTAGAGATAAAGCTAAGCATGATCCGACTATCGTTCTGGCGATTTTCATGGCTATGACCTCCTGAGGAAATTTTTAAAAATTGTTGCAAATTCATGGTATCGCAGAAAAATTGACCAAGCAAAGAGTAGATTTTCTCAAAAGTCATGTCATTCTATTTGTGTTGTTTTCTGTAAATGAAATACTTTTAATTAGGCGAAAAGGGAAGAAAATAATAGAGTCTTTTTATGTATTGTGATAGGATGACCGGATTTTGGGTGAAAATAGCCCGGAGAAACGCCATAATAAGAAAAACACCCGGAGTTTACCGGGTGTAAAAAGTGTTGATATGTCAAGTTAGCAGCATTTTTTACATTTTTTGCATTTTCTTTTATAAACAACGATGTAATCATAATCAAGATGCTTTTTATCTTGTTTCTTCTTTTTTTGTTTAGGCTGCTTTGGGTGGTGATCATAATGTCCGTTCATATCCATGTCCATATCCATACCCATATCCATACTCATATTCCTCCTTTTTTCATCTGACGGTAGTATTCTATGACAGAAAGCATGGATGGCTTGGACAAATGAAACGGTATGCTGAAAAAGAGGCATCTCATTCGGTATAAAAAACAGGATCTACCCGCCCGATAGAAAAGAGAGGAGATGATCCTGATATTGAGACCCTATTTGATAACCGCAATTGCAATGCCGTACCCTTTTTCAGAACTGTATAAGGCCGTCAGTTTCAATACCTTCCAGCCTTCCGCGGCTTTAGTCCCGATTCCGTTATGGGCCGTGATATAATCTCCCGGGCTGACCGTACCGTCGACCCGTACGTAATGCCGGCCGTTGAGTCCGACAATGTGCCATTCGTCTCTGGCCGCGCGTGCTTCATAGTCAGCTTCAAGAGCCGGACTGCAGTCCGGGTTTTGTTTCGGCACGCGTACCGTTTCTCCTGTTTCTTCGTCAGTCACATTTTCGTATATGAAACCGCCGAACTCATTTGTCAAAAAGCGGCTTTGCCATCCGAAGCTTGCGGCTCCTGAGATAAAAGCGGCTGTTTCTGAAATGACGCCGAGCATGTAATCTCCGACGTGAGCCGATTCAATTTTTTCGCCGTTCACTGTGACGATCGTCCCGGCGGGAATTGTCTGGCCGGTTACACTTTCAAAATATTCTCCGTACCCTGACAGGGAAGAGGTGACAGCTCCGGCGAACGTACCGTGGCCGCCCGCTGAATCCAGTTTCCATTTGATGGACTGATGCCCTCCGGCAACCGTGTATGGTTCTTCCAATGTAATGCTTTCTGATGACAGAATCGTTCTGGAGACTTTGCTGCCCGTAATATGGACATTGTTTGAAGCGGCGATAAATGCCCTTGAACCTTCAGAACTTGAACCTCCGGAAGAGCTGATGATCGCATTTCTGTCACCTCTGGCCGTAATATCGCCTGTTCCCGCAATAACGGCGCTTGTCGGGTTGAATGCAAAACCGGAGCTGGTCGCGAGCTGTGCGCCTCCTTTTAAATTGACGGGGATCTGCTCATAAGTCTGTCCTTTTATAGATGCGGCCGCGCTGTAACCTTCCGCTTGCACCCCGAGAATGACGGCCTGACTGTTAGGGGACGTAATTCCGACGGAACCGCCGTCTCCGATCATCGTACCGTTCATAATATTTACGTTATATTGGCCTCCGCCGATTGAGATGCCTTTAGGAGAAGACTTGTATATATCAAAATTTAAAATTTTAACATAATCGGTTTTATTTGATCCGCCGGATATATTGATGTCAACACCTGCTTGTGTAAAGCCGCGTATTTTAATGCCGTTGATCGTAATATTTTGACTGCGGTATTGAAGAGCCACGACTGGATTCCCGCCATAGTCGTATGAGGGATCACCAATAGCTGTGAATCCGTTTACATTAACGTTTTTATAGGCAGAGATGACCAGCGCCCTCGGGGTCACACCGTCATAGAGAGCATTGAATACCGGTTCAATCGCGGTGCAATCGGTTAAAGTAACATCATAAGCCGTCGTGCTTTCGGGGTCTGAGGCCTGATGATGGCCGATATGACGAATATCAAATGAACGTACATCACGATACGAAACATGACCGATAATATGAACATTTTGAGAAGCCGGCCACAGGCTGTGCGCCTTTACCTCAATCCCGCGGATATTTCCGCTCGTATAGTTATTTAAAAGCCATACATGTTTAGAACCGTCGTCAATTTCAATGCCGTTCGAGTTTGCGCTGCCCTCAGCATGCTCTGTGCCGCGGGGGTTTCCGGAATGGCAATTGGAAATGAAAATATATTCGCTGTAATGGGTGGTAATGCCGTCGTCTCCGGAACCGTATGCCACACAGTTATCAATCCATATATATCGGCACCCGTCTTTCGTCCATTCTGTTTCAGGCAAATGATCGTAAGTCGGAGATGTAATATCAATACCATGGAGACCCGCGTTAACCGTTTCAACATTCTTAATCCAGCCGTATTGCACATTGGCAAACGTTAAACAGCTGGAAAACTGTCCTCCGGGGTTCCTGACCCCGCATTGACGATCAGGATTCCAGTCTAAAGTCATGTTCTGGACAAAAATATTACGGTTTCCATTATCGTAATCATCGTTAGTAATGACCCATTCGTATGCGGGAGTGTCCTCATGAAGCTTAAGCACGGTAATCCCTTGTCCCTCACCGGAAATGGTAGTCCATGAGGGGAGTTTTATCCCTTGAACCAAAAATTCTCCTGCGGGAACGTTTACTTTGACCCGGCCGTTACCGATCGCTCTCCGAAAGGCTTCCGTATTGTCCCGGCCGTCAGGGATCGCTCCGTAGTCCTCCACATTCACTTCCCGGGTGATTTTATTCTTAAGCATTTCGTATTCTGTATCAAGCCGTTCTTTTAAAAGTGAGGTGACCATTCCTTCCGCCGTCACCCGGGCATCTGCGATCTCAAGATTATCATCCGTTGCGGAATGCTTAATAAAATTCTGCATCCTTGCTTTGAGATGCTCCAATTCAGAGGGCTGTGCAGGGCGAGACTGCAATGGGGCGTTTAAAGACGGATCAGGAAAGTTTTTAAATTGAACCATTCTAAAGACACCTCTTTCTTTTGATATAAGCGCCTGAGGCAGGGGACAGAAAAGAGTCGCGCGCCCTTTAAGCGCTTATTCTTCAAATTCTTTATTCAGAACGAAATTCCTTTTGAAACCAAGGTGAAATTTTAAAAAAGCTCTGTTGAAACAACGGATATAAAGCTGTGCATTATTGTAATTGAAGCTGTCATGTGAAAATGGAGGAAAAAACGATAGGAGGGGTCCTCATTTTAGGTTTATTCTCATTGACTTCGCAGTGCTTCCTCTTCGGCTGCATATACACCAAAATCAACATTCTTAACAGTTAAATGGTATAATGGGGCACGGATTGGTCATCAATACGACTGAAATAGGGAAGCAAAAGGAGCAGCGAAAATGACTTTACAAATCAAAATTAAATATTCAGATGATACGCAAACGAGAATCAGTAAAATTGAACAGGGCGATTGGATTGATCTGCGGGCAGCTGAAGATATAACAATCAAAAAAGGTGAATTCAAACTTATCCCGCTTGGAGTTGCGATGGAACTGCCGGAAGGATATGAGGCCCATGTCGTTCCGCGTTCAAGTACATATAAGCATTTCGGTATCATTCAGACAAATTCAATGGGTGTCATTGATGAATCTTATAAAGGCGACAATGACTTCTGGTTTTTTCCTGCATTCGCGCTTCGGGATACCGACATTTCCAAGGGGGAGCGGATCTGCCAATTCAGAATCATGAAGAAAATGCCTGAAGTGGAGCTGGTCGAAGTAGACAAGCTCGGGAACAATGACCGCGGCGGACTGGGATCAACAGGCACGAAATAAAACGAAAAAAGACTGCTTAACAGCAGTCTTTTTTTATGGAAACAGCAGTTACATTCAATTTGTTTCGGTGATTCTTGAATTGGGAAATCATACGTCATGTTCAAAATTGACTTCGAAATTCGGCCACTCTGTAACCGTTTATGCCGGGAGCAAATATTTGAGCCGGACGCCAGCCCAGCTCAGCATATTGATAAAATGATTTCCCTGCAGTCCTCACTCTCCTCCAAAACTAAGGAGAAGGGTTTCATTTTTATCATTTAAGCTTTCCGTCTCTTTGACAGAAAGACTTTTTTAGGTTAAAGGATAGAGGTTGTTTTGATGTTTTTATTCTTCAAGATGAACGGAGGTTTTGTCCAACGTATATAATATTGTGACAAAAGTGTAAACAAAAGAAAGGATGATGTTATGGCAAAAAGGGTTAGAAGAGTAGAGCGTAAAGCAGCTGGCAAAGAGGCAGAGCAGAAGAAACCGTCCAAAGTCACCCTGTTCTGCCGTTCGCTTCAAAGGCTGAAGCATTTGTATTGTAACATAAACATACAAATGCCATCAATAACCAAAAAAGGAATTTCAGTTTTAATTTTACCGTTTTTGCTCCTGCCGTTCTTTCAGGCTAATGCCGCTTCAGATATTTACGGCGGTTTCGAGGAATTAAAGCTGAATGAAGATCCTTCCGATTTTTCCATTTCAACGCGAGAGCATGACCCTTCTGTCCTCATATTAGCTATACACGGCGGAGGCATAGAGCCGGGGACCAGTGAGTTATCGAGAGAAATTGCCGAAAACCGGAGTTTATATTTATTTGAAGGGTTAAAACCAGCCGGTAATGCGGCTCTGCATTTGACAAGTTCGCATTTCGATGAACCGAAGGCCGTGCAAATGGTGAAAGAGCACTCTAATGTCATTTCATTGCACGGTTACGGCAGTGACGATAAAAAGATAAAAATCGGCGGTACAGACAGAGAACGTGCCGAACTTTTGACCGATGTGCTGAAACGACACGGGTATCCTGCCGTTCTTCTTGGCATAAATGATAAATATGCAGGCGTCAGTCCGAACAACCTTGCCAATCAATCTTCATCCGGATTGAGTATTCAAATCGAAATGAGCACCGGCTTCAGAAAATCACTATTTGACACTTTTACGCTGAAAAGCAGAGCATCCACACAAAATGGAACCTTTTATCAATTCACAAAAACGATTTCTGATTTTATCAGTGACAATTATTAATAAGCACGCCTATTTTGCCGGCGGGGCTTTTTCTTTTGAAATTTATGAAACTTTAAGTTCTTAAGATCGTATACATAATTGACAGGATGAAAGAAAAGAGGTGGGCAAATGAAAGTGATGATCGGGTCTATCATTCTTCTTGTCATCATCGGATTCGGTTTATGGCTGATGCTTAGTCCAATCTTTAAACAAGTGGGAAGCAAAGCCAAAAAATTCAAAAAGTCATGGGAGGAAGAAGATCAGCATGAGCGAAAATAAGCGCGGAAACACAAAAAAAATTCTCGGCGGTGTGATTATAGGTGCAGCCCTTTTAATTGCGGGCGTTACAGCGTCACTATTCATTGAAAAAATACCGAACGGTTATGTCGGGGTTGTATACTCACCGAATGGCGGGGTAAAATCCGACACATTGGACCAAGGCTGGCACTTAGTCGGATTATTTAATAAAGTAACGGAATATCCGGTGCGTATGCAGACAGTGAATAATGAAAATATAAAAGTGGCAACCTCAGACGGTAAAAATATAGAAATGGATATCGCTTACAACTATGTCGTGCAGCCTGATAAAGTAGTCGATCTGTTTAACAAATTCGGCGCGGTAGACGTTGAAACGATCGAAAATACATATTTAAAAACAAGGCTGTGGGATGCAGCGCGAAAATCAATCAGCAAATACTCGGTTATTGACACATACGGGCAAAAATCTGCAGAAGCCGCCGCCGATGTCCAAAAACGATTTGCTGATGATATGAAGAGTCTTGGATTTTTAATTGATGATCTGACGCTTGGCGTACCGAAGCCGGATAAAGCCACACAGGAAGCTATCGATGCAAGGGTGAAGTCTTCACAGGAACTTGAACGGACACAAACTGAAATTAAAATAGCCGAAGCCGAAGCGAAAAAGAAAAAAATTGAAGCGGAAGGGATCGCTGATTACAACCAAATCATAAAGAAATCAATGTCAGATGAAATGATCAAATATAAATGGATTGAAAAATGGGACGGAAAAACGCCGAAAGCGACAGGCACAGACTCACTGCTGCAGCTGCCGCTGGACGATCAGAAGCAAAAATAAAAAGAGAAGGAGGCGATTGCCTCCTTTTTATGTTTTTTCCTGAGGGTCTTTTTCCGGCACTAATTCTTCAGACGCCTCGGTTTGATAGCTCCATAGCGTGCTATCCGTCTCTGTTGTGTCCTGATAATCTTCGGGAAGTACATATTGCTGCAAATACCGGTGAAAAAATGCCTCAAAAACAGAAATGCAAAGTGCAGAGATAACCGATGCCGCGGCAGGAGAGACATTAAATCCGCCAATGTTCATAAGGAATATCCATAATATAATGAATGAAATTCCGAAATCAGCTGCAACGGCTGTGAAATTGCTTGTTCTCGGCAGAATCATGCAATCACCCGCAAAATAAGTGATTAAACTTAAGATCACTGTAATAAACAGAACGTTTAAAAAGGTTACTTGGTACATAAGATCCAGAACAATGTACAGTAAAGCAAGTGTGAGCGCCGTTTTAGAAGCGAAAGCAATTACGTGTTTCATTTGAACCACCTTCGTTATTTCGTTTAGTCTTCATTGTAAGCAATCCGCAAATTTTTAAACTGGTATATAGTGGTTATAAAGGATACGTTTTAATAAAATGTGAATAGACATCACAGGATTCACAAGTTAAAATATGTAAAAAGGGGGGATGCAAATGAAAAAATACTGGATATGTATTGCTGTTTTTTTATTATGTTTTAGCGGAATACACTCAGCTAAAGCGGCTACCACTGAATTCGGATCAAAAACAAGCTTCACTTTGGAGGGAAATGCAAAAGAGTTTCATATTGAAAATCCGGGGGCTGTAGCTGCCGACGATTACTTTTTAGGATATAAGTTCACCATAATGAACAACTCTTCGTGCGGTTTGAGCATGAAACTCCAGCGGATGGCGCTGAACGGAAATTTTTATACATTAAGCTCTAAAAACTACAGCGGCAGCTGGTTAAACCTCAGTGCCCAGGATAAAAAATCAATTGATCCGTATCACAAATACAGGATTCTGGTTGAAAGTTCTTCAAACGTCTGTGGCCCCGTCTATATTAAAGGGTTATACGGTGTAGAATATTATCATTTTGATTGAAAATAGATACTCGCTAAAGGCAGCGGGTTTTTTTATATTTAAATATAACTTATCGTACTATGTACTAAATATTCATATACAAATTTTGATGCACCCGCCCAAAGAAAAGATAAACAAAAGCAAATTCATCACGCACAAATATACAAAGTTGAAAAACGGATGAAAAGTTTCTCGAGGGAAACATTATTAGTTGACTTCAAAAGTGTGATGTCGGATAATAAGAATGTAAGTTTTTCCTCCTTAGCAGATTCGTTTCTTAAGCCAGGGCGAATCTGCTTTTTTTATGCAAAAAACCCCTTGCAGAGGGGTTTTTTACGATAAATGAAGTTTAATAGAATTAATGTACGGCTCTGAATACGCCGATAACTTTCCCCAAAATGCTTACGTTTTGCAGGATAATCGGCTCCATCGTCGGATTTTCCGGCTGCAGCCGCACATAATTGTCTTCTTTATAGAAGCGCTTGACCGTCGCTTCATCATCTTCGGTCATAGCTACGACGATTTCTCCGTTATTGGCCGTGTTCTGCTGTTTGACGATGACGTAATCTTTGTCAAAAATGCCGGCGTCAATCATACTTTCTCCCATGATTTCTAACATAAAGACATGTTCGCCCGGAGGAACCATCCGGTCAGGAAGCGGAAAATACTCGTCGATATTTTCAACAGCCGTAATCGGAATACCCGCCGTCACTTTCCCGATGACCGGAACGTTTACGACCTGGCTTTTCGGAATTTGGACTTCTTCTTCATCCAATACCTCAATCGCCCTCGGTTTAGTAGGGTCCCGTCTGATCAGGCCTTTTGTCTCCAGCCGCGCCAAATGGCCGTGCACGGTTGAACTGGAAGCCAGTCCTACTGCTTCTCCTATCTCTCTTACAGAAGGCGGATATCCTTTCGTTTTTACCTCTTCTTTAATAAAACGCAGGATATCAAGCTGCCTTTTTGATAGCTTCGTCATATTTCGCACCTCAAAACGTCGATTTTAAGTAGATTATAGCATGATTTTCCTGACAGTACAAACATAGGTTCGAAAAAACGATTGACAGAAACGTTTGTTCGTATATACTGAAAGGTATAAAAGCGAACAAACATTCTTATCGGAGGTTGTTTACATGGCGAAAGAATCTATTATATTTGTCGGGCTGTTTACTGCAATTTTAAGTGCCGCTATTTTACTTGTCTCATGTGCGGGAAATGATCAGTCCCTCAGCCAATATGTTAAAATAAAGGTTCAGGACGGCGATACACTCTGGTCACTTGCGGATCATGTAGCAGAAAAGAAACACATTAATAAAGAAGATTTCATTGAGTGGGTGACGGAGAATAATCATCTCCAAACTGCTGATATAAAGCCCGGAGACGAACTTATTCTTCCGGTTAAGAAGAAGCATCCGGCCGTATATCAGCTGGCCATTGTCAATTAGAGAGGAAAGAGAGAAATGAAGGCGCTCATTTATGCCCGCGTAAGCACAAACAAAGAACAGCAGCAAACGTCATTAAAAAGACAGGAAGAGGAGCTCGGTGAGATCGCTGCTGCAAACGGCATGGAAGTCGTGAAAGTCATTTCTGAGAAAGCCAGCGGTTACGAAATGGACCGCGACGGAGTATTTGAAATGCTTGATGAAATTAAAAAATCACATATTGACGCGATATTGGTGCAGGACGAAACGAGATTGGGAAGAGGCAACGCCAAGATTGCGCTTTTGCATTGTATTTACAGGGAGAATGTGAAAATATATACGACGGCTCATAAAGGTGAACTGGAGCTTTCTGAAGCTGATTCGATGGTACTCGAAATCGTCAGTATTGTTGAGGAATATCAAAGGAAAATTCATAATATGAAAATCCGGCGGGGAATGAAAAGAGCCGTGAAAAACGGCTACAAACCTGAACGGAATCTGAAAAACAGGCATGAAAACAGCGGAAAAGAAAAAAAAGAGGTTCCGGTTTCGGAAATTATCAGGCTGAGAGCCAACAAGCTTACCTTTGCAGAAATCGCAGCGACCTTAAGGGGATTCGGCTATGATGTGTCCAAAGCCACGGTTCACCGGCGGTTTCAGGAATATACCGCAGACACAGAAGGCAGCTGACGCGCATCAGTTGTAAAAAAGACTGCGTTTTAGTAGTATATAATCAACACGCACCAAAGGAGCTTATTATGATTTCTAAAGAAAAAATCGCAAGAATTAACGAATTGGCTCAAAAAGCTAAATCAAACACGATAACGGATGAGGAAAAAGCTGAACAGCAAAAGCTTCGCCAGGAGTATTTGAAAGGATTCCGCTCCTCAATGAAAAATACGTTAAAGAGCGTAAAAGTGATTGATCCGGAAGGCAACGATGTCACCCCTGAAAAATTAAAAAGAGAACAACAGAAAAATAATCTTCATTAAACAGAAAGAATACGGCAATACGTATTCTTTTTTCGTATATACTAATATCAGAATGTGCTTTACGACAATTTTCAACAAGTTTATCTCAAATTTAAGCTGAAAGAGTTGAGAAAAAGTCAGCATCGCTTTATGATGAAAAGGTACAACAATATGGAAGGGGATTATAATGGATACAATTGAAAAGAAATCAGTTGCCACCATTCGTACACTATCTATAGACGCAATTGAAAAAGCGAATTCCGGACATCCGGGCATGCCGATGGGAGCTGCTCCGATGGCATACACGCTGTGGACGAAATTTATGAATGTAAATCCGCAGAATCCGGGCTGGTTTAACCGCGACCGCTTTGTTTTATCAGCAGGCCACGGTTCAATGCTTTTATACAGCATGCTGCATTTAAGCGGATATGACCTCAGCATTGAAGACTTGAAACAGTTCCGTCAATGGGGAAGCAAAACACCGGGACATCCGGAGTTCGGACACACATCCGGAGTAGACGCAACGACCGGGCCGCTTGGACAGGGTATTGCAATGGCAGTGGGAATGGCAATTGCAGAACGCCATCTGGCTGAGACATATAACCGTGATTCTTTCAACGTAGTTGATCATTATACATACAGTATTTGCGGAGACGGTGATTTAATGGAAGGCATTTCTTCCGAAGCCGCTTCTCTTGCAGGCCATCTTGAATTAGGCCGCCTGATCGTATTATACGATTCTAATGACATTTCTTTAGACGGCGATTTAGACCGTTCTTTCTCTGAAAATGTAAAGCAGCGTTTTGAAGCAATGAACTGGGAAGTTCTTTATGTTGAGGACGGAAACAACATCGCTGAATTGACGGCTGCAATTGAAAAAGCGCGCCAGAATGATAAAAAACCGACTTTGATTGAAGTGAAAACCACGATCGGTTTCGGTTCTCCAAACCGCGCGGGCACATCCGGCGTTCACGGCGCTCCGTTAGGACTAGAAGAGAGCAAGCTGACAAAAGAAGCGTATGCTTGGACGTTTGAAGAAGATTTTTATGTTCCGGAAGAAGTATACGGGCATTTCAATAAAGCGGTAAAAGAAGCCGGCTCGAAAAAAGAACAGGAATGGAATGAACTGTTCGCGGCTTATAAAGAAAAATATCCTGAGCTTGCTGAACAGCTGTCACTCGGCATGAAAGGCGAGCTTCCTAAAGACTGGGATCAGGAAGTTCCCGTTTATGAAAAAGGCAGCAGCCTTGCTTCCCGCGCATCTTCAGGTGAGGTGCTGAACGGGATCGCTAAGAAAATTCCTTTCTTTGTCGGGGGATCTGCTGACCTTGCGGGTTCAAATAAAACGACAATCAAAAATGGAGGAGACTTCACGGCCAAAGACTACGCCGGGAAAAACTTCTGGTTCGGTGTCCGTGAATTTGCAATGGGCGCTGCATTAAACGGAATGGCGCTTCACGGCGGCCTCCGCGTATTCGGCGGCACATTCTTTGTGTTCTCTGATTATTTAAGACCTGCCATTCGTCTGGCGTCATTGATGGGCCTTCCCGTCACTTATGTATTCACACATGACAGTATTGCCGTAGGAGAGGACGGGCCGACTCACGAACCGATTGAGCAGCTTGCTTCTTTACGCGCACTTCCTAACCTTTCTGTGATCAGACCTGCTGACGGAAATGAAACCGCAGCTGCATGGAAGGTTGCCGTTCAAAGCCAAGATCATCCGACAGCTCTTGTATTGACACGCCAAAACCTGCCGACGATTGATCAGCAGGCTGAAGAAGCGTATGCGGGCGTGGAAAAAGGGGCTTATATCGTTTCCAAAGCCCAAACGGAATCACCAGCCGCTCTTCTTTTAGCGACAGGTTCTGAAGTCGGACTTGCGATCGAAGCTCAAGCGAAACTGGCTGAAGAAAACATTCACGTATCTGTAGTCAGCATGCCGAGCTGGGACCGCTTTGAAAAACAATCGGCCGAGTACAAAAACAGCGTGCTTCCTCCGAATGTGACGAAACGTCTTGCGATCGAAATGGGTTCAAGCTTCGGATGGGGCAAATTTACCGGTCTTGAAGGAGACGTTCTCGCAATTGACCGTTTCGGTGCGTCAGCTCCGGGAGAAACAATTATGAAAGAATACGGGTTTACTGCAGAAAACGTGGTTGACCGCGTGAAAAAACTCCTAAACAAATAACGAGACAAAAGGGGATGAGTCAAATCATCCTCTTTTTCCTGTTTATGCGACAAAAATAGAAGGGGCGGCGTAACAGTAATAGACAATTCTTTCTTTTCTCCTTTTGTATAATAGAAAGCAATAACGAAGCGCTGTAAAAGGGGATGAGGAAATGGAACGTCATTACTATACGCACCTGATAAAGGATGAGTTTGCGAACCACTACTTCGGGCGGGAAACGGCTATGTTTGAGTTGTTTCGAGACTATCATTGGACAGACCTGACACCCCAGGAATATCAAATGACAGAAAAGCAAGTTCAATATATAACGGAACCGATTCCGGTGATACATATGCATCAGCGTCTCCAGCTGCATTTAAACCGAATGAGTTACAGCCGTTTGGATTCCATTTACCGGCTTACACTGCCCGGAGAAAAGGGCCGCGCCACCTTCATGATGAAAGACAGTTTAATTGAGATTGCAGCTTCGGGAGATTATGAGGCGGAAACGATTTTCTTTGAGATTCTGCGTAAAATCAGCCCCTGTTTTCTTGCAATGGATTTCAAGACACGGCGCTACGGGTGGTTAAATCCGGTCAGAGAAAGAAATTTTGTCTAAAAACGAGGAAAAAGAGATGTAAATGTTGTATAATAGCCTTTGGTTTAGTACACTTTAAACTAGACAACATGAAGGAGGAAATAAAATGACTTTATGGGTTGGCATCCTAGTGGGCGTTGTCGCATTGCTCATAGGTGTTGCACTCGGGTTTTTTATTGCTCGTAAATATATGATGAGCTATTTGAAAAAGAATCCGCCTATTAATGAACAAATGTTACGCATGATGATGATGCAAATGGGAATGAAACCTTCTCAAAAGAAAATTAATCAAATGATGAAAGCCATGAATAATCAAGCGAAATAATACGTACAGATTATGATATAGAGATACATGGTTATAAAAATAAAAAACCCGGAGAGGGTTTTTTATTTTGGCGTCATGTTTCACCCCAACTGCCGGTGTGCAGTTCTTTTTGGTATTGTATGAGAAGGTGGTCAAGCTCCTGGCTGAGTTCTATCGTAATGTTTGATGTCATTCCGTTTGTCATGACGATTTTAAGCAGCTCTGCCCGTTTTTTTTCAATTTCATTTAATAGATGCTCTCTAATCACAGGGATATATCCTTTCATACATAAATCTTTCACCTGAGTCGCTATTATTATATCCACATTTATACTGTTTTTCAAATAAGAAGGAGTATAATATCTCGATGTCAAATTAAATTATATAAGCTTTTTCTATAAAAAGTAATCCTTCTCGGGAAAGTGTTAAAAAAATGAAATGATTTTGTCATAACTCGAAGGGAGTGTGTCATCGTGAGTTTTAATTACTTTCTGACGTTTGGGGCCGGATTTCTGTCTTTCATTTCTCCATGCTGTCTGCCGTTGTATCCCGCTTTTTTGTCTTACATAACTGGTGTCAGTATGGACGAGGTGAAAACAGAAAAGGTGATGCTGCAAAAGCGCGGCCTCGTGCATACACTTTGTTTTTTGCTTGGTTTCTCCGTGATTTTTATCGCATTGGGATATGGAACTTCGTTTATCGGCAGTTTTTTTACCCAATATCATGAAGCGATCCGCCAGTTTGGCGCTATCATGCTGATCCTTTTCGGGCTGGTTACTGCCGGTGTGTTTCAGCCGAAATTCATGATGAAAGAGCGGCGCATTCACTTTAAGCGCCGTCCGGAGGGGTTTATCGGTTCGGTTCTGATCGGTCTTGCGTTTGCAGCCGGCTGGTCGCCGTGCAGCGGGCCTATTTTAGGAGCGGTATTTTCGCTGGCTAATACAAATCCTTCTTCAGCAGTGCCGTATATGTTTTTATATGTTCTCGGATTTGCGATTCCTTTTCTTGTTCTTTCATTTTTTATTACCAGAATGAATTGGATTCGCAAGCATCAGCTGCTTATCATGAAAATCGGCGGCATTCTTATGATTCTGATCGGAGTTATGCTGTTTTTTAACTGGATGAGCTACATTCTGATCGTTCTGTCAAATCTTTTCGGAGGATTTACGGGTCTGTAACGGATTAATAACTTTTGAACTATTATATACCCTTTTGTTTTTGGTACAATAAGACTAGTTAATGTTAAATATGTGGAGGGGAATATGACACGAGTTTTAGTTGTAGATGACGCCAAGTTCATGAGGGTGAAAATCAGAGAGATTCTGGAATCGGCGAATTACACAGTGGCCGGGGAAGCGGCTGACGGTGAGGAAGCTCTGGCAGTATATCAAAAAATCCGTCCCGACCTGGTGACAATGGATATTACCATGCCGGTCAAAAACGGTATACAGGCCCTGCAGGATATTTTAGCTTTTGACCCGAAAGCCCGGATCATCATGTGCACCGCCATGCGGCAGCAGCGGATCGTTCTGGAAGCGATTGAATTAGGCGCTAAAGACTTTATCGTTAAACCGTTTGAAGCATCTAAAGTGCTGGAGGCCGTAGGCCGGGTAACGGGAACGTAAACGTGTTCTCTTTTCAAATTGGTTTTTTTTATGTTTTTGGAGTATAGTATATAGTATCAAACTCCGTGCAAGCAAAGGAATGATAAAGATGATGATTATAATTTCATCCGTTATTGCAGCGGCCATGGCAATTTCCGTGATGATCGTCAGGATTAAATCCTCCGACAAGCCCGCTTCACCTAAAAAAATAATTCTCCCGCCGATTTTCATGAGTACGGGAGCGCTTATGTTCCTTTTTCCGATTTTCAGAGTGACGGGCGAAGAATTTTTGGAGGCCATTACGCTGGGCGTGATCTTCTCTATTTTTCTGATTAAAACATCTAAATTTGAGATTAAAAATAATGAAATCTATTTAAAACGGTCAAAAGCGTTTGTGTTTATCCTGATTGGTCTCTTGGTTATCAGAATCGCTATGAAATCCATTTTGAGCACGACGATTGATTACGGAGCTTTAAGCGGAATGTTTTGGATTCTGGCTTTCGGAATGATTGTCCCGTGGCGCATCGCGATGTTTTTGTCTTACCGCAAACTTTCGAATGAACTGAAGACCGCTGATATTCAGATGAATTAAAACCTTTCCGTCCGCCGGAAAGGTTTTTTATTTGAGCAGAGCTTGATAAGGAGTAAGATCAATCTGTTTTTCACGGAGATGCTTTTTTAAAAATTGATGATCACGCTTAGGAGTGGCCAGTATGTAACCCCTGATGATTAAATCACGGTTTATTTGTTCAGCTTCCTCCGCTAAGGAAAGTTCACCGATTTTTCCGGCGATTTTCGCTTTGGCTACATCCCGAAAGAGCTCCGGCACGGGGGCGACCAATTCATCCAAAAACGCCTTGTCACCCTCATTCCATAAGTGCCTGCTTTTTTCAATATAATAGTCCTGCCAATCCAGTTCTGACCGGCCGTCTTCTTTCGGTAAGCGTTTTAAAAATTTTCGAAACATAAAAAACCCGCCGATAGACAGCAATCCGATCATCACGATGACCCAAAATAAAATAAACCACATAAACCAGCCTTCCAGCATTGTTCTATCTCCTCCTTACTTTAACCATATTGTAAACGAAGACAGAATAGAAGAACACATGAAAAAAAGAATAGAAAAAATGATAGATGTCCAGTCATTCCGGTTGGTAGAACATATTCTATCGTATAGTGATTCTGCTATTTGGCCATGGGAGATTCACTTTGAGGGTATATGACTGATATGACCGGACAAAAAAGCCGCTTCCATTGAGGGATGAAAGCGGCTTTTTTATGTTATAGAGGAAATTGAAAGGAAAAAGAGGCAGGAGTCTCATTTGGCTCCTTGTTCATGGAGACGGTCAGAATATGGTTGGTGAAATCAGTGAAAATATGTTTGTCATTCAGATAAAAAGGAAGCACCATTTGTTTGTTTAACGTCCGTTCAAGCGTTTTAACAGAGAGCATAAACTCATTTCCCGAAAGAGTGACGGTTATCGCTTGCACCTGCTTCAGCGCCGTCAGGTCGGCTTCAATGATATATTGACGGCTTGTTTCATATAGATCGATCGGCAGCGTCTCGTCATACCAAGCATACGGGTCCTCGTAAAACTGCCGCAGCCATTCTTCCGTATCATCAAATTCTTCAGCGTTTTTTGAGTGATTCATGGAAGCATCCCTCCATATTAAAAAGCCTTGCTATAACGTATGCAGAAGCTTTGAATGGGTGAATGGCACAAAAAAAACAGACACCGGGGTCTGTTTTACATATCGTGGCTTGTATTATGTTTTTGTCTTGTATGGTTGCGGTTTTTCACTTTTTTGCTTCCGCTCAGCGGTTCCGGCTGGCCGGGGTTATGGCCCTTCGGAGCATTTTTATGCATATCTTTACTCGTATTTTTATTTGTCATGTTAAAGCCTCCTTTTTAAGGTGTTCCGGCTATTGGTTTGTTTTTCTTTTTTTATTGTTCTGCCGTTCTTCTTCCGTCAGGACGAGCTGGTCATTTTCTATATAGCCCGCGCCTTTGCCTTGGCTTTTCGCATCATTCATGCCGTTCATTACATGATTGGCTTTCCGTTTTACCATGATCATCACCTCAACATTAATATGGCTCTTTACAGCCCGTTGTATGAGGCGGAAAATCGGACAAAATTTACCGACAATCATGCTGATAAGACGATCTTATTGTATTTAATAAAAACATTGATATTTACTTATGTATGATTTTATACTAAGATGAAATTGTGAGAAAATTGTGATGGAATGTGAACATTCATCTAAAGAACGATCTTGATCATTGAAGGGGGATTTTGGAGAATGACAAATCAGCAAAAAGTCGCAACACAAGACGTTTTCCAAGCAAGAAAAACATTTTCTTCAAATGGGAAAACATACAACTACTATTCATTAAAAGCATTGGAAGACGCAGGGGTCGGCAATGTTTCAAAACTTCCTTATTCTATTAAGGTTCTTTTGGAATCCGTTTTGCGTCAGGTAGACGGACGCGTCATTACAAAAGAACATGTTGAAAATTTAGCAAGATGGGGTACTGCTGAATTAAAAGATATCGATGTGCCGTTTAAACCGTCACGGGTTATTCTACAGGACTTTACCGGTGTTCCGGCCGTAGTTGACCTGGCATCTTTAAGAAAAGCCATGGCCTCTGTCGGCGGAGACCCTGATAAAATCAATCCTGAAATTCCGGTTGACCTGGTCATTGACCACTCCGTACAAGTCGACAAAGCCGGTACGGAAGACGCGTTAGCCATTAATATGGACTTAGAATTCGAAAGAAATGCAGAACGTTATAAATTTTTAAGCTGGGCAAAGAAAGCGTTTAACAATTATCAGGCCGTTCCGCCTGCAACAGGTATCGTTCACCAGGTAAACCTTGAGTTTTTGGCAAGTGTCGTTCATACGAAAGAGGAAGACGGAGAACTTGTGACATATCCTGATACATTGGTGGGAACAGATTCCCATACAACAATGATTAACGGAATCGGCGTCCTCGGCTGGGGTGTCGGCGGTATTGAGGCGGAAGCGGGAATGCTCGGCCAGCCTTCATATTTCCCTGTTCCTGAGGTCATCGGCGCGAAACTTGTCGGAAAATTGCCTAACGGAACGACGGCGACTGACTTGGCGCTGAAAGTCACTCAAGTGCTGCGCGAAAAAGGCGTAGTCAATAAATTTGTTGAATTCTTCGGTCCTGGTGTTGCTGAGCTTCCGCTTGCGGATCGGGCGACTATTGCCAATATGGCGCCGGAATACGGAGCGACTTGCGGATTCTTCCCGGTTGACGAGGAAGCACTTTCTTACCTGCGTCTGACCGGCCGTGAAGAAGAGCAGATCGATATTGTGGAAGCATACTGCCGCAACAACGGTTTATTCTATACGCCTGACGCGGAAGAGCCGATTTTTACAGACGTTGTGGAAATTGATCTGTCAAAAATTGAAGCGAACCTATCAGGACCGAAACGTCCGCAGGATTTAATCCCGCTTTCCGTTATGCAGGAAACGTTTAAAAAACATCTTGTCAGCCCGGCCGGCAACCAAGGATTCGGAGCGGATGCTGCTGAAGAGAACAAAGAAATTTCATTTAAACTTAACAGCGGCGAAGATGCGGTTATGAAAACAGGGGCGATTGCAATCGCCGCTATTACAAGCTGTACGAATACATCAAACCCTTATGTATTAATCGGTGCCGGATTGGTAGCCAAAAAAGCGGTAGAATTAGGCTTGAAAGTGCCGAATTATGTTAAAACATCACTTGCACCGGGGTCTAAGGTTGTTACTGGATACTTAGTCAACTCAGGCCTGCTTCCTTACATGAAGGAGCTCGGCTTTAACCTCGTAGGGTATGGCTGTACGACATGTATCGGGAACTCCGGCCCGCTTTCTCCAGAGATTGAAGAAGCGGTTGCTAAAAATGATCTCTTGATCACTTCTGTCTTGTCAGGTAACAGAAACTTTGAAGGCCGGATCCATCCGCTTGTCAAAGGAAACTACCTTGCGTCACCTCCGCTTGTTGTCGCATACGCATTAGCAGGCACTGTGAATATCAACCTGAAAACGGATCCGATCGGTGTCGGAAATGACGGACAAAATGTTTATTTCGATGACATCTGGCCGTCCATGGATGAAATCAATTCTCTCGTCAAACAGACTGTTACGCCGGAATTATTCCGCAAAGAGTATGAAACGGTATTTGACGACAACCAGCGCTGGAACGAAATCGAAACGACGGATGAAGCGCTGTACAAGTGGGATCAGGATTCCACTTACATTCAAAACCCGCCGTTCTTTGAGGAAATGTCTGTAGAGCCGGGAAAAGTTGAGCCTTTAAGAGGACTTCGCGTTGTCGGCAAATTCGGCGATTCTGTGACGACTGACCACATTTCTCCGGCCGGAGCGATCGGAAAAGACACACCGGCGGGCAAATACCTGCAGGAAAAAGGCGTTTCTCCTCGTGACTTTAACTCTTACGGCTCACGCCGCGGAAACCATGAAGTCATGATGAGAGGAACATTCGCCAATATCCGCATTAAAAACCAAATCGCACCGGGTACAGAAGGCGGATACACAACACATTGGCCTACCGGGAAAGTGACATCTATTTATGATGCCTGCATGCGGTATAAAGAAGATAAAACGGGTCTTGTCGTCCTGGCCGGAAAAGATTACGGAATGGGCTCTTCACGTGACTGGGCTGCAAAAGGAACAAACCTGCTCGGTATCAGAACAGTCATTGCCGAAAGCTTTGAAAGAATTCACAGAAGCAACCTCGTCTTTATGGGTGTGCTGCCGCTCCAGTTCAAACAGGGTGAAAACGCGGATACACTCGGCTTAACCGGTAAGGAAGTCATCGAGGTGGATGTTGATGAATCTGTACGTCCGCGTGACTTGCTGACTGTCAGAGCAATCAGTGAAGACGGTACGGTAAAAACATTTGAAGTTGTTGTCCGTTTTGACAGTGAAGTGGAAATTGATTACTATCGCCACGGCGGCATTTTACAAATGGTGCTACGCGATAAAATGAAACAGTAGCAGAATGAACAAAGGAGAGAAAGCAGTCTGCTTTCTCTCTTTTTATGCGGGAGGCCTTGGGATGCTTGCGAAATGGCTGGGCGGAATGTTACTTATCGGGTTGTTAGTGTATGCGGGCTGGAACATTTACTCTGTACAAAAAAGTCCGAAAGAAGGGACAGAAGAAGGGATGAAAGCCCCTGACTTTACACTTGATACATTGTCAGGAAAAAGCATCTCCCTTTCTGATTATAAAGGAAAAAAAGTGCTCCTCAATTTCTGGGCGACGTGGTGCAAGCCGTGCCGAATGGAAATGCCCGATATGCAGGAGCTGCAGAAAGAATATCCTGATATTGCGGTAGCAGCCGTTAATTTTACGTCCTCTGAAAAAAATATACAGGCTGTGAAATCATTTGCTGATCATTATCAGCTGACCTTCCCTATTCTGATTGACAAAAGCGGAATTAACGGAGATTTCAACGTGCTTTCTTATCCGACAACATACATATTAGACGAAAAAGGAACCATTCAGCATATTCGCGTAGGCACAATGACAAAAAAAGAAATGAAAGAAAAACTGGATCTCAAATAGAGGTTCAGTTTTTTTATTGTGAAGGGCTTAGGTTTTGAAAAATTGGAAAAAATGAATGAAAACACGGAGGTGAGAAGATTGAAAAAAATGCGAAAACGTTCTTTTCATGAATTGGTTATGGAAAATAAACGTGAGCTGATGACCAATACGGAATATTTGAATCAGCTTGAAGAAAAGCTGGAGCAGCGGTTCAAACAAAAATAACCTTTAATTTGCAGTCATGTTTGAACCTCCTTTTGCAAAATATACTCTTAAGGAGGGATGAACATGGGCATAAACAAGAAAGACGGCCAGCCGCAATACGCTCCGAGCCACTTAGGGACAAAACCCGTTAAATATAAACGCAACAAAGGGGAAAAGTTTCATGACAAGTCAAACGGACATCCGATTGTCATGCAGACGAAAGGCGAATAACATCATCAAAGGAGAGCAGACATTATGACAAACAATTATCAAAAACCGAATCCGGATGACCGCTCCGATAACGTTGAAAAGCTGCAGGATATGGTGCAGAATACAATTGAGAATATAGAAGAAGCCAAAGAATCAATGGAATTTGCGACAGATGAGGAAAAACAGCGCATTCAAGAGAAGAATGCCAGACGCAATGAAAGCATTGAATCGTTCCGCAGTGAAATCCAGGATGAATCGGCTGCAAGAGAAAACGGCTATCAATCATAATAAAAACCAGGGAAACCTGGTTTTTTTCTCTTTCCGGCTCGTTGTGATAAAATGGGGCTAATCTGATAATAAGGGAGCAGAGAACGTTGCATGTGTCAAAAAAAGAAATAGAAGTGCGTTATGCGGAAACAGATCAAATGGGCATCGTCTATCATGCCAATTACTTAGTCTGGATGGAGGTCGGCAGAACGGCGCTGATTAAGGAACTCGGATTCCTTTACAAGGATATGGAAGATAGAGGAGTGCTGTCCCCTGTATTGGATATCAACATTTCTTATAAAAAGCCGCTCCGCTACGGAGAAACGGCTGTCGTACATACTTGGATTGAAGAATATAATGGATTTAAAACCGTTTACGGCTACCACATCTATAATCCGGACCAAGAACTTGCCATCAAAGCGACATCCTCTCATATATGCGTTGATAAAGAGAGCTTCAAACCGATTCAGTTTCGCAAGGCTTTTCCTGATTGGCATGCCGCTTACGAAAAGGCAAAAAAATAAGGAGCGGCTGCAGTTATGGCATTTGGAATTACGCGTAAGGAACTGGAAAGATGGAAGCGGGATGTGTCGGAAGGAAAAATCGCTTTTTTAACGCATTACTGGCTGGACGACCGCTTTCCGGAGGCTAAGACCGTGACGAAGGCCGGTTCAAGCGACCTCAATAAACTGATCAGATGGGGAGCGGAGTACGGGCTGAAGCCGGAGTGGATTCACCATAAAAATGAATTTCCCCACTTTGACCTGCTCGGTGATACGCAGAGAAGCATATTAGAAAAAGAACGTCTGACTGATCATCTCAAAAGGTTCAGGCTGTAAAAAAAAGAACGCATCCGCTGCGTTCTTTTTTTACACATAATCAAATACCGGCTCTTCCGCCTGATCTGAATATGTGACTGACAAATCATGATTATCAAAGTACCATAAGTCGCTTTCTTCAATAAAAAAGGTAATGCCTTCAACTTCCGTGCTGGTGCCGATGTTCATCGGCCGGTCTTTTAAAATGCCGAGAGAAAAGCCTTTCTGAACGTTGCTGCATCCCCCGTAACGGACAAAGAAACGGACATGATCACCTGTTTCCAGATCGAGCTCTTCTTTGTACCAATCCAGCGCGCCTTTCGTTACTTTCATGTTCATCCGGAACACTCCCTTTTTGTTTCTCATATAAAGAAATTATCTCTATTATAAACGCATATGGCATTTTGATGTCAAAATTGAAGTTTCATCAAAACCATTTGATCTTCGGCTCTGTTTTGTTTATAATCCGTTTGATGTTTGCCCTGTGTCTGTAGATAACAAACGCGGTCAAGAGCGTCACTACGATTAATAAATAAGGGTCTTTTACAAACAGACAGTAAATAATCGTATAAATCCCTGTTAACATTGAAGACAGAGAAACAAATTTCGTAAGGAATAAAAATACGAAAAATACTGCAACCATCGTAACGAATAACAGCGGAGCATAAAACAGCAGGACGCCCCCTGATGTGGCTACGGCTTTGCCTCCTTTAAACTTTGCGAACACGGGGAATACATGGCCGATCACTGCTGCCACCCCTGCGAGAAGAGGATGAATGGGGACGTGCAGTAAATATGGGAGCGCCGCGGCCAGGGTGCCTTTTAAAATATCGGCTGCGACGACGACAGATCCCGCTTTAACGCCAAGCGTGCGAAAAGCATTTGTAGCGCCCAAATTGCCGCTTCCGTGTTCTCTAATATCGATCCCTTTCGCAAGTTTGCCTACGATTAAACCTGACGGGATGCTGCCTATTACATAGGCCAAAATAATCAATAAAGCAATCAACATCTACATTTCTCCTTTTCAATGTCCCTTCACTTTATTTTAACACGAGTTGTTACCGTCTGATGACAAGTTTTTTTGAGAATTAAGCTGACAAAGCGCTTTTTTTGATTCCGGCAAAGCGGTCATGTACAATATATTATCAAAAGGAGATGGTAAAGATGCAAAATCCTTCAAAATCAGAGATTAAAGAAATTCTGGACCGGAGCAAACGGATCGCAGTCGTCGGGCTGTCAGACCGTCCCGACCGGACTTCTTACATGGTTTCCAAAGCGATGCAGGATGAAGGGTATGAAATTATTCCCGTCAATCCAACGATTGATGAGGCGCTTGGCGTTAAAGCCGTCGCTTCATTAAAAGACGTGGAAGGACCGATTGATATCGTGAATGTGTTCAGACGCTCTGAGCAGCTTCCCGGCGTCGCAGAAGAATTTTTACAGACGGACGCTCCCGTTTTTTGGGCGCAGCAGGGTCTTGCAAATGAAGAAGCGTATCGCATGATTACAGACAAAGGACGGACGGCTGTTATGGATTTATGTATAAAAGTCGCCCGCGCTGTTATAAAATAGGAACAAAAAAGGCAAAAATCCTTGGCAAATCAGGGGTTTTTGCTTTTTTATTGAAAGAATACTCTTTGCGTATGATGATGAAACAGATACAATAAAGCATGAACAGCTTTTTTAGAAACCCCTTTATACAGGGGTTTACAGTCTGTTTGCGATGGCCCGCATAAAGCTATATAATAGAAAGCGAACTCATGTTCTTATCCGCCGAAAAGGGCACCAAAAAGATGAAAAGCCGTTCGAATGTATGTCTTGCGGCCTAAAAAACGAGCCATTCGCTTAAATATGTTGCGAAATCAAGCATATTGGTTATAATTGTGAGTCCGAGGAGAATTGGACCGAAGCTTGCGCATACTGAAAAACAAAGACATGAAAACATTTAAAAAAGAGAATGATTAAGAGCAGGTTTTTTGAAAGGGGTTTGTACGTTTGGCTAGAAAACAGCAATTTGATTACAACGAAGATGCCATACAGGTGCTTGAAGGCCTGGAAGCCGTCAGAAAACGACCGGGAATGTACATCGGTTCGACGGACGCACGCGGCCTGCACCATCTCGTATATGAGATCGTCGACAATTCCGTCGATGAAGTTCTTGCCGGCTACGGAGATCATATTATCGTAACGATACATAAGGACAACAGCATCTCTGTACAGGACAGAGGACGCGGAATGCCGACCGGGATGCATAAGCTCGGAAAGCCGACGCCGGAAGTTATTTTCACCGTGCTGCATGCCGGGGGGAAATTCGGACAGGGCGGCTATAAAACAAGCGGCGGTCTGCATGGTGTCGGCGCATCTGTCGTAAACGCATTATCGGAGTGGCTGACAGTTACTATTGAGCGTGACGGATATGTTTATAAACAGCGGTTTGAAAACGGCGGCAAGCCCGTGACTTCACTTGAAAAAATCGGAACGACCAAAAAAACGGGAACGCTTACCCATTTTAAACCTGATCCGTCAATGTTCAGCGCAACGGTTTATAATTTTGACACGCTGTCAGAACGTCTGCGCGAATCGGCTTTCTTGTTAAAAGGTTTGAAAATAGAATTAATTGATGAACGGAACGGCGTAAAAGAAGTATTTTATTATGAGAACGGAATTGAAGCATTTGTCGCTTATTTAAACGAGGAAAAAGACGCTTTATGCGAAGTGGTTTCCTTTGAAGGCGAGCATCATGACATTGAAGTCGATTTCGCGTTTCAGTTTAATGACGGGTATTCAGAAAATATGCTGTCATTCGTTAATAACGTCAGAACAAAGGACGGCGGCACCCACGAATCAGGAGCCAAAACGGCAATGACAAGAGCGTTTAACGAGTATGCGCGAAAGGTCGCCCTTTTAAAAGAGAAAGACAAGAACCTTGAAGGCGCCGATATCAGGGAAGGTTTGTCCGCAATCATTTCCGTGCGTATCCCGGAGGAACTGCTGCAATTTGAAGGCCAGACGAAAGGGAAGCTTGGCACAAGTGAGGCGAGATCCGCCGCGGACGCCGTCATTTCCGAGAATCTTGCTTATTTCTTGGAAGAAAACCGCGATACGGCGACCCTGCTTGTCAAAAAAGCGATTAAAGCCAGCCAGGCCCGTGAAGCGGCCCGTAAAGCGAGAGAAGAAGCGAGAAGCGGCAAAAAGCGAAAAAAATCAGAAGCGACGCTGAGCGGAAAACTCACACCGGCCGGTTCCAGAAATCCGGCGAAGAATGAATTGTATCTTGTGGAGGGAGACTCTGCGGGAGGTTCTGCAAAACAGGGAAGAGACCGGAAATTCCAAGCCGTGCTGCCCCTTCGCGGAAAGGTCATCAACACAGAGAAAGCAAAGCTTGCAGACATCTTCAAAAATGAAGAAATCAATACGATTATTCATGCGATCGGCGGCGGTGTCGGCGCAGATTTTGAGATAGACGACATCAACTATGACAAGATCATCATCATGACGGACGCGGATACCGACGGCGCGCACATTCAAGTCTTGCTGTTAACGTTTTTCTACCGCTATATGAAACCTTTAATCGAGCACGGAAAAGTCTTCATCGCCCTTCCGCCTCTTTACAAAGTGAGCAAAGGAAGCGGTAAGAAAGAGATTATTGAATATGCTTGGTCCGACGAAGAAATGGACGGCGTTTTAAAGAAAGTCGGCAAAGGGTATACCATCCAGCGCTATAAAGGTCTGGGAGAAATGAACGCAGACCAGCTCTGGGAAACGACGATGAATCCCGAATCGCGAACGCTCGTCAGAGTCAAGATCGACGATGCGGCACGGGTAGAGCGCCGCGTAACGACATTAATGGGAGACAAAGTAGAACCGAGAAGAAAATGGATTGAAAAGAATGTTGCCTTCGGATTAGATGAGGAAAGCAATATTTTAGAAAATGAAAACTTGTCGGTCGCTGAGGAGGTTTAATAGTGGCACAGCCAGAATTATTTCATGATTTACCGTTAGAAGAAGTAATCGGCGACCGTTTCGGACGCTACAGTAAATACATTATTCAAGACAGGGCGCTGCCCGACGCTCGTGACGGTTTAAAGCCGGTGCAGCGGAGAATTTTATACGCCATGCACGCAGACGGAAATACATTCGATAAAAATTTCCGTAAAGCGGCGAAAACGGTCGGAAACGTTATCGGTAATTATCATCCGCACGGTGACAGCTCCGTTTATGAAGCGATGGTGCGGATGAGCCAGGATTGGAAAGTGCGGAATGTGCTGATTGAGATGCACGGCAACAACGGAAGCATTGACGGTGATCCGCCGGCTGCCATGCGTTATACAGAAGCAAGATTATCTTCTATCGCGTCAGAGCTTTTGCGTGATATTGATAAAAATACGGTTGAATTCGTTCCGAACTTTGATGACACTAGTAAAGAACCGGTTGTTTTGCCCGCCATGTTCCCTAACTTGCTTGTCAACGGATCAACCGGGATTTCAGCGGGCTATGCGACTGATATTCCCCCTCATCATCTGGGTGAGGTCATTGATGCCGTCATTAAACGGATTGAATCTCCGGATTGCACCGTCGATGACTTGATGCAGGTGATTAAAGGGCCTGACTTTCCGACAGGAGGCATTATTCAAGGAGTCGACGGCATTCGGAAGGCTTATGAAACCGGTAAAGGCAAAATTATTATCCGTGGCAAGGCTGAAGTGGAATCCGTAAGAGGCGGACGGGAGCAGATCGTCATTACAGAAATTCCGTTTGAAGTAAACAAAGCCAATCTCGTTAAGAAAATGGACGAATACCGCATAGACAAAAAAGTCGAAGGCATTTCTGAAGTCAGGGATGAAACTGACCGCACGGGGCTTCGGGTGGTCGTTGAGTTAAAGAAAGAAGCCGATGCAAAAGGCATCCTGAATTTCTTATATAAAAACACTGATCTGCAGACAACATATAACTTTAATATGGTCGCCATACATAACCGCCGGCCGATGCTGATGAGTCTTACGGCCATCCTGGATGCGTATATTTCCCATCAGAAGGAAGTGGTGACAAACCGCTCCGTCTTTGAATTGCAAAAAGCAAAAGAGCGGCATCACATCGTTGAAGGACTGATGAAGGCGCTGTCTGTGTTAGATGAGGTCATAGCGGTCATCCGGGCAAGCAGCGACAAGAAAGATGCGAAACAAAACTTAATTTCTAAATTCGCATTTACGGAGCCTCAGGCCGAAGCAATCGTATCCTTGCAGCTGTATCGTCTGACAAACACGGATATTACGGCGCTAAAAGAGGAAGCGGAAGAGCTCAGCAAGAAAATTCAGGAGCTCGAAGCCATTTTAAGTCATGATAAAAAGCTGTTAAAAGTCATTACAAGCAGCCTGAAAAAATTGAAAAAGACCTATGCTGACAGCAGACGGTCTGTCATTGAAGAAAAGATTGAGGAAATTAAAATCAATCTTGAAGTCATGGTTGCCTCTGAGGACGTATATGTGACAGTCACTAAAGACGGCTATGTAAAACGAACAAGCCAGCGGTCATTTGCCGCTTCTAACGGCCAGGATTTCGGTATGAAGGATACTGACAGGCTGATTCACCAATTTGAAATGAATACAACGGATGTTCTCCTGCTCTTTACCAATAAGGGAAGCTATGTTTATTGTCCGGTTCACCAGCTTCCCGATATCAGGTGGAAAGACATGGGGCAGCACGTAACGAACATCATCACGATTGACCGTGATGAAACCATCGTGAAAGCTATACCGGTAAAAGAATTTGATCCATCTTCATATTTATTGTTCATGACGAAAAACGGCATGGTGAAAAGAACTGAAATGACGCATTACAAAGCGCAGCGTTACTCGAAAGCGCTTGTTGCCCTTAACCTTAAAGGGGATGATGAGCTGATTGATGTTCATGTCACAGACGGCGGCAGCCAGCTGTTTATCGCCACCCGCCTCGGGTACGGTTTATGGTTCGGTGAAGATGAAGTAAATGTAGTCGGTGCCCGTGCGGCCGGCGTAAAGGGCATAAATTTAAAAGACGGTGATACCGTCGTATCAGGGCAAATTCTGCATGAAACAGATTCGCTCGTCCTTGTCACACAGCGGGGAGCAATCAAACGGATGAACCTATCTGAATTCGAAAAAACATCCAGGGCGAAACGCGGTGTCATCATGCTGCGTGAGCTTAAAAAGAACCCGCATCGGGCAGTCGGCGTATTTGCGTGCGCTTTGGCCGATATGATCGCTGCGGAAACAGAAAAAGGCGAAAGAATCGAAATCGCCGTGAAGTCCTTGCGGGCGAATGACCGATACAGCAATGGCTCCTTCTTTACCGA
Organism: Bacillus sp. NEAU-CP5; assembly: GCF_026420705.1. Taxonomy (NCBI): domain Bacteria; kingdom Bacillati; phylum Bacillota; class Bacilli; order Caryophanales; family Bacillaceae; genus Bacillus; species Bacillus sp. NEAU-CP5. The sequence goes on along the minus strand of NZ_JAPMOV010000001.1, from coordinate 112,245 downwards.
TGAAGATGAGACAGGGCCGGTAACAGATGTATGGCGTATCCCTGCATACGATGTTTAAGAGTAAAATTAAAATAAAAAACCTCCGCTCATTGAGCGGAGGTTTTACTATTTAGCTTTCATGGCTGCCGAATAAGTCAGTGATAGCGTGAATGACTTCGATTCCCTGCCATACAAATAAATTCAACGCAGTGAATGAAAACAACCCTAAAATCACCATTCGTAAGATAAACAACATGTTTAACAACCTCCTCATTTTATGTTACATAGATAGGCGATGTTGAACATGAAGCTCATCGAAATACGAGGACTGATAAAATTTAGCGATTAAAAAGCTTTTCTTTCGCTGTCTTCTCCGGGAAGCGGGGAGTCTCCTGTCTGATATCACGATCAGTGAGACAGAAGCGGCAAAAAGCGCCGTCAAGATATATGAGCCCGTCAGCGATTTTTTCTCATCATCAGCATTTTGGCCGGCCTTCATTTCGTGCATTTCCTGCTGGTCGGCTACCGCTTTAAAATGATGAGCGGTATCAAACGCATGGGGAATGGAGAGCAAATGAAAGCTTGCAATCGCTAAAAATAAAATAGAAGCTTTTAAAAACAAGATTTTTTTCAAATGTTCTCCCCCCTTCATAAGTCTGAATATTTTTATTATAATACCCTAATTTAAATGTAAAGTAAACACATTTATTAAATTTAAAAAATTATTATCCTGGTTAAGTATATACCATTCCATCCATCTTTTCATCTCTTTTTTCTTAAAGACCTATTTGTTATGATATGCACGCATTCCTTATGACGTGACAACATTTTTCGGGCTGTAAGATAAAAAACGGGGCATGACAGCAAAAGATGTGATGAAGAAACCGAAACATTTTCTTAAAAAAACTTCTCAACCACTGTTGTTGTGATATAATAATACCCGTTGTGTTAAAAGATCTAACATATGCAGCAAAAATGACAGTAAAAGATATGTAAAAGGGAGGTTAAACATGGAGGCTTTCATCAGTGAAATCATAAATGTTCCAAATGATTTTATTTGGAAGTATCTTGTTTATATTTTAGTCGGGATCGGATTGTACTTTACGTTCCGTTTTCGCTTTATTCAATTCCAGTACTTTTTTGAAATGTTCAGAATCGTCGGGGAGAAGCCGCAAGGAAATAAAGGAGTGTCTTCAATGCAGGCATTCTTTATCTCAGCCGCTTCTCGTGTCGGAACCGGAAACTTGACCGGCGTCGCGCTGGCGATTGCAACAGGCGGTCCCGGCGCAGTATTTTGGATGTGGATCGTAGCGATTGTCGGTATGGCTTCCAGCTTTGTGGAAAGCACTTTGGCGCAGCTGTATAAAGTGCGTTCCGGTGACGAATTCCGCGGCGGTCCGGCATATTACATGGCAAAGGGACTGGGCGCCCGCTGGCTCGGTATTTTATTCGCCGTATTGATTACCGTTTCTTTCGGACTTATCTTTAACGCGGTGCAGTCAAATACGATTTCTGTGGCGTTTGACGAAGCATTCCATGTGAATAAAACAGTTATCGCAATCATTTTAGCTGTATTAACGGCTTTCATTATATTCGGCGGTCTGAAGCGTGTTGTATCTGTCTCGCAATTAATCGTTCCGGTTATGGCGGGAATGTATATTCTGATCGCGCTGTATGTCGTGATTGTAAATATCTCGGCGGTACCTGAGCTGCTTGTTACCATTGTGAAAAATGCGTTCGGTTTTGAGCAGATCGTCGGCGGAAGCTTAGGAAGCATCATTATTATCGGAGCGCAGCGCGGCCTGTTTTCAAACGAAGCGGGTATGGGAAGCGCGCCGAATGCCGCAGCAGCTGCACATGTGTCGCATCCGGCTAAGCAGGGATTAATTCAGACCCTCGGCGTGTTCTTTGATACGTTTATCGTTTGTACATCGACTGCTTTTATCATTTTATTGTACAGCTTTACGCCTAAAGGCGACGGCATCCAAGTGACGCAAGCCGCACTGCAGCACCATCTCGGCGGATGGGCGCCGACATTTATTGCGATTGCGATGTTTTTATTCGCATTCAGCTCAGTCGTCGGCAACTATTACTATGGTGAAACGAATATCGAATTTATTAAAACAAGCAAAACATGGCTTAATATTTACCGCGTATTCGTCGTAGTGATGGTGGTATACGGATGTTTGGCTGACTTCCAGATCGTCTGGGACATGGCAAACTTGTTTATGGGACTCTTGGCTCTCATTAACTTAGTGGCAATCTTACTGCTGAGTAATGTAGCCTACAAGATCTATAAGGATTATGCCGCTCAGCGCAAAAAAGGTCTTGATCCTGTATTCAAAGCCGAGAATACCCCGGAGCTCCAGCATATTGAAACATGGGCGGAAGAAGAAGGTACAAGCCCTGAACGTAAGACTGCTAACTGAGGACACATGCATACAATTTTCAAAAAAACCCCTTACATTTTGTTGTGAGGGGTTTTTTATGTGAAAAACCGGGTTATTTTTACTGAAAACAGATTTTTTTGAATTTATTGTATTTTTCTCTTGTGTATGTAAGGGCTTTCATATAAAGTTTAACTAAACCGGTTTACCAAACCGATTTAGTCTTAAAGGAAAGGAGTATTGATGTGGCTTCTGATTATGGCATTTTTACGATCGGTGATGCGATGATCACCTTAAATCCCGCAAGCACAGGACCTTTGCGTTTTGTTACCCATTTTGAACGAAAAGCAGGAGGAGCTGAACTGAATTTTGCGATTGCATGCGCCAGATTGAACCTGCACTCAAAGTGGGTCAGCAGACTGGGGAAGGATGAGTTCGGCAGGGTGATTTATCAGTTTGCCAAAGGAGAAGGAATTGATGTGACTGACGTCTCCTATGTTGAAGGCTTTCCTACATCTTTAAATGTCAAAGAGATCAGAAATGACGGTTCAGGCAAGACGTTTTACTATCGTTTCAATTCACCAATTCTGACTCTTGCACCGGAAGATATAACAGAGAATATGTTTGCCGGCATTCACATCGTTCATCTTACCGGTGTGTTCCTCGCACTTGATAAGAAAAATCTTGAAATTGCTGAAAGAGTGCTTTCCATCGCCAAAGCAAGAAAGATTCCCGTATCTTTTGATCCGAATATCAGGCTGAAGCTGTGGACGATTGAGGAGGCGCGTGCGGCATTTCATCAAATCTTTCCGCATACTGATATTCTTCTGGCGGGCCGGGACGAAATGAAACAGCTGACAGGTATAGGAGAAAATGAAGCATTAGCCCGGTTTGCAGAGAGCTATTCAATCAGTCAGCTTGTCATAAAAGACGGTGAAGCAGGTTCTGCGCTGTATCATGATCATAAGTGGGTTCACAAAGAGGCTTTCCCGGTTGCGCCTGTCGACACGGTAGGAGCGGGTGACGGCTTTAATGCCGGCTACCTGTACAGTTATCTGCATGGTTTTGAACCGGAAAAACGTCTGGAGTTTGCAAATGCAGTCGGTGCGCTCGTCACCACAGTTTCCGGTGACAATGAAGGGCTTCCCTGCCTAGAAGAGGTTCTGTCATTTGTAAACAAAGAGACTGTGATTGAACGGTAGCAAGCACAACTTAAAAAGCGGGTGAAAAAATGAAAGCGGTTCAAGTACGGAAAGCATTTGATCTGATGGTGACGGAATGTGAGAAACCGTCAGTTCTCCACGCGGATGATGTTCTTGTCAAGGTGAAGCGGGTCGGAATTTGCGGATCAGATTTGCATATTTATCATGGGACAAATCCGTTAGCTTCCCTGCCGAGAGTAATCGGACATGAAGTCACAGGGGAAGTCGCAAAGACCGGTTCTCATGTCCGGCGTTTCAAGCCGGGTGACCGGATAGTGATTGAACCGATATCTTATTGCGGAACATGCTATGCCTGCCGGAAAGGACGTCCGAACGTCTGCAAAGCGCTTTCGGTGTTCGGCGTTCATGAAGATGGCGGGATGCGGGAATATATCGTGCTTCCGGAAAAGCAGCTGCATGCTGTTTCGCCCGATCTGCCCTGGGAGGAAGCGGTCATGGCAGAACCATATACGATCGGCGCCCAGGCTGTTTGGAGAGGCCGCGTCGAAAAGGAAGATACCGTTTTGATTCAAGGAGCGGGGCCAATCGGAATCTGCATATTAAAAATGGCAAAGTTCAAAGGCGCTTCCGTCATGATAACCGACTTGAATGATGAACGCTTAGCATTCGCTGAAAAAAACGGTGCGGACGTTACCGTCAACGCGCAAAAAGAAGATCCCGTTTTGCGGGTGAACGAATGGACAAAAAATGAAGGCGCCAATGTCGTCATTGATGCTGTCTGTCTCCCCTCAACGTTTGAAACGTCCATTGACGCGGTGTCTCCGGCCGGTCATGTGGTTGTGCTAGGTTTTGATGAGAGGACTGCCGGCATTTCTCAGCTTCCGATCACAAAAAAGGAAGTCACGATCACCGGTTCAAGATTGCAGACGAATCAGTTTCCGTACATTACAGACTTACTGAATAAAGGCCTGTTAACGCACGGCGGTCTTATTACACATACATTTTCAGCAGATGACGTCCATCAAGCATTTCAGTTGATCGAACAGCACCCGGGCAAGGTGGGAAAAGCAATCATTACGTTTGATTAAAGGAGGAGCGAGAATGCTGCCTAAGTACGCCATTTACGAAAAACTTCTGCATGCACAAGTGGTGGCTGTCATAAGGGGACAAAACAGCCAAGAGGCGCTTGAAGTTTCAAAAGCGGCCATTTCAGGAGGTATCAGCGCCATTGAGCTTACATACACAACTCCTGAAGTGGAAGATGTCTTTAAGGAACTCCGGCATCAAGATATTCTTCTTGGAGCCGGTTCTGTAATGGATACAGAAACGGCGAGACACGCCATTTTATCAGGCGCCTCATTTATCGTCAGCTCTCATTTTGTAAAAGAGATAGCATCTCTATGCAACCAGTACAGCGTACCGTATCTTCCGGGATGCATGAGCGTGTCTGATATGGCTTTGGCGCTCGAAGCCGGATGTGATGTGGTAAAGCTGTTCCCCGCTAATTCGTTTGACCCTTCATTTATCAAGTCGGTCAACGGACCTCTGCCGAATGTCCGCATTATGCCGACCGGGGGTATCTCATTAAACAGCATGAATGACTGGCTTTCTGCCGGAGCGGTCGCGGTCGGAGTGGGAAGTGACTTGACAAAAGCATATCAAAAGGGCGGCTATGAAGCTGCCGTATCCCTCAGCAAAGAATACGTCTGCCGAAAAAACGAATATACGGGGGTGTAACATGAATATCACGTTTCGCTGGTATGGCCAAGGTAATGATACGGTGACTCTTGAACATGTCAGACAAATTCCCGGGGTCAAAGGCATCGTCTGGGCTCTTCACCAGAAGCCCGCGGGCGAAGTATGGGAAAAGGAGGACATTGAAGTGGAAGTCAGATTCATTCAATCCTATGGGTTTCATGCAGAGGTCGTGGAAAGCGTGAATGTTCATGAAGCCATTAAACTCGGCCATGAAGAACGCGGACAATATATCGAACACTATAAACAGACCATTCGCAATCTGTCCGAATTCGGCGTGAAAGTCATCTGTTACAATTTCATGCCGATATTTGACTGGACGCGTACCGATATGTTCCGAGCGCTGGAGGATGGGTCAACCGCTTTGTTTTTTGAAAAAGCGAAAGTGGAAAGTCTGCCTCCGGAGGAACTGATCCGCACGGTTGAGAAATCTTCTGATTTGACGCTTCCCGGGTGGGAGCCGGAGAAAATGGCCCGGATCAAGGAACTGTTTGAGGCCTATCAAACGGTCGGTGAAAAACAGCTTTGGGCCAATCTAGAATTCTTTTTATATGAAATCCTTCCTGTAGCGGAGGAACACGGCATTCAAATGGCCATTCATCCGGATGATCCGCCCTGGTCAATTTTTGGCCTGCCCCGTATTATCACCGGTGAGAAAAGTTATGAAAAGCTGCGAGAGATTTCAGATTCACCCGCCAACTGTATTACGTTGTGCACGGGTTCGATGGGAGCGGATCCCGCCAATGATATGGTGAAGATCGCCAAACACTATGCGGGAGCTGCGCCGTTTGCCCATATACGAAATGTGAAAATCTGTGATAACGGTGATTTTACGGAAACTTCGCATCTTACCAGTGATGGGTCCATTGATATTACCGGTGTGGTAAAAGAATTGCACGGCCAAGGCTACAAAGGATATGTACGGCCTGATCACGGCCGTCATATCTGGGGCGAACAATGCCGGCCGGGTTATGGTTTATATGATCGTGCCTTAGGAATTATGTACTTGAGCGGACTGTGGGATGCATTCTCGTCTCATGAGAAAGAGGTGAAGGGATGAGACCGATTCATGAACGTTTATCAGGAAGAACCGCTGTCATAACAGGCGGGAGCGGTGTTCTCTGTTCAGCAATGGCAAAGGAGCTTTCACGGCAGGGGATGAAAATTGCGATCGTCAGCCGGAATGCTGATAAAGCAGAGCGTGCGGCGGGCGAGATTGCTGACGCTGGAGGAACCGCGGTTTCTGTACCGGCTGATGTTTCAGCCCGTGATTCGCTCGAAAAGGCAAAAGACGAGATTATCAGCCGGTTCGGTTCTGTCAATCTTTTAATTAACGGAGCCGGGGGAAACCACGCTGATGCGATCACTGCCAGTGAGACGTATGAAGAGGATGAGCAGAGCCCATCATTTTTTGATATGGACGAAACGGGATTTTCCAGCGTATTTTCAAGCAACTTTACCGGTGCATTTCTGGCATCGCAAGTGTTTGGAAAAGACCTTTTGAAGGCGGAATATCCCGCGATTATTAATGTTTCTTCTATGAGCGCGTATACACCGATGACAAAGGTGCCTGCCTACAGCGCGGCTAAGGCGGCGGTTCAGAATTTTACGATGTGGATGGCTGTTCATTTCGCAAAAAAAGGGCTGCGGGTGAATGCCATCGCTCCGGGTTTCTTTTTGACTGCGCAAAACCGTGAGTTGTTATTACAGGAAGATGGAAGTCTGACAGACCGATCCAATAAGATTATGGCACATACACCGATGAAACGTTTCGGGAAACCGGAAGACCTTCTGGGAACGCTCCTGTGGCTTTCGGATGATTCATGCTCAGGCTTTATCACCGGGGTCACCGTTCCCGTCGACGGAGGTTTTATGGCTTATTCGGGAGTGTGACAGAATCCCTGTCCCTGTCAGATTGTAAACGATTTACTTCTGACTTATACTAGTGAAAAATGAAGACAGACGGGGATGAGTCTATGAAAACCATTACAATTTCTGATGTGGCGAAATATGCAAACGTATCTAAAAGCACCGTATCTCAATTTTTAAACCAGCGCTATGATTATATGAGCGAGAAAACGAAACAAAAAATAGAAGCGGCCATTCAAGAGCTGAACTATCAGCCGAATTTTGTCGCCCGCAGCTTAAAACAGAAATCAACATTTACGGTAGGTGTGGTGGTGGCTAATATTCTTCACACCTTTTCCACTCAGGTCATCAGGGCGGTGGAAGACTATTTTCATGAACAAGGATTTCATATTATTGTCTGCAATGCGGATGATGAACCGGAAAAAGAAAAGAAATATATTGAAATGCTCAGGGCCAAGCAGGTGGACGGAATTATTATTTTTCCGACGGGCGAAAATCTCTCTTTATATGAAAAGATGAAACGCGATACGTTTCCGGTTGTGTTTATGGACAGAACCATTGAAAAACTCGGGATTCCGACAGTGATGCTTGATAACCATCATGCAGCCGGTCTTGCCGTTGACCGGTTTATCGAGAGCGGCATTAAGAGAATCGCGATTATTACGACGTCCATTATTCGGGAAATCAGTCCGAGGGTAGAAAGGATTGAAGGGTATAAAAAGGCGCTTGACCGCCACGGAATGATGGTGCGGAACGAATATATCAAAACAGCCGATGCGGCTGATATTTCCAATGTTTTGTCAGAGCTGTTCTCCCTTCAGGAGCCTCCGAAAGCGATATTGGCGGCAAACGATATTGTTCTTGTTGAGGTGCTGAAGTATATGAAGGAGCATGATATGACAATTCCTGATAAGGCAGCCGTCATCGGAATTGATGAAGTTCCTTTTGCGGGTTTTTTTACTCCTCCGATTACGACGATCGTCCAGCCTGCGGCAGAAATGGCGCGAAAAGCGGGAAGCCTTCTTCTTCGCCAGATACAAGAAAAAGATAGCGGTGAAAAACGGATTCACCGCTATAAACCGGCGCTTCTCGCAAGGCAATCCGGATAACCGGTTTCATTGCATAAACCGGTTTACTCCGGCAATTTAAATTATGAAATAAGAGGGAGGGATTTTATGTTCTCAAAGGATAGATTCCCTATTATTCTTCTTTTATTTTCAGCCGGGGTGATTAACTATTTAGACCGCTCAGCGCTGTCTATTGCAGCGCCGTTCATACAGCAGGATCTCACATTGTCTGCAACCCAAATGGGGCTGATTTTCAGCAGTTTTTCTGTCGGATACGCTGTGTTTAACTTTCTCGGCGGTGTTGCATCTGACCGGTACGGGGCTAAATTGACATTGTGTACGGCGATGATCGTTTGGTCTCTTTTCAGCGGGGCGGTTGCGCTTGCTTTCGGATTTGTAAGTCTTTTGATTATCCGTGTTTTATTCGGTATGGGCGAGGGGCCGCTGTCGGCTGCCATAAGCAAAATGGTCAACAATTGGTTTCCTCCGTCTCAGCGCGCCACGGTCATCGGCCTGACAAACAGCGGCACGCCGCTCGGCGGAGCGATTTCCGGCCCGATTGTCGGGATGATTGCTGTGGCATTCAGCTGGAAGGTTTCCTTTGTCCTGATCATGATCGTCGGTTTAGTCTGGGCGTTTATCTGGTTTAAATTTGTCAAAGAACGGCCGGCACAGACGGAAGACGCCCCGGCAATGAAAGCGGCGATTCAATCGCATGAGCAGCATATCCCGATGACCTTTTATTTGAAACAAAAAACGGTTCTCTTCACGGCTTTTGCCTTTTTCGCCTACAATTACATCTTATTTTTCTTCTTAACATGGTTTCCGAGCTATCTGGTGAAAGAACGCGGTTTAAGTGTTGAATTTATGAGCGTGGTGACTGTTATCCCCTGGATCCTTGGATTTATCGGTTTGGCGGCAGGCGGAATGATTTCTGATTATGTATACAAAAAAACCGCCGGAAAAGGAGTTTTGTTCTCACGGAAAGTCATTCTTGTCACTTGCCTGTTCGCTTCCGCTGTACTGATCGGATTTGCCGGACTTGTTACCACTATCGTAAGTGCCGTTATTCTCGTTGCTTTATCAGTCTTCTTTTTATATATAACGGGCTCTATCTATTGGGCGGTGATTCACGATGTGGTTGATCAAAGGAATGTCGGGTCAGTCGGCGGCTTTATGCATTTTCTTGCAAACACGGCCGGTATTATCGGGCCTGCTTTAACCGGCTTTATCGCGGATAAAAGCGGATCATTCTCAGGGGCGTTTTTGCTTGCAGGCGGATTAGCTGTTTTGGCCTCGGCTGCGGTAATCCGTTTCGTGCGTCCGATTATCATTCAAACAGTTTCAGAAGATAAAAAAGACACGATACCTTATTCATAAGTCATCAAAGTCATTGAGGCTGTCCTGCCGATAACGGGATGGCCTTTTCGTTCTGCCGTTTGACCTGTTCCTATGATAATATAGGAATTGTTTACATAAGAAGGGAAGAGGAGGGAGCATGAAACAGAAGCCGATATATGTCGAAATCAATATTGCATCTGATATAGAAACGCTTTGGGAATATACGCAAAACCCGCATCTTCATAAGGAATGGGATCTGCGTTTTTCTGACATTACATATCTTCATAGGCTGCCAGATGAACCGCAGAGATTTCTATATGAAACACGAATCGGTTTTGGGCTGAAGGTATCCGGCACAGGCGAATCAATAGGTGACATAAGGCCTCGCTCGTCAGAAAGAGCGTCTTCGCTCGCTTTTGCCTCTGATCATCCGCTGTCACTTATAAAAGAAGGCAGGGGCTACTGGAAGTATATAGAGCGGGATAACGGACAAACCTCATTTTTGACTCAATATCAATATGAAACGGCCCGCGGTCTGCCGGGAAGTTGGATAGACCGGTTTTTATTTCGTCCTCTGCTAAGCTGGGCTACCGCATGGAGTTTTGATGCGTTGCGGCTTTGGATAGAACAAAACAGACATCCGAAGATATCAGTCCGTTCCGGGTTTGTCTATGTCTTTATGTGTCTCGTATTCAGTCTGTATTGGTTTTTTCAAGGATTTCATGATGGCTGTGCCGATGCAGAGATCGTGAGGGGAGCGCTGGAGACAGGGTTAGGGGTATTATGGCTGCTTCCCATGCGGAGAAAGTGGCTGATTCACGCCGGGCAGTCAGTCTTCTTTTGTGTAACGGCACTGTTATATTCCGGCGGCGGATTCGTGATCTCATTAGGAGTGCTTACGATAGCCGGCATGATTCTTAAGCTCAAGCTGCCGAGCGCCTGGCATACAAAACGAAAGAGAGAAGTGAAATGACGGATTCAATGTATGAAAAAGCGATTACTCATTATCAATCACTGCACCCGATGCTGCAGAAACGGTACAGATTTGACGAATCACGCACGTTTTGCGGAGAAGGCGTTATGTCAGAAATAAAGGGAGGTTCTTTTCTTGTCAGAATGCTTTTAAAGACAGGTGTTTTTTTCAGATGTTTTTTCTCAGAGAGGGGAAACGATATCCCTTTCACTATCGAAAACAAAAATAGGCAAAATGGCGTGGAATGGAATCGTACCTTTTTCTTTAAAGGCAAAACGCGTTTTTTTGATGCGGTTATGGAATATGATGAGCGGGAAAACAGAATTCTTGATTACTTCGGCAAACCTCACATCCTACTGTCTGAACTGCATTTAGAAGCGTCTTCAGAAGGAGGGCTTGTTATTACATCCGGAAGGCAGTGGCTCCTGATAGGCGGAAAGAAAATCCCGCTTCCGGCATGGCTGTGCGGCAGTTCAACCGTTTACGAGGCTTATGATGAGGAAATGAATTGCTTCAGCATAAAGGTTCATGTGAAAAACCGGATACTCGGCACTCTTTTCTCTTACCGGGGGACTTTCCGGGAAACAGAGGGAGAAACATGCTGAAGCGTCATCTCATGGTAAGCGTGATTTGCTTTTTGGGATTTGCGGCGGCTGAAGCTCCGCATATATCAGCTGCTGAGACGTTTGTTTTATTTTCCGTACTTTTTTTCGTTCCCGCTGTATTCGATTTTGCTTTTCAGCCGTCAAAGACCTTAGAGAATGTGTTATTACGGAGTTATCCTGTTGCCGCTTTATGTGCGGTGCTTGCGCTTGTCACAGACTTCAGTTTTTTTGCCTTTGTGTGGCTCATTTATACGCTTGGGCTGGCACTGTATGCTGTCTGGCGGCTGATGAAAACAAATATTCACAGAACAGAAGAGATATCTGTTATGGCGGGTTTCATCTATTTGGCCGGGGGCGGATTCTGGTTCTTCGCATATGTCCTTGAGATTCCCGTCATGAATTTCGGCCCGCTTATCGTTCTGCTGACGGCGGTGCACTTTCACTATTCCGCTTTCCTCATTCCGATCTTTAACGGATTGCTCGGCAGGATCATACGGGAGAAACGCGAACTTTACCAGTGGAGCACGGTCATTATTTTGATTTCGCCGATCCTTATTGCCTTGGGGATTACATTTTCAAAGACACTTGATGTGATTGCTGTCGCTCTGTATCTGGCGGGTCTGTATGTAAATGCATATCTCGTCTTTACGGCGCCGTTTGTTACGAAAACAGGAAGGATCTTGATCAGGAGTTCTTCGGCTGTGTTAATGATCACAATTGCTTTTTCTTTGATATATTCGTACGGTGTCTGCCGCGAGGAGGCAACGCTCACGATCAGCCAGATGATTTGGATTCACGGGGCCGTCAATGCATTCGGCGTTATCCTGCCGGCTTTGGCGGGGTGGAGGTTGGAAAATCCGAGACCGTTTGATGAGGGCAGTGAAAGAACGTTCAGCCGTATTTACGGGAAGAGAACGATAGGCAAAGAATTTTTGACTGATATTCATGCAGCAAATGACATCCATTATACCGGCCTTCTGGATCAGCTGAGAGAACTGCATTCTGAAGACTTTTCAACTGAAAAACTGGCGCCGGCCGTTATTTCCTTTTATGAAGAGACAATTGATTATGACATCATGGCAAAAGTGACGTGGAGCAGATGGTTTCGTCCGTTCGCGCGCATGTACGAGCCGTTCAGCAGAAGAGCGGGGCAGATTCACCTGTCCATGAATCCGGATTGGTATATCATGCACAGTGATATTATAGGAGTTGACTCTGACAAAGATGGCAGAAAAAATGTCCGTGCGTGGATCAGAACAAATGAAAAGCAGGAAACCGTTTTTACTGCGCTGTATTCAGCGTACAGGTCAAAAGGGGAAGGATACATGAATATCTCTCTTCCGCTGCCGTACGGCCAAATGACGGGCATTTTAAAACCTTATGCGCGTAAGCAGAATCTTGTTTTGACAAGCAGACGGCGAAAAAGCGGAGCGGGTGATGAAGGGATTTATCTGCAGACGAAATGGGGGGCGTGTCATCTTCCGCTGGCAGAGACATTTCTTATTTCAGCCCAGAGCGAAACCAGCCTGAAGGCCGTTCATCATATGTGGCTGTTCGGACTGAAATTTTTAACTGTGCATTATCGGATCACTTATGCTTCCGCGGGTAACCGAAGCAAGTAACAAGCTGCAGAGCCGTCTGATCATCAGGCGGATTTTTCTCATCTACATGGGTTATATTCACCATTTTATTTGCGAGCTATTTTGCGGCGGATGACAAGAAAGGAGTCATCCGCTGGATCTCATTTATTCTCGTGTTAGCTCAGCTGTCAGGGATGAGCATGAGCGGTTATTTGTCAGTGAATGAGGATGGGACGCGGCATTTTGGATCGGGAGCGGCCTCGGTCTTTGCCTGTCTTTCATGATTCGCGAAATGAAAACGACCGCAAAGATTCCTGCAAGTGCGAAAACTGGGTAACATTAAAGCTGTTTTATTTACTCGCAGCTGTTTTTATTTTTATCATTCCTTTTACCGTCAGCCCGATGGCGCTTTATGTGGTTCAGGTTTTAATAGGTTTTTCACTCGGCATTATTTTTTCTTTGCTGCTTGGAATGTCGATTGAGTCTGTTCCGGCAGACATGAGAGCAACATCGATGGGCATACCAGGCGCTTTATGCACTCGGTATTTTCGGAGGACCTTTGGCCGAGGGATTTTTTAATGATTGGCTGGGGCTCAGAGCCGGATTTTATTTCGCGGCAGTGCTTGGGCTGGCGGCTGTCATACTTGCTCAGCTCATATGTGGGGAGCCGATGCGAAAAAATCGTCGGAAAAATGCAGGGAAGATGCGGCAAAGTATTATCAGACCTGATTTTTTTATATACTTGCCTAAAGAAATGATCTCATTGCGAATAAATTTCTCTTCCGTCTCAATAACTAAAGTAAATTTAGTTATTGAGACAAATAATTCATGCCGTCAAATCACATCACCAAGCACATTGATACATAGATTATAAGATCAAAAACAAGCATTTACAGGAGAGAGTACCTCTCAAGATAAATAATTAATGGATTAATTGTTGTATTTTGGATAATTATAGGGTAAATTGGTAGTGGAAGAACAAACATAAGGAGGGGTGATTTGATGATAAAGCGTAATTCAAGAAACACAAGAGCCTAATGGCATCTTTGGCAAAATTCTGACTCTAAAAGTTCGTAGCTGGCCCGTAATAGGGCACAGGAAGAAACTCTCCTAGAAATAACTGGCCTCAAACATTTAGACACCACGAAATAGCTATCAAGCTAAAATCTAACTTCATCAATAAGAACAAACATAAATAACCCGAAAATGGAAGGAGTATGTTTAATATGAAGGTGCATTTTAAATTCTGGTCAATTGCGTTTGTTTTAAGTATTGTTCTTTATGGAATTATCGGGACAGGCCAAGCACATGCCGCCCAAAAAGACAATGCAACCACAGATATCACACTCGATGCTAAGAAAGAAGAGGTAGCTTCTCAAATAAAAATCTATGATGAAGAAAATAATCAGATTCATCCTTACACGTTGAAGGAATTAAAAGATACGATCAAGCTACAGGAAGAAATGCCGTTGGATGCCTCATTTCATGCTTTATATTCAACATATACAAGCAAAGCCTTTAGTTTCAAATATAATTTTTCCATTGGTGGAGGAACATACGGGAGAGCATTTAAAAACCCTGGTACTTTGTTGATTACACCGCAAGGAACTGCAAAAAAGTTCTCGGTAGTAGCAAAGTATGACAATGGGAAAGGTGGAGTAGGGGGCCAAGCAGGGAAAGTATCATTACCCGGCGGATGGACAGGCCAGATTCATATGAACTGGACTCATTTGAAAAGAGGAAAAAGCTATCACTTTAACTTTATTAATGACAGCAGCAGTGATGTAACTGTGAAAATTAAGGAAGTAATTGTGTGGTATAACTGGTAAAGAAGAGCAGGCCCTTTAGGGCCTGCTTTAATTATAGGAGGCTAATAAGCGTCACAGGAAACCTCTGAATACAAAAAAAGAAACCCTTTTGCCTTGTCGGGTTTCGGAACACACAGTCTTTTATTGCTTTGTATCATTTAAATATTTTTGATGTTCCTTTTCCAAGACTTTTCTATCCTCTTTAATAACTTCGATTTTGTATTTCTCTTTTACGTCTTCAGACAAATTGTCATTTAAATATTCTCGCAGCTTCGTCTCGCTTTTGGTTTTATCCATTCCAATTGAAATAACCGGATCTGTTTCTCCGATTCCGTAGCTGACCAATCCGAATTTCTCCCAAGCATTGTCTAACACTTCATCTGGTGTTTTTTGATTACCGTTTACTGCATATAGAGCAATACTAAACATGAATAAAGAAGAGGCTACAACTAAGATTCCAACTACTGTTTTTTTCATCTGTTCCTCCTTTTTCTTGAAAAGTAAATATATATCTCTTAATCCAAAGTATATCATAGGTTATTTTGATGGCAAAGTCACACCCTACCTCAAAATTTTAAAGAACTGAAACGGTGGGATGAAGAAGTTGCTATAATAGAAGAAAGAAGTCAATTCAGATAAAGTGGAGTTAGCAATAGATCGGCTTTTCGTAGGGGCGTTCGGCTCACCTCCATATCTGGAAAGAAGGGAGGTGAGAATATGGCAGTAGAAAGCGCACTTGGATTGATGTTTCAATTCGGAATCCTCATTGTAGGGATTCTAACGCTTGCCTATAGTTTCTCAAACAAAAAAAGTAAGAACGCCCCAGACTCCTACATCTTGGCGTTCCCACTCATAAACTAGACTTTTGGAAAAAAGCCGACTCCCTTGCAGGAGCTATTCTATTGCCGATCGGAGATGTTACCAGCATCTTCGATCTTTTTTATTGTATGCTCTTTCTGTGTATTATATTCACAATATCATCAGAAAGGAGAAATATAATCATGTAATGCTTATTGAATCTATACTGATTGTATCTTTTCGTTGACCGAAAATCAACCGCAAAGATGTGAAGAATACGTTTCCATTAATTAGAATTGTGATAAAATATTAGGTGACGACAAATGAATATGACGCACATCTGATTGGGACTTCTGAAAAAGATTATGAAATAGTACGCATAATCTAAAATCAAAATTCTGAATATTTAAAGAAAGGATGAGGAAGGTGGAAACCAAAAAGATAGAGTTTGAAAAGGTTGCCCAAAGTCTTAATGAATGGTATACAGTTATCAAGCAAAACAATATCCCTAAAGCAACAGCAATGAGGGAAAAAATTGTTAAAGCATTACCTGACATGGAAGAAAATCAGAATGTGCTGCTGTACTTCAATCTCATAGATTCACGATTTAAACTCATGACAGAAAACTATAGGGAATCAGGTCATCTACTTGGAAAAGCAGATTATGAAACATGTACAGATGACATGATTCAATATTATTTTTATCTCTTTAATGGCCTGTATAACTTCTATCAGAAGGATTTTATCGAAGCAATTAACTTTTACAAAATCGCTGAAAGCAGACTCAGCAAAGTACCCGACGAAATAGAGAGGGCAGAATTCCATTATCAAACTGCGATTGCCTACTATGAAATTCGCCAGAACTTTTTCTCGCTCAACCATGCTGAAAAAGCGCTAGAAAGTTTCAGAGCAGTCGATAATTACATCAATCGTGTAATCAAATGCACCATGCTCTTTGCCATGAATAAAGTTGACCTTCAGCAATGGGAGCAAGCGATCAGTTTGTATAAAAACGCAATACATATCGCTCAAAAAGTTAAAGACGGGCTTTCAGAAGGTTTAGGGCATTTTAATCTAGGTGTATGCTATGAAAGACAGGAACGCCTTGAATTAGCCAAGGAAAGCTTTTTAAGGGCTTTGGATATTCCTGAACATTGCGATTCCGTCTATTCCATTCGCTCAATGTACATGTTGAGTCGTGTTTTTTACAAATTAGGATCAATTGAATCAGCGCGGGTATGGAGAAGTAAAGCACTTGCATATGCTGATAAAGTAAACGAAGAAGTATACAGGGCAAAATTGAACCTCATATACTTTGTATACGATGCGACTGATCATGAGTCCTTTGATTTGAATATGAATGTACTGAAGGGAAAAAACTTGTGGTCGGATGTCGCTGACCTGTCTCTAAATGCAGCATTGTATTACAAAAAGCAGGAAAACGCTGATCTGTCATCTAAATACTTTGAGGAAGCTTGTACTGCTAAGGATAAAATAATAAAGTTTACGGAGGCGTTGTCATGAAAAAACGTACTGTTTTAATTACTGTTGCTATTCTCGGACTGCTTCTTGTGTCAGGAAATGATTATGGGAAAAAAGAAAACGGATGGCTCGGCATATCAAACGGTTTCCAAACAGCCGAAAATGGAGCACTGGGATAAGAAGAAAAACGGATAAAAAGATCGCTGATAAAAGTATTTTAAGCCGGCCAAAGTGCCGGTTTTTTAATGAGAGAATGTCAGCTGCCAACCTTTATGTTAAAAGCCTTAATTAAGGGCTTATTTTTTGGACACTGATGAGTGAAAACTGCGAACATGAAAGGAGAGCTTATATATGAGTGCATCTAAAGAGCTTTATGCTTCTATGGGATGGAGTGAGCCGAAAAAGAAAGAAGACCCAATTTTTAAAGTCGGCCAACGGTTTACAATAAATTACGGATTTCAAAAAAACCTGAAAGGAACTTGGGAAATCATAAATGTCAGTGACTCTCCACACTATGAATGTGTTAAATTTTTAAAAAACGGCAAGCTTTCAAAAGGAGAAAACTTAAACTGCAAAAGACACTTTTATGTATCATGCATAAAGCAAGCACTCGAACATTCAAAACTTTAAACAAGCATAAGAGGAGAGAAAAACAATGATTCAAGAACAAAGGTACATTAAACGAGTTATATGGTGAGGGAAAATACGAGTTTGAATACATCGCACAAGGCAAAGATGCTTGTTTATGCTTGGTATCAGCTCAAAATCGATTTGAGCTAGTTCGGCTGCATAATCAAAAGGCGGAAATACAAGTTAGCATAGATGCCAAATTCAATCCTAAGAAAATCAGGACAGATATCAAGTTAGTTATTTTTTTCACTCCATATGTTTTTGATTGCCTAAAAGGGACGTTGTACTCTTTACAATATTTATTTGTTTGCTGGCTTCCTGCATGTCTTTCAGTGAAAGGTGTAAGAGCTATAACAGCATCACTAATCTGCACTCCATTTTCATCACCTTTTAATAACTGATGATTGATGCCGGCTGAACCGAATATTTTTTTGGGATTTTCCTGTGGACTCGACTGCCCCCATTATTGTTACAGTTTTATCCTTCAGCTTTCCCTAAAAGGGTCTGAAGGAGCAGCAGCCTTTTCAGAGGATTCTTTCTTTGTAGATTTTGAAGATGAAGAAGGACTGGCAACAAACGATTGCGAAGAAGGGTTAGGTTATGTCTCCATGCAATCTGTAATTTCTCTTCTGATACAAGGTAGGCTACATCTACGATTGAACCCTCAGTCAAATTAAATTTTTCTTTTGTGTAATCGTTAATAAATAGGCTTTTCTCCTTACCGTCTATGTGAATAGGACCATCCAAAGCGCTTTGTTGTACAATTAGTTGATCATTCACAGCTTCTACAATGCAGTATCTAAATTCTCTTCTATCTGGTTCAATCCCATCTATATTGATTTTTTTGTAAAGCGAAAAATCATATCTTCCATCAACCTCTGTAGGATCAACTTGAATGATATCACCTGAAGCTATTTCAAGATCCCGAATTACGGTTTCTGGAATAAACAAAGAGGGGTGTGACTCTGAAAGTGATTGAAGTTCTCCGCCAACTGCTTTTCTTTGAAATTCATAAAGTGATTGGTTAACTATTTCATCTTTTTCATTAGTTGAGCTTTGATCGTTTTCGACAGATAATGTTTCCTCGACAGTCTGACTCTCAGGATCAGGGTCTTTATTTTCTAACGGCTGAATCCTTTGTAATATATCAAGCAACTCTAATCTTTCCTCAATCATTTGTTTTGATTGGGAAAAGTTATGCTTGTCTAACTCTTCAGCTATGCATTTCACTTCACTTTGAACAAAATTAAAGAGTTCCTTATACATAAAAGCACCTCAGTTTATGATTACTTATATCATATAGGAAGTTGATTTAACCCTCAAATAGCTATAAGACACGGTTTGGGAAGAGGAGAAGGTTTTGGGCTATTACGATTAAACCTCTTGTATTCTATCAGTACATGTTAACAAGAATTATGAGTCTATCAAGCTCTGATTTGTCCATTATCTATATCCATTTTCCAAATAAATGCAAATATATTGTAATATTATCAAAATTATCATTGTAAACACTTTCTCAATATGGTAATTTTGATTTGTAATACCAAATAAACCCTAATTGGAAGGAGAGATTTCAATGAAAAAGAAGGTTCTTGCTTCAATTGTATTAGGTATAGGTTTACTAGGAGGACAAGCTGCTTTTGCTAGTCAGTCGAACGATGTCAATCACGGGGAAGTTAATTTGGACGAAACAAGAGATTTAATGAGCGCCATGAAGCTTGATAAATCAACACCGGGCGGTGGTACGTGGTATCATGGCTTCGAAAAAGGCCAAGTTCATTCCAATTACAATCATAAGAAAAAGACTCACAAATCGAGTGCTGCGGCTGGAGCAAGATTCTATGAAACTAGATGGAATACAAAAAATGAAGGGTATACTTACGCTTCTGTATATGAAGCCCTTTTCGGAAACAAGGCTTTTTGGGATACAAAATAAAGAAAACGATAGCAAAGTGATTTTTTAATTTTTCTTCCGGTGTGGTCAAACTTGAATACAAGTCAGCACCGGATTTCTTTTTATGGAGGCTGTCCAATGAAGAAAACAATCTACATATTGTTCATTTTGGTTTTGCTCTCAATGAATATGTCAAGCTATCATTACACTCTTAACAAACAAATCTATTACACTTTATTCTCCAATAAAGAAGCATTGATAATCAATTATACTTCAGAATTTAAAAGTGAGGACTTTGTAAAGAGATTGGTCGCCTTCTCAAAAGAAAACAAAGTGAACATTTCTCAATACAATTTCTTGGATGAGAAGAGCTTAAACATCTATTCTACAAACTCTGAAAATGAACCATCAATACATAACGGCAATAAAATTGTGTCAAATTTTCTAAGAGGCCATTCAGAGCAGAAGATGATCGGCAGCATTACTTTTCCACTTTCGACATGGAAAATCAGATATTTTGATTTCAATCAAATAAAGAATATAGGCATAGGAAGCAAATTTTACATTTCTTCTAAGGATTATAAGGTATTGAAAAAAGCCCAAAATCTTTTTGCTGACTATGGTGAAGTAAGTTTTGATGACATCACTGAGAATACTGCTTTTATGTTTAACAAAACTTTACTTATGCTAGTGTTGCTCTCTATGCTGATTTTGTTTATTGGTGTCCTCTATTTTGTAATTAAAAATCGAAAAAGACTTCTGCTGCAAAAGTTATGGGGGTATTCCAAAGTTAAAACACTGCTTTCTTACCCAGCAATGTTTTTGAAGCCTCTAATTATAATCATATTTTGCGGCGCAATTATTGTGGCTTTGCTAGCCTTTTCTTTCAGTTTAAATGACTGGTTGGCTGCATATCTTAGAATTTACATTAGAAACGCGGTGATTGGCGCGCTCATCATGATGGTATACACCATCATGGTTACCCTCGTCTTGTATAACAACAGCGACATTAGTGGCTCGATCAAAGGCAGCACACCGATTAAAAAATTCCAATGGTTATCTGTAGGCTTTAAAATTGTTATCACGATATTGCTTTTCAATATTGTTGCGTTTTCACTTTCTAACTTATTCGATCTCAAACAGCAGCTTGATAATCAATCATACTGGAAAAAGACACAAAACACTTATAAAACAAGCTTTGCATATACCGGGATAGACTATAGTGATTTAAAATTAGACAGGGAGAAAAATGTTAAAGTACGAGCGTTGTATCATCAATTAGAGAAGCATAAAAATGCGTTCGTCATTGATGCACATAACTATGCTGTACTAAGGAAAGATGGAAAAAAACCTGTTTATTTTTACACCTTAAATACGACAAAGAAAAATGAAATTTACTCTCCTTCTGGACGAAGCATTATAATCAGCCCTAATTATTTAAAGGTGAATCCCATTATCGGCGCTAATGGGGAAGCCATAAGCCAAAAGCAATTAAGGGTTGATTCAAATACATTGAACCTGCTTGTTCCACAAAAGTATGAAAAATATAAAGAAAAAATAATAGCTGCATACAGGGATCACTTTTTCTTTGACAAAGTTGAATTAGATAATATGTATAACAAGGAGATTAATCAACCTTTAAACACCCTCAAAAAAGATGAATTGAAAATCAACATCATTTATACTAAAAATAGGCAGGAGTATTTCACCTTTAATAGTGAGTTTGGGGATGCCGGCAATAAAAATAACATTGTTGATCCAATAGCTGAAATTTTCACGGACAACGTTGATCCATCTGTTATAGGGGCTTACTCAACCTCAAGTTTATTCTTTTCAGATTCTTCAAAAGGCATGGCGTATGACCGCATAGTTCCTTATTTGGAGAAGACCAATACGAGAGATCTAATTGATTCATCAATTTCGGTTTATCAAGAACTAAGCGACGGTATAGCAAGAATTCAGAATCAATTCTTGCAGAATTTAATTGGACTAACAATAACAGTTATCCTGTCCATAGCCTTTCTTGTTGCTTATATTTGGTCGTATTACAGCGCAAATGCATATCGGCTGTACCTTAAAGAGCTTTTTGGATATTCATATTGGGCCAGAAATAAAAATTTAATCATCTTTTCCCTTTTAACCAATTGCCTTATAGGTTTAGGATGCAGTATTTATTACAAAATCTTTGAATTAACAATTTTCATCGCGCTGTTTATTGTAATCGAGCTGCTTATTCTTTATTTCCTGAGTGTCTATTTAAACAAGAAAAACATGCATAAGATCTTAAAAGGAGATAGAATATGATTACACTCAACAACATATCAAAGATGTTTGATGAAAAACCTGTTCTTTCGAATTTCTCTCTTCAGATAAAAGAAAATGAATTTGTTTCAATTGTTGGTAAGAGCGGTTCAGGGAAGACTACCCTGCTAAATATCATAGGTCTTCTTGATACTCCACACTCAGGAAATGTTGAAATTTTAGGCTTTCGAAATCCTAAACCTACAGAGGTGATGAAACTAAGGAGAGAAAACTTAGGGTATATCTTTCAAAATTACGTGCTTATGGACAATGAAACAGTATTAACAAATTTACAGCTTTCGACGGCTTATGCAAAAGACTTTAAGAAAGAAAAGTTGACAGAAGCTTTAGAAATGGTTGGCCTGGATAAAAGCTTTTTAAAGAAAAAGGTTTATCAACTGAGTGGCGGAGAGCAGCAGCGTGTAGCTATCGCAAGAATTATTTTGAAACCTTGTGATATTATCATGGCTGATGAACCGACAGGAAACTTAGACGAGCATAATAAAAACATTATTTTGTCTTTATTTCATCAGTTAAAAGGCATGGGGAAAACGATTATTTGTGTTACTCATGATCAAGAAATCGCCAATGGTTCGGATAGAGTGATCAATCTTTCATAAGGAGAGGTTTAAATTGAAACACATTGCTTTTGCATTATCGGCAAGCATCCTGGTCATTATTGCCGGAGTGGTACACAGAATCATTTTTAGAGTGTTTGGCTTCCCATTTGATCAGGCTATCTTCTTTTGGGGCGGATTCGTTGTTGTTTATTTTGTGTTAGCTCTGCTTTCTTCTTTACTTTTTAGGAATTTAGGTTCAAACAGCAGAAACTACGAAGCTTAATAAAGTCTTAATGCATCCTCACCAAGCAGTCAAGAAGGTGACATGTTGTCTAGAAGAAAAGACCGGCCCAGCACGCCGGTTTTTTTTATGTAAGCACATTTGCAAAGAGGATCGCTATCAGAAGCCCTCCGAAAAGTTTCAGAATTCAAGAATGGAAAAGAATTGACATAATTTTGTATTTTTTCCGAAAGTAATACTCTCATCTGCAAAATATGACAAATTTCCCTCTTGCAAGGTGATAAAATCAGATTGCCTGCTAAGTGAGTAAGCAGCAGGCAACAAATCAAAAGGGGGCAATAAATGTTAAAAAGTAAATTCAAGAAGATAGCAGGAGCTACAGCACTGGTGGGGCCTTGCTAGTATCTGGAGTACAAGCAAGCAGCTGAGGCAGCAACTAAACCAGGAAATTTAATCCCAATTCGAAACAAACAATTTGATGATAAGGTTGAAGAATACAGATGGCTTGGTGTTGGTAATGATACTGTAAGAATTTTCTTTAGAGACAGTGAAGGAAAATATTATTGGGAAGATTTTGAGTGTGTAACTACAGAAGGCGGAGTTTGTTATGTATATGAATGAAGATGTCTTATTCATAATATATACTGAAGATAAATCGTAATATGTCCTATTTTTCTTATTCTGTCTCATCAACTAAGTATACTTAAGATAACGAGACAGAATTTTCATCAAAGATTTAACTTCCTAGAATATATATTATGTAAACTAGAAATTGTGAAGAGAATATAAAAGTGGATTTATATTCTAAGAGCATCCCCTTTTTGTAAGGTAATATTAAAAAACCTCTACGTCCTTAATAAATTAAATTGGTCATAAAGGTTTTTCAGTTTGAGTATTTTAATCGGTTATGTCACTTGTTGCTGGTCTTCTTGATCAAGTCCACGCCATCGTATGCCAGACTTTCCACACTTGCAGCCTTCTGCAGTATGTAATGATCAAAAAAGTTCTTCGTATAGTCTGTAACAAGATTTCGCATCTCCGTGGCATCCCGTTCGCCTCTAAGTTCCTCATTCACACTGGTAAACACGATGTCGCAGTAATCTAAATGCGCAGCACGATCAACAGAGAAATAATAGG
The DNA here is from genome assembly GCF_026420705.1 of Bacillus sp. NEAU-CP5. Taxonomy (NCBI): domain Bacteria; kingdom Bacillati; phylum Bacillota; class Bacilli; order Caryophanales; family Bacillaceae; genus Bacillus; species Bacillus sp. NEAU-CP5. The sequence goes on along the minus strand of NZ_JAPMOV010000001.1, from coordinate 88,675 downwards.
TATCCATGCTATTGTTAGCGCCAATGATCGCATTCATGTTATAGTTCGGTTCAGAAAACAGCAGCAAAAAGGGTTTCTTAAGGTCACTGCCCTGAAGGCCGAACGCTCCGCTATCTAAGCCAATCCCGCAGGCGAACCGGTCGTCGTCCCGGCAAACAATCGCCGTCGTAGCCCCTCCATAAGAATGTCCGACTATGCCCATACCGATGTCAAGCAACAATCTGCCCTTAAAGATGGAATTCAGCTCTCCAGAGTCCAATTTGACAAGATAATCGGCTACATACCTTACATCTTCTGCCTGTAATTCACTATACTCTGTTAACTTGTCAAGTATCGGCAGTGTAAGCACGTTTTGGCACATCTCAATGGCAGTTTCATCGTCAGGACGCATCTCCATCTTACCAGCCAACGCCATCATCTCCGGATCTTCAGAAAACGCCATAATAATATCCGAAAAATCCTTTGATATATTAAACAGGCGCCCATCTTTACGCTTATACATCGTGCTATTCTGATGGCCGATGCTTACCACAACATATCCCATGCTTGCCAAGTCTGTACAGATCACTGTACCCCATTCTGGAGAACCGCCCCCGCCGCAAACATAAAATAACACCGGATAGCGTTTTTCCTTCCCGGAGAGAGCAAGGCCGTCGTAACATTGGGTCTTGATATCTATAGTGTAAGCATCCTTCAACGCAGTGAGAAGCGGCTGCTCATCAAGCATTTCGCAGACTTCAGGAAACATGTACGTTGATGTAGTCTTCCCTTCGCTGCTGTCGGACGGATAGTACACAAACGCCGTCAGTTCTCTTTTTGTATGATCTGGTGCCGTGTACTCAAAATCTATCTGGGTTCGGCCGACAGTATAGCCGCCAATTGGCTCTGGAAACGCGTCATACCTTTTCATTCTCTTGTTCCCCCTTAAGTAATAAAAGTTTCGGATGTGAAATACATACATTGCGCTACAAACTTTTTCATTACATCATATGTTCAGTGAATCATAGCTACTCCTTGGCTTTCTTGAGATTGCTAACAACATTTGTACAGGCCCATATACTGTTTCAGAGTTTCATCCGCCACGTAAACCTCCATGTATTGCTGTTTAAGATGATAAAAGCGGACATCGTTGCTGATGTCCGCCTAAAGCTTACTAATTGGGTTCTGCTCCCCAAATCAGTTTTCCTTGATGATATAATGTGATTTTTTTCGTTGTTTTAAACGTATTTGATTGGAAAAAGGAATAATCACCGCTTTGTGCATAATGGCTCCAGTCATCGTTGTGAAGACGAAGCTGAATATTCCCTGTGCTTGCTCCCGGTGACAGCGTTCCTTTTTTAAACCCCAGTTCCAGATAGGTATCTGCACCTTGCTTAGGTTTATGCAGCGTCACAAATTTGTGGGTCAGATTGCCGCATCCAATCTGCGCGTAGTCACAGTCAAAGTTTTGGCCTTTGTTTTTCGCGTTATACCAGTAACGGGCAGTGACATCTTTTAAATCAACCGTCGTATTCCCGTTATTTTTTATGTGAAGCTGCGGGCGGATTTGGTTGCTGTTCACACTCCCATCCCCTGCTTTGTATTGTACAGAAACGCCTTTTTCCTGTGTGGGATTATCTTGTGCTGGCGTTTCAGGGCCGTCCTTCGTTGAATCTTTGTTGCCGCGAATGTTTTCTCTTACGAAGGTTCCTGAAGCAGTTAAATCTGACAGCGGCCAGCCGCCTGTTTTAGATGCTCCAGGCTTTAACGCTGAGGATGATTCCTGCTTATCAGAAAGATTCCAGTTCACCCAGCTGATTTTCTTGCTGTCGAGATAATTCAGCCATTCCCGCGACTGGTCAAGGAATACACCGCCATTTCCAGACGCGTCGCTTGTTCCCCATTCCGTCACGAAAATAGGCGCTCCTTTACTGAGTGCATAGTTTGCTTTATCCCGTAAAGATTGGCCGTGTGTGCCGGCATAAAAATGAAGCGCGTACATGACGTTTGCATCTTTTAGCTGGCCATCGGCAGCATCATTCACATCCTGGCTCCATGTACCGGTTCCGACAATGATGGGATTGTCGGGGTCATTTTTGCGGATAACGGAAATCACTTCTTCCGCATACGGTTTAATATCACGCTTCCAGTTCACGTCACCGTTTGGTTCATTTGCAATTTCATAAATGACGTTTGGCGTGTTTCCGTAAAGACTTGACATCTCCTTGAAAAATTCTTTTGCCTTCTCTTTATTTTGGTTTGGGTTGCCGTCATTTAAGATATGCCAGTCAATGATGACATATATCCCAAGTTCTTTTGCTGTTTCAACTGCTTCTTTCACTTTGTTTTTCACAGACGGGTTGTCAATATAACCGCCGTCTGCCGTATACATTGCCGCGCGGAAAACGGTGATGCCCCAATCGTCTCTCAGCCATTTTAAGCTGTCTTTATTGACGAAATCGCCATACCATTGCAATCCATGTGAACTGATCCCTTTCAATTGTACCGCTTTGCCATCTCGGTTTACGAGCTGTGTACCTTTTATGCTAAGCTGACCATTCTTGGCTACTGGCGTTTTTGTCCCTGCTGCTGATGCCGGCGAAGGCAGCAAGCCGCCCATTGTCAATACCGCAATCAATAAATACGTAATAAAAATAGAAATTGACCGTTTCATATCTGATCTTTTCCTCCTTCGCATCATTTTGGCTCTTTCTTATGAGCTCGAACTCATTGTAAAAATCTTTCTTATGATTGTCTATCAACCTAATTTCTTGTTTTTGGGAGGTGTAAAAGCCTGTCAATTTGCTCTATCTCTATTGAATAAGACACACCTGACACATATAGTACAAAGAAAACCGGACTGAATCGGGACTTTACACGTCATTTTTCAATCGAATCGAAAAATTAAATTTATTTCCAACGTAGACACGCTGAATGTGATGAGTCTCAATATGGCATTGTATCTTATGATTGCTGTAAGAGGACGATCCCTTATCTGTACTGGTTAATTTAAGGTTGATGTAAGGTTCGGATTAATACGGGTTAAGGTTGGAGTTGTACAATAAGATTGTACTTCAGTGAGGGATTCAGCCAGAAGAATTCCCCCTTCAATAAATCATAGAGGTGAAAAGGTTTGAGAGAAAATAAAATTTTGTCTTCATTATGTTACTTCAGTATATTTTTTGCGCCGTTTCTGTTTCCGATTATCGTCTATTTCTTAGGTCAGGACGATGTGAAATATCATGCGAAAAAATCTTTATGGACGCATCTGATTCCTTATTTGATTTTTGTAATTGGCATCATCGCTTCAGGTTTACTTGGTATGAATGACATCAGGCACGCCGGGCCTTTCCTGCTTGCGGCGTATGCTGTTACATTCCTTGTGGCGATCTACTTTTTCATTTGGAACATTGTCAAAGGAATCAAAGTGTTTTCGGAACAATAGGAAAAAAAGGTTCTGTTATTGATCAACAGAACCTTTTTTTGTATAGCCATTATGATAATTGTATATCTATCGTTGTCCCTTCTCCCGCGGTGCTTTGAATGGTGATGTCCCCTCCGTGCTTTTGGATAATATCCTTTGCTATGGCCATTCCAAGACCAGAGCCTGCATGCGTCGTTCCTGTATTTGTACCCCTGTAATAGCGATCAAACACTTTTTCCAGCTCCTCTTCTTCTATCCCTTTGCCGTTGTCCTTAATTGTCACATGAGTTCGTTCTTTTTGTTCAAGCTGTACAACGATCTTCACATCAGGATCATTGTGAACGAGGGCATTTAAAATGAGATTCGTGACCGCTCTCCGAATCAATATCGCATCAAGGTTCAGCATCAGCTTTTCCAGGTTCGTTTGAAGTTCAATGGATTTATCCGCATATCTAGAATCGTTTAACATATCAATTAACGTTTCCCGCAGCAGCGATACAAGGTTTACCCGCTCTGTATGTAACATCACATCGTTGTTTTTCAGCCTTGTCGTTAAATTTAAATCTTCCATCACATCTTTCATATAGAGGGATTTACTCTCAATGATCTGGGCGTACTCTCTGATCTGTTCGACTGTGAGATGGTAATTTGGATCTTGGATGATTTCTGCATAGCCTTGAATAGATGCTAATGGTGTTTTAATGTCATGAGAAATATGACTGATCCACTCTTCACGCATTTGCTCTAATTTATCTTTTTCTTTTTTGCTTGAAGATAGTTGTTCCGATAAATGATTGACATTATAGAAGACATCTTTATAAATGCCTTTGGATTTCATTTTGATCGTATAATCTCCATTAGCTAACCGCTGGATTCCTTGAATGACACGGCCGAGCGGTTTTGTGAGCTGCCGGCTGAATAGATAGCCGATGAGTAACGCGATCAATGCATCTATTGATAATAATATGATGGTCCCTGCATTGAACTTCGTCACAAATTCCTTGGTATCATATGAGAGGACATATTTTCCGAGAGAGGGATTTTTAAACCCTATAAAGTAACTGTACTCCTTGCCGTTTACTTTTTTTCCGCCGGCGTAAATGGTTGATAATAATCGTTCATCCTTATATTTATGTAAATTTACAATTTCAATAGGCGTATATTTTTTCTTCAGTCCTTTAGGTTCTCTATCATGATAAACATCCTGTCCGTTTTCATCTAATATTTGAATCCATGCATTCTGCTCTTTTAAAGCTTTTTGGCCCTCTTTGTTTACTGTGATACCATTGTTCGATAACGTGACATATTGTCGGAATGATCTTGTGAAAGTTTCCGGTGTACTTTCTTCGTCATGTTGGCTGTTCGCCTGGAAAACGAGCCAAAACATAAAAATAAATAAATTAATGAAGACTGTAATGATGGTCACGATAATGACAGAGACCATATATCTGCCTGTTAATCGCCAATTCATCCTTACGCATCCTTTACAACAAATTTGTAGCCTAACCCTTTCACAGTGACGAGAAAGTCTGGTTTTGATGGGGTGTTTTCTATTTTCTCACGGAGCCTGCGTATATGAACCATCACCGTGTTGTCAGAACCGAAGAAATCTTCTCCCCATACAGCTTGATAGAGTGTTTCTTTACTGATCACCCGATTGGGATGCTGCAGAAAATAGGTCATAAGCATAAGTTCTTTAGGTGTTAACTCAATAGCCGCTTCATTTTTGGTGAGCTCGGCTTGTTGTTGGTTTAATTCAAATGGTCCTTTTTTTATTACGGTTCCGGTTTGAGAAGGCTGTAAGTAAGAGACCCGTCTCAGCTGCGCTTTGACTCGATATGCAACTTCCTTAGGGCTGAAGGGTTTTGTAATGTAGTCGTCTCCGCCGATGGCAAGTCCTACAATTTTATCCGTTTCCTCCCCCTTTGCAGACAAAAAGATAATAGGAACGTGTGAAATGTCTCTTATTTGCTTGCAGATATCATAGCCTTCACCGTCTGGCAGCATGATATCCAATATCACAAGATCGGGATTTTCTTGATGAAATTGAGCCAATCCGTCACGGGCAGTCGAAGCGGTGATCACGCGATCAATGCCTTCTCTTATTAATACGGTTTTGATCAGTTCTAAAATTTCTTTTTCGTCGTCTATGATTAATACTTTGCTGTGAAGCCGTGACATATATTGATCACTCCTTGAAGTCATTGTCATTATTATACCCAATGTCTGTGTATCGTTAAAAAAATCAACACTTCTATCCCACAGAAAATAAGCCAATTTTCTTTTTCGAGTAAGAAAATTGGCTTATTGCGATGCTGATGCCTTTAACGCTTTACAACAAATGTTGTCACGCTTTGAGCCGGAAGATGGGCCCAAAAATGATTGTCCGTTACTTTGAGATCCGTTCCAGGTTGAAGATTGCTGCTGCTGCTCGTGATCCATCTGGATACTTGCGAAGCAGTTCCATTCTGCAACACAAAGTTTTGGTTGACCCCTGTGTTATTTTTATTAATGGCAACAATCACGACTTTATTGTCTCCTTTATAGGCTGACACGTAAACATTCGGTTCAGGATTTTTCGTTGCATCAATCCTTACATAGCCAGGGCGCACAAATTTTGAGAAATGAGCCATATTGTATCCGCGTTTGCTGATCATCCCATCTTCTTTCATAGGGCCGTATGATCTGCGGATGTACCACCACACATAAGCTTGAAAATCTCCCTCTACCATTGAATGGTGAATATGCTCTGAAACACCTAAAGCCTCAGGCCAGCGATCCGCTGAATTGTTGTCACTATTCGGATAGTATACCTCCGTCATCCATAGCTCTTTCCCTCCTCCTTTTTGTTTGAAAAGAGGATAAGGAAACTGACTGACCTGAGTGCCGTACAGGTGGGTTCCAAGGATATCCATATTCCTAAGCGCCTGCGGATCGTTCAAAATGGGGTCCGATATATTTTTCAGGTATTGAAATGATTCCGGCGCAATCACGCGGGCATTAATGGAACCGGCATTCTCTCTCATGAAACGCAGGATTTCTTGGGGCGTCCACCATGTCCATTCGTGAGCGTAATCAGGCTCGTTTTGCATAGAAATCGCATACAGATTCACACCATTACTCTTCATGAAATTAACGAAATCGTTAAGATGCTGCGCGTATGCGGCGTACTTATCATATCTCAGCCGCTTAGCTGATGTGTCACCATTATGATTGAAAGTCTCAACCATATCGTTTGGCGGATTCCAAGGGGAAGCAAAAACGATTGCTCCATGTTTGATCGCACTCTTTGCAGTCTCCACTTCCTTGTACCAATTGTTTCTATTTTCATCTACATGAATTCTTAAGACCGAAAAACCTAACTGATTCTGTCCATTGCCAAAAGCGGTCTCCCGTTGGGCTGCAGTCAAGTCTCCAATCCAAGCTGGGTGGTTCATTCCTCCAAAACCGCGAATCACTTGTCTATCTGCAGATATATTAACTGTTGCATCACTTGCTGCTGAAACTTCAGTAACTCCCGGTCCTAAGAGCATGACGGGCATCATTGTGAAACATACCAATAATACACAAATTGATTTTTTTACGCTCGACATCATTTTTTCCTCTCTTTCATATGTCTTTTATGGACTTAGAAAACGTACCTTTGCTTATCTTTGTGTAAACTGCCAGTAATCAACGTTAAACAAGTTTCCTGTACCAGTTCCCGTAAATACAAAGAATACGTTGTGAACACCTGTTGCGCCGCTTATCGCAGTTTCTATTTCTCTCCAGGATTGCGTTCCGCCTGTGGAAGGGACATTCAAGGTTCCGACAAGCTTACCGTTTGCACTGTCTAGCCGCACTTCTATTTTCCCGCCAAGAGCGGACGCTACATTTGCTTTAAACGTCCTGGCGCCGCCTGAGCTGAAGTCTGCATTTCCAACAGCAATCCAGTCTCCGTTATGAATGTTTGTGACATGTTGATTATTGACCGGCCCGCCGGGTGCTGAGGATGCCTCTGTCAAAATCCGTCCGTTCCAGGCAAACGTTTCCGCTTCTACCCGGTGATATGGATTCAAGTTGGATAGCTGTTTGACACCTGCAAAATTTGCCGCTACCTCTTGCAGGGAGCCATCTGGATTATGCACAAGCTTATTAATATGGGGAGAACGGTATCCTTTGCCGGCCCCGTAAAGAGCGGAGCTGACAGTTTGAGTATGATACACCACATACCACTCGTTTTTAAAATTGAAAACAGCATGGTGATTGTTCCCGCCGCCTCCGAAAAATGCTCCCGGATTTTTCAGAAAGTGCCCTCTATACGAAAAAGAATCCATAGGACTTGAGCTGGTCATATAGCCAATCTCACCTGGAGGTTTATCGGCCGGGTGCGCGCCCCCGAAATTGATACAATAGGAATAGTAATATTTCCCGTTATACTTATGCATCCCTGAGTCTTCAAACATAAATGGCGCATCAATGGTCGATGCACTTCCAGCAACACTGGTCATATCAGGCCCTAATTTCATGACTCTTGCTGTTTTAGGATTGGCCCATTGCCCCTGCGTTGGATTTGAACCGCCCGGAACGCCTCCGCCGGCATATAGGTAACCGGTACCGTCATCATCTACGAATACTGCCGGATCAAAAAGCCATACAACACCGGACATTCCTGGCGTATTTGGCGTTACCAGCGCTTTTCCGATCGGATCTGTCCATGGGCCGGTCGGGCTGTCTGCGGTGAGAACCCCGATACCTCCGCCGCCGTTTGCGAAATAAAGGAAAAATTTATCCTTACCATTGATCTTTTTCACCGCGGCTGACGGGGCCCATGATGCTCCTGCCCATTTGGCAATCCCCCGGCCGCCATTCGCCCCATTGGCACCCGCTGCGGGAATCGCTCCGTGATCTGTCCAGTTCACCATATCCGCTGAAGATATGACGGATATTTTATTCAAATTGGCAAATGAATTATCCTTAATCGTTCCGTCGCTATTATATTCATAGTCATCGCTTGACATATAGATGTAGACTCTTCCGTTATAGGTCAGCGCAAACGGATCTGCTCCCAAATGATGGTCTATAAGCGGATTTGAATTCCCAACATGTTTTGCAATTGGAGTGCTGGCAGCATACGCAGACTTCCCAGTGAAGCAACTCAATAATAAAGCAAGGACCCATAGGCATACGCAACATTTTTTACACATAACTTAACGCTCCTCCTTTTTCTTTAAATTTAGGGAACTTTTACCATTAGAGAACAAATTGCAGTACCGGCAGTAAAAAGCAGACTCCGCAGTGAAGCAACTCAATAATAGAGCTAGTACCTATAAACGTACGCTACACTTTTTTCTAATAACTTGACATCCTCCTTTTTCCTTAAAATGTATGATGATTTTTTTACCATTTGATGACAACTGGTCGTGGAGAACGGCTCTGGAGTAAGCCTTGCGAATACAGGGGTATGACTCTCGCCTTTTTAATAAAAACGCCGCTGAGTGCCAGGCCAGCGGCGTTTTACACTTGATCATTTACATTTTGTCAAACTTTGCGTCTCCCGCAAACGATCCCATTGACAGTTGTTCTTCAAGAACAAGTCCGTGATAATGCCGTTCTTCAATCCTTTTGATAATAGATCGAATTGTATCCGTATTTTCTTCAATATTGTGAGGGTCAAAGATCGTCACATGGTCTCCTTTTAATTTGTACTCAAGGTAATGCTGTGCGGTTGATTGCTTCCATCCTCTATCGGTCAACTCGCCGCATAGAAAATGATGAATGTTGGCGTTCACCGCGCCGGAATTGATCAGTTTATTGTGATATGTGAGATAGCTTCTGATTTTATCCTTAATGGAAGGAATGGTTAATAATTCTCTATAATAATCCGGAATGATATCCAGATTCCGATGAATGATCTCTTCGGTTTCCTTTTCCGAAATATAATTCACCGATACGGCTCTTTTAGAATCAAGCATCATAATGTCCGATACGATGCGTCCGCGCTTCTCCAAGGCTTTGGCAACCTCAAAAGCCAAATTCGACCCCGAGGAGTAACCAAGTAAAACAAAGGGCCCTTGTTCCTGAATGCCTATCATGCTTTCTGCATACCGGTCTACGATCTCTTGCTCGTAAGACGGCTCTTCTAGGAAATCAGCGGCATAGACGGTGCAGCGGCCGTCAAGTCTTTTCGCCATTTCATTATAAACCAGCCCGTACCCGAATAAAGGCGGGAAACAGAACACAGGGATTGAACCGTTCTGATTCATCTTGACGAAGACGTTATCCGTTCTGGACTCGAAAACTGCCGCTTGTATGGCGCGTGCCATTGTTTCAATGGTAGGGAAATCGTATACGGCTTGATAATGCATTTTGATTCCCATACGGTCGTTGATTTGATGAATAACTTGCAATACTTTGAGCGAATGGCCGCCAACGTCAAAGAAGTTATCTTTAATTCCCGGGTCACTGATAGCTAAAATATTCTTCCATATCTCGGCCAGCTGCTTTTCAATTAACGTTCCGGGCGCTTCGTATTCGATTCCGGTGAGCCTATTTCCCTCAGGAGCCGGCAAAGCTTTTCGATCAATTTTTCCATTTGCGGTTATCGGCATCTTCTCCATTTGGACAAAGTAAGCCGGTATCATATACGCGGGCAGTTTGTTCAGTAAATGACGCTTCAGCTGCGCCGTATTTACTGACCCGTCTCCTGACAAGTAGGCGCACAGCTGCTTTGAGCCCTCTTCTTCAATCGCGATAACGACCGCTTCTTTGACTGCATCGAGTTGTAATAAAGATGCTTCGATCTCGCCGAGTTCTATCCGGTAGCCTCGGATTTTCACTTGATGATCGATTCGTCCCAAATACTCGATATTGCCGTCAGGCAGCCACCGGGCGACATCTCCCGTTTTGTACATTTTTTCGCCTGCGGCAAACGGGTGTTCAACAAATTTCTCAGCCGTTAATTCCGGGCGGTTCAAATATCCTCTGGCCAGTCCCTCTCCTGCCACATAGAGTTCGCCCGGTATGCCCATTACCTGAATGTGCTGATATTCGTCCAAAATATAAGCTTGCAGAGTAGGAATAGGTTGTCCGATGTTGCTTCTGCCCTCGTCGATTTCCCGTTCCGTGATTTCTTTATATGTGACATGAACGGTGGTTTCGGTGATGCCGTACATATTGATTAATTGGGTTAAAGGATATTTAAGCTTCCAGTCTTTCAAGAAGGATGGATTTAACGCCTCTCCGCCAAATATGATTTTTCGGATGTTTAAATTGGATTCGGGATCTGCTCTCTCCTCCTGCATCAGTTGGTAGAAATAACTTGGCGTTTGATTTAAAATGGTCACAGCTTCCGATTTTAACAATTGCAAATACCTTTCCGGGTTTTTTGCTATTTGTTTCGGAACAATCACTAATTTGCCCCCATACAGCAGCGCTCCGTACATTTCCCATACTGAAAAATCAAAGCAGAAGGAATGAAACAAAGTCCAAGTGTCCGATGCATTAAAATCAAAAACATTTTTGTTGTTAAATAACAGACGAACCACGTTTTTATGTTCAATGAGCGTGCCTTTCGGATTCCCCGTTGTTCCTGATGTATAAATAACGTAGGCTAATTGATTTGGCATTACGTTCAGATTGAGATTAGATGCTTCGGCGCCGTATGATGACGGATCGTCAAGAAAGACAGTATGACTTTGATAATCGGTACCTTCCAGAAGATGATGCTGCAATAATAAGATAGAGACGTTAGAATCCTCAAGCATATAATGGATGCGTTCTTTCGGATAATCCGGATCGATCGGTACGTAAACGCCCCCGGCTTTCAAAATAGCAAGGATGCCTATCACCATCTCCGGTGAACGTTCCGCCATAATGCCGACAAGCTCCTCGGCCTGAAGTCCTTTGGCAACCAAGGTTCGGGCCAGCTGATTGGCGCGTTCATTTACTACCTGATACGTCAGCTTCTTATCTTCAAAAACAATCGCCGCTTGCTCCGGCGTTCGCTCCGCTTGTTCTTCAAACAATTGATGAATCGTCTTTTCCTTTGGATACTCAGCCGCTGTATCGTTGAACTTATCTATCAGGAGCGATCGCTCATCCGCTGTTACGATATCAAGGTCTTGAACGCGAATTTCCTGATCGTCCGCCATTTGCTTCATAATTTGCATGAAATGCGTCTGCATCCGTTCGACACTTGCTTGGTCATAAACATCGCGATTGTATACAAAACGAATGTCAATTTCTCCATCCGGCATCACTATAAAAGTAAAATCGTAATGAGTATGTTCTTCCATATGAAAATCGAGAATGTCTAATGCGTTGTCATCCTGCTTCATATGTTCTATTTGTTTCTCAACCGGGTAATTCTCAAATACCATAATATGATTGATCAACTGCTGCTTTTGCTCAGTTTGAGCCTGAATGTCATACAACGGAAATGTATCATATTTTTGAGAAGCCAGTGCCCGCTCCTGGTTCATTTTCAATACTTGTGCAGCTGTCATTTCAGACTGCGTATGAATACGTACGGGAATGGTATTGATAAATAAACCGACCATGGTTTCAATTCCCGGAATTTCTGCCGGTCTGCCGGATACGACCGTGCCGAAGACGACATCCTGACTCCCGTTGTATCTTTGCAGCAATAAGCCCCATGCGGTTTGTATCCATGTATTGACGGTGACTTGCTGGCGGCTTGCGGCCCGTTTTATTTCGTCTGTGAGCCGCTTTCCTAAACGAAACTCATGCTCACCTTTTTCGTATCCTTTCGCCTGGCCGGAAGATTGTTCTTGTAACAAAACAGTCTGCCCTTCATAACCTTCTAAATAGTTGCGCCAATAGGCTGACGCCTGCTTGTGATCTTGTTGATCCAGCCATTCGATATATCGGCTGTATGGGGTGACGGCTCCCCGCTTCGGCTGCCTTTGCTCAAGTATTGCATAATAGGTTTCAAACACTTCTTTCGTAACAAGAGGCAAACACCAGCCATCCATTAAAATATGATGAAAGCTCCATATCAACCGCGCTTGGTCTTCCTCTGTCCGCAGGATCGATACGCGCATTAAAGCATCCCGGGTGAGATTGAATCCCCGCGCCTTATCTCTTCTTGCAAAATCGGCAATAAACTCACTGCGCTGATGACTGTTCATGCTGCGAATATCTTCAACGGCCGTTTCAATCGGCTTTTGCCGGAATACAATCTGCAAAGGCTGATCTTTCCATTCTGTATAAAAAAGAGTCCGAAGAATGTCATATTTTTCGGCCAGATGCGCCAAACTCATCTTGAATGCATCGATATCCAAGAAACCTTTCAGATCAAAAGCGGCTTGTTCAAAGTAAGCTTCGGAAGCCGAATCGATCAAGCTGTGGAACAACATTCCTTTCTGCATAGGGGTTAATGGGTATATATTTTCAATGTCACCGAGATGACTCGTTTGCTGCACAAATTGATCCAATTCACCGATCGTTATACCTTTTAACGAAATATCGCTTGGCGTCAGGTGAATTTGATCTTGAGCATCACAATGTGCGATGACTTGCTGCAGGCTGTTTTTCAAGAGATCGGCACAGGCTTCCATTGTTTCTCTTTGATATTGTTTACCGCAATAGCTGATGGCCAGCGACAATCGGCCGTCTGAAATCATGCCGTTGATATCAAGTGTATAGGTCAAGGGACGGTTGTCACTGGCTGTTTTCCCGCTTGAGTAAGGGGATACCTCCATCTTGCCGTTCCGGACATCTTGATCAAATTGACCCAAATAATTGAAACGTATTTCCGGATGTCCGGTCCATTCATGTGCCTTCGGGTGATCGGATAAATATTTGATCAGGCCGTAACTTATTCCTTTTTGGGGGATCTGACGCAAATTTTCTTTCACTGTTTTAATCCGCCCGGGGATATCCTGATCAGCTTTGATTTGAAGCGAAACCGGATATAGGCTTGTGAACCATCCCACCGTACGCGAAATATCGAGATCCGGAATGATAGACTCTCTGCCGTGTCCTTCAAGATCAATGAGAATGTCTTCATATCCGGTCCAACGATGAATAGCAGTTCCCAGACCGGTCAGTAATAAATCGTTCATATCGGTCGAATAAGCCCGGTGAGCGTTTTTTAATAAACGTTCGGTTTCCTCAACGGTCCATTGAACGATGACCGTTTCCTTGTCTTTGGCCAGACCGGTCTCCTGTTCATTGTCCTTTGGCAATGTATGCTGCGGATTATGTTTCTGTCTGAACCAGTATTGATTTTCCGCTTCGAATTCCTGACTTTCTGCATAACGATTCAACTGTTCAGCCCATAACAGGTAAGAGTCCGTTTTCTTCGGAAGCCGGATCGCTTCGCCGTTTTGAAGCTGCTCATAAGCTGCCGCTATATCCTCAAGTAAAATCCTCCACGATACGCCGTCGATGACCAGATGATGAACCGCAATCAGCAAATGATCTCCCTCTTGACACCGGAACAATCCCAGTTTCATGAGCGGTCCTTCGGCTAAATGAATGGATTGCTGAATCTCATTGGAAATGGTTTCTATCGTCTGGGACACATTTTTTTCTTCGCGTAATGAGATCACTTCAAGGCTGAACAGATCACCTTCTTCGATCCCCCGATTTCGGGCTTCATATCCATCTTCTGTCGGAACATAGACCATGCGCAAAGCATCGTGATGCTCTGTGATCTTCTTCATGACGTCCCGAAGCTTTGATTCATCCAGTCCCTCTTTCCAATAAAGCATAACCGCTTGATTATAATGGTGTAATTCCGGGTATTTCTGGTCAAAAAACCAATGCTGAATCGGTGTCAGCAGCGCCCGGCCTTTAATTTCTCCTTGTTCTGCGATTCGGGTTACCGGCTCTACGTATGGAACAAGCTCGGAGATCGTTGGGTATTTAAACAAGTGTTTGATTTCAAACTTATACCCGGCTTGGTATAATCTTGAGGACACTTGAATCGACTTAATGGAATCGCCCCCCAATTCGAAGAAATGATCTGAGATTCCGACCCGTTCTAAGCCTAAGACCGACTCCCACACCGCGGCCAGTATTTTTTCCAGTTCTGTTCGGGGAGCTTCATAGTTCATGCCTGTAAGATTCTCTCTTGGAGAAGGAAGGGATTTACGGTCTATCTTCCCGTTGAAAGTAAGCGGCATCTCTTCCAGCTGAACGAAATACGCAGGTATCATATAGGATGGAAGCTGCCGGGACAGCTCTTCACGGAGCTCGCCTGCAGTTAAAGCATGTTGTGCGGTATAATAGGCGCACAAGGATGTTTCCCCATCGATTTCCCGAGCGATAACGATGGCTTCTTTGATCGCCGGCAGCTGAAAAAAAGCGCCTTCGACTTCGCCGATTTCAATGCGGTAACCGCGGATTTTCACCTGGTGATCAATCCGGCCCAAATACTCGATATTGCCGTCCGGCAGCCATCTTGCCAAGTCTCCCGTCCGGTATATCCGTTCTCCTGATGCAATCGGATGGTTTATAAACTTCTCGGCCGTCAGTTCGGGACGATTCAAGTAGCCCCTTGCAAGCCCATCGCCCGCGATGCACAGTTCTCCCGCCACACCGATCGGCTGCAAATGTTCCAAATCAGCATGTAATATATACAATTGAATGTTGGAAATCGGTTTGCCTATCGGAATCGATGCATATGTTTCTTCCGTCTGGCAATCAAAGTATGATACATCAATTGTTGCCTCAGTCGGTCCGTACAAGTTGATGATTTGAGCCTGGCTCACCGATGTGATGATGCGTTTGAAGCCTGCGACATGTACAGGCTTCAAAGCCTCACCGCTTGCAAACACATGTCTTAATGACGCTAATTTTTGTTTCAACATCCCGCTTGGCTTCTGATCCATGGATTCCAGGAAGGCATGCAGCATCGCCGGTACAAAATGCATTGTGCTGACACCTTTTTGTGCGATTGTATCTAAAATCAGCTCGGGATTCTTTTCTCCTCCGTTTGGCAGCAGAACCAATCTGGAACCTGATATCGTCCACCAGAACAGTTCCCACACTGATACATCAAAGGTGATCGCAGTTTTTTGCAGAATCGCATCCCGTTCATCGAGAGGGTATTTTTCCTGCATCCACACCAGCCGATTGATGACCGACCGGTGCTCAACCATAACCCCTTTCGGCTTGCCGGTTGAACCCGATGTATAAATAACATAGGCCAAATGATTCGGACCAGCAGCCGGCTCTACATTCGACCCGTCTTCACAAAAGTTTTGCGGATCTTTCATATCCAGCACTTTTCCCGTAAAAGGTACTCTCTCTTGCGATTGATTCTGCACGAGTAACAACTTCGTATCCGAATCCTCCAATATGTATCGAACCCGTTCCTCGGGATAGCCCGGGTCAATCGGTACATACGCCCCGCCGGCTTTCAAGATCCCGAAGATCCCTACAATCATATCCAGGGAGCGTTCGGCCATAATCCCGACCGGCTGATCCGGCTGCACGCCTTCAGATTGCAGTGTCCGAGCGAGTTGATTCGCCCTTTCATTCAATTCACGATACGTCAGACGGCTATCCTCGTAGACAACAGCCGTTTGATCAGGGGTACGTTCCGCTTGTTCCTCCAAAAATTGATGAATCGTTTTTTCTCTTGGATACTCTGCAGCCGTTTGATTATAGGCGATGAGTTGATTTGTCTCTGAGTCTGACAGAATATTAAGCTGGCGGATCATAAGGTCGGGTTGGAAAAACAAAATCGAAAAAATCCGGTTTACATGTTCGATCACTTGCATCATATACTGGCGATCATAAGCTTGTTCATTATAAGTTAACTTTAAATGAATCGAATCATTTTCTATGGAAAACTGAAATAATGTATCAGCAGCAGCCGTTTCTATAAAACGAATGGGGTGCAGCTGATCTAGTGATACGATCGTATGGATCATTGGCAAATGATTTGAATCGTAGTTCAGATTTAATGGACCGGCCATTTTATCGAAAGGAACGTGCTGATGTAAGATGGCTCCGTTCAGCGTATGTTTGAATTCATTAAATATGGATTTAAACGTGCTGTCCGCATTTATGTTTTGTTTGATTAACATGACTTGGTCTAAACGAAGGTCTTCATCGGTTTCGTCTTCAAAGGTCGGTACACCTACAATAACGCCCTCTTCCCCCGTATATTTGTACAAAAGACACTCGATTCCGACCAGGAGAACCATATAAACGGCCATTGGCGATTTATTCGTCATCTTCATGATGCGCAGGGATACATCGGAGCTCAATGAACTGTGAATACGGTTGGGTGCACTCGACGCATCATGTTCTATTGTTGAGTCCGACATTTGAAACGAAGGGATTGCACTGGGACGATCTTCCGCATCGAACATGCTGCTCCAGAACAACTCCTGTTGCTTAAATTCTGACATTAATATCCCTCCAGTAAGTTTTAGCCGGCTGACCGCTGTCCCCGTAAAAACACCATGCCGGGGACAGCCGGTACCGGCCGTTTTTAGAAATTCAATTCGATTTCGCTTGCAAAGTGTTCACTTTTGTTTACTTTCTCACTTAATTGAATTTCTTTTAAAGGAATCGATGGGTCTTTTATGATCGCCGACAGAATCATGGCGTAATCCTTGCTCAGCGTAGCGATGGTTTTCTGTTTGAACAGCTTCGTGCAGTACTCAAAGCTTCCTTGTATCTCGTGCGGATTCATCACGAAGGTCAGCTGTAAATCAAATTTGGCCGCCGTATTTGTTTGTTCATATGGTCTGACCGCGAGAGAGTCCAATTCGATATCCGTTTGTTCCGTATTTTGCAGAACAAACATCGTATCGAATAACGGATTCCGGCTTAAGTCCCGTTTCACTCCCAGTTTCTCAACTAATTCTTCAAAAGGATATTCTTGATTTTCATAAGCTTTCAGCATCGTTTCTTTTGTTTCCGTTACATAGTCCATAAAGGTCTTTTCTCCAGCCGGAGCCGTACGGATGGCCAGCGTATTCACAAACATCCCGATAATATGCTGTAAATCTTCATGCATTCTTCCCGCAATAGGCGTACCGACGACGATATCTTCCTGACCGCTGTATTTGGCCAGCAGTATGTTATAGGCTGACAGCAAGATCATGTAAGCGGTCGATCCGGTCAATTCTTCCATCTGTTTTATCCCCTGAACCACAGTCTCATCGAGAGCGAAATTGTATCGCTTGCCTTCAAAGCTTCGAATTCGCGGTCTGGCAAAATCTTTCGGCAGCTCAAATGGCGGGAGTTCCTCATGAAATACATTCAGCCAATAGTTCTCCTGCCTTTTGATGCGTTCCCTCTGCTCCGCCTGCTGCTGCCATACAGTGTAATCTTTGTATTGAACCCGGAGCGGGGTTAATTCTTTGCCGTCATACAATTGAATCAGTTCTTCAACAAAAATATTCATAGAAGCGCCGTCTGAAACGATATGATGCATGTCAAACATGAAAACATATCTGTCCTGTTCTAATTCGATGAGTCCGGCCCGAAGCAATGGAGCCTGACTGAGATCGAAAGGCCGCACGAAATTGCGGAACAGCTCCTCGACCTCTTCATCAGCTGCTTTGTACCTTTCTATAGAGAAATCCGTCTGCGGCTTGATCACCTGCACCAGCTCTCCGCGGACCATTTCAAATCCGGTTCGTAGCGATTCATGGCGCTGGATCAGACTTTGGAACGCAGATTGTAAACGATTCATGTCGATCCTGCCTTCCAATGTCAAAATCCCCGGCATGTTGTAACTTAGTTCTCCGCCTTCAATTTGTGTAGACAGGTAAACCATCTTTTGCACAGAAGATACAGGATAAACATCTTTGGCTTCTGCAACAGGGATTTCATCCGGTCCGCTGGTTTCCGCACCTGCAATGACCCTCGCCATTTCTTCAATCGTCGGGTATTGAAACACTTCTCTCAATGAAATGCTTTTGTCGAATTGCTTATGGATCTTGGTAACGAGCGTCATCCCCCGTAACGAATGCCCGCCGAGATCGAAAAAGTTATCTTTCACACCGACTTGTTCTACCTTCAATACTTCTTTCCAGATGTGAACCAGCTGCTCTTCCGGTCTTGTCCTTGGAGCAACATAGTCAATCCCGGTCTGCAAGCCTGCTTCAGGCAGCGGTAACGCGCTGCGATTCACTTTTCCATTGGAGGTTAACGGCATTTGCTCCAGTTGCATCAGGTATGAAGGAACCATGTAGCCTGGTATTTGATTGGAGAGTTTTTCTTTAAGCTGATTGATCGGCAGTGACTTCTCCCCTGTAAAATAGGCATACAAATCGCTTTGCCCCTCTGCATTTTCTCTGGCCAGAATCACCGCTTCTTGTACATGCTCGATGTTGAGAAAAGCGGCTTCCACCTCGCCAAGTTCGATCCGGTAACCGCGAATTTTGACCTGATGATCCTTTCTTCCGGCATATTCAATGTTTCCATCCGGCAGGTAACGGGCAAGATCGCCTGTTTTATACATCCGCTCTCCGATTACAAACGGATCGTCCACAAACTTTTCACCCGTTAATTCAGGCAAGTTCAGATACCCTCGTCCTACTCCGTCTCCGGCGATGCACAGCTCACCCTTTACACCTATAGGCAGCATCCGATCATGGGAATCAACAATATACACACGGTTGTTGCCCAGCGGTTTGCCGATCGGCACGTAACCGCCGTCGTCAGCGGATGCCAATGTCCCCGGTATGATATGAAAGACCGATGCATCCACACAGGTTTCCGTCGGACCGTATACATTGGTTATGAGCGGCATTGATGACCCGTTCGAAGCAAACAATTCAAGCAATTGCGCCACCGTCGCCTGCGGGAGCGCCTCTCCTCCAATAAGCATGTGCCGGATCGTTACCCCATGAAGGCTGTCTGCAGCGATAAGCAATTGCAAATGTGACGGTGTTCCGTCTGTTACGTCAATGCGGCGGGTGCGATAATAGTTTGACAAGGCATAACCGTCTGATACTGATGCTTTAGGGACGATATACAGTGCATGTCCCCCTAACAGTGCCGCGAAAATTTGCTTGACCGATGCGTCGAAATAGTACGGTGCCAACAGAGACACACGCAATCCCGAATCATAAGCACCGTACACTTGTCCGCGGAGCCCCTCCATCAAATGAAGGACCTGGCGATGCTCAATCAGCGTGCCTTTTGGCTTGCCGGTTGTGCCTGATGTGTAAATCACATACGCCAAGTGATCCGGTCCGGCTGCCGTCACCAGATTCGAGCCGTCCCCGCTGTTCATTCGTTCGTCATTCAGCAGTAAAATCTCTCCGGCAAAGGATACACGATCTTGTAAATGGGGCTGTGCCAGCAGAACCTTTGCTCCTGAATCCTCCAGAATATAGCGGATGCGTTCCTGCGGGCTGTCCGGATCCATCGGCACATACGCGCCCCCGGCTTTCAGGATCGCCATAATCCCCACGATCATTTCCAGAGAACGTTCTGCCAGAATACCCACAGGCTGGTCAGGCTGCACGCCTTCGCTTCTTAAAATCCGCGCCAGGCGGTTGGCCCGCTCATTCAGCTCACGGTATGTGAATCTGCTTTTCTCGTAAACTGCGGCCGTATGTTCCGGCGTGCGCTCCGCCTGCTCCTCGAACAATTGGTGAATTGTTTTGTCCCTTGGGCAGTCTATCGCCGGTTGGCCCCATCTCTCCACAATCTGCTCTTTCTCCTTCGCGGTGATCATCTCCAGCGATGAAAGCGGCGCCTGCGGGTCATTCGCAATCTCCTCGATCAATTGGATGAAGTGCTTTGCCATGCGTTCCGCAGTTTCCTGCTTGTACAGCGCTGACGCGTAACTGATCATACCTGTAATTCCATCTTCGTTTTCTGCCGCTTGGAACGTCAGGTCGAACTTCGCCATCGCATGGTTGTCCGGATAAGGGGTAAAACGCACATCATCTAGGCTCAATTCTCCCCGTTCTGTGTTTTGCCATATGAACATCGTGTCAAACAGCGGATGGCGGCTGAAATCCCGGGACACATTCAGCTTGTCCACCAGTTCGTCGAATGGATACTCCTGGTTTTCGTACGCTTTTAATGTATGCTCTTTGACTTCCTGCACGTATTCCCGGAATGTTTTTTCCCCGACCGGATTCGTTCGTATCGCCAGCGTGCCCACGAACATGCCGATTAAGCTTTCCAAATCCGAATGGGTTCTTCCGGCAATCGGGCTGCCTACTACGATGTCTTCTTGCCTGCTGTATTTGGCAAGCATGGTCGTATAAGCAGCCAGCAGCACCATGTACAGCGTGCTTTCGCTCTTCACCGCCAAGCCTTTCAGCTGTTCCGTCAACTCCGGCCCGATGACAAACTCGATTTGTCCTCCTTCAAAGCTCCGCGCAGCCGGTCTTCCATAGTCGGTTGGCATATCAAGCACCGGAACCTCTCCGCTGAACACATCCAACCAGTACGCTTCCTGTTTCTTCATCCGTTCGCTTTGCATATCCGACAGCTGCCACGCCGCATAATCTTTATACTGAACCCTTAATGGCGGCAATTCTTTTCCTTCATATAATGAAACGAACTCTTCAATCAAATTCTTGATAGATACGCCGTCTGAAATGATATGATGCATGTCAAACAGCAACAAATGGCGGTCTTTTGCAAGCTCGATCAGTCCTACCCGCAACAGCGGCGCTTTCTCCAAGTCAAATGCCCGCACAAACCCATGAACGAGGGCTTCCGCCTGTTCTTCTTTCGCCTGAGTGAATTCCACTGCAAATTGGACGTCGTCATAAATCCGCTGCACCGGTTCTCCATCTATTAGTTCAAAGCCGGTACGCAGCGTTTCATGGCGCTGAATCAGCTTGCGGATCGCCTTCTCGACAAGTTCCCGATCCAGAGCTCCATCGGCTCTCATGACACTCGGCATGTTGTAGCTCAGCTCTCCGCCTTTCAGCTGATTCAAAATGTACAGCCGTTTCTGCGCCGAGGAGACGGCATAGTATTCTTTTGCTTCAACGGTCGGGATAGATGTATATGCCGTGTGTTTCATTCCGGTAATCGTTTCTGCCATTTCTTCAATTGTTGGCGATCGGAACACTTCCCGCAGCGGCAGGCTGACCCCCATCTCTTTGTGCAGCTTCGCCGTCAGAGTCGTTGCCCGCAGCGAGTGACCGCCGATGTCGAAGAAGTTGTCTTTCACGCCGATACGCGGAAGTCCAAGCACCTCTTGCCAGATATGCGCCACCTGCGCTTCCGCCGCTGTACGGGGAGCAACGTATTCGCCCCCCGTTTGCACGCCTCCTTCTGGTGCTGGCAATGCTTTGCGGTCGACTTTTCCGTTTGCCGTGAGCGGAATAGATTCAACAAAAGCCCATTTCACAGGAATCATATAGTCAGGAAGGTTTTTGGCCAGATCTTTCCGTAATGCTGAAGGATCAGTCGCTTTTGAGACGCTGCAGTACGCACACAATTCATTTTCACCCAAAGCGTTTTTTTGAATAAGGACCGCTGCTTCTCTCACCGCCGGGTGATTGGCCAATATGACCTCAACTTCTTTCGGTTCGATCCGGTAGCCCCTTATTTTCGCCTGATCATCAATGCGGCCGAGGTATTCGATTTGCCCGTCCTCACGCAGCCTTGCCAAATCTCCGGTGCGGTACATAACGGCTCCCTCTCTGAACGGATCAGGCAAAAATTTCTCTCCCGTTAAAGCCGGGTTATTCACATAGCCTCTCCCGGTATTTGCTCCGGAAATATACAGTTCTCCCGCAATGCCCAAGGGCTGAAGCTGTTTGTTCTTGTTGATGACATACATATTGTTATGGCATATCGGTTTGCCGATCGGCGGATATTCAGGAATATCATCTCCCGGTTGAATGGTATACGTCGACACTACATGAGTTTCTGACGGACCGTAATGATTGTGCAAATGCAAGCCGTGTGTGCGGAGCACTTGCTGAAATAAACGGGATACTGTTAATTGTTCTCCTGCAGTAATCAAATGCTTCACACAGCGTGGAAATGAATATGCATAGCTCTCTTCGTTAAAAAGCATTTTGGCAAAAGCAGTCGGGAAAAAGACGATGTCCGTCTGATGTTTATTAATAAACGAAAACAGCTGAGCCGCGTCCCGCTTTATTGATTCAGGCACGATGTGGAGTGTGCCGCCGCTGAGCAGGGCTGAAAACAGCTCTTGATAGCAGACGTCAAATGCCGGAGATGCATATTGAAGCACATTGGTTTTGAAATCGATGCCTGAGTTTGTAAATTGGTCATACAGCAAATTGGCCATATTTCTATGTTCAAGCAGCACACCCTTCGGTTTCCCCGTTGTTCCTGATGTATAAATAACGTAAAGCAGATCCTCCGCCGTGTTTATCGTCTGCACATTGCTCCCGTCCGGTTCTGTCTCCGCTTCTTCTATGAATGTGACAATCTGCGTTGCTGCCTCGGGGACTGACCGGTCTTTCTCTGTTACAACATGAGTGCAGCTGCTGTTTTCAATGATATAGCGGATTCGTTCGGCAGGATGGCTCGGATCAATCGGAACAATGGCACCGCCCGCTTTTAAAATGCCTAAAACAGCAACCGCTAATGATGGTGAACGCCCGGCGATCACAGCCACCGGCTCTTGATGCTTCACACCTCGCTTTCGGAGAATCCGCGCCAGTTTATTGGCCGTTTCGTTCAGCTCTTTGTAAGAAATCTCCGCCCCTTCGTATTGAATTGCGATTTCTTGCGGCGTTTGTGCCGCCTGGCGTTCAAACATAGTATGAATCGTTTCGTATTCAGGCTTCTCTGTTCCCCCGGAAAGCGGAGTGAGCAGCTGTTCTTTTTCCTGCTGCGTCAGAAGTTCCATTTCTTCTATTTTGACAGACGGCTGCTGCAAAATTTGGTGAATGAGCTGTTCAAAATGTCCGCGAATCCGCTCTGCCTCTGATTGTCCATATTCATTTTGGTTGAAATCAAAATGAATGGTGAGTTGTTCGCCAGGGATGACAACTACATTAAAATCGTAATGGGTATGTTCTTCTATATGGAAATTCACGATATTTAAATCCGCAGCATCATGACCCTTTTCGACTTGCTGCCCTATCGGATAATTTTCAAAGATCATGATATGATCAATTAAGTTTTGCTTTTGTTCCGTTTGGGCCTGAATTTCGTATAAAGGATAGGTATCGTACGATTGGGAAGCCAGCGCGTTTTGTTGAACCATTTGCATCGTATCAGCAAAAGTGCTGTCCTCATCGCAGCGGATGCGAACCGGAATCGTATTGATGAACAGGCCGATCATCTGTTCCACATCAGGAATTTCCGCCGGCCTTCCCGACACGACACTGCCGAAGACAACGTCTGCGGACCCGCTGTATTTCTGTAATAATACTCCCCATAACGTTTGGATCAACGTATTTAATGTAACCTGATGCTGATTTGCGATCTGCTGTAATTGTTTTGTCTGTTCGTGATCAAATCGACAGATCACATTGGCATAGGCGTATTCTTTTTGTTCATGCTGCGCTATTTTATGAAGAAGCGTGGTTTCACCTTTATATCCTTCAAGATACCCGCTCCAGTACCGCTTTGCCGCTTCCTGATCTTGGCGGCCAAGCCACTCGATATAGTCGCTGTAAGGAGCTGCCGATGGCGGTTCTGGTTCCCTGCCTTCCTGTAAGGCGCGATAATGATCAAACACTTCCTTCGTGATAAGAGACAGGCACCAGCCATCCATCACAATATGATGGAAGCTCCAAATCAAATGATATTTGCGGGCTTCCATCCGGAAAATCGCTATGCGCATCAACGGATCCCGAGCCAAGTCAAATCCTTTTGCCTTATCTTCTCTTTGATAGGCTGCAATTGCATCCTCGCGTAGGTGCCCCTCTATATCACGCAAATCTGTAAAATGAATTTGCGGTGTTTGCGTTTTATAGACAATTTGTAAAGGAGTATCGTTCCAGCCGCTGTAAAAACGGGTTCTGAGCACGGCGTATGTTTCAAATAATCGTTCAAGGCTTGCTTTAAACCAATCAATCTTTAACTCTCCCTGCAAATCGAACGATGCTTGTTCAAAATAAGAACTTGAGGCCTCGTCCAGCAGGCTGTGGAAGAGCATTCCTTTCTGCATCGGAGTGAGCGGATACACGTTTTCAACCTCACCTGCATGCGGCAGTTGAATGAGGAGCTGATCCAATTCGTCAATGGACATGCCCTTTAACAAAATATCGCTTGGTGTCAGTTCCGATTGTTCTTTATGAACGCAATGCGTAATGATGGTCCGCAGGCGGCTTTGAATCGTTTCCGATAACCGCATGATCGTTTCTTTTGCGTACTGTTTGCTGCTGTAGCTGATCGTAAGCTTCAGCCGGCCCTCGGTGATCATTCCGTTTATATTCAATACATACGGTCTTTCTTGATTTTCGCTTGAGTCTGAACCGCAAGAATAAGAAGATAATTGAACCCCATGCTGCTGTAAATCTTGGTCAAACTGTCCAAGGTAGTTAAAGCTGATCTCAGGATTGAGGTTCGATGGCATTCCGCCGCTTAAGTACCTTGCTATTCCATATCCGATCCCTTTATGCGGAATTTGGCGCAATCCTTCTTTGGTCGTCTTGATATAATCAGAGGTTTCTTTGCCCGGCTGCGCGTGCAGCACAACCGGATACAGACTTGTAAACCACCCGACCGTGCGGGAGATATCTATATCTTGTATAACCTGTTCTCGGCCGTGTCCCTCTAAATGAATCGGAATTTGTTCCAGTCCTGACCAATGCGATATGGAAAGACTCAGAGAAGTTAAAAGCAAATCGTTTATTTCCGTGTTATAAGCGCGATTCGCTTGTTTTAATAGCAGCTCCGTTTCCTCTTTCGTCCATTCCACAGTTGCTGTTTCACTGTCTTTTGCAGTTGTATGGGTTTCATGAAAATCTTTAGGCAGCGGTTTGACTTCGGTTTGTTCGATCTTTGTCCAATATTCCTGTTCTTGTTTTATGGTTTCACTTTGCGCGTATTCTGAAAGTCTCTTAGCCCATAATTGGAAAGAGTCTGTTTTTTGCGGCAGTTGAATTACTCGCCCGTTCTCGGCTTGCTTGTAGCCGCTAACGATATCTTCCAGTAAAATGCGCCATGAAATCCCGTCTATAATCAAATGATGGATGGCAATGAGCAGATGATCTCCATTTGCGCATTGAAACAACCCGGCTTTCATTAACGGCCCATCACTTAAACGCATACTGCTTTGTATCTCATCAGCCTTGGCTTCAATTGTACGCCCCGGATCGGGATCTTCTTTCAGATTCAGGACTTCTAAGCGGTACAGTCCGCTTTGGGCGATTTCTTCATTCTGCGCCTCGCAGCCATTTTCCGTAGTCCGGAACGTCATGCGGAGCGCATCGTGATGTTCAGCAAGCTTTTGCAGGGTTTGACGAAGCTGCGTTTCCTGAAAACCTTCCGGCGCATGCAGCATGACGGCTTGATTATAATAATGCTGATCTGTTGTTGTTTGTTCGAAAAACCAATGCTGAATAGGAGTCAGGCTGACTTTTCCTTTGACCTCACCTTGATCGGCTATACGCAGATTCTGCTTGATATGCGGACTCAATTCAGCAATTGTTGCATATTGAAACAAGTCTTTGATTTCCATTTTGTATCCTTGCTGATTTAATCTGGAGGATACTTGAATGGATTTAATGGAATCTCCGCCAAGGTCAAAGAAATTATCAAGAATACTGACGTTTTCAGCGCCTAATACCGATTCCCAGGCAGAAACTAATATTTCTTCAGCTTTTGTTCGGGGAGCTTTATACTCTGCTCTGTCCTGCAGTTCGAAATCCGGAGCCGGCAGCCCTTTTCTGTTTATTTTTCCGTTAGAAGTTAAAGGCATTTCATCAAGCTCGATAAAATAAGCCGGAACCATATAACTTGCAAGGGTTTGAGACAATTGTTTCCGGAGCCGGGCTGCCGTTGTTTGCCCGCCGCTCACGTAATATGCACACAATTGTTTAAACCCGTGGACGTCCTCTCTGGCTGTAACGACAGCTTCCTTGATCGCTTCTTCTTGAAGTAGTGCCGCCTCGATCTCGCCTAATTCGATACGATAGCCTCTGATTTTCACTTGTTCATCTATTCTGCCCGCATATTCAATGTTTCCGTCCGCCAGCCACTTCGCCAAATCTCCGGTCTTATACATCTTCGCTCCGGGTTCAAACGGGTCATCGACAAATTTCTCTGCCGTTAATTCGGGACGGTTCAAATATCCTCTTGCCACACCGGCGCCGCTGATATAGATCTCTCCCGGCACTCCGATCGGCGCGGGTTTCATATTCTCATCAAGAACGTAAATGCTCGTGTTTGCCGCAGCGGTTCCGATCGGTACCGATTCCCGTCTGTCCTTTGCGGCATCGTAACGGTAAATCATGCAGCCGACAACGGTTTCCGTCGGTCCGTACTCATTGCATATTTCAATCCGGCCTTCGAACTGTTCATGAATGCTGCGGGCTAACCGGGTGCTTAAGTTTTCCCCGCCCACAATCATTCTTCTGACAGCCGTTTGATCGGCAATGTTCATTTCTTTCAGAACCTGCAAATGGGCCGGGGTCAATTTAATGATATCCACCCTCGGGTCCCGCACAATCGATTCAAGCAGAGCTGTTTTATCCTCTCCGTCATAGACGATGATTGCATTTCCTGTGACAAGCGGCGTGAAAATAGAAGTCACCGTCAGATCAAAAGAAATTGACGAATATAATGGGAAGTTGGCTTTCTCGCCTTTTACATAAACCTCTTTCGCCCACCAAATATAATTGGTCAAGCCTCCGTGCTCGATTAATACGCCTTTTGGCCGCCCTGTGGAACCTGACGTATAAATGACATATGCCAAATGGCTCGCATCATTTCTCGGAGCAAGGTCAGAGTCATCTTGGTGATAAGAACTTTCATCATCAAGTAAAACCGTGGCGCCTTCATAGGCAAGCTGTTTCCTGACATCCCGCTGCATTAAAACGATTCCGGCTTGGGAGTCATCCAGCATATACCGGATGCGGTCTTGCGGATATTCCGGATCTATAGGGACATAGGCTCCGCCTGATTTTAAAACGGCAAGGATTCCGACCACCGATTCGATGCTGTTTCTTGTGATGATGGCTACAGGCTGATCCGTCTGCACTCCTTTCGCTCTTAACGTTCGCGCCAGTCGGTTGGCCCGCTTATTGAGCTCTCCGTACGTGAGCTGCCTGTCCTTATCAATGACGGCTGCTTGATCGGGCGTACGCTGCGATTGCTCTTCAAATAATTGATGAACCGGCGTCTGCGGGAACGGCGCGGCCGTGTCATTCAGCGTCTGCAGAAGGGTTCTTCTTTCGCCTTCCGTTAACAATTCCGCTTGATCCACCCGGATATCCGCATTTGTCACGACTTGATGCAGGATTTGCATGAAATGTTCCCGAACCCGCTCTATGCTTGCCCGATCATACACATTTGCATTGTATTCAAAAGAGATGTTCATCTCGTCGCCCGGTATAACGGTCAAATTAAAATCGTAGTTGGTCTGTTCTTCCATTTGTACGTTGGAAATTTTGATGGATGTTCCGTTCTGGCGGCCTATACTTTCCATATACTGATCAACCGGATAATTTTCGAATATCATTAAATGTGTAATTAAATCTTGCTTTTGCGTTGTACGCGCTTGAATATCGTACAGCGGGTGTGTCTCAAATTGTTGAGACGCTACAGCCCTTTCCTGCGCCTCTTTCATAAGCTCAGCAAACGTTGTCCCGGCTTCACATCGGAACCGGACGGGAATGGTGTTAATGAATAAGCCGATCATGGTTTCCACGTTTGGAATTCCAGCAGGTCTTCCGGATACAACACTTCCAAACACAACGTCCCGGCTACGGTTATATTTCTGCAGCAAAACCGCCCATGCCGTCTGCAGCAGCGTGTTCAGCGTGACATGATGCTTGCCTGCCGTCCGCTTCATTTTTGAAGTGAGATCGGAGCTTATGTCACACGTCACTTTTTCAGGAACGTATCGTCCGTCTTCCGCTGCATGGTGATCCTTAGGAAGGCCGGTTTGCTCCTCATATCCCTCCAAGTACTGATCCCAATAAGCCGTGGCCTCTTTCGCATCTTGCCGGCCGAGCCATTCAATATATTGACTGTACGGAGTAATTGATGATTGTTCAGGCTGCTTTTGCTGAAGCAAGGCAAAGTAATTCTCGAATATTTCTTTTGTAATCAGCGGCAGGCACCAGCCGTCCATCAAAATATGGTGGAAACTCCAGATAAAACGGTATGTCTTTTCATCCGTACGAAGGATGAATAACCGCATTAACGCGCCTTTTTCTAAGTCGAACCCCCGCATCTTATCTTCTCTGGCATATTCCTGAATCATCGCTTCTTTTTGTGATTCCTTCATCTCTCGTATGTCATTGAATTGAAAACCGATTTTTTTCGTTTTGAATATGATTTGGAGCGGCTGATCCTTCCAGCCTCTGTAAAAATTCGTGCGGAAAATATCATATTTTTGCGATAAGCCGTCCAAGCTTTTTGAAAATGAATCAATCTCCAGGTCTCCATGCAGATCAAACATCGTTTGCTGAAAATAAGCACCTGAATTCGGATCAAATAAGCTGTGAAACAGCATGCCCTTCTGCATCGGCGTTAATGGATAAATATTTTCCGCTTCGCCTAATTCACGCGTCTGCTCCAAAAGCTGTTCCAGTTCGTCGATTGAGATGTCTTTTAACAGGATGTCACTTGGTGTGAGAGAAGTCTGCTGCCGGCTCACGCAATGCGCAATGACTTCTTGCAGACTTTCTTTCAACCCCCGGGCAAATTGCGTCATAGTAGATTTTTCGTATTGTTTGCTGCTGTAGCTCAGTGTCAGTGATAATGTCCCTTCGGCAATCATGCCGTTCAAATCAAGCACGGCCGTTCTCTCTTGGTTTTCGTTCATTGATAACCCTGTGGAAAAAGGCGAGATGCGCAAAGCCTGGTGCTTCAGGTCTTGGTCAAATTGTCCCAAATAGTTAAACGATATCTCCGGATTCAGCTGCAGGCTGTCGGCTTCCGGATGCCCGGATATATATTTGATGATGCTGTAATTCATTCCTTTGTCAGGGATGCGGCGCAGCCCTTCTTTCACGATCTTGATCCGCTGCGACAGGTTTTTTCCGGCTTCCATCCTCAGGACGACAGGGTACTGGCTTGTGAACCATCCTATCGTGCGGGAAATGTCAGCATCCGGAATAATCGGTTCTCTCCCGTGGCCTTCCAAATTCACGACAATGTCTTCCGTGCCTGTCCACTTGTGAACAGCCAGCCCTAACGAAGTCAGCAGCAGATCGTTAATATCCGTGTTGTAGGCTCGGTTCGCATGTTTTAATAATTGCTCCGTTTCCTCTTTTGTCCATTGAATCGTCACTTCTTCGCTGTCTCTTAATAACGATCCTTCGCTGATAGTGTCCTTAGGCAATGGCTGAGGCTTTATACTTGAAAGCTCAGTCCAATACGCAATCTCCTCTTCCATATCGGTTTCCGCCGCATATTTGGACAATTGATCGGCCCAGAATGGAAACGAGTCTGTTTTTTGCGGGAGCTGGATCGTTTGTCCGCGTTCTGCCTGCTCATATCCGCTTGCAAAATCTTCGAGTAAAATACGCCAGGATACTCCGTCAATCAGCAAATGATGAATTGCAATCAGCAAATGATCTCCGTCCGGACATTGGAACAAACCGAGCTTCATCAATGGCCCTTTGTCTAATACCATGCTGCTTTGAATCCCATTCGCTTTATCGGCAATCGCTTGAGCCGGATCGGTTTCCCCTTTATAATTCATCACTTCCAGATGGTATAGTTCACTTTCATCTGTTCCTGTAATTCGCGGAGCGTATCCATCCGGCGTTTTTTCAAAAATCATCCTCAAGGCATCGTGATGCGACGCGATCCGTTCCATCGTCCGGCGAAGCGGGCCCTCTTTAAAGCCTTCCGCCGAATATAACATGACGGCCTGATTGTAATGGTGTGCATGCGGCATTTTTTGCTCAAAAAACCAATGCTGTATCGGGGTCAGCTTGGTTCCGCCATTCACTTCTCCTTGATCAGCCACCCTGCTGACCGGCGCTACAAACTGACTAAGTTCAGCAATCGAGGGGTGTTTAAACAAATGCTTCATATCAACCTTGTATCCGGCTTGATACAATCTGGATGACACCTGAATTGATTTAATCGAATCTCCGCCAAAATCAAAGAAATTATCCAGAATTCCTATACGTTCTGCTCCTAATACTTCTTGCCAGATGGACGCCAGCAGTTCTTCTATTGTGTTCCGCGGGGCTATGTATTCGTATTCCGCCCGCGTATTTTCGTCAGCAGCAGGCAAAGCTTTCAGATCAATCTTCCCATTGGAAGTGAGCGGAATGCGTTCCAAAGGGATAAAGCGGGAGGGAATCATATAATTCGGCAGTTCCCGGGATAAGTCTTCTCTGAACTGCGCAGCGGTCAAAGAAGGCTCGCCGACATAATAGGCATACAATTGCTTGGCCCCGTCTGCGTCTTCCCGCGCGACGACTGCGGCTTCACGAACGTTTTCCAGATTGAACATGGCTGCCTCTACCTCGCCGATCTCAATCCGGTAGCCGCGAATTTTCACTTGATGATCAATCCGCCCTAAATATTCAATCCGTCCATCTGGCAGCCATCTGGCGAGATCCCCTGTCTTATACATCTTTTGGCCAGGGACATGCAGATGCTCCACAAATTTTTCCTCCGTCAATTCAGGCCGATTGAGGTAGCCGCGGGCCACTCCCGCTCCTCCGACATACAGCTCTCCCGGTACGCCGATCGGCTGGATTTGATGGTGCGCTCCTAAAATATAAGCTTGATGGTTGGCCACCGGGCTGCCGATTGTGATCTGTTCATCAGCGGACTGAACAGGGTGAAATGTAGATACCACGCTGTTTTCTGTCGGTCCGTATTCATTATTGATCCGAATGCGAGGCTGCAGAGAATGCAGCTTCTCAACTGTATCTGTTTCCAGCTGCTCACCGCCTACAACAACATGCTGAACATGGATGAAATCCTCTCTGTTCATCTGTTCGATCATCGTTTTCAGAAGACGGGGAGAAGTTGAGAAATGGGTAATTCTTTCTTGTTTTATGGCATTTTGAATGGCGAAAGTTTCTTTATTCTCTTCATTAGGCAAAAGGTGCAAAGTTGCTCCTGAGATGAGCGGGCCGAAGAAGTTTAAAATGAACGCATCAAAAACATACGGGTACAAGACAAGCACGCGATCCGCCGGGGAATGCTTGAAAAACGCCTTCTTCCATTGGAGCGAATTCACAATGCCGCTGTGTTCAACCATGACTCCTTTCGGCTTTCCTGTTGTACCCGACGTATAAATGACATAGGCTAAATGGCTGTGTCCCGCTACTGGTGATAACAATGAGCAATCGGCATGGTATGATGTTTCATCATTCAAATCGATCACCGGGCCGTCAAAGGCGAGACTGTTTTTTAAATGATGCTGAACAAGGAGAACGTCTGCATCCGCATCATGAAGCAAATATTGAAGCCGCTCTTTTGGATATTCAGGATCCAGGGGCACATAAGCGCCCCCTGCCTTCCAAACGGCTATAATGGATACGATCATCTCTAAAGAACGATCAGCGAGAATGGCGACTAACGTATCGGGTTGAACCCCGCAATTACGCAATGTTCTTGCCAAACGGCTCGCCTTCTCATTCAGTTCCCTGTACGTCAAATGGTCGTTTTTAAACTTGACGGCCGCATGTTCAGGCGTTCTTTCTGCCTGCTCTTCAAATAATTGATAGACTGTTCTGCTCCCGGAGAAATCTGCGCCGGTGTCGTTAAAATCAAACAATAGCTTCTGTTTTTCCGCTTCCGGTAAGATCTCTGCCGTATGGATCGCGGCTTGAGGCTGAAACAGGATCACAGACAGCAGCTGATCCAAATGGGATACAATTTGATTGATATAGCGCTCATCGTACAGATTGCCGTTATAAAAAAGCTTCAAATGAATCCCGTTGTTCTCCAAGTCAAAGTGAAACAGCGTATCGGTTGCAGTATCTTCTTTAAATTGCAAGGAATGAATTTCGTTAAGCGAAACGACGGTATGAATCAAAGGCATATGCTCGTCATTGTATTGCACGCTTAGATGCCGGACCATTTTTCTAAACGGCAGGTTTTGATTTTTCAGAGAATCATTAACGGCTTCTTTCAGCTGCCCGAATACGGTTTTAAATGTGCTCTCATTTGAAAGCGTATTTTTTAAGAGGACAATGTTGTTAACGGCTGACTGGCCGGCTTTTTGCTTCGATACCGTTGGAATGCCAAGAATCAGGCTCGTTCGATCCGTATATTTATATAACAAGCATTCAATACCCGCCAATAAAATCAGATAGGCCGCCATATCGGAATGATTCGCCATTGTCATGATTCTTTGAGATACTTCCGGAGATAAGGAACGGCAGATGCATTTTTCCTGGTAGCCGGTACGGGCCAACGACGCTTTATCCACTGCTTTAAAGTAAGGGAATGCGCTTAGGCCGTCTTCTTCATCAAACAGGTTTTCCCAGTACGTTTCTTGAGTTTTAAATACCGACATTGGAGCACCTCATTTTATATAATTTAAAGAAATAATGCTTTTCCCTAAAAGTTCAATTGAATAGAATCAAGCGCGTTCTCTTCTTCCTCATTGCTGCCGCTCAATCCGATATGTTCGATTAGAATGCTTGGCTGTTCCAAAATCGCCGATAGGATGTGTAAGTAGTCGTTTGATAAAACCTCGATTCTGCTTTTCTTAAACAGTTTTTTCGAATATTCAAACAGTCCGTGATAGTTGTCGCGGTCCGCCTGAATCGACAAGGTCAAATCGAATTTGGCAACCGGATGATGAAATGGATACGGCTTGAGTTGAAGGGAATCGAAAGTCAATTCAGCATGATCAAGATTTTGCAGCACAAACATCGTATCGAATAAAGGATTACGGCTTGAATCTTTTGGAAGATGCAGATGCTGAATTAATTCTTCCAATGGATAGTCTTGATTTTTATAGGCGTTCAGCATGTTTTCTTTTACTTCGTTTAAGTAGGCATCAAATGTTTTACGGCCCGCCGGGTGATTGCGAATGACTAACGTATTGACGAACATTCCCACGACCGGCTCTACATCCAAATGAGTCCGCCCGGCAGATGGCGTTCCTACGATAATATCTTCTTGTCCGCTGTATTTGGATAAAAGAATCGTATAGGCTGCCAATAAAATCATATACAGTGTTGCTCCTGTGTCTTCTTCCATTTGGCTTAAACGCTGTTTCAAGTGTTCGGGTATAAGAAATTCAAATGATTCGCCTTCGTAATCGCGTATGGCAGGTCTCTCATAATCCGCGGGAATATCCAGTACAGGAATATCACCGTGAAACTGATCCAGCCAATACGCTTCCTGGTTCTTGATGTTCCGTTTCTGAATGTCCGATTGCTGCCAAACTGCAAAGTCTTTATATTGAATAGAGAGCGGGTCCGGTTCGTTCCCCTCGTAGATTCGGCTTAAATCTTTCATCAGAATATTGACCGACACGCCGTCAGAAATGATATGATGCATATCAATCACAAGCACGTGCCGCGCAGGTTCAATTTCAATCAGTCCGGCCCGCATCAGCGGCGGTTTGGCTAAGTCAAACGCTTTGATGAAATCAAGCACACGATCTTCCGCTTCTTCTTCGCTAGCTTGAATTCGTTCTATCGCAAAGTCGACGTTCTGATGAATACGCTGTGCCGGCTCGCCTTCATATAAATCAAAGCTGGTCCGCAACGCTTCATGACGCGCGATTAATTTTCGGAAAGCGGTGTTTAACCGTTCGGGATCGATCGTCCCTTCCACATTCATGGCACCCGTCATATTGTAAGTCAGCTCGCCGCCTTCTGTGTGACTTAGCAAATACATCCGCCTCTGAGCTGAAGAAACCGGATAATATGGCATTTCCTTTGCAGCCGGAATCGGTACATATCGATTTTTGTCCATGTGTAACGCCTTGTCAGCCAATTGTTCAATGGTAGGAAACTTGAATATGTCTTTGAGAGACAGATTCACATCCAGCTCTTTGTGAATTCTGGCGGCTAAGGCAGCCGCTCGGATGGAGTTGCCTCCGAGATCAAAGAAATTATGTTTGATCCCCGCATGGCTTATTCCGAGCACTTCCTTCCATAAATCTGTCAGTTTGGACTCCGTCTCATTACCCGGCGGAATATATTCAGCCGTCTGCTGCAGACTCGCTTCCGGTGCAGGCAGTGCCTTACGGTTTATTTTCCCGTTGGATGTTAACGGCATATGCTCCAGATGGACAAAATAGGTCGGAACCATGTAGTCCGGAAGCTCCGATGACAATTGTTCCCTAAGCTGCGCAGCCGCTATAGGCTTGTCGCTTACGTAATACGCGCATAATTGTTTTAAGCCGTCTTCTTCTTCTTTCACTGTAACCGCGGCTTTTTGCACCGCTTCCGCGTTATGCATTGCTGCTTCAATTTCACCAAGCTCGATTCGGTGTCCCCTGATTTTGACTTGTTCATCAACGCGCCCAATATATAAAAGATTTCCGTCCTTCAATCGCTTAGCCAAATCCCCTGATTTGTACATCTTCGCTCCCGGGACATACGGGTTTTCAACAAATTTCTCTGCTGTTAAATCCGGGCGGTTCCAATACCCTCTGGCAACACCCGGTCCGCTGATATATATTTCGCCGATTACCCCGATCGGAACCAGGTTTCTGCTTGCATCGGCCACATAAATATCCGTGTTGGCAGCCGGAATGCCGATCGGTACAAATTCCCGCTTGTCCCGTTCTGCGTCGAAGTGATAAATCATACATCCGACGACAGCTTCCGTCGGTCCGTATTCATTGAAAATGTCCAGCCGGCCTTTAAACTGCTCGCTGACACTTTTGGCCAGACTGGTGCTTAAATTTTCTCCGCCGACAATCATTTTCCGTATTGCGGTGCCGCCAGCGATGTTCATCTCCTTGATAACGTGCAGATGTGCCGGGGTCAATTTGATCATGTCTATTCTTGAGTCCCGCATAATCTCAGAAAGCACAGCGCTTTTGTCTTCGCCATCAAAGACAATGATGGTATTTCCCGTAACCAGCGGTGTAAATATCGAGGTCACAGTCAGATCGAAAGAGATGGAAGAGTATAATGGGAAGTTGGTTTTCTCACCTCTTACATAAACCTCTTTCGCCCACCAAATATAATCAGCCAGCCCCTGATGCTCAATGAGTACACCTTTTGGATTTCCCGTGGAACCTGACGTATAGATCATGTAGGCCAAATCATGCGCATCGCTCTCCGATTCAAGATTCGAGTGATCCTCATGGTATGAGTTTTCCTCATCCAAAAGCACAATGTCACCATCATACGGTAATTGATCCAGCAGGCTGCGCTGTATCAACACAACCTCCGCTCTTGAATCTCTCAGCATATATTGGATCCGATCTTCCGGATATTCAGGATCAATGGGCACGTATGCGCCGCCGGCTTTCAGAACAGCCAAAATTCCGACAATCAGCTCGATCCGATGCGGGCTGATGATGGCAACGAATTGATCCGCTTGTACGCCTTTTGTCCGTAACGTCCGCGCCAATCGGTTCGCCCGTTCATTGAGCTGTCTGTACGTATACCGCTCATTGCCAAAAATAACGGCTTCATGATCGGGACTCTGTTCCGCCTGCATTTCAAACCACCGATATACCGTTTCCTTATGCGGATACGGCGTCTTTGTGCCATTACACTCCGTCAGCAGTTGATGACGTTCGGTTTCAGACAGCATAGGAACAGAAGACAATGTCATCTCCGGCTGCTCAGCAAGGCTGTTTAAAATGGCGGTATAGTGTCTGGTGATCTGTTCAATGGTGTCTTTTGTGAATCGTCCAGGTTTATAATCAAAATGCATCTCTATCTGTTGACCGGCATCTTCGATCGTGAGCATCAAATCATATAAAGAGACCCCTGGATTTCGTTCTTTCACTTTAAATGTACATTCATTGTGCCGGATTTCATGAAATTCAATGTTTTGAAACACAAACATCGTGTTAAACAGAGACTTTCCGGTTGTTTCCCGCTGTACATTTAATTTCTCCACAAGCCGGTCGAATGGATAGTCTTGGTTTTCGAAAGCGTCAAGCGTCTGCCGCTTTACTTCTTCCAGATAATCCGTAAACGTTCTATTGGCGTGCGGCTTCGTCCGGATTCCAATGGTTTGTATGAAAATACCGATGATCTTTTCGATATCCGGATGATTTCTTCCTGATGCAGGCGTGCCAACGACAACGTCTTCTTGTCCCGTATATTTATGAAGCAACACATTATAGGCGGCCAGAAGCACCGTATAGAGAGTAGTTTCCGCCTTTTGCGCCAAGTCTTGAAGCGAACGGATGACATCCGGCTGTAAGGAGCATGTCACACGCTGTCCCTCAGAAGACCGTTCTGCCGCTTTTGAACCGTCTGTCGGCAGGTCAAGGATGGGAATTTCGTCTTGAAATTGTTCCAGCCAATATGTCTCCTGCCGCTTCATGGCATCGTCATTCATCCGTTGGTTTTGCCATTCTGCGAAATCTTTATATTCAAATTCAATGTCCGGTAATGGTTTCTGATGATATAAAGCCAGCAATTCATTTGTAAGGATGTTGACGGAATAACCGTCCGAAATGATATGATGCATATCGATGAGCAGTTCGGCCTGCTCGTTTTCAATCTTGATCAGCTCCGCACGAACTAACGGAGCTTGGTCCAGGCGGAACGGTTTTACAAACCGGTCTGAATAGGCATCAAATTCATCCCGGCTCATTGTCCGGACATGAACGTTAAAATCAACTTCGTTTTCAAGTTTCTGAACGATATCGCCATCTATAATGTCGAAATACGTGCGAAACGCTTCGTGCCGCTGCATCACTTGTTGAAGAGATGAGATCAGGGCT
The DNA here is from genome assembly GCF_026420705.1 of Bacillus sp. NEAU-CP5. Classification (NCBI taxonomy): domain Bacteria; kingdom Bacillati; phylum Bacillota; class Bacilli; order Caryophanales; family Bacillaceae; genus Bacillus; species Bacillus sp. NEAU-CP5. The sequence continues at coordinate 51,365 of NZ_JAPMOV010000001.1, read as the reverse complement.
TGCTCATCGTACTTCCCTGTTATTGATATGTGGCCGAACATATTTTGCGCCAGCTGATCCGGTTCCAGTTGGTGCAGGAAATATACTCTTTGCTGTGCCGGCGATGTCGGGTAATACGCTTTTTTCTCAGCAGTCTTCATCGGGAGGTGCACGACTTTCGTTTCGTTCTGAATGAAACGTGCTAATTCCTTAACAGTCTGGTGATTGAAAAATTGTCCGATGGAAACCTTTTGATGAAATGTCTTCTGAACTTTGGAAAGCATAAGCGTCGCCTGGAGTGAGTTTCCCCCCAGAGCCAGGAAGCGGTCTGATCTGCCGACCCGTTCAAGGCCGAAAAGTTCCTCCCAAATCCGCGCCAGCTGCCGCTCCGTTTCATTTACCGGCGCCTCGTAGGCTTCAGTAAAATTTGCCGTATTGCTTCCTATTGAAGCGATCCGCTTCTGGTGTTCGGCGTAAAGTGCTTGTAAATCATGCTGTTCTTCATCGGAAAACATCATCATGGCGTCAAGAGGGATTGAATCTCCCTCAACCATTTTTTGCAGCAATTTTGTAAAACCCGCTCCCCACTTTTTCATGATTTCCGGACTGACGACGTTCGTATTAAAGTCGAAATCAAGAACATATTCTTGATGCGCGTCTGTTATGTTAAGAAATAAATCGTACAGGGTGCGTTTTACCGGGTATGCAACAGGCTCCGCCTCCGCCTTTCCGAAATACAGCTTTCGAAAAGGTCTGTCTAAATTAAAGATAATACGCATATCCGGCATTTGATCGTGCGGAAGCTCTCTGGCCACCAGTGTCATCGGGACGGCTTGGTGCTGCATTGCAAGGTTCACGCTTTCTTTCATACTGCCAAGATAACCGGATAAAGTGCTTTCTGAAGAAGATGTGTTCTTCACCGGAATCATATTGACGCAATTTCCAATCAGATCATGCTGTTTCATATGCGATTGACCTGCAGCGGGGATCCCGATCACAAGGCCTGACTGTTTGGTAAGCCGGTGCAGAAAAAGATGAAATGCGCCCAGCATCGTCACAAATACGCTATTTTTCATCTGAATGCTTAATGACCTTAAAGCCTCGCTCAATGGCCGTCCAAGCCTGACGGTACACCGGTCTCCCTCATACCCGTCCGGATAACGGACAGAATCTGTGCTCGGCAGAATTGGCTGCTGTATCGGTTCAGAGAAATGACGCCGCCAATAACGGACCCCTTCTTCATACTGGCCGCTGTCAATCTGTGCCTGCTGCCAGTCTAAGTATTGGCGAAACGAAACATCTGCCTCTTTCGGTGAAATCGGTTTTCCTTGTACTATTGCCGCGTAGTTGCTCTCCAGTTCTTGAACAAAAACGGCGATTGACCATCCATCGGCAATGATATGATGGAACGTGAGCACAATCAGATGTTCATTGTGAGCCGATGTAAGCACATGGATTCTAAACAAAGGCTTTTGTTCATGGAAATGAAACGGCCGCTTGGCATCTTCTGTCAGCCATTTTTGGATTTCCGGCTCCCGATGTTCATGCGGGAGACCGGTAAAATCAATGACTGGTATTTCTATATTCATCCGTTCCTGCACTTGCTGTACCTCGTCATCGGGATGAATCACCGTACGTAAAGCTTCATGACGGTCAACGATATGCCGGACGGCTTGTTTTAATGGTGTATGCTGCAGTTCGCCCTTCACTTTCAGCATAATGGACTGGTTTAAAGCGGCGGAAGCTTCATTCCCGTAATGGGATGCCATAACCAACTGCTTTTGTTCAGGTGAAAGCTCGCGCGTCCCGGACTTTTTACGACCTCCGCCATCAGGGGAATCCGGGCCTTCCGGAATAAATCCGCCTCGGCGAAGATCCTCCACCGTGTCTTTCACCGCTTGAATAATATTTTCGATATCATCCGCGGTATGCGCCACAGACAAGAAGCAGTTGCGTCCCTCCCATACATAGACCCCTTTATAGTTGAGATGGTAAAAGAACAAGTCGTTATCAAGCGATGAGACAAACCGGAATAAAGAACCGAATCGAACCATGCGGATAGGCACTTGCGCTTGTTCGAAGCAGTGATTCAGCTCATCGACCAGGTAGGCTGTTTTTTGATTAAGCTGCTCATACAGATGTTCTCCTTCGGTTTGTAAATGGCGAAGGACGGCTAATGACATCCTCATGGTAAGCGGGTGAGTATTGAAGGTGCCGGCCACAAACGTGCGTTTCGCCTCGTCTTGCGGGTAGGAATCGTCCCCATACTGCCAGGTACCCCCGTCGATCGCATTCATGAACTCAGCTTTTCCGGCAACTACCCCTAATGGCTGTCCGCCGCCGATGATTTTTCCGTAGGTCACTAAATCAGCCTGAATGCCGAACCATTCCTGTGCGCCGCCAAGACCGATCCGAAATCCGGTAATAATTTCATCCATAATCAGAGCTGTTCCGGATTGCTGCGTGATCGCCCGCAATTCTTTCAAAAATGCCTGCGGCTGCAAATCCGGTCTGCGGCTTTGTACCGGTTCCACCAGTACGGCTGCCAATTCATCACCAAGACTGCGGATCACGTCCAGCGAATCGGGATTGTTGTAATGTAAAATAATCAAATCATCCATAAAGCTCTGCAGTATGCCCGGGGCCAGCGGATTCGCAGACGCAGCCCCGCCTTTTGTGCCGGCAACCCCTAATACGCCGTCAAACGTGCCGTGATAAGATCCCGAGAACGCCACGACTTTCTTTCTTCCTGTTGCCGCCCGCGCCAAACGCAGGGCAACCATGACGGCCTCTGTTCCGGAATTATAGAAAGCGACCCTTTCCACTCCGGTACATGTGCGGATCCGGTCGGCAACTTCACCGGCGACATCTGACATCGGGCCGAGCGGAGGCAATGATGAACGGGTTGAATCATCGATAACCTGTGTAATAAAGGAAGGATGATGCCCGAAAAGGTTAACCCCGAATCCCATGGTGATATCGATATATTCATTTCCGTCAATATCCCACATTTTAGAACCGTCAGAACGTTCGGCGATAATCGGGTATACGATTTCCTTCCAATACGAACGGAAGCTGGACAAATTGCGGTTGTTTGCATGAGCAAATCGGGTATTGTCCGTATATTGTTTGGAACCTTTCGTTTTATCTGCGTATTTCTTGATGAAATCTTCTAAGTATTGTTTTTGCCGTGCGGTATAGTGTCCCTGATCATTCAGGTTCTGAGGCTGGAAAGGAACATAGGGTTTCGCTTCTTGAGCCGCTTTCTGTTCTGCATTGACGGTCGGAGGCCCCTGCTTGACAGAAGGAATTGATTTGTCTTGCGCTTTAGCGTATTCTTTCTCATCGGAATGATGTCCGCTGTTTCTCAGCAAATTAAAGCTATTTAATTGAGCTTGCAAGGCATCCTGAATTAATTGATTTTGAGATGCGATTATTTTTTCGAGCGTATGCTCTTGATGACCATCTCTGCGATCCGATTCAGGCTGAGCTTCTGAAATGACCTGTTTTTCCTGCACCGGAACATTCTCTTGAGGCGGAGCGGATGCAAAGGACGATGGAACGGTATCAGCCAAGTAATCTATGACACTTTGAAGGTTGGTCAACGTATCAAAAAAACGATCCATCGGGATGTCTACCCCAAATTCGTCCGCGATGGCTTTTTTGACCTGTGACAGCATGATAGAATCCATTCCGAGCCCGATAAAATGAGCATTCAGATCGAGTTCCTCTCCCCTGATCCCTGAAGCATTGCTGATTACAGTTTTCAGGAAGGATTCAATATGTGCCTTCGATTGATTGATATTCAATGCCGCTTCTCCTCTCTTTTCGCCCTCGTTTAAGCGCAATTGGTCAGCTTCAGCCCAGCATCGGCTCCGTTCAAACGGATACAGGGGCAATGGTGTCTTTTGTACAGTTCCACCGGAATAAAGCGCGCGCCAATCGATAACGGCTCCTTGCACAAATAATTCTGCTGCGCGATGCAGCCATGTGATCCGTTCATCTTGCGTACGTAAACGCTGCTTAATCAGAGCGGCTGCTTGTTGATTCAGCTCTTCTTTATGAGCAGGCAGCATTTCCTTCATATTCTTGTAACCGATGTATACACCGGGAAGGTTTCTGTCTCCCTGAATCAGGCGGGTCAGCTTATCCGATAATTCTTGCTTACCGGATACAATCATGGCAATGCCATGATCCAAATGAGCCCTGCCCGTACTGGCTGTATAGCAAATGGACTTTAATGAAGCTTGGCTGTCATCCGATACATATTGCCGGTACTGCTGTGCGAGTTCATAGAGTGATTTTTCAGTATGAGCGGATAAAACAAATAGGTGCGGCCCATGTTCATCCTCGGGTGCATACTCACTTTGAGAAATATATTCTTCCAATACCACATGAGCGTTCGTTCCGCTAAAGCCAAATGAGCTGACTCCGCCTCGCAGCGGCTCATCACCGGATGTGAACTCCGAAACTTCCTGATTCACATAAAATGGTGATGAGTGAAAATGAATGAGAGGATTAGGTTCATTAAAGTGCGCTAACGGCGGATTTTTCTTGTGATTCAGCATGAGGACAGATTTGATCAGCCCGACGATGCCTGCCGCTTCAAACAAATGACCGATGTTCGATTTAACAGAACCAATCGCACAAAATTGTTTTTTTGCTGTATACTTTTCAAACGCTTTACAAAGCCCGTTAAATTCAACCGGATCGCCGAGCTTCGTTCCGGTGCCGTGCGCTTCGATGAAAGATAGCGTTTCAGGAGCAATGCCCGCGTCTTTCCAGGCCGTCTCAATGACCTCAGTCTGAGCTGCCGGATTCGGTGCTGTAATCCCGGCGGTTGTTCCGTCTTGATTCAGCGCGCTTCCCTTGATTACGCCGTAAATATGGTCTCCGTCGCGAACAGCATCCTGCAAAGGTTTTAGCAGGACTGCGGCCGCGCCTTCACCTGTGCCCGTGCCGTCTGAATCTTTACTGAACGTTTTCGTGTACCCGTCCGAAGATTCCATATCAAGTCCGATACAGATCGGCAAGAGCGATGTCCGGATACCGCCGGCAAGAGCCATTTCACAATCGCCGGACATTAAAGATTTACATGCCATATGAACGGCGGCAAGCGATGAGGAGCATGCCGTATCCACTGTGACCGCCGGCCCTTTTAGATTTAAGAAATAAGCGATTCGGCTGGCTAGCACGGAAGGGAGATTGCCCACAATATATTGATGAAGTTCCTCCGGATAATTCGCAGAAAGAAGACGTTCATAATCGTAGCCCACCTTCGAGTACCCCGCATATACCCCGACACGGCTCCCGTTCATGCTGCCGCCGGCATAGCCCGCATCTTCAATCGCATGCCATGCAGACTGCAAAAACAGTCTTTGGTTAGGGTCCATAAACTGAGCCGCTTTAGGAGCTAAACCGAAGAACGAATAATCAAAGCGGTCGATTTCATCTAAATAGCCGCCCTTCACAAACTGACTCTCATTGAATTCGCTTTGGATGGACTTTAAATAATCCGCCGCATCTTTCAGCCGGGATTCAGGGTATTCTCGAATGCAGTGCTCACCTTTTTCAAGCAGATTCCAAAAATCACTTTTCGTTGACGCTCCCGGGACATTGAGCGACATCCCGATAATGGCGATATCTTTCGGTGTCACATGGCTTGGTTTCGCTGCCGCGTCCTGCTTGATTTCAGCCCGGCTTTCAGACAGATATACCGCTAAATCAGTGATAGAAGGATACGTAAAGAGATCTGAAACGGCAAGCTCGCGTCCGAATTTCTGTTCTATGCGCTCGGCAATCTGCGATAACTGTAATGAATTTGCTCCCATATCAAAATAACTGTCAGCGAGGTGAACCTTTTTTCCATCGAGCACTTCGGAAAAGATAGACAGCAATTCCGTTTCTATCTCATGAATGGGTGTCTGTCCGGATGTTTCCGTGCTGCTCTCCAAACATTCATTGATGGCGGCAGACTCTGTTGAAAAATTCCCTGCCTCATACTGTCTGGCAAGTTCGTAGCGTTTAACCTTTCCGCTGGTTGTTTTAGGGAGTTTTCGGATCGGAAGGACTTCTTTTATGCTCCAGCCGCCCCGCTTGTACAAATGTTTTTTTATCTCTTTGACAAGCGGTGCAAATTTTTCAGGTGATTTTTTGTAAACAACAAAGAGCACGATTTCTCCGCTTTGTGTCTTTTGATCATATACACCGCAGGCGGCAACCCTTCCTAAGTCAACCTCTTCCATTTCAATCGCGACCCGTTCAATATCGTGCGGGTAGATATTTTTTCCGTTCACGAAAATAATGTCCTTTTCTCTTCCGGTTACGACTAAGTTACCACTTTCACTAATAAATCCGAGGTCTCCCGTTTTTACCCAGCCGTCAGAAGTCAGCGATTTTTCCGTACTCTCGGGGTTGTTGTAATACCCTTGCGTCACATTGTCTCCTTTGATTTGGATATGGCCGATGATTCCGTCTTCTACTCTTTCATTTGTTTCATCGGAGATCCGAAGCTGACAATAGTCAATAGGTTGTCCCACCTCGACGAATGAAGCGCAATTTTGGTCCTCTTTGCTGACTTTTACAGCTCTTTCACCAAGATTTAAATAGTCACGATGCAAATAAACAGGAACGAATTCTTTACCTATTTTAGAGAACGCTGCGCCAACCGAAGCTTCCGCTAAACCGTAAACATTCAAAATGGCGGATCTTTTCAGATTGAATGCTGCGCATCTTTTCAAAAATTCGTCACACAGCTCCGGCAATATCGGTTCTGCACCGTTTGCGATGACCTTGATGTGGGATAAATCCCAGTCTGGTTCGTTTTTCAGAAATTTAAGGAAGTAGTTGTACCCGAAATTAGGAGATGATAGAATACTGGCTTTATGTTCATGAGCTTTTTTCATCCAAAGAATAGGTCTGCGAATAAATAACTCTGTAGGCATTAGATTTTGATTGATTCCGGTTATGAAGGGAACAAGGTGGCAGGCGATGAGCCCCATATCATGCGTTAAAGGCATCCATGATAAGAAAGAGTCTTTCGAATGAACGTGTAGGGCATTCCCAATGGCGCACGTGTTATGTATTAAGTTGTGATGCGTTAACATGACTCCTTTTGGATCTCCTGTCGATCCGGAAGAAAATTGGATAAAGGCGAGTTCATCCGCATCAGGTTCATAAAATGAAGCGGGGTAATCGTAGGTTTGATCTTGAATGATGTCAGATTTTTCGTTTAATTGGTGATGGAAATCCTGTAAATCGTGTTCTGCAGCGTATTTCTTTATTTTGTTCAATACTTTTTCAGAGGCAATCAGAAACGGATGATTTAATATATTCCAAATGCGCCAGACCTTCAGCTTATGGTCATCATCTTCTCCGATACTGACCGGCACCGGAATCATTCCTCCTAATATACAAGCCCAAAAAGCAACGACAAATGATTTGTTTTCTTGGATTTGAAATACAATTTCCTGCTTCGGCTTAATGCCGAGATGCTGTAAATAGCCAAGATACCCTTGCGCCTCTTCAAACAATTGGCGATAAGAGACAACCGTCTCGTTTTTATCGGATTCGATAAAACGGATCCCGCGATCAGAGATATTGCTTCTTTCCCGAATGACTTCTACTAAGGTTTGGAATTGACTGGTATACATAGGTCCCCTCCTGGGCGCTTTATTTTAAAATCCGCAATTCTTCCCAAGCCGGAAGCTGTTTAGCTTCACAAATTAATTTGCATAAATGGATCGAATGTTCGAGTTCTTGTTCTGAAAGCACGTCTTCATGCCTTTTCATTCTCTCTTTCAGCTCTTGGATTTGCGTAAATAATGGCGTCGTCATATTGGAATAAGCCGCTGAATCCTTGTTGTAATTTCGCGCAATGACGGATTGAATCATCAATTTATTCAGTTGTTTTTTGCGTAAATGGACAATATGTTTCTTTCTTTCCGCTGAATTGGAAAGCGGGGGAACATCAGATGTCTGTCCTAAGGGATAAGGTACAATGTGATTCGTTATTTTTCTCAGCAGACCGGCTAAGACATTGTTCGGACCCATTTCGATGACTTCTGTGACTCCATGTAAAAGCAAGTAATGCATCGATTCTGTCCATCTAACCGGCATCGTCATGTGCTGCTTGAGATGTTCGCTGATCGAATTTCCGCTGCTGTAAGGGCGCGCGGTGACATTTGAAATGATCGGCCACGCGGCATCCCGGAAGGAATACTGGTGTAATACAGTCTGGAATTGTTCGGAGGCTGATCGTATCATCGAACTGTGAAAAGGCGCACTGACATTCAAATAAGTGTATGCCGCACCCTTTTCCTCCGCCATCTTGATGACACGTTCCACAGCTTGCCGGTGGCCGGAAATCACATGCTGCTGTTCTGAATTCATGCAGGCTACTCCTGCCGGAAAGTCTTCCGTCGACACTTTCGAACATATTTCTTGCAAGGTTTGAAGAGAGAGGTGAGTCACGGCGGCCATCGCCCCCTGCTGCTGAGGATCCGCATTTTGCATAAGAATTCCCCGCTCCCTTACAAGTGTAACGGCATCCCGAAAAGAAAGGGCGCCGGCACAGACAAGCGCTGAATATTCGCCTAAGCTATGGCCTGCCAGGAAGCGTGGCTTCACCCCTATTTCCTGCATATACACTTGAAAAGCAATGACACTGACCGTTAAAATAGCGGGCTGCGCGTTCATTGTCTTTGTCAATTCATTCATATCTCCGTTAAAACACAGTTTTTTTACATCCAAGGAGATCGCATCGCTCGCTTCTTCAAACAATCTCTTTGCGAGCACAAAATCATTCCAAAATTGTTTGCCCATTCCTACAAATTGAGACCCTTGTCCAGGAAATAAAAAGGCAAGATTGTTCATGAGATTCCTCCGATCATATTGAACAAGGGATACAATATCCTACAAAATATCCCTTTATCTAACATCCTAGCATGATTATAACAAATGTGTATAGAATACTTTCGGAGGAGTTATTGTTCGTTTTCACAAACGAATTAGATATATTTATTCATAAAATAAAACATGGGGGTTTCACCGAAAATCAGTCTTAAAGAGAGATGATGAAAGCCGGCGTGGAGCCTGTTACCGGCTCTTCTTCACTTAGAACGCGCTCTTCATGTTTCATATGTTTTAGGGCTATTGGCATTATTGTGTCAGAAATTACATATTTTCTGTTTATTGTAAAAATTCATTTGTATATCTGTGAAGGATTGTAAACTGATTGCGCTTGATTATAAATGCGGCGCAAGAGATGGATCTGGATGGGGAAAATCCGCAAGGGCGAAATACGCCGCAGAACATGTGAATGACCCAGACTGGATACCGATTGACGCAGTAATCGGCCTATTGAGTGAACAAGGTTTTCAGGCATAAAAAAACAGCCGTTCAGAGCGGCTGTTTTTTAAAAAAGTATAAGAACTATTGAGCGGTATACCCGCCATCCATGACTACGGCCTGACCTGTGACCCCTTTTGCTTTGTCGCTGGCCAAAAATACGGCGTAATCAGCGATTTCCTTCACTGACAGCAGCCGTTTTTGGGGAACGAGCGGAAAGATGACGTCCTCAAGCACCCGCTCGTACGGTACATTCCTTGTTGCGGAAATGTCCTTTAACTGATTGCGGACAAGCTGAGTGTCCACATATCCCGGACAAAGCGCATTGACGGTAATGCCGTCAGCCGCGCCTTCAAGTGCGCCGACTTTCGTTAAACCGATGACGCCGTGCTTGGCGCTGTTATATGCCGCTTTCCCGTGAAAACCGATCAGTCCGTTGACAGACGCCATATTAATGATTCGACCGAATTGCTGTTTTTTCATAATGGGAAATGCATGCTTCATTGCGATAAATGGCGCAGTCAGCATGAGACGAATGAGCTGTTCAAACTGTTCGGTGGGAAATTCCTCGATGGGCGCGACATGCTGAATGCCCGCATTATTCACAAGGATATCGAGACGTCCGAATTGTTTCTCGACCGTCTGCAGCATGTCGGCCACTTGCTTTTCATTTGTTACATCGCATGTGATGCTGACTGCTTCACAGCCTTCATCTGTCAGTCTTGCCGCCGCTTCTTTCCCCGCTTGTTCGTTTACATCAGAGATGATGACGGCTGCTCCTTCACGGGCGAATTCTTTTGCGATTTCAAGCCCGATTCCTCCGGCTGCTCCTGTTACAACGGCTGTTTTTTCAATAAGCAATGAATGCATGACGGCGCCTCCTCATTTTGGTCTGACCCCGTTTTTTAACGACTGGCTGACAGTAAAATGACCTTCTGTTTTCTCAAAGACCTCCTCCATTGTTACACCTTCCTGCAGTTCGGTGAGCGTCATACGGCCATCATGAAAATCGAATACAGCCAAATCTGTGATCAGCCGATCGACCACCTGCCTGCCGGTTAAAGGCAGCGTACATTCCGTTCTCACTTTAGATTCCCCATATTTATTAACATGCTCCATAATGACAATAATCCGTTTTGCTCCGTGGACTAGGTCCATTGCGCCGCCCATTCCTTTGATCATTTTTCCTGGGATCATCCAGTTCGCCAAATCTCCCCGTTCGGAGACTTCCATCCCGCCGAGGATCGCTACATCAATGTGGCCGCCGCGAATCATGGCAAAGGATTCGGCACTGTCAAAATACGAGGCTCCCTTTACCTCGGTAATGGTTTCTTTTCCTGCATTGATCAGATCGGGGTCCTCCGTTCCTTCCGCCGGATAAGGCCCGATCCCGAGCAAGCCGTTTTCAGACTGAAGCAGGACGTTATAATCATTCGGTATCTCATTGGCTACAAGCGTCGGCATCCCTATCCCCAAGTTCACATTCATTCCGTCCTTAATTTCCTTTACAGCCCGTTTGATCATTCGTTTTCTGCTATCTCTCATTCTGTCAGCCTCCTTTATCATGCTTGCCGGACGGTGCGGCGTTCAATCCGTTTTTCATGAATCCCGCCGTGCAGCACGTGCTGCACAAAAATACCCGGCGTATGAATTTGATCCGGATCAAGCTCTCCGGCATCGACGATTTCTTCAGCCTCTGCAATCGTCACTTTGCCTGCCATTGCAGCGAGCGGATTGAAATTTCTTGCCGTCTTTCTGAACATCAGGTTGCCCAGAGGATCGGCTTTCCAGGCCTTTACGATGGCGGCGTTCCCTGTAATCCCTTTCTCCAGAAGGTAGGTGCGCCCGTCAAATGTCATATGTTCTTTTCCCTCTGCTACTGATGTTCCGACGCCCGCAGGTGTATAAAACGCCGGAATGCCCGCCCCTCCCGCGCGAATTCTTTCTGCGAGCGTTCCTTGGGGCACCAATTCGACTTCCAGCTCCCCGCTTAAAAACTGCCGTTCAAAGGTTTTGTTTTCTCCCACATAGGATGCGACCATTTTTTTGATCTGCCGGTTTGCAAGCAAGAGGCCTAAACCCCAATCATCAACACCGCAGTTATTACTGACAACGGTCAAATTTTTAACACCGCTGTCCCTGATCGCGAGAATTAATTGTTCCGGAATACCGCACAAGCCGAAGCCTCCTGCGATGAGGGTGTCTCCGTCCTTGATCAGTGCAGCAGCATCTTGATAAGAGTCCATCACTTTTCCTATTCCCATATTCGTTTCCCCTTTCTGTTTTGGCTACACAAGGCCCGTCAGACTGTAAATGGCGATGATGACAAACACAGCGGCTGTTTTAATGACGGTAATGGCAAAGATATCCCTGTAGGATTGGCGGTGGGTCAACCCGGTGACCGCGAGCAGCGTAATGACGGCGCCATTATGCGGAAGAGTGTCCATCCCGCCGGAGGCCATCGAAATCACCCGGTGCATGACCTCCGGCGGGATGTGGAATGTATTGATTGCTTCTGTATACGCTGCTGACATCGTGCTTAAAGCGATGCCCATTCCTCCTGATGCCGAGCCTGTAATCCCGGCAAGCGCAGTGGTCGTCACCGCTCCGTTGACGAGCGGATCAGTAAACGTCTGCGATATGCCGCTGCTGACCATTTTAAAGCCGGGAAGCGCCGCAATGATGCCGCCAAATCCGTATTCGGCTCCTGTATTCATCGACGCCAGCAAGGCGCCCCCGATGCCCTCATTCAGTCCTTCTTTCAAATTGAAGAGGACTTTTTTCCAATCGAACAAAATCGTTGTCATGATTCCGATGAATAGTGCGAGTTCTACTGACCAGATCGCAGTGACGGAGGAAAGGTCAATTTTCCCGAACGCTTCTAAGCCGAGCGGCGCAAAATCAAATCCGTCAGGGTACCAATGCGGGAGCCACATCGTGAAGCATTTGTTCATGACCCCCACAAGGATAAGCGGAACAAAGGCGAGCACTTGCCGCGCGGGGCTGGGTTCTGCCTCCTGCGGTAAAACAGGCGTATGTTTTTCATTAGCCAGACCCGAGGATTCCTCTGCAGCGGAAACTTCAGATTGAAATCCAGCATAGCCTTCTCCGGCATTGGCCGCTTTTTTGCGCCGGGATTCTAAATAAATCATTCCGGCCGTAAGCACAAATGCTGCACCAATCAGTCCGAGCCAGGGAGCGGCATAAATGTTTGTTTTAAAAAAAGCGGTCGGAATGACATTTTGGATTTGCGGTGTGCCGGGAAGCGCATCCATTGTAAATGTAAAGGCGCCCAATGCAATCGTACCGGGTATCAGACGCTTGGGAATATCAGCTTTCATAAATAGGTTTTTAGCAAACGGATAGATGGCAAACACCGCTACGAAGAGACTGACGCCGCTGTACGTTAAAATCGCACCCATTAAGACGATGGCGAGAATGGCTCTTTTTGCTCCCACAAGCTTGACGATTGTTTTTGCAATCGACTCAGCGAGCCCCGATATTTCAACAACCTTGCCAAAAACGGCCCCTAAAAGAAATACGGGAAAATACAGCTTAATAAATCCTACCATCTTCTCCATAAATATATTCGAGAAGAAAGGAAGTACGAAGCTTGGATCTGTCAGGAGCACGGCAAACAGCGCACAAATCGGGGCGAATAAAATGACTGAAAAGCCCCGGTAAGCCGCAAACATCAGCATGCCTAATGCCAATAAAATAATAACAATGTCCACAAATCCCCCTCTTTTCTGCTCAATATTAGTAAGCGCTTACAAAAATCGAGAAAATAAAGCAAAAACATGCCGGTTTTGCACAGTTTTTGAGGCTGGAAAAATGTGCATCATGGTGAATGTTCCGTTTTGGCGAAAGAAAAGGAGACCCTTGCTGCATTATATTGATTGGCTGAGCAGTGAGTTTTTTTAGGGATAGTGAGATGGATCAGAGAGGATTTTTGCTTTATAAATATGTATTCTTTTTTCTTTCATTTATTTCCTGCAAGAGGAACCGATAAAATCCGGCCCTCCTGCCTGGTTATTCAGCCAATGACAACCGGAAGCTCTTTGAGCGACCTAAAACCAATGAGCTTGCGGTATTCAAGGCGGTGTGCGGCCAGCCGAAGCTTAGGCATCCGCTCAAACAGTGTGAGAATTGCAATTTGTGCTTCGATGCGCGCTAATGAGGAGCCTATGCAAAAATGGGCGTTCTTTCCGAATGCAAGATGCGGATTCGGTTTTCTTTGGATATCCAATTTGTGAGGCTGATCGAATATGCTTGGATCGCGATTGGCTGCCCCTAAAAGGATATATACCTGCTCTCCTTTTTTTATGGTTTTCCCATTTATTTCGCAGTCTTCTGAGGCGGTGCGTGCCGTCAGCTGCGCGGGGCTGTCGTAGCGCAGACACTCCTCAACTGCAGTTTCAATAAGCGAGGGGTTTTCTCTCAGTGCGCTAAGCTGTTCATTGTGTTTCAATAAAGTAAACACACCGTTGCTCATGAGGTTTACCGTCGTCTCGTGTCCGGCTATGACAAGTAAGATACATGTCGCGAGCACTTCCTCTTTTGAAAGCTGTTCCTCCATAATAAACCTGCTGATCAAGTCTTGCTGAGGGTGAGCTTTCCGCTTGTGAATCAAATCTCTGAAATATGACGTGAGCCTGCCTGCGGTGTCGCTTGCTCTGACTAACGTCTTTCTTGATCGGGTAAGATCAATGGCCTGAATGACGTCTGCCGTCCATTGTCTGAATTGATATCTCTCCTCTTTCGGCACTCCGAGTATCTCCGCAATGATAAGGCTTGCCAATGGAAAGGCAAACTCTGAAACAAGGTCAGCGTTTTTTTTGATTTGGACTTGATCCAACAAGTCATGAACCGTTTCTTTTATACAGGGGCGAAGTGATTCCGCCGTCTTTGCGGTAAATTCTTTACCGATAAGCATCCGCATCCGTTTATGGTCTGATTGATTTTTAAATAACAGCATATCGTGCTGGATATGCGATAGATTTTGATATTTCGTTGAAGCTTCCGGAAGAGGAATGCGGTTTTTAAACCGGGTGTCTTTCAGAATCGCTGCCGCTTCTTTGTACCCGGTGACATACCAGCCCGGATATTTTAATACGGTTCCTTTATAAACAGGATCAATGGATCGCAGTTTGTCATAAAACGGGTAAGGGTCATTCCAAAAATCCGAATCCGCATGGAGAGACGGATGTGCAATCGATAGGCCTGCCGTCATCTTATACCTCCGTATTGCAGGCGGATTGCAGGCCGGCTTTCATTTCTTCAACGGATTCGACTTCAAAACCTAAATCATGGAGCATTTGATGATCCTCTGTTTCATGCTGCCCTGCTGTCGTTAAGTAATCTCCGACGAAAATCGAATTTGCGGCATAAAGTCCCAGCGGCTGCAGCGAACGAAGGTTGACTTCCCGGCCTCCTGAGATACGGATTTCTTTTGACGGATTGATAAAACGGAACAAGGCGAGCACTTTCAGGCAATACACCGGATGTAATTCGCTTACCCCTTCTAACGGGGTTCCGTCAATCGCATGCAGAAAATTAACCGGGATGCTGTCGGCGTCAAGCGCTTTTAAGCTGTTCGCCATATCAATGACGTCCTGTTTCGTCTCTTTCATGCCGACGATGACACCAGAACAAGGTGACATCCCCGATTGTTTCGCCGTTTCCACTGTATTGACCCTGTCGTCATACGTGTGGGAGGTCGTAATGTTTGAGTGATTCCTTTGTGATGTATTGATGTTATGATTGTACCGGTCTACTCCTGCCTGTTTCAGCCGCTCTGCCTGTTCCGGCTTCAGCAGACCGAGGCATGCGCAGATTTTTAAACCGTACGTTTCTTTAATTTCTTTGACAGCATCAACAACTTGATCTACTTCTCTGTTTGACGGTCCCCGCCCGCTGGCGACGATACAGTATGTCCCTATATTCAGGTCGTGGGCGCGTTTTGCCCCCTTTAGCAATATATGCTTATCCACCATCCGATAAGACTCGATCGGCGCTTTTGATATTGAAGATTGTGAACAGTACCCGCAATTTTCCGGACACAGGCCTGATTTTGCATTCATAATCATATTCAGCTTTACTTTTTTTCCGTAAAATCGTTTTCTGATATGAAAAGCGGCATGCATCAGCAATAAAAGATCCTCATCAGGACAATTTAAAATGGCAAGCGCTTCTTGATTCGTTACTTCCGCCCCGTCCAGCACTCTCTCTGCAAGATCCATCCATTGATTCATGTTTATCTCCCCATTTGTGTCAGATTCATGAAAGAGGTAACATCTATATGTTTCTCAATCATGTGTTGAATGTTTTCCGGTGAAACGTGATCCAGCTTCGGTGTGATTCCCAAAATCGGAACTTTGCATAATGTTTCAATCATACTCGGGTTTGTCTTTTCGTCCAGCCCCGGGTTGCTCTTTACGCCGTTGATAATAATGCCGAGAACCTCTATCCCCATGTTTTTCGCATATTCAACGGTTAAATATGTGTGGTTGATGGTTCCGAGATCAGGCCTGGTGACAATCACTGCCGGCAATTCCATGGCTTTTATCAGATCACTGACTAAATAATTTTCACCAAGCGGGACGGAAATGCCGCCTGCCCCCTCGACGATGAAACACTCATGACGATTTTTGATCTTACTCCAGTGGGCCATGACATCCGCCATGCTCACGGATTTCCCCTCAAGCATGGCGGCCGTGTATGGCGCAAGCGGCTCTTTCCATTCAAATGGCGTAATTTCTTCATGAGACAGTGCGGTTTGTGACATGTCTTTCAAGAGCGAGGTGTCACTTTCCGGATGAGTCCGCGGCACACCGCTTAAAAACGGCTTAAACACTCCGATATCCGCCTGTTTCTGCCGGAATGCCGCAGCAAGTCCGCAAGAAACGATGGTTTTTCCGACGCCGGTATCTGTTCCTGTAACAAAAAAACTTCTCATTTGTTTATATTCAGCTCTTTTCTGATGGAATCAAATGCTTCTGTCAGCTCGTCTATGTCCTGTAAGCTGCGATCCGCCGTAACGGTCAGCCTGATTCTGCTTTCGCCTTCCGGAACGGCGGGCGGGCGGATGGCCGGGGCGCAGATTCCCTTTTTCTCCAGCAGCGCAGCAGCTGAAACCGCTGTTTTTGCATCACCGATGATAACGGGGATAATCGGTGTATCTCCGCCTCTTACGGTAAAGCCCATATCGGCCAGACGCGTTTTTATCGTTTTGACAGACGATTGCAGCTCACGGCGCGTATCGTGCATATCTGATATGATGTCAAATGCCGTATGTGAAGCCGCACAAATTGACGGCGGGAGGGCCGTCTGAAAAATAAACGTCCGCGCCTGATTCAGCAAAAAATCAATGAAAATTTTTGATCCCGCGGCAAAACCGCCTTCCGTTCCTACAGCTTTGCTTAATGTGCCGATGACAACATCAGGACAAACACCGAAATAGTCACTGGTTCCCCCGCCGTTTTCCCCGAGTACACCGGTCGCATGCGCGTCATCTGCTATCACAAATGCCTGGTACTGCTTTGCAAGCGCCATTATGCGGTCAAGAGGCGCGATGGTGCCGTCCATGCTGAAGACGCCGTCTGTGACGATAAAGCGGCGGTTCCGAGCCTGGACGGAGGCAAGTTTTTTCTCAAGATCAGCCATATCAATATGGCGGTACACGATGGTTTCCGCTTTTGATAAACGGCAGCCGTCAACAATGCTCGCATGGTTCAGTTGATCGCTTAAAATGACATCGCCTTTTTGAGGCAGTGAGGCAAGCACGCCGATATTCGCCAAGTAACCGCTTGAAAACAATAAAGCCGCTTCCGTCTGTTTAAAGTCCGCGATTGTTTGTTCAAGTTTTTCGTGCCACACAGTATTTCCTGTCGTTAACCGTGAGCCGCCGCTTCCCGCTCCGAACCGGCTCAGCGCCGTTTGCGCGGCTGTGATCAGCCGCTCATCTTTTGACAGGCCTAAATAGTCATTGGACGCCCAGGTCTGCCGCTTTTGCCCTTTGGTTTTGAGAGCGGTTTCCTGTGTTCGCAGCGTCCGATACAGCCCGTCTCTTTTCACCGCAGCGAGCCTTCCGAGGAGCCATCCGTCAAAATCCACGGCAGGTCACCTCGGCTATCGCTTCTTTCATAATGGAGATCATGGCTTGTAACTGATCGGTTGTGCTGGCAAGCGGCGGCAGAAAGGCGATGACGTCTCCGAGCGGCCGTGTCAGCATACCAAGCTCTCTCATTTTCAAGGACACCTTGTATCCCATCCGCTTTTCAGGCGGATAAGGCTGTTTTGTCCCCTTATCCTGCACAAGCTCTATGCCGCACATGAAACCGAGCTGGCGGACATCGCCGACATGGGGAAGCTGCTTCAGATCATGAAGAAATTTCGCTGCCGTTTTTGATTTTTCGGCGACTTGTTCAACGATGCGCTCTGATTCGAATAAACGCAGATTTTCAATTGCCGCGGCACAGCCAAGCTGATTTCCTGTATAGGAATGGCCGTGGAAAAATGTTTTCATTTTGTCGTAGTCATCGTAGAAGGCTTCATAAATGGCTTCTGTGGCAAACGTCACAGCGATCGGCAAATAGCCTCCCGTAATGCCTTTCCCTGCCGCCATCAAGTCCGGCTGGACATTTTCATGCTCACAGGCAAACATTTTTCCGGTGCGGCCGAACCCCGTCGCCACTTCGTCAACGATCATTAACACATCATATGCCGTACACAGCTTTCGTACGCCTGCCAGAAAGCCTTCAGGCATGACGATCATCCCGGATGCGCCTTGCACCATCGATTCGATCGTAAGTGCGGCAATCTCTTCGTGGTGCTTTGCAAGCAGCTGTTCGAGCGCGTGAAGGCATTTATCCCGGCACTGTACGGGGTCGCCGCTTTCAGATCTGTATACATACGGAATCGGAGCTTTGTAGCTTTCAAACATCAGCGGGCCGTACACATGGTGGAAGAGTTCAATGGAGCCGACGCTGACAGCTCCGATCGTATCGCCGTGATAGCCGTTCTGCATAGAAATAAATGTCTGTTTCTCGGGTCTCCCTATGTTTTTCCAGTATTGAAAGGCCATTTTCAGAGCGATTTCCATTGCTTCCGCTCCGCTGTCGGAGTAAAAAACGCGTGTCAGCTTTTCCGGTGCGATGCCTGTCAGCATCTCGGCAAGTTCTGTTGCGGGAACGTTCGTCATACCCAGCAAGGTTGAATGAGCGATTTTTTCAAGCTGTTTTTGAATCGCTTCATCCATTTCTTTTTTTCGGTGGCCGTGTACATTGAGCCATACTGAAGAAAAGCCGTCATAATATTCTTTGCCGCTGATGTCTTTCAGCATGATCCCGTTTCCGCTTTCAATGATTAACGGATCTTCATCGTAATCTTTCATTTGTGTGAAAGGCAGCCAAAGATGCTTTTTGCTTTTTTCAATCATTGATTGTTTCATCATTTCTCCTCCCGCTGAATGAATACAGGCTGCTTCTCTAAAAAATGGATACAGCTCTCCGTATCTATGGAGCCATCTGTAAAGAAAATCCGGCAGCCTCTTTCATCTCCGGCATTTTTCATCTTGGCAATCCGCTGATATCCCAGCTTCTTTGCGGCAACGTAGCCTGTTATGTAATCAGGGTCATCCGACCAGCACAATTCAGCAATAATCTCCGGATATGCGCAAACTTTTGCCGCGATGGCATGTGCTTCTTTTATTCGTGAATTTTCCGGCATGTTGTGCGTAAAAGCCCATTTTTGAAAATCATGTGACGGCCAATCCACTCGGGATACCCGCACACCTCTATTTCCTCTGCCGTCAATGCGTTCTCCTGCCCGGATATCAAACAGAACCGCTCCTCTTGCTTCTGCATATTCCGCAATGTTTTCATACGCTTTCTCTAGCATGTGCGGGGGAATACCCGCCTTTTGCAGAAGCTTGCGGGCGATTGCTTGTCCTTTTTCCGGCGTGTCTGTTTGATGGAAAGCAACCGGCAAAGGGCGGATCGTTTCGATCGGTTCATTAACGCTTTCAAGCTGAATCTGCATAAAATCAGGTATCCCTCTTGAGTGTGAGAAGCCTTTATGTAATAAGCCATCTACCGCTTCCTGTAAACCGCTGTAAGTGATGAGCCGTTCTCCGCCGGAAATGTGTTTTCCGCCCTGCTCATGGGGGGCGTTTCGGGAAGCTCTCATTCTGACGCTGTAATAGGTTTCTTCCCGCATATATTCCCCTCCTTTCTCTTACTTTGAAAATTAATGTTAACCAAAATAATTAAAAGTTAACACTTATACAGAATATTAGTGTCCCTCACGGAATATGTCAACCTAAACTATCAAACTGTTAACTTAATGAGTTTTGCAAAGCCTCATTACGTTTTCATGTTTTGTTCATATTTTAGTAATTGTTTATTCAACACTGTCCGCTAAAGTAATCCATATCAACAAATAGGACAGCGAACCGCATCTTATTATGAGGGGAGGTCACCGTTATGCTGAAAGAAAAAGTAAAGACAGCAGGCCGTTTTTGCACTGTAGGGGTCGGCAATACGCTGATCGATTTTGGTGTCTTCTTTCTTCTCGCCGCTTGTCATGTCCCCTATCTTCCGGCGCAGATCTGCTCCTATTCGGCAGGGATCATCAACAGCTATGTATGGAACCGGAAGTGGACGTTTCGTGTAAAACGCAAGGCTGACGGGAAAGAGATCATGCGATTTCTCATGATTAATCTTGCCGCGTCGGGAATCACCTTTTTGCTGCTTTACGCGTTTCAAAAAGGCGGCTGTTCGCTATTGGTGAGTAAGTTCGCCGCCACTATCGGCGGAATGATGATGAATTTTATCGGAAACCGAATCTGGGTATTTGGAGATTCGCTGAAAAACATACAGGATCAGGAGTGAAGATGAATGAGAAAAAAAGTGAGAAAAGCGGTCATTCCCGCAGCAGGTTTAGGAACGAGATTTCTGCCGGCGACTAAGGCGCAGCCTAAAGAAATGCTGCCGATTGTCGACAAACCGGCCATCCAATATATTGTCGAAGAGGCCGCAGCGGCAGGAATTGAAGATATATTGATTATTACAGGGAGAAACAAACGCTCGATTGAAGATCATTTTGACCGGTCGGCGGAATTGGAATTCAATCTGCAGGAAAAAGGCAAGACGGAGACGCTGAAGGAAATGCAGCGGATTGCCGATTTGGCCAATATTCATTACATCCGTCAGAAAGAACCGCTCGGATTAGGACATGCGGTGCTGTGTGCGGAGCATTTTATCGGAGATGAGCCTTTTGCCGTTCTCTTAGGTGATGATATTATGGTATCTGACACTCCCGCTCTCTCACAGCTCATAGACGTCTATAACCAACACGGTACAGAAACGGTCGGCGTACAGCCCGTCGATCCTGCTGATGTCAGCAAATATGGTATTATACAGACGGGGCGGCAGAGCGGTCATGTGTACCAGGTTGAGGATCTGATTGAGAAACCGGCTGTTGAAAAGGCGCCCTCTCATATTGCCGTGATGGGCCGCTACATATTAACCCCTGCTATTTTTAAAACGCTGAAGACGATCGGAAGAGGCGCGGGCAACGAAATCCAATTGACAGACGCGCTGCGCGAAGTGTGCCGCACCCGAAGCATTTACGCGCGGGAGCTTGAAGGAAGCCGGTTTGATATAGGAGATAAGTTCGGCTGTTTTAAGGCAGGCACGGAGATCGGGCTTTTGCGGGAAGAAATGAGACCGAAACTTTTAGCTTATTTAGAAGAGGTGTTAAAAAGAGAATCTGAAGAAATCGTGCGTTAAAAAATAATTTGTAACCATTTTGCTTGTCAATCAGTCATATAATTGGGTAAAAAGATAAAGAGGTTGTGAACAGTGTGGGCAATTTTATTAGTGAAATATTATCCTGGCTGACAAGTATGGGCTATTTAGGGATTGCGCTCGGATTAATGATCGAAATCATTCCGAGTGAAATCGTTCTGGCTTACGGAGGCTATATGGTGTCAGAAGGCACGATCAGCTTTATCGGCGCCATTGTCGCCGGTGTGATCGGGGGAACGATCGCGCAGTGCTTTATTTACTGGATCGCCCGTTATGGGGGACGGCCGTTTTTGGACAAGTACGGCAAGTACTTACTTCTGAAAAAGCATCATGTTGATGTTGCGGAAAACTGGTTTCGCCGTTACGGCGCCGGTGTTGTGTTCTCGGCGCGGTTTATCCCGGTCGTCAGACATGCGATCTCCATCCCGGCCGGCCTTGCGAAAATGCCTCTTTCCAAGTTTGTCATATTGACGACACTCGCCATTATTCCGTGGTCTGTCATTTTCGTTTATCTCGGGTATCAGCTCGGGGGACAGTGGAAAGACGTAGACAGCTATGCCGGAATGTATACAACTCCGATCATTATATTGGCTCTTGTATTTATTGTTGTTTATTTTGTTGTGAAGAAAATGAGATCAAGACTGTGAAAAAAGACTGCATAAGAACGGCTGCGAGCCGGATCTATGCAGTCTTTTTTTTATTTAAACCGGGTATACGGGGTGTTTCCGGTGTGTGAATGTCAGTTGTTTGGACATGTAAGCAGTGAGGCGTTTATTGAGTTCTTCCCGCAAGGAATCAGCAGGAACAACGCCGTCAATCACCATTTCAGAGGCAAGCCGGTAAAGGTTAATGTCTTCCTTATATTCATCACGCTTTTCTTGAATAAAAGCCGGCCTTTCTTCAGGTGTGAGCTCGCTGATCTTGTTTGCGTAGACCGCATTCACCGCTGCTTCAGGACCCATTACGGCAATTTGCGCAGTCGGAAGCGCTAAACAGCAGTCCGGTTCAAAAGCAGGCCCCGCCATCGCGTATAATCCGGCACCGTAGGCTTTTCTGACGATAACAGAAAGCTTCGGAACAGTCGCTTCCGCCATTGCGGAGATCATTTTTGCGCCATGCCTGATGATGCCCGCCTGCTCAACCTTCGTTCCGATCATGAATCCGGGAATGTCTGCTAAAAACAGAAGCGGAATATGGAATGCGTCGCACAAAGCGATAAATTTTGCGGCTTTATCCGCCGAATCGAGAAATAAAACCCCCCCTTTGACACGCGGCTGATTGGCGATAATGCCGACCGGCTGTCCGTGAATCCGCGCAAGCCCCGTTATTAATTCCTGCGCAAATAACGGTTTAATCTCAAAAAATGAGTCTTCATCAATGACACGTTCAATTAAATCCATCATGTTGAACGGTGCGTTTTGATGTGCCGGAATGACATCTGAGAGCGGTTTTTCAAAAGCCTTCGGGTTCTTAGATTTGTTGACGGGCGCTTTTTCAGTATAATTTGACGGAAAATAGCTGAGATATGTCTGCGCCATCATGATTGCTTCTTGTTCCGTCGGGGCGAGGAGATCACCGCAGCCTGATACGGAACAATGCATACGGGCGCCGCCCATTTCTTCAAGCGATACTTTCTCGCCAATCACCATTTCCGCCATACGCGGGGAGCCTAAGTACATGGATGCATTGCCTTCGACCATAATGACAATGTCGCAAAAGGCCGGAATGTAAGCGCCGCCCGCAGCGGAAGGGCCGAACAATAAACAGATTTGCGGAATGCGGCCCGACAGCTTTACTTGATTATAAAAGATGCGGCCGGCTCCCCTTCTGCCCGGGAACATGTCGACCTGATCTGTAATTCTCGCACCTGCGGAATCGACTAAGTACAAGAGCGGACACTGAAGCTTTTCCGCCGTCTCCTGAATGCGGATGATTTTTTCCACCGTTTTCGCGCCCCACGAGCCCGCCTTTACGGTTGAGTCGTTTGCCATCACACAAACGGTTCTGCCGCCGATGGTTCCGATCCCGGTAACGACCCCGTCAGCCGGCAGTCCGTCTGACATGCACTCGGCGAAAAAAGCGTCTTCAACGGATATGCCGTCATCGAATAAAAGCTTCAGCCTGTCTCTTACAAAAAGTTTTCCCTTCTTTTCGTTGCTTGCGTGATATTTTGCGGCTCCTCCCTTTTCAATCGTTTTGCTGCGTGTCTGCCGTTCTTTTTCGTAATCCATCCGAGTCCCTCCATGTTTTATTTTCCTTTGTATTCAGGGGGTCTTTTTTCTTTAAAAGCGCGCAGGCCCTCTTCTCTGTCAAGTGTGGGGATGACTTGTTCATATGCTTTTCGTTCGATTTCGAGCCCTGTATTGAGATCTGTCTCCAGACCCTTGTTTATCGCGAATTTTGCTTGTCTGACGGCGATCGGCCCATTAGCGGCGATGCGGCCGGCCAGTGCTTTTGCTTTTTCCATAAGTTCATCGTCTTCATAAACATGCTCGATCAGCTTCATGTCTTTTCCCTCTTCTGCAGAAAGTCTTCGGCCGGTATAGATCAATTCTTTTGCCGCGCCAGGGCCGATAAGCCGGGGCAGTCTCTGTGTTCCGCCCGCCCCGGGAATGATCGCAAGCCCTGTTTCAGGAAGGCCGAGGCCCGCCCGGCTGACGGCTGTTCTGATATCGCAGGCGAGAGCGAGTTCAAGGCCTCCTCCGACAGCGGTTCCGTTCAGCGCTGCAATGACCGGCTGCGGGAGAGCTTCAATGGATGCGGCCGTTTCACCGATACGCCTGACGCTTTGTCTGACTTGTTCATGATTCATCCCCGCTCTTTCTTTTAAATCAGCACCGGCGCAAAATGTGTTCCCGTTGCCGGTGAGAATGACACAACGAATGGATGGCGAGTTTTTGATGTCTTCAATCACACGCTGTAAATGATCAATCATTTCTGAAGACAGCGAGTTGGCCGCATGCGGGCGGTTCAGCGTGATCAGACCGATCGTTTCTTGACAGACGGAATACAAGACGCAATCTTCCATGGCTTCTCCTTTCTCATTTCGTTCTGAATGCCTGCAGGTTTCTGCTTGGCAGGTCTTTGCCTATTTTATCTGCGATCCAGCCGGCGGCATAAAGAAGTTTATTCATGTCCGTCCCGGTATCAATCCCCATTTGTTCGAGCATATAAATGACGTCTTCTGTGGCAGCGTTGCCTGCTGATCCAGGGGCGTACGGGCAGCCGCCAAGCCCGCCTGAGGAAGTATCAAAGGATGTGATGCCCATATCAAGAGCGGGAATGATATTCGCTAGAGCCGTTCCTCTTGTATCATGGAAATGGAGTGCGATTTTTGAGGCGGGAATTCTCGGCAAAAGGGCTTCAAGCACGGCTATGACCTGCAAGGGATTTGCCGCGCCGATCGTGTCGCCGAGCGAAATTTCATCAACACCCATTTCGAGCAGGGTGTCTGACAGGCGGATGACTTGTTCGACCGGCACGTTCTGTTCGTACGGACAGCCGAACACAGTGGACAGATAAGCTCTCGTCGCCATTTTTTCAGCTTTTGCTTCAGTAATAACCCGCCTGAGCTCTTGAACGGTCCGGTCAATCGGTTTGTTTACGTTTTTTTGGTTATGGGTTTCGCTTGCAGATAAAAATACACATGCCTGATCGATTCCGCCTTCTGCCGCATGCTCCAGTCCGATGAGGTTCGGAACGAGAGCCGCGTAGACCGTATGTTCAGATCTGGCAATGCCTTTTGCGACGTCCAGGCTGTCACGAAGAGCCGGAATCCATCTCGGATGCACGAATGATGTCACTTCGATATAGGGAAGGCCTGTTTTTGACAGCATATTGATCCACTCAATCTTATCTTCTGTATCCACCCACGCCGATTCATTCTGCAAGCCGTCACGCGGTCCTACTTCATTGATGCGGACATGTTTCGGACAGTTCATGCTGCACCTCCTTTTTTATTGAAGTTCAATCAGGACCTCTCCTTCATCAGTGAAATCACCTTCCGATTTTTTCACTTCTTTCACCGTACCCGCTGCATCAGCGATAATCGGAATTTCCATTTTCATAGATTCCAAGATGGCCACTTCCTGTCCTTCTTCAACGACATCACCCGGCTTCACATGAATTTTCCACAGGTTTCCCGCCATCTGAATTTTTATGACGCTCATTTTGACGCCCCCTCGTTCATTGTTTGTAAAAAACCGGTTGTTGCCTCGCCCTTTTCAAACACTTCTGAAAGGGCAATTTTTGTCAGCAGCGGAATGTTGGTTTTAATCCCTTCTACATGATATTCGCCAAGGGCGGTTTTCAGTTGTTCAATGGCTTGTTTTCTCGTATTCGCCGTGACGATCATTTTGGCAATCATCGGATCGTAAAACGGAGAAATGACGCTTCCCTTTTCGACGGCGCATTCGTGTCGCACTGACGGATGTTGTAAAACGGAAAAAGACGAGATGGTACCGGGTGACGGGTAAAAGGTGACCGGATCTTCCGCATAGATCCGCACTTCAATCGCATGACCGCGGTGGTTGATATCTTTCTGCGAGAAAGTCAGCGCCTGCCCAGCGGCAATTTTCAGCTGTTCTTCCACAAGATCCAGTCCTGTAATTTCTTCTGTCACCGGATGCTCCACCTGCAGTCTTGTGTTCATCTCTAAAAAATAGATTTGTTTCTTTTGGTCGACGAGAAATTCTATTGTGCCTGCATTTTGGTAGCCGATCGATTTAGCGGCTTTAACGGCGGTTTCACCGAGTCTTTGTCTTAATTCATCGTCAACAAACGGCGACGGCGCTTCTTCTATCACTTTTTGGTGGCGCCTTTGGACTGAACAGTCACGTTCAAACAGATGAACGGTGTTGCCGAAAGAATCTGCGAGTATCTGAATTTCAATATGACGGGCATTTTCAATGACCTTTTCCATGTACATTGCGCCGTCTCCAAAAAAGGAGGCGGCCCGCTTTTGATTGCCTTCGAACGCTTTGGCCAGCTCTTCTTCTGAATGTACGATCTGCATGCCGATTCCGCCTCCCCCTGCAGACGCTTTCAGCATGACCGGAAAGCCGATGGCACGGGCTTCTGCTAGGGCGGAGTGAACATCGGGCAATGGCTCTGAAACACCGGGAACGATCGGGACCTTTGCTTTTTGCATCGTTTTTCGGGCTTCTATCTTGCTGCCCATCTTGGCGATGATATCACCGGGCGGACCGATAAATGTGATTTGTTCCTTCCGGCAGCGTTCGGCGAACAGGCTGTTTTCTGACAGAAGCCCGTAGCCCGGATGAATGGCGTCCGCTCCGGCGGATTTGGCGGCTTCTATGATTCTGTCGATATGTAAATAGCTTTCATTTACTCTCGATTTTCCGATCGGATAGGCCTCATCAGCCGCTTTTACGTGCAGCGCGTCCCGGTCGGCTTCTGAATAGACAGCTGCCGAGGGGATGCCGAGACGTTTGCAGGTGCGGATAATTCTTAAGGCGATTTCTCCTCTGTTGGCAATTAGGACTTTTTTAAACAAATGTGAAGCACTCCTTTTTCATTAAGTTAACTTGAGCTCTTCAATCGTTTTTTCCCGCAGCTTGAATTTCTGAATTTTTCCTGAGGCTGTCATTGGATATTCATCTGTAAACAAAACGTACCTGGGGACTTTATAGCGGGCGATATGTTCTTTGCAAAAGGTTCTGATGTCTTCTGCGGAAGCGGTTTGTCCGTCTTTGAGCCTGACCCATGCCGCGGCCTCTTCTCCGTATTTCGGATCAGGCACGCCGACGACCTGAACGTCTGCTACCGCGGGATGCCGATATAACATTTCCTCAATCTCGCGCGGATAGATATTTTCGCCGCCCCTGATCAGCATGTCTTTCAGACGGCCCGTGATTTTGCAGTACCCGTCCTCGTCCATGACCGCCAAATCACCGGTATGCAGCCAGCCGTCTTTGTCTATCGCTTCTTCGGTCGCTTCTTGATTTTTATAATAGCCTTTCATGACATGATATCCGCGGGTGCAGAGCTCTCCTTGTTCGCCCCGGTCGGCTTCTTGGGATGTTCCGGGCCGAACGATTCTGACTTCGATATGGGGAAGCGCGCGCCCCGCTGTTTCCACTCTTCTTTCAAATGAATCATCCGTTCTTGTCTGCGTAATGACAGGTGATGCTTCGGTCTGTCCATAGGCAATTGTAATGTCAGTCATCCCCATTTTGCCGATCACTTCTCTCATGACTTCCGCCGGGCATGGCGAGCCTGCCATAATACCGGTTCGGACGTGAGAAAGATCATATTCAGAAAAACGGCTGTCATGAAGGAGGGCGATAAACATCGTCGGTACACCGTGCAGAGCCGTGCAGGCTTCTTGCTCCACCGTTTTCAGAACGGCCGGCGGAGAAAACTGTTCGATCGGAATCATCGCCGCACCCGCGGAAACACATGCCAGCACGCCGAGCACACACCCGAAGCAGTGGAAAAACGGCACGGGAATACATAAACGGTCACTTGAAGTAAGCTTCATGCATTCTGCGATATTGGCCGCGTTATTTACGATATTAAAATGTGAGAGCATGACGCCTTTCGGAAATCCGGTCGTACCTGATGTATATTGCATATGAATGCAATCATCCTTTTTCAGGCTGTCCATCCTTCCGTCAAGCGCCGCATCCGTTACAGCTTCGGCATTATCCAGCAATGAATCCCAACGGTGCATCCCGGGCGGGCTTTTATCACCGATATATAACACCGTCCGTAAAAAGGGGTAACGTTTCGAACGCAGCCTGCCGCGCTCACACGTTTTCAGCTCTGGAATCAGCTTATTCACTATCTCAACATAAGATGTCTGCCGGTAGGAATCCATGATTATCAAGGCCGAGACGTCTGAATGTGCCAGCAGATAATCGAGCTCTGCGATTTGAAAATTTGTATTGATGGTGACCAGAACGACGCCGATTTTCGCTGTTGCAAATTGCGCCGCGAGCCATTCCGGAATGTTGGATGCCCATATGGCCACATGATCTCCTTTTTCAACTCCCAGCTTCATCAGCCCTTTTGCGGTTTGCCGGCATAACCGGTCAAACTCGGCATACGTATAACGAAGGCCGCGCTCAGGGTAAACAACCGCTTCACGATCCGGAAAAAGCTCCGCGGTCCGCTCAAGCAGCTTTCCGGCTGTTAAATGGATAAGTTCAGCCATATGACCTGCCCCTTTCCATCCCTGTCTTAGTAAACGTTTTCATTTCACTTCAAAAGCTGTCTTGCGATGACCATTCTTTGAATTTCTGACGTTCCTTCGCCAATCTCCATCAGCTTTGCGTCACGAAGCATACGTTCGACACCGCATTCCTTCATATAACCGGAACCGCCATGAATTTGGATGGCCTGAAGGCATGTTCTGACGGCCATTTCTGAAGCATAAAGCTTGGCGAATGCCGCTTCTTTCGTAAATGGCAGGTTTTGATCCTTCAGCCATGCCGCTTTAAGCACCATCTGTCTGGCAAGGTCAATTTCCATCGCCATATCGGCCAGCTTAAATTGAATGGCTTGAAATGACGATATCGGACTGCCGAACTGCTTGCGTTCCTTCGCATATGACAGCGACGCCTCCAGTGCGCCTTGAGCGATACCGACAGCCAGTGCCGCAATCGAGATCCGCCCGCCGTCTAATGTATATAAAAATTGTTTAAAACCTTTTTCAGGATCACCGAGCAGGTTATCGGCAGGCACCCTGACATCCTCCAGCACAAGCTCGGCCGTATCCGACCCTCTCACACCCATCTTGTCGTACGGATTTGTGATCGTAAATCCCGGTGTGTCTGTCGGGACGATCAGAGCTGAAATGATCGGTTTTCCGTCGGAGTTCTTCCCCGTAACGGCGGTGACAATGACAGTGCGGGCGTAATTTGCGTTTGTGATCCAGCATTTCTCTCCGTTTATCACATAGTCATCGCCCTTTTTCTCGGCTTTTGTCTGGGTACCGCCGGCATCGGAACCTGCATTCGGCTCCGTCAGCCCGAATGATCCGAGCGCTTTTCCCGAAGCAAGCGGAATAAGATGTTCTTGCTTTTGCTGTTCAGTACCGAAATAGTATAATGGGCTTGCGCCGAGTGACACGGCTGCCGCGTAGCTCAGCCCCGTGCTGCCGCAGGCTTTTCCGATTTCTTCGACCGCTGCCGCATATGAAATGGTATCACCGCCCGCCCCGCCGTATTCTTCCGGAAACGGAATTCCGAGCAGCCCGAGTTCGCCTATTTTTTTAAATGTGTCTATCGGGAAGACGGCTGATTGATCAACATCATGGGCTTTCGGGGCAATTTCATTTTTGGCGAAATCTCTGACCATTTCGCGCACCATCTGCTGTTCTTTTGTCAGTTGAAAATTCATTAACCTTCCTCCTTCTGCTGCTTTCTACATTTTATTAATGGGGGTCTTTATTCATTCCATCCAAATGAAGTCTGAACATTCGGACTCATCCGCCGCCAAAAAAACTGACAGCGCCGCAACTGTCAGTTTTATTAATAATGCTATTTAACCATCCGTTTTGCGGAGGGACGGCTCTCATGGTGAAGCCTGTCAACGGAAGTAACGATATAGGTGCAGGCTCCTTTCGCCCGAGTATCAGTATCTGAAAATGTCTGCGTCCGTGACGATGTTTTTCTGACTGTATCCACTAAATAAGGCTGCTTTCCCTTTTCTGCGCGGTAAATGGCGTAATAAGCCGTTTTTTTACCGTTGGATTTCGCATCTTCAATATAGAGTGTATGGCCTGAAGCATTCTTCTCCGCCCGTTTGACAGACGGTTTTTTTAAAGCGGAATGTCCGAGCCAAGGCATCTCGGGAATTAATGCGGGCCGGCTGTACATGTCTTTGATCAAACGGTTTTTCACATCGAGCGGATTACGGTTTAAATCCTTTAAACTGAAATGCATGCTGCCTTTAATCCAAGCTGATCCCCTGTTTAGAGTAATCTGTCTTCCGTATTCCCCCGGGTCGGCCCAGGCCGGATCAGCATTGTTGTTGATTTTATAAGCTGCCTGCCCGATATATAAATGCACCGGCCGATTGTTCACTTCTTTTCCCCACCAATCCGCTAAGACGTCATATGCCGCCGCTTTAAATCCGATGCTCCAGTAAATTTGCGGTGCGATGTAATCAATGTATCCTTTTTGGATCCATTCTCTCGTATCAGCATATAAATCATCGTAGTTCCGCACCCCTGCGGCCGTTTCGGAGCCTGTCGGGTCATCTGCGGCATTTCTCCATACGCCGAACGGGCTGATTCCGAATTTGACATAAGGTTTTTCTCGTTTGATGGTTTGGTTGATTTCTTTTACAAGCCGGTTGACGTTATCCCTGCGCCAGTCATCAACTGATGCAAAGTGAGCTTTTCCGTACCGTTCGTATTCCGCCTGATCGGGGAATTCCTGTCCGGCAATTTTATAAGGATAAAAATAATCATCCATATGAACGCCATCAATGTCATAACGGCTGACCACTTCTTTGATTCCATCCGTTATAAATTGTCTTACTTCCGGAATGCCCGGATTATAGTACAGCTGTTTTCCGTATGCAGCGACCCAGTCCGGATGGGAACGCGCGGGATGATCATCTGAAAGCGCATTCAAATTTGTGTGATTCATCGTGATCCGGTAAGGATTGAACCAAGCGTGAAATTCAAGATTCCGTTTATGTGTCTCTTCAACTAAAAAAGCAAGCGGATCGTAGCCCGGATTTTTGCCTTGTGTTCCTGTCAGATACTCTGACCAAGGCCCGTAATCTGATGGATAAAAAGCATCAGCCGCAGGCTTAATTTGGACGATAACGGCGTTCATTCCCATCTCCTGAACGTCATCCAGCAGCTTGCTGTATTCTCTTTTTTGCTCTTCCGGCGACAGCCCTTTTTTAGAGGGCCAGTCGATATTGGTGACAGACGCGATCCATACGGCTCTCATTTCTCTCTCCGGCTGAGTGCCGCTTGCTTGTGCGGATGCTGAGAATGTAAAGATACCGGCTGTCAGTACAACGGCCAAAAACCATATCATGCTAAAACGGCAGCTTTTCATGTTTTTCCCCCTCTCTGCTTTACGGTATTCCGAAGCATTCCGGGCGGTGAATCAGAAAGCCTGCTTTGCTCCTCTCAGCCTAAAAGGGAAAGAAAAAAGTCCTAAAGCGAATAAAACGCTTCAGGACTTTTTATGTTTTATGGCGGCGAGCACGTCAATGACCTTCGTTCCGACGCCGACACAAGTTTCAAGAATGGCCTGCGCTCCGGCGATGGATAAAATGAAAATAACCGGATGTGCATAGCGGGGCCAGACCAAGTAGCAGATACCGATCAATATGGCGCACCAGACGCCCGCACACCAATAACATTGCAGCATATAACCGAATGCGGAGGAAGGGACTTTTTTTTGGACGGCGCGCCCGTTTTGATCGACGGTTTTTTCTTGCTTTATAAAGGGTTTTCTTATGAATTCCGTAATCTTATCAAATACGATCAAATGGGTCAGCCGGTAGCTGGCAAGAATGATCATTACATACGTAAGCCAAGATAGGTTCGTCATGTCAAAGCCTCCAAAAAAACTGAGTTTGATTCCCCTATCTTGCCCTTTGTCTTCTTCATCCATTCTGCCGGATGTTACAGATTCCGCGCCAAGCGTCTTCCGCTGTTTGCAATGATGTCCAGTATGACCTCAGCATTTTGCTGTGCAAAGGCGGGTTCAAACATATCTTTATGGGCGCCCCCGCCTTGATATTCCTGATAGAGTCCCGTTGTGGCGCCTTCCCACTTCATCGGCTCGGTCTTATCACTGTGCTCTTCCTTTATGCCGGCTTCGATAAAATGGAGGTTTGCCGCGATTTGGCCGTCATTTATCAGTTCCGCCCAGTACGTTTGATAGCACTCTGTTTTTCTGATGACCGCTTCCCTGACGGCTTCCGGGACATTTTCGGCTGTTGCGTTTGTTGGCTGCGGCGGCAGTGCGTCAAGCTTTCTGTACGCGTCTGCGATAATGACGTCGCTGATTTCTAAGCCTCGCTTTTCCATCGCTTTTGCCGCCTCGAATGCCGTATTGCCGCCCGCTGAATATCCGAAGAGGATATAAGGGCCTTCCGGCTGGATTTCCAGCATTTTATCAATGTATTGTTCCATTCTGCTGTCTTCTTCAATAAAGTTAAAACCGTACACAGCAGCCCGTCCGTTTAATGCCGCCGCAAGATCTTTAAAGAAAATCCCGAAACCTGAGATAGGCGGAAAACAGAATAGGTTGCGGCCTTTCGGCTGATTCAGTCTGCTGATATGCTGTTCGGCAGCTTCCGACAGTGTGCTGGAATACAGCTTTTCAGCCAATTGTTCAATTGTCGGATATTCAAATATCATTTCAATCGGCACATCCATCTGCTGCCTGGTCTTCAGCTGATGAATCACTTGCAATGCTTTCAAAGAATGGCCGCCCAGCTCAAAGAAGTCATCCTGTATGCCCAGCTCCCCGCAGCCGAGGATCGGCGTCCAAATGTCGATCAGCTCACGCTCTACCCAGTTTCGTGGCGGAACGGCTTTTGATGACGTTTTTTTCCGTTCCGGCGCAGGCAGCCGGCGGCGGTCCACTTTGCCGTTTGCGGTAAGCGGCATACGGTCAAGCTTAATCACATACTGCGGAATCATATAGTCGGGAAGCGACCTGGCCAACAGGGATCGAATGGCTCTTTCTTCAGCATGTGCTCCTGTATAATACGCACAAAGGATTGCTTCTTGTCCTTCTTTTGCTGCGATGACTGCCGATTCTCTGATTCCATCTATTTCAGTCAAGCGTGCTTCAATTTCGGCCGGCTCAATCCGCTTCCCGCGAATCTTGAATTGGCGGTCGATACGGCTGATGTATCCGATGCTTCCATCAGGCAGCCAGTGTGCCAAGTCGCCTGTTTTGTAGATCTTTTCTTCAGGATGAACCGGATGGCTGACAAATGCTTCACTTGTTAAGTCAGGCCTGTTTAAATAGCCTTTGGCAACCCCGTCACCGCCGACACAAAGCTCACCGGGCACGCCGATCGGCGCAAGTCCGCCATTTTTATCAATGATATACGCGGTTGAATTGCTGATCGGTTTTCCGATTGGGATCGGCTGAGAAAAGTCATGCCTGATTTCGTAAAAGGTGGAAAATGTCGTATTTTCCGTCGGTCCGTATATGTTATAAAGGCTGAGATTCGGACAGCGGTGTCTGACCTTATTGATGAGCGCCGGGGACAATGCTTCTCCGCCGACATATAAGGTGTGCAAGCCGGAAAACATCTCCGGATCTGCCTGGGCAAACTGGTTAAAGAGCGCCGTCGTCAAAAACAGAATCGTAATACGGTTGGAAGAAAGATAATTGCCGAACCTCTCAGTGGCAAGCATTGTCGAGCGGTCAACCACATGAAGACATGCTCCGTTCAAAAGCGCTCCGAAGATTTCAAATGTCACTGCGTCAAAACCGATGGACCCTGTCAGAATGAGGCGGTCCGACATGCCAGCCGACGTGTAATTGCTGTTTGACACGAGCGATACGACGTTTCGGTTGGAAATCATCACGCCCTTCGGTTTTCCTGTTGAACCGGATGTATACATAATATAGGCAAGGTCATCAGGTGCTGTATCGGTATTCAGTTTTCCCGCATCAGCTGTTTGTTTTTCAGCTGCAGCCGGGATAGAGATGATGTGAGAAAAGTCAATATCAGTCTCAATCCCTTTTTGTACCGTTAACAGCTGTGCTCCGCTCTCAGTGAGCATATCGGCAATCCTGTCGGATGGCAGTTCTGCATCAAGGGGAAGGTACGTCCCTCCCGCTTTCAATACAGCGAGAACAGCGATGATAAATTCCGGTGAGCGTTCGGCCAGAATCCCGGCAATTCCCTTTGGCGCCAAACCGTTTTCCAGCAGGGTGCGGGCGAATGCAGTTGACCGTTCATCGAGCTCCCGGTACGTCATCGTCAGCCCGCCGGCGTGAAGCGCCTGATGGTCCGGGGTTTTCTTCACCTGTCGGCTGAACAGGCTGATGATGCTTTCGTCTCTTTCATAAGTTGTTTTCGTGTCATTAAATTCGCCGATTATTCTTGATTTTTCCTTTTGTCCGAGCATCGGAAGCCGATCAGCGGGAACATCGGGATTGAAGGCGGCGCCGCGCAGAGCTTCTTCCAAGTGTCCTTTTACGCTCTCTATCCATACTTCGTCATAAACGTTCGCATTGTAGCTGAATTTGATGAGCAGCTCATCGCCAGGCGCTATGATGAGGTTAAAATCGTAGCCCGATTGTTCCGAAACGTTGACATTCCCGATCCGGAACGGTGCATCCGATTCCTTTTCCGCGTCTTTCATCTGCTGCTGAATCGGATAATTTTCAAACACGATAATATGGTCGATTAAATCCTGTTTCAGCTCAGTCTGAGATTGGATGTCAGCAAGCGGATGATAGCTGAACGCCTCTGAATCAAGCATTTCTTTCTGCAAGCGCCCCAGCAGTTCTCTAAAGCTTTCGTCACCCGTTTTAATGCGTACCGGCACGGTATTGATAAACAGCCCGATCATGCTTTCCACGCCGTCAATGACGGAAGGCCGCCCTGATACGACGGCGCCGAATACGGCATCATCCGTCCGGTTGTAGCGCTGCAGCATCAGGCCCCATACAGTCTGCATAAGAACCGCGAGCGTAGCGCCCTCTTCTTTGGCGATGGTTTTCAGCCTGTCTGTCAGGTTTTGATCTAAAGAAAACAGGAGCTCTTTCTTGCGGTAGCCTTTGTCCTGGGGACGGGCCGATATTTTCGGGAGTCCTGAGGGTGTCTCGCAGCCTGCTAAATATCCTTTCCAATATTCAGAAGCCGCGTCTTTGTCCTGATCAGTCAGCCATGTAATATAAGTGCTGTAAGGCTTTGCGGGCGCCAGTGTGACGGGTGAGCCTGATTCAATCGCCCGATACATATGCATGAATTCCTGAAGGACGATGCCGAGGCACCAGCCGTCCATAAGGATGTGATGGTGGCTCCAGACGCATACATATTTTTCGTCAGCCGTTTTAAACAAAGAAACACGCATCAGCATATCCTTTTGCAAGTCAAAGCCTTTTAAGCGGTCACGTTCCTTAAATCGCTGTAAATAGATGCTCTGTTCCGCTTCGTCCAAATGTGTAAGATCTTCGCGGTGCAGCCGGAATTCCCGCTCACGCAGCACAACTTGGCGGGGGCCGTTCAGCTGAGCGACATGAGGTAAAAAAACCGTTCTGAAAATATCGTGGCGGCTGATGACAGACTGTACGCTTTGCTCAAACAATTCCGGACGAAGCCGGCCTTTTATGGTGAAGACGGATTGCTCGATATATGCAGCCCCCTCCTTTTGCAGAAAGGAATGAAAAAGCATTCCTTCCTGCATTCGGCTGAGGGGATAAATGTTTTGGATATTTTTCGTTTTGTCCATGTGTTCCTCCCGCTCGATTTTAGTGGAAGCTGAGTAAGTCGGCAATATCCTGCAAGGCTTCCTCAGTCAGCTCCCGATCATCAAAGTCACTGACGGTCTTCTCCGTATCGGTTTTGCTGAGGCAGTGTTCCGACAGTTTCAGGAGATAATACCGGCAGCTTTCGGACAGCCGTTCGATCGTATCTTGCCGGAAGCGCTCCGTTTCATAGGAAATGCTGACGGTCATCCGGCCTTTTGCCGCAATCGCACTGATTTCAAGTGACTGCTCCCGTTTCCATGTATCTGTCACATCATCTCCGCCTCCCAAAGGAGAAAACTGAAACGCGTCTGGCTGTTCCGTTTCTGCCGGATTCCCGCCGGGCGCATCGAATTGTCCGAGATAATTAAAGCTGATCTCCGGTGCTTTCCCGAAGGTCATCCCGGCAAGCTTCGGCGGTGTTAAATATTTGAGGACGCCGTATCCGTTCCCTTTATCCGGAATGCGCCGCAATGTGTCTTTGACGGTTTTCAATGTGCGAATTTCATATTCTTCAAGAGGTTCATAAGCTCCGCTCCGGAAAAGCACCGGGTAAATGGAAGTGAACCACCCCACTGTCCTGCTGATGTCCGCACCTGCCTGCTCCGATTGGCGCCCGTGTCCTTCAAGGGCGATTTTCAAAGCGTGCCGCGGCGACCACTTTTGAATGGCAAGCACGGCGGAAGCCAAAAGCACATCTTGCGTATCCGTATTGTAGGCGCTGTGCACATCTTTCAACAGGGCGTCCGTTTCACTTTCTGTCAGAGTGAAGGATACCGTGTTCCGTTTTTTTGCAGGAGTTTGAGATAAATCTGCCTGCTCGTAAGGAAGACTTTCTGTTTCATAGTGTTCAATCTCCCGCCAATACTCAGCCTGCTGAAGCAGCTGTCTGCTTTCGGCATAATCGGCCAGCTGCTCCGTATATGTTTTGAATGACATGGTTTTCGGAGGGAGTTTGATTTCCTGTCCAGAGACGGCCTGCTCATAAGCAGAAGCCAAGTCTTCCAATAAAATCCGCCATGATATCCCGTCGACAGCGAGATGATGGACCGTCAGAAACAAGTAATCTTCTGCTTCAGAGCGGAACAGCCCCGCCTGTACCAGCGGCCCGTTCTCCAAATCCATGTTTCTCTGAAGATCTGCGACGCGGCGTTTTACAAAACGTTCCTTCTCATGCTCATCGCCTTCCGTTTCTAATATGGTTATGGTCAGGTTGTAAAGCTGCTCATCTGCGAGGTCAGCCGGTCTGTTGAAGAGGAGAAGACCTTTCTCTTCGTCTTTTTTGCAGACAAGGCGCAAGGCATCATGATGAACGGTAATGGCTTTTAACGTTTTCCTCAGAGCCTCTTCATCTATTGAATTTGTTCTCGTCAGCATGACGGACTGGTTAAAATGGTTTGCTTCCTTCATGTCTTGTGTGAAGAACCATTTGTGAACCGGCGACCACTTCACTTCTCCTTCTGCAGGAGCTTGGCTGACCGGCTGCCGCTCTGTACGGACATAAGGCGCCAGCTCCCTAATTGTCGGCCGGCTGAAAATATCTTTTACGGCGATCTGTTTTCCTGCCTGATGTAATCGGGCTGATACTTGCAGGGCTTTGATGGAATCGCCGCCCAGTTCAAAAAATGATTGATCCGCGGCAATGTTTTCAGTTCCGAGGACTTCGCTCCAAATCGCGGAAAGCTCTTTTTCCATGTCGCTTTCAGGCTCGGTAAATGCCCGTCCGGTGTGCGCTTTTTTCCGCGGCTCAGGAAGCGCGCGGCGGTCAAGCTTCCCGTTCGGTGTGACAGGCAGGGCTTCAAGTGTTTCAAAGAACGCCGGCACCATATAAGCGGGCATTTCATTTCTGAGTGCCTGCTGCACGGTTTCACTTTCTGTTCCTTCTTCTGTCACGATATAAGCGCATAGTTCCGTTTGGCCTGCTGATGCGGTATGAGCGGTGACGGCTGCTTCTTTGACACCTTTTATGCCTGTTAAGGCGGATTCAATTTCTTTCAGTTCCACCCGGTAGCCTCTGATTTTGACTTGCTCGTCCATTCGGCCGATATATTGCAGCGTGCCGTCCGGCAGCCATTTTGCCAGGTCGCCCGTGCGGTACATGCGCCGGTTCTTCTGGAACGGGTCTTGGACAAAGGCTTGGGCCGTTTGCTGAGGAAGATTGCGGTACCCTCTTGCAAGGCCGGAACCCGAGATGCAAAGTTCTCCCGTTACACCGATCGGCTGCGGGTGATCCCCGTTTAAAATATAAACGTGTGAATGCTCAATCGGACGGCCGATCGTGATGTTCTCACTTTGTTCTATATGTCTTGCCGCTGTAGTGGCGACGCTGTTTTCCGTCGGGCCGTACTCATTGGCAAGCTCAGTGTGAGGACAAACTGATAAACTGCGGCTGATAATGTTTTGGTCGACAGCTTCTCCGGCTAATGTGACAATTCTGAGAGACTCGGCATCCCCCGGCTCCAGTACGTCAAGCAGTGTACGGTACAGTACGGGAACAATGATCATGTGAGTGATGCGGTAAGATGCAAGATAGTGTTTAATAGCAAGAATATCTCTTGCTTCATCTTCGGCTAAAACGGCCGCTTTCGCACCGGAAATCAGCGGTGTGAACATGCTTGTTACAAAACCGTCAAATGAAAATGAAAAGAGCTGAAGAATCGTATCTTTCTCATTCAGATCATAAAATCCGCTCCGCCATTGAAGGGTTTGGCTGACGGATCGATGTTCGACCATAACCCCTTTAGGCCTGCCTGTCGTTCCCGATGTATAAATGATGTAAGCCAAATCTTCCGGTGCTGATAATGACTGGACCGGCGAAGCATCCTGTTCTTGGATATCCTCCAGTGCGAGCACTTCACCGTTAAAACGATCAGGCACTTGTTCTATCGCACCGTGTGCGGTAAGGAGAAGCGCTGTGCCGCTGTCTGAGATGATATATTGCTTGCGTTCCTCCGGATATTCAGGATCTATCGGGACGTAGGCTCCTCCGGCTTTCCAAACCCCGAAGACTGCCGCTACTTGTTCCGGCGATCTTGGTATCACAATGCCGACGGCTGCATCAGGTCCGATCTGTCGTTTTTGCAGAGCTCTGGCGATTTTATTCGACCAGTCATCTAATTCTTTGTATGTGATCAATGTTTCCCCGCTGATAAGGGCCGCGGCATCAGGTGTTTTTCGCGCCTGGGTGATGAACAGTTCATGAACTGTTTTTTCAGGCAGCTGTTGATCCGTCAAGCCGTTAAAGTCCGAAAGAATCCGGTTCCGTTCCGGAGCAGTCAGCATGCTGATCGCTTGTAAAGAAGTTTCCGGTTCACGGACAATGTGTTCAAGCATCGTCATAAAGTGGGAAGCCCAGCGTTGCATTGTTTCTCTCCGGAATAAAGACGCCGCATATTCAAACAGAAAATGAATCTGTCCCCCGCCTTCAGAAGCCTGTAAAGTGACATCAAATTTGGAAACCGGACGGGACACGTCCGCAGGCCGAATATGCAAACCGTCCAACAGCAGTTCCTCATGCTCTATATTCTGGACGACAAGCATGGCGTCAAACATCGGATTGCGGCTTGTGTCCCGCTGTACGCCGAGCCGTTCCACAAGCTCTTCAAACGGATAGTCTTGATGCTCATACGCCTCAAGCGCCGCCTGGCGGACTTCCGCCAAGTAATCGGTGAACCGTTTGTCTCCTTTCGGCTCCGTTCTGATGGCGAGCGTGTTGACGAACATACCGAGAATCGGTTCAAGGTCTTTGTGCGGACGCCCGGCAATCGGTGAGCCGACGATGATGTCTTCCTGCCCGCTTAATCTCGCGAGTAACGTATTGTACGCGGCGAGAAGCACCATATACAAAGTGGAGCCGTGATCCCGGGCAATGCGGTGAAGGCCGGATGACATTTCAGCGTCAAGCGTGCACGATACGCTGCCGCCCGCAAAGCTTCTGACCGCCGGACGGGGCTTGTCAGCCGGAAGTTCAAGCACCGGAAGTTCTCCTTCAAGCCGCTTCAGCCAATAGGCTTCCTGCTTCTGGTATCCTTCTTTCTCCTGAAACGACCGCTGCCAGACGGCATAGTCTTTATATTGAAGGCGCATCGGCGTAAGCGAACGGCCTGCGTACAGCTCGCCGAATTCTTTTATCAAGGTGTTGACGGACACACCGTCAGAAATAATATGATGCATATCCGTTAATAAAAGATGGCGTTCGTCGGATTCTTTCACGAGAGCCGCACGGAAGAGCGGCGCTTCCTCCAGACAAAACGGCCGGACGAATGCGTCAGCTGACTCGGCCTCATCGAGCTGAAACGGTACGCTGTCATGGATGCGCTGCACCGGTTCGCCGTCAGGCCCCGTTTCAAAGGACGTTCTGAGCGACTCATGCCGCTCCACAAGCTGCCGGAACGTCTCCTCCAACCGGCTGCGGTCAAGCGGGCCCGTCAGTTCCAGCACAGCCGGCATATTGTAGCCGACACCGCCGTCTTCAAGCTGTTGGAGCACATACATCCGTTTCTGCGCCGAAGACACCGGATAGGTGTCCTGTTTTTTCGCAGGCTGAATCGCTTCATACGGGCTCTCTTCCAAGTCCTGAATAACCGAAGCGAGCTCTTCCACCGTCGGCCGGGCGAAGATCTCCTGTAACGGCAACTGAACACCGAACTCTTTGGCGATGCGGGAGACGAGAGCCGTCGCTTTTAACGAATGGCCGCCCCGCTCAAAAAAGTGATCCCGGATGCCGACGGGGCCGTTTTTCAGCACTTCTTCCCAAAGGGCGCAAAGCTTCATTTCCGTGACGTTCCGCGGAGCGGTGTACGCCTGTCTGTCTGCCGCTCCGCCGGGAGCCGGCAGCGCGCGGCGGTCAAGCTTTCCGCTCGGCGTGACCGGCCATTCGGTCATCTCTATAAACTGAGCCGGCATCATGTAGGCCGGAAGGCGTGTCGCAAGCTCCGCCCGCACGTCATCGCTTTCCCGTCCTTCGATATAGGCGTAAAGCGCGGTTTCGCCGTGTTCGGTCCGGGCAGTGACCGCCGCCTCACGAATGCCGTCGATGCGCCGGATCGCCGCTTCGATTTCCCCCGGTTCAATCCGGTAGCCGCGGACTTTCACTTGTCCGTCTGAACGGCCGAGCCATTCAACAAGGCCGTCTTCTGTCCAGCGTGCGATATCGCCCGTCTGATACATGCGCTCTCCCGGATAAAACGGATCATCGAGAAAACGCTCCTCCGTCAGCTCGGGCCGGTTCAGATAGCCGCGGGCCACCCCTGTCCCAGCGATGTACAGCTCTCCAATACAGCCCGGCGGCAGAAGCTGTTTCTTTTGATTTAAAATATACAGCCGCATGTTATGCCCGGAAATGCCGATCGGAACATTGTGAAATTCTTTTCCTTGCGGCAAATCAAAGTACGCCGCTTCTACTGTCGCTTCCGTCGGACCGTAGGAATTTGTCAATTCCGTTCCAGGCAGAAGGTCATAAAAACGGGAAACCAAGTGTGGGCCCAATTGTTCACCGCCGGCAAAAACCCTTTTTAAGCAGGTCTTTTTGATCGGCTGTTTTCTGGAATTTATATATTCCAAGAAAGCATGAAGCATGGATGGCACAAAATGAGCCGCCGTTATGCGGTTTTTCTCCAATGCGTTCA
Organism: Bacillus sp. NEAU-CP5; assembly: GCF_026420705.1. Lineage (NCBI taxonomy): Bacteria > Bacillati > Bacillota > Bacilli > Caryophanales > Bacillaceae > Bacillus > Bacillus sp. NEAU-CP5. Next base: position 10,163 of record NZ_JAPMOV010000001.1, on the reverse strand, counting down.
GTATCATTTCAGGGTCTTTCTCGCCGCCTTGCGGAAGGAGGAAAACAGAAGCTCCCGCGATCGGCCACCAAAACAGCTCCCAAATCGAAGCGTCGAAAGAGTAGGATGTTTTATGCAAAATGATGTCAGAATCATTTAATCCATAACGCGTTTGCAGTGAATATAAAAAGTTTACGGCTGACCGATGTTCAACCTGCACGCCTTTTGGGCGTCCCGTAGAACCGGATGTATAGATGATATAAGCCAATGAATCAGGTTTTACCGGAACGTTAGGGTTGGCCGCAGCTTCAGGGTTTCCTGTTTGTCCGCTTTTCAGAGAGATCATTTCTCCCTCAAAAAGATCTGGTGCGAAAAGTTCTGGTTCTGCCAGTAAGAATTTCACGCCGCTGTCTTTCAGTAAAAAGCGAATCCGCTCTTCCGGGTAATCCGGATCAATCGGCAGATATGCACCGCCTGCTTTTAAGACAGCGTAAATGCCGATCAGCATGTCAGGAGAACGCCTGCCCATAATGGCAGTTTTATCCTCCAGCCTTATGCCGCGCTTGATCAGCTGATGCGCAAGCTCGTTTGCCCTTTCGTTCAGTTCCTGATACGTAATCGAAATGACATCAGTTAAAATCGCAGGACGGTCCGGCGTTTTTTCCGCCTGCTGTTCCAGCAGATCATGAAGAGACTGATGAAGCGGAAACGCTGTTTTCTGAAAGGGGCTGAAATCTTGAAGCAGAGACACTTCTTCTTTTTCTGTCAAAACAGAAATATCGTCTAATTCCAAGCCCGGATCAGCCGCGGCGTTTTCGGCAAGTGTCGTAAAAAATCCCGCCCATTTTTGAATCGTTTTTCTCTTAAACAAATCGGTGCTGTATTCAAACTGGCAGTACAATTCACCGGCGTTTTCAGAGATGTACAGCGATAAGTCAAATTTAGAAATCGGCAGGCTGACGTCTGCCGGCTGCAGTTCAAGTCCGGCCGCTCTAAGCTTCTGCTGTTCCATATTTTGCAGCGCAAATGTTGTGTCAAACAGCGGATTTCGGGACATGTCCCGCGGCACACCGAGCTTATCGACGAGCTCTTCTAGCGGGTAATCCTGATGTTCGTAAGCCTCAAGCGCTGTTTGGCGAATTTCTTTTAAATATTCTTTGAATGTCATGCTTCCGTCGGGACGCGTCCTGAAAGCAAGCGTATTGACAAACATGCCCAGAACGGCGTCAAGGTCGGCATGAGGCCTTCCTGCAATCGGAGACCCGACAATCATATCTTCCTGTCCGCTTAAACGGGCTAACAGAACCGTGTACACACCAAGCAGCGTCATATACAATGTGCATTTGTTTTCTTTCGCCAGCTTTTTCAACTGAGCTGTATGTTTTTCATTGATGACAAATGACACCCGGTCTCCGGAAAAACTCCGCACCGGGGGACGCGGCTTATCAGCCGGCAATTCAAGCACGGGAATCTCACCGGCAAGCCGGTTCAACCAGTACTCCTCTTGTTTCCGATATGCGGCGCCCGCCATAAATGATTGCTGCCAGACGGCATAATCTTTGTATTGAATCCGTAACGGCGGCAGACTTCTCTCAGCATACAGCTCACTGAATTCACGTATCAAAAGATTGACGGATACGCCGTCTGAAATAATATGATGCATGTCAGCTAAAAGCAGATGCCGGTCTTTTTCTATTTGGACAAATCCCGCCCGGAAAAGGGGCGCTTTGCCGAGATCGAACGGCCGGATAAACGCTTCGGCTGATTGTTCTTTTGTAAATGCAAACGGCACGTCGTCATGAATCCTCTGCACGGGCAGGCCGTTTTTTTCTTCAAAGGACGTTCTGAGCGGTTCATGCCGCCCGATCAATTCCTTGAACACGGCTTCCATCCTATCTCGGTCAAACGGCCCCCTCACCTCTAAAACGGCTGGAATGTTATAGCTGACACCGCCATTTTCAAGCTGGTGAAGGACGTACATCCGTTTTTGGGCGGATGAGACAGGATATGTTTCTTTCATTTCTGTCTTTTCTATGGATGCGAACGGGTTCTCTTCTGCTTCACTGATGATTTTGGCGAGTTCTTCTACAGTCGGATGGCTGAAGACATCGCTCAGCGGGATTTGCACACTGCACTCTTTAGCTATTTTTGCAACGAGTGCCGTCGCCTTTAATGAATGGCCGCCAAGCTCGAAAAAGTGATCGTGAACGCCGATCGGGCCGATTTGAAGCACTTCTTCCCATATGCGGGTAAGCTTCAGCTCGGTCACATTCCGGGGAGCTGTATATCGACGGCCTGTGGCGTATGCCGAAGCTTCCGGAAGGGCTCGCTGATCGACTTTTCCGTTCGCAGTGAGCGGAATTGAGTCAACAAAAGCCCATTTGACCGGAATCATATAATCAGGCAGCTCTTTAGCCAAATCTCTCCGCAACTGAGAAGGATCAGTCGCTTGTGAGACGCTGCAGTAAGCGCATAATTCATTTTCGCCCGACTCATTCGTTTGAATCAGAACGGCAGCTTCTTTCACGGCGTGATGATTTGCCAGGACGGTTTCAATTTCCTTCGGTTCAATCCGGTACCCTCTGATCTTCACTTGATCATCTGTCCGGCCGATGTATTCAATTTGGCCGTCCGCACGCAGTCTTGCTAAATCTCCGGTCCGGTACATGACGGCGTCGGTTCTGAACGGATCCGGCAAAAATTTCTCTTTGGTCAGCGCCGGGTTGTTCACATAGCCTCTTCCTGTATTCGCCCCGGAAATATACAATTCTCCCGCAATTCCGAGAGGCTGAAGCTGCCGGTTTTTGCTGAGAATATACATCTTGTTATGATGGATCGGTTTCCCGATCGGCGGATGTTCAGGTATGTCATCTCCCGCAGAAATCGTATACGTTGAAACCACATGAGTTTCTGACGGGCCGTAATGATTATGCAGATGCATACCGTGTGAACGGAGCGTCTGCCTGAACAAACGCGAAACGGTCAGCTGCTCCCCGGCCGTAATGACATGCTTCACACAGCGGGGAAAAGACTGTGCATAACCTTCTTCATTGAAAAGCATTTTGACAAACGCAGTCGGGAAAAACACAACTTCCATGTTGTGCTGATCAATAAACGAAAACAGCTGAGAAACATCCCGTTTGATTGATTCGGGCACGATACAGAGGGTGCCGCCGCTCAAGAGTACTGAAAATAACTCCTGATAGCAGACGTCAAACGCCAAAGATGCGTACTGCAGCACATTTGTGCAAAAATCAATGTCTGTGTTCGTCAATTGGTCAGAAAGCAGGTTGGCCATATTTTTATGTTCGAGCAGCACACCCTTCGGTTTCCCTGTCGTTCCCGATGTATAAATCATATAAAGGAGGTCGTCTGCCGTATTAATGGATTGCACATTGCTTCCGTCCGCTTCCGTCCCGGCCTCTTCTATGTATGTAACTTGCAGCCTTTGTTCCGCGGGGACTGACTGATGCCGCTCTGTTACAACATGGACGCAGCCGCTGTTTTCAATAACATATCGGATACGCTCCTTTGGACTGCCCGGATCTATCGGGACAAAGGCGCCGCCCGCTTTTAAAATACCGAGAACGGCCGCCGCTAAAGAAGGGGAACGGCCGAGCATGACGCCTACCGGCTCCTCCCGCTTTAATCCGCGCTTTTGCAGCAGGCGGGCCAGCTTATTAGCCGATTCGTTCAGCTCTTCGTACGTCACTGACTCACCTTCATACCGAATCGCGATTTGATCCGGCGTTTTTGCAACCTGCCGTTCAAACATCGCATGAACCGTGTCATATTCAGGTTTTTCGGTCTCTTCAGAAATCGGCGCAAGCAGCTGCGCTTTTTCCCCTGGAGTGATGATTTCAAGCTTGTCCGGCGTGATGTCCGGTTTGTCGAGAACCTGGGAGACGATGTATGCCAAATGGCCTTTGATATTTTCGATAAATTGGCGGTCATACACGCTTGAATCGTATCTCATTTTCAAATGAATCTCGTCACCCGGCGCCACCATCAGGTAAAAACTGTAGTTGGTTTCGTCTTCCATGCTGAAATCATGAATGTGAAAAAGGTCTTTCGTGTCTCCCTTGCTGTTCAGCACATCAAGCTCCTGTTCAACCGGATAATTCTCAAAGACGAGAATGTGGTCAATTAAGCCTTGTTTTACCTGTGAATTCGCCTGTATGTCATAAAGCGGATGATAGCTGTATGCCTGTCCTTTCAAAGCGTCCTTTTGCACGTTTTTGATCAGCTTTTGAAACGGGATGTCCGCCCCGCTGATCCGGACAGGCACGGTATTAATGAACAGGCCGATCATTCGCTCGATGCCTTCGATTTCAGAAGGCCTTCCCGAAATGACAGAACCAAAAACCGCATCTTCTGTCTGGTTATACGCCTGAAGCAAAATGCCCCAGAGCGTGTGGAAAATGGTGCTCAGCGTGACCTCTTCTTTCACGGCCAGCTCTTTCAGCTTAGCCGTGTCCTCTTTTGAAAAGGAAAACGTCACTTCCTCTTGTCTGCTTTCGCCGGCTTTTTTCTGCTTCGGCAGAACAGTCTGCTGCTCAAAGCCTTCAAGGTATCGCTCCCAGTACGAAGCGGCTTTTTCTTTATCTTGCTCCATCAGCCACTTGATGTAGGTCCCGTACGGCACAGCGGGCTCAAGCGTTAACGGTGTCCGGCGGAGCCGCGAGGCGTATATCTGGAAGAACTCTTTCAGCACGATTCCGAGACACCAGCCATCCATAATAATGTGATGGAAACTCCATATGCACGTATATTCACATTCACCGGTTTGAAGCAGTGTCACCCGCATCAGCATGTCTTTTTGCAGTTGAAACCCTTTCTCACGGTCTCTTCGTTTGGCTTCTTCGATATACTTGATTTGATCAGCCTTGTTTAAATTGGTGAGATTTTCCTCAATGATGCTGACGTTCCGCTCTTTTAATACGACCTGCTGCGGCACTGACACGTTCTGGCTGATAAAGATCGTTCTGAAAATATCATGTCTTTCGAAAAGGGCATGAACGCTCTCTTCAAACACGCGGGTGTCCACCTTCCCCGTTATTGAAAAGGAGGCCTGCTCGGCGTAAGCCTGTGATTCCTTTTGCAGGAGGGAATGAAAAAGCATTCCTTCCTGCATATAAGACAGCGGATAAATATCCTGAATTGCATTCTTTTTTGTCATGTTATAATCTCCCCGTCGCCTTTTTCTACAGTTCCTCGACAAAACTCGCTATGCTGTCCAAATCATCAGATGTTAACGTTTTGCTGCTAAAATCACTAACGGTTTTTTCTGCTTCCTCTTTGCCTGTGCAGTGCGCCATAATATCACGCAAATATTGCTGTAAGGTTTGCAGCAGCTGTTCCATCGTTTCTTTGCGGAAGCGGCTCGGCGGATAGCTCAAACTGAAGTGAAGTTTGTTTTGTGCGGCCATCGCGCTCATTTCCACCGCTTGTTCCCGCTGCCATGTCGGTGTGATGTCGTGCCCGCTTGCAAGACCGGACAGACTGAACGTGTGCTGATCTTCTGTATCATTGAATTGCCCTAAATAGTTAAAGCTGATTTCAGGCGCTTGTCTGAAGCGGATTGTTTTTTGTTCAGGCGGTGTCATGTATTTTAAAATGCCGTAGCCTATTCCTTTATCCGGTATTCTTCCGAGTGTGTCTTTGACCGTTTTTACCGCCGTTCCAAGCTCAGCGCCTGCTGTGTTCAAGTCAATGAGCACCGGATACATGGAGGTAAACCAGCCTACGGTGCGGCTGATGTCGAGCTCCGGCATGATGTGCTCTCTCCCGTGCCCTTCCATCGCGATGCGCAGTCTGCCGCCCCCTGTCCAGTCCCGTAAAGCCAAAGCTGCGGCAGTCAGAAGAATATCTTGCGTATCGGTATGGTAGGCCCGGTTGACCTGCTGAAGCAAAACGGACGTTTCTTCTTCTGTAAGCGTAAAGCTTACCGTTTGCCGAATGCTGTCGGCTCCCGTCTGATGCTGCGGTTTTTCATAAGGAAGTTCGGCGGCTGTTTCTTCTTCAATAAAACGCCAATATTCTTCTTCATGCATCAGCTTGCTGCTTTTTGCGTATTCTGAAAGCCTTACGGCGTATTGTTTAAACGAATCGGTCTTTGGCGGAAGCTGGACCGGCTGACCTTTTACGGCTTGAGTGTAAGCGGCAGATAAATCCTCCAGCAGAATACGCCATGACACTCCGTCAACCGCCAGGTGATGTACGGTGATGAATAAATAATCCCCGGACCGGGTTTTGAACCAGCCGGCTTTTAATAACGGCCCTTTTTCAATATCCATCCGCTGTTGGAGCGCAGCCACTTCAGTTTCTATTTCTCTTTCCCAAGTATCTGTCCCAGACAGATCCCAAATGTCCAAGCTGTACAGTTCAGCTTTTTGAATACCGTGATTGATTTGTCTGAAACTTTCGTTTTCTGCACTGACAGTGATCCGGAGTGCATCATGATGAATGACAAGATGCTCCAAGGCTTCTTTGAGCGGCTGTTTATGCAATGCGTCAGAGCTGAACATCATGACGGACTGATTGAAATGATTTCTGTTTTCCATCCGCTGTGATAAAAACCAGTGCTGAACGGGTGTCCAAGGTATGTCTCCTTCCACCGGCCGCTGATCGATGACTCTTTCCGCTTTCCGGATAAGAGGCGCGAGTTCCTTAATGGACGGGTGCCGGAATAAGTCACTTGCCGTCATTTTCCACCCATAGCGTCCGAGCCGTGCGGAAACTTGCAACGCTTTGATTGAGTCACCGCCCAATTCAAAAAATGAGTCCTCAATCCCGACTTGTTTTGCGCCGAGCACTTCCTGCCAGATCACGGAAAGCTGTTCTTCAAGCTCATTGCGGGGAGCTGTGTACGCGGTTTGAAGCGCGAGCTCCGGTTCGGGCAGATTTTTCCGATCCAATTTACCGTTCGGCGTAAGCGGCAGCTTCTCAAGTTCCATCATATAGGCCGGAACCATGTAATTCGGCAGTTGCTTAGACAGTGAAGAACGCACTTTTTCTGTATCCATGTCCGCCTGCAGACTCATATATGCGATCAGTTCTTTATTGCCGGACTGCCCGGTTCTGACTGACACGGCAGCTTCTTTCACGCCGTCCAGGCTCCTCAGTGCGGCTTCAATCTCTCCCAGCTCCACCCGATAACCGCGGATTTTCACTTGATCATCCATCCGCCCGGCATATTCGATCGTTCCGTCCGGCAGCCAGCGGGCTAAATCTCCGGTGCGGTACATCCGTTCTCCGGGAACAAAAGGATTAGGGACAAATTTTTCTTCCGTCAGCTCAGGGCGGCCGAAATATCCTCTTGCCACACCGTCTCCGCCCGTGCACAATTCGCCGATGACGCCGATCGGCTGCGGTGTTCCCCTGCTGTTTATGATATATGCGGTTGAATTTCCGACAGGGCGCCCGATCGGGATTGAATGATCGTATGATTGTTCAATCAAAAAGCAAGTCGAGAACGTCGTGTTTTCAGTCGGTCCGTATCCATTCCATACTGAGAGATGCGGCAGCGCATTCCGAACCCGGTTTACATGGCTTGGGGACAGTGCTTCCCCGCCGATAATCAATCGGGATAATCCGGAAAACACGTGTTCATTTTGTTCTGATAAATGGTTGAACAGAGACGATGTCAGCCACAGTGTCGTAATGCCGTTTTGCTGTATAAATGTTTCCAGAACATCCGAGTCGAGATAGGTTTCCTGGTCACTTACATATAAAGAAGCGCCGTTTAAAAGCGGACCGAATATTTCAAATGTCGTAACGTCAAATCCTAATGATGAAGTAAACAATAGTCTGTCTTCCGGCGTAAAATCAATATAATTGCTGTTTTTCACAAGGCGGATCACGCTTCGCTGTTCAATCATGACGCCTTTTGGCGCACCTGTTGATCCGGACGTATAAATCATGTAGGCCAACGATTCAGGTCCGCCGAGCGGTTCGGGATTTTCTGAACTCAAGCCGGCCTTTGTTTGAATATCCTCTATGAATAAACGTTTTCCTGAAAGCGGCAGACCGTCAAGTTTATCAGATTGGAGAAGAATATCAGCTTTACAGTCTTTAAGCATCCATTCAGCCCGTTCCCGCGGCACATCGTCACCAATAGGCAAGTAGGCGCCTCCCGCTTTTAATATTCCGAGGATTCCGGAGGCAAGCTCTGTTGTGCGGCCGGTTAATAAGGCGACAACGCTTTCCGGACCGACGCCATTTGATCGGAGAGCCGCCGCTATTCTGTTAGCCCGTTCGTTCAGCTCACGGTATGTCAAGATTTGTCCATCATATACAACTGCCCGGGCATCGGGGGTTTCTTTTGCCTGCCGCTCAAATAAACGGCTGATGGTTTCGTGTCTTGGGTAATCGCTTTTCGTCTGATTAAACTGATAAATGACGCGATTTGTTTCAGCATTATCCAGTACGTGAATGTCACCAAGCGGTATCGCTTGGTTTTCAATTACTTTTGTAAGAATACGTGTAAAATAACAAAGCCATTTTTCAATTGTCTGTTTTTGATAGATATCTGTATTGAATTCAAAATCAAAGCTGATGGAACCGTCAGACCCTTCTGACGCGTAAAGCGTGGCATCAAACTTTGCGGTTTTATGACTTGTATCCGCAGCTTGAGCCAAATGCAGCTTATTTAACACCAGGGATTCACGCTCCATATTTTGGAGCACAAACATAACGTCAAACAGCGGATTGCGGCTCGTGTCCCGCTGCACGCCAAGCCGTTCCACCAGCTCTTCAAACGGGTAGTCCTGATGCTCATAGGCCTCAAGCGCCGCCTGGCGGACTTCCGCTAAGTAATCGGTGAACCGTTTGTCCCCTTTCGGCTCCGTTCTGATGGCGAGCGTGTTGACGAACATGCCGAGAATCGGTTCAAGGTCTTTGTGCGGACGCCCGGCAATCGGCGAGCCGACGATGATGTCTTCCTGCCCGCTCAATCTCGCGAGTAACGTATTGTACGCGGCGAGAAGCACCATATACAAAGTGGAGCCGTGATCCCGGGCGATTCGGTGAAGGCCGGATGCCGTTTCAGCGTCAAGCGCGCACGATACGCTGCCGCCCGCAAAGCTTCTGACAGCCGGACGGGGCTTGTCAGCCGGAAGCTCAAGCACCGGAAGCTCTCCTTCAAGCCGCTTCAGCCAATAGGCTTCCTGCTTCTGGTACCCTTCTTTCTCCTGAAACGACCGCTGCCAGACGGCATAGTCTTTATATTGAAGGCGCATCGGCGCAAGCGAACGGCCTGCGTACAGCTCGCCGAATTCTTTTATCAAGGTGTTGACGGACACACCGTCAGAAATAATATGATGCATATCCGTTAATAAAAGATGACGTTCGTCCGATTCTTTCACGAGAGCCGCACGGAAGAGCGGCGCTTCTTCCAGACAAAACGGCCGGACGAATGCGTCAGCTGACTCGGCCTCATCCAGCTGAAACGGCACGCTGTCATGGATGCGCTGCACCGGTTCGCCGTCAGGCCCCGTTTCAAAGGACGTTCTGAGCGACTCATGCCGCTCCACAAGCTGCCGGAACGTCTCCTCCAGCCGGCCGCGGTCAAGCGGGCCCGTCAGTTCCAGCACAGCCGGCATATTGTAGCCGACACCGCCGTCTTCAAGCTGCTGGAGCACATACATCCGTTTCTGCGCCGAAGACACCGGGTAGGTGTCCTGTGTTTGCGCAGGCTGAATCGCTTCATACGGGCTTTCTTCCAAGTCCTGAATAACCGAAGCGAGCTCTTCCACCGTCGGCCGGGCGAAGATGTCCTGTAACGGCACCTGAACACCGAACTCTTTGGCGATGCGGGAGACGAGAGCCGTCGCTTTTAACGAATGGCCGCCCCGCTCAAAAAAGTGATCCCGGATGCCGACGGGGCCGTTTTTCAGCACCTCTTCCCAAAGGGCGCAAAGCTTCATTTCCGTGACGTTCCGCGGGGCGGTGTACGCCTGTCTGTCTGCCGCTCCGTCGGGAGCCGGCAGCGCGCGGCGGTCAAGCTTTCCGCTTGGCGTGACCGGCCATTCGCTCATCTTTATGAACTGAGCCGGCATCATGTAGGCCGGAAGGCGTGTCGCAAGCTCCGCCCGCACGTCATCGCTTTCCCGTCCTTCAATATAGGCGTAAAGCGCGGTTTCGCCGTGTTCGTTCCGGGCGGTGACCGCCGCCTCACGAATGCC